>NZ_CP063418.1:1349177-2698355 GCF_013184985.2 Actinomyces faecalis
CTGCCACGGTCGTCGACGCCGACTCGATCCCGGCCGACCAGATGGGCCTGGACGTCGGACCCAAGACCCAGGCCCTGTACGCCGAGGCCATCGCCACGTCCAGGACCGTGGTGTGGAACGGCCCCATGGGCGTCTTTGAGTTCCCGGCCTTCGCCTCCGGGACCAAGGCCGTGGCCCAGGCCATCTCCGGCTCCGAGGCCTTCAGCGTCATCGGTGGCGGTGACTCCGCTGCCGCCGTGCGTACGCTCGGCTTCGACGAGTCCACCTTCTCCCACATCTCAACCGGTGGCGGTGCCTCCCTCGAGCTCCTCGAGGGCAAGACCCTGCCCGGAATCTCCGTTTTGGAAGGCTGAATACACATGAGCAACCGCACCCCGCTGATGGCGGGCAACTGGAAGATGAACCTCGACCATCTCGAGGCCAACCACCTCGTCCAGGGCCTGGCCATGGAGCTGAAGGACGCCGGCCACGACTACGCCACGTGCGAGGTCCTGGTCATCCCTCCCTTCACCGACATCCGTACCGTCCAGACCGTCGTCGAGGCCGACGGCCTGGACGTCAAGTACGGCGCCCAGGACGTGTCGATCCACGACAACGGCGCCTACACCGGTGAGATCTCCACCGCCATGCTCACCAAGCTCGGCTGCAGCTACGTGGTCATGGGTCACTCCGAGCGCCGCGAGTACCACGGCGAGTCCGACGCCCTCGTAGGCGCCAAGGCCCGCAAGGTCCTCGACGCCGGCATGACTCCCATCCTGTGCTGCGGCGAGGCGCTGGAGATCCGCAAGGCCGGTACCCACGTCGAGTTCGTGCTCGGCCAGATCCGCGCCGCCCTGGAGGGCTGGAGCGCTGAGGACGTCGCCAAGATCGTCATCGCGTACGAGCCCATCTGGGCCATCGGCACCGGTGAGACCGCGACCGCCGAGGACGCCCAGGAGGTCTGCGGCGGGATCCGTGAGGCCCTGCGCGCTGACTACGGCGACGCCACCGCCGACGCCACCCGCGTCCTGTACGGCGGCTCCGCCAAGCCGGGCAACATCAAGGAGCTCATGGCTCAGGCCGACGTCGACGGCGCGCTGGTCGGCGGCGCCTCGCTCAAGGCGGACTCCTTCGCGGCAATGGCTCGCTTCTACGCCTGACCGAGGTTGAGAGGGCACCGAGCCGCGAGGCCGAACCCCTCAACGGCGTGACCGAGGCCCTGTCACCTTCGCAGGAAGGTGACAGGGTCTCGGCGCTTCTTTCAGGTATGGTCAGGCACTGGCGGTCGCCGACCGCACGACACGGCTTCCACACAGCGAAGGAATGACGCATGGACATCCTGAAGATCGCTCTCGAGGTGCTCCTCGTCCTCTCCAGCTTCTTCCTCATCATGACCATCCTCATGCACAAGGGCAAGGGAGGCGGCCTGTCAGACATGTTCGGCGGAGGCATCACCTCCTCGGCCGGCACCTCGGGCGTGGCTGAGCGCAACCTCAACCGCATCACGGTGGGCGTGGCGATCGTGTGGACCCTGGTGATCGTGGGCCTGGGACTCGTTGTCAAGTTCGGCTGACCCGGCGCAGGAGCTGGAGCGAGCCCGCCGCACCTACCTGGCTCACCTGAGGGTCGAGCGGGGACTGAGCCCCCACACGCTGGCTGCCTACGAGCGTGACCTCTCGCGCTACTGCCGTTTTCTCCTCTCACGAGGGATAAGCGACGCCGCACAGGTGGTCGAGGCTGACGTCGCGGCCTTCCTGGAGGCTATCCGTACCGGGGAGGACGGCGGGCGGGCGCTGGCTGCGTCGTCGGCCTCACGGACCGTGACCGCCGTACGCGGCTGGCACAGGTTCCTTCGTGACGAGGGTCGTGCGAGCCAGGACCCCTCGGCTGCCGTGCACCCCCCGCAGGTCGGCAGGCGCCTGCCCAAGGCCCTGTCCGTGGACGAGGTCCAGGCCCTGCTGGAGGCAGCCAGCACCGACGACTCGGCGCTGAGCCTGCGTGACCGCGCCCTGCTGGAGCTGCTGTACGCCACGGGCGCCCGGATCTCTGAGGCCGTCGGCCTGGTCATCGACGACCTGGACCGCGACTCCGGGTGCATCCGCCTGTTCGGCAAGGGCCGTAAGGAACGGATCGTCCCGGTCGGTCAGTACGCCTGGGACGCGCTGGACGCCTACCTGGTCCGGGGCCGTCCCCTGCTGGCCGCCAAGGGCCGGGGAGCCCCTGAGGTCTTCCTCAACACCCTGGGTCGTCCTCTCTCACGCCAGTCGGCCTGGGGCGTGCTGCGTCAGGCCAGCGCTCGGGCGGGCCTGGGGGCGGACAAGCACGTCTCACCGCACACCCTGCGCCACTCCTTCGCCACGCACCTGCTGGCCGGGGGAGCGGACGTGCGCGTGGTCCAGGAGATGCTCGGTCACGCCTCGGTGACCACGACCCAGATCTACACCAAGGTCACCGTCGAGCACCTGCGCGAGGTCTACGTCACCAGCCACCCCCGTGCCCGGGGATGATCTCGGATAAGGTGTCTCCCGTGAGTAGCTCCGACCAGCGACACGCCCAGCGCAGCCAGCCAGGGCTCATTGACCTTCCTGCTCCCGAGCAGGCGGAGGAGAAGGTCTTTGCCCAGCCTGCTCCGCTGACCACGCACGGTCCGGCTCGCGTCATCTCCATGTGCAACCAGAAGGGCGGCGTCGGCAAGACGACGACGACGATCAACCTGGGCGCGGCCCTGGCCGAGTACGGCCGGCGCGTCCTCATCGTCGACTTCGACCCCCAGGGTGCGGCCAGCGCAGGCCTGGGCATCAACGCCCACGAGCTGGACACCACGATCTACGACCTCCTCGTGGCCGCCCGTCCTGACGTACGTCCGGTCATCCACCACACCTCCACCCCCGGGCTGGACATCGTCCCGGCCAACATCGACCTGTCGGCCGCAGAGGTCCAGCTGGTGGGCGAGGTCGCCAGGGAGCAGGCGCTGGCCCGCGTGCTGCGGCCGGTCCTGGACGAGTACGACGTCATCCTCGTGGACTGCCAGCCCTCACTGGGGCTGCTCACCATCAACGCGCTGACGGCCTCCCACGGAGTCATCATCCCTCTGGAGACCGAGTTCTTCGCGCTGCGCGGCGTCGCGCTGCTGATCGAGACCGTCGACCGCGTGCGCGACCGTCTCAACCCCCGCCTGCAGGTCGACGGCATCCTGGCCACGATGGTGGACCCACGGACCCTGCACTCGCGTGAGGTGCTGGAGCGGCTGTCCGAGGCCTTTGGCGACCAGCTCTTTGACACCCAGATCCGGCGCACCATCAAGTTCCCCGACGCCTCTGTGGCCGCTGAGCCGATCACCTCCTACGCTCCCGCCCACGCCGGCGCTGAGGCCTACCGGCGACTGGCACGAGAGGTCATCGCCCGCGGCGATGTCGCCTGAGCACCTCGGAGCCGGTGGCGGGCAGCACGCTGGCAGGGACAGTGAGCAGTCCGCAGGCCCTGCCCGCGTGCCCGGTTTCAACGTCGCTCTGCCTCAGTTCGAGGGCCCCTTCGACCTGCTGCTCACCCTCATCGCACGTCAGCGTCTGGACGTCACCGAGCTGGCCCTGGCTGAGGTGACTGACGAGTTCATCGCGCACATGCGCTCCGACTGGGACCTCGGGCACGCCAGCGAGTTCCTCGTGGTCGCCTCCACGCTGCTGGCGCTCAAGGCCTACAGGCTCCTGCCTCATGACGACGACCCGGACAACGAGGACCTGGAGCTGCTGGAGGCCCGCGACCTGTTGTTCGCCCGGCTGCTGCAGTACCGCGCCTACAAGGAGGCCGCCGCCGCCTTCCGGACGCAGGCCGAGACCGCGGCGCGCTGCCACCCCAGAGTCGTCGGGCTGCCACCGCAGCTGGCCGCGCTGCTTCCGCGGCTCGTAGGCTCCCTGAGCCCGCAGGACCTGGCCCGTATCGCCGCCACCGCCTTCTCACGCCCGGCTGATCCTGGCGTCCAGACCGTCCACCTGCACGAGCGGGTGCCGGTCGGGGAGCAGATCAGCCTCATCGCCCTGCGACTGAGGGGCCACGGCCGCCTCACCTTCACCGAGCTCATCCAGGACGCCGACCGGACGGCCGTCGTCGTCGCCCGCTTCCTCGCCGTGCTCATCCTCCACCGCGAGGGCAGCGTCGACCTTGTCCAGCACGAGGCGATGGAGGAGATCACGGTGACCTGGACCGGTACCGCGGACAGCCTGGCTGGCATCATGGCTCCTGACGTCGAGGAGGAGTTCGCATGAACGAGCCGCGTTCCCAGCAGGCAGAGATCTCGGCCGTGCCGGAGCCCGAGCTGCGCGCGGCGGCCGAGGCGATCCTCATCGTGGCCGACGAGCCCGTCACGGCCACCGGCCTGGCGGAGGCGCTCGGCGTGAGCGAGACCGAGGCTGAAGGCGTCCTGGTCTCACTTGCTGCTGAGTACGCGGGTGAGCAGGGCCTTCCGGCACGTGGCTTCGTCCTGCGTCGCAGCGGCGGAGGCTGGAGACTTGCCTCGGCCGCGCAGTTTGACGACCTCGTCCAGCGCTTCGTCATCGGTGGAGCCACCTGGCGCCTGTCCCAGGCCGCGCTGGAGACCCTGGCCGTCATCGCCTACCGTCAGCCCGTCACGCGCGGGCGCGTGGCCTCGATCCGCGGCGTGAACGTCGACGGCGTCGTGCGCACGCTGCACGCGCGCGGTCTCATCGAGGAGGCCGGCTGCGAGCCCTCCGGGGCGCTGCTGTACCGCACCACCACCCAGTTCCTGGAGTACCTGGGCATCGACTCCCTCGACGAGCTGGCGCCCCTGGCCCCCTACCTTCCAGACACCACCGCGCTGGCCGAGATCGAGGACGAGGCCGCCGAGAGGAGCAACCGTTGAGCCACGACACCCACCCCGTCGCCTCGCTGCCGCTGGGAGACCTCGGCAGCGAGGAGTTCTACGACCCTGACGACCTGGAGGAGCTGGACGACGACGCTGACGCTGAGCTCCTGGCAGCCTTCGACGCCGAGGCCCTCGACGAGGACGAGGAGGCCCGTCTGGTGGCCGCGCGCGAGCGAGCCGGGCGCGGGGGAGAGGAGGACCCCCACGTGGCCTCGGGCGAGCGTCTGCAGAAGGTGCTCGCTCATGCTGGTGTGGCGTCGCGCCGGGCCTGCGAGGACCTTATCTCCGCCGGACGCGTGAGTGTGGACGGGGTCGTGGTGACAGAGCCTGGGGTACGGGTCGACCCCACCCGTCAGGAGATTCGGGTGGACGGCTCACGGGTGCTGACGAACCCTGACGTCATCACCGTGCTCCTGCACAAGCCGGCCGGGGTCGTCACGACCATGGACGATCCTCAGGGACGGCCGACCGTGGCCGAGCTGGGCGCTCAGTTCGTCAGCGAGCACCGTGAGGAGCTGGAGCACCCTGAGGCGGTCCGGCTGGTTCACGTGGGTCGGCTCGACACAGAGACCGAGGGGCTGCTGCTGCTGTCGAACGACGGCGAGCTCGCCCACCGCCTCATGCACCCGAGCTTCGAGACCTCCAAGACCTACGTCGCCATCGTCGAGGGCCAGGTGGAGAGCTGGGTCCCTCGCAGGCTCAGGCAAGGTATCGAGCTGGAGGACGGTCTGGTCCAGGCCGACCGCGTCGTGGTCAAGGACTCCGGACCTGCAGGATCGATCGTGGAGATCACCTTGCACTCAGGCCGGAACCGGATCGTGCGTCGCATGCTCGACGCCGTCGGCCACCCGGTGACGCGTCTGGCCCGTACCCGGCTAGGCCCTCTGGGCATCGGCGGGCTGCGCCCGGGGCAGATGCGCCTGCTCACGGGTGAGGAGATCGCGGCGCTGCAGCAGGAGGTAGGTCTGTGACGACTGTGTCGACCAACCCGCCGACCAACCCGCACGGCACGGTCGCCACACAGGGCCCTGTGCTCGTCGTCGGGACCGGTCTGCTGGGCACCTCGCTCGCGCTGGCCCTGGCTGCCTCAGGGGTCCAGGTCCAGCTGTCTGACACGAGCCCGACCTCCCTGGCCCTGGCCCGTGACATGGGAGCCGGTCACGTACGTGAGGACACCAGTCCCCAGCCGCGTCTCGTCGTCGTCGCCACGCCCCCGGACGTGGCCGCCGGCGTCGTGCTCGCACACCTGGAGGCGTTCCCTGACGCCGTCGTCACCGACGTCGCCAGCGTCAAGCAGAGGGTCGTCGCAGAGGTGCACGCTCACGCCGGGGAGGCGTCTCGCCGCTACGTCGGCAGCCACCCGATGGCCGGTCGCGAGCGTTCCGGAGCCGGAGCCGCCGACTCTGACCTGTTCGTGGGACGTCCCTGGGTCATCGTGGCCGACGGGGCGAGCGCGGAGGCTGAGCTCATGGTGCGGAACCTCGCCGTCGACGTCGGTGCGACCCCGTTGCGGATGGCCGCGGCTGAGCATGACGCCGCTGTCGCGGCTGTCAGCCACGTGCCCCAGCTCGTCTCCTCGCTGTTGGCTGCCCGGCTGGAGGAGCTGCCCGAGTCCGCCCTGGCGCTGGCCGGGCAGGGCCTGCGGGACACCACGCGCATCGCGGCCTCCGACCCACGGCTGTGGTCAGCCATCCTCGTGGGCAACGCGGGGCCCGTCCTCGGTCTGCTCCAAGCGGTGCGTCAGGACCTTGACAGCCTGATCGCCGGGATCGCTCCGGCCGCCGTTGACCCGGACTCACCGGGCTACACCGCTGCCGGCCGGGCCGAGGCGATCGCGCCGGGTGCCGTCGGTGCCATCACGGACGTCATGGGGCGAGGAAACACCGGGCAGGCACGGATCCCGGGCAAGCACGGAGGAGCGCCCAGGCGGTACGCCGAGGTGCAGGTCCTCGTCCCTGACACCGCCGGTTCCCTCGGACGGCTCTTCTCCGACGTCGGGGGGGCCGGGGTCAACATCGAGGACTTCGCCATGGAGCACTCGGCAGGCCAGTCCGCCGGTATCGCCATGCTCTCCGTATCGCCTGCGGCGGCCCAGCCGCTGGAGGAGGCCCTGGATGCCGGCGGGTGGCGGGTCGTTCGGCTCTAGGTGCGCCTTCGTGGCAGTCTTGTTCCGGACTATGACCGCGACCGCCCTGGCCTCCTGGCCCGGGGCCGGGTGAAGGAGGCAGGTATGGGAATCGTCGTCGCCATCGACGGGCCGAGCGGCTCGGGCAAGTCGACCGTCTCCAGGCGCGTCGCTGCCGAGCTAGGACTGGCCTATCTCGACACAGGCGCCATGTACCGCGCCGCTGCCTGGTGGTGCGAGCGCAGCGGCGTCGACCTCGCTGACTCCCAGGCGGTCGCCAGGGCCGTGGAGACCATGCCGCTGGACATGGGGCTGGACCCGCAGGTGCCCGGTATCGTGTGCGACGGCGTGGACGTCAGCCAGGCCGTCCGTGATCCGCACATCGCCACCGTCGTGTCTACCGTGGCCACGAACCTGGAGGTGCGCGCCGAGCTGGCCCGCCTCCAGCGCGAGATCATCCACGCCGAGGCCGTCGGGGACGCCTCGTCCT
Organism: Actinomyces faecalis; assembly: GCF_013184985.2. Classification (NCBI taxonomy): domain Bacteria; kingdom Bacillati; phylum Actinomycetota; class Actinomycetes; order Actinomycetales; family Actinomycetaceae; genus Actinomyces; species Actinomyces faecalis. The sequence continues at coordinate 1,356,651 of NZ_CP063418.1, forward strand.
TCTCGGCCGGTGCCGGCATCGTGGCCGAGGGTCGTGACATCACCACGGTCATCGCGCCAGACGCTGACGTGCGCCTGCTCGTCACCGCCAGCGAGGAGGCACGCCTCGCTCGCCGGGCCGCCGACCTGGAGGCGGCAGGAAAGGCGGTGGACGCCGCCGCTCTGCGTGACCAGGTGGTGCGCCGTGACCGCGACGACGCCACCGTCTCCCAGTTCCTCACAGCTCCCGAGGGCGTCACGCTGGTCGATACCAGCGACATGACGCTTGAGGAGTCCGTGGAGCACGTCATCGACCTCGTCGAGCAGGCCCTGGACGCGGCTGCGGCCAGGGACGCCGAGGAGGACCTGCGGGCCGCGGCGCTGCGGGCCGGGCTGGAGGACTACGAGCTGGACGAGGAGGACCTGGCGCTCCTCGACTCGCAGGAGGTGCCAGAGGCCGAGGGCGGGCTCGAGGCCGGGCTGCCGGTACTCGCCGTCGTGGGACGGCCTAACGTCGGCAAGTCCACGCTCGTCAACCGTGTACTCGGTCGACGTGTCGCCGTCGTCCAGGACACCCCTGGGGTCACGCGTGACCGCGTGTCCTACCCGGCTGAGTGGGCAGGACGCCGCTTCACGATCGTGGACACCGGAGGCTGGGAGCTGGACGTCAAGGGCCTGGACGAGGCCGTGGCCACCCAGGCCGAGGTCGCTGTCGAGCTGGCTGACGCCGTCGTCCTCGTCGTCGACGCCCAGGTCGGTATCACCGCTACCGACGCGAGCGTGGTCAAGATGCTGCGCCGCTCGGGCAAGCCCGTGGTCCTGGCCGCCAACAAGGTCGACTCGGCGGCCCAGGAGGGCGACGCCGCCGCGCTGTGGAACCTCGGCCTGGGCGAGCCCTACCCCGTCTCCGCCCTCCACGGGCGCGGCTCAGGCGAGGTGCTCGACGCCGCGATGGCTATCCTCCCCGAGGTCTCGGCGGTGGCTGGTCCCTCGCCCGAGCACGGGAGCCTGAACCGTATCGCGCTGGTGGGACGGCCTAACGTCGGCAAGTCGAGCCTGCTCAACGCCATCGCAGGCTCCCAGCGAGTGGTCGTCAACGAGCTGGCCGGTACGACCCGTGACCCGGTCGACGAGGTCATCGAGCTGGACGGACGCCAGTGGCTCTTTATCGACACCGCCGGCATCCGCCGTCGCGTCAAGCAGTCGCGGGGCGCGGACTACTACGCGGTGCTGCGCACCCAGGGCGCGATCGAGAAGGCGGAGGTCGCCGTCGTCCTCCTGGACGCCTCCGAACCCGTCAGCGAGCAGGACGTACGCGTCATCCAGCAGGTGGTCGACGCCGGACGCGCCCTCGTCCTGGTCAACAACAAGTGGGACCTGGTGGACGAGGAGCGTCAGAAGATGCTCACCTGGGAGACCGAGCACGACCTGGCGCACGTCGCCTGGGCTCCTCACATCAACCTGGCGGCCCGCACAGGCTGGCACACCAACCGGCTCGTGCGCGCGCTGGACGCGGCCCTGGAGGGCTGGACCACCCGTATCCCCACCGGCCGTCTCAACGCCTTCCTCGGTGAGCTCCAGTCCGCGACGCCACACCCCCTACGAGGGGGCAAGCAGCCGCGCATCCTCTTCGCCACCCAGGTGCAGACCGCGCCACCGCGCATCGTCATCTTCACCACCGGCTTCCTCGACGCCGGCTACCGCCGCTTCATCGAGCGCCGACTGCGCGAGGAATTCGGCTTCGTCGGCTCGCCGATCCAGATCGGCGTGCGTGTGCGAGAGAAGCGTCAGCGGCGGCGCTGAGCCGCGCAGCCCGCGTAGAGGGGCGAAGGTGAGGCGGGTGGCGTCGCGCCCTAGACTGGGGGCATGCTCAAGCCAGTTGACGCCACGACCACGCCCGCCTGGGCGACCCTCACCCGGCTCCACCAGGAGCTCGAGCCCGACCTGCGGACCTGGTTCGCCTCCGACCCGGAGCGTGCCGAGCGCTTCTCCTACGAGCTCGGCGACCTCTTCGTCGACCTGTCCAAGAACCTCCTGACCGACGAGGTCCGCGACGCCCTCGTGGCGCTGGCGGAGCAGGTGGACGTGCCCGGTCGGCGCGACGCCATGTACGCCGGGGAGCACATCAACGTCACCGAGGACCGCGCGGTCCTGCACACGGCCCTGCGCCGGCCGGCAACCGACTCGCTCACGGTGGACGGTCAGGACGTCGTCGCCGACGTGCACGCCACGCTGGAGAAGGTCTACGCCTTCGCCCGCCGCGTGAGGTCGGGGGAGTGGACCGGCGTGACCGGTAAGCGCATCGAGACGGTGGTCAACATCGGTATCGGCGGCTCGGACCTGGGACCGGTCATGGTCTACGAGGCTCTCAGGCCCTACGTCCAGGACGGGCTGTCGGCCCGCTTCATCTCCAACATCGACCCCAACGACTGCGCGGAGAAGGTCAAGGACCTCGACCCCGAGACGACGCTGTTCATCATCGCCTCCAAGACCTTCACCACCCTGGAGACCCTGACCAACGCCCGCATGGCCCGCGACTGGTTCCTGGGCGCCCTGGAGGCGAAGGGCGTGCCGACTGAGGGCGCGATCGCCAAGCACTTCGTCGCCGTCTCCACCGCCCTGGACAAGGTCGAGGCCTTCGGCATCGACCCGGTCAACGCCTTCGGCTTCTGGAGCTGGGTAGGCGGACGCTACTCGGTGGACTCCGCCGTCGGCACGGTGCTGGCCGTGACCGTGGGCCCTGAGGCCTTCGCCGAGCTCCTGGACGGGTTCCACAAGGTGGACAAGCACTTCGCCACCAAGGCGCCGGCCGAGAACGTCCCCATGCTCATGGGCCTGCTCAACGTGTGGTACCGCAACTTCTTCAGAGCCGCGACGCACGCCGTGCTGCCCTACGCCCAGTACCTGCACCGTTTCCCGGCCTACCTCCAGCAGCTGACCATGGAGTCCAACGGCAAGTCCGTACGCTGGGACGGCAGCCCCGTGACCACCGAGACCGGAGAGGTCTTCTGGGGAGAGCCGGGCACCAACGGCCAGCACGCCTTCTACCAGCTCATCCACCAGGGTACTGAGCTCGTCCCGGCCGACTTCATCGCCGTGGCCAACCCCGCCCACCCCGTCAAGGACGGGGACAAGGACGTCCACGAGCTGTTCCTGGCCAACTACCTGGCCCAGACCGCGGCCCTCGCCTTCGGCAAGACGGCGGACGAGGTCCGTGCCGAGGGCACGCCCGAGGCGATCGTCCCGGCCCGCGTCTTCGCCGGCAACCGTCCGACGACCTCGGTCCTCGCCCCGGCGCTGACCCCCTCGGTGGTGGGTCAGCTCATCGCCCTGTACGAGCACATCACCTTCACCGAGGGCATCGTGTGGGGCATCGACTCCTTCGACCAGTGGGGCGTGGAGCTGGGCAAGAAGCTTGCCCTTGAGATCGCCCCGGCCGTGGGCGGCGACGAGCAGGTCCTGGCCGCTCAGGACGCCTCGACGCGTCAGCTCATCGCCCGCTACCGCGCCGAGCGACGCGACGCGTGAGGGCCCAGGCACAGGCCGCCGTGTCCGCCGACCGTACCGCAGCCGACCTCGGGGAGTCCGTCATCCCCGACGGTCGGCTGCGGCCGCTCACGGCTACGGACAGGCTCCGGTACTCACGCAACGCTCTCGTGCCGGAGGTCGGGGTCCTCGGCCAGCAGCGCATCCGTGCGGCACGGGTCCTGCTCATCGGCGCCGGTGCCCTCGGGTCCCCGGCCGCGCTCTACCTGGCTGCCGCCGGGGTGGGACGGCTCGGTATCGTGGACGACGACGTCGTGGAGGTCTCTAACCTCCAGCGTCAGGTCCTGCACACCACGGCCGGGGTGGGCCAGGACAAGACCGAGTCGGCACGCCAGACCGTCGAGGCCCTCAACCCGGACGTCGAGGTCGTCACCTACAAGACGCTGCTGCGCAGCGACAACGCCCTGGAGATCATGCGTGGGTGGGACGTCGTGGTTGACGGCACGGACAACTTTCCCACGCGCTACCTCGTCAACGATGCCTGCGTCATGCTGGGGCTGCCACTCGTCCACGGCGCCGTCTTCCGGTCCGACGGGCAGGTGAGCGTCTTCGACGCGCGCCGCGGCCCCTGCTACCGGTGCGTCCACCCGGTGCCGCCCGACCCCGGTTCCGTCCCCTCGTGCGCGCAGGGCGGCGTGCTGGGCGTGATGCCGGGAGTCGTCGGCACGATGCAGGCGACTGAGGCGATCAAGCTCGTCGTAGGAGGGGCCCGCCCGCTGATCGGCCGGATGCTGATGGTCAACGCCTGGCAGGCGACGACGGCGGAGCTGCCGCTGCGCAAGAACCCCCGCTGTCCGGTGTGCGGTGAGGATCCGACCGTGCGAGCGCTCATCGACTACGAGGCCTTCTGCGGCCTTCCTGGCGCACGTTCCCAGACCGGTGTCACGGGGGAGGGGCCGGCGAGCGAGGAGATCACCGCGGAGCGGCTGCGCGCGCGCCTGGCCGAGGGTGAGGTCCTCGGCCAGGACCTCACCGTCCTCGACGTGCGTGAGCCGGTCGAGGTCGCCCTCGATCCCTTCCCGGGAGCACTGCACATCCCGCTGGCCCAGGTGGTGCAGCGGGCGGACGAGCTCGACCCGGACCGGCAGACCGTTGTGCTGTGCGCCAAGGGAGTCCGCTCCGCGCGCGCGATCCAGGCGCTGCGCGATGCCGGGTACACAGGGCGGCTGACCAACGCGGCAGGCGGGATGGCGGCCTGGAACGAGGGGGTGTAGCCGACGCTAGGGTCCCCCGCCAGCACCTGGCTGCGGTGAGCGGGGTCACCGTGTCAGGATTTTCCGTGCAGCGTCCCCATGGGCTAGGGTTCTACTCGTTCCGAGCGGAGTCAGTCCGTGAGGCAACGGGCTGTGGCGCAGCTTGGTAGCGCACTTGACTGGGGGTCAAGGGGTCGTGGGTTCAAATCCCGCCAGCCCGACGAAAAGCCCGGAGCCACGTCACGTGGTTCCGGGCCTTGTCGTTCGCCAGTACCCGAAGGAGAGTCATGGACGTGCGATGGGACGCGGGCACCTGGACCCATGAGCCGGCTGAGGTGGGTCGTGACGGGGAGGACCTGCTGGTCACCGCCGTCGAGGGTTCGGACGCCTGGCGGACCACCTCCTACGGCTTCGTCCACGCCTCGGAGCACGGTCTGCTGGCTCCCTTTGAGTACGGCACCGCCGTCGAGGTCGACTACACCGCGACCTTCTCCGAGCAGTTCGACCAGGCCGGCCTGTTCATCCACCGCTCGCCCTCACGCTGGGTCAAGGCCGCCACGGAGTACTCCGACGGCGTGCTCAGCGCCGGCGCCGTCGTCACGAACGGCTGCTCCGACTGGTCTCTGGCCCAGGTGCCACAGTGGCTCGGTCAACGCGTCCGTATCCGTGCCAGCTGGACGGACGACGCCGTCACGATCCGTGGTGGCGTGGTTGGTGAGCCACTGACACTGCTGCGTGTGCTCCCCTTTGAGCGGGCTGACGACGTCGCTGCAGGGCCTCTCGTCTGCGCGCCGACCCGCGCCGGCCTGACGGTCCGGTTCCACGCCTGGCGCGTGACCGAGGCCGACACCTCGCTGCACCCAGCGGAGTAGTGCGGGGTCGCGTAGACGCGCTCCTGTCATCAGCCCGTCAGAGGCTGACGCCGCAGAATCGGGCAACAGTGCCATTTAATGGGCGATCCAATGACACTTATTACGGACATATCGTGATGAAGTGCTTATTCGATGAGAATATGTCGAGTAGATCCCGACGACGATGCCAGGGTGAGAAATCCTTGCTCTGACTCCCTGAGGACTACATCATGAATACTCTCCGGCCCCAGTGGGGCGACGGTCGGGTTGTCCCTTCCCACCTCGTCGCGGTGACCGCCTTCGTGCTTCTCGCGTTAGCTGTCACCTTGCTGACTCCGATTCGAGCGATCAGCTCCTCGCCGGCCCATGCGGCAGAGCCCGTCCGCGCGTGCTTACCGGACGACATTTACGTCAATTCCAGTGGCAATCCGCACCACCTGATTCGTCTTCGTGCGGATGGAACGGAAGTCTCGCGTAGAACTCGTTGAGCCCACTGCCAGACGGCTCACTCTTGGCAGGCGCCTCCCGCTCGTCAACGATCTACCGCATCGATCCCGTCAAGGGTGAGTCAGCTCCTTTCGAGGCTTCATTCCCTCCTGGGATCGGGTCAGCAGGTGACTTCCTCACCCTGCCCGACGGCGACATTCTTGCGCTCGGTATTGACCATACTCGTTCCGAGCATCCGGTTTTCCGTATCTCTCCTGCACGTCACTATGAGGTGACGCAGGTCGGGACGGTCCCTGCCTCCTACGGAGCAGCACAAACCGGCGGAAAGGTGTACCTCGCGGGCAGGTACGGCGACATTATCCGGATCGACGAAATTCCTACGCAGCACTCCACGTCGCCGATCACGACCGACGTCGTCGCGCAGACTAGTCTCACGCTCTACGGAGCTACCTCCAAGCAGGACAGTGGCCTGTGCTCCGAGCTCGTCGTCTCCAAGGCCGCAGACCCTGCCTCGACAACATCGGTTCTTCCCGGCCAGTCCGTGTCTTACAGCCTGACCTTCTCTAATGCCCATGGCACCGCTCCGGCTGAGGTCAGCTATGTCGACGACCTTGCCAAGGTGCTCGACGACGCCATCGTCACGCAGCCCCCAGCCGTCACGCAGGGCGGTGACCTGACCGTTGGAGAGGTCGCTGACGGACGTTTTACTGTCGAGGGGACGATTCCCGCCGGTGGAGAAGCGACAGTGTCCTACGTGGTTCAGGTCTCTGCACCTGGCGATGGCGACCGTCAGCTGACGAACTTCCTGCGGCCCGCCGATGAGCAGACTCCGGTAACCTGCGCCGCCGACAGCAACCTGTGCACCACGCATCCGGTATCCGCCTTGGTGCTGGTGAAGTCGGTCTCGCCCGATGACCTCGACTCCTACGAGGCTGGTCAGGAGCTGACGTACTCCTTCGCGGTGACCAATACCGGGACGACCACGCTGGCTGACGTGTCGATTGCGGAGGGTGAGTTCGACGGGACGGGGGAGCTCAGCGCGATCTCTCCCGCCTCCGTGAAGGAGCTCGCGCCGGGCGAGTCCACAACCTTCACCGCGACGTACACCCTCATCAAGGCGGACGCCACGCCTGGCAGCACCACCAACACTGCTACCGCGACAGCAACCCCTCCCCAGCAGGACAACACGTCCAGTCCGCACCCTCCCACCGCAACGGTGACTGGGAAGGCAGCCGGACGCCAGCTGGCAAAGACCGGCACGGACCCGTTGTGGGCGGGGCTGCTCTCAGCCACGGTCCTCGTCATGGGGCTGGCTGCGGCATCCTCACGACGCAGGCTCACACACGAGTGATGACGTGCTGATGTGAGAGGAGGGGAGAGCCGGAGCGACCGGTTCTCCCCTCCCTGCATGAGTGAACGAGAGCGATGGCAGCGGCTACATGGTGGGCCCCCGTAGCTCAGCTCGGGCGGCAGCCTGCGGCTGGGACAGCTCGATGAGGTTGCCCTCTGGATCGCGTATACACAGCGAGGTGACCGGGCCCAAGGCACCGGTGCGCGGCACAGGTCCGAGCTCACGCTTCAGAGCCCAGAAGGTGCAGGGACCAGATCAGCCTCGTCGCGGATGCGTCATTGTGCGGATGACGCCGTGCCGGGCTCCTGGTGCTGAGGAGTACTCGCTAGCAAGGCGGTGCGGTAGTCGTAGGCGTAGGAAGGCTCGGCGTCACCGTCACCTGCACGCGAGTGGCGTCGGGACGCCTCGATCGCACGACCGATGACCTCAGTAACACCTTCCTGGAAGGCCTTGGCCTCCTCACGAGTCAGCCGCAGCGGGCCGTCCGCCCGCAGGCCAGGCAGTCCCCGCGCCTGGGCAGCCTCCATGCGCGCCATCGAGAAGAGCTCTAGGACCTGTGTGGCCTCAGCCCGTTCAAACTCAGCCACGACGGACTGGCCGCCAGGGATCTGTCGGATCTCGGCAGGATCGAAGGACAGACCGTTCCACTCCGGGATCACCCACCAGGTCTCGCGACCATCACCACCCTTGTCCGGCACATGACGCTGCGCGATACCGGCTTTTTCCAGCGCTCGTATGTGGTAGGACACTGAGTTCGCGGGCTCGCCCACTGCCTGGGCGACGTCGGAGACGCGCAGTTGCCAGGACGGCTGCTGCCGCCGGGAAGAAGACGCAGGTCAGTGCCAACGTAGTGCTGGAGCCTAGGTGCGCCAGGCCTACGCCAACAGCTGCGGGCATGAGCGCGGGACCGCAGGAGACAGCCAGGTCGATCGCAGACATGGCCCGTCCCAAAGACCGCGGCCCACGTTCTCGCAGCCTGGCCGGTGCCAAGTACCATGCGACAGGTACGAACGGCGGCTGAGCGCGGATCTCGGCAGGCACGGCGCTGGCGGGGAGGGCGGTCATGATCAAGTACCTCGGCTCCAAGCGCCTGCTCGTCCCCGTCCTCGGGCAGCTGTTCGCGGCCTCGGGAGCCACGACGGGGCTGGACCTGTTCACCGGCACGACCCGCGTGGCGCAGGAGATGTGCCGGCAGGGGATGATGACGACCGCCGTCGACATCGCCTCCTACTCCGAGGTCTTTGCCCGCACCTACGTCGAGCTCGACGCCCGGGCGCTGACTCCCGCCGATCACGCCGAGCTGGAGCACGCCCTGGGTCGCCTGGGCGCCCTGCCAGGTACTTCTGGCTACGTCACGCGCACCTTCTGTGAGGCTGCGCGATACTTCCAGCGCGCCAACGCCATGCGGATCGACGCCGTTCGTGAGGCGATCGAGACCGACTACGCCGGCACCTGGCTCTACCCGGTGCTGCTGACCAGCCTCATCGAGGCGGCTGACGCCGTCGACTCCACCGTGGGAGTCCAGATGGCGTACCTCAAGGAGTGGGCCCCACGCTCGGCCAGGCCCCTGACGCTCAAGGCGCCCCCGCTCGTGCCAGGGACCGGACGCGCGCTGAGGGCTGACGTCAGCCAGGTCGCCAGCCAGCTCGGCCCGGTGGACGTGGCCTATCTCGACCCGCCTTACAACCAGCACCGCTACTACACGAACTACCACGTGTGGGAGACCCTGGTGCGCTGGGACGCCCCGGAGTACTACGGCGTGGCCTGCAAGAGGCTGGACTGCCGTGACGAGGCCACGAAGTCGGTCTTCAACAAGCGACGTCAGATGCCTCAGGCGCTGGCTGAGCTGATTGCCACCGTACGTGCCAAGGTCCTCATCCTGTCCTTCTCCGACGAGGGATTCGTGCCTCTGGAGGAGCTGCGCGACATGTGCCAGGCCCGCGGCGGCGCCGTCGAGGTGCTCTCCTTCAGCTCTCAGCGCTACAACGGCGCCCGTATCGGGGTCTTCAACCCCCAGGGGCGGAAGGTGAGCCGGATCAGCCACACGCGTAACACCGAGTACCTCCTGGTGTGCGGCGAGCCTCAGCGAGTGGAGGCCATGACACGTAGCCTGCAGGCATGAGCGACACCTCCCAGCACGCCCTGACCCTGCCGGCCGTCGGACTCGGTACCTACAACCTGCGTGGCCACACCGGGGCGCAGGCCGTCACCTCCGCCATCGAGGTCGGCTACCGCCTCGTGGACTCAGCCTTCTCCTACGAGAACGAGGGCTGCGTGGCCGACGGCGTGGCGGACGCGGTCGAGCGCGGCCTGGCGGCCCGTGAGGAGATCACGGTGACCTCCAAGGTCCCTGGCCGGCACTACGGCTTTGAGCGGGGTCTGGCCGCGGTGGAGGAGTCTGTGGCACGAATGCGCCCGATCGGCGTGATCGACCTCTACCTCCTGCACTGGCCCAACCCTCAGCAGGACAAGTACGTCGAGACCTGGAGGGCGCTCATCGAGGCACGCGAGCGTGGCCTCGTGCGCCATATCGGCGTCTCGAACTTCCTGCCTGAGCACATCGAGCGCCTGGAGCGGGAGACCGGCGTCCTGCCCGAGGTCAACCAGATCGAGTCACACCCGTTGTTCCCCAACACCGAGCAGATCGCCTACAACACCGCACGTGGCATCACCACCGAGGCCTGGAGCCCTCTCGGGCGCAAGTCGGACGTCCTCAGCGACCCGGTGGTCGCCGAGGTCGCCGCCACGCACTCGGCCAGCCCTGCTCAGGCCATCCTGGCCTGGCACGTGGCTCGTGGCGTGACCGCCATCCCAAAGTCCTCCGCTCGGGCTCGCCAGGAGGAGAACCTCGCCTCCACCGATGTCCGGCTGACTGCTGAGGAGATCGCCCGGATCACGGCACTGGGCGACGGCGGCCACCGCCTAGCGGGACAGGACCCGGCGACCTACGAGGAGCTGTGAGCCAGCACCTGGTCATGAGGGCACCAGGGATCTGAGAGGATCCCACCATGCGCACCGCCGTCCCCGCCTCGTCCTCTGTCATCACTCCGCTGAGGCCGGGTCTGTCCCGGCCCGACGGCGAGGACCTGCGACTGGTGGTCACGGACATGGACGGGACCCTGCTCGACGGTGAGGGCAGGGTGCCTCGGGGCCTGGCTCAGGTGGTCACTCGCCTGCGCAGCCGCGGGATCGTCTTCTGCCCGGCCTCCGGCCGGCAGCTGGCCAACCTTCGCCAGACCCTGGGGCCGCTGGTAGCCGGCTCGGCAATCATCGCTGAGAACGGCACGATCGTCCTCGACGGCGACCGCGAGCTCTTTCGCGACACGATCAGCCGCCAGGAGGCCGTCACAGTCGTCGAGACCGTGCGTCGGCTCGCTGGCCCTGGCGCGGGCCTGGACGTGGGAGCCGTGGTGGCGACGCCGCACGTGGCCTACGTCGAACGTGCCGATGAGCGCTTCCTCGCTCAGGTCGACACCTACTACGCCTCGCGCGAGGTCGTGCCTGACCTGATGGAGCTGCCTCTGGACGACGTCCTCAAGGTCGCGGTCCACGACTTCGTCGACGCCGAGCGTCTGTCCGCCCCGCACCTGGCCGCCGCCGCCCCGAGGCTCCAGGCGGTGGTCTCGGGCCTGCACTGGACCGACCTCATGCCGGCGAGTGCCTCTAAGGGACGGGCTCTGGCTGTCCTCCAGCAGCGTCTGGGTGTCACGTCCGCGCAGACCGCTGTCTTCGGGGACTACCTCAACGACCTGACGCTTTTCGACCAGGCGGGGATGACCTTCGCGATGGCGAACGCCCACCCGGACATTCTGGCCGCGGCACGGTTCCGGGCGCCTGCCCACACTGAGGCGGGGGTCCTGCGTGTGCTGGAGGAGCTGCTCGGCCCCGTCCAGGCCGCCTAGGCCCTGCCCTGCGGACAAGGGGTCAGGCCTGAGCCCAGGGCTGCTGTGAGCTCGCGTCAGTCCCGGTCCAGGATGTGCTCGATATCCACCTGGGGCACTCCGGCTCGCAACGCGTCCAGCGCCCGCCGCTCCTTCTTCGTGGGCCGCCCGGCTCCCCGGTCACGGATGACGGCTGCGGGTGCGTCCAGGGGAGAAGGCCGTGGGGGAGAGAAGTCCACGTACGCGGTGCGTGCCACGGGTGCTCCGACGCGCTTGAGCAGGATCCTGGTGACCATGAGGAAGCGATCGAAACCGTCAACCCGGTAACGTACCTCGTCACCGACGACGACGTGCTGGGCCGGCTTGACAGGCTCGCCGTTGACGCGCACGTGCCCTGCCTTGCAGGCAGCCGTCGCCGCGGAGCGGGTCCTGCACTGGCGCACCGCCCACAACCACACGTCCACCCGGGCTGAGGTAGGTCCGCCTGACTCGGCCGCGACAGCGAGAGCCTGGGCACGGACCGTCTCCTTGCTCACCATGCCGGCATCCTAACGACGACGGTGCTGGCGTACGAGCAGGCTGGCACCTACCAGGCCCAGGCCGATCACGAGCAGCCACGTGGCGCCCGAGCCGTCGGTAGCCGTGGCAAGAGCATGAGGGACGAGGGAGGAGGGCCTGTGCGCCCATGAGACCTGTCCGTCTCCACCGGCCGCACAGCTGGCCAGGACGTCAGCGAGTGCCTGGTGGTCAGCCTCTGGCACGCCCAGACGGTAGGCCGCCAGGACACTGACGAAACGCTGGGCGTAGGTGCACCGGGCCCCTGCCTCAGGCGGCCACCATCCCGAGCCGGCGGCGGTGTCCCAGGTACCCGTCTCGCTGGAGCCCACGGGGCAGGTCGCCGGGCCGCAGGCGCCCTTGGCGCCGTTGGCCTCGCCGTCCACCGCCAGCAGGTTGAGCGGGTCGTTGGCCACGAGCAGCCGGGTGCGTGAGTCCCACGTCCATGCGCCGTGGGCGTAGAGGTAGCTCAGAGGGACCACGTGGTCGATCTGGACCGCGGACGAGGTGTCCTGGCCGCGCTGGAAGCTGATCCGCCGTCCCGTGTACGGGTCGTCGAGGACCCCGGACCACACCGTCGCGTCCGGGCACACGCTCGCGCCCTTCCCCCGTGCCTCGGTCAGGTCCTGCCGCCCAGGGTCGCGTGAGAAGTCGGGAGACGTGAGATCTCGCGCCAGGATCTCGTTGCGTGTGTCGCACCCGTCCCCGTCCACGTCCTCCCACGCCCGCCCGAACCAGCCTGTGCGAGACCCGCCCTGTCCCCAGGAGACCGTCGCCGGCTCGTCTGGTGGAAGCAGGGTGAGGGCGGTAGCCGCGTCCTGAGCGGACAGCACGAGCCTGCCCCGCTCGTCCCACGGCACTGAGCCCGTCCCGGCGTCGGTCGGCTCCTCGGCCTGCGCCGTGCCTGCCCATAGCGTCACAGCAAGACAGGTCGTCAGGACCAGGGCCACCACAGCGGCCAGCCTGGTCCTGACGACCTGTTGGGAGAGGGTCACCGGGTACTGCACGTGCACAGGCTAGAGCGACCCACCGACACTTATCCCCACCCCCAGGGAGGGGGAGCAGCACCTGCCGCACGCGTCAGGGAACGACGTAGCCAGCGGCCCGGAACACCTCGTACCACTGCTCACGTGTGAGCTCCAGCTCGCTACCGGCTACCGCGTCGCGTACGCGCTGCGGGCTCGTGGTCCCCAGCACCACCTGCATCGCCGCGGGGTGCCGCGTGATCCAGGCGGTGGCGATGGCGTCCGGCGTGACGCCGTACTCCGCGGCGAGCCGGTCGAGGGTCTGGTTGAGCGGCCAGTAGTAGCTGCTGTTGCCCACGAAGGGACCGGTGCCGTCACCGGACTGGAAGGGGGACCAGGCCTGGATCGTCGTGCTCGTCAGGCGGCAGTAGTCCAGGATCCCGTCGGTACGCGAGATCGCCTGGTCGTCGCGCATGTTGAGCGCCACGCCCTCGGCGATCATCGGGGCGTGGGTGACCGACAGCTGCAGCTGGTTGACCAGCAGCGGCTGGCGGACCGTGGCGCGCAGCAGCTCCATCTGCCCACGGGTGTGGTTGGACACGCCGAAGTGGCGCACCTTGCCCGCGGCGTGCAGCTCGTCAAAGGCCTTGGCAACCTCCTCAGGCTCCATCAGGGCGTCAGGACGGTGCAGGAGGAGGATGTCGAGGTAGTCGGTGCCCAGCGCCCTGAGCGACTGCTCGACGCTGGTCGTGATGTGCTCGGCGGAGAAGTCGAACCATCCCCAGCGGATACCGCACTTGGTCTGCAGCACGACCTGCTCCCGCTCGGTCGGGGTCCAGCCCAGGGCCTGGGAGAAGCGCTCCTCGCAGGCGTGGTCACGGCCGTAGATGTCGGCGTGGTCGAACATGGTGATGCCGTTGTCGAGCGCGGTGGAGACGAGCTCGCGGATCTCGGCGTCGGACTTGTCCTTGATGCGCATGCATCCCAGGACGATGTTGGAGGCGGTCAGGTCTGAGGTACCCAGTGGCAGCGTTCTCACGACCCCACGATATCGACGTCATGGTGACCTGGTGGGCGTTTGGCCTACCCAGGCCACCATGACGGAAAGGCTCCCGGAACGGGGGAGAGGCAAGGGGCCGTACCTGGCTGCCTCAGTCCTCGCCCTCCTGCTGCCCCGCCGCCTCCTGACCCAGGCACTGGCAGCCGTGGTCAGCGGCGAAGGCGGCGAGGACCTCCTCGAAGACGAGGTCTGGAGCCAGCCGGCGCAGCTCCTCGTTCATCGTGGTCACAGGCTCGCGTCGGGGCATGGTCACGATCTGCGGCGCGGATCCGTCGGGTCGGGTGATCCGGACCCGCTTCTGGTCCGCACGCTCGATGAGGTAGGTGCCTCCGTCCGTCTCGACGCCGACGCGACTGATCCCCGAGAACCCGGGCACGTCGACGCGGTCGACGCTGACGTTGAGCTGCAGCCGCAGCCATCGGATCATCAGCGCCATCGAGGCGTTGGAGGGCTCACCAGCGACCTCGATCCGGCGGACCTCGTGGTCGCGCAGGACCGGTCCCAGCGTGGCGGCCACGATCGCGCGCCACAGCGTCATCCGGGTCCATGCCAGGTCGATGTCCCCACGGGTGTACCCCGGTGCCAGCGCGGCGAGAGCAGCCACCGGGTCCGGCTGGGCGGGGGTGTTGGTGATCCTGGTGCCCGCCAGCTGACCGAGCGGGTCGCTCGCCGGGCAGGCGGGCACCGTCGTCGGCCACCAGGTGACGACCGGGACGTCCGGGAGCAGGAAGGGAACCACGAGCGTGTCCGTGTGCTCGGCCGCCTCGCCCCACGGACGCAGCACCAGCGTCTCGCCCGCCCCGGCGTCGTGGCCCACACGGATCTCGGCGTCGAGGTGACCGGGGAGGTCAGCGGCGACGTGACCGTCACGGGAGCGAGGACCGGAGCCGTCCTCGTCCCCGGGAGGCGCGACGACGGCGACGATCCGGCAGGGGTGGTCTCGTGACGCTCCGTGGGCCGCCTCCAGGGCGTCCTCCAGGCCGACGGCGTCGGTCGAGATCACCAGGGTCAGCACCCGCGAGCTGCCGGCACCTCCCTCGACGGCGAGCAGCTCGGAGACGATACGGTCGGTCGTCGTCGCAGTGAGCGTGGTGATCATGAACGCCTCCAGGTACGGCCGTCGCGGGCAAGCAGCTGGTGTGCGCTGTCCGGCCCCCAGGACCCGGGCCTGTAGGGGTCCGGGACCCCGTGGGCCGCCCAGTGCTCGATCACCGGGTCCAGGATCCTCCAGGACAGGTCCACCTCACGCTGGTGGGGGAAGAGCGGGGCGTCGCCCAGCAGCGCGTCCAGGATGAGACGCTCGTAGGCCTCCGGGGACTCCTCGTTGAAGGAGGCGCCGTAGCCAAAGTCCATCAGGACGTCACGCAGCTCCATGTGCGTGCCCGGGACCTTGGAGGCCAGACGCATGGTGATGCCCTCGTCCGGCTGGATGCGCAGCACGATGGTGTTGGCGCCCGCCCCTGCCGTGGCGGACGCGTCAAAGGGAAGGAACGGCGGCTGCTTGAAGACGACGGCGACCTCGGTCACCCGCCGCGCCAGGCGCTTGCCCGCACGCAGGTAGAAGGGCACGCCGGCCCACCGGCGGTTGGCGATCTCCAGGCGGACGGCGGCGAAGGTCTCTGTGGCGGAGTCGGGCGGCACACCTTCCTCCTCGGTGTAGCCCGGGACCGCCGCACCGCCCTGGAACCCGCCGACGTACCTGCCTCGCGCGGTCGTGGCATCCAGGTCGAGCACGCCCTCGCGGGTCAGGCGCACGCAGTCCAGGACCTTCTCCTTCTCCGAACGCACCGCCGCGGCGTCCATGGAGGTCGGCTCCTCCATGGCGGTCAGCGCCAGGAGCTGGAGCAGGTGGTTCTGGACCACGTCGCGGGCGGCACCGATCGTGTCGTAGTAGCCCGCGCGCGAGCCGATCCCGATGTCCTCGGCCATGGTGATCTGGACGTGGTCGACGTAGCCCTGGTTCCACAGGGGCTCGAACACCGTGTTAGCGAAGCGCAGCGCCAGGATGTTCTGGACGGTCTCCTTGCCCAGGTAGTGGTCGACCCGGAAGACGTCGTCGGGGCGCACGATCCGGCCGACGAGCGAGTCCAGCTCCCGCGCGGAGCCGCGGTCGTGACCGAAGGGCTTCTCGATGACCACACGACGCCAGCTGCCGGGGGCGTCGTCGACCAGGCCGGAGGCGGCGACGCGCTGGGTGACGGCCGGGAACCAGCCCGGCGGGATGGACAGGTAGAAGGCCCGGTTGCCGCTGGTCCCGCGGCTGGCGTCCAGCTCCGCCACCACGCCGGCCAGACGCTCGTAGGCGTCGTCGTCCTCGAAGGAGGAGAAGGTGACGAAGCGCATGCCCTCGGCGAGCTGGTCCCAGATGCTCTCGTGCCAGGGCGTGCGCGCGTGGCTCTCGACCGCCTCGCGCACGTAGGCGCGCATGTCGTCGTCGCACCAGTCGCGCCGCCCGACCCCGACCAGGCTGAACGAGGGGGAGAGCAGGCCGCGGTTGGCCAGGTCGTAGACAGCCGGCAGCAGCTTGTGTCGAGCCAGGTCACCGGTGATGCCGAACATGACCAGCACGCACGGGTCCGCGATCCGAG
Organism: Actinomyces faecalis; assembly: GCF_013184985.2. Taxonomy (NCBI): domain Bacteria; kingdom Bacillati; phylum Actinomycetota; class Actinomycetes; order Actinomycetales; family Actinomycetaceae; genus Actinomyces; species Actinomyces faecalis. The sequence continues at coordinate 1,373,066 of NZ_CP063418.1, forward strand.
GCAGGCGCAGGTCCCGAGGGTCCACGAGGGGGTTGCTGCGCGCCGCCGGGTCCTGGGCTGAGGCAGCGTGAGCAGTCTGAGCAGTGTCCACGTGCACCTTCCTGACGTCGAGGCCACGCCCCGGACCGGGCGCCGTCATCAGTCTAGGCACCACCACCGACGTGAGCCTGCGTCGCCAGCCTCAACGGTCCAGGTCCTGCCAGTACCTGTTCGTGTCGTCCCACCCGGACGGCGGGACGACACGGTACGTGTCGTGCACCAGCGATAGGCTCGCGCCTGTGCCGGCGCCTGTGCCGGCGACAGACCGAGCAGCCTCCGTGGAAAGGCACACCATGACCGCCACCAGCGCCACCGTCCCCGCCGCCTTCGTCCCGGAGCCCTCCAGCGCCGACATCGGTGTCTACGGCCTGGGCGTCATGGGTGCCAACCTGGCGCGCAACCTCGCCCGCCACGGCCACGCCGTCGCCGTGTTCAACCGCACACAGGCTCGTACCGAGCGTCTCATAAGCCGCTACGCCAGCGAGGGCACCTTCGTCCCCGCCACCGAGCTCTCCGACTTCGTGGCCTCCCTGCGCCGCCCTCGTGTGGCGATCATCATGGTCCAGGCCGGTGGCGCGACCGAGGCCGTCATCGACCAGCTGCGCGAGCTGCTTGAGCCCGGGGACATCATCGTCGACGCCGGTAACACCTTCTACAAGGACACCCAGCGCCGCGAGGCCTCGCTGCGCGAGCAGGGCATCCACTTCGTGGGCACGGGAGTGTCCGGCGGTGAGGAGGGCGCGCTGCTCGGCCCCTCGATCATGCCCGGCGGCACCGAGGACTCCTACAAGCGCCTGGGGCCGATGCTGGAGTCGGTCTGCGCGCACGTGGACGGCGTGCCCTGCTGCACGCACGTCGGACCGGACGGAGCCGGCCACTTCGTCAAGATGGTGCACAACGGCATCGAGTACGCCGACATGCAGCTCATCGCCGAGGCCTACAACCTCCTGCGCCACGTCGCGGGCCTGAGCGTGGACCAGACGGCGGCGGTCTTCCGCTCCTGGAAGGACTCCGAGCTCGACTCCTACCTCATCGACATCACCACTGAGGTCCTTGAGCGTGTTGACCCGGCTACCGGACAGCCCTTCGTCGACGTCGTCGTGGACGCCGCCGGCCAGAAGGGCACCGGTGTGTGGACCACGCAGACCGCCCTGGAGCTAGGTGTGGCCGTTCCGGCGATCGCTGAGGCCACCTTCGCCCGCGCCGTGTCCTCCTCCGCCCCGCAGCGTGCGGCAGTGCGCGAGGCCGAGATCGAGGCCGGTGAGCGCGAGGTGACCTTCGAGTCCGAGGAGGACCGCCAGGCCTTCGTCGACGCCGTGCGTCAGGCGCTGTACGGCTCCAAGATCGCCGCCTACGCCCAGGGCTTCGACGAGATCGCCACTGCCTCTCAGGCCAACGGCTGGGACGTGGACCTGGGCGCGATGGCGCGGATCTGGCGTGGTGGCTGCATCATCCGGGCCCGCTTCCTCGATGACATCACCCGTGCCTACGCCGAGGAGCCTGAGCTCGCCAGCCTGCTGACCGCCCCGGTCTTCGCCTCGGCCCTGGAGGACGCCCTGCCGGCGTGGCGTGAGGTCGTCTCAGTCTCCGCGCTGTCCGGCGTGCCGGCTCCAGCCTTCGCCTCCTCGCTGGCCTACGTCGACCAGCTGCGCGCCCCGCGCCTGCCTGCCGCCCTGATCCAGGGCCAGCGAGACTTCTTCGGCTCGCACACCTACCACCGTGTTGACGACCCCAGCGGCGTGTACCACGTCCTGTGGGCCCAGGAAGGGCGTGCCGAGGAGAGGTGGAGCTGACCATGACGTCCCAGCCCTCTACCAGTGTCAGCCAGGCCCCTGACCGTCTCTCCTCGCTGACCAACCTCTCTCGTGCTGAGGCCTTGTGGCGCTCACAGGTCCTCAGCGTCCAGGAGCTCGCCGTCGTCATCGACGTCACCAGCGCCCCTGACCGGCAGGCGACCGGCTTCGCCGTGCACAGCGAGCTGACCCTCCAGGTGCTCACCCCGTGCGCCGGCGCGTGGGTCGACTTTCTGGGGGAGGAGGTCGTCTCGCTCAGCGTCGACGACCACCCGGTCCAGGTGTCCTGGGACGGGGCGCGTGTGGCGCTGCCAGAGCTGGACGCCGGTGAGCACACCGTCGTCGTCGAGGCCCGGGGGCGCTACTCCAACTCCGGTCAGGGCCTGCACCGCTTCCACGACCCTGTCGACGGTGCGACCTACCTCTACACCCACTTCGAGCCCTCCGACTCACGCCGAGCCTGGGCCTCAATGGACCAGCCCGACCTCAAGTCGCCCTTCAGTCTCACCGTCGTCCACCCTTCCGGGTGGACCGTCCTGGGTAACGGCGTGGTTGAGGAGTCTCGTCCCTCCCGCGAGCTCCCTGAGGCGGTCGTGACCCGCTTCGCTACCACCCTGCCGCTGCCCGGCTACCTCACGGCACTGGCGGCCGGGCCCTGGCACCGGGTGAGCAGCCAGTGGTGCTCGCCGCTGAGGCCGGACAGCGAGCCGGTCGAGCTGTCCTGGTCCTGCCGGGCGAGCCTGGCCGCCCACCTCGACGCCGACGAGCTGCTGGAGGTCACCGCCCAGGGCATGACCCTGTACGACGAGGCCTACGGCTATCCCTACCCCTGGGGGGCCTACGACAGCGTGCTCGTACCCGAGTACAACCTCGGGGCCATGGAGAACCCCGGGTGCGTGACCTTCAACGAGGACGCCTACCTCTTCCTCGGTCCTGTCACCCGCGCCCAGCACGCCGGTCGTGCCAACACGATCCTGCACGAGATGTGCCACATGTGGTTCGGTGACCTCGTGACGCCTACCTGGTGGGAGGACACCTGGCTCAAGGAGTCCTTCGCCGAGAACCAGGGGACCTGGGCGCAGGCCACCGCGACACGGTGGACCGAGGCCTGGGCGACCTTCGCCCTGGGGCGCAAGGCCTGGGCCTACGCCGAGGACTCCCGGCCCGCGACGACCCACCCGATCGTGGCCACCGTCAACGACGTCGAGGCCGCGCGTCAGACCTTCGACGGCATCACCTACGCCAAGGGGGCAGCGGTCCTCAAGCAGCTGGTGGCCTACCTCGGCCAGGACGTCTTCCTCCAGGCGGCTCGCAGGTGGTTCACCGATCACGCCTTCGCCAACGGCGACCTCGCCCAGTTCCTCGACACGCTCGGTCAGGCCTCTGGACGCGACATGGACGCCTGGGCGCAGGCCTGGCTGCGTACCGCCGGCCCCTCGGTCCTGACCGACGAGCTGGAGTCAGACGGGGAGCACGTCACACGTCTGACGGTACGTCAGGAGGGCACGGACCTGGCCACCGGGGAGCCGGTCACCCGGCCGCACACCCTCGTGGTCGGCCTGTACTCCTTCGACGGGACCGGTCGCCTGACCCGCACGCACCGTCTGCCGCTGACCCTGACCACCGCCAGCGCCGACCTGCCACAGGCCGTGGGCCTGCCGGTGCCGGACCTGGTGACGGTCAACGACGAGGACCTGACCTACGCCGTCATCCGTCCCGACGCAGCCTCGCTGGCTACGGCCCGTACCTGCCTGGCCCGGCTGGAGGACCCTCTGACGCGGTCACTGTGGTGGTCGAGCCTGGACAACCTGGTCCGTGACGGTCTGCTCGACCCGGTCGAGCTCGTCTCGACGGTCCTGGCCCAGGCGGATGACGGTACCCAGCCAGCCACCCTCACCAGCCTGCTCAGCCGGGCCCGCCACTACGCCCTGGTCTACGTCCGTCCCCAGGAGCGAGCCGAGGCGCTGACGCCCCTGGTCGGCTCCACCGCCGGTTCCCAGGAGGGTCTGAGCGCCTGGGAGCTGCTTGAGGACACCGAGGCGGGAGGCGACGCCCAGCTCGTCCGGGCCAGGGCCTGGATCGAGGCCGCCGGACAGGCTCGCGCCCTGAAGCCAGAGGACGCTGACCTGGCCGTGACGCGTCTGCGCCAGCTGCTCGACGGTGGCCTGAGAGGACTGTCGGTCGACAACGACCTACGGTGGAGGATCCTCATCGCGCTGGCGCGCAACGGACGCGCCAGCGCGGCCGAGCTGGACCAGACCCTCCAGGCCGACCCCTCCGCCTCAGGCCGTACACGTCATCTGCAGGCGACCTCCTCCTTCCCGCAGCCAGGGCTCAAGGAGACGGTCTTCGCCAGGGTCCTGCAGGACACCTCGCTGAGCAACGACCACCTTGACGCCCTCATCCAGGGCTTCGCCGTCGACGCTCACCAGGACCTGACCGCTTCCTTCACCGACCGTTACCTGGCCGAGCTGGAGACCGTGTGGGCCACGCGCGGTCAGGAGACCGCCACACGGATCGTCAACGGCCTGTTCCCGTCATGCGGGAGCCAGGAGGACCTCGACTCGGTGACACGGTGGCTGGAGGAGCACCCTCAGGCGCCTGCGGCGCTGCGTCGTCTGGTCCTCAAGGGGCAGGACGACCTCGCCAGGGCCCTGCGCTGCCGCCGTTGAGGGCCGGCAGGACCCGCTTCCTGTCCGGGACCACCTCGCGCTGGTCCCGGACAGGAACGACCAGGCTCAGCCGTTGTCACAGCAGGGCCTGACAACGGTATGGTGAGCACACTGTGGTGCGAGGGGCACCACCCGACCCGAGGGGGACACGATGTCGAGCACTCCGATACAACCGGATCCCACCTCGACCCAGACCTTCGGGGCTGTTGACGCCACGGACGAGCGTGAGGCGCCCCTGATCGGGATCTCCCAGCAGGATCGCGCCGCGATCGCAGCGCTCCCGCCCGGAACCGCCCTGCTGCTGGTCGGCCACGGGCCCACCACCGGTGCACGCTTCCTGCTGGACTCCGAGCAGACCACGGTCGGGCGCCACCCGCACGCCGACATCTTCCTCGACGACGTCACCGTCTCGCGCAAGCACGCGATGTTCACTGCCCTGGCCGGCGGCGGGTTCGCCGTGCGTGACTCCGGCTCTCTCAACGGTACCTACGTCAACCGTCAGCGCGTGGAGGAGGCAGAGCTTCGGGCAGGAGACGAGGTCCAGATCGGCAAGTACCGGATGAGCTACCACCCGGGTCCTAGCCGGCCTGCTGCCCAGTGAGCCCCGCTGTCCGCAAGGCGGCCACCTCGTCACAGGCTGCCGGTGCCCAGACATCCTCGGACGTCCTGACCTGGCCCCAGGGGATCTCCCACGAGCCCTCCATGAAGATCGGCGAGGTCGTTGACCAGCTGCGCGCCAGCTTTCCGGCTCTGTCGATCTCCAAGGTCCGCTACCTGGAGAGCGAGGGCCTCATCCACCCGCACCGGGTAGGCAACGGCTACCGCCAGTACTCCAAGGCGGACGTCGAGAGGCTTCGGTTCACGCTGGCCGCGCAGAGGGACGAGTACCTGCCCCTGTCAGTCATCCGGGAACGTCTGGAGCAGCTTGACCGCCAGCCTGCCTCCGGCGGACGCATCGCACGCGTCGTCGCCTCCCACGGCCGCCTGGTGGACGAGGACGGCCCCCTCGACCTGACCGAGCTCATGCGCCGCAGCGGTGCCAGCGAGGAGCAGGTGGACGAGCTCATCGCCATCGGTGTCATCACGGCCGACGCCCGGGGAACCTTCAGGCCGACGGCGGTACGTGCCGCCGAGCTCGCGATGCGGATACACCGGCTCGGCCTGCCGCTGCGGAACCTGCGGGCGATCCGCACAGCGGCTGAGCGGGAGGCGGACCTGATCGACCACGTGGTCCAGCACCAGCGCCCACGGTCAGCCCAGGCCGCCGAGCAGACTGCCACCACGCTCGCCGCCTCCGTGGCCGGCCTGCACGAGGAGCTGCTGCGCCGGACGGTGGAGTCGCTGGGCTGAGCGTGGCGGTGGCACAGGCCTGACAGCGCCGTTCTCCAGACACGGACGCCAAGGCTCCGTAGCCTAGGACGCGTGCACGACATGCGTCTGGTCGCCATTCGATCGACCTCCCCGGACGAAGGACTTGTCGCGCTCCTGGTCGAGGAGGGCGGCCCCTCGATCCTGGCGGTGCCCGTCAGCGCCCGGGAAGGCCTCTGTCTGAGTGCGGAGACAGCCTCCCAGGTCACCTGGCCCCCGCTGCTGCGTCGGTGCCTGGAGGTCCAGGGGGGGACCCTGGACGAGGTGCACCTAGGAGTCGATGACGACGCTGTCCTGCGCGCCGAGCTCGTCCTGCGCCAGACCGGATCGTCTCCTGGCACCAGCCGGGTGCCCTGCGCCCCCGCCGATGCCCTCATGGTCTCGCGCATCAGCCGGGTCCCCTTGCGAGCCAGTGATGACCTGCTGCGTCTGCGTGGGGTCGACCTCGGGGAGGAGAGCATCTCGCAGCAGGTTGCACGGTGGCGTCAGGACCTTCATGCGGGCTCGGCGGAAGACTGGTGACCACGCCGCGACACGCGGGACAGATGTGACTGGTGTGACTATGGATGTGACATGTCGCACATAGACTGCCTGACTGGATTCTCCGTCTCGCCCGCGATAGCAACGAAAGATCCGCGTCGACCACACCTCTTCTCAACCTCACCTTGAGATTGAGACCGAATTGGCCGATGTCGACCGCGCGCCCTTCGTTGAGCACGCCCCGTCAGGCACCTATCGTGGGATCTGCTGGCGCAGCCACCAGGCCGCGGTCCCACCCCACCACCCCGAGAACCGACAGGAGCATCACGTGAGCGCGAACGAAGCGATCCGTCACGACGTCGCCCTTCAGCGCACCCAGGGCATGCTCTTCGGTGACCCGCTTCCTGAACTGGACGCCAACACCGGCTACCGCGGACCGATCGCCTGCCGGGCCGCGGGCATCACCTACCGCCAGCTCGACTACTGGGCCCGCACGGGCCTGGTCGAGCCCACGATCCGCTCAGCCAAGGGCTCTGGCTCCCAGCGCCTGTACTCCTTCCGGGACATCCTCCTGCTCAAGATCGTCAAGCGCCTGCTGGACACCGGTGTCTCCCTCCAGCAGATCCGTACCGCTGTCAACGCCCTGCACGCCCGGGGCGTCGAGGACCTGACCTCGATCACCCTCATGAGCGACGGTGCCTCGGTCTACGAGTGCACGAGCAACGACGAGGTCATCGACCTCGTCCAGGGCGGTCAGGGCGTCTTCGGCATCGCCGTCGGCCGGGTGTGGCACGAGGTCGAGGGCTCACTGGCAGAGCTGCCTACCGACCACGCGGGTGACGGTCCCGTCATCGAGGACGAGCTCGCCGCCCGTCGTGCGGCCAAGCGCCGTGCGATGTGAGGGCCGCGCCGGCTCAGAAGCGTCGCTGCCCCAGCACGTAGCCTCGCGAGTACCCGTCTGACAGGTCCTTCAGCAGAAAGCAGCCACGCAGTCCCAGCCCCGGCCGGGACGAAGGCCCATCATGGTCCGCTCCGTGAGATATCGCACCCCTTCTGGAACTCATCAGGAGGCGTTCTGAGGGCGACGGGGCTGACGAATGACGTCTCCTCCTGGTAACAATTCTGTCAGGTCACGTTTACGTGGCTCTGGCCGCCGCCCCCTCCGGACGGTCGGTTCACCTCGCCCACCGGGACTGGAATGAGTAGCACCCTCTTCATCGTCGTCGTCGTGGTCATCACCGCGCTGGTGTTCGACTTCACCAACGGCTTTCACGACTCTTCCAACGCGATGGCCACGTCCGTCGCGACGGGGGCCTTTACCCCCAAGCGCGCGGTTCTCGTAGCCGCCGTCCTCAACGTCATCGGCGCCTGCCTGTCCACTGAGGTGGCCAAGACCATCTCAGGGGGGCTGTTTGACGACGCCCTGATCCAGGCCGCCCCGGCCATGGTCTTCGCGGGACTGGCTGGTGCCATCCTGTGGAACCTGGCCACCTGGCTCTTCGGCCTGCCCTCGTCCTCCTCCCACGCCCTGTTCGGTGGGCTGATCGGCGCCGTCGTCGTGGCCGCGGGCCTGCAGGGAGTGCACTGGGGCACCGTTGTCTCCAAGATCGTCCTGCCAGCGCTGGTCGCTCCGTGCGTCGCCGGTCTGGCGGCTGCCGTCGCCACCTGGATCGCCTACCGGGTGGCCCGGCCTGACGACCGCTACTCCCAGAAGGTCTTCCGCAACGGCCAGCGCCTGTCGGCCTCCCTCGTCGCCCTGGCGCACGGGACGTCGGACGGCCAGAAGACGATGGGTGTCATCACCCTGGTCCTGGTGGCCGCCGGCTACCAGGAAGGCGGCACCGGGCCCCAGTGGTGGGTCATCGCCACCGCGGGCCTCGCGATCGGGCTGGGCACCTACTCCGGCGGCTGGCGGATCATGCGGACGATGGGCAAGGGCCTGGTCCATATCGACTCCCCGCAGGGCTTCGCCGCCGAGACGGCCTCAACAGTGGCGATCCTGGCCTCCTCCCACCTCGGTTTCGCCCTGTCTACCACGCACATCTGCACCGGCTCCATCCTCGGCTCGGGCGTCGGCCGCGGCTCCAAGGTCTCGTGGGGGACCTTCGCACGCATGGGAGTGGCCTGGCTCATCACGCTGCCGGCAGCAGGCATGGTCGGAGCCCTGACGTCCTACGTCGCCGTTCGCGGAGGCACCCTCGGTACGGTCCTGGTGATCCTCGCACTCCTGGCTGGCGCCATGGCCATCATCCGGCAGGCCAACCACAACAAGGTGGACTTCTCCAACGTCAACGACGCCCACACGGTGGTGGTCGCCAAGCAGACCGACCCCCTTCTCACGCGCAAGCCGCGCACCGTCGAGCAGGTCAAGCAGGAGCTGGCAGGAGCCGGCTCACGAGGAGGCGACGGAGCATGAGCGCCATCAGCATCGACTGGGCATCGCTGGGGCTTGTCACCCTGGTCACCGTGACCGTGACGGCCTTCGTCATGCTCATCACCTCCTCCGCCGCACGCATGCTCGACGAGGTTCACCTCAAGCGGCAGGCCGGCGAGGTCGAGGGGCTGCACGCAGCCGAGGTCGCCGCCGGGTTCTTCCTCGTGCTGGCCGGCGGCATCGTGGCCTTCGGCCTGTGGCTGATCATCCCCTACTTCCACTGAGCCCTGGCGGTCACCTCTCCCGGTAGCCTGGGCCCATGACCGAGGACCTGCGCGCCGCGGCCGCCGAGGCCGTCAAGGCCTCCCGCGCCGCCGACGACCCCGACTACCCGCTCATCCACGTGGCCCCCCCGGTCGGGCGGCTCAACGACCCCAACGGGCTGCTGATCGACGACGGCGTCGCCCACGTCTTCTTCCAGTACACCCCGATGCACGGCAGCAGGAGGCTGGTCTACTGGGGGCACGCTACCTCCCGGGACATGCTCCACTGGGTGCAGCACGAGCCAGCGATCGTCCCGGACTCCTTCTACGACGCCAACGGCGCCTACTCAGGCAACGCCCTGGTCCTGGAGGACGACGAGCGGGCCACGGCGCCGCACGAGGCCCGCTACCAGCTCTTCTACACCGGCAACCTCAAGGACGAGGCCACTGGCGAGCGCACCGCGAGCCAGTGCCTGGTGACCTCCCAGGACCTGCTCTCCTTCACCAAGCTGTCCTCCAACCCCTTGATCGCCACCCACGCTCCCGGCTACACAGCCCACTTCCGCGACCCGCAGGTCACTCGGGACCCTGAGGCCCCAGGCACCTACCGCATGCTCCTGGGTGTCCAGAGGACTAACGAGACCGGCGCAGCGCTGCTCTACCGGTCCACTGACATGCTCAGCTGGCACCTGGACGGGGAGATGACCTTCCCGGACGCCGACGGCTGCCTGGACACCCTGGGCTTCATGTGGGAGTGCCCTGGGCTGGTCAGGCTCACGGACGAGGTCACGGGCCAGGAGCAGGACGTGCTCATCTGGTGCCCGCAGGGGGCCCGGCCTGAGGGCCCCGGCTACGAGAACGTCTTCCCGTGCGTCTACGCCGTAGGGCGCCTGACGGGCAACGAGCTGCGGCAGTGCGACGGCACGGTCCACGAGGTCGACCGCGGCTTTGAGTTCTACGCTCCCCAGGTCTTTGCCCGTCGTCCCTCTCAGCCCGGTCCGCCGCTGCTCATGGGATGGGTCGGCAACGCGGGCCAGGACGACCAGCCCTCGACCGCTACCGGTGGATGGGTCCACACCCTGACGGTGCCACGTACCCTGTCCCTGCGTGCCGGTCGGCTCATCCAGCGCCCGCTGCTGCCCGAGCCCGCTGCCCTGCCGCTGCCTCCCGGCCAGGAGCGTGGAGAGGCGCTCCGGCTCCTCGCCGGCCACCGCACCTGGCACCTGGTGCTCTGTGCCGAGGAGTCGACCGGCACCGTCGAGGTCCGTATCGGCAGCGAGGCGGACGGGGTCGTCATCGAGCTGGACGCAGGCCAGGGCTTCCTGCGGGTCGACCGCTCAGCCACGCGCTACACCCACCACGGTGCCCGGCGCACCGTCGAGATCGACCGCCAGGTACCTCCTCGCCTGGAGGTCGTCCACGACCGCTCCGTCACGGAGGTCTTCGTCGGGGACGGCGACCTGGCCTTCAGCATGCGCAGCTTCATCGACCCGGCTGCCGACGGCGCCACGGTCACCGTGTGGGACGGCGCCCGGCTGCTGAGTGCCCAGGCCTCGGTCTTTGACTGACTCGTCGCCGTTTCCGGGGCTCTGATGCCTTGCCACAGGGACGGGGCGACGGTAATGTGACTATCGATTGACATACTCCCGGTCCACGGTTCTCGTCATCCGGCAACGGCGTCGGGCACCACCTCATCGCTGAGGGGCCAGGAAGCACAGAAAGGAGACCCGGGTGGCTATGGACCACGCTCGCGTTGCGGCCGCTGTCATCGCCTACGTCGGCGGTGCCGACAACATCAGCGCCGCAGCCCACTGCGCCACGCGGCTTCGCCTCGTCCTGGCGGACATGGACAAGGTCGACCAGAAGGCCCTGGACGCCGATCCCGACCTCAAGGGCACCTTCGTGGCCGGAGGGATGTACCAGATCATCGTCGGCCCTGGTGACGTCGACCTGGTCTTCAAGGAGATGATCGCCACCGGCAAGGTACGCGAGGTCTCCAAGGACGAGGCGAAGCAGGAGGCGGCCCAGTCAGGCAATCTCTTCACCCGCTTCATCAAGATGATCGCCGACATCTTCGTCCCGATCCTGCCCGCGCTCATCGCCGGCGGTCTCATGATGGCGATCAACAACGTCCTGACGGCCCAGGGCCTGTTCGGTGACCAGGCCCTGGTCGAGCGGTGGACCTGGCTGACCGACTACGCCGACCTGATCAACATGGTCTCCTCGGCCGCCTTCGCCTTCCTCCCGGTCCTCGTCGGCTTCTCGGCCACGAAGCGCTTTGGCGGCAACGTCTACCTGGGTGCCGCCATGGGTGCCGCCATGGTCTCGACCTCGCTGACCAACGCCTACTCCATCGCACAGGCGCAGGCTGAGGGCAGCATCGAGGTGTGGCACCTGTTCGGCCTGACGGTAGACAAGATCGGGTACCAGGCGATGGTGATCCCCGTCCTGTGCGTGGCATGGATCCTGTCCACGATCGAGAAGTGGCTCCACAAGCGCCTGTCCGGTACCGCGGACTTCCTGCTCACCCCGCTCATCACCATCCTGGTCACCGGCTTCCTCACCTTCGTCATCGTCGGTCCCGTGACCCGTGAGCTCTCCGACGCCATCACCTACGGGCTGGACTGGGTCTACAACGCCCTGGGCCCGGTGGGCGGCTTCCTGTTCGGCCTGGTCTACTCACCGATCGTGGTCACCGGCCTGCACCAGTCCTTCCCGGCCGTCGAGATCCCGCTGCTGCCCCAGAACGGGGGAGTGGGGGACTTCATCTTCCCCATCGCCTCCATGGCCAACGTGGCCCAGGGCGCCGTGGCGCTGGCGGTCTTCTTCCGCACCCGGGAGGCCAAGATGAAGGGCCTTGCCGGTGCCGGTGGCGTCTCGGCGGTCTTCGGTATCACCGAGCCGGCGATCTTCGGCGTCAACCTGCGTCTGCGCTGGCCCTTCTTCATCGGCATGGGAGCGGCTGCCGTGGGCTCGGCGGGCGTCGCTCTGTTCAACGTGCGTGGTGCGGCGCTGGGAGCCGCCGGCTTCGTCGGCTTCGTGTCAATCAAGACCGAGGACATCCCGGTCTACCTCGCCCTGGAGGCCCTCACCTTCGTCCTTGCCTTCGGCGCCGCCTTCGTCTACGCCTCCACCCGGGGCAAGGCCTCTCTCGCGGGGGGCGACGACGCCGCTGACCAGGTGCCCTCAGCGCCTGCTGACGCACCGGCTCAGGAGCCGCACCTGCCTGAGGGGGCCGACCGCGACCTCACTGTCACCTCGCCGCTACGCGGCACCGCGGTCGCGCTCAGCGAGGTCAAGGACCAGACCTTCGCCTCGGGCATGCTCGGACCGGGCCTGGCGGTCGAGCCCGCAGGCGGCCCCGTGGTCTCCCCGGTCGACGGCGAGGTGATCGTGGCCTTCCCGACCGGCCACGCCTACGGGCTGCGCTCAGCCTCCGGCATCGAGCTCCTCATTCACGTCGGGATGGACACCGTCGAGCTCGGTGGCCGCCACTTCAGCCCTCAGGTCGCTGCCGGTCAGACCGTCCGTCGCGGCCAGACGCTGGTCGAGGTGGACTGGCAGGCGCTGCGGGACGAGGGCTACGAGACCGTCACCCCGATCGTGCTGTCCAACGCCACAGCCTTCGAGGGGCTGAGTGACCCGCTGTGCGAGGACGGCCGCCACCACGAGGTCTCCGTGACCGACCGGCTCTTCGCCGTCGTCGCTCCTGAGACCGTCGCGGCCGGCTGAGAGCGCCCTCGCCGTCGCTGCTGCCCGGTCGCCCTCAGGAGGTGCGGCCGGGCAGCAGCTCACCCTCCAGCTCGATGGTGGCGGGGGAGGGGAGCGGGTCCCGGTCCGAGGCCTGGGCCTGCACGAGCTCCATCAGCCGTGCGACCGAGGCGCGCGCGATCTGCGCGATAGGCTGACGCAGCGTCGTCAACCCTGGTAAGGCGCGCCGCACCGCCGTGGTTCCGTCGAAGCCAGCGACCTTGAGGCTACCGGGGACGTCGACGCCACGGCTGTCAGCCCAGTCCAGCACAGCAGCGGCAGACAGGTCGTCCGTGGCGAAGACCGCGTCGACCCGGCTGCGCACGGCATCGAGCTGGTCACGGATGAGCCGGGAACGAGCGTCCTCCGGCGTGTGGAAGTCGACCGTCAGGACGATCGGGTCGACTCCCGCCTCTGCCAGGACCTGGCGGTACCCGGCCTCGCGCAGGTTGTGCGTCCCTGAGCGCGAGGTCAGCAGCGCCGGCGCAGTGGCGCCGCGCTGCAGGAGGTGCGTGGTCACGGCACGCCCACCTGCCAGGTTGTCGCAGCGGACGTTCGTGATGGTGGGGGACAGGTCTCGATCAACGGTGACCAGCGGCAGGCGGATCCGCCGGTACTCCGACAGGTGCTCGTTGTGGCCGCCGGAGATGATACCGTCCACACGGTGGGAGACCAGCAGGTCCAGGTACTCGCGCTCCCTGTCGGCGCGGCCCATCGAGTTGCACACCAGGATCCGGTAGCCGTGCTCGGCCAGGGCGTCCTCCAGCTCAGCGGCCAGCTCTCCGAAGAAGGGCAGCGCGACCGTCGGCACGATGACGCCGACGGTCTGCGTGGACTTGCCGTGCAGCGCCCGCGCGACCTGGTTCGGGCGGTACCCGAGCTCGTCGATCGCCCGGGCGACCCGCTCCTTGGTCACCTCAGACAGGTAGCCCCGGTTGTTGAGCACACGAGAGACTGTGGTGGGGGACACGCCCGCGACGCGGGCGACGTCGGTGAGCGTGGGCTCACGCCGGTCAGTCACAAGGACCTCCTGAGCGATCGGGCTTGGGCACAGGTGCCCACCCTATGCTCACTGGGCGTCCGCGCGCGCAGGGCACAGCACTGGCGCCACCTCCTGATAGACCCGGATCATCGCACGAGCGATCGCGGCGTGACCCGCGTCATCGGGGTGGATGCCGTCCAGCGCCAGCTTGTCCTCGTCACCGTCGATCGCCGTCGTCATCGCGTCGGTTGACACCAACCCCAACCGGGTCGCGGTCTCGTGGACCAGCCGCCGCACGACGCCGAAGCGCGGCCCCATGCCAAGGGCAGGGAAGTAGGGGGCGATCACAACCGGGGAGCCCGGCAAGCGCTCACGCAGGAAGCCGAGGTCGTGCTCGACCGCCTCGGTGACCAGCTCCAGCTGGCTGGGAAGGTGGGCCGCGTCGTTGACTCCCAGGCACACCGTCACGACGTCCGGCTCGGCACGAAGCACGGTCTCCAGCCAGGTCGTGTCACGGCACGACGGCGCCCGGTCTCCGCCGGGCAGGTGCCCGCCGCGCCGCGCGAAGAAGCCCAGGCCGTCAGCAGCCAGGTTGACCTCGCGCCAGCGCAGGTTCTCGCACACCAACGAGCTCCAGCGGTTACGGGGGTGCGTGACCGCCTGCCAGCCGGTGGTGACGGCGTCGCCGAGGAAGACGGCGGTGGGGAAGGGCTGCTGGCGAGGAATCGTGGGCACGACCTGACAGTACTGCTCACAGTGCCGCTCGGGGCGCCGGTCCTATCGTCCTGAGCCCTCTCAACCTCACTGGAATGACATAATGTGCATTATCGGCACATTGGGATCGTGGCGAGGTAGTGGGCGAGCGCCCGTCCGGCTCTCGCCCACCGCTGCAGGCTCAGGCATGATCGGGTCCGTGCCCCAGACGAGTACCACCTCCGCCTTCGTCCCAGCCGCCGACTCTCACGACGCGATCGTCGTGGTCGGCGCGCACGAGAACAACCTGCGTGGCGTCAGCGTCCGCGTCCCCAAGCGCCGGCTCACCGTCTTCACCGGCGTCTCAGGCTCCGGCAAGTCCTCACTGGTCCTGTCGACCATCGCCTCAGAGTCGCGCCGGCTCATCAACGAGACCTACTCCAGCTTCGTCCAGGGATTCATGCCCTCCCAGGCACGCCCTGACGTCGACCACCTGGAGGGCCTGACCCCAGCCATCATCGTGGACCAGGAGCGTCTGGGAGCCAACCCACGCTCGACGCTGGGCACCGCCAGCGACGTCGGCGCCTCACTGCGCGTGCTGTTCTCCCGCCTGTCCGTGCCGCAGATCGGCTCTCCCCAGGCTTTTGCCTTCAATGTGCCCTCAGTCACTGGTGGCGGCGCCCTCACGACCGTCAAGAACGGCCGCACGGTCACCGAGCGTAAGCACTACACCGTCCAGGGCGGCATGTGCCCCCGCTGTGAGGGCACCGGAAAGGTTACTGATATCAACCTCACCGAGGTCTACGACGAGAACCTGTCCCTGCGCGACGGCGCCATCAAGGTCCCCGGCTACACGGCTGACGGCTACTACGTCAAGGCCCTGGGCGAGACCGGCCTCTTCCCCGCCGACAAGCCGGTCAAGGACTTCACTCCCACGCAGCTGGACGACTTCCTCTACAAGGAGCCGACCAAGGTCAGGATCTCCTCCCACACCATGACCTACGAGGGGCTCGTGGGGCGGCTTCGCTCCTCGCTGCTGTCCAAGGACCCCGAGTCCATGCAGCCGCACGTGCGTGCCTTCGTCCAGCGCGCCGTGGTCTACCGCACGTGCCCGGAGTGTGAGGGCACGCGCCTGGCTGAGCCTGCTCGCCAGGCGCGCGTCGCCGGCGTGTCGATCGCTGAGGCCTGCGCGATGCCGCTGACTGACCTGGCCGAGTGGGTCCGTGGCCTGGAGGCCGCGAGCCGGCAGGACGAGGACGCCCCGCAGCAGGCTCGCCAGGTCGCCGGGATCACAGGCACCACTCCCCTGCTCGCCCGTCTGCGCGAGACCCTCGACGCCTTCATCCGTATCGGCCTGGGCTACCTCTCCCTCGACCGTCCCGCCTCGACCCTCTCAGGCGGCGAGGCGCAGCGCATGAAGCTCGTGCGTCACCTGGGAAGCGGTCTGACCGACGTCACCTACGTCTTTGACGAGCCCTCGATCGGGCTCCACCCCCACAACATCGACACGATGAACGAGCTCCTGCTCTCCCTGCGCGACAAGGGCAACACCGTCCTCGTCGTCGAGCACAGGCCCGAGGTCATCGCCATCGCCGACCACGTGGTCGATCTCGGTCCCGGCGCGGGCTCGCACGGTGGCGAGATCACCTTCACCGGCTCCGTCGCAGGCCTGAGGAGCTCTGGGACCCTGACGGGCCAGCACCTGTCCTACCGCGCCCGTCTCAAGGACGAGCCGCGCCCGGCCACCGGCGTCATCAAGGTCCGTGGCGCCCGCACCAACAACCTGGCCGACGTCGACGTCGACGTCCCACGCGGCGTACTCACCGTCGTCACCGGCGTGGCAGGGTCCGGAAAGTCCTCACTCGTCCACGGCCACCTCTCCCCCATGGAGGGCGTGGTGACCCTCGACCAGTCCCCTATCAAGGGCTCACGCCGTTCCAGCCCGGCCACCTACACCGGCCTGCTCGACCCGGTCCGCAAGGCCTTCGCCAAGGCAGGCGGCGTCAAGCCCGCGCTCTTCTCCTCCAACTCCGAGGGAGCCTGCCCGGTGTGCCACGGCGCCGGCGTCATCGACACCCAGCTCGGCTTCATGGAGACCGTGACGACCGTGTGCGAGGCCTGCGAGGGCCGACGCTACGACGACGAGGTCCTGGCCTACCGCTTCGGGGGGCACAACATCGCCGAGGTGCTCGCCATGAGCGTGGACGAGGCCCTGACCCTCTTCTCCGCCAAGGAGACGCGTGTGTCCGCCGCGGTCAAGATCCTCACCCACATGCACGACGCCGGCCTGGGGTACCTGCGACTGGGACAGGCGGTGTCAACCCTGTCAGGTGGCGAGCGTCAGCGGCTCAGGCTCGCTGTCCACCTCGGACAGGACGGTGACGTCCTGGTCCTCGACGAGCCTACGGTGGGTCTCCACCTGGCTGACGTCGAGGAGATGCTCGCGCTCCTCGACCACCTGGTCGAGTCCGGCCGCACCGTCGTCGTCATCGAGCACCACCAGGCCGTCATGGCCCGTGCCGACTGGATCATCGACATGGGCCCCGGCGCCGGCCGTGAGGGCGGGCAGGTGGTCTTCACCGGTACCCCGGCCGAGCTCGTGGCCTCTGGCTCGACCCTGACCGGCGAGTACCTGGCCCGCTACGTGGCCGGCTGAGCCGACCTAGCCCAGGTACCCCAGGTTCACCTGCGTGTCCGGGTGGAAGAAGACCGCCACGCCGTGACACGGACGGGCTCGCCGTCATGCCGTACCTGCTGTTGTGATCTCAGTCCCCGAAGGAGGTGCCGACGGCGCGCGCGGCCTGGATCCACTCGTGGTCGGCCGGGACGTACTTGACCTTGCCCGCCACCTTCTTCAGAGGCACCAGCTCGGTCCCGTGCCCGCGGTCAGCGACCATGACACCGAACCTGCCGCCCTGCACGGCCTGTGCCCCGGCCACGCCCAGGCGCGTGGCCAGGAGGCGGTCCGCGGCGTTCGGGGTCCCGCCACGCTGGACGTAGCCCAGGATCGAGACTCGCGCCTCCAGGCCGGTACGCTCCTCCAGCTGCTCGGCCAGGGTGAAGGTGTTAGCGCGGTGGCTGGCCTCCAGCCGCTTGACACCGCGCTTGGCGGCAGCCTTGGACTCCGGGGTCGAGGCCTCCTTGACCAGCTGCTCGGCGTGGTCGAGCTCCCTGCGGTCGGCCACGTTGAGCGCGCCCTCGGCCACCGCGATGACCGAGAAGGTGGAGCCGTGCGAGCGGCGCCGCTCGATCTTGGCCACGATGGCGTCGACGTCGTAAGGGACCTCCGGCAGCAGGATGACGTCCGCTCCCCCGGCGATCCCTGCCCCCAGCGCCAGCCAGCCGGCGCGGTGGCCCATGATCTCGGTGAGGATGATGCGGTGGTGGGAGTGCGCGGTGGAGTGCAGGCGGTCTACCGCCTCGGTGGCGATCTCCAGCGCGGTGGCGAAGCCGAAGGAGGAGTCGGTCTCCACGATGTCGTTGTCGATGGTCTTGGGCAGGTGGAGGACGTTGAGACCGGCGTCCATGAGCCGCTTGGCGTTCTTCGCCGTTCCACCGCCTCCCAGGCACACCAGGGCGTCGAGCTCGTCCTTCTCGTAGTTCTCCACGATCGTGGGGATCATGTCCCGCTCCTGGCCGTCGACCACCATACGGTGGACCTTGTCACGGCTGGTTCCCAGCATCGTGCCCCCGGTGGTGAGGATGCCGGACAGGCAGGCCGGGTCCAGGGTCATGAACCGGTTCTCCGCCAGACCGCGCATGCCGTCACGGAACCCGATGAGCTCCCAGCCGTGCTGGCCGATCGCGGCCTTGCCAAAGCCACGGATCGCGGCGTTGAGTCCCGGGGCGTCTCCGCCGGCGGTGAGGATGCCGATGCGCTTGGTTGCCATAGCCGCCATTATGCCGTCCTCGGCACAGCGGCACCTAGCGACCCGGTAGACTGCGAGGTCGGAGCAGGCTGTGAGGCGCCGTCGGGAAGAAAACGGGCGCGTGCAGCGTTGCGTCACTGTCGCCGTGTCCGCAGGACCCGGCACCACGTCCACCAGGGAGAGAGGCAAGCATGGCTGACCGTGCACTGCGAGGCATGACCATCGGCGCGAAGTCGATGGAGTCTGAGGAGGGTGTGGAGTTCGCTGAGCGCCAGACCGTCACCTACGAGTGCCCGATGGCGCACCTGACCGTGGTGCCGATGTCGGTGGAGGCTGACGTGCCCCAGACCTGGGAGTGCGGCGAGTGCGGTCAGGTCGCCACCCTGCGCGGCGAGGAGGAGCCTGAGGACGAGGAGCCCAAGAAGGCTCCCCGCACCCACTGGGACATGCTCCTGGAGCGCCGCAGCCTGGATGAGCTCAAGGTCCTGCTCGACGAGCGTCTGGAGCTGCTGCGCTCCGGTGAGATCTACCGACAGCGCTTCTGAGGTCCCTGAGCCCCGTCGGGGCAGGCACGGTGGACGAGCGTGCCCGTGTCTGCCTGAGGCGCCTGCCGAGCGCTGGTCTCAGCGTCGCTTGCGACGCTCCGACCAGCGCTCGCGTGCGTCCATGAGGCTCGTCTCGGCACGCTGAGCGGCCTGGAGAGCCTGGCCCCCTCGCTTGAGCAGCCCCCACTTGGTGACCAGCCCCAGCTCCTCGGAGAGGATACCGCCAGAGAGCTTGGACTGACCGGCCTCCCGCTCGACGAAGGTGATCGGCATCTCGACGATCCGGCCACCGATCTGGTCCACGAGCAGCGTCATGTTGACCTGGAAGCCGTAGCCCAGCGCCTCGACCTTGCCCAGGTCCAGCCTGCGCAGCATCGAGGCACGGTAGACACGGAAGCCAGCGGTAGCGTCCTTGACCCGTAGTCCCAGCATCGCGTTGATGTAGAGGTTGCCGGCACGGGAGAGAGCCACGCGGCGCGCGTCCCAGCCCTGGGTCGCTCCGCCTGAGACCCAGCGTGAGCCGATGACGAGGTCAGGCTCGTCCGCCATCTCGGCACGCTGGATGAGCAGCGCCAGGTCCTGGGCGCGGTGGGAGCCGTCGGCGTCCATCTCCACGACCAGCTCGTAGCCGCTGGCCAGCGCCCAGGAGAACCCGGCCAGGTAGGCCGGCCCCAGACCCGCCTTGTCCTTGCGGTGCAGGACGTGGACGCGGTCGTCACGCTCGGCCCGGGCATCGGCAAAGGCACCCGTGCCGTCTGGGGAGGCGTCGTCGACGATGAGGACGTGGGCCTCGGGCACGGCTGCGCGCACACGGTCCAGGGCCTGGGGGATGGACTCGATCTCGTTGTACGTCGGGATGACGACGACGGTCTTCACGGCAGAACCTCCCACGGCTCGTCTCAGCGGCGCCGGCGACGACGGCGTCTGAGCCCTTCATGTGCACGACACAGGATACCGGTCAGGACGAGCACCGTGGCGCCAGCCAGGACGACACGCCCGGGCCAGGGCCCCAGGCGGTCCGCCAGCGTCACCGTCTGGCGCAGACCGACGTCAGCCACGAGCCAGGACCGGGTGAAGGGCTCGAGCTCCTGCTCGACCACGCCCTTGGGACTGATCACGGCCGTCAGTCCGACCGTGGAGACCTGGACGACGCTGCGCCCGTGCACCACCGCCTGGACCCGTCCCTGAGCCAGCTGCTGGGCCGCCTCTGACGAGCGGCCGAAGCTGGCGTTGTTGGTCGGGATGACGATGGCCTCGCCTCCCTCCGTCACCCCCTGGCGCAGGACGTCGTCGTAGGCGACCTCGAAGCAGATACCCATGGCCACGGTGACGTCACGGTCCCTGGCCGCAGCGTGCACGGTCAGGCTCGTGGGCCCGTCACCCGCAGCCATGTCGGTGCCGATCCGGTCGACCTGGCTCGTCACGCGCCGCAGGGCCTCGCGCCAGGGGACGTACTCGCCGAAGGGAACGGGACGGTGCTTGCGGTAGACCTCGCCGGCGCCCTGGCCCGGGACCCACACGATGACGTCGTTGTGACGCACCTGTCCCTCGTAGGCGACGGCGCCCACGAGCAGCGGGGCGCGCACCTGCTGCGCAGCGTGCTCGACCAGCACCGCCGCCGAGCTGTGCGTACGCGGGTCCAGGTCGGCGGCGTTCTCCGGCCAGACCACGAGGTCCAGGGAACCTGCCTCGACCTCGGACGCCATGTCGAGGGTCGCCTGGGCGTGGTTGCCCGTCACCTCCAGCGCCCTGGCGAAGACGTCATCCGCCGCTCGGGCGCTGTCGGCCACGTCACCCTGCACGGCACCGACCCGGATGGTGCCGTCCTGGGACGAGGAGTCCACCGGAAGCGCCACAGGGGCCAGGAGGAGGGCACCAGCGCCCGCTCCCGCCGCGACAGCGTGCAGGACACGCAGACGAGCGCCGGCCCGTACCGCCTCAGCCACGCACGCGGCGACGAGAGCGACCAGCAGGCTCAGGCCCACAGAGCCCCCGTAGGCCGCCACAGGCAGGACCGGGGCGTCAGCCATCGCGAAGGCCAGGCGTCCGAAGGGGAAGCCTCCCCACGGCCAGCTCGAGCGCAGCTCCTCCGCCCCGCACCACAGCACCGTGACAGCCAGGACGCGGCCGACCAGCGCACGCCATCCGTCCCCCTTCAGCACCGGGACCCGTGAGACCAGGGACCAGGCGATGGCCCAGGCCACGAGGTAGAGCGACTCCACCAGCGTCAGGCTCACCCACCCCAGGGGGTTGCCCATCGACACAGCGGTGAAGTGGAGCAGGGGCGTGAACAGACCGAGCCCGAGGAAGAGCCCGCGCAGACCTGCCTGTCCCCAGGTCGCCTGCCTCGTGGCGGCCATGATCCCGGCCAGCCCGAGGGGCACGGCCCACCAGGCGCCGACCGGTGGGAACCCGGCCCACACCACGACGCCGCAGGCCGCGGCCCACGCCCACCCGGCCAGGCGAGCGGGCCAGGAAGGTGCACGGCCAGCGCGTGCCACCTCAGCGCACCACCTTCCGTACCAGGCTCACCAGGCACGCGATCACCACGCCCACGGCCATGCCGAAGGCGAGGGCGGCGCCGGTTCCGGCCAGCCACGACAGCACCGGCTGGGCCGAGGCGCCTGCGGCGTGCTCAAGGAGGTGGTGGGGTCCGTCCAGTCCCAGCTCGGCGAGGTTGTGAGCCAGGATCTGGCCGCCGACCCAGGCCATCGCCACCGTTCCCACGATCCCGATGACGGTCAACAGTCCGGGTGCGGCCCTGACTATGGCCCGCCCGGCAGCACGCGCGGTCGTGCTGCGGCCCCGGTCAGCCAGGTGCACCCCGAGGTCGTCCACCTTGATCAAGGCCGCCACGAGCCCGTAGACAGCGAAGGTGATGAGCAACGCGATCATGACGAGCACGATGACGCGTCGCGACGAGGACTCCCCCTGGACCTCAGCCAGGGCCAGCAGCATGATCTCCGTGGACAGGACGAAGTCCGTCGTCACCGCCTGACGCACGACCGTGTCCTCGTCACGGGCCGGTGCCTCCTGCGCGTGGGCGCGCGAGGAGTGACAGAGCCTGTCCAGCACCTTCTCCCCCGCCTCGAGGCACAGGTAGGTCCCTCCTACCACCAGCGCGACAGGTAGCAGCGCCGGGGCCAGCCAGCTGACCACGAGCGCCACCGGCAGGATGACGAAGAGCTTGTTGCGCAGCGAGCCCTTTGCGATGCGCTTGATGATCGGCAGCTCGCGCTCGGCGGAGACACCGGTGACGTACTGAGGCGTGGCAGCGACGTCGTCGACCGCGGCCGCAGAGACCTTGGCGGAGGTCTTGACCGCCATCGTCGCCGTGTCGTCCAGGGTGGAGGCCGTGAGCCTGGCGAGGGTGGCGATATCGTCCAGGAGGGCGAGGAAACCAGACATGCCGGCAGGTTACAGCCCGGACCAGGCCACGACGCCGCGACTGACGTCCAGGCTCGCCTCGGCCGCCGTCCGCGACAGGGCGGCAACCTGGTCGCCCAGGGCCTGGTCGGACTGAGGATCGGGCTGGAGCGAGGCCAGCTGGCCCAGGACGTCGAGCAGCTGCTTGGCCCAGCGCACGAAGTCTCCGGCCGTCATGCCTGAGTCCGTGAGGACCTCGGCCAGGCTCGCGCCCTGGGCCCATGCCTGGACGCCTCCGGCCAGGGCCGGCTCGGCACCGCTGGAGACCTCCAGACGTGCCAGCGCCTCCAGGTCGTTGATCCTGCGCGAGACCGCCAGCTCCCGCCGCAGGCTGTCACCCAGCACCGAGCCTGGCGCTACCGGCAGCGACAGGCTCGCCACGCCGGCCCGTGGCTCGTAGACGCAGGCGCTCACCGCACCGGCGAGCTCGGAGGGCTCCAGCCCGCGCCACACCCCCTCGCGCAGGCACTGAGCGACGAGCAGGTCACGCTCGGCGTAGATCCGCGCCAGGACCTTGCCCGCCCCTGTCACGGCCAGCTCGCCCTCGGGACGGGCGGGATCAAGCGGCCTCACGTAGCCCAGGGTGACCAGCACCTGGCACACGGAGTCGAACAGGCGCGCAATGGTCCCTGTCCTTCGGTCGATCCGCTCGTTCAGGCGCTCGGCCTCCGCCTTGGTCCTGGACCACCGACGTCCCACTCGGGCGTGCTCCTCACGGTCGGGGCAGCCGTGACAGGGGTGAGATCGCATCGCGTCACGCAGACGCTCGATCTGCTCCGTGAGGCTGTCGGCCTCCTGCGAGCGGCCAGGACGGCGGCGCGGGCCTGCGTCCTCGAAGCCGCCGGTACGCATCCCCTCGACCAGGCACCCCACCAGCCGGTCACGGTCACGGGGCCGGCGTAGGTCGGTGTGAGGGCTCACCCTCAGCGACCCCACCCGTAGGACGCCGTCAGGCGTCGTGTCCGGGGTCAGGGTGTGGATCTTGGAGTCCTCTCCCACGACGGTGAGGTAGGGCGTGCCGGTGCGGTCGGTCCCGGTGTCCATGACGACGGCGTGACGCTGACGCCGCCCCCTGCGGAAGACGATGACCGTGCCGCGCGCCAGCCCCTCCATCTGACGTCCTGCCGCGGCCCGGCGCTGGAGGCGCTTGTCCCGTGACAGGTCGGCCTCCGCCTCGGCGAGGCGTGCGCGCAGGTCCGCGTACTCGCGGAAGTCCCCCAGCCGGCAACCCATCTGCTTCTCCAGCGCTCCTAGCGAGGCACGTGCGCGTCTGGCCTGCGCCGCGAGCTCGACGACCCCTCGGTCTGCCTGGAACTGGGCGAAGGAGGACTCCAGGACCTCACGGGCTCGCGAACGGCTCGTGCGGGCCAGGAGGTTGACCGCCATGTTGTAGGTGGGCCGGAAGGCGGAGACCAGCGGGTAGGTCCGGCGCGAGGCGAGGGAGGAGACGAAGGAGGGCTCGACGTCGTCGGCGGCCAGGACCACGGCGTGGCCCTCGACGTCGATACCGCGCCGCCCGGCCCGCCCGGTCAGCTGCGTGTACTCCCCGGGGGTCAGGGTGACGTGGGCGGAGCCGTTCCACTTGCGCAGCGACTCCAGGACCACCGTACGCGCAGGCATGTTGATCCCCAGCGCCAGGGTCTCGGTGGCGTAGACGACCTTGACGAGCCCGGCGCTGAAGAGCTCCTCGACCGTCTCCTTGAACACCGGTAGCAGCCCTGCGTGGTGAGCGGCGTAGCCCCGCTGGAGGGCATGGGCCCAGGAGTGGAAGCCCAGCACCCCGAGGTCGCCGGCCGGCACCTGCGCGGTGCGCCGGTCGATGACCTCACGGATGCGACGCGCCTCCTCCTGCGTGGTCAGGTCCACCCCTGCCGCCGAGAGCTGGGAGACTGCCTGCTCGCAGCCGGCGCGGGAGAAGACGAAGACGATCGCCGGCAGGAGGGCGGCCTGCTCCAGGGCGTCAACGACCGCCAGGCGCGAGGGCGGGCGCAGCCGGGCGCTGCGGGCACCGTCACGCCCACGGTGGGGCGCCCTCCAGCGGCGCGACGAGGCTCGGCCGCCTGCCGAGCTCGCGTACCGGCCCTGTCCTGCTCCCGCCGCGCCGCGACGGGCGTTGCGCACCGCCTTGAGAAGGTCCGGGTTGAGCGGGGGCTGGGCGCTGTGGCTCGCCTCCTGGCTCGCGTCCTCCAGGGCGACGGGGACGGAGTACAGGTCCAGCAGGCGCCGCCCCACCATCATGTGCTGGGTCAGGGGCACAGGACGGTGCTCAGAGACGACGACGGCGGTCCTGCCCCGCACCTGCCCCAGCCAGTCCCCGAGCTCCTCGGCGTTGGAGACCGTCGCGGACAGGGAGACGACCTGGACCTGCGGGTCCAGGTGGATGATGACCTCCTCCCACACCGGCCCGCGGAAGCGGTCTGCCAGGTAGTGGACCTCGTCCATGACGACGAAGCCGAGGCGGTCCAGGTCCCGCGAGCCGGAGTAGAGCATGTTGCGCAGGACCTCGGTGGTCATGACGACGACCTGTGCGTGAGGGTTGACCGAGGTGTCCCCGGTGAGCAGGCCGACCTTGTCCTGCCCGTGGCGGGCGACCAGGTCCAGGTACTTCTGGTTGGACAGGGCCTTGATCGGCGTGGTGTAAAAGGTCTTGAGGTCCTTGGCCAGACCGAGGAAGACGGCGAACTCCCCCACCACCGTCTTGCCGGCGCCCGTCGGCGCGGCCACGAGCACGCCCTCACCACGCTCCAGCGCCTGGCAGCCTGCGACCTGGAAGTCGTCAAGAGGAAAGTCGTAGCCGTCGGCGAAGCGGGCCAGCTCGGTCCTCGCGGCGGCAGCCCGGCGTCTGGCGGCGGCGAAACGTTCTGCTGGTGAGCTCATGGCCCCACCCTACGTGGGACCGGCGACACCTATCGGAGCCTGAGCCTCCTCGGCCGGTCAGCGGCGCGAGGGGACGATGACCCGTACCGCCTCCTGCACGGCCTCCAGCCTCAGCGGCAGGTCTGCGACCGGCTCGCCGTCGGCCATCGGGTGGGGCGGGCGGCGCAGGTCCTGCGGTCCCGACCAGGCCTCGATGGTCACCACCCGGCTGCGCTCGTGGTGGACGGCCGGGTGGTGCATGTGGGTGCCCTTGCGCAACCGGGCGAGGTGTCCCAGGAGCGAGGTGCGCGAGACAGGGTCCAGCCGGATGACGTCCAGCAGCCCGTCGACCGGGTCCGCGACAGGGACGATGTCCAGACCGCCTCCCAGGTACCGGGTGTTGGCCACGGCCAGAAGGACCGCTGCTCCCTCCCAGGTGCCGGCGTCCGTGGTGACGCGGTAGCCGTAGGGGGCCATGTGCCTGACCTCGTAGGGGATGGCACGCATGTAGCGCCCCTCTCCCGAGGGCCAGGACAGGGTGTTGGCCCTGGCGTTGACGGCCGCGTCGATCCCCGCCGAGACGACAGCGAGGCACCACTCGTGCTCGTCCGGCACCGGCGTGCCGTCGGGCCGGGTGGCGTGGACGGCGTCGAGCGCCACGACCTTAGCCCCCTCCTGGTCCGTCAGCGCCAGGTGGATCAGGCGGACCGCCGCCGCGACGTCGCGGGCCTGGAGGCCCAGGTGACGGGCGATGTCGTTGCCGGTGCCCACCGGCACGATGCCCAGCGGCACCGGCGTTGACGCCACGACGTCCAGGCCCAGGTGCACGGTGCCGTCACCGCCGATGACGACGAGGGCGTCGAGCCCGGCCCGGTCCTCGAGCAGCGCCGTCGCCGCGCGGCGGGTAGCGTCATAGCTCTCTCCGGCCGCCACGAGCACCTCGTAGCCCAGACGCTCCAGCGTCCAGCGGGCGATCTCAGCGGCGTCGGTGAAACGGCCCTTGCCGGAGGTCGGGTTGGCGACGAGGCCCAGGCGCAGGTGGGTCCCGGGATCCAGGGGCCGCAGGAAGGGAGAGGGGGTGGGGACTGAGGGCACGGCGGCTAGCTCTCAGCCAGGGCAGCGTCGAGCTCGGCGTCCAGCGCCGCGCGCTTCTTCTCCACGCGCTTGTCGTGAGCGACGGACAGGCCGCAGGCACCGAAGTACAGCCCGCAGATCGGGATCGCCATGAGGACCATCGACCAGGGGTCGGGCAGCGGGTTGACCACGGCCATGAAGGCGAAGATGCCCACCACCGCCCAGCGCCAGCCCTTGAGCATGGTCCGGCCCTTCATCAGCCCCAGGCGGTTGAGGCCCACCATCACCTCGGGCAGGAGGAAGGCCACGCCGAAGGCGAGGATGATCCTCATGACGAAGGAGAAGTAGGAGGAGTACTGCAGCAGCCCGGCGGTGTCCGTGGGAAGGAAGCCCAGCATGATCGACACCGCGTGGGGCATGATCGCGATGCCCAGCGCCACGCCGCAGGCGAAGAGCACCAGTCCGGACAGCCCGAAGGCCCAGGTGTAGCGCTTCTCCTTACGGGTCATCCCCGGACCCACGTAGGCCCAGAACTCGTACATCCACAGCGGTGAGGACAGCAGCAGCCCCAGCCACAGGGACATGCGGAGCTTGAGGTCGAAGGCACCCAGAACCGTGTCAAAGTTCATGTTGACGGAGTAGCCCTGGTCCTGTGCGACCCGCAGCGGGTGGATAAGGACCTGGAAGCACCAGTCATAGAGGAGGTAGCCCGCGACCGCACCGATGATGACACCGATGGCTGAGATGAACAGCCGGTTGCGTGCCTCCCGCAGGTGGTCGCCGATGGACATGACCGCGTCAGGGTTGTCCTTGCGGCGGGTCTTGGTGACCCTCGGCAGCTTGGGCATGCCGATCTCCTCACTCCTACGGGGACGACGAACAGCGCTCCACGTCCGTCAGCCGATGCTCACGGCTGACGGACGCGGGTCGCCGAGGACCTCAGGCCTGGGGCGTGGTCCCGTCAACGTTCTGCTGCGGGGCAGCCTGACCCGGCTGGGTCGGCTCGGTGTAGTAGGTGCCCTGCTGGGGCTGCTGGATCTGGGCCGGAGGCTGAGGAGTCACAGGCTCGTCCTCCTCGCGCAGCTCCTTGACCTCCTTCTTGAAGACCTTCATGGACTGGCCGAGGCTGCGAGCGATCTCGGGGAGCTTGCCAGCGCCGAAGATGAGGAGGACGAGGACGAGAAGCACGATCCAGTGCCAGGGCTTGAAGGCTCCCATGATGTTGCCCTACTTCCGTGTAGACAGGCGATGAGCGGACTGAACGGGTCGAGTCTAGCCGTAGGGCGGACCGCGTCCAGCACGCGTTCGTCCGTGTTCCCCCGTCGGCGTAGGCAGCGCACGGGATCCTCAAGCGGCTCAGTCCCTCACGCCGAGCGTGTCGTCCGCGGCCAGCGCGCGCCGTGCGGCCTCGGCCGCGCGCTGTGCCAGCCCGGGCGGCTCGACCCCTCGAAGGTGGCGTCCGCAGGACAGCACGAGGCCAGTCAGCCACTGGTCGTCCCGGCCCGCGACGACGACGGCGAGCGTGCCGTCCTCGCCCTGCGTCACCGACTCGCACGGCACCTGCTCGGTCAGCCAGCGTCCGCGAGGGTCGAGGTAGAGGGTCGCGCGTCGCTGACGTGTGTCAGCCTTCTCACGTTCCCGACGTGCTGCCCGGGCGCGCGGGCTACGGGCCACCCGGTGCGCCGCGGCGGGGACGTCGAGGACCTCGGCCTCCAGGACGCGGTCGAGCCGGAAGCTGCGCTCGTCCCGGGCCCGCAGGCACCAGGCACGCAGGTACAGGTACGAGCCGTCCGACTCCAGCTCCTCCGGGTCGACCTCACGCTCGGTGCGTCGGTCGGCGGCGTCCACGTAGACCAGCCGCAGCCGGCGGCGGCTGGCCAGCGCCTGACGCACCACGGCCAGGGCGGCAGGCCCCGGCAGCTCCTCAGCCGCCTCGTGGCCCTGGTCGGAGGTCACCACCCGGGCGTGACCGAGCAGGCCGGCCAGCGCCTGCTCCGCACGCTGGAGCTGGGCGCGTGAGCGCGGGTCCTCCTCCAGCAGGGACGCCAGGACCCGCAGCGAGAGCCGCAGCGCCCGTGCCTCCCCGCTCGTCAGCCGCAGCGGCTGGTCCAGACCGAGCGAGGTCGTCAGCCGCAGCCTGCCCTCCTCCAGCTCCAGGGCGTCGAAGTCCACGAGCTCGTCCGGCATGGCGTCGCGGGGACCGGACACCCACAGCGCCTCGACGTCACGAGTGATCGTCTCCACGCTCACACCAAAGTGCCTGGCCGCCTCCTCGACCGTGGCCCCGGGGTTGGCCGCCACCCAGGCAGGGAGCGCGAGCAGGCGCAGCAACCGGTCAGCCGCGTTCGGGCGTCCCATCAGCGTTCCTCCTGCCGCACCGCGTCCGTGCTCGCCTGCTGGCTACCTGCCAGCGCTGCCGCGCCCCGCAGGTGCTCACGGACCAGGTCGTGGAGCCCTGCCGGCTCCAGCACGAGCACGCCGTCGCCCAGGGCTGCCAGGGAGCCGGCGAAGGAGAAGAGGTCGTCATAGCCCACGCGCACGACGTCGTACCCCTCGACCCGACGCTCCTGGCGCTGCGCGCGGGCGCGCAGCGCCAGGCCCCGCCCTGGGCGCAGCGCCAGGACCGCGCTGTGCCCACGGTCCTGGCGCGGCTCAGCCGGCTCGAAGGCGCCGGGGCCGGTGAGCACCTCGACCCCGCCGCTCAGACGTGCCAGCCGGAAGGTACGGCGCTCGCCCGCTTGCCTGTCACGTCCCTCCAGGTACCAGGCGCCCTCGCGCATCCACAGTCTCTCCGGCTCGACCGTGCGTCGGCGCCGGTGTCCGGAGGAGGCCGAGGTGTAGTCGAAGGCCACCACCCGGCGCTCGTCGACGGCGGCGGCCAGCTCTGCCGGGACCTCACGACCAGCCAGGTCCACGGTGAGGTCGGTCAGCGCGCCGGTCTCCTGGGTCCCGCCCTCGCCCTGGGAGCCGGACACCGCTCGTAGCTTGGTCAGTGCTCTCCTGGCCGCCGCAGGGAGCTCGCCGTCGCGCCAGGCGGAGGCCGCCAGCTCGATCGCCGCCGCCTGCTCGGCGTCCAGGCGCAGCGGAGGCAGGGCGTAGGAGTCCTCGTCCACCCGGTAGCGGGGCTGCGTGTCCGGGCCGGTGACGAGGATCGGCACGCCCAGGGCGCGCAGCTCGTTCTTGTCGCGCTCAAACATCCGGCGCGCCGACTCGCCGGCCTCAGGGTCGTAGCCCTCGACGCGCGTGACGACCTCTGTGGCGCTCAGACCTGTCTGCGTGGCGCGCAGGGCCAGCAGGAGGTTGATCTGCCTCTCCTCGGCGCGGACGTGGGGGCTCGTGGTCACGGGATCAGCCTAGGCTGGGTCCGTGATGTGGCGCGACGGCGAGGTGCTCGGGCAGCGGCGGGTGTGGGGACGGCCCCCTCGGCGCTGTGCCGAGCTGAGCGTGCGCCTGACGGCAGCCCCTGTCGGCGCCCTGGCGCTCCCTGCCGGGCAGGACGTCCGTGCGGTGGCCTACGAGCAGGTGACCGGCCTTCCTGGGCCGGGCGAGCACGTCAGGCTCGAGGTCTCCGCGCTGGCGCGTGGGCTCGGGACGGGCGGGCACGCCATGGTCAGCGCCCGCCTGGAGGTGCTGCCTGAGGACTCCCCCGCCCCCGGCCACCTGGTCAAGGCGCGGTACATGCCTGACCAGGTCATGGTCCAGGGCGTGGACGAGCAGGGGACGGCGCACCACGACCTGCTCTCCGCCCCGGCCGGCGCGCTGGGCCTGGAGGGCATGCCCGTCGTCGTCGCGGACCTGCACTCCAGCCTGCCTGCAGTCCTGGCAGGCCTGGCCTGCCCGACCGGGTCCGCGGTCCTGGTCCCCGTCCGGCAGCGTCCACGCACCGTCTACGTCATGACCGACGGCGGTGCGCTGCCTGCGGCCTACTCCCGCGCGGTCGCCGGGCTCAGCCAGGCAGGGTGGCTCGCGGGGACGGTCACCTGCGGCCAGGCGTGGGGCGGGGACCTGGAGGCGGTCAGCCTCCACAACGCCCTGCTCGCCGCGAGGCACGTGCTGGGGGCCGAGGTCGCCGTCGTCATCCAGGGCCCGGGCAACCTCGGTACGGACACCCCCTGGGGCTTCTCCGGGGTGGCCTGTGGGGAGGCGGTCAACGCCGCCGCGGTCCTGGGCGGACGAGCGGTGGCCTGCCTGCGCGTCTCGCAGGCGGACGCGCGTGAGCGCCACCAGGGGGTCTCCCACCACAGCCTGACGGCCTTTGGCAGGGTGGCTCTGGCCGACGCCGACGTCGTCGTGCCCGTCCTGGACGGCGAGCTCGGCGTGCAGGTGCGCTCCCAGGCCGAGGCGCTGTGCGCCCCTCGCCGTGAGGGACGCCGCCACCGTCTGGTCACCGTGCCCGCTGACGGCCTGCTCCCGGCCCTGGGCGAGGTCGAGGCCGCCACCGGCGTGCGCCTGTCCACCATGGGACGTGGTCTGGAGGAGGACACCGCGGCCTTCGTCACCGCGGCAGCCGCCGGTCGGTACGCGGCTGACCTTGTCGGTGGGGTGCACTAACCTGAGGCCATGACCCATGATGTCAAGACCTTTGAGTCTCTGTTCGCCGAGCTGTCCGAGAAGGCCGCGTCCCGTCCTGAGGGCTCGGGCACGGTCGCTGAGCTGGACAAGGGCGTGCACTTCATCGGCAAGAAGCTGGTGGAGGAGGCGGCTGAGTCCTGGATGGCCTGCGAGCACGAGTCGGACGAGGCCGCCTGCGAGGAGATCAGCCAGCTGCTCTACCACGCGCAGGTCATGATGATCGCCAAGGGCTATACCCTGGCGGACGTCTACAGGTACCTGTGACCTGTCGTCCGCTCCCCACCTGACCTCCCGACACCCCGGAGAACACCACCGTGCTGCGTATCGCCGTGCCCAACAAGGGCTCCCTGTCCGAGCCCGCCACCACCATGCTCAAGGAGGCGGGCTACCGTACCCGCCGCACCGGCCGTGAGCTCGTCCTCATCGACGAGGCCAACGAGGTCGAGCTGTTCTTCCTGCGCCCGCGTGACATCGCCGTCTACGTGGGTCAGGGAACGGTCCATGCCGGGATCACCGGGCGCGACCTGCTCCTGGACTCCGGCGTCGAGGCCGTGGAGCACCTGGCTCTGGGCTTCGCGCGCTCGACCTTCCGCTTTGCCGCCCCCGCCGGCACCATGAGCTCGCTGGATGACGTGACCGGCAAGCGGGTGGCCACCTCCTACGACGTCCTGGTCCGTGACTTCCTGGCCGCCCAGGGGATCGAGGCCACCACCGTCCACCTGGACGGCGCGGTGGAGTCCTCCGTCCAGCTGGGCGTAGCCGATCTCATCGCCGACGTCGTCGAGACCGGCACGACGCTACGTGCCGCCGGACTGGAGGTCTTCGGCGAGCCCATCCTCACTAGCGAGGCCGTGCTCATCACCACGCAGGCCTACCGCGACGAGCCCGGCCTGGCCACGCTCGTGCGCCGGCTGGAGGGCGTCATGCGGGCGCGCTCCTACGTCCTCATCGACTACGACGTGCGTATGAACGACCTGCACCTGGCCACGGCGATCACGCCAGGACTGGAGTCCCCGACGGTCTCCCCCCTCCAGAACCCGGACTGGGTCGCGGTGCGGTCGATGGTGCCGCGCGCGGACATGAACCGCGTCATGGACGAGCTCTACGAGGTCGGTGCGCGCGCCATCCTCGTCTCCTCGCTCCTGGCCTGCCGGCTGTAGCGCACCGACCTGCTGCCTCCTAGACCAGCGGGTCGCACACCGACCGGAGGCTGGGAGCAGCGCCGGTGAGCAGGTCATGATCGTCCAGGAAGGCGATCATGGCCGCCACCTGCTCGTCTGAGACCGACCCGGTGCTGGTGCTCGAGCCAGCAGGGGCGACCAGCTCGGCGGTGGCCACGGCCACGGCCCGGGCGTTCGCGGCCTGGTCGGCGTCCACGAGGTCGCTCACGTACGCCTTGGTCGCCTCGACCGCGCCGTCCGGGTCAGCGACGAAGGACTCCATGCCGGAGACACTGGCTGCCACCGCCGCAGCCAGCTCCTCACGGCGGGCCCCGAGAACCTCCGGCGTGGTCACCAGGCTCGCGCCGACCAGCGGCACCTCCTCCGCGACGGCCAGGGTGCGCACGGGTGTGCCGGCCAGGCTGATCTGGACGGCGTCGTTGTTGCTGAAACCGACGATGGCGTCCACCTTCCCCGTCACCAGGGCCGCCTGCTGGGTGTAGCCGATCTCCTGGACCTCAAGGTCGGACTCGCTCAGGCCGGCGCTGTCCAGGGCGACCTGGAGGGCGAACCAGTTCTCCCCGAAGCGACCCGGCAGCCCCACCGTCCGGCCCGCCAGGTCTGCCAGGCTGCTGATCTGGGAGTCCTCGGGCACGATGACGCAGCCCGGGTAGGCCTGGTAGTAGCCGCCGACGACGACGAGCCCGGCCCCGCCCGAGGCCGCCACGACCGCCTCGTCGGCCCCGGCGACGACGAGCTGCTCGGTGCCGGCCAGCAGGGCGTCGAACAGCCCTTCCTGGGCACCGTGGTGACGCAGGGTGACGGACTCGGCGTACCGCCCCTGGTGCGCGGCCATGTAGAAGGGAGCGAACTGGACGTTAGGCGTGTAGCTCATGCCGATGGTCAGGCCCGAGGACCCAGCGTCCTTACCGGCGGCCACGCCGGAGGCGCCTGAAGCCCGTGAGCGGGCGGCGGTTCCTGAGGAGCAGGCGGCCAGCACTCCCGTGGCGCTGGCGACGGTTGCCAGGTGGATGAGGTGGCGTCGGCTGAGGGTGGTCATGTCAGGCTCCTGTGAGGTTGTCGGTGAAGGGGAGCAGAATGAGGGTGGGTGGGACGCGGGAGGAGCAGGGGGTGAGGCGCTGCAGGCCTGGTGCCTCCAGGCAGGCTCAGGTGGCACGTCGGCCGCGCATTGAGTCCACCACACGGCTGCGCCTCTCGGCCTCGTGCAGGCACCAGTGGATGGACATCGCCATGACGCACAGCAGCGCGATGGTCGAGAACAGGCCGGCTGTGTCGACGGCGTCACGCTGGTGGGACAGGACCATGCCCAGGCCCTGGCCTCCCATCGTCATCTCACCGACGACAGCGCCCGTGACCGACAGCGTGAAGCCTGTACGCAGCCCGGACAGGATCGCTGGCAGTGCCATCGGCAGCTCCATGCGCGTCACCATGGACAGACCGTGAGCCCCGTCCAACCGCGCCGCGTCCAGGACGTCGGTGTCCAGACCGCGCAGTCCCAGCAGCACCGTGACGGTGATGGGGAAGAACACCATCAGCGTGCACAGGAGCACCACCGGCAGCGTGCCGTAGCCGATCCACAGCACGAGCAGCGGGGCGATGGCGATCGCCGGCACGGCCTGTGAGGCCGCCACGTAGGGCAGGACCGTGTGTGAGAAGCGGGGCCAGTGGAACAGCGCCCAGGCCAGCGGCAGGGACAGGCAGGTGGCCGTCAGGCACCCCAGCAGGGCCTCGCGCATCGTCACCCAGGCGTAGCCAGCCAGCCCGCCCTGGGTCAGCGCGAGCCACAGCCTCCGGGCGACGTCCTGGGGAGCGGGCAGAAAGACCTTGGGCACCCACCCGCTCACGCCTACCAGCCACCACGCAGCCACGAGCACCACGCCCAGCGCCAGGGCGGGCACCGGGGTCGGCACACGCACGGACGAACGGCGTGTCACGGTCAGTGGCATGGCAGCAGCTCCCGGGTCCTGTCCCGGGGCGCCTCCCCGGGACGGCTCCGGGGTGATGCAGGAAAGCCGCTCAGGCCTGCCGGACGCACGGTGGGCGACGCCGTCCCCACCGCGTGACGCGGCGGGCGCCGGGTACCGAGCGCCTCGTGCTTCCTCCCATCCGGACTCTCACCGTCGGTGCTGGAGTTCCACCAGCTCAGCCGTGTCCGTGCCCCGGCGGGGCACGAGCACGGGTCGCGGACTGTTACCGCCGGCTCGGACTTTCACCGACCCCGGAGCACGTTGCTTGGACAGACCCTATCCTCGTGGCGCAGCCAGGGCAACTGCCTCGTCAAACTCCTGCGCCACCTCAGGCGCAGGCTGGTGCGTGAGCGAGACTCCCACCGCTACGGCGAGGTTGGCGAGGAACCCGGGCAGGATCTCGTAGAGCTCAAAGATCCCTCCGGACAGGTTGCCCCACACCATGACCACGACGGCGCCGGTGACCATGCCGGCGAAGGCTCCCACCGTGGTCAGGCGCCTCCAGTACAGCGACAGCAGGACGGTCGGGCCGAAGGACGCACCGAACCCGGCCCAGGCGAAGGCGACGAGGGCCAGGATGGTGTCGTTGCGCTCCCAGGCCAGCAGCGCGGCCACGGTCGCGATGGCGGCCACGCTCATGCGTGAGTAGAGCACCAGCCTGCCACCGGTCACCTTCCTCCTGGTGACCACTCCGTAGAGGTCCTCGATGAGGGCCGAGGAGGTCACGAGGAGCTGGGAGGCGACCGTGGACATGATGGCCGCCAGGATCGCTGACAGGAGGAGGCCGGCGATCAGCGGGTGGAACAGGAGCTGGCCCAGCGCGAGGAACACGGCCTCCGGCTCCGCCAGCGCCGCGGGATCACGGTGGTACTGCGCCACTCCCACCACCGCCGTGGCACACGCACCGCCGACCGCGAAGAGCATCCAGCCGATGCCGATGCGGCGGCCGGCCCTGGCCTCCTGTGCGCTGCGGATCGCCATGAAGCGCACGATGATGTGCGGCTGCCCGAAGTAGCCCAGGCCCCATGCCAGTGAGGAGATGACGCCTACCACGGTGACGGAGGGACCGATCATCGCCCAGTAGCCGGGGTCGACCTCGTGCACGGTCTCCATGACCTGGGCCGGGCCTCCCAGCGCCATGACGCCTACCACCGGCACCATGACCAGGGCGGCCACCATCATCAGCCCCTGGACGAAGTCGGTGTAGGACACCGCCAGGAAGCCGCCGACCAGGGTGTAGACCACCGTGATCGCAGCGACGAGAACCATCCCGAGGTGGTAGTCCATGCCGAAGGAGTTCTCGAAGAAGACGCCCCCGGCCACCATGCCGGAGGAGACGTAGAAGGTGAAGTAGACCAGGATGATGATGCCGCTGGCCCAGCGCAGCAGGTGGCGGTCGTCATGGAGACGGTTGTCAAGAAAGCTCGGGATCGTGATGGAGTTCCTGGCGACCTCGGTATAGCTGCGCAGCCGCGGGGCCACGTACCTCCAGTTCAGCCACGCCCCCACCGTCAGGCCGATGGCGATCCAGGACTCCACGAGACCAGAGACGTACAGGGCGCCGGGCAGACCCATCAGGAGCCAGCCGGACATGTCCGAGGCCCCGGCGCTGAGGGCGGCGACCCAGGGACCCAGGCCACGTCCGGCGAGCATGTAGTCGTCCAGGTCGTGGTTGCGTCCGTAGGCCCAGCCGCCGATGGCCAGCATGCCCACGAAGTAGATAATCATGGCAATGGCCTGGTAGGTCGCGTCAGTCATGGCTACATCCTTGTCTGCCGTCGGGAGGGGGTGACCGGCAGGCTACAGGACGATAGTCCCTCTTGCTA
Organism: Actinomyces faecalis; assembly: GCF_013184985.2. Taxonomy (NCBI): domain Bacteria; kingdom Bacillati; phylum Actinomycetota; class Actinomycetes; order Actinomycetales; family Actinomycetaceae; genus Actinomyces; species Actinomyces faecalis. The sequence continues at coordinate 1,408,796 of NZ_CP063418.1, forward strand.
GGGCAAGGACGACGGCGCCCGCCCAGTCCTCGTCATGCGTCAGCGAGACCAGCCAGCGCGGGCCCTTACCCTCCGCCGACGACACGGAGGCCGCCATGGCACGTGAGACCTCGCCCGTCAGACGCAGGACGGGGCGGTGCCAGCGGTCGCTGAGGACCTCGATCTCCCGCCAGTCCACCTCCTCAGGCGCCAGAACCGGAGCCACTGCCCGGCCGGCCACCGTGCAGGCCGCCTGGGACCAGGCCTTGACGCAGGCCTCCTTGGCCGCCCAGCGCGCCGCCAGGTGCTCCGCCTCGTCCGAGCCGGTCTCCTGGGCCCGACGCAGTACCTCACGTCGTTCCCTCGCCGTGAAGGCGCGCTCGGCGAGCACGGTCCCTGGCTGGGTGAGCTGCGCGGCCAGGGTGGGGACGTGAACGAGGTCCGTCCCCACCCCGAGGACCTGTCCGTCCGGCACTGGGACGCCGGGCAGGTGCGGGCCCAGGCCTCAGCCCTCGACCTGTGCCTGTTTGTCTGCCGCCGCGCTGGCGGCCCGCTCACAGACGTGCGTGAAGGAGCAGCCGGTGCCGGCAGCGGCATAGGCGGCCAGCAGCCCTTCGACCAGCGGGGCCGGACTGACAACCGCACGCTCTGCCAGCTCCGGCCCGATCAGCTCCAGCGCCATCTGGGCGCTCATGACCCCGCTGCCCACGTCTGCCAGGACCAGGACGCCCTCGCCGTCGTCAACGGCCTCGATCGCGGCCACGACATCGGTGGGGTCCGTGCCCAGACCTCCGTCCGGCGTCCCGGCAGCGATCTGGAGACGCACCTCCAGGCCTGGTACGAGCCCAGCCACCAGGGCCACTGCCGCCTCGGCGAGTGGGCGGGAGTGGGAGACGACGACGATCCCGCTCATGCGTCCTGCTCCTGGTCCTGGTCTGGGACAGCCTGGGCGGCCTCAGCCAAAGCCTGGAGGATCAGGGCGGTCGAGGCCGCACCCGGGTCGATATGACCGACCGAGCGCTCCCCCAGGTAGGAGGCGCGGCCCTTGGTCGCCAGCATCGACTCCGTGGCTGCCCGGCCCGCCTCGGCGGCACGGGCGGCCGCAGCCGTGCCCGCCACCAGGTCCGTCTCACCCTGCAACGCTTCGAGGGCGGGCAGCCAGGCGTCAAGCATGGTCTTCTCCCCCGCCTGGGAGCGGCCCCGGGCCTGGATGCCGGCTGTGCCGGCTCCCACCGCCCGGCCCAACGCCGCCAGATCGAGCTGCGAGCACTCCCCGCACTCGGCGGCCATGCGCAGGAAGAACGTGCCGTACAGCGGGCCGGAGGCGCCTCCGATGGTGGAGATCAGGGTCATCGCGACCTTCTTGAGCACCTGCGCGGGCGTGGTCAGGGCGGGATCATCCATGGCCTGCACCGCCGCCTGGAAGCCGCGGCGCATGTTGGCCCCGTGGTCAGCGTCGCCGACGGCGGCGTCGAGCTCGGTGAGCTCATGCTCGTTGGCGGCTACCAGCTTCCCGGCCCGACTGATCCACTCCCGCACCGCCTGTGCGTCTAGCATCGTGCTCACTTGCCGCCCTCCGTCCAGGACAGCGCCGCTGTACGCACCGGGGCGTCCCACAGGCGCAGGACCTCCTCATCGGCCCGTACCAGTGTCAGGGCACAGCCCGCCATGTCCAGGCTCGTGACGTAGGAGCCCACCAGGTTGCGCTCAACCGTGACCCCCGCCTCATCCAGTAGTGCCTTGACCTCGCCGTACATGAGGTACAGCTCCAGCAGCGGAGTGGCACCCATGCCGTTGAGCAGGGCGATGACGCCGTGGCCGGTCTGAGAGCCGGGCAGCTCGGCCAGGAGGGGCTCGACCAGCTCACTGGCCACCTGGGAGGCCGTCATCATCGGCGCGCGGCGCCGGCCTGGCTCACCGTGGATGCCGATGCCGATCTCGATCTCGTCGTCGGCTAGGTCAAAGGAAGGTTTGCCGTTGGCCGGGACGGTGCACGAGGTCAGTGCCATCCCCATCGAGCGGGAGCAGTCAGCCACCCGCTGGGCGACCTCCCGGACCTGTTCCAGGCTGTAGCCCGCCTCTGCAGCGGCACCGGCGACCTTCTCGACCACGAGAGTGGCCCCCACGCCCCGCCGCCCGGTGGTGTAGAGGGAGTCCTCAACCGCGACGTCGTCAGCCACGAGCACCGTAGCCACCTCGGGACCTCCCTCCATCGCCACCAGCTCGGCCGCCATCTCAAAGTTCATGACGTCGCCGGTGTAGTTCTTGACGATGTGGAGCACGCCGGCCCCGCGGTCAACCGCCTTGGTGGCGGCCGCGATCTGGTCGGGCACCGGGGAGGTGAAGACCTCCCCGGCGCAGGCGGCGTCGAGCATGCCGGTGCCCACGAAGCCGCAGTGCAACGGCTCGTGCCCGCTTCCCCCGCCCGAGACCAGCGCGACCCTCCCCGCCTCCTTCGGGACGGCGCGGTAGACCACACGGGCATCGAGGTCGATCCTCAGCTGGTCCGGGTGGGCGGCAGCCAGACCGACCAGGGAGTCGACGACGACGTTCTCAGCATCATTGATGAGTTTTTTCATGGCACCAGCCTAGTACCCATGTGGTACACGCCGTCGGATCCCAGCCGTGCGCAGGGGTCCAGCAGCATGGCCGCCTCGACCTCGTGCGGGTCGTGCCCGTCCGCCGCCTGTCCCAGACGGCGTGCGCGAACCTCCTCGAACAGTGGCACGCGACCGATCATGCCGGCCAGCCTCCGTCTGGCACCGGCGGCCAGACGCGCGTTGGCGCGGTCCAGCCACTCCTGCACCGCGCCCTGCCCGCCGCGCTGGCGCAGCGCCGCCTCGAAGGCACCGGGGTGGACCAGGGCGATGAGCCCCGAGACGTGTCCGAAGCCCAGGGAGGTCACCAGCCCGGCACGGACCACGCCGCCCCGTCCCGACAGCCTCATCGGCGTACGCGGCCACACCCAGAAGGCGTCAGCCTCCATCGCCGGGTCCACCACGTCCAGGCTGGCGTTGCCCGGGGCCACCCCGGTGGCCAGCACCTCGGTGAGCCCGGTCACCTGGAACAGGGCCGCCCCGCCCTTGGCGTGGCCGGTCACGGACTTCTGGGACACGGCGACCAGCGGGTTGCCAGGAGTACGTCCCAGGGCCCGGGCCAGCCGTGTGTGCAGCTCGGACTCGTTGGGGTCGTTGGCCTTGGTCGAGGTGTCGTGCTTGGAGACCACGGCGATGTCGTCAGCCTCGACCCCGAGGTCCGCCAGGGCCCGGGCCAGGCGCGAGCCCTTCCCGCCCCGGCCCGCTGCCAGGGCCCCCAGCCCGGGGGCAGGGATCGAGGTGTGGGCGCCGTCGGCGTAGGAGGAGGCGAAGCCGACGACTCCGGCCACCGGCAGCCCCAGCTCGACCGCCACGGTGGCACGCGCCAGGATGACCGTACCGCCGCCCTCCGCCTCCACGAAGCCTCCACGACGGCGGTCGTTGGCCCGGGAGAAGTGGCGTGCGCTGATGCCCTGGGCGTACATAGCCTCCGTCTGCGCGGTGGCGTTCATGTCACCGAAGCCCACCACGGACTCCACCGAGATGTCGTCGATGGCACCGGCCACGACGACCTCGGCCTTGCCCAGCGCGATCTTGTCCCAGGCCTCCTCGATCGACACCGCTGCCGTGGCGCAGGCTGAGACGGGCTGGACCATGGAGCCGTAGCCGCCGACGTAGGACTGCATGACGTGGGCGGCGACGACGTTGGGCAGGGCCTCCTGGAGGATGTCGGAGGGACGGTCCTCGTCCAGCAGTCGGCCGACGAACATCTTGCGCATGGACTCCATGCCGCCAAAGCCCGTGCCCTGGGTGGAGGCGACGTCGCTGGGGTGGACCGCCTGCAGCAGCTCGGCCGGGCTGAAGCCGGCGGACAGGAAGGCCTCGACCGCCGTCACCAGGTTCCATGCGGCAACGGGGTCCATCCCCTCGACCATGGTCGCGGGGATCCCCCAGCGCGAGGGGTCGAAGCCCTCGGGCACCTGCCCTCCCACCCTGCGCGAGAGCGTGGCACGGCGCGGGACCCGGGCGAGGCACCCAGCCAGGCAGGTCACCGTCCACTCCCCCGTGCCCTCCTGGGGCGCCACCCGCGTGTGAGCGGGGTCCGCCGCCTGGACCGAGCGGGCCGTGGCCTCGTCGGCGACCGTGAGGGTGATGTCGCGGTCGAGGTAGACGGTGGCGTCGATCTCGGTGTCGGGCGCGACGAGGCCGTCGTCGACGAGCTCGCGGATACCGCAGCGGGCCACGACCTCGTCCCTGTAGCGCTCGTACACCTCCTCCTCGGGCACGATCTCGCCCTCGGCGTCGTACCAGCCGGCCCTGGGCGAGTCCTGGTAGGTCAGCAGCCCCATCCCCCAGGCCAGCTCAAGGACCCCTGCGGCCGTGAGCTCGACGTCGTCCTCGCCACCCATCCCCAGCTCGGCCTCGCGACGCGTGCGTGAGGTGCCCCAGGTCGAGACCTCCCCGGTGGAGACGATGACGACCATGTCCTCCAGGCTCGCCCTGACCTCGCCCCACTGGGGCGCCGTGGGCTGGACGGGGACGGCCAGGGTGGGCAGGGCGGGCACCGTCACCGGCGCCGAGGTCCCGGCCGCGGCCTGCGCCGTCGTGACGACGGCCTGCTCACGCAGGGCCACGAGGTCGACCCCGTCCCCCAGGCCTCCGGTCAGGTCAGCCTCGACCGGCTCGAGCCCCGCCTGCTCACACACGCGAGGCGTGCACAGGGCGAGCAGCTCGTGGGCGATCTCGTCGGTGGACCAGGTACGCACGCCTGCGGCCTCCACGGCCTCGACGAGCGGGTCGTTGCCTCCCATGAGGCCGGTGCCGCGTACCCACCCGATCCGGGGGTGGGCCAGGGTGACCCGTCCTGACCACGCCTTCTCCGTCCTCCAGCGGTTCACCACGGCGTCCAGGGCGGACTTGGCCTCTCCGTAGGCGCCGTCGCCACCGAAGGTGCCGCGGTTGGGCGAGCCCGGCAGGACGACGTGGAGGCGGGAGCTGACGTGGGTGTCCGCGCCGATCGCCGAGAGAGCGGCGATCTGGCGCTCCAGGCTCCACAGCAGCACACGGGTCTGCGACTCGGCCGCCGGACCGGCGTCGGCCAGCGTGCCGCTCACGCGCGGGGCTGCGAAGGGCAGGAGCAGGGTGGGAACCAGAGCCTGCTTGACCACGGTCGAGGAGCCGCCCGAGGTGACGACCTGCTCGTGCCCGATCCAGTGGGCCAGGGCGTCCACGTCCCGGTAGGAGGCCAGGTTCGCAGGGACCATCCACAGCCTCGCACCGGCCACGGCGTGATCGCGGTAGAGCTGGCGGGCGAAGGCCAGGCGCTCGTGGCTCAGGTGCGAGGCGGTCGCGACGACGCACGCTCCCCCGGCCAGCAGCCCTGCGACCACGGCCGCCGCGATCGAGCCCGGTGCGACCCCGGTGACGACAGCGACCTCGTGCGCCCAGGCCTTCTTCTCCTCAGGAGCCTCACAAGCCGCGCGGGCGACAGCCTCCAGGAGCTCGGCACGCTCGCCGTCGCCAGCCTGCCTGGCCTGCTCCCGCCACCACGCCGCCTGCTCGGCCACGGCTGGTCCCAGACCGGAGAAGCGCTCCGGCGCCAGGCGGTCACGGGCCTCTTCCACGGAGGTCTCGCCGCCTCCCAGGCGTGCCAGCTCCTCTCGGGCGCTGGCCCACCAGTCGTCGATGAGAACCGCCCGGCGGGCGTCGAAGGCCGGGGTCACCGAGCTCAGCCATCCCGGCCCGAGCTCGGCGTCCACCGCCGCCACGAGGGCACGGGTGGCCTCGGCCTCATCGGCCGCGGCGTCGTCGACCTGCACCGGCTCGCTCAGTCCCAGGGCCGCGAGCACCGTGCGCGCGGTGGTGGCGAGCACGCCGTCCTCACCGGTGACCGTGGCGGCGAAGGCGTCCAGGGCGGCTGAGTCGACGACGGAGCCGGCAGAGGCGGAGGAGCTCACCCTGGCCACGCTGATCCCGCGGACGCCGGCCACCTGCTGGACAGCAGCGTCGATGAGCGCGTCGACCTCGGACGACGAGGCCGCCGGGCCCGAGGTGCCCAGGCTGGCCAGCTCTCCCCCACGCACGGACACGCCCTCGCGGGTGCCGAGCATGAGGGCCGCGCTGGTGTGCGCCGTCCAGCCCTCGCCCAGGCCCCAGACCGTCCGCAGCCGCTCACCCACGTAGGAGGCGCGCCGTCCGCACGGCCCCATGAGCCGTCCGAGGCTGGAGCGTACGGCCTCGGTGAGCACCGGGCCGAAGGCCTTGTACCCGGGGGCTCCCTTGGACACGATCTGGCTCAGGGTCGGCATGTCCGCGTCCGCGGCGCCGTCGATCGATGCCAGCTCCAGCTCGGCGCCCATGTCCATGAGCAGCTGGTTGCGGCGTGAGGAGACGCCGTTGGTCAGGGTCTCGGTGGTGTCGGTAGCCCCGATCTGCTCAGGGGCGATCCGGGCGGAGTGGGCCAGCAGGACGGTCAGCGCGTCAGCCGCACCGAAGGACAGGTCGGCCACGCCCGCCCCGGACACGGCGTGTCCGGCGGGATCGGTGGGCGCAGCGGGTGGCTCAGCCGCCCTGTCCTGGGGCACCGGCGCGCTGGCCGGCGCGGGTGCGGCCTCGTGGGCCTCGGCCTGCGGGGTCGGCGCGCTGTCACCCGGTGCGGTCGTCTCCTCCACACTGACGGCGGGATCGGTGTCAGTCGCCAGCACCCGGGCCTCGTCGCGGCGGACGTTGTGGACCGTGACGTGGCGTCCGGCGTGCTCGGGCAGCAGGAGCGTGCGCGAGGCGAGGTTGGCCAGGGTCGGTGAGGCCGCCAGCCCCACCTCCACCAGGTGGCGCCTGCCCAGGCCACCCTGAGCACGCGAGCGCAGGAGCAGGTCCTGGGTCTCGATCCAGCGCACCGGTGAGGCGAACTGCCAGGCGAGGAGCTCGACCAGGAGCAGCCGGGCCAGCTCACGGGGACGCTCCTGCCAGTCCTGCCAGTGCTCCAGCACCTCCCGCGCCGGCTGGGAGGGGACGACCTGGAGCAGGCAGCGGACAAAGTCCCGGCTCAGCTCGAAGGCGCGCGCCACGAGGTTGGGCACGTAGCGTCCCACCAGGCGCTCGTAGTCCAGGTCGTGCGGAACGAGCTCCAGGAGCCGACGCCGGAAGGCGGGTACTCCCGGGCGCAGGACCTCGGAGTGGAAGGGGACGTCGATGCCGGGCACGAGCATGAAGGGGTTCCTGCCCCCGCGTGCCTCGGCCCGGGCACGGCTGTCCGCCGCCAGGGCCTCAAGGCCCGCGACCGTGCCGGCCACCGCGTACTGGGCACCAGCCAGGTTCTCGTTGACGACCTGCAGGAACTCACCGCTGCTGGCGGCGACGGAGGCGACGTAGTCCTTGACCTGGCCGGCGGTGACACCGGCCTGGTCGGGACGCAGGGCACCCATGCGGTAGCCGGAGCGGCCCTGGGCGTCACGCTCGACGAGCGTGTGCATCGTGGACCCGCGCTGGAAGACGATGGCGATCGTGGTCTCCACGTCCATGACGTGGCCGTAGGCGGCCAGAGCCGTGTACTCCCCCAGGGAGTGGCCTGCGAAGGCCGCGTCCTCGACCAGGGCACCGGCCTCGGCCAGGCGGGCCGTGGAGGCCATCGCCACCGTCGCCAGGGCGACCTGCGTGAACTGGGTGAGGTTGAGCAGTCCCTCCGGGTGGCGGTAGGTCACGCCTCGCGCAGTCATCTCCACCGGATTGTCCCGCACCAGGGCAATAACCGAGAACCCCAGCTCGGAGCGTGTGAAGGCGTCAGCCCGCTCCCACACCTGACGGGCCGCGCGAGAGCTGTTCATCTCCTCCAGCCCCATGCCGGCCGTCTGGACGCCCTGGCCCGGGTAGAGGTAGGCGGTGGGCTCAGGCGCGGTCACGGCGGTACCCCGCGAGACGACGTCGCCGTCGACCCTGCAGGTGACCTCCAGGACGTAGCCGCCCCCGACCACGAGGCCGGTACGCTCCACGCTGATCTCGACCTCGTCCTCCAGGTCGACCGTGCCGAGCATGACGTAGGTCCACCCCTCCAGGACGAAGCCGCTGCCAGTGACGTCAGTGGCCGCGACCGCGTGCTGCGCGGTGGCCGACAGCCACATCCCGTGGACCAGAGGCGCCTGCATCCCGGCCACACGAGCAGCGTGGTAGCTGGTGTGGATCGGGTTGTAGTCCCCGCTCACACGTGCGAAGGCCGTCATGTCAGACGGGGCCTGGACCGTGACCCGTCGCAGCAGGCGCCGGGCGCAGCGCGCCGTGCGCCGGCCCGTGCCGCCGGCGGGGGCAGGTTGGCTGGGAGCCGAGGTGCCGTGCGCACGGCCCCGGATGGCGAAGCGCTCGCGCATCAGGGCGATGACCTCGCCCTGCCTGCCCGGGGACGCCGTGCCGTTGTCCTGGTCGGCCCCCTGCCCACCGTCAGTAGCGGCCTGTCGCAGCTCCAGCCGCACGTCCACGACCCTTCCGGCGCTGGACTCCTCCAGGGCCGCGACCCAGCCGGTGACGGCTACGCGCGAGCCGGGAGCGGCCCAGGCGGCCAGGTCCTCCAGGCTGCGACGCAGGTCGATGGTGTGGTCCAGGTGGACCGCCCCGAGCAGCCCCTCGATGAGCGGCGTCCCGTCCTCCACCACGCTGCCCAGCGCGGCGTAGACCACCGGCCAGCACGGCCCCAGCAGCGTGTCGGGCACGAGCGGGGCCGGTCGCAGCCCCTGGTCCTTACCGGTGGACAGGGCCTGGCCGGTGACGGCGGCGTGGTCGGTCCCGAGGGTCGCGGACAGGGTGAAGGTGTCCGCCACCACGCCGAAGGGCTGGGTCACCTCCTCGCCGCGGGCGTCACGAGCACCGGGACGTGCCGCCTGGACGGCAGGCAGCGCGGTGACCCGGTCGCCGGAGGCGGACGTGGATCCCACCCCTGCTGTGGCCCGCAGGAGGGCGTTCATCGTCTGTGAGATCCGGGTGGGGTCCACCAGCGGTGCGGCACCGTCCCAGGCGGCGGCCAGCCGCAGCGGGACCACGAGGTGCCGCACGGCGTGCACGTCCTGGCCACCTGGGACGTCGTCCCAGTGCGTGTCCAGGCGGATGTCGAGGTCGTAGGCGTCCTGCGCCACGTCGGGGCGGCTGACGACGGTGTACGTGCCCTCCTCCAGCACCTGTGCGGGGTTGACGGTCAGGTGCCCGCTCCACAGGACGTGGGGCGAGTGACGGACCAGCGCAGCGGCGTCAGCGACCGGCCGCGCCTGCTCGCCCACGCCCTCGCCCAGCCGGGCGGCCGCCGACCTGGCCTCGACACCCCGGTCCTGGAGCACCTGGACGGCAGCCTGCTCGAAGCGCCCCAGGATCTGGCTGACTGGCTCGTCCACGCTCGTGATCCCGGCCACCGACACCGGGCCGGGGATGATGCGCACCTGGTCGGCGCTGTAGCGCGGGTCCTGCGACTGCCACAGGGAGTCTGTCCCCCACCAGCGCAGGATGTCGGCGTCGAGCACCGGCACGAAGGGCACAGGCTTGGGGTGCTTGCGGCACAGCCCGGGGAACCAGGCGGCGTCAACGGGACTGACCACGGTGGTAGCGGCCTGCGGGTAGCGCTGCTCCAGGGCGGCCAGGGCGGCGTCGCAGTCCACGACGTCGCTGGCGGTGGCGAAGAGCGTGTCCACCGGTCCGTGGTCGGCAGGGGCCAGACGTGCCTCGACACGGTGCAGCAGGTCGAGGAAGCGGTCGTACCAGCCCTCGTCGTTCCAGTCCTGCTCGCTGGCCGGGCGGTCAGGGTGCGGGGCCACGCACAGCTCGGCGTACCGAGCCGCCCAGTCCAGGTAGGTCATCTTCTCCACGTCACCGAAGTAGGGCTTGGCGGTGCGGGCCAGGGCCTGGACCAGCTCCTCGCGCCGCTCGGTCATCGCCGCCTCGTCACCGGCCAGCTGCTGGATGAGCCTGGAGGCAGCCGCTGAGGAGTTGTCGATCTCGTACAGGTCCGCCCGCAGGTGGGACAGTCCTGACGTCATCCCGCCCAGGCTCGCGCCGGAGGCGACCCAGCCGCCGTCGGCCCCGCTGGATCCCGGAGCACGCACGGTGGTGCCGGGAGTGTCCACGAGCAGCTGCTTGACGTCGGGGTTCGTGCGGGCCTCACGCGCCGTCATGGCGGCTGTGCCGACCATGACCCCGTCCACAGGTGCCGGGGCCGTGTCATAGGCCAGGGCCCACTGCCCGGTGAGGTAGTCAGCAGCCCGCTCAGGCGTGCCGATCCCGCCGCCCACGCAGAGCACGACGTTGTCGTGGGTGCGGATGTCGTCGTAGGTGGCCAGCAGCATGGTGTCGAGGTCCTCCCAGGAGTGGTGTCCCCCGGCGTGCCCGTCCTCGACCTGCATGATGACCGGTGTCGGCGCCGCAGCCTCGGCGATGGCGAGCACCGAGCGGATCTGCTCCACGGTGCCCGGCTTGAAGGCCACGTAGGTAAAGCCCTCCTCGCGCAGGCGCTCCAGCAGCGCCGTCGCCTCGTCGAGCTCGGGCACGCCGGCGGAGACGACGACGCCGTCCACCGGCGCTCCTGCCGCGCGTGCCTTGGACAGCAGGCGCTGGGAGCCCAGGTGCAGGTTCCACAGGTAGCGGTCCATGAACATCGCGTTGAAGGCGGCTGTGCGGCCGGGCTCGAGCTGCTCCTTAAGGCCTTCAAGGTTGGCGGCCAGCACCGCCGGGGTGGTCTGGCCGCCTCCGGCCAGCTCGGCCCAGTAGCCCGCGTTGGCGGCAGCCGCCACGATCTGCGGGTCGACCGTGGTCGGTGTCATCCCGGCCAGGAGGACGGCTGAACGTCCTGTCAGGCGTGTGAAGGCCGTGTCCAGCGTGAGGCGTCCGTCGGGCAGACGCGTCAGGCGCGGGGCATAGCGCGAGCGGTCCACCGTCGCCGGCGGGCAGGCACCCTCCTGGTCGAGGCTGTCCAGGTCGCGCGCCGTGCCGGCTGGCACGACGCGCACGCCGGTACCCGCGGCTGCGAGCGAGGTGATGCGGGCCAGGACGCTGCCCGGTCCCAGGTCCATGACCAGGCGGGGACGCAGGCCCAGCGCCGTCGTCGTCCCCAGCGCCTGGCGCAGGACCTGCGGCCAGTCGACCGTGTCGGTGAGCACGGCCGTGGCCAGGTCCCGTGCCACAGCGGTGTCCAGGCCGCAAGCACCCGCCCAGGTGACGACGTCGTCCACCGCGGCTGCCAGGAAGGGGCTGTGGAAGGGGACCGTGGTCGCCAGGAACTCCGTCACGGGTGCGAGGACCGCCCCGCCCGCCCGCCGCTGCCTGCGAGCCTGCGCGCTGCGTGCCGCGGCCGTCTCCAGGGCGGAGACCAGGAGGAGGAGCGTGTCCGGACGGCCAGAGACGATATGCGCCGCGCGACCGTTGACGACCGCGAGGGTCAGGCCCTCGTGCCCCGGGACCTGTCCCAGGACCTCCTCCAGGACCGACCGGGTGACCCCACGCACGGACAGCATCGGCGTCGCCTCACCCACGGGGCCCAGGCCCTGGCGGCGCGTGGCGCGCGTCGCCGCGGCGCCGATGAGGCGCGCCAGCGCATGGACCTCGGTGACCTCGCTCTCACGCTGCCCGGTCAGGGCCGTCAGCAGCGCCACGCCGAGCACTCCCTGGGAGTGGCCGACGGCGGCCACTGGCCGGTGCCGCCCCGTCACGTCGATCCCGGCACCGGGCAGGGTCAGCAGCGCCGCGTGCTGGGCCAGCAGGATCCCCGATACCGAGGTCGCCGCCTCCTCACCCTGCCCGCCGCGCTGGGGCGCAGGCGTCACCGGTGCACCCTCGTCGTCAAGGACCCTCAGGCCCCTGGGGCTGATGGTCAGCAGCTCGGTAGCGACCGGGGCCAGGACGTGGCAGACCTCCTCATCGGCCCCCACCAGCCGGGCGACCAGCTCACGGTCGGTGCCGGTCAGCTCCGTCAGGGTCGCCCGCCAGGGCGTGGCCTGGCCGCCGAAGGTGAGCACATAGGGCTCGCCGGCCTCCAGGAGGTCGGCTACGGAGGTGCTCGTGGCCGAGGCCGACTGGTCATCCCTGCTGACGTAGGCCTCCTCGGCGGTGGGGGCAGTGAGCGTGGTGCGGGCGGTACGGGTCGTCATGGTGTCCTTGCTTGTCTGGCGGCGTGCCTGGCTGCTGGTCTGGCTGCTGGAGCCGGTGGTCCTGGGGCTGGGGGACGGTTCTGGGAGCTGGTGTCGTGTCACGGCTGGTGGTCCTTCCCTACAGCGGTCCGTTGTCGTGCTTCTTGCCGCCGGCAGGGCCGGCCACGCGCTTGGTCGCCAGCGCTGCCAGGGCCTCAGCAATGACGGTGCGGGTCTCCTCCGGGGCGATGACGGCGTCGATCTCCCCCAGGGCCACGGCCTTGTCCGGGTTGATGACGTCGTGGGTGTACTGAGCCACGAGGCGCTCGTGCATCGCGGCCGCGGCCTGGTCCCCCTCACTGTCGCGTACCTGCGCCAGCTGGCGGCGGTGGATGATGCCGACCGCGCCCTGGGCACCCAGCACCGCGATCTCCGCCCCGGGCCAGCAGAAGTTCATGTCCGCGCCGATCGCCTTGGAGCCCATGACGATGTAGGCACCGCCGTAGGCCTTGCGCAGGACGATCGTGACCAGGGGGACCGTGGCGGTGGCGTAGGCGTTGATCACCTTCGCCCCTCGCCGGATGATGCCGGCGTGCTCCTGCTCGGCTCCTGGGCGGTAGCCGGGTACGTCGACGAAGGTGACCACGGGCAGGCCGAAGGCGTCGCAGCAGCGGACGAAGCGTGCCAGCTTCTCCGAGGCGTCCACGTCCAGCGTCCCGGCGTCCACCATCGGCTGGTTCGCCACGACGCCCACCGGACGCCCCTCGACACAGGCGAACCCGACGACGACGTTGCCGGCAAAGTCCTCCTGGACCTGCACCAGCTCGCCGTGGTCGACCACGGCCTGCACGACGGCGGTGACGTCGTAGGGCTGACGGGTCGAGGCTGGCACGAGGTCACCGACCGTAGCCGCCGCGGCCTCGTCGGCGGCGCGGGCGTCGTCGTCGTACTCGTAGCGTGGTGCCTCACGCTCGGAGGAGGAAGGAAGGTAGGCCAGCACCGTGCGCACCTGTGCCAGGGCGTCAGCCTCGTCCTGGGCCACGTAGTGGACGACGCCGGACACCGAGCCGTGGATGTCCGCTCCTCCCAGCTCCTCGGCGCTGATCTGCTCACCCGTGGAGGCGCGCACGACATCGGGCCCCGTAACGAACATGTGGGAGGCCTCGCGCGTGGCGATGATGTAGTCCGTCAGGGCCGGGCAGTACACGGCGCCGCCGGCGCAAGGACCCAGGATGACGCTGATCTGGGGCACCAGGCCCGAGGCGGCGCAGGTGCGGTTGAAGATGCGCCCGTACTGGCGCAGCGCTCCCACACCCTCCTGGATCCTGGCGCCCCCGGAGTCGATGAGGCCGATGACCGGGATCCGCAGGCGCAGGGCGTCATCCAGCAGGCGCACGATCTTGTCACCCTCGACCTCCCCCAGGGCGCCGCCGGAGACGGAGAAGTCCTGGGCGTAGACCGCCACCTGGCGGCCGTCGACGGTGCCGAAGCCCGTGATGACGCCGCAGGGGCGGGCCGCCTCACCGCCACCCGATCCTGCGTAGCGCCCGATCTCCAGGAAGCTGGAGGGGTCGAGCAAGGCGGCCACGCGCTCCCGGGCCGTCTGCTTGCCCTTGGGGTGCTGGCGCTGGGCCGCTCGTTCCTCGGCGGCCGCGGCCGCACGCGCTGAGCCGGCGCGGAAGGCCTGGGTTCCAGGTGCCTGGCTCATCATGGTCGTGGACGTGCTCATCACTCAGTCCTCCTCGTCCTGCTGGTCCTGCGCGTCAGCGGGCTGCAGGTGGATCAGGACCTCGCCGGCGCTCACCGTGCGACCGGCTCCGACCGGGATCTGCCTCACCACGCCGTCGACCGGGCTGTGGACGTAGTTCTCCATCTTCATCGACTCCAGGACGACCATGAGGTCGCCGGAGCGCACCTGCTGGCCCGGCTCCACGCAGATGCGTGTGACCACCGCCTGCATCGGGGCGGCGATCACCGAGGGGTCCTCGACCTCGCCCGTCCCGTGCCGGGCGGCCTGGCTGGTGGGCCGTGCGCGCAGGGGCTGCTGGCTGCGCAGCGTCGGTGCTCCCGGGTAGCGCCCGCCCATCCGCGGCCCGTGGCCGCCCAGGACCCCGTCGGGCAGGGTGAGCTGGACCCGGCGTCCGTTGAGCTCGATGACGTAGGTCGAGCGGGTACGAGGGTTGTGGACCGGGCCAGGTCCGCCCTGCGTACTAACCTGCGAGGTGCCCGGGACGCCAGCGGCGGCACTGCTGTCCGACGCCGTGGCGCCCTCACCGTCTGCGTGCTCACGCAGCCGGTCCAGGACGTCGGTCTCGATCCAGCGGGTGGTGACCTCAAGACGCCCCTGGGCACTGGGAGCGGTGAACTCCTCGCGGCGCAGGACGTGCTCGTGCAGGGCGGTGCACACCGTCACTCCCTCGACGACCGTCTCAGCCAGGGCGCGGCGGGCACGGCGAACGGCCTGGTCACGGCTGGCACCAGTGACCACGATCTTGGCGAGCATCGGGTCGAAGACCGGGGTGACGACGTCGCCCTCGACGACGCCGGAGTCGATCCGCACGCCTGGGCCGGCCGGCCAGCGCAGGCGGGTGATGGTCCCGGTGGAGGGGGCCATGCCCTGGGTAGCGTCCTCGCACGTGATCCGCAGCTCCAGGCTGTGTCCCCGTGGGGCAGGCAGCGGTGGCAGCCGGCCGCCGGTGGCGATGTCAAGCTGGAGCTCAACCAGGTCGATGCCGGCCACCTCCTCGCTGACGCAGTGCTCGACCTGCAACCGGGGGTTGACCTCCAGGAAGTACAGCTCGTCGTGGTCCGTGAGGAGGAACTCGCAGGTGGCGACACCCACGTAGCCGACGCTGTCGAGCAGGCGGCGGGAGCCCTCGACCAGCTGATCGTGGACGCCGTCGGGCAGGAAGGGGGCGGGTGCCTCCTCGACGAGCTTCTGGTTGCGTCGCTGCAGCGTGCAGTCACGGGTGGAGACGACGGCGAAGGAGCCGTAGGCGTCACGCACGCACTGGGTCTCGACGTGCCTGGCGGCGGTGACAAAGCGCTCGAGGATCAAGGTCGCGTCCCCTGAGGCCGCCGCGTCAAAGGCCGGCGTGGCACGGACCTCCTCGTCACTGGTGAGCACCGTGATACCGCGGCCGCCCCCGCCGTCGGTCCGCTTGAGCGCCACCGGGTAGCCGTAGGTACGGGCGAAGGAGATCACCGTGCTGGCCGAGGTCACGCGGTCCGTGATGCCAGGCACGGGGGCGACGCCCGCACGCTCGGCGGTGGCCCGCGCCGTCATCTTGTCGCCGAGGGCTCGCATCGCTGACGGGCTGGGGCCGATCCAGACCAGTCCGGCGTCCAGGACCGCCTGGGCGAAGGCGGCGTCCTCTGCCAGGAAGCCGTAGCCCGGGTGGATCGCCTCGGCGCCCGTACGCGCGGCCAGGGCCAGGACGGCGGCGGCGTCGGTGTAGGAGGAGCCCTCTGGAAGGGCGTAGGCCTCGTCCGCCAGCTCGGCTGCCGGGGACATGAGGTCCTCCGGCGTGTAGGGCAGGATCGAGGTCCCGCCCAGGTCGCGGACCGTACGGACCACGCGCAGGGCGATCTCGCCGCGGTTGGCGATCAGCACGCGTCTGAGACGCTGCTCCCCCACCGGTCCTGAAGCCATCGGCATCGGAGTCCTTCCCTCACCGACTTCGTGGTCTCCTACAGACGTGCCGTCACGCCGCCGCAGCCGCGACCCTGACGTCGTCCGAGGTCCACAGTCGGCTCTCGCTCTGTCGTGAACTCGTCATGCGATCACGTCGACTCGATGCCACCGACAAAAAGAGTCGGCGCCACATCTCGACGATCACGTCACTGCGAGACTATTGAGAGGATCCAGAACGACTGCATTGTGGGATCACTACAAAAGAGACGACAAGTCTTGGATCACCTGCCCAGGAGGGGAGACTGAGCGCGCCATGACGCGGGAGTCGCCGCCACCAACACACTCCGGCAACATCTTTTGTCTATATCCACAAAGTCC
This sequence comes from Actinomyces faecalis, assembly GCF_013184985.2. Taxonomy (NCBI): domain Bacteria; kingdom Bacillati; phylum Actinomycetota; class Actinomycetes; order Actinomycetales; family Actinomycetaceae; genus Actinomyces; species Actinomyces faecalis. The sequence goes on from NZ_CP063418.1 coordinate 1,424,914, forward strand.
GGCAAGAGGTTCCGCTGACAGGCCCTGAATCGACTCCTCGCACCCCGCAGCCTCGGAGGACCGACGCGGACATCACTCCGCACGTGCCGAGACAGTCTCGTTCAGCTCATCAACGTCTTGAACGTGTTTCTACGGGTTAAACATATTCATCCATCGCCTGACGCTAGACAGCGTGACGTGCAGGCGATAGCCTGTACACATGTTCGACTCAGTGAGCGAGCCCTCCCCCGCCACCTCACGGCGGCCGGCGCGGGAGAGGGCTGCAACCACCCCCGCTGCGGTGAAGGAGGAGGAGCGCCTGGCGCTCCTCGCTACCGTGCCGCCGGGAGGACCACTGGCCTCCTGCCTGGACAGGATCCTCCAGGCCGCACTGCCTCGTCCCGACGTCGACACCTTCGACGCGTCCTCAGCACCAGGCGGTGACCTCGCTGGCGCCGAGGTGCTCAGCGCCAGCGAGCGGGTCCTGCTGCTGCACTCGCAGGTGGCTCCGGGTGAGCCGCTCGCCGCGGTCGAGCACCTGGCCGGGCTCGGGCTGGAGACTCTCAGCGAGCTGGTTGCCGCGTGTGAGCGGCTGACGTCGTGGTCCTGCTGGATCCAGTCCCTCCTGGCAGCAGCGATGACTCGCAGCGTCGAGACGCAGCCCGTCTCCGCTCAAGAGGCTGGCGGGCGCCCCGATCTTCGCCCAGGTTCGTACGTCAGCCAGGAAGGGGCACGGCTCGTTGCTGCCAGCGAGATCGCGTGCCGGCTCGGGATCTCCACACGCCGTGCCGGCCAGCTCATCGAGCGGGGACAGTCCCTGTGCCTCCCGGCACTGTCGGCAGCCGCAGGCCTGCACCGCAGCGGTCTCATTGACGCAGCCAAGGCGGCTCTCCTCGCAGGCCGCCTCGAGCACGTCAGTCACGAGGTTGCCGTCCAGGTCCAGGACCAGGTTCTGCCCCGCGCACCGCACCGTACCCACACCCAGCTCGCGCGAGACCTGGACCGTGCTCTGGCCGCGTGCGACCCGGAGGGAACCTGTCAGCGCCGTCGCCGCAACGCTGAGCACAGGTATGTCAGCCGCCCCCGACCAGCAGGTGAGGGAGTCTGTGAGATGAGGCTCGTCCTGCCTGTTCTCGACGCCGCCCTCGTGGACGCGACGCTGGACGCCATCGCGGGCTCGGCCCGTGCCACGGGAGACGGCCGCTCTGTGTCCCAGCTGCGTGCGGACGCTGTGGTCTCCATGACGCTGAGCCTCCTACGGCGCGAGCAGCACGAGGCTTGTCGCCCTGCTGCGTCCCCACCCGGGTGCTTGCCTGGAGGACGCCCTGAGGCCGCCTCCGGCTCTGGTTCCGGCTCTGCCTCCGACCCCGGCGCCTACGCCCGTACCGTGACCTGGGCAGGGTCTGCCTCCCACTCTCAGGCCACCGGCAGCCATCCCGCTCTTGCCGACGGCGTTCCGCTGCTCCCCCTGCTTGCCGGGCTCAGCACGCTGGTCAGCTCCACGAGCCCGTGGTGGACACCCTCCGGCTCTGCCCCTGTGCTCTTCCCCTCAGGCCTCCAGGTCCAGGTCGATGTCACCGTGCCTGTCGACTACCTGGCGGAGGAGTCCTTCGAGGCCACCAGCGCCAGCTCGCCCGACGAGCCCGCTGGCGCCACCGGCTCGGTCCGTCACCCGTCCGTCCTCCGCCCACCCGTGCTGAGCGTCCAGATTGGTCGTCATACTCTCCCCGTACCATCCTACGTCGCGACAGCGCTCGCATCCGGCGGTACCTGGCGGCGTCTGCTCACCGATCCTGTCTCAGGCGCCGTGCTGGATGTCGGCCGCCGGCGCTACAGACCGCCAGCGTCCCTGGCGGAGGCGGTCCGGGCCCGAGACCACACCTGTACGCATCCAGGCTGCACCGTGCCCGCGCGCGGCTGCGACCTTGACCACGTGGTGCCCTGGAGCGCGGGCGGAGCTACCTCGTTCGATAACCTCACGCTCCTGTGCCAGGCCCATCACCGGCTCAAGCACACACCAGGGTGGTCCCTGACGCGCCTGGACGACGGTGCGCTCCTGTGGCGCACACCGTCAGGGGCCCGCTACCGTCGAGACCCCGACGGCGGCATCACCATGCTTGCGCGCCGGACCGGTCCGCGCTCTGTCCACCGGGACGTCGAGGCGGTGCCTGCGCGCCTGGCTGAAGCCGTCAACGAGTCGGTCATCGCTCAGATTGACCACGGCCTGGCGCAGACGATGTCGCAGGCTCCCGGCGGGAGCAGGTCGCCAGGTCAGTGGCAGACGCGAGGGCCTCGTCCCGGCGAGCCCGTAGGTGCCTGGCGCAGTGAGCCCTATGCTCCTGAGCTGCACGAGCTCGGGCTTGACGTCCTCCTCGACGAGCTGGTGCCGTTCTCGCCGACTGGTGTCGTACCCGATGCTTCTGCCCTGTCCGCGACCGCGTCGCTGACCGTCTCCTGCCCCGGTCCTCAGTGGCAGCAGCCGCCGGCAGCCCCTGCCAGCGTGCGAAGCGTGGCGATCGAGGCGGCCGCGTCCTCGCTCTTGTAGACCGCCGACCCTGCGACAAAGACGTCCGCTCCAGCCTCCGCGGCACGCTCGATGGTCGTCAGTGAGACGCCGCCGTCAATCTGGATCCGCAGCTGGAGGCCGGCCGCACTGACCATGGACCGTGCCGCAGCGATCTTGTGCAGCATCGGTTCCAGAAAGCCCTGGCCACCGAAGCCAGGCTCGACGGTCATCAGCAGCAGCATGTCGATCTCGCCCAGAATCGGCTCGACAGCCGCCAGCGGGGTCGTCGGCCTGAGCGCAATCCCGGCCTGAGCGCCCAGCCGGTGGAGCTCCTTGACCAGGACGAAAGGCGCACGGGTCGCCTCAGCGTGTGCCGTCACCACCGCGCAGCCCATCTCGGCGTACTGAGGGGCCCAGCGGTCGGCGTCCTCGATCATGAGGTGGGCGTCCACCGGCAGGCTAGTGTGCTCCAGGACGGTCTGGGTGAAGGACGGGCCGGCGAACATGTTGGGGACGAAGTGGTTGTCCATCACGTCCAGGTGCAGGCCGTCGGCGTTCTCGATCCGGGCCAGCTCCTCGGCGAGGTGCGCCTGGTCCGCGTTGAGGATGGACGGGTGGATCGCCGGGATGGTGCTCATGGGTCTCCTCGTTCTCAGGCTGTACGACGCAGCAGGGCGCAGAACATGGCGTCCGTCCCGTCCAGGTGCGGCCACAGCTGTAGCATCGGCCTGTCCGCACCGGCAGGAGGGACGGGAGCCACGCGCGTGGCGACGTCACCAGCGTGCAGGACCTCGGTTCCCCCGCCCTTGCGCTCCAGACGTCGTACGACGTCGCGCACGACGAGCTCGGTCTCCAGCACGTGGGGCGAGCAGGTGACGTAGGCCACCAACCCTCCCACGCGTACCGCGGCCAGGGCGCTGGCAAGCAGCTCACGCTGAAGCCCGGCCAGCTCGGTGACGTCGGAGGGCTGACGCCTCCACCGTGCCTCGGGCCGGCGTCGTAGCGAGCCCAGGCCCGAGCACGGTGCGTCCACGAGCACACGGTCATAGCGGCCAGCCTCATCCTGGCCGTAGAGACGACCGTCCCCGCAGCGCACCTCCACCACGCCCTCCGGCACCGCCCTGACGCTGGCGCGGACGAGCTGGGCACGGTGGGCGGTGACCTCGTTGGCCACGAGCCTGGCCCCGCGCTGCGCCGCCCTGGCGCCCAGGAGCGCCGCCTTGCCTCCTGGTCCTGCGCACAGGTCCAGCCACCGCTCGTCGCGGCCCTCAAGCGGTGCCTCGCTGAGCACCAGGGCCATGAGCTGGCTGCCCTCGTCCTCGACGCCGGCCGCGCTGGAGCGCACGGCCGGGATACGGCCGGGGTCTCCGCCGGGCAGGACAAGGGCGTACGGGCTGCGGTCCCCAGCACGGACAGGCTGGTGCGAGGCGGTCTGCGCCTCCTTGGCCAGGTGCTCGGGACTGATGAGACCGGGCCGCGCGCACAGCACGACGGCAGGCTCGGTGTTGTCCGCCTCCAGCAGCGCCGGCAGCTCCTCCTGCGGCCGACCGTTGCCCACCAGCGCCTGACGCAGGGCCTTGACGACCCACACCGGGTGGGACTGCGTGGACGACAGCGCCGTGACCTCGTCCTCGGCCTGCTCGGTCAGCTCAGCGAGCCACTGGTGGAGGTCCTTCTCGCTGATCCGTCGCAGAACGGCGTTGACCAGGCCGGCTGCTCCACGGCCGGCAGCGTGAGTGGCCAGGTCGACCGTTGCCGAGACCGCGCCGTGGGTCGCTACCCGCATGCCCAGCAGCTGATGGGCTCCCAGCCGCAGCACGTCGAGCACGACCGCGTCAAGACGGTCCAGCGGTCGGTCCACGCACCGGGAGATGATCGCGTCGTAGCGGCCCTGCAGGCGCAGGGTGCCGTAGGTCAGCGCGGTCGCGAACCCGGCGTCGCGGCGGTCCAGGCGTGCTGCGTCCAGCATCGGGGGCAGGACGAGGTTGGCGAACCCGCCGTCCTGGCGCACCGTCGTCAACGCCTCCAGGCTGACCAGACGCGCTGTGTCGACCGCTGCGCCCTGGCGGCGCCTGGACCGCGTCCTCGCTGCCTCCTGGCCCTCGCCACGCGTACGGTTCCTTGTGCCCTTGCTCGCCGACGGCACGGGGTTGTGTCGTCCTGAGTCGTTGCCCTTGCCCCGCTCGCGTCCCTGCCCGCGGCGCTGGGCCCCGGCCTGGGACCGCCGACCGGCCTGGCCACGACGAGCACCTCCGTATCCCGCCATCAGACCGCTCCGCCGTCGGCGTCACGGCCCGCCGGCTGGCCCAGGACCGTGCCGGCAGCCGGATGGGCCCCGCGGGCCCAGGCGTCAGCCGCCATCCACTTCTTCCCTGCCGGCGCCACCTGTCCCAGGCGCACGGCGCAGCCACCGGTACCGACCAGGACCTCGTGCTTGGAGACCTGGAGCATGCCGGCTGGCAGGTCTGTCACCTCGGGGACCTCGGTGACCGGACCGAGTCGCAGCCTGGTGCCCTCGTAGGTCGTGTGCGCACCGGGGGCAGGAGTGACACCGCGCACCCGTCGGTCGATCGCTGCCGCGGTCTCGGTCCAGCGGATCTCGCCGTCGGCCGGCGTGAGCACCGGGGCCAGGGTGACCCCGTCCTCGCGCTGGGGCACCGGCCTCGCCGTGCCCGCCTCCAGCTGCTCCAGGACCTCCGCGACGAGCGGGACACCTGCCTCGGCCAGGCGGGACAGCAGCTCGCCGGCCGTGTCGCGGTCCTCGATGCTGGCGGTGACTCGGCCGTAGACCGGACCGGTGTCCAGTCCCTCCTCCAGACGGAAGACGCTGGCACCTGTCAAGGTGTCACCGGCGATGACAGCTCGCTGGACAGGAGCAGCGCCCCGCCACGACGGCAGCAGCGAGAAGTGGAGGTTGAGCCAGCCGTGGACGGGGACGTCCAGGAGCACGGCCGGCACGAGACGGCCGTAGGCGACGACGACGGCGACGTCAGCGTCCAGGCTGCGCACCCACTCCTGGGTCTCCTCGTCCTTCAAGGTGGTCGGAGTGCGAACCTCCAGGCCCGCCTCACGAGCCAGCGCAGCCACCGGCGAGGGGTGCAGGGTGCGGCCACGGCCCTGGCGGGCGTCAGCACGGGTCAGGACACCGACCACCTCGTGGTCAGAGGAGTCCATGAGCCAGCGCAGCACGGGCAGGGCGACCTCGGGGGTGCCGGCAAAGAGAACACGCATGGCCACCATTCTAGGAGCACGACGCCTCGTCGGTCCCTCAGCCCCTGGACCTCCTGGGCTCGCGGCACAGACGGGGCCTCGGGCTACCGCTGGAGCGAGTACGGCGTCACTGGCGGCCTGCCGCAGCAGCGGGCAGGAGGCCGGCCTCGGTCAGGGCAGCCCGTAGCCGGCCCGCGCCACGGAAGTGGTGGGTTCGCAGGCCAAGATCCTGCGCAGCAGTGATGTTGGGCAGCGAGTCGTCGACGAACAGGGTGCGCTCAGGCGCGAGCCCGTGGCGGTCTAGCAGGATCTCGAAGATCCGGCGCCCCGGTTTGGTCTCGTGCTCGGCACCGGACACGATGAGGGCGTCGAACAGGTCCAGCTGCGGGCACAAGTGACGGTTGGCCTCAAAGAGCCGGTCGTTGAAGTTGGACAGCAGGTACAGAGGGACCCCGGCACCCGCCAGCTCCTCGATGATCCTGGCCGTACCAGCCACCGGTCCGGTCAGGGTGTCGGAGAAGCGCTCCCAGTACAGGCGCAGGAGCGCCAGCCAGTCAGGACGGTCCGGGTAGGCGCTCACGAGGGCCTCCTCGATCTGGTCGAAGGAGACCCCGGCGTCGCACATCTCGTTCCAGCGGCCGAAGCCGCCCTCACGGACGAACTCCTCCCACTGCCGGATCGTGGCCCGGCCTGCCAGTGCCCCGTAAGGGTCCCAGGCGTAGAGCACGTTGCCGTAGTCGAAGACGACCGTGTCAGCTCCACGGTCTGTACTGCCGGCGTCGTCTCGGTTCATCCTGTCTCCCTCTGGCATTGACGAGGGCTGGGCGGCCTCCGCACCCGCGGAGGCCGCCCAGCCCTCCTGGAGGCGTCAGCCTCGGTTGGTGGCGCCACGGCGTAGCGCCGTCGCGCCCAGTGCCGTGGTCAACAGTACCGAGATCACCAGCAGGTCGGTACCTGTTCCGGTCCGAGCCAGCTTCCCGGAGGCACGACCAGGCCGGGAGCCGCCGTCACGCTGCTCGGTGGCTGAGCCCTTGCCAGACCCATCTCCTGCGGAACCAGCACCATCCGTGCCGGTACCGTCACCAGAACCAGCCCCGTCACCAGAACCAGCCCCGTCACCAGAACCAGCCCCGTCACCAGAACCAGCCCCGTCACCAGAACCAGCCCCGTCACCAGAACCAGCCCCGTCACCAGAACCAGCTCCCTCACCAGAACCAGCTCCCTCACCAGAACCAGCCCCGTCACCGGAACCAGCCCCGTCACCAGAACCAGCCCCGTCACCAGAACCAGCCCCGTCACCAGAACCAGCCCCGTCACCGGGCTCAGGCTCCTCTCCTGTGGTGGCAGTGACAGTGATCTTGATGCTCGCGGTGACCGAGCCGTCCAGGACCGAGGTCGCGGTGACCGTGGCCTGTCCCGCTGCCAGCGCGTGGACCGCCCCGTCCTCGTCCACCGTCAGGATCTTCTCGTCGGAGGAGGCCCAGGTGACACTCAGGTCAGGTCCTTGCGCCGGGTCGAAGGTGACCGTCAGCGCCGTGCTGGCCCCGACCTCGAGCTCGGTCTGCCCGTCGATCTCCAGGGTCTGCTGCTGCCGACGCTCGATGGTGTAGGTGTAGCCCACCTCGGTCGGGAAGGTCAGCAGCCAGCTCTCACCGTCGCTGACCCAGGTGGGCGTGACCGTTCTCGCGCTACGGTCCGCCGTCGCCTCCGGGCCGCTGACCGCAGTCACCGTGTAGTTCTCCGCACCGCCGCGGGTGATGCGCACTGCGGCCTCGTGCCCGGTCCGGGAGGTCAGCGTCACCTTGTCCACCTCGCCGCCGGACCACTCGATCCCGGTGACGAAGCCCCCACGGGCAACCAGACCGCTGACAGAGCCCTTACCCGCCCAGGCCTCGGGCAGCGCCGGCAGGATGTTGGTGTAGTTCGCCCACATCCTCGAGGACGTGTCCTCGAAGGTCGAGTTGGACTGCAGGAGCATCTCCTGCACGCCCGAGGTGTAGCCGAAGTTCCCGTCAATCTGGAACGGCGGGTGGGCGTCGAAGAGGTTCGGGTACATCGCTCCACGCAGCTGGTTGCTCAGCAGCGTGTAGGCATGGTCACCGTCGCCGGTCCGGGCCCAGGAGTTGATGCGCTGCGCCAGCCCCCAGCCCGTCGCCTGGTCACCGCGGCGCAGGAGGGAGGTCTTGGCCGCGTCCATGTATGTCGGGTTGTCTACGGTGATAAGGTCACCGGGGAACAGTCCAAGCAGGTGGGACATATGACGGTGCTGGTGGTTCTGCTGGTATCCCGAGATCCAGCTCCCGTCCGAGTTCTTACCCAGACCGTCCTCGAAGTACCACTCCTTGATCTGGCCGTCTGAGCCGACCTCGATCGGCTGGAGCAGGCTCAGCGCGCAGCTCCACGAGCGGTTGGCGGTCGGGCTCGCGAAGGCCCCGGAGGAGTCCTTCTTCCAGTTCGCTGGCTCACAGGTTCCGTCCTGCGGGTCGCCGACCAGGTCAGCGTCGGCCTCCAGCGTCTGGGCCGCCTCGACCGTGTCGTGGAGAAGCTGCCAGACCAGCGAGCTCTCGTAGGTGTTGCCATCGGTTCCTTGCGGACCGTGCTCGGGCGAGTAGGCCACTCCCGTGGTCAGTCGCGGGCTTCCGTCGGCCGCCGGGCGGGCGGCCGGGTGCAGCATGTAGTCGACGTAGAACCGGGCCTCCTCCTTGAGCAGCGGGTAGATCTCCTCCTCCAGCTCCTTGGTGTCGCCGCTGAACTCGTAGGCCTCGTACACGTTCTGCAGCAGCCACGGCACCGCAGCCGGGCTCCATCCCCAGGAGAAGTCTGCTCCAGGTGTCGTCCAGCCGTACGGGGTGTTCTCCGTGTGCGCCATGAAGCCCTGGCCCTGACCGATGGGGGTGCCGACCTCGGTGCTGGCGCCCGCGTAGACCTGAGCCGTGACTCGGCCAGGCTCGACCAGTCCCTGGGCGTAGGTCCTCACCGGTACCGCCAGCTCAGCGAGGTTCGCGGAGTAGGTCGGCCAGTAGTTCATCTGGAGGTTGACGTTCATATGGAAGTCAGATCCCCAGGGAGTACGCCCGTGCGCGTTATCGTCCGCTGTCGAGGACCAGATGCCCTGAAGGTTGGCCGGCAGCTGGCTGTCCTCGCGGGACGAGGCGATCGTGAGGTAACGGCCGTACTGGTACGCGAGGTTCTCCACCGTCCGCTTGTCAGCCCCCGCCGCCTGGCTGTAGCCGGCCAGGAGGCTGTCCGTGGCCTTCGAGCCCTCTGCGTAGGAGCGGTTCTGCCCCAGGTCGAGGGAGACCCGGTCGTACAGGGCCCGGTGGTCCTCGACGTGGTCACGCAGTACAGCGCTGTAGCCCTTGGCTGCCGCGTCCTGCACGGTCTGGGTCACGCGGGAGGCCAGCGCCTCGGCATCCTCACCGGTGCGGTAGGTCGGGTAGACCTGCTTGTAGTCGGTGGCGGCAGCCAGGTAGAGCGTCACTGTGCCGGCACCACTGATGACCAGGCCGGTCCCCTCCGCGTTGGCAGTGATCTCACCCGCGTCCGTGATCGCCTTCAGGCGCATGGCGTAGCGCAGGCCGTTGTTGGCCAGGCTCCCGGTCACCGTCAGGGTGTCACCCTCGACGACGGTCTTCTCCCCTGTCTTGGAGAACCCGGCGTGGGTCGGGGTGGTGACCGTCAGGTTCAGCGCACCTGCCTCGCTCGCCGTCAGGCGGGAGACCAGGACCTGGTCCGGGTTGGACACGAGGTAGTCGCGGTTGTAAGTCACGCCGTCGCTGGTGAACTTGACCCCGGCGACGCCGCGGCTGAGGTCCAGGTTGCGCTGGTACCCCGAGACCTCGGCGTCCAGCCCGTAGTCGATGAACAGGTCACCCCAACTCTGGTAGGAACCCTGCTGGCTGGCGGTGAGTCCTCCGGTGAGACGACCGGGGTTGACCGTCTGCGCGCCGTTCTCGAGCTGCTGGTTCAGCTCACGCAGCGTAGCCCCCTGACGCCCCTGTCCGTCCTCGTTGCCGCCGTTGTACGAGGCGCTGGTACCAGGGCCACCGGTCCACAGGGTCTCCTCGTTGAGAGTGAGCCGCTCCTTGCTGGTCTCTCCCCACACGGTCGCACCGACCCGTCCGTTGCCAATCGGCAGCGTGGTCTGCTGCCAGACGTTGTCTTGCCCCTCTCCCACGGACCCAGCGCCGCCGCGCCAGGTGGTCTCGGACGCCGGCTGCGAGTACCACAGGACGTCGTCACCGCTCATGTCCGCGTCCTCGACCTCGCCCTCAGGAGCGACGACGTAGACCAGAACCGTGGTGGACAGCTCAGGTCGTGCCTTGGCGGTGACGGTCAGCACGTGTGCCCCGACCGTCTGAACGTCGTAGTCGGTCCCTGTGAGCTCGTAGGCGTCTGCGGGCAGCTCGACCTGCGTGCCGTCATCCGTGCGCTCGATCGCCACGCGCGTACCGTCAGCGGAGAAGGGCTCTCCCACCACGTAGCGGGTCTTGAGCCCTGAGGCCACCAGGCGGTGCGTGGGAGCAGGTGCCGGGGTCTGCGGCACCCTGAGCGCCGGGGCCATCTCGCTGCTGGCACCGGACAGAGTTGCCGCACCCTCAGAGGAGGCGAAGCGCACGTCGACGCCGGTGCTCTCGCTCAGAGCGAGAGTGACACTGGAGCGGCCCTGCCTCATCGCCTCACGCACGATCGCGGTGACGTCAAGCTCAACAACCGGTCGGCCGGCCGGCACCTTCATCGAGTCGCTGTACCTGGTGCTCCCGATCTCGAAGGCAGTCGACTGCGCCACCGCGCGTCCGTCCTTGAGGTCGATAGCGGGACGATGGATCCACGTCGCCCCCGGTGTGGCACACGAGGCTGCTCCGTTGGTGCACACGGCGTCGTCGACACCGGTGGCCAGGAGCGTCGTCGTCTGCTGGGCGTCACGGGCGCCGCCGGCGTAGCCGAGGTATGTCAGACGCAGCGTCGCCGCCGCCGGCACTGAGGCCAGTGACGACAGGTCGAAGGTCAGGAGACCGAGCTTGGCGTCCGTCCCGTCGGCCACGTCGGTGGTGACCAGCTGCTCGTTGAAGCGGCCCCTGCCTGAGGCAGCCAACGCGGCCACGTAGGGCTTGGAGCTGTTCGTGAGCTGCTTCTCAGATCTCCACGCCTGGGCGGTATTGTCAGCCTGCACCGGCAGGTCCTGGGTCCCCAGCGCCGTCGGGCTCCCGCCGGTGAGCACCATGTGCGGTGCTGCCTGCCCGGCCTCAGCGCTGGCTGCCGAGGTGTTCTCGAGGCTGGCGAAGCGCAGGTCGATCCCCGCGCTCTCCGCCAGGGCGAAGGTCAGGACCTGTGATCCTGCCTCGAAGGCGGCAGCCACCTGGCTGGTGACGTCCACCTCGACGACCGGCAGGGTCCTGCCGTCAGTCGGGGTCGAGGGGTAGCGGGCCTGCCCTATCTCGAAGGGCTCTGAGCTCGCCGTGGCCTGGCTCGTGTCTACTGCGGGACGCGCTACCCAGGTCGCTGAGTCTGTGTCGCACAGCAGGGCGTCGTTGGTGCAGCTGAGGTCGTTGACCAGCGCGAGGCTCACCGTGTCCTTGACGGAGGCGTCACGCTGTCCGCCGGCGTATCCCAGGTAGCTCAGGCGCACGACCGCGGAGGTCGGTGCGTGCTCGTAGGGACGCAGGTCGAAGGTCATCAGACCCAGCTTCGCGTCGGTGCCCTCCGAGATGTCGGTCGACAGGAGCCTCTCGTTGAAGGCACCTGCCTGCTGGCCACCGTTGAGAGCGGCGACGTAGGGCTGGTCGTGCTTGTTCTGGGTCTTCTCCGACCTCCACGACTGGGCCGTGTTGTCAGCGACCGCCGTGACCGTGCTGGTCGGCTCCATGGCATGGGCGGCACCCGGCCGTGCAGCCTGTGCCACGCCAGCCAGCAGCAGAGCAGCACTGGCAGCGACCGTCACCACCGCACGTATCCGCGGTGCTCGTTGAGGGACTCTCATCGATGGGCTCTTCTCTGCCTGGACCATCTCGTCGTCGAGACCTGGCCTCTGTCTCAGATACCGCGAGAGCGACATTGCTCGCGCTCAGTGGATATTAGCACGGACTCCGAACAAATCTACCTTGGTGAGGTCCTCCCCGGTCCTCAGGTGTCACCAGAGGACAGTCGGGTCCAGCTCGATGCGTACTGACTCCTCTCGTCGTGCCGAACGCTCCCGCTGCCGCAGGCGCAGCTCCTCGGCAAGCTGCCGGCCCTGTGTGAGGGGGACACGTATCAACGCCCGGTATGTCGACGTCGTCCGCTCGTCTCGCCTCGGGAGAATCTCAACAGGCCCCAGCACGTCCCACCCCCGGCCGCGGGCCTGGTCCAGGACAGACTCCACCGCCTTGGCCGGGCCGTCCAGCCTGGCGCAGCGCAGTGCCGGTGGCAGCCCCAGCTCGACCCGCTCGGCCAGCTCACGCCGGGCAAAACCTGCATGGTCCCAACGCACCAAGGCCTGGGCCACGACCTGGGCGGGGCCACCGAGCAGGACGACCCTCGCGTCCGGCCGAGCCAGGACGACGGCACTGGTCCACCGACGCAGCGCCTCGCTGGAGGCGCCGAGGTCGGGGCGAGCAGACAGGGTGGCGCCGTCAAGGAGAAGGACCGCCCGGTAGCCCCCCTCAGCCACAGGCTCCGCACCCGGTGTGGCGACGACGAGCCTGGGCTCGTCGTCCACAGTGCCGATGACCCCGTGGTCCTCCCTCGCGCCGGAGACCACGACCGGGACCATGGGAAAGGCACGTCCCAGCTCGTCGGCGGTACGGACAGTGCCGACGGCCACCATCCTCAGCCCGGTGTGACCGCACGAGCGGCACGACCACGAGGAGAGCTCGCGCCCGCACCAGCGGCACGAGACCTGACCACCCCGGCTCATCCTCACCGGCCCGGAGCAGGTCGGGCAGCTGGCAGGCTGGCGGCAGGAGGCACAGGCCACGACCGGGGCGTACCCACCTCGCGGCACCTGGACGAGGACCGGTCCCTGCGTCAGCGCCTGGCGCAGCGCCCGGTGCGCCAAGGAAGGGATCCTGGCGTACCCGGAGGGGCCCTCGGCCTCCAGCTCCGGGGCTCCCGGCACCTGGACCCGGGCGATGACGCGTCGCACCAGGTCACGGGGCGCGACGACCTCTCCGGCCCACCCCCGGGCGACGTAGCTGTGGGCCTCGACGCTGCGGGAGTAGCCGGCGACGAGCAGGCCGGCCTTCTCCAGGCCGCTGCGCAGCGCCAGCACGGTCCGGGCGTGGACGTAGGGAGCCCGTGGCTCGTCGAGACGGTCGTCGCCGTCGTCCCAGACGACCGCGAGCCCCAGGTCCTGCACGGGAGCGAAGGCCGCGGACCTGGTGCCCACCACCACACGTGCCTGTCCCAGCAACGCAGCAAGAAACGCCTGATAACGACGCGCCGGGCCGTGCTCGGCCGAGAGCACGGCCACCGGCTCAGGACGTCCCAGCTCTGTCTCCAGGCCCACGGCGACCTTCTCAGCCAGCGCCTCCGCCTGACCGGTGGTCGCGGTCAGTATCAGGGCGCCTCGTCCCGAGGCCAGGGTGGCCCCCACGGCTCGGGCCAGCAGCACCGGCCAGTCCTCCAGCAGGTTCTGGCGCCCGGGCAGGGCGTTCCAGACCACCCGGGGCGCCTGTCCCTGCGCCAGGGCCTGGAGCAGCCGGGTACCTCCCTCGTAAGCCGCCCAGCCCGTCGGTCCGTCCGCAGGCACCTCGGGTGCCGTGGGCAGGGGCACCGCGCGGTCCCGCACCGCCCGCTCCGTACGGGCGTGCCGTGCCGGCACCGCCAGGCGCAGGACGTCCGCCAGCGTTCCAGCGGTGCGCTCGGCCACGGCCTCCACCAGGCGCCGGCTCGCGGACGGAAGCACGGGGAGGTCCGAGACCACTCGTCGCAGCGGCGTCAGCCGGCCCGGGTGCGTGGTCGTGCTCGCCCGCTCCCACAGCCAGCCATGGACCTCCTTGCCGCCGAAGGAGACGGTGACACGCGTGCCCGCCGCTGCTGCGAGGTCCAGCTCGGGCGGAACCAGGTAGTCGAAGGGGCGGTCCAGGTGAGGCAGCGGGCTGTCCAGGACGACCCGTGCCACCGGGTCGCTGACCCCGGGCAGGGTCACGGTGCGCTGCGCCAGGGCCGGGGTGAGGAGCAGCGCGTCCTGGTGCCCTGTCTCGCCCATGATCCGCTCCTTCCCTTGCGCAGTGCTGACGGTCCTGCTGTGACACGGCCACTCTACGGCTGCCCGCCGACACGAAAGGCTGCGCCAGGGGCACAGGTGCCCCTGGCGCAGTGCTCGTCCGGGTACCCGGGCTCAGGCGACGGCAGCGCGCAGCGCCTCGACCCGGTTCGTCTCCTCCCAGGTGAAGCCTGGGCGGCCGAAGTGGCCGTAGGCGCTGGTGGTACGGAAGATCGGGCGCAGCAGGTCCAGGTCACGGATCACGGCGGCCGGGCGAAGGTCGAAGACCTCGCGGATCGCCTGGGAGATACGAGCCTGGGGTACCGTCTCGGTGCCGAAGGTCTCCACAAAGACACCCACCGGGTGCGCCGAGCCGATGGCGTAGGCCACCTGGACCTCGCAGCGCCGCGCCAGCCCGGCCGCCACGACGTTCTTGGCCACCCAGCGCATGGCGTAGGCACCTGAGCGGTCCACCTTGGAGGCGTCCTTGCCCGAGAACGCGCCACCGCCGTGACGAGCCATGCCGCCGTAGGTGTCGACGATGATCTTGCGACCGGTCAGACCGGCGTCACCAGCAGGCCCGCCGATGATGAACTGGCCGGAGGGATTGACCAGCACCTCCAGGTCGCTGGTCACCAGCTCCAGCCCCTTGGCCTCCTCCGCCTCCAGCACCGGGCGCAGCACCTGGGTGATCAGGGCGTCGCGCAGCCAGGACTGGCTGCGGTCAGGGTCGTGCTGGGTGGAGATGACGACGTTCTCCAGGCTCACGGCCTTCTCACCGTCGTAGCCGATCGTCACCTGGGTCTTGCCGTCCGGGCGCAGCCCCTCCACGATCCCCTGCTTGCGCACCGCGGCCAGGCGCTCAGCCAGGCGGTGGGCCAGGTGGATGGGCAGCGGCATGAGCTCGGAGGTGTCGGTGCAGGCGTAGCCGAACATGAGGCCCTGGTCCCCGGCTCCCTGGAAGTCGAGGGGGTCGAGGTCGCCGGAGTCTCCTCGCACCTGCAGCGCCTTGTCCACACCTGCGGCGATGTCCGGGGACTGCTGCCCGATGGACACGGACACCCCGCACGAGGCTCCGTCAAAGCACACCTCGGAGGAGGTGTAGCCGATCGCGACGATCTCGTCGCGCACGATCTGCGGGATCTCGACGTAGGCCTCCTCCGTGGTCACCTCACCGGCCACGTGGACCAGGCCGGTGGTGACCATGGTCTCCACCGCCACGTGCGCAGCGGGGTCCTGCTCGAGGATCGCGTCGAGGATCGAGTCGGAGATGCGGTCACAGACCTTGTCCGGGTGGCCCTCGGTGACGGACTCGGACGTAAACGGACGCAGGGAAGAGATCACGGGCTCACCCTACCGGCGGCCCGCGACCCGAACGAGGTCCCCTGGGCCGGCGCCGGTGTGGATCGCGGCACGTCGTCTCCCGCTAGGACTCAGGCAAGACGCTGGGCCACCAGATCCAGCAGAGCCCGTGCCACCTGCGCCTTCGAGCCGCTGGCCCGGGCGACCTCGTTGCCCTCACGGTCCAGGACGACGACGCGGTTGGGCACGTCCCCGAAGCCCGTGCCCTCACCGACGGCGTTGACCGCCAGGAGGTCGGCTCCCTTACGACGGGCCTTGGCCGCCCCGTGGGCGAGCACGTCACCGTCCTCGTCCCCGGTCTCAGCCGCGAAGCCGACGACGAGCGTCCTGCCCTGACGTCGCGGCGGGTCGCTGACCAGCTCCGCGAGCACGTCAGGGTTCTCGACCAGACGGATGCTCAGGGCGTCAGTGGCACGGTGGGAGGCGTCTGCCTGCCCGTCCAGGGCGTGCTTCTTGATCTTGGTACCCGCCACCTGCGCCGGTCGGTAGTCGGCCACAGCCGCCGCCATGACGACGACGTCGGCGTCCCGGCCTGCCCGACGCACCGCCTCACGCAGCTCCAGCGCGGTGGGGGCCTGGACGACCTCGGCCTGCGCCGGCAGGTCACGCAGGACCTCGGCCTCGATATTGGCCGCCACGAGCGTCACCCTCGCGCCGAGCCGGGCGGCCTGGGCAGCGATCGCGACGCCCTGGCGCCCGGAGGAGCGGTTGCCCAGGTAGCGCACCGGGTCGATCGGCTCGCGCGTCCCGCCGGCTGAGACGACGACGTGCCGACCGGCCAGGGGCTGGGACGCCGACGGATCACCCGTGCGGCCAAGGACCGCGAGGGCCTCGGCCACGACGCGCTCAGGCTCCGGCAGCCGGCCGGGACCCGAGTCCGCACCCGTCAGGCGCCCGGAGTCCGGGTCGATGACCGTCAGCCCGCGACGACGCAGCGTCGCCACGTTCTCGACCGTGGCCGGGTTGAGCCACATCTGGGTGTGCATGGCCGGCGCCAGGACCACCGGGGCGCTCGTGGTCAGGATCGTGGCGGTCAGCAGGTCGTCAGCGCGCCCGGCCGCCACTCGGGCGAGCAGGTCCGCCGAGGCGGGAGCCACCAGCACCAGCTCCGCCCACTCCCCCGTGGCCACGTGCTCCACGGCGGCTGGGTCGTCAAAGACCCCCGTGCCCACCGGGCCTCCCGAGACGGCAGCCAGGGCCGGGGCCCCGATGAAGCGCAGGGCGGCCTGGGTCGCCACCACCTTGACCTCGTGACCGGCCTGGCGCAGCAGCCTGATGACACCAGGCGCCTTGTAGGCCGCGATCGACCCCGACACACCGACGACAACGCGCCGCGGCCCGCTACGGGCCGCGGCGCGCTCGTCCCTGACCGACGACGCCACGTCGGCTCAGAACTGGATGTCGTCCAGGCTGGTGGCGGCGTTGCTGCCGTCCTGCCCCTCGGTCTCGCCCAGCGAGACCGGAGAGTCCAGCGAGATGTCGGAGAACATGTCCGCCTCAGCGGCGCGGCGGGCTTCCTCAGCCTCGGCGCGACGGGCGCGAGCGACGTCACCGGGGATGACCTCGAGCTTGTCCTCGACGACCTCGCGCAAGGCGATGCCCAGAGGCTTCTCCTCAGGGTCGACCTCGACGAGCGGGCCGAAGTACTCCAGCTGGTTGTCCTCCAGCTGCTGGGTGTAGCTGTTGATCTGACGAGCGCGCTTAGCGGCCTCCACCACGAGCCCGTACTTCGAGTCGACCTTCTCCAGGAGGTCGTCGATCGGCGGGTTCGTGATGCCCTCCGGCTTCGGGGAGGTTCCGAGCATGTGCGTGACCTGCTTTCGTCATCGTGTGCCAGGCCTTGTCAGGCCAAGCGGTAACCGGGACAGTCTAGCCTGCCAGGCCAAGAAGAGTCTCGAGCTCGTCGGTGGTACGCGCCACGGTGTCGTTGACGATCGTGACGTCGAACTCGCCCTCGGCCGCCATCTCCGTGCGGGCCGTGGCCAGGCGCCGTTCCTGCTCGGCCGCGTCCTCGGTACCGCGGCCCTTGAGACGGGCCACGAGCTCCTCCCAGCTGGGAGGAGCGATGAAGACGAGCCGGCAGCCTGGCATCGAGCGACGCACCTGGCGGGCGCCGTCGAGGTCGATCTCCAGCACCGCCGGCCGTCCGGCCGCGAGCTCGGCGTCCACCGGACCACGAGGGGTGCCGTAGCGGTAGCGACCGTGGACCAGGGCCCACTCCAGCATCTGTCCGTGCTCCACGAGCTGGTCGAACTCGGCGTCGGTGACGAAGCGGTAGTGGACGCCGTCGACCTCGCCGGGGCGGGGAGCACGCGTCGTGGCGGACACCGAGACGAAGAGGTCAGGGTGACGACGCCGCAGCTCAGCGACGATCGTTCCCTTGCCGACTGCCGTCGGCCCGGCGATCACAGTGAGAGCAGGACGTGCGCCGCCGGGGGCGGGCTGGGGGCAGGGAGGGGGGGCCGGGGAGCTCATGGCACCATCATGCCAGGCACCGTGAGCCCTCCAGCCGCCCCTGTCCGACTCACCCGTCAGCCGCGCAGCGCGCTGACGGCGCTCGCCGTCGCCTCCTGCGCGGCCCGCTGCAGGTCCGCGGCCTGAGGGCCGGCACGCAGCACGCCGCGGGAGGTGGAGGCCAGGACCTGGGTCCGTGCCCGCCCGAAGACCTGCTCCAGCTCAGCCGCGCCCGCTCCCTGGGCCCCCACGCCGGGTGCCAGGAGCGGAGCGTTGGACGCTGCGAGATCGAGCCCGAGCCGGCTGACGGCGTCACCGGTCGTCGCTCCGACGACGAGGCCGACGCTGCCCAGCGTCCCGGCCGAGCGCGCGGCGGCGTTGAGCCCGGCCACGGCGGCGACGACGACGCCGGCCACCGACCGTCCCTCGTCGTCGCGAGCGTGCTGGACGCTGGGTCCCTCCGGGTTGGAGGTCAGTCCCAGCACGAACAGACCGCGCCCGGTCGCCTGAGCCAGCGCTACGGCCGGAGCCAGCGAGCCCACGCCCAGGTAGGGAGACAGGGTGATCGCGTCAGCCGCCAACGGCGCCCCGTCAGCGAGGTAGGCCTGGGCGTAGCCCGTCATGGTGGAGCCGATGTCCCCACGCTTGACGTCCAGGACGCAGAGGGTGTCGGCAGCACGCAGCGCCGCAAGAGTCTCCTCCAGCACCGCCACGCCGGCCGAGCCGTGACGCTCGAAGAAGGCCGACTGCGGCTTGACCGCGGCCACGCGTCCTCCCAGCGCCTCAACCACTCGCAGGGAGAACTCCCTCAGCCCCGCCGCGTCGTCAGCCAGGCCCCAGGTCTGGAGCAGACCTGGATGCGGGTCGATGCCCACGCACAGGGGTCCGTGCTCGTCCATGGCGGCGGCCAGACGAGCCCCGAAGGGCAGGGTCCCGGGAAAGTCCTCGTGGACCTGGTCAGAAAGGCTCATCGCTGGTCACTCCCCTGCTGCCGGGCCGCGCGGTCAGCGTTGTGCTCCTGGAGGCTGCGGACCTTGAAGGGGCCGCGCAGCCGCGCCTCCAGCGCCTGGACCGCGGCCTGGAGCTCCTGGACAGTGGTGATCATCGGCTTGCTCGCGCTGGTGGTCGCTGCGCGGATGGAGTAGCCGTCCGCGCGCGCTCCCTGGCCCTTGGGGGTGTTGACCACCATGTCCACCGCACCGGACTCGATAAGCCCGACGATGGTCTGCTCGCCGCTGTCGCTCACGCCCTCGCTCAGCTTGCGCACAGGCGTGGCGGGGATGCCGTTACGTCGCAGGACCTGAGCCGTCCCCGTAGTCGCCAGGATCGTGAAGCCGAGCTCAGCCAGGCGGGCCACGGGCAGGATGATCGCGCGCTTGTCGCGGTCGGCCACCGAGACGAAGAGCGTGCCCTCGCTCGGCAGCCCGCCGTAGGCCCCGGCCTGGGACTTGGCGAAGGCCCGAGGGAAGTCGACGTCGTAGCCCATGACCTCACCGGTCGAGCGCATCTCCGGCCCCAGCACGGTGTCCACCACCCGGCCCTGCGGAGTACGGAAGCGCTTGAAGGGCAGCACCGCCTCCTTGACCGCGATCGGGTCACAGGGGTCGGTGACCGAGGCGTCCTGCTCAGGCAGGTAGCCCTGGGCCTTGAGGGAGGCGATCGACTCCCCCGCCATGAGCAGGGCCGCGGCCTTGGCCAGCTGGACGCCAGTGGCCTTGGAGACGAAGGGAACCGTGCGCGAGGCGCGCGGGTTGGCCTCGATGACGTAGAGGGTGTCACTCATGAGAGCGAACTGGATGTTGATCAGCCCCCGCACGCCCACGCCGGCCGCAATGGCCTTAGTGGAGCGACGGATCCGGGCGATCTCGGCGTCAGACAGGGTCATCGGCGGCAGCACGCAGGCCGAGTCCCCGGAGTGGATACCGGCCTCCTCGATGTGCTCCATGACCCCGCCCAGGAACAGCTCGTGGCCGTCGTACAGGGCGTCGACGTCGATCTCGATGGCGTCGTCGAGGAAGCGGTCGATGAGCAGGGGGCCGTTGGCGTAGGCGCCGCCGCTCTCCGCCCCGGCCCGGGCCAGGTAGTCCTCCAGGCCCGGGCGGTCGTAGACGATCTCCATGCCTCGTCCGCCGAGCACGTAGCTGGGACGCACGAGGACGGGGTAGCCGATGGCCTCGGCCACGGCCAGGGTCTGCTCGTCCGACCGTGCCGTGCCGTGGGCCGGGGCCGGCAGGCCGGCCTCCTCCAGGACGACGCCGAAGACCTGCCTGTCCTCGGCGGCGTCGATCGCCTCGGGGCTGGTCCCCAGGAGCGGCACGCCGGCAGCCTTCAGGCGCGCGGCCAGGCTCAGCGGGGTCTGCCCACCCAGCTGGACCACCATGCCGGCCACGGGACCGGCGGCCCTCTCCGCCTCGTAGACCTCCATGACGTCCTCGAAGGTCAGCGGCTCGAAGTACAGCCGGTCCGAGACGTCGTAGTCGGTCGAGACGGTCTCCGGGTTGCAGTTGACCATGACGGTCTCGTAGCGCTCGGCCAGCGCCATGGTGGCGTGGACGCAGGAGTAGTCGAACTCGATCCCCTGACCGATCCGGTTAGGCCCTGACCCCAGGATGATGACCGCCTCGCGCTCGCGCGGGGCCACCTCCGTCTCCAGGTCGTAGGTGGAGTAGTGGTAGGGCGTGCGTGCGGCGAACTCGGCGGCGCAGGTGTCCACCGTCTTGTACACCGGGCGCAGCCCGAAGGCATGGCGCACCTCGCGCACCGTGTCCTCGCTGATGCCCCGCAGAGCCGCCACCTGAGTGTCAGAGAAGCCGTGGCGCTTAGCCTCGGCCAGCACCTCGCACGTGAGGGCAGGGGCCTCCTGGACGGACTCGGCGACCTCCTGCAGGAGCATCATCTGGTCCAGGAACCACGGGTCGATCCTCGTGGCCTCGAAAAGCTGGTCCAGGGTAGCGCCACCACGGACGGCCTGCTGGAGGTCCAGCAGACGGTGCTCGGTGGGCACCTGGACGGACTCCAGCAGCGCGGCGGTGGCCTCGGCGTCAGGCGCCGGGCCGTCCCAGTGGAAGACCGTGCCCTTCTTGTCGATCGAGCGCATGGCCTTCTGCAGCGCCTCGGTGAAGGAGCGGCCGATCGCCATCGCCTCGCCCACCGACTTCATGGTGGTGGTCAGCGTCGGGTCCGCGCCGCGGAACTTCTCGAAGGCGAAGCGCGGGACCTTGACCACCACGTAGTCGAGCGTGGGCTCGAAGGAGGCCGGGGTCGAGCCGGTGATGTCGTTGGGGATCTCCTCCAGGGTGTAACCCACTGCCAGGCGCGCGGCGATCTTGGCGATAGGGAAGCCCGTGGCCTTGGAGGCCAGCGCCGAGGAGCGCGAGACGCGTGGGTTCATCTCGATGACGATGACGCGCCCGGTAGCCGGGTCCACCGCGAACTGGATGTTGCAGCCGCCGGTGTCCACACCCACCTCACGGATGACGGCGATGCCGATGTCGCGCAGGCGCTGGAGCTCACGGTCGGTCAGGGTCAGGGCCGGGGCGACGGTCACCGAGTCACCGGTGTGCACGCCTACCGGGTCGACGTTCTCGATGGAGCACACGACGACGACGTTGTCCGCCTTGTCGCGCATGAGCTCCAGCTCGTACTCCTTCCAGCCCAGGATCGACTCCTCCAGGAGCACCTCGGTGGTGCGCGAGGCCGCTAGGCCCTGGCCCGCGATGCGCTCCAGGTCCTCCGCGTCGTAGGCCACGCCCGAGCCCAGGCCTCCCATGGTGAAGGAGGGGCGCACGACTACCGGGTAGCCTCCCAGCGCCTCCACGCCCTCGTGGCACTCGGCCATGGTGTGGGCGATGTAGGAGCGAGCGACCTCCGCCCCGCAGCGCTCGACGACCTTCTTGAACTCGTCCCGGTCCTCACCGGCGTTGATGGCCGCGGCGTTGGCACCGATGAGCTCGACGTCGTACCTGTCCAGCACACCGGACTCCACCAGGCTCATGGCGGCGTTGAGGGCGGTCTGTCCTCCGAGCGTGGGCAGGAGGGCGTCAGGACGCTCGCGCTCGATGATGGTGGTGAGCACCTCGGTGGTGATCGGCTCGACGTAGGTGGCGTCGGCGATGTCAGGGTCGGTCATGATCGTGGCCGGGTTGGAGTTGACCAGGATGACCCGGACCCCCTCCCCGCGCAGCACGCGGCAGGCCTGGGTCCCTGAGTAGTCGAACTCGCAGGCCTGCCCGATGACGATCGGGCCCGAGCCGATCACCAGGACGGATCGGATGTCGTCACGGCGTGGCATCTCAGCGAGCCTCCTTCATCAGGCGCACAAACCGGTCAAACAGGTGCTCGCCGTCGTGAGGCCCGGCAGCAGCCTCAGGGTGGTACTGGACGGAGAAGGCCGGCAGGTCCAGGGCGCGCAGGCCCTCGACGACGCCGTCGTTGAGGCCCACGTGGCTGACCTCGACACGCCCGTAGCGTCCTCCGTCATAGGGAGCCAGGCTCGCCTCCTCCACCGGGGCGTCGACGGCGAAGCCGTGGTTGTGCGCCGTGATCTCCACCTTGCCCGTCGCCCGGTCCAGGACCGGCTGGTTGACGCCGCGGTGCCCGTAGCCCAGCTTGTAGGTCCCGTAGCCCAGGGCCCGTCCGAAGATCTGGTTACCCAGGCAGATACCGAAGAAGGGGATACGAGCGTCAAGCACACCGCGCAGCAGCTCGACCTCGCTGGTGGCCGTGCCGGGGTCCCCAGGTCCGTTGGAGAAGAAGACGCCGTCGGGGCGCAGGGCGAGCACCTGGTCCAGGGTCGTGGACTGGGGCAGGACGTGCACCCGCACGCCGCGCTCGGCCAGCTGCCAGGGCGTGCGGCTCTTGATCCCCAGGTCGATGGCGGCCACGACGGCCACCGGCTCGCGACCGGCGAGCTCGCCACTGGGCTCGACGACGTAGCCCTCCGGGGTGGTCACCTCCGAGGCCAGGGCGGCACCCGCCATCTGCGGGGCGCTGCGCACGGCCTCCAGACAGATCTGGACGGCCGCCGCCGACGGCCCGGCGGCGTCGTCGGCCCCCGCGGGCAGGGCGTGTCCGGAGAAGACTCCGGCGCGCATGGCGCCGTGCTCACGAAGCCGGCGGGTCAGCGCCCGGGTGTCGACCTCACAGATACCGACCACGTCCTGGCTGACCAGCTCGTCCTCCAGCTCGCGCCTGGCACGCCAGCTGGAGGCACGGCGTGCGGGCTCGCGCACGACGTACCCGGCCACCCAGATCCGCGAGGACTCCGGGTCCTCGTCGTTGACACCGGTGTTGCCGATGTGCGGGGCGGTCTGGACGACGATCTGCCGGTGGTAGGAGGGGTCGGTCAGGGTCTCCTGGTACCCGGTCATCCCGGTGTTGAAGACGATCTCCCCCACGCTGCGCCCGATCGCGCCGTAGGCGCGTCCGCGCAGGACGTAGCCGTCCTCCAGGACCAGCAGGGCCGTACCGCGCTCGCGGCTGCGTCCGCTCACGTCTCAGTCCTCCTGTGCGGCGGTCGGGGTCCCGTCCAGCACCGTGGGACGGCCGTGCAGGAAGGTCGCGACGACCTGCCCCGGCAGCTCCATGCCGGCGTAGGGAGTGTTGGTCGAGGCGGTCCACTGGGCTCGCGGGTCGATGGTGCGGCGCACGCTGGGGTCCAGGACGGTGAGGTTGGCGCTCGCGCCCACCTCGATGCCCTGACCCTGGTCACGCAGGCGACCGATGAGAGCCGGCGCCGTGGACATGGCCCGGGCCAGGTCCCTCCAGCTCATCCGGCCGGTGGAGACCATGGTCTCGATGAGTACCGGCAGCGCCGTCTCCAGCCCTGTCATGCCGAAGGCACCGGCCTGCCACTCGCAGTCCTTGGACTCCAGCGGGTGGGGGGCGTGGTCGGTGCCCACGACGTCGATCGTCCCGTCTGCCAGGGCCTGGCGGACGGCCTCGACGTCCTCGGCCGTGCGCAGGGGCGGGTTGACCTTGTACAGGGGCGAGTAGCTGCGTGCCAGCTCGTCGGTCAGCAGCAGGTGGTGCGGGGTGACCTCGGCCGTGACCTGGATGCCGCGGGCCTTGGCCCAGCGCACCAGGTCCACGCTGCCGGCGGTGGACAGGTGGCACACGTGCAGCCGAGAGCCCACGTGCTCGGCCAGCAGCACGTCACGGGCGATGATCGACTCCTCGGCCACGGCCGGCCAGCCGCGCAGGCCGAGCTCGGCACTGAGGGCCCCCTCGTGCATCTGGGAGCCCTCGGTCAGGCGGGGGTCCTGGGAGTGCTGGGCGATGACGCCGTCGAAGGCCTTGACGTACTCCAGGGCACGTCGCATGAGGACGGGGTCGGACACGCACCTGCCGTCGTCGGAGAAGACCCTCACGCGGGCGGCCGAGTACGCCATGGCACCCATCTCGCTCAGGTGCCTGCCCTCCAGGCCCTGGGAGACGGCACCCACCGGGTGGACATCGACCCAGCCGGCCTCACGCCCCAGCCGCAGGACCTGCTCGACCACTCCGGCGTTGTCCTGGACAGGGTTCGTGTTGGCCATGGCGAAGACGGCGGTGTAACCACCGACGGCTGCGGCCCGGGTGCCGGTGAAGACGGTCTCGGCGCTCTCACCGCCGGGCTCGCGCAGGTGGGTGTGGAGGTCGACGAGCCCCGGCAGGGCCACCAGGCCCTCCAGGTCGTGGCGGCGGGCGTCCGAAGGAGCCTGGGAGGCGGCGTCAGCGCCGATGGCAGCGATCTGGCCGTCACAGACGAGGACGTCCGTCGGGTCCTCGCCGTAGGGACGGACGCCGGTCAGAAGGTGGGAGGTGGTCACAGCTGGTTCCCTTCGTCGGCAAGGAGCAGGTAAAGAGCGGCCATGCGCACGGACACGCCGTTGCCGACCTGCTCGATGACGCGTGAACGGGGGTCGTCGGCCGCCTCGGCCGTGATCTCCAGGCCTCGGTTCATCGGACCGGGGTGCATGACGATGGCGTGCTCGGGCATCGCCGAGCGTCGTGCCAGGTCCAGGCCGTAGGAGCGCGAGTACTCCGCGGGGCTGGGGAAGTAGCCACCGCCGGCCGCGCTCATGCGCTCGCGCTGGACACGCAGCATCATGACCGCGTCAGGCTGGACCTGCTCGATCGTGGCGTCCAGGTCGTAGGAGATCTCACAGGGCCAGCCCTCCATCCCCACCGGAAGGAGGGTCGGAGGAGCGACGAGGGTGACCTCGGCCCCGAGGGTCGTCAGCAGGTCGACGTTAGAGCGGGCCACACGTGAGTGCAGCACGTCACCCACGATGACGACCCTGGCGTCCGCCAGGTCACGTCCCTGGGGTGCCGGGGAGCCGTCAGCCCGCTCCCCGGAAGGGTCGTACCAGCGGCGCAGCGTCATGGCGTCCAGCAGCGCCTGGGTGGGGTGCTGGTGCTTGCCGTCACCGGCGTTGAGGACGGGGACGTCGATCCAGCCCGCGTGCGCGAGCAGGTGGGCCGCGCCGTCGGCGCTGTGACGGATGACGACGGCGTCAGCGCCCATCGCCATGATCGTCTGCGCCGTGTCCTTGAGGGACTCCCCCTTGGACACCGACGAGCCCTTGGCCGAGAAGTTGATGACGTCGGCGCTCAGGCGCTTGGCGGCCGCCTCGAAGGACAGGCGGGTGCGGGTGGAGTCCTCGAAGAAGAGGTTGACCACCGTCTTGCCACGCAGGGTGGGCAGCTTCTTGACGGCGTGACGCTGGGTGGCAGCCATGGCCTCGGCGGTGTCCAGGACCATGACGGCCTCGTCATGGCTGAGGTCCTTGGCGCTGAGCAGGTGCTTCATCACTTGTCCTCCGCTCCGTCGATGATGGTGACGGCATCGGCCTGGGCACCGAGCTCGGTCAGGGAGACGATGACTTTCTCGGTGCGGGAGGTCGGCAGGTTCTTGCCCACGTAGTCCGCCCGGATCGGCAGCTCGCGGTGGCCCCGGTCCACGAGGACCGCCAGCTGGACGGCCGCCGCGCGCCCGATCGAGCCCAGGGCGTCCAGGGCCGCGCGGATGGTGCGTCCGGAGTACAAAACGTCATCGACGAGGATGACGGTGCGTCCCTCCAGCGTGCCGCCGGGAATGAGGGTGGGTTGGGGAACGCGGATGGGGTGGCGACCCAGGTCATCGCGGTACATGGTGATGTCCAGGGTGCCAACCGGCACCTCCCGACCCTGTTCCCCCACTGCGGTGGCTAGCGCCGCGGCCAGCCGCCTGGCCAGCGGGACACCGCCTGAGGGGATACCGAGGAGGAGGACGTCCTCGCCTCCCCGGTTGCGCTCAACGATCTCGTGAGCGATGCGAACGAGGGAGCGCGCGATCTCGACGTCGCCGAGGATCTGCTTCCCGGTGGACTGCGTGCTGGCCACGGTGCGTGGACCTCCTTCCCCGCCTCACTGGACGGGCTTCAAGGATGATGGTCAGGCACATCCTAACGCTCCGGCAGACGTGTGCGCCCAGCCTGGCAGGAGGCGTGCGCTTAGCTCGGTGGGGCTTGCGCCAGGCGCCCGCACCATGCACGCGCGGCCAGGCCCCTAGTCCCACCCCCACCCTCCTCCACCGGCGACACTCGCGGGACCGAGGTCCTGGACTCTTGTGAGTTTAAACATAAAAGACTTCTCTTCTACCGCGCTTTTTCAGCGAGATTTCAAGGAGTCACTCACACGCCCCCCCCCCCCGGCCGACGAAGACGCGACGATGAGTGTCTTAGGTCCTGGATTGATGTACTACCTTGGTCCCATTCGCTCTGACACGGAGCTACCTGACACTGCGACAAGAGAGCCACATTGATGCCACTCGCCTCACCTTCTTCCTCACGGCCCACCGCGTCCCTGCCGCGGCGCGGACTGATCCGCGGGGCGGCTTGGTCCGTCCCGGCGATCGCCATTGCCGCCGCCGCTCCTGCGGCCGCTGTCAGCAGTGACCGTAACGTCCCCGATGGTAAGAAGGGCCCTTACGGCTTGTACGTCAGCGCCGCCGCCACAATGGGTGGCACCGGTTACGCCGGAGGAAACAACAACGGCGGAGCCTACACGCAGCCTGAGCCCACGTCTGACGCGTTATGGAGTGACGCCAGGGGCTACCCTGTCGGCAGCTACTACACCAACGGTGAAGGCGATTTCACCCCCTACTCCAACTCCCGCTCCGGAACGCAGAACACCTATGCCTCCACCAGCGGTTTCTGGTGGCAGGCTCCTCGCGATGCGAATGGTGAATTCATCAAGAGGTCCACCGCCACCCTGGTCAAGGGCGCTACCTTCGTCACCAAGGTCACTGCGGTCTTCCCCGACACCTGGGAGCCCAATGACCCCGCTACCACCCATTTTACCAACTGGAACGGTCTGTGGATCACGGACCAGCGCACCATCTGGGCGGACGACAAGGGCCGCGAGGGCACGAGCAACACCCAAGCCCTCGGGGCGCCGACACACCCCGTGGCCTTTGACAACACTCCTCACACCTGGACGGCCACCCCGCTGACGTACACCAAGCAGCCGGACGGATCGTGGCTAGTGGAGGGCACCATCACGGCCACCACGACCCGAGACTCCAAGATCGAGGTCACTGCTCAAGGAGGCAGGACCTATGGGCAGGCCCGGTTCATGCCGTCGAATATCCTCATTCAGACGAATAACGGGTGGTTGGGCTTCAAGCTCACCTCCTGGGTCCAGAACGCGACCCTGACCTACACCGTCCCGGCCGGGGCGGGCCCCGCCCCGGCTCCCAGGACCATCACGAATGACCTGACACAGACCACCTTCATCCGCCCCGCGCGTTCACAGGATTACTGGGGAGACCGCAGGCCCTGACCTTGAGTCTCGTACCTAGATGAGGGGGGATCCGAGCATCAGCTCGGATCCCCCCTCATCTAGGTACGGGCCGCGTGAGAGCTAACGCAGCATCGGTGACAGGTCACCGATGCGTCCCAGGACCCCGCCCAGATAGCGCGGGGAGTCGTCCGTGGAGAGCATCTTGGCCAAGGTCTGGGCTTCGTCAAGGGCGACGGGCACGTCGACGTCATCGTTGTAGATGATCTCCCAGGTCGTGACCCGCGCGATGGCGCGGTCCACGGCAGGCATCCGCGCCAGGCTCCAGCCCTGGGAGTAGGTCTCGATATGCTCGTCGATCTGCTCCAGGTGGTCCGCCACCCCACCGAGGATCTGCCGCGTGTAGGCCGGGGCCTCGGTGTGGTTGGCGGAGTGGACCGCCCGCTCAGCCGCCAGGGCCCGCAGGTTGTCGGCTGCCTGGCCAGGGCTCAGCAGGCCACGCTGGTCAGCTTCGAAGAGGATCTCGACGGCGCGCCGCCGTGCCTTGGTCCGGGCGGTGACGGTGTGCTTGATCCGTGCGGAGTCAGTCATACCGATCAGTCGGTGACGCGAGAGATGTAGTCACCGCTGCGGGTGTCCACCTTGACCTTGTCACCCTCGTTGAGGAAGAGGGGCACCTGGATCTCGGCGCCGGTCTCCAGGGTGGCGGGCTTGGTCCCGGCCGAGGAGCGGTCGCCCTGCAGGCCAGGCTCGGTGTGGGAGATGGTGAGCACGACAGCGGCCGGCAGCTCGACGAAGAGCACGGAGTCCTCGTGGAAGGCCACGATGACGTCCTGGCCCTCGAGCATGTAGGTGGCGGCCTCGCCGACGGTCTCGGCAGGCACGTAGGTCTGCTCGTAGGTCTTGACGTCCATGAAGACGAAGTCGTCGCCGTCCTTGTAGGAGTACTGCATGTCGCGACGGTCGACCGTCGCGGTCTCGACCTTGATACCGGCGTTGAAGGTGCGGTCGACGGTCTTGCCGCTCAGGACGTTCTTCAGCTTGGTACGCACGAAGGCCGGACCCTTGCCGGGCTTGACGTGCTGGAACTCGACCACCTGCCACAGCTGGCCCTCGATGTTGAGCACAAGGCCGTTCTTCAGGTCGTTCGTCGTTGCCACGAGTGGGTTCCTCACTGTTGGGGGCGAAAGTCAGACGCCTGCCATCCTATCGCGCCCACCCTGGGGTCAGGACAGTGCCTGCGCCACCTCAGCCGCTGTGGTGTCCGTGGTATCGACGACACGTGTGGCCAGCTGCCGGCACTGAGCGTCACGCTCGTGAAGCATCTGGGTGAACAGGTGGTTGACGTTGCCCAGCGCCACCGAGCGCGGCGCGTCCAGGCCGTTGCGGTGGGCCAGGCGGCGTACCGAGGCCGTCAGCGCCACCACCTGGGCACCACGCTGGCGTACGAGCCCCACGGCCTCACGCACCGCTTCCTGCGCCAGGCACCCCGATCCGAGAGCCACCACGCCGTCAGGCTCCGTGAGGACCTCAGCCAGCACGTCGAGGGCGGCCTGGGCCTCGGCACCGCGGTAGCGGTCCTCCCCCACGGCCACGAGGGCCGACTCCGGCGGGACCCCGAGCCGGCAGGCCACGACCTGCGCCAGGTCGACGAGCTCGGTACCGCGCAGCGCGGTCAGCTCCCGCCCCACGCTGGAGCAGCCCGCACCGGGCGGGCCGATGAGGACGACCGGGCTCATGCCTGCTCCTTCGTCACGGCCTGGTGGGCCGCCTCAAGCACGGAGCGCTCCGGCTCGACCCCGCGCACGGGACGGGCGAGCCCGTCAAGGAGCACCATCCGGATCCGGCCTGAGCGGACCTTCTTGTCGCGCAGCATCACGGTCTCCATCTCCTCCCAGCGGCCACGGCCCTCCGGGAAGGAGACAGCCAGGCCGGCCGCGGTGAAGGCCTCACGATGCAGCGCCACCGTCCGCGCGTCCAGCAGGCCCAGACGCTCAGCGACCTGCGCGGCGTAGACACAGCCCACGGCCACCGCCTCACCGTGGCGCCAGCGGTACCCGGTCACCGTCTCGATCGCGTGGGCGTAGGTGTGGCCGTAGTTGAGCACCTCGCGCAGCCCCACCTCGGTCAGGTCCTGCCCGACCACCGCGGCCTTAACCGCCACCGAGCGGGCAACGAGCTCGGCGAGCACGGGCGAGTCTGCGTCAACCAGGTCCGCAGGGTCGGCCGCCACCAGGTCCAGGATGACGGGGTCGGCGATGAGGCCGCACTTGACGACCTCGCCCAGTCCCGCCCGTAGCTCCGCCTCCGGCAGGCTCACCAGGGTCCCCAGGTCGCACAGGACCGACGCCGGGGTGTGGAAGGCTCCGACGAGGTTCTTACCTGCTGCGGTGTCGATCCCCGTCTTGCCGCCGACGGCGGCGTCCACCATGGCCAGCAGCGTGGTAGGCACCTGGACCACCGGGACACCGCGCAGCCAGCTCGCCGCGGCGAAGCCGGCCAGGTCGGTCGTCGCCCCGCCTCCGATTCCGATGACGACGCCGTCACGTCCGATCCTGGCCTGTCCCAGCGCCTCCCACAGCGTCGAGAGCGTCTGGGCGTTCTTCGCGGTCTCGCCTCCGGGGACCTCGACCCGGCTGGTGCGCAGCCCGGCGTCTTGCAGCACCGTCTCGTAGCGCTCGGCGACCTGCCGGACGGAGTCGGCGTGGACCAGGGCCACACCGCCGGCTCCGCCTCCGGGAGCCTTGCTGGTACCTGTCACGACGTACTGAGCCAGGTCGTGGCCGATGACGACGTTGTAGGGCTGCGACCCTCCGACGCGGATCCGTACCTGACCGTTCTCGTCAGGTACTGCCGCCGGGGCGGGCACGCCGTGCGTGTGCTCGTGCCCTCCACCTGCCTCTTTGCCGGAGCCGCCCGGCTCAACCTTGCGCAGCAGCGTCAGGACGGCTGAGGTGACCTGTTCCGGGCTCAGGCCGTCCGTGCGCACCGTGTGCGTCGCGACCTCCTCGTACAGGTGGTGACGTGCTGCGTGGAGCTGTTCCATGCGCGCCAGGACGGGGTCAGCCAGCAGGTCCTCGTCGTCCGAGCTGGCTGTGGCCGGCGTCATGAGCGGGCGACCGCTACCGTCACCCACGTGCGCGGCCGCGGTCGCCGGCTCGGCGGCCAGGTGGATAACGAGCCGTCCCGTCAGCATCTGACGGTTCTCCTCGCGCAGCACCGCTCCCCCACCCAGCGCCACCACGCCCTGAGCCGCAGCAGGTGAGGTCAGGACGTGCCGCAGGGTACGGGTCTCACGGTCCCGAAAGCCCTCCTCGCCCTCAGCCGCGAAGATCTCCGGGATCGTGGCCCGTGCCCGACGACGGATCTCGGCGTCGGTGTCAGTGACCTGGACGCCCAGGGCCACGGCCAGCTGGCGTGCCACGGTCGTCTTACCCGCGCCAGGCAGGCCGACGAGGATGATGGGCAGGATGTCGGTGCGGATTCGAGGCTGGTACTTCACCACTGCGTCCTGTCTGCCACGTGCGCGAGGTAGGCCTCCAGGTTACGCCGGGCCTCGGCTACCGAGTCCCCGCCGGTCTTCTCCAGCAGGGCCTGTGCCAGGACCAGCGCCACCATCGCCTCGGCGATGACGGCGCCGGGGACGACGGCGGTCGTGTCCGAGCGCTGGTGCAGACCCGTCGACGCCGAGCCGTCAGCCAGGTCCACCGTGCGCAGGGCGTGGGGCACGGTCGAGATCGGCTTGTAGGCGGCTCGCACCACGACCGGCGCGCCGTTGGAGGTCCCGCCCTCGATACCACCGGCACGGTTGGAGGCGCGCTCCAGCCGTCCCCCGTCCACGGCCAGGATCTCGTCATGAGCAGCACTGCCCCGCCGGGCGGCCTCGGCGAAGCCGTCGCCGATCTCCACGCCCTTGACCGCCTGGATCCCCATGAGCGCACCGGCCAGGCGAGCGTCCAGGCGCCGGTCGGCCTCGACGTAGGTGCCCAGGCCTACCGGCACCCCGGTGGCAATGACCTCAACGACCCCTCCCAGGGTGTCCCCGGCCTTCCTGGCCGTATCGATCTCGGCCACCATGGCTGCGCTCGTGGCCGGGTCGGTGCAGCGCACCGGGTCGGCGCTCAGGCGCTCCTCGTCGTCCGGGGTCGGTCGCTTGACGTCGTCCGCAAGAGCCACGCCGCCCACGCGCACCACGTGGCTGACCAGCCGGATCCCGGCCACCTGGCTGAGGACCGCCCCCGCCACCGCTCCCAGTGCCACCCGGGCGGCAGTCTCACGCGCTGAGGCCCTCTCCAGCACGGAACGGGCGTCCGGCAGGTCGTACTTGAGGATGCCGGACAGGTCCGCGTGCCCCGGGCGCGGGCGTGTGAGGGGGCGATTGCGCGCGATCTCGCGCTCGTCCCCGGTGCCGGCGTCCACGAGCAGGGCCGAGGGGGCGACGGGGTCAGGGCTCATCACGACCGACCACTTGGGCCACTCAGAGTTCCCGATCTGCAGCGCCACCGGCGACCCGATCGTGCGGCCGTGACGCACTCCGCCCAGGATGGTCAGCTCGTCAGCCTCAAAGGCCTGACGAGCACCACGTCCGTGCCCCAGGCGCCGACGTGCCAGGGCGCGGCTGATCTGCTCGCTCGTGATCTCCAGGCCCGCGGGCACGCCTTCCATGAGGGCGGTCAGGGCCTGGCCGTGTGACTCACCGGCGGTCGTCCATCGCAGCATGCCGCCATCCTCCCACACGACCCCTGCGCCGACGGCGGTGGTCTCGCAGGCCGGGTCTACCGGCGCTCCAGCGCCTGGGTGACAGCCCGGCGCATGACCGCCACGTCCGGCAGGTGCCCGGTCATGAGCCGCACCTGCGGCACGGCCTGGTGGAGCAGCATGAGCCAGCCCGCTGCCACCGTGCCGCCGCCCTGCTGCCAGGCGGTCGCCAGGGCCGTGGGCCAGGGGTCGTAGACGACGTCGAGCAGCGTGGCGCCGCCACGCAGGCCCAGCGCCTCCAGGCGCTCCCGCAGGGCCGGCACCAGCGGGTCGGCCCCGCGAGCCGGCAGGGTCGAGACCGCCAGCCGTGCCTGGGCCAGGGCCTGGGCGACCTCCCGGCAGGAGGCAGGGTCGTCCGGCCGCCAGGTGATGGTCTCGATCTCCAGGCCCATGCGGTGCGCTGCCGCCAGGGCCCGGCCCGGGCCCGCGTGGTGACGTGCGGCGACGACCACTCGTGCCGCGCCCAGCTCGGTGAGAGCAGCCAGCGCCGAGCACGCCGTCGCCCCCGAGCCGAGCACGAAGGCGGTCAGGCTACCGCCGTCCCGGAGCGGCTCAGAGGGCGCTGCGTCGCGGAAGGCACCCACGATCCCGGCCACGTCCGTGTTGAAGGCGGCCAGCAGGGCGGGGCCGGTGCCCGAGCGCTGGGCGACGACCGTGTTAGCAGCCCCTACCGTCTGGGCCAGGGGGTCGACGACGTCGACCAGCGTGAGCAGCCGCTGCTTGTGCGGCATCGTCACGCTCAGGCCCTCCCAGGTCGGCCCCTCACCCGCGGGCGCGCCGAGGGCGGCCAGGACCTCCTCCAGCTCACCCGGAGCCACGTCACGGCTGGTGTACCGCCAGTCCGCCAGCCCCAGGTCGGCATAGGCAGCCTCGTGGAGGACCGGGGACAACGAGTGTGCCACGGGCTGGCCGATCACTGCCGCCCTGTGCCGTGTGCTCACGCTCAGCTCCCGCTGCTGGTCGTCGACTGCCCGGAGCAGGTCTCGGCGTGCTCCTCGCACCAGGCCGTCAGCTGCTCGGTGTTCCTCACCTGCTCCTCGTGGGTGGCGGAGAAGAGGGTCTCGCCCGTGTCCAGGTTGACCGTGACGAAGTACAGCCAGTCACCGGGCGGAGGGTTGATGACTCCCTGGATCGCCTCCAGACCGGGGTTGGAGATGGGACCAGGTGGCAGTCCCTCGTGCTGGTAGGTGTTGTAGGGGTTGGAGGCGTCGGCGACCTCGTCAGCGGTAGGGATGCCTCCGGTGCGTCCGAGCCCGTAGAGGACGGTGGAGTCCATCTGCAGCCGACCCTTGGTCTCGCCCTCGGTGTCCGCCAGCCGGTTCTCGATGACCCTGGCCACCTGTCCGTAGTAGCTGACGGAGGCTGCCTCACGCTCGACGATCGAGGCCTTGATGAGCACCGTCTCGTAGTCAGCCTCAGCCACGCCCGCCGACTGCAGGCGGGAGACGGTCAGGCTCACCATGGCGCCCACGACGTCGGTCGCCGTGGCGTCCTCCGGCACGTCGTAGGTCGAGGGGGCCAGCCAGCCCTCGACCTGGCCGCCGGCGACCTCAGGCAGGCCGATGCCGGTGGCGTCGGCGAAGGCGGAGTCAACCTCCTCCGAGGTGAATCCCGCGACCGAGACCAGGCGGTCCTTGACCTGCGCCGTCGTGTAGCCCTCCGGGATGGTCAGGGTGTGGTCCGAGCGCGAGGCAGGGTCCAGCAGCGCGGCCACCGCGTTGGCCGCGGACATCTGCAGGCGCAGCGTGTAGGTGCCGGCCTGGATCTTGGACGCGTTGGAGTTCGCGGCGTAGGCGTCGGTGAACGCGCCTACCGTCGCCACCACTCCGGCGTCCTTGAGGATCTGGCCGATCTCGCTGCCAGAGGCTCCCTCAGGGATGGTCACGACGACCTCGCCGCTTCCGGCACCGGTGTAGTCCGAGACCGAGCTCGAGCCCGCCCTGGCGTCCTTGACCACACCCAGCGCCTGGTAGGCCACGAAACCGACGCCGGCCAGGACCAGCACCAGGACCAGGGTGCTGATGAGCGCACGTCGACGGCGTCGGCGACGCTCGTGCTCCCGCTGCCGGTTGCGCTCCCTGCGCCCGGGGCGGGCCTGACGTGGAGCAGATGACGGCTCTGCCTCGTCCTCGCCCAGCGTGGCGAAGAAGTCGTCCTGGCTCATAGTCCACCTCTCTGGCTGGGCGCGACGAGCCTGCCTGCCGGCTGGCCCGTCCTGCGTTCGGTCTCCAGGGCTTGCTCGAGGATAACGACAGCCGCGGCCTGGTCAACAACCGAGCGGAAGTCCTTGGCGTGGCGTCCTGAGTCGTGCAGGGCCCGGTGCGCGGTCACCGTGCTCAGGCGCTCGTCAACCATCCGTACGGGGACCGGGCTGACCAGTCCTGCCAGGTCCCGGGCCCAGCGGCGGGCGTCACGGGTCGAGGAGGAGCTCCCTCCCCCCAGCTGCACAGGCAGGCCGACGACGACCTCGACGGCCCCGTGCTCCTCAACAAGGTCCGCTGCCTCATCCAGGTCGGCGCCGTAGCGGTCCCGTGACAGCGTGCGCTCCGGGACGGCAAGGATCGCGTCGGCGTCACAGCGGGCGACGCCGACGCGGGCCTTGCCGACGTCGAAGGCGAGTCTGCTTCCCCGGCGCACGAGGGCTACCGTCTCAGGCGGACAGGGCCTGGGCGACCACGTCGAGGGCCTGGCTGAGCCGGGAGGCGTCCTGACCGCCGCCCTGCGCCACGTCAGGCTTGCCACCGCCACCGCCGCCCAGCACCTTGGCGCCGGCACGCACCAGGTCACCTGCCTTGGCGCCCTGCTCGCGTGCCGCGGCGTTGGTGGCCACGATGATGAGCGGGCGCTCACCCGAGACACCGCCCACGGCGACGACGGCAGGCTCGCTGTCTCCCAGGCGCTGGCGCACGTCCAGCACGAGGCTGCGCAGCGCGTCAGCCGAGCCGACCGGGCCCAGGCTCGCCGAGGCCAGCACGTACCCGCCCACGCGAGCCGCGCCGTCGGCCACCTCAGCAGCCTTGGCCACCATGGCTGCCTGCTCAGCAGCAGCAAGCTTCTTCTCAGCGTCCTTCAGACGCGTCATCAGCGAGGCGATGCGCTCGGGCAGCTCGTCGGCCCGGCCCCCTACCAGCGCCGTGACCTGGGAGACCAGGGCGTGCTCCCTGGCCTGGAAGTCGTAGGCGCCCTCACCCACCAGGGCGTCGATACGTCGCACACCCGAGCCGATCGAGGACTCCCCCAGGACCGCCACGCGGCCGATATGGCCGGTGGAGGGTACGTGCGTGCCACCGCACAGCTCCTTGTCAAAGCCGTCACCGATGGTGACCACGCGGACCTCGGTGCCGTACTTCTCGCCGAACAGCGCGATGGCACCGGCCTGACGGGCCTCGTCCAGGCTCATGACGTCAGTGCGCACGACCAGGTCCTGGGCCAGCGTGTCGTTGACCAGGGCCTCGATGTCACCCACCTGGCCGGCCGACAGCGCAGAGCCGTGGCGGAAGTCGAAGCGCAGGCGGGACGGAGAGTTCTCGCTACCCGCCTGGTCGGCGTGCTCGTTGACCACCTGGCGCAGGCCCGCGTAGACCATGTGGGTCGCGGTGTGCGCCCTGGCGATCGCCAGGCGGCGGGCGGAGTCGATCTCGGCGTAGGCACGCTCGCCCAGCGCGATCGTGCCCTCGGTCAGCCGACCACGGTGGACGGACAGGCCACGGATCGGGGCCTGGACGTCAACGACCTCGACGACACCGCCGTCGGCCAGGCGGATGACGCCCTGGTCGGCGAGCTGGCCGCCCATCTCAGCGTAGAAGGGGGTACGGTCCAGCACGACCTCGACCTCAGCCGGTGCCGTGACCGCGGGCTGTGGCACGCCGTCGACCAGGAGGCCGGTGACACTGGCCTCGGCGCTGGACTCCGTGTAGCCCAGGAAGGTGGAGCCACCACCCATCGCCTTCTCGATCTCCTGGAAGGCACGGATGTCAGCGTGACCCGCCTTCTTGGCGCGGGCGTCAGCACGGGCCCGTTCCTTCTGCTCGGCCATGAGGTTGCGGAAGGCAAGCTCGTCGACCTCCACGCCCTGCTCAGCAGCCATCTCCAGGGTCAGGTCGATGGGGAAGCCGGAGGTGTCGTGCAGCTCGAAGGCGACCGAGCCAGGCACCACCGGCTTGGTCCCGGAGTCCTTGGCCTTCTCCTTGGCGGCGGCCACCGCCGTGTCCAGGATCGTCGTGCCTGCGGCCAGGGTGCGGCGGAAGGCGTCCTCCTCGGCGTAGGCGACCTCGCAGATCTGCTCCCAGCCGGTCTCCAGCTCGGGGTAGGACAGCTTCATGACGTCCT
The DNA here is from genome assembly GCF_013184985.2 of Actinomyces faecalis. NCBI lineage: Bacteria > Bacillati > Actinomycetota > Actinomycetes > Actinomycetales > Actinomycetaceae > Actinomyces > Actinomyces faecalis. Next base: position 1,461,459 of record NZ_CP063418.1, read on the forward strand.
TGGAGGCAGTCAGCAGGGTCGGCATCGCGGCGTCGCGGACACCGAGCAGACGCATCGAGCGCACCGCGCGGCGGATGAGGCGGCGCAGCACGTAGCCGCGGCCGTCGTTGCCCGGCCGGACGCCGTCGCCAATGAGCATGAGGGCGCTGCGGACGTGGTCAGCCACCACGCGCATGCGCACGTCGTCCTCGTAGGCCTCGCCCGCGCTGGGACCGGCCGCGCCCAGGCCGTAGCGCTTGCCGCTCATGGCCTCAGCGGCAGCGATGACGGGGTAGACCTCGTCGATCTCGTACATGTTGGGCTTGTCCTGCATGATGAAGGCCAGCCGCTCCAGACCCGCACCGGTGTCGATGGCGGTCTGGTCGAGCTGGCCCACCAGCTCGAAGTCGTGGCCCTCGCCCTCCCCGCGCAGGAACTCGTCGAAGACGAGGTTCCAGATCTCCAGGAAGCGGTCACCCTGGGTGTCGACCACCGGTCCGCCGTCAGGACCGTACTCGGCACCGCGGTCGTAGTGGATCTCGCAGCAGGCTCCAGCCGGTCCGGGCTGGCCGGTGGACCAGGAGATCTCCTCGAAGGGAAGCTTCTGGACGTGCTGCTCCGGCACGCCGATGACCTTGGTCAGGTGGTGGAGGGAGACCTCGTCCCTCTCCCAGATCGTCATCCACAGACGGTCCCCGTCCAGTCCGTACCTCCCCTCGGACCGGGGCCCGGTCAGCAGGTCCCAGGCGTAGGAGATCGCCCCCTCCTTGAAGTAGTCCCCGAAGGAGAAGTTGCCGTTCATCTGGAAGAACGTGCCGTGACGGGTGGTGCGGCCGACGTTGTCGATGTCGTTGGTGCGGATGCACTTCTGCACCGAGGCCGCACGGGGCCAGGGCGCCTGCTCCGTACCCAGGATGTAGGGGATGAAGGGCACCATGCCGGCGACGGTGAAGAGGATGGAGGGCTCCGGGGAGACCAGCGAGACCGAGGGACGGATCTCGTGGCCCTGCGAGGCGAAGTAGTCCAGCCAGCGTGAGCGGATCTCGGAGGTACGCATAGGAGTGTGCTCTGTTTCCTCGGTGGGGATAGGTGAAGGACCGGGGCTGAGACTACCCCGGATGCACCGGGCGCCCCGAACCGGCCTGCGGTTCGGGGCGCCCGGCTGCGTCACGCGGGGGTGTCAGCGCGAGTAGTACTCAACGACCATCTGGACGTCGCAGGTCACGGGGACCTCGTCACGCTTGGGGCGGCGCACCAGGGTGGCGGACAGCTTCTCCAGCTCGACGGTCAGGTACTCCGGGACCGGGGGCAGCACGTCGCGGTGCGTGCCGGCAGCGGCGATCTGGAAGGGGACCATGACCTGGGAGCGCGGGCGGACCTGGATGGTCTGGCCGGGCTTGACGCGGAAGGAGGGACGGTCCACGACCTTGCCGTCCACCATGATGTGGCGGTGGACGACGTCCTGACGGGCCTGGGCGATGGTGCGGGCGAAGCCGGAGCGCAGGACGAGGGCGTCCAGGCGCATCTCGAGCAGCTCGACCAGGGACTCACCGGTCAGGCCCTTCTCGCGACGAGCCTCCTCGAAGACGCGCTGGAGCTGAGCCTCACGGATACCGTACTGGGCGCGCAGACGCTGCTTCTCCTTCAGACGCACGGCGTAGTCGGACTCAGTGCGGCGGCGGGCGCGGCCGTGCTCGCCGGGGCCGTAGGGGCGCTTCTCGAAGTAGCGCACGGCCTTGGGGGTCAGCGGGATGCCGAGGGCGCGGGACAGACGCACCTGGCGGCGGGAGCGGGAGGAGCTCATGAGTCTCTTCTTCCTGTCGGATCGTGTCGCACGCCGGCAGCGGGTGCTTCCGGCGCGGGGTCAGCCACAGCGGGCCAGGACCCCAGGACTGCCGGTGCGGCCGAGGGCGTACCGGCAACCCGGATACCTTAGCCAGCCCAGCACCCGGCAGGCGAGCCGTGACGCCCCGGTGTGAGACGTTCCTCAGCGCTGTCCGGGGTCGGGCTGGCGGCGGCGTCGGCCGTGCAGGAGGGTGTGGATGACGACGGCAAGGAGGAAGAGGCTGAAGGCGAGGTTGCCTGCGGCCGGGCTCAAGGCTGCCGCCGCCCTGACCCCCAGCGGCGCCGCTGCCGCCGCAGCCGCGCCCACGAGGGCGCCCGCACGCAGGTCGACCAGGCCGTGGCGCGCGTTGGACCAGGTTCCCACGATCCCCGTCGGGACCATGACCAGCAACGAGGTGCCCCGCGCCACCAAGTCCCCCACGCCGACGACGATCTCCGTCCCGGGAACGATGACGCTGCCCCCGCCCACGCCCACCAGGCCGGAGAGCACGCCCGCCCAGGCGCCCACGAGCACCAGGCCCGCCCCACGGGCCAGACTCATCTCCAGGGCTGCCTCACGCACCGGGACCCGCAGCTGCTGGGAGACGATGACCAGGGCGACGAAGCCGATGAGGGTCCACGGCAGCATCCGCTCGGGAAGCCTGCGCAGCAGCCAGGTCCCCACCTGGGCACCCGCGAGGGACCCGGCCACGAGCAGCGCGGCCCCGGCCAGCCAGACCTCGCCCCTGGCGGCGTAGGAGGCGGACCCCACCACGGCAGTGACCACGATGGCGGCCAGGGAGGTCGCCGCTGCCCTGCGCTGGTCCATACCTCGCAGGGCCACCAGCGCGGGCACGATCACCAGTCCTCCACCCACACCGAACAGGCCGGACAGGAAGCCGGCCACGAGCCCGGTGGCCAGGGTCGCCAGGACCCCTCCCGCGCCTGGCGCGCGTCTGGATGCGCTCACTGCTGCCCCAGGATCCGGCGCACGGCCTCCACACGCGCCGCCAGCCGCTTCTCGTGCCCGTGGGTGGTGGGCTCGTAGTAGCGCGTTCCGACCAGCTCGGCGGGCAGGTACTGCTGGGAGACGACGGCGTGCGGGAAGTCGTGGGGGTAGAGGTAGCCCTCCCCGTGGCCCAGCGCCCTGGCCCCCGCGTAGTGGGCGTCGCGCAGGTGAGGTGGCACCGCTCCCCCCTTGCCCGCTGACACGTCGGCCAGGGCCTGGCCGATCCCCACCGTCACGGCGTTGGACTTGGGCGCGGTCGCCACGGCCAGCGCAGCCTCGGCCAGGACCAGCTGCGCCTCCGGCATGCCGATCAGGGCCACGGCCTGCTGGGCCGCGACCGCCGTCGTCAGCACCGAGGGGTCAGCCAGTCCCACGTCCTCCGCCGCGTGGATCGTGATCCGGCGAGCGATGTAGCGCGGGTCCTCTCCCGCCGCGATCATGCGAGCCAGGTAGTGCAGGGTCGCGTCCGGGTCCGAGCCTCGCATGGACTTGATGAAGGCGCTGATGACGTCGTAGTGCTGGTCGCCCTGCCTGTCGTAGCGCACCGCAGCGACGTCCGCGGCCTGCTCGACGTCAGCCAGGGTGATGACCGGTGGCTCGCCGTCCTCGCCGTCCGCGCCCTCCTCGCCGCGTGACGAGGCGAGCACCGCACCGGCCGCCGCCTCCAGGACGGTCAGCGACTTGCGTGCGTCCGAGCCCGCCATCCGCACGATCTGCTCACGTGCCTCGTCCTGGATGCCGACGGCGCCGCCGAGCCCACGCTCGTCAGCCAGCGCCCGGTCCACGACCTCAGCCACGTCCTGGGCGCCGAGAGGGTGGAGAGTCAGTAGCAGTGAGCGCGAGAGCAGCGGGGAGACCACCGAGAAGCTGGGGTTCTCCGTCGTGGCGGCCATGAGGGTGACCCACCGGTTCTCCACGCTCGGCAGCAGGGCGTCCTGCTGGGAGCGGGAGAAGCGGTGGACCTCGTCGACGAAGAGCACCGTCTCCTCCCCGGTGGAGGCCAGCAGCCTCCTGGCCTGCTCGACGACGGCGCGCACGTCCTTGACCCCCGCCGTCACCGCGCTGAGCTCGACGAACCTGCGTCCTGAGCCGCGTGCCACGAGGTAGGCCAACGTGGTCTTGCCAGTGCCTGGAGGACCCCACAGGACCACCGAGGAGACCCCCGCGCCTGCCGCCGGGCCGTCGTCGGGCGGACAGACCAGGCGCCGTAGCGGCGATCCGGGGGCCAGCAGGTGGTCCTGACCGACCACCTCGTCCAGGGTACGTGGACGCATCCGCACGGCCAACGGGGCGTGCGGGTCCACCGGCAGGCCGACCTCGTCCCGCCCAGCGCTGTCAAACAGGTCCACGAGTGCAGACCCTATCCCGTTCCCGGTGCCGTGGCGGGTGCCTCTGTCCGCCCGGTAATGGGACAATGGGGTCATGCTCACCTGGCTCGCACGACGTCTGCTCAAGGACGCCTGGATCGTCGTCGCGGTCTGGGCCGGTCTCGCGGTCCTGCTCGCGGCCCTGGCGCTGACCGGCTTCGGAGGCAAGGGGCTCTTCGACCGTCTGGAGACCAGCTCGGCGATCATCGGCGGAACCGAGTCCGCCCAGGGTGAGGAGATCATCTCCACCCTGACCGGGGACGGTCAGACAGTCAGCCTCCTGGTCACTGGGGTCGACATCTCTGAGGACAGCACCCAGGAAGCCGTGGCTGCGGCGCTGGAACCGGTGCACAAGGAGCTGGGGGCCCTGGTGGGGCCGACCAATGTCCTGGACCCCTTCGTCGTGCCAGGAATGCTGGAGCAGCCGGCTGCCAGGGTCCTGGCGTCCAAGGACCTCGACGGATTCCTCCTCATCGTCACGGTGGACCCCAACGGTGAGGAGGTGGCCTCCGATGAGGGCACCGAGTACCAGGAGAATGTGGACAAGCTCGTCAGGCAGGTGGAGGACCGCCTGGCACAGGTGCCCGATGAGCTGCACGCCATCAGCCCCGACGCGCACGGCATCGTCTCTGACGACCGCCTCCTGGCGGCTGCCGTCAACGATCAGGTCGAGGCTGACCTCGTGCGCGGCGAGCTCATCGCCCTGCCGCTGACCCTGCTGGTGATGGTGCTCGTCTTCGGCGGCTTCCTGGCGGCGGGGATGCCTGTGCTGGGGGCCCTGTCCTCGATCGCGGGGTCCTTCGGGGTCCTGTGGCTGACCTCCTTGCTCGTCGACCTGCAGTCCTTCGTGGTCAACATCGTCAGCGTCATCGGGCTGGGTCTGTCCATCGACTACGCGCTTCTCATCACCTCGCGCTACCGCGAGGAGCTGGCGGGACTGAGCGCCCAGACGCACGAGCCGGCGGAGGGGGGCAGGATCCGGCGTCGGCGCCGCAGCCGCCGTAGCGGTCCGCTGGCCGAGGCCATGACGACGACGGTCACCACCGCCGGGCGGACGGTCCTCTTCTCCGGCCTGACGGTCGCGATCTCCCTGTTCTCGCTGCTGCTCATGGGCACCGACGTCCTGCGCTCCATCGCCGTCGCCTCGATCGCCGTCGTCCTGATCGCCGTCGCTGCTGCCCTCACCCTGGTACCAGCGGCCCTCGTGCTGCTGGGCGAGCGGCTGCAACGGCCCTCACCCTTGAGACACCTGAGGGTCCTCGGCACTATCCAGCGCCACCTTGGGGACGTGACCCGTCAGGAGGGCTTCTTCTCCCGGCTGGCGCGCGCCGTCCACCGCGTGCCGTGGCTGGTGCTGACCGCCTGCGTCATCCTGCTGCTCGTGCTGGCCCTACCGGCGCGCTCGATGCACATGCTGACCTCCACCACTGAGCTGCTGCCGAGCGCCTCGGACCAACGCACCTACCTCGCCGTCCTCCAGGAGGACTACCCGGCGGCCCGGCAGCAGGACGCCACCCTCATTATCGCTGCGACCGGGCAGGAGGTCACGACCTTCATCAACGACCAGGTGGCCACCGCTCCCGGTGTCGAGGCGGTCCTCCAGTCCGCTACCGCCGGCCAGTACACGGTGGTCTACCTGGACCTGGCCGGGGACGGGACCCAGGCCTCCTCCGAGGAGGCTGTCCAGGCCGTGCGCGACCTGGCCGCTCCGGCTGACACCTGGGTGACCGGCCAGGCAGCCAGCCAGGTCGACTTCCGCTCCGCGGTGCTGGACGGCCTGCCCTGGGTCGTGGCGGTCATCGCGCTGGCGACCTTCGTCCTGCTCTTCCTCATGACCGGCTCCGTCCTGGTCCCGCTCAAGGCACTGGCGATGAACGCGCTGTCCCTGGCGGCCTCGGTCGGCGTGGTGGTGTGGGTCTTCCAGGAGGGCCACCTGACAGGGCTGCTCGGCTTCACCCCGATCGGGGGCGTGGAGGCCTATGTCGTGGTGACCGCCGTGGGTGTGGGTTTCGGCCTGGCGATGGACTACGAGGTCTTCATCCTGGCGCGGATCAAGGAGTACTGGGACGCTGGCTGTGACAACGACACCGCTGTCGAGCGCGGGCTGCAGCACTCGGGCCGTGTCGTGACATCGGCTGCACTCATCATGGTGCTGGTCTTCCTCGGCTTCGTGGGCGGGGACCTGCTCGTCATCAAGCAGGTCGGTCTGGCCCTGGCCGTCATCGTCGCGCTGGACGCCACGGTGGTGCGCATGCTGCTCGTGCCCGCCACCATGACCCTGCTAGGCCGGTGGAACTGGTGGGCGCCGGCTCCGATGCGTCGCCTCTACGAGCGCTACGGCATCAAGCACTGAAGGCTTGCCCGGTCCTGGAGCCGTCAGATCAGGCTGACGTCCCCGGCGCCCTCGCGAGCGACCTCAGGGACGTCGCTGGTCAGGTCCACCACCGTCGTCGGCTCGGTGGAGGTCACCGGTCCCTCGATGACGACGTCGATGAGGTGGCCCAGGGCGTCCTCGATCTCCCAGCCGCTGGTCTCAGGCTCGTCGTTGCCGGGCCGGATGAAGGTCGAGGACAGGATCGGGGCGCCGAAGCCGGCCACGAGCGCCTGGGTGATGGCGTGGTCAGGGATGCGCACGCCCAGCGTGTGCTTCTTGGGGTTGAGCGTCATCCGGGGGACCTCCTTGGTGCCCTTGAGGATGAAGGTCCACGGCCCCGGCGTCAGGCGCTTGATGAGGCGGAAGGCGTTGTTGCCCACGATCGCCAGCGGCCCGGCCTGGGCGAAGTCGGCGCACACGAAGGTGAAGTTGTGCTTGTCATCGAGCTGACGGATGGCACGGATGCGGTCAAGCCCCTCCTTGTTCCCCGGTGCGCAGGCCAGCGCGTAGCCGGAGTCCGTGGGGTAGGCGACCAGGCCGCCGTCGTCAAGCGTGTCCACGACCTTGGACACCAGACGGGCCTGCGGGTTGACCGGGTGGAGCTCGATGTAGCGCGACATGACCCTATTGTGCTCCAGATCTCCCTACCTGGGACAGTTCCCTCCCCCTGGCCGAGACCGTACGTTTAAGAGAGCGAGACCGTCGGCTCTCAGGCGGGTATCTCGATGACCCTGTCCGCGATCTGGGTGACCAGCGGGTCGTGGGAGGCCAGGAGGATGGCGCAGCCGTGGTGGGCCTGGTCGTGTACGAGCTCTAGGACCAGCTGCGTGGAGGCTGAGTCCAGGGCGGAGGTTGGCTCGTCCAGGCACAGCAGGCGCGGGTCGGCCAGCACTGCCCGTGCCAGGCTCACACGCTGACGTTCCCCTCCGGACATGCGTCCCAGTCGTGCCCCCGGGTCACTGATACCGAGGCGGTCAAGCAGGACCAGTGCCTTGTGACGAGCCAGGGTGCGCTGCCTGCGGCCCCGGCCTCGCAGGTGCGGGGCTAGTCCTAGCGTGACGTTGTCGACTGCGCTGAGCTCCTCCAGACCGGGGTTGTCCTGGGAGACCAGGCCGAGGAACCCGCTGCGTGTGGCAGCCAGGCGCCCCGGCGCCTGCCAGGGCAGGAGCCTTCCCTCCCACCGGACCTGACCAGCTAAGGGGCGTAGCAGGCCGCAGGCGGTGCGTAGCACGCTCGTCTTGCCGCAGCCCGAGCGTCCAGCCAGGCAGACGATCTCGCCTGCTGACACCTCCAGACAGAAGCCGGAGACCACGCTCAGGCGGCTGCCATCGCGCCTGGTGAAGGCGATCTCGACGTCCTGGAGGGCGAGGGTGGGAGGACTTGCTTCCCCGAGTGGCTCAGGGGCTGGCTGGTGAAAGGACGGGCTAGTCACGCAGCGCCTCCTCGGGGCGGTCACAGGCAAGGATGACGAGGACCCTCGTGGTCAGGACGAGGATGAGCGCGCTCCCGGCGCAGGCGAGTGCGAGCGCACCCGCCTGTCCGCTCAGTACTCCGACCTCCACCGCGGTGAGCACGGTCACTGGTAGGAGCAGAGTGACTGGCAGGTGCTCCCATGCCCAGCGTGCGGTCTCGCACAGCACCCGTTCCTGGCGCAGCCAGCCCGAGGCCGCTAGCAGGCGGTGGGCACGCTGGGAGGAGCCGGACTCGTGGCGCAGGGTGGAGACGAGGATGCTGAGGGTGGCGGCGAGGCTGAGCAGGACCAGGGCCCCTGTGGCGAGCCGTGACACGCGCAGCACCGATGAGGCCAGCTCGGAGAAGCCGGCGCGTTGTGAGAAGGTCTCCAGGACGGTGATGAAGCCAGCGCCTGCCAGGGCGGCCAGCACGACGGCGGCGCTGGTCGTCAGGGCGGCGGACGGCCGGGTCCTGGCCACGCCCAGCCGCACCGCATGCCATACGGCTGCGGCCCGCGTGCTGTGGGGTGCTGGTGTGGTTGTGGCGGGAGCTGTGTCCGGAGCCGGGACGTAGGCTCGGGCCGTCGTAGGCAGCTGCCTCATGTCCCCGGCCTGGAGGCGCATGCGGGTGGTGGCGGGCCGGCAGGCCACGGACACCTGTGCCAGCACGAGCAGGCCCAGGACCAGCACGTACAGGAAGGCGGTCGCCGCGGCCCCGGAGCCCAGGCCGGCTGGCACGGCCAGACGGGTGGAGACGGCGACGGCGCCTGCCGCCAGCCCCAGCAGGAGCGCGGCGCCGGGAAGCTCGCGGCGCAGCAGGTAGCCGGTCACCTGGCGCCTGCGCCACCCGGAGTGGAGCAGGAGCCGGGCCGTGCGCTGCCGGTGGATCCCTGCCCGCAGCTCGCTGAGCAGGGCGACGAGGCCGGTACTGGCCAGCGCGGTGGCGGTGATAAGCGTGGTGCCCCAGGCTGAGGTGGTGGTGACCCTGGTGTCGGCGCCGAGCTCGCTCCAGGTCTCGGTTGCCTCGCCGTGCCAGGCGTGCGGCGCCGAGCCTGACAAGGTGACGGAGACGGTCGCGGGAGAGGCACCGCGAAGGACCGTCGGGGTCAGGCCCATGCTGGCCACGCGGGAGGCGACCTCCTCAATCCTGCTCTGGGGGAGGCAGCCGTCAGCGTCCCGGGTGAGTCGAAGCCTGACGGTGCCCGCAGTGGGGCGGGGGCGGCCGGCCACGGTCAGCGTGTCCAACGCGGCGTCGGGCAGCACGGTGGCGGCGGGAGCGGTGACGGCGCCTGTGCCGTTGAGAGTGGGCGCGATCTGTCCCTGGGCGGTCGCCAGCGTCGTGGCAGCGAGCGGGTCCGCCCCGGTGATTGAGGACCGCTCCGGGTGGTAGGTGGCAACCGGGATGAGACCGGGAGCCAGGTACTGGCCCGCGTCAGGGCGGGTGGGGCGGTAGACCTCCTCCTGCCAGACCTGACCATGTGTAGTCGGGGCTCTAGCGGGCAGGAGCTCAACGGCAGGCTGGGAGGAGGAGGTCCGGCGGGACAGTGGCAGCAGCAGGGTGCGTTGTGTGGGACGTCTGAAGGAGAGGTCAGCGCCAGGAAAGGAAGCCAGGCCGCTGGCAGGAGGCTCCTGGCCCTCGACGAGCCGGAAAGGGTGAGCGGGATGACGCCACAGGAAGGCCGGGCCGGCCACTGCTGAGGTAACGCCTGGTCCGATGGAAGACAGAGAGGAAAGGACGGCTCGATCATGATCGGTCAGGACCGTGCAACCCAGCGCATCAGGGCCCTGCCCGGTGACCATAGGGCAGGAACCGTTCTCCCCTTCGCCGAGCGTTGCGTCAGCGGTCTCCAGTCTTGCCGCTGTCACGGAGACCGAGATAGTTGGCAGGGCACCACTGGCAGCCGTGACCACCGGGACCGGGATGCCCGAGGTGGTCGCTGCCTGGGAGACACTGGCGGGCTCGTAGGTGAGATCCGGGTCGTAGGGATGGACGACGCTGTGGATCCCCTCGGTGCCGAGGGTTGTCATACGCTGCCACGCGTCCGCCAACGTGTCCATCGCCTCAGCCGTCTCCTGCGCTCCCGCGGCTCGGGCGAGGGCCGCCTCGGCCTGGGGGTCCAGGGCGACCAGGGAACTGGGCGAGGGGACGAGCGGGGCATGGAAGGACAGGGCTGAGGAGGACAGGGCTGAGGAGGACAGGGCAGCCGAGGAGTAGCCGTTGTCGGCGGAGCGTACTGTGATCTCCTCAGCCTCCCGGTGGAGGTAGGCGCGTGCCCCCGTATCCAGGAGGGGACGCCCCCGCTGTGTGCCGAGGAAGAGCGTGGTGGGGTCCGAGGTGTGGGTCCCGGTCCCATCGGTCACGGAATAGGACGCCTCCGCCCGCCAGGCGTCTAGGCCGTTGTCATCCGTGCCCGTCACCGGGAGCAAGGTGCTCAGCGTCTGGGACCGCTCGTCGCTAGCCAGGTCCAGGTAGGTCACGGGAGCGGCAACCTCGACGCCAGGCAGGGCACGCAGCTGCTCCACCTGAGCAGGTGTGATAGTGCCTGGCGTCATCCAGGCATCGGGTGCCAGCATGGGGACACCGCCGACCATCGTGACTGGAGAGGCGGAGCCGTCGGTCACGAGCAGATCAACCGCCTGATCACGGGCTCCGTTGACTAGTCCCTGCACGCTGACCTCCGTGCCTGAACCGACCAGGCACGCCCCGAGGACCGCAACGCCCAGGAGCGCACTCGCACTCAGCCGACTGCGATGCGGGCTGACAACATCACCATCCCGCTTACGCAAGGTCTGCGGGCGTGGACAAGCACCTGATCAGGGTACGAGTGACATACACGCACCCAGGCGGCGGATTGTTGTAGTCGAAGCCTGGAGGACCAGGGTACGGGCGCGGAGGGGCTGCCGCCGCCATCGGCGTCGTTACGACTGCAAGAAGGGAGACGGCAGTAAGGAGTCCAAGAAGCTTTCGGAGCATGGCGAACGATCCATTCGCGGGGACGAGGCTGGGGCTGTTGACCCTAACACGTTGATATGACACACGTCTTTCGTCTGTGTGGTATGTGCGGCCAGCATGCGACCGTGCGCTCGTCAACCGCCACCTCCACCACAACCTGATCCCCCACAGTTGACGGCTCACTACATCAGGAGCTCCTGCCTTGACAACAAGAGTACGTGATCTACATCATATTGCAGTCAGTCTTATCCGGCTCGCCGGAATCATCAAAGAACGCCTGCTGGAAAACGGCGCACCCACGTCGAATGAGCATGCAGCCAGCACGTCGAATTCCTTGAAAGTGACACCTGATCATGGAAAATGCATCCTTAGCCTTGACCACATCAGTATTCCTCGAGCTGGTGCGCAGCGCACCGCTGTGGATCATCGCAATTTCACTGGCGGTCGCGGTCTTTCATTACGTCAAGAAAGACCGATAGCCCTTGGAGGCACGTCCCCACCTGGATACAGCCCCCACGAGAGGTGACGCGAACCGTCTAGGGCCCTGGCGTGGTGCAAGGTAGGTGCCCACAGCGCAAGGAGTAGTCGAACAGGGACAGACCAGCCCTCACGGTCCATAGACCTCGGCGGCGACCACAAGGCTGCCCGACGGTAGCGCAACGGCAGGAAAGGACCTCTTCCCAGCTGAGGAAACAGGCGAGGGGGGGTGGTCTCGATGACATAGCAAGAGGTGGAATCTGACTACCCGTCAACTACCTAGGATCACCTCGCCCAAGAGCGTGACAGCCGCTGCATGTCGATGACGCCATCTTTTCCCAGAGCGACCGCTCCACCATGACCGACACCGGACACCGGGTGCTCGCACGGGCCGGTAAGCGTGTCCTACGGCCTGGTGGTCTGAGACTCACCACCCGTAGGCTGGAGCAGGCTCAGGTCACCGCACCGTCGTCGGCCCACGCGGTGGCACTGTCATCAACGCCAGAGCCCACGAGACGGGGCTGCCTGCCGCAGCTGGGATAACCCCGGATGACATTGACCCGACCCTCACCGAGGTGCTCCGCAAGCGGCTCGCGCCGACCATCCGGGTCAATGTGCGCCCACTGACGGAGGCGGAATGGCGGCGAGTCCTCGCGATGCGCGCGGCCTTCAAGGACTACCGCGATCAGTTCACGGGCACTGCCATCGTCGCACGCAAGCCTGACACTGAGCCCGCCTGAGCCGGGATCGAGAGCACTCCATGCCCGGCACCGGTGCTTTCTTGCCCCGTACCAACGCCGCCTGACGCATGAGACCGGATGGTCCTGAGTCGTACCCAGGACCATCCGGTCCCCTGCGTCAGAGGAAGGCTCAGTCCGTCTTGGCCGGTGCCTTGGCGTCCCTGTCCTCAGGCACGGCGTCGACGCCGGCCTCCTTGCGCTGCTCGGGGGTGATCGGAGCAGGCGCCTCAGTCAACGGGTCATAACCACCACCGGACTTGGGGAAGGCGATGACGTCGCGGATCGAGTCGGCGTGGGTGAGCAGGGAGACGATGCGGTCCCAGCCGAAGGCGATGCCACCGTGCGGCGGGGCGCCGAACTTAAAGGCGTCGAGCAGGAAGCCGAACTTCGCCTGGGCCTCCTCCTCACCGATGCCCATGACGTTGAAGACACGCTTCTGGACGTCGTTGCGGTGGATACGGATCGAGCCGCCGCCGATCTCGTTGCCGTTGCACACGATGTCGTAGGCGTAGGCCAGGGCGTTGCCGGGGTCCTTGTCGAAGGAGTCCAGCCACTCAGGCTTGGGCGAGGTGAAGGCGTGGTGGACAGCGGTCCAGGCGGACTTGCCCAGCGCCACGTCTCCCTCAGCCTTGGCCTCGGCCGAGGGCTTGAACAGGGGCGCGTCCACGACCCACACGAAGGACCAGGCGTCCTCGTCAATGAGTCCGCAGCGCCTACCGATCTCTAGACGAGCGGCGCCCAGGAGGGCACGCGAGGCGTCCACCGAGCCGGCGGCGAAGAAGATCGCGTCGCCCGACCCCGCGCCGGCGGCCTCAGCCAGGCCCGCGCGCTCGGCCTCGGTGATGTTCTTGGCCACCGGGCCGCCCAGCTCCCCGTCCTCGGAGACGGTGACGTAGGCCAGGCCCTTAGCACCACGCTGCTTGGCCCACTCCTGCCAGGCGTCAAAGGTACGACGCGACTGGGAGGCGCCGCCGGGCATCACGACGGATCCGACGTACTCGTTCTGGAAGACGCGGAAGGTGGTGTCCTTGAAGTACTCGGTCAGGTCCGTCAGCTCCAGGCCGAAGCGCAGGTCGGGCTTGTCCGAGCCGTACCTCTCCATGGCGTCCTTGTAGGTCATGTGCGGGATCGGGGTGGGCAGGTCGTATCCGATCAGCGCCCAGACCTCCTTGAGCACGTCCTCGGCGACCGTGATGACGTCCTCCTGCTCGACGAAGGACATCTCGATGTCAAGCTGGGTGAACTCGGGCTGGCGGTCGGCGCGGAAGTCCTCGTCGCGGTAGCAGCGGGCGATCTGGTAGTAGCGCTCCATCCCGGCCACCATGAGCAGCTGCTTGAACAGCTGAGGGCTCTGGGGCAGGGCGTACCAGGAGCCCGGCGCCAGGCGCGCGGGCACGAGGAAGTCGCGCGCGCCCTCAGGGGTGGAGCGCGTGAGCGTCGGGGTCTCGATCTCGACGAAGTCGTGGCTGGCCAGGACCGTGCGCGCAGCCTGGGAGACCTGGGAGCGCAGACGGATGGCGTGCTGCATGGAGGAGCGACGCAGGTCGAGGTAGCGGTACCTCAGCCGTGCCTCCTCGCCCACGCTCCCGGCGTCCTCGGCGTGGTCGGAGACCTGGAAGGGCAACGGAGCAGCGGGGTTGAGGATCTCGACGTCGGAGACGACGACCTCGATCTCGCCGGTGGGCAGGTTGGGGTTGGCGTTGCCCTCGGGGCGGGCGCTGACCTCGCCGGTGACCTTGAGGACGTACTCGGCGCGCAGGTCGTGGGCGACCTCCTCGCGGATGACGACCTGGGCGATGCCCGAGGCGTCACGCAGGTCGATGAAGGCGACGCCTCCGTGGTCACGGCGGCGGTCCACCCAGCCGGTGAGGGTGACGGCCTGGCCGATGTCAGTGCTACGCAGGCTTCCTGCGGTGCGGGTTCGCAGCACGGGTTGTGGTCCCTTCCGTTGGGGGCGCATGGTTCCGGCGCCCGGCGGAGCGCACCGCGAGACGGGCGGGCACTGAGGGTGATCCTAGCGCTCGCCCCTCCGGCGCCCGACGACGCAGGTCCGGGCCGCCGCTAGGTCGCCAGACCGAGCTGACCGGCAGCCACGGAGAGCATGACGCTGAGGGCGTGGACGGCGTGGCCGACCTGGTAGGTCCTCTGCCCAGCCCTCACCACTGCCTCTCGTTCGGGCCGTCGGCACGCAGTGCGAGCCGGCTCCGCACGTCCGCGAAGGCGTCAGCGATCGTTCTCATCGCACAGGCCACCTGCTGCTCCAGCTGGCAGTCGGCCACCCCGTGCTCCCAGTCGACCATGTGGGAGGCGCCGACGGAGAAGGTCAGGGCGTCGTCGTTCTGACGCCAGAAGCAGGTGGGCCAGATGTGCCCACGGTGCCACTCCTCCAGCGCGAAGCGCACCTCGTCCAGGTGCTCCAGCGGCAGGTCCTCAAGCATGTAGCCCATGACGTTGAGGACCTCCCCGCTCTCGCCGCGCACCATGAAGGTCAGCAGGTCGTTGTCCCAGCGTCCCACCAGGTCGCCGTCGGAGTCCGTCTCGTAGACCCAGCCGTGGCGGTCGAGCAGCTCCTGCACACGCTCACGCGTGAGGGGACGCACCTGCTGGCTGGCCGACGCGCTGGCGGCACCAGAGTCCTGGCGTCGCGCCCCGGAGAAGAGACCTCGCACGCCCCTCACCGTCCTAGCACCTCGTTGAGGTCTGCGAACAGACCGTTGACCGTGGCGATCGCGCAGTCCACGTGCTGGGCCAGCTGGAGATCACTCAGACCGTACTCGTAGTCCACCGCGTGGCTGGCGAAGACCCGCACCTCGCCGTCGTCGTCAATCCGGTAGCTCGCGGTGGGCCAGGCGCTGCGCCGGTGCGAGGCGTCCAGGACCGTGCGCACCTGCTCCAGGTGGGTAGCGTCGACGGTGCCTGGCAGCTGCGCCCAGATGCGCAGCACCTCCTGCTTCTCCCCGGCCAGGGTGAAGTAGAAGGTGGCGTCGTCCCACATCCCGCCCAGGTCGCCGTCGGAGTCGATGAAGTAGCGCCAGTCCCGCTCCTTGAACAGAGCGACCAGACGGTCCTGGCTCAACGGCGCCAGCACCTGCGCTGAGCCCGCGGCAGGCCCCGGGGCCTGCGGGACGTGGCCCGGGGAACGGGAGAAGAGGCTCACGAGTAAGACCTCCCGTATCAGGTCGGCATGAGCACCGAGAACGACATGAGACACTGCTCACGCATCTTACAGGAGCTCACGCGCCGCCTAGGAGCGCCTCACCTGGTGTCCGGCCTCACGTGTGACCTGAGACGGTTCGGCGCGCCAGCCCTCGCCATTGACCTCCCGGACCCGTAACCTTCGACGCAGGAGCGATCCGTGCTGTCAGCCCCGTTCGGGTCCTGCACCGTCCTTGGAGGCGGGGCAGGGACACCCGTGAGTCTGTGCGTCAAGCCCGTCAGCCACCGCCGTCCACGGCCTGGTGCGGGGCGAGTGTGGTGGGCGAGGCGCGGCAGGAGGCTGGTCGAGGGGACCTGCCCCACACTCCGTGACCGGCCCCTACAGGCCACAGACGGGAACATCAATGAGTAGCACCACTGGGTCCACTGCATCTTCTGCCTCCTCCGGCCAGGGCGACGGCCCTCTGAGCCTCGACGACCTGTTCAACGCCGAGGTGGCTGGGGCCTCCTCGGCCCCGAGCGCCTCTGACACCGAGCCACCGGCCGGTCCTGCCACCGCGGAGGACGAGGAGCTCGACTCCTTCGTGGAGTCTGAGGACGAGCCTGACGACGTCGACACCGCTGGCGAACTGAACCTGCCCGAGAACGACCCCGAGGACGAGGGCGACCTCGACGAGGACGACGCTGAGGGAGAGGAGATGGACGAGGACGAGGTCGACGGCCACCTTCCCTTCGCCCCTACCACCGCCTCGGCCACCTCCGCGGACGAGGCCGCGGAGGACGACGACGCAGCCCGGAGCCCCGAGGAGGTCACCTTCGCCGACCTCGGCCTGCCTGCGGACCTGCTCAAGGCCGTGACCGACATGGGGTACGTCACCCCCACCGCGATCCAGCGCGAGGCGATCCCGGTCCTGCTGTCTGGCCGTGACGTCGTCGGCGTGGCCCAGACCGGCACGGGCAAGACCGCAGCCTTCGGCCTGCCGCTGCTCGACGCCGTCGACGCCCGTGACGGCGAGGTCCAGGCCCTGGTCCTGGCGCCCACGCGTGAGCTGGCCCTGCAGAGCGCCGAGGCCATCACGGACATGGCCTCGCGCTCGCGTGGTCTGGACGTGGTTGCCGTCTACGGCGGCGCCCCCTACGGTCCGCAGATCGGCGCCCTGAAGTCGGGCGCACAGGTCGTCGTGGGCACCCCTGGGCGCGTCATCGACCTCATCGACAAGGGCGCCCTGCACCTGGAGCAGGTGCGCTACTTCGTGCTCGACGAGGCTGACGAGATGCTGCGCATGGGCTTCGCCGAGGACGTGGAGACCATCGCCGCCTCCCTGCCCGCGG
The DNA here is from genome assembly GCF_013184985.2 of Actinomyces faecalis. Classification (NCBI taxonomy): domain Bacteria; kingdom Bacillati; phylum Actinomycetota; class Actinomycetes; order Actinomycetales; family Actinomycetaceae; genus Actinomyces; species Actinomyces faecalis. The sequence continues at coordinate 1,478,121 of NZ_CP063418.1, forward strand.
ACCGCCGCACGGCGCTGTTCTCCGCCACGATGCCCCCGGCGATCCAGGCGGTGGCGCGTCAGCACCTGAGCGACCCGGCACGTGTGGAGGTCTCGCGCCAGTCCTCCACCGTGGACACGGTCCACCAGACCTACGCCGTCGTCCCCTTCCGCCACAAGGTCGGCGCGGTCTCCCGAGTCCTGGCCACCACCGAGGCCGAGGCCGCCATCGTCTTCGTGCGCACCAAGTCCACGGCCGAGGACGTGGCCATCGAGCTGGCAGGGCGGGGGATCCAGGCCGCTGCCATCTCTGGTGACGTCCCCCAGCGCGAGCGCGAGCGCCTCGTCGAGCGCCTGCGTACCGGCACCCTGGACGTGCTGGTGGCCACGGACGTCGCAGCCCGCGGCCTGGACGTCGACCGCATCGGACTGGTCGTCAACTTCGACGTACCGCGTGAGGCCGAGGCCTACGTCCACCGCATCGGCCGTACCGGACGCGCCGGGCGCCACGGCGAGGCCGTCACCTTCCTGACCCCCAAGGAGAAGGGCAAGCTTCGTCAGATCGAGCGCCTGACGGGTACCAGGCTGGAGGAGATCACTCTGCCCTCCCCCGCGGACGTCTCACGCCACCGTGCAGCCACGCTGCTGGACAAGGCGGCCGAGCGCCACGAGCGCGGCCGGCTGGAGATGTACACCGAGATGGTCCAGGACAAGGCAGCCGGTCTGGAGATCGAGGTGAGCGACCTGGCGGCCACGCTGCTGGCGCTCGCTGTGGGTGACGCCGGCCCCAGGACCTGGCAGGAGCGCAAGGAGGAACCGCGCCAGCGCGTGCGTCGCGAGGAGAACGTCGACTCCGAGGGCACCTTCGTCTCCGCCACCTTTGAGGGCGGACGTGACCGTGGTGAGCGTGGTCGCGGCCGCGACCGGATCGAGGGCAAGCCCGGTGCCAGCCGTGGCGGACGCCGTCACGAGGACGGCACCGGCACGGTCTACCGCGTCGAGGTCGGTCACCGCGACCGCGTCCTGCCCGGAGCGATCGTGGGGGCGCTGGCGAACGAGGGTGGGATCTCCGGCTCTGACATCGGCAAGATCGACATCCTCCAGTCCTTCTCCCTGGTCGAGATCCACGCCCCGCTGAGCGATGAGCAGCTCCAGGTCATGGGACGTGCCACCTTCGGGGGCCGTGAGCTGCGGATCCACCCCGACCAGGGTCCGGGCCAGGGCTGGGACGGCAGCGACAACGCTCCCTCCGAGCACAGCCAGCGCCGCTCTGAGCGTCCTCACCGTGAGGACGGCGAGCGCGGTGGCTGGCGTGGCGGGCGTCAGGACCGTGGCGAGCGTGGAGGCCGCGGCGGCTACCGCTCGGACCGCTCTGAGCGCGGCGGGTACCGCGAGGGCCGCCAGGACGGCGAGCGCGGTGGCTGGCGTGGCGGGCGTCAGGACCGTGGCGAGCGTGGAGGCCGCGGCGGCTACCGCTCGGACCGCTCTGAGCGCGGCGGGTACCGCGAGGGCCGCCAGGACGGCGAGCGCGGTGGCTGGCGTGGCGGGCGTCAGGACCGTGGCGAGCGTGGAGGCCGCGGCGGCTACCGCTCGGACCGCTCTGAGCGCGGCGGGTACCGCGAGGGCCGCCAGGACGGCGAGCGCGGTGGCTGGCGTGGCGGGCGTCAGGACCGTGGTCGTGACCGCTGGTAGGCCCGTGAGCTAGGACGGCGGCCGGCCCCGTACGGGGCCGGCCGCCGTCGTCCGTCTGTGCGCTGCGCCGACGGCTCCGTCTCCTAGCGCCTCGATGAGGACAGCTGAGCCAGGAGCCGCGACAGCTCCTCCCACTGCCTCACCTCAGCCTGAAGAGGCTGGAGCAGGTCCCTGCGCACGACGGCGTCGCTGGCCTCACGCAGCCTGCGCGCGGCCCGCCGCTGTACCCGTCGCGCGCCCAGCCGCGCCAGGGACCTGCCGGCCGCCGCGGCCGCCAGCCCTAGGACGACCCCGCCGACGAGTACCACCGCCGGCCAGGGCACGATCCCCCAGCGTGGGGGCTGAAGGTCGACGAGCAGCAGCCATCGTGCCAGGTGCGTGGCTGCCAACCACGCACCTCCTCCTAGGGCCGTCAGGGCCGCCAGCCACTGGACCCCGCTGGCGAGACGCCACCACCGAGGTGCGGGACCGACTCCGAGCGGCGTGCTACTCACCGCCAGGTCCAGCGCGGCCCCGAGCCGCTGGGCGCGGTCGTCGCTATGAGCGATGACCGCCGAGCGCGCCTGCTCAGGCAGGCTGCGACAGGCCAGGTCCGTCACGGTGCGCGCCTGAGTACGCAGCTCCGCGGCCGTCGCGGGGTCGATCGGCGGCAGGGAGCTGCGTCCAGTGACCTCGTCTGGGCCGGACCCCGTCTCCCCCTGAGTCAGGCTCCTGCCGGCTCCCAGGTGCAGGGCGCGGAGCGGGTCCTTGCGCAACCGGCCTAGCCACCGCAGCGGCAGCCAGCCGACGTGCGAGGCCGCCTCAGCGGCTCGCGCACGGCCCACGGCCCACGTGACGGTCTCCACCCCGCTGGCCCGGGCAGCGGTCTCCTCCAGCCGGGACCGGCCGAGGTGCACCCCGTCGTCCCTGTCCGCGTCGCGATCGTCCTGGATCGTGTCGGTACCAAGCTCATGGGCCAGGCTCCGCGCAGTCGTCCGCACGTCCGCATCCAGTCGCGCCGTCACCGCCTCCTGCTGAGCAGCCACCTGGCAGATCGTCTCGCGCAACCGCGCTACGCCCTGACCGGTTCTCGCGCTGAGCGCGACCGGCGAGACCGCTTCCAGTCCCTCGTCGTCCAGCAGGCACCTGAGGTGGGACAGGACGTCCTCCTGCTCCTGGCTACTGAGCAGGTCGACCTGGTTGAGCACGAGGCAGGTGACCTCCGCGTGGGCTGCCATCGGCACCAGGAAGTCGTGGTGGACGACGGCGTCGGCGTACTTCTGCGGGTCCAGCACCCAGACCAGGACGTCGACGAGGCCCGCCAGACGCGCAGCCGTACGGCGGTGCCCGGGCTCGTCGGAGTCGATGTCAGGCAGGTCGAGCAGGACCGTGCGCGGTCCCAGGCCAGCACCGGTGACCTCGACCCGTCGGTCCACCTTGAGCCAGTCCAGCAGCTCGGTGAGCCCCAGGTCCCCCGGAGGCACCGCGGCCAGGGGCGCCGTCGTCGTCGGGCGGCGGGCCGAGGAACGAGCGGCATCGGTCCCGACCAGGGCGTTGAACAAGGAGGACTTTCCGGATCCGGTCGTTCCGAGCAGAGCGACCACACAGGCTCCTGGCGCCAGCCGCTGTCGCTGCCCGGCCCGCTCAAGCAGCTCGCGCGCTGGGGCCAGGGCCTCGTCCAGCTGGGTGTGGTCCAGGCTGTGCCCTAGCGCCACAACCCGTTCCAGGCCCTCCAGCTGCTCCTGGAGCCGGAGCCTCATCGCTGCTCCTCCAGCCTGGAGCGCAACCGCTCCATGTCCTGGCGCAGCTGGGCGGAGGCAGGCACAGGCCGAGGCAGCGTGCCCAGCACCGCCTGAGAGTGCTCCTGGGCCAGCTCCTCCGTGCGGGCCAGGAGGTCCTCGTAGGCACGTGCGGCCATGGTCCGCATCGCCTGGTCCCCGAAGACGGCCTCCAGCAGTCGTTGGGCGACCAGGGCGGTGCCGCCGGCGATCCCGACCTCTCCCCCGCTCAGGCCCCCGGTGTGGGCGAAGACGACCACCATGAGCGCGACCCCGACGGCTCCCACGCCGAAGGAGAGCACCCGAGCCGTCAGACGACGGCTGGAGCCCTCCGCCCGCACCATCTCCAGGACGCCGGCCTGCCAGTCACGCACCAGTGCTCCCGCACGCTCGCTCAGCTCCTCGGACGTCGGCAGGAGCGTGCTCAGCTCCTCCACGGCCGCCGGCGCGCTGCCGGCTCGTCTCCAGGCTCGGTCAGTCTCCAGCGCAGCCTGTCCCAGCTGGGAGACCAGCAGGCGCACCACGCTGGACTCGATCGCCTCCTCAGCCTGTGCTGCCGGGGCCGGACGCCCCCGCAGCGCCGCACCCAGGCGGTCGCGCAGCCTGCTGACCTGTCTCTCCAGACCCCGCAGCAGCTCGCCGGTCCCCACCAGGTCCTGCCAACGGGCCAGGACCTCGCCGCGCAGCAGCGTGCCGTCAGCGATGGTGATCGCCACCTGCTCACTCGCCCGTTCATAGGCCTGTCTGGCGGCGTCCTGGAGCAGGTCGTGCTCGGCCTCCTGATCCTCCAGGGCGCGAGCGACCTCCTCGGTCTCCTCCGCTGCCGCCTGGAGGGCGCCGCGTACCGTCCGTCCGGACAGCTGCCGGCGAGCCTGGGCGTCAGCAGCCAGGCGACCCAGCCACTGCCCCACGGGCCTGACCACCTCGGAGGCAAGGAGCCCTTGCTCGTCTCGCTCGGCCTGGCCGATGACGAAGACCGGGGCCTGCCCCAGACCTGCCTCACCCAGGCGACGACGCAGGTCCGCCTCGACCTCGTCGGCCTCCGGCGGCACCCGGTTGAGCACGATCGCCACCGTGACGTCCCTGGCAGCGGCCTGACGCAGGTGGTGCCAGGGCACGGCGTCGGCGTAGCGGGCCGCGGTGGTGACGAAGACCCACAGGTCGGCGCTGGCCAGCAGGGCGGTGGCCAGCGCCCGGTTGTCGTCAGCCACGGAGTCGACGTCCGGGGCGTCCAGCAGCGCGAGGCCTGGGACCAGCCAGTCCGACTCCCGCAGCTCCAGCTCGCGGGCCGTCACCGAGGCCGGCGGGGTGGCCGGGGCCTGTGCCTCCACGCGTACACGGGCCAGGGAGCCGAGCACCCGGTCAGTCTCGAACCAGTGCCCCTCACCCGGGGCGTGAAGGAGCACGGGCCGGCGTGTGGTGGGACGGATCGCGGAGGAGGCGACGACCGGCCGCCCGACGAGGGAGGAGACGAGGGTGGACTTGCCCGCACCCGTCGAGCCTCCGACGACGGCGAGCACCGGGGCGTCCAGGGACTCCAACCGGGGCAGGACGTAGTCCGAGAGCTGATCGGCCACCTGCCGGGCACGCTCGGTCGCGTGCTGCCTCGTCGGCAGCTGGTAGGGCAGCTCGACCGTCGCCAGCCGGGACCGCAGCTGCTCGACAGCCCCGATCAGCGTCTCAGTCACCGCGTACCCGCAGCCGGGGACGCAGGTCCGCCTGGTCGGCCGGGACCCAGGTACGGGCGTCGGCCGGGACCTGCTCGCCGGAGCGGATGTCCTTGACCGAGTCCTCCTCGCCGTCGGTTCCCGGGAACCAGACGAAGGGGATGCCGCGCTTGTCGGCGAACTTGATCTGCTTACCGAACTTGGCCGCCGTCGGCGCCACGTCGGTGGGGACGCCGCGTGCACGCAGCGCGTCCGCCACAGCGTCCGAGGCGGCTCTGTGCTCCTCGTCGGTCACGGCGACGAGGACGGCCGTCGGGACGGCCCGACTGACCTCGACCAGCTCGTCAGCGATGACGCGCGAGAGCAGGCGAGACAGACCGATCGAGATACCGACCCCGGGAAAGGTGCGCTTGCCGTTGGAGGCCAGGGAGTCGTAGCGCCCTCCCGAGCACACCGATCCCAGGTCCTCAGCCCCTTCCATGAAGGACTCGTAGACCGTGCCGGTGTAGTAGTCCAGGCCGCGGGCGATCTTGAGGTCGGCCACGATCGCGCCGGGACGACGCCGGGCCGCGGTCTCCAGCAGGGTGGACAGCTCGTCCAGACCGGTCACCAGCAGCTCGGTGGGCTCAGCGCCGTCCAGGGCCTGGGTCACTGCCTCGCGCACCGCCTGCGGGTCCGAGGAGCAGATCGTGGCCAGGCGCAGAGCCGACTCAGCCTGGGCCTGCGTGGTCCCGACAACCTCGACCAGCTCGGCCGCCACGGCCTCGGGGCCGATCTTGTCGAGCTTGTCGACCACGCGCAGGACCTCGATCAGCTGGTCGTCGCTGATACCGATCGACTGGTAGAAGCCCTGGGCCACCTTGCGGTTGGACACGTGGACGGTCACCGCCGGGACCGGCAGGGCGGACAGGGCCTCGTGCATGATGAGCGGGGCCTCGACGTCATAGTGCAGCGGCAGGGTGCCGTCACCGACGACGTCGATGTCGACCTGGTAGAACTCACGGAAGCGTCCCTCCTGGGGACGCTCGCCGCGCCAGACCTTCTGGATCTGGTAGCGCTTGAAGGGGAAGTGCAGGAGGCCGGCGTTGTCGACGACGTAGCGGGCGAAGGGCACGGTGAGGTCGAAGTGCAGGCCCAGCTGCCTGGCCGGGTCGACCTCCTGCTCCCGCTCGGTGGGATCAGCCTGCAGCCGGGACAGGAGGTAGACCTCCTTGGAGGTCTCCCCCTTCTTCGTCAGCTGGGCCAGGGGCTCCACCGCGCGGGTCTCGATGCCGCTGTAGCCGTGGAGCTCGAAGGTGTGCCTCAGGGTGTCGATGAAGTGCTGCTCGATGACGCGTCCGGCGGGAAGCCACTCGGGGAAGCCGGACAGGGTGGACTGGGCTGGGCGCGCAGATACGGATGAGGCCATGGACGGCATTGTTCCACGGTTCCACGTGGGGCCCACGCGCACTGTCACGGACACCACCTGGGACCACCGCAGCCCACCTCCTTCATGTCCTTCAATGACGACTTGACATCCCCCCCCCCGCCATATCGTGACGGCGACGAGGCCGTGTTGCGCAGTCGCGAAGTCGGCCATCGTACGCACACGTCATCTCCCAGACCCCGTGAGGATCGACTCGTATGTCCCCTGTCTCCCGTCGCGCTCTTGCCCGAGGTGCCGCCTGGAGCGTGCCCGCCGTCGCCTTCGCTGCGGCAGCGCCGGCTACCGCGCTCTCATGCCCGCCATCCGTGAGAGATGATGTGGAAGCCGTCTTCAAGGCCCACAAGAGCCGGCTGCCCAGCATGGAGGGGGTCGACCTCGTCTTCAGCTTCCACAGCGCTGGCCACCTCAACGGCGCTGGCGGCGAGAACTCACTCCACCTCGTCAACCGTGGCACCGTGGGGGTTGACGCCTCCACCTTCCCCTTGCGCATCGACTTCGGCTTCAAGCACGTGGACACCTCCCCGGCGGTCAACACGACGTTCAAGGATGCACAGATCTCTGGGCCGATCGCCGCTAACCGTGAGGCCATCAACGTCCCGTGGAATCCCGCAGGCAACAACACCACGGAACCGGCAGACGCCGCCTTCGTTGGCCAGTGCAGCTCTGACCTCAAGGCCGTGGAACGCCGCGACCTGTCCTTCGGCTCCAGCTACCTGGACGTGCGCAACCCCGTCACCGGTGAGCTCCTTCGCGAGAAGGGGTTCGCGGAGCTGGGCGAGGAGTATGCGACCTGCATGCCTGACAGCGGCGGCGCGTACGGGTACGCACTGGTGTTCCGTCGCACCGTGATGCCCGACGAGCGGGTCAACGTGCTGGCCTACCGCCTGCGCGACGGCAGCGCCTCAGGGACAGGGACGGGGCGGATCTACGTTGCCTCGGGCATGCGCGTGCGTGGCTACTACCCTCCGAGCTGGGAGGAGCTCGTCTCCGCCGTCACGTGGAAGTATCCCAACCTCAGCGAGGAGGACGTGGCCGGCTGCTACCGCCAGGCCTATGACGCCCGGGCTGAGCAGTGGTACGCCAGTGGCGAGAGCCTGGCCGGCGCAAAAGTTAGTATTGCGGGCTGGTCTCGTTTCTTTGACCCCGACGCGGACGTCGCGGGCTGGACACACCCCACTGACGGAAACATGTGGACTTGGTCTCACGAGGTGGGAAGCTTCATGTCCGGCGGTGACGAGGCCCGTCAGGACCGGATCACGTCCGTTGCGCAGTGGAGCCCCACACTCGTCAAGACCAGCTCCAAGACCCAGTCCGTCACCGAGCTGCGCCACCGCGACGGGATCATCTAAGGCCTGAGCAGGGAGGCAAAGCCGAACTTGACATCCCCCCCCCCGCCATATCATGGCGGGGACGCGAGACAGATTGTCCCTTCCTCACGAGCACCTGACGGTTGTCAGGATGTGAGGGATCTAGGGTATGAGACAGCCACCAGCACTCTATGCGACTTAGCAGGTCTTCCCATAGAGTGCTGGTGGTGCCGGCTGTCAATGATAGCCTGCCCTTGCCGTACTGATAACCCATCTCCCGAGACTGAGGAAGACCTGCTATGTCCCCCGTTTCTCGTCGAACTCTTGCCAAAGGCGCCGCCTGGAGCGTGCCGGCGGTCTCGCTGGCAGCTGCAGCGCCCGCGCTCGCTGCCTCCTCTGAGGCCTGCCCGCCCGGCATTGTTGCCACAGCCACGTCAGAGGTCGAGGCGTGGTTCGCTGTCTACAAGGCCGCCCTGCCTGACATGACGGGCATCAAGTGGGCCGTCGCCCACATGGCGACCATCAACAAGAACGGAGCCCTTCACAATCCCGGCACCCTGTTCAGCAACATCGGGGAGCGTGAGGTTGACCTGGAGGCCCATCCCTTCATCTGGGAGGTCGGCGTCATGAACGTCGGCCTGGGCGATGGTGTCGCGATTGACACCTACTACCCGCCGTACCCGAAGAACACCGATCCCAGCACGGATAGCACAAATGTTCGGCAGACCTGGCACCCTCAGGGTGTTGCCGTGGGTTCCCCGATTGCCGAGGCAGGCAGGGAGCCCAAGCAGGTCTACACCTGCACGGGCAACCAGCGTGACTTCAACATGTCCTCATCTTACGGCCACCTGGTGAACCCCGAGACCTTCAAGAATCTCGGGCGTTCTGCCGTGACCGAGGAAGAGGGCGCGTGTGTCACGGACTCAAGCGGCCGAGGCTACCTCAGCTATCAGTTCGCGCACACGAGTACGTCGAGCAACAGGCCCGGGCGTGTGGTCACCCTGTTCGCCTACCAGCTCAGGGACGGCTCGTACGACGGAGGGACGATCTACGTCTCCCAGGGTATCCGTCCCCGTGGGTTCCAGCCGATGACGTGGGAGGCCGTGATGACCGCCGCCAAGGCATCCCACCCGGAGCTGTCCGACGAGCAGGTCAACAGCTGCTACCGGGCCGCCTATGACGCCCGCGTCAGCAGGTGGTTCTCCACACCGGATGACTTCCTGCGCAACGCGGAGATCTATGCGACGGGCTTGCGCAACTACCACGACCTGACTGTCACGACTGGTATCGGGAGCGGGCGCCGGGAGATCTTCACCTACTCGGGCCACGATGAGCGCGACTACACGCCCATCACCACCTCCGAGATGATCTGGTCGCACGAGTGGGGCAACCACATGGCTAGGAATACCTCCTCGACGATCACGCCCCAGCCAGGCGCACCGGACCTTGATGACTACCTGTGGCGGCGCTACCGCGACGGCATCATGTAGGACCTGCTCGTCCTCATGGTCAGGGGCGGTGCCTGTAAGCGCGCAGGCACCGCCTCTGACGTATATGACCTCCAGCAACGCGTACTACTCTGCTCCTCCCGTCTCTGGTCAGGCGTGCCGGTCCCCGCCGCGGACCTTGGCCTCGGCCAGGTAGGGGTTGCCGCGGTGCTCGTGCTCCATCGTCGTCACCGCCCCGTGCCCTGGCAGGAGCACCGTGGCAGGATCCACCGCCGCGGCGAGGAAGCGCAGCGTGGCCCACATCTGGACCTGGTCCCCGCCGGGCAGGTCAGTCCGCCCCACGCTGCCCTTGAAGATGACGTCCCCGCTCAGGGCCAGGAGGTAGCTCTTCTCCTCCACCGTCGAGGGGTCGTCCAGGACCTCAGCCTCGTAGAGCAGGTCGTTGTCGCCCAGGGTGGCGTTGAGGAAGAACAGGCTGGAGCCCTCCGAGTGCCCCGGGGCGGCCACCGCCTGGAGCCCGACTCCTGGCACGATCTCAAAGGCCTGGGTGAAGGCGGAGGCGGGAAGGATGCGCACGTCGCTCGGAGCCAGCCACGGGCTGGAGGCGATCTGGGCGAAGGTCATCCCGTTGGCCCGGATCGCCGTCGTCGTGTCGGGGTCCTCCAGACGGTAGCGGTCGGGCTCAGGGACGTAGACCGGGACGGTCACCGCGTCCTGGCTGGCGAGCATCCCCTCTGCGTGGGCGGCGTCGATGAGCCGCTGTGCGTCCCAGACGTGGTCGGCGTGGCCGTGGGTGAGCAGGACCGCCCCCAGGCTCAGGCCGTGGGAGCGCAGCAGGGCCAGGGCGCCGCGCGTGGCACCGGCGCCGGGGTCGACGACGAGGGCCGGGTGTCCGGGCCCGTCAGCCAGCACGTAGCAGTTGGCGCCGAAGACAGCAGCGAGGGTGCGCTCAAGGATCATGACCCCAGCCTAGCCGGGCAGCATGATCCGCTCGGGATGGGTGTAGACGTTCATCCGCTCGCCGCGCACGAAGCCGATCAAGGTCATGCCGACCTCCTGGGCGACCTCGACAGCCAGCGATGACGGGGCGCTGATCCCGGCCAGGACGGGGACGCCGGCCATGGCTGCCTTCTGGGCCAGCTCAAAGCTGGTGCGGCCGGAGACGAAGAGCACCGTGCCGCGCGCCGGACGCAGTCCCTGCTGCATCGCCCAGCCCACGACCTTGTCCGTGGCGTTGTGCCTTCCCACGTCCTCGCGTGCCACCAGGAGCCGTCCCGAGGCGTCAAAGAGCGCGACGCCGTGCAGGCCCCCGGTGGAGGAGAACACCTTCTGGGCCTCGCGCAGCGCCCTGGGCATCGCCAGCACGGTGGCCGCCCCGACCTGGACGTGGTCAGCGTGCAGGTCCCAGGGCACCTGGGTACGCAGCAGGTCGACCGACTGGGTCCCGCACACTCCGCAGGCGGAGGAGGTGACTACCTGTCGCAGGCGCTCAGGCGGGACCTCCACCCCCGGTGCCAGACGCAGGTCCAGGACGTTGTAGGTGTTGACGGGCCGGCCGGTGGCGTCGTCCGTGACCGAGCCCGCACAGTAGCGCGCCGTTCGCACGTCCTCCAGCGTGGTGATGACGCCCTCGGCGGCGAGCAGGCCCTGCGCGAGCTCGACGTCGTGGCCGGGAGTGCGCATGGTGACCGTGTAGGGCTCACCACCCACGCGGATCTCCAGCGGCTCCTCGACGCTGAGCGTGTCCACCCGGCCCCACCCGGAGGGGTGGTCGGCGTCGACAGCCAGGATGCGGTGACGCGAGGTCAGCCTCGACATCAGAAGATCGAGTCCTCGGGCCACTCGCCCCCTGGCTCGGTGACCGAGCGTCCCTGCACCAGCTTGTCCATGAAGCGGCGGCGCTGGGGCCGCACGGTGTAGACAGGGTCCTTGGCGCTCTCCAGCCCCGCGTAGTAGATCGCGAAGCGGGTGCAGGCGCTTCCGGCGATGAGGGCCGCACCGGACAGGGCGGCCACACCACGGTTGCGTCCGGCAAACAGCGCACCCACCCCGCCCAGGGTGGTCAGCGCCTTCGCGGCCTTGTGCAGGGCGCCAGCCCTTCCCTCATGCAAGGGCTGGCCCTCCTCACCCAGACGCCGCTCCATCATGTGGTCAGCCACCAGGTCGCAGGCGGCGGCCACGGCGGCCAGGCGCCGTACCGGCGCGGTCTCGGAGGGCTTGTTGAGCAGGAGGTTGAGGCCGCATCCCGCCCCTTGGCCAGAGGCCACGAAGAGGAAGGGCATCTCACGGTAAGACTGGTGCCACAGCGGCGTGGCGGTGTCGGAGAAGAGCACCGCGGTGTAGGCAGCCAGGGGCGGGGCGAAGAACGCTGCCCCGGCCGAGGCGAAGATGGAGGACACGTCGACCAGCTCACGCCACCACGACTCACGCCGCAGCCAGGGCTGGACGATCTCCAGGGCTGCTGCTCCCCCGGTGAAGACCGAGAATCCCGTGAGGATCCACGAGCCCACGCTCATGGGGCTGGTGAGCTTGGCGGTGCGCATCATGTTGAGGAAGCGCTCGGGCCGGCCCAGGTCGATGACCAGGGCAGTAGCACCGACGCCCAGTGAGCCCAGTCCCGCGATACGCGCCACGCGCCGCAGGGAGTGACGGTGCGTGATGTCCGCGCCAGCACCGATGAGACCGGAGCCAGCCGCCATGCCACCGAAGAAGAGGTAGAGCGCGATCTCCTCCTCCCAGGGTGCGGGCTTGACGATGTTCTGCCCGTAGTAGGAGATGAAGTCGGCCTCGGGCACCATCGAGTCCGGACCGACGGCCTTGCGGCGCCGTTTCCTCCCGTCGCGCGCAGGCACGGGCGGACGCAGGGAATCGAGGTCTGTGACGGTCACTTCTGCCTCCCGTGAGCGATGAACATGCCGAGGGCCGTGGCGATCATGGCCGTGCCCGCGACGCCGGCGAAGTTGAACATAGAGGCCAGGTCTGCCGTAGGGACCTGCGGGTCCGGCGGCAGGCCGTAGGCCTCCGGCTCGTCCATGAGCAGGAAGATCGAGCCGGTGCCCCCCACCCCGTCCTCCGGGTTGGCGCCGTACAGCCGTGCCTCGGTGTGACCCTGGGCGTGGAGCTCGGCCAGCCGGGCCCGGGCGCGACGCACCATCTCGTCGTGGTCACCGAACTGGATGGACTCGGTGGGGCAGTTGGTCGCGCAGGCCGGCTTCTTGCCCGCCTTGAGGCGGTCGTAGCACAGCGTGCACTTCTGGGCGACGCCGCCGTTGGGGATCTCCTCGCTGTGCCCGCCGATCGTGATGGTGCCCTTCTCACGACGGTCGATGACGCCGAAGGGGCACGCGGCCACGCAGTACCCGCAGCCGTTGCACACGTCAGCCTGGACGACGACGGAGCCGAACTCGCTGCGGAACAGAGCCCCGGTGGGGCACACGTCCAGGCAGCCGGCGTGGGTGCAGTGCTTGCACACGTCCGAGCTCATGAGCCAGCGCACGGCCGGCAGTCCCTGAGGCTCCTGGCCGCCTTGGCCCGGCTCAGCGCCCTGACCGGGTACTGAGCCGTCCGCCGTCGTCCCCTCCTGCTCGGCCCAGCCGGGCCGGTGACCAGGCATGCCCAGGGCGACCACGCCGGAGCGTCGGGCTGCGGCGACCTGCTGGCTGGTCTGCTCGACGAAGGCCACGTGGCGCCACTGGTTGGCGCCCAGGTGGTAGGTGTTGTCGAAGGAGTTGCCGGAGAAGGTGTTGCCGTGCTCGTGCTCCTGGCGGGCCGGGACACGGTTCCACTCCTTGCAGGCCACCTCACAGGCCTTGCAGCCGATGCAGATGGAGGTGTCGGTAAAGAAGCCCTGCCTCTTGTGCTCGCGTCCGTACCCGACGTCGCGCAGCGGGTCGGTCGGGCCGTGCAGCTGGTTGCGAAAGATGCTCATGCGATGCTCCCGGATGCGGTCGCCAGGCTGCCCAGCGGGTCCTGGCCGGTGGTGGGGGTCAGGCCGGCACGACGCTGGTACTCACGCATGAGCTCCAGACGTGCTGGCCCTGTAGGACGCCTGCCCGGGCGGATATCGACCGTCGAGGCCTTGGAGTCCTGGATGTGGGTGTTGGCGTCCAGCACGATGCCCAGCAGGTCGTTGGCCGAGTCACCGGTAGTGATGGAGGTCACGCCATTGCCCCAGTGGAAGGGCATGCCGATCTGGTGGACCGTACGACCACCCACCTGAAGCGGGGTGAAACGGTCAGTCACCAGCACCCGGGCCTCGATGACCCCACGCGGTGAGACGAGCGTCGCCCACCCGCCGTTGTCCAGGCCCTTGTCCGCAGCCAGCTCGCGGTCGACCTCGCAGAACATGGCGGGCTGGAGCTCCGCGAGGTAGGGCAGAGTGCGGGTCATGCCGCCGGAGGTGTAGTGCTCGGTCAGACGGTAGGTCGTGAGCACGTACGGGTAGACCTCCGCACCCGGCTGGTCAGCCGACGGAGCGAAGAGGTTGTCCGCCCGGTCGAAGTTCTCGCGGGTGGGGTTGGCCTGCAGGTCGTACAAGGGGTTGGCCAGCGGCGACTCCTGCGGCTCGTAGTGGGTCGGGAAGGGGCCGTCGACCAGGCCCCTGGGAGCGAAGAGCCAGGCCTTGCCGTCAGCCTGGGCGGTGAAGGCGTCGGTCCCGTCCAGGCCGGCCAGGCCGTGCACGTCCTGGGGCGCGACGTAGTCGGGCGCCTTGGTCGCAGGGAAGTCAGGGACGTCGTCGCCGACCCAGCGCTCAGACTCCTCGTCCCACCACACCAGCTTCTTGCGCTCGGACCACGGACGGCCCTGAGCGTCAGCCGAGGCCCGGTTGTACATGATGCGGTTGTTGGCCGGCCACGCCCAGGCCCAGTTGTGCGCCAGGGGGCCGTCCTGCTCGCCCCGGTCAGGACGCCGGGCCGCGTGATTGACGCCACCGGCGTAGATGCCGGTGTAGAGCCAGCACCCCGCTGAGGTGGTGCCGTCGTCCTTGAGGTCGGCGTAGGCGCTCAGCGGCTGGCCCTTCCTCTCCCCCTCCAGGTGGTACCCGTTGATCTCGGCCACCACCGACTCCGGGTCGATCTCGCCCTCGGCGTCGGTGAGGTAGTCCCAGGTCATGTCCAGCAGGAGGCGGTCCACCGGGTCGGTGGAGCCAGCGAGCTTGTCCTGGATGCGCTTGCCCAGCAGGTAGTAGAACTGCAGGTCCGAGATACCGACGCCAGGGGCGTCGGCGGCCTTGTGACGCCACTGGACCAGACGGTGGGTGTTGGTGAAGGTGCCGGCCTTCTCCGCGTGGGAGGCGGCGGGCATGAGGAAGACCTCTGTGCCGATCTCCTCCGTCACCAGCTCGCCGGTCTCGATCTCAGGAGCGTCCCGCCAGAAGCTCGAGGTCTCGGTCTCACGCAGGTCACGCACCACGAGCCACTTGAGCCTGGACAGCGCCAGGCGCTGCAGCCGCGAGTGCGCCTGGGCCACAGCCGGGTTCTGACCGATGACGAAGTAGCCCTCGACCCCGCCGTCCATCATGCGCAGGACGGTCTGGTAGGTCCCGTGCGCACCGGTGAGCCGCGGCAGCTCACCGAAGTGGAAGTCGTTGTCCGGCGTGGCGGACTCACCCCACCAGGCCTTGAGCAGGCTGACGGTGTAGGCCTTCGCCGCCGCCCAGCTGCCCTTCTGCTCGGTGGAGGACACTCCGGCCAGGTACTGCTCGAGGGTGTCTGACCTTCCTGCCACCGGCATCGGCAGGTAGCCGGGCAGGATGTGGAAGAGCGTGGGGATGTCGGTCGACCCCTGGATCGAGGTGTGCCCCCGCAGGCCCATGATCCCGCCGCCCGGGCGTCCCATGTTGCCCATGAGCAGCTGGAGGATGCCGGCGGCCCGGATCATCTGGGCCCCACCGGTGTGCTGGGTCCATCCCAGTGCGTAGCAGAAGGTGGTGGTGCGCTCACGGCCGGAGTTGGCCACGACGGCGTCGACCAGGTAGTCCAGGTCCTCCTGGCTGATGCCGCAGATCTCCTGGACGAGCTCGGGAGTGTAGCGGGCGAAGTGGCGCCGCAGCAGGTTGAGAACGCACCGAGGATTGGTGAGCGTGGGGTCGGTCTTGATGCGCGAGCGGCGCATCGGGTCACCGTCCTGGCCGTCGTCGGCCTCGTACTCCCAGGTCGAGGCGTCGTAGGTGCCGGTCTCCTCGTCGTAGCCGGAGAACAGACCGTCCAGGTCCTCAGGGTCGGCGTAGCGCTCCGAGACGACGGAGGTGGCGTTGGTGAAGGTCAGGACGTAGTCCTTGAACCACAGGTCCTCGCTCAGGACCCGGTTGATGACCGCGCCCAGCAGGGCGACGTCGCTGCCCGTGCGAATGGGGATGTGCCGGTCAGCCTGGGCGGAGGTGCGCGAGAAGCGGGGGTCGATGTGGATCACGGTGGCTCCACGCTTCTTGGCCTCGACGACCCACTGGAAGCCCACCGGGTGGGCCTCGGCGAAGTTCGAGCCCTCGATGATGACCAGGTCAGCGTTGGCGATGTCCTGCAGGGACAGGGTCGAGCCGCCGCGCCCGAAGGAGCCAGTCAGACCCGGCACCGTGGCTGAGTGGCAGATGCGTGCCTGGTTCTCCACCTGGACGACGCCCGAAGCCGTGTACAGCTTCTTCATGAGGTAGTTCTCCTCATTGTCCAGGGCAGCGCCTCCCAGGTGGGCGATCCCGAGCGTGCGGTGCAGGTCGGTGTGACCGGCGTCATCAGACTCCTGCCAGGTTCGCCTGCGCGTGTCGATATAACGGTCGGCGATCATGTCGATCGCCGTGTCCTGGTCCAGGTCCTCCCACTGCGTGGAGTAGGGACGGCGGTAGCGGACGGTCCCGATGCGTGTGGGCGAGTTGACCAGCTGCTCCGAGGCTGACCCCTTGGGGCACAGCCGGCCGCGGCTGACTGGGGACTGCGGGTCACCCTCGATCTGGATGATCTTGTCGTCCTTGACGTAGATGAGCTGTCCGCAGCCCACTGCGCAGTACGGGCACACCGAGCGCACCACGCGGTCGGCCGTCTCGGTGCGGGCCTGGACGGCCTTGGTGGTCGGTGAGGTGACCGAGCGTCCGCGTCCCAGGAAGTCGCCGGAGACGACCTGACGGACGACGGGCCAGTCCAGGAGAGTTGGCAGCTGTGCCATGGGGACCTCCGGGTCGAGAGTGGTGTACAGAGCGAGGCGGGGCCTGTACCTCCTGAGGCCACCGTAGGGCGCAGGTCCCCTTCATGTGGCGCTTTGGGCGATCACGGTGCGCCTGTCGCTGTTCTGGCCCGGGATCACGCTGTCTGGCCCCGCGATCGTCACACGGGCTACCGACCGCGACAGGAGCGAATTTAGAAAGACAGGTGTCCGACAAAGTCCTTCACCTCACCATCGTTTTCGCCCAGGGCGCCACCAGCCTCCGGCCCTGCACACCCAGACGCCGCAGCGGGTAGGCTCGTGACGCTGTCGCCTTGCGGCACCACCACCATCACCCGGCCCCGGCCGGGCGGACACGGAAAGGGCGCGCACGCGCTCGACCCCGTCAACCACTGAAGGAGCACATCGTGACCGAGCAGTCCGAGCAGTTCGAGTCGTCCCAGCCTGAGACCCTCAGTGCTGCTGAGCCTGTCACCGAGTCCGTCACCCAGGACGAGACCGGTCCCCAGACCGCTACCACCGGCCCGTCCGGAACCGACCCCGAGGCCTCGTCCGGCGAGCAGGCGGCCTCGCAGCCCACCACCTCCGAGTCGGTGGCTGCTGCTGAGCAGCAGGCCGCCTCCGCTGAGCAGCAGGCCGCCTCTGAGCCCGCCGCTGGCGCCGAGCCGCTCCCCACGCCTGCCAGTCTGCCCTCCCCCTCTGTCGCAGCACCTGCCGCCCCGGCCGAGAGCGAGGTCGACCCGCAGGAGGCCATGGACGCCGCCAAGTGGGGACGCGTGGACGGCGAGGGCAAGGTCTACGTCCAGGACGGTGGCACCGAGCGCGAGGTCGGTCAGTTCCCCGACGCGCCGATCGCCGAGGCCATGGCCTTCTACGTCCGTCGCTTCCTCGACCTCAAGGCCACGGTGGACCTCTTCGCCACCCGCCTGCCGCAGCTGTCGGTACGCGAGATCGACTCCACCCTGGCCTCCATCGAGGCCTCGCTCAAGGAGCCGGCCGCCGTCGGCGACCTGGAGGGCCTGCGCGCCCGCTTCGCCGCGCTGCGCGCCGTGGCCGCCGAGCGTCGTGAGGCCGTGACGGCCGAGCGTGCCGCCGCCAAGGAGCAGGCGCTCAAGGACCGCACGGCCCTGGTCGAGCGCGCCGAGACGATCGCGGCTCAGGACCCGGCCCGTACCCAGTGGAAGAGCTCGGGCGCTGAGCTGCGTGAGCTCCTGGAGCAGTGGAAGGGCGCTCAGCGTCGCGGACCGCGCCTGGACCGTCCCACTGAGGACGGGCTGTGGAAGCGCTTCAGCCACGCCCGCACCACCTTCGACCGCCACCGTCGTCAGTACTTCAGCGAGCTCGACGCCAAGCAGGCCAAGGTCAAGGCTGCCAAGGAGGCGCTCATCAAGCGCGCCGAGGAGCTGCAGCACTCCACCGACTGGGCAGGTACCTCAGCCAAGTACCGCGACCTGATGGAGGAGTGGAAGAAGGCCGGCCGCGCCTCGCGCAAGGAGGACGACGCCCTGTGGGCCCGCTTCCGCGCCGCCCAGCAGGTCTTCTTCGACGCACGCCACGCCAAGGACGCTGCGGTGGACGCCGAGCTCGCCGAGAACCTCAAGGTCAAGGAGGCGCTCGTCGCCAAGGCGGAGACTCTGCTGCCCGTCAAGGACGTCAAGGCCGCCAAGAAGGCCCTGCGCCCCATCCAGGACGCGTGGGAGGAGGCCGGACGCGTTCCGCGTGCTGCGGTGCGTCGGATCGAGGGGCGCATGCGCGCCGTCGAGGACGCGATCCGTGAGGCCGAGAACGCCGAGTGGCGCCGCTCCGACCCCGAGACCAAGGCCCGCGCCGAGGGCCTGGCCGGTCAGCTGGAGGACTCCATCGCCGAGCTTGAGGCGGACCTGGCCAAGGCCCAGGCTGCTGGTGACTCCAAGAAGATCGCGGAGGCCGAGGCCGCTCTGACGGCCCGCCGTGCCTGGCTGGAGCAGGTGCGTCTGTCCGCCCGCGCCTGAGCGTCCTCAGGCGGCTTCCGGACGCACGAGCACGGGGGCGGGTGACGCTGGTCGTACCAGCGTCACCCGCCCCCGCTCATACGCAGGGCACGTTGTCCACAGGCTCTTCCCTCCGTGTAGCGCACGGTGAGGGTCTCGGTCACGATGGCGCTATGACGACGACGTCCCTGGCTACCGTGGAGCTGCGCGCCTACCCCACCGCTGACCGGTGGTGGTCCCCTCCGCCCACCTCTCCAGTCACCAGCTCCCTGAGCCCGAGCGAGTGCGCCCTGCTCCGGGACCTGGGCACGCAGGCCCTGCTCACCGCCGAGGTGCTCGGCAGCCTGTGGCCCCGGGACCTGCTGACCTCACCGGCAGGCCGGGTGCGGGCCCTGCGGCCCTGGCTCCAGCCGGCGATGACGCTCATGGGAGCCGGGGCGCTGTGGGTGCACACCGGCGACAGCGCACCTGATCGGATCGTCGTCGCCTCCACCGACCGCTCCGGTGCTACCAGGCGTACCGTGGCACGGCGTGTGAGCCTGCCCCCTGTCGACGTCGTTGAGGTCGCTGGTCAGCGCTGCACGAGCCTGGAGCGGACAGCGGTTGACCTCGCGCGCACGGCGCCTCCCCTCCAGGCTGTCCAGGCCGTGCTGCGGGCCCGCGGCGCAGGAGTCCCTCGCACCGCCCTGCTCGCCGCGCTGGAGCGGTGCCGAGGCTCGTGCTCCAGCGGGAGACCGCGCGCACGCGCGATCATCCACGCGATCTACGACGGCGGCCCTCCCCCACCGCCGAGCACGGGACGGCCCGGCAGGAGTCAGGAGTGACGCCGTGACGTCGAGGTCGTCCGCCGCGCCTCGAAGACACCGTCGATGCGCCGTAGCGAGGTCAGGGTGTGGTCCAGGTGGCTGGCCTCGGCCAGCTCGACGACAAAGCGTCCCGTGACCACGCGGTCACGGCTGGTCCCGATGTTGGCACTGATGAGGTTGACGTGGTTGTCAGCCAGGACCCGGGTGATGTCTGCCAGCAGGCCGCCACGGTCCAGGGCCTCGACCTCGACCTGGACCAGGTAGGCGCTGGGCGCGTGGTCGGCCCAGTGGACGTCTATCATGCGCTCGGGCTCGCGCTGGAGCTGCTCGACGTTCAGGCAGTCGGTGCGGTGGACCGAGATGCCAGAGCCCCGGGTGATGAAGCCGATGATCGGGTCGCCCGGCATCGGGGTGCAGCACCGGGCCAGCTTGACGTAGACGTCACCGGCGTCCATCCCCTCGACGACGACTCCGGAGTCCGTGGAGCGCGGGCTGCGGTGGGAGGAGGCGCGGGTCGGGACCACTCCCTCGGCCAGGGTCTCCTCGGCACCAGCCTCACCGCCCATCGCGGCTACGAGCGTGTCCACGACGTGCTGGGCCGAGACGTGTCCCTCACCCACCGCCGCGTACAGGCCGTCAATATCTCCCTTGTCCAGGGTCTTGGCCACGTCGGTGAGCGAGTCGTGGCTCATCAGGCGCTGGATGGGCAGGTCCTTCTTGCGCATCGCCCTGGCGATCGCGGACTTGCCCTCCTCGATCGCCTCCTCCCGGCGCTCCTTGGAGAACCAGGAACGGATCTTGTTACGCGCGCGGGGCGAGCCCACAAAGCTCAGCCAGTCACGTGAGGGGCCGGCCCCCTGGGCCTTGGAGGTGAAGACCTCGACCGTGTCACCGTTCTCCAGCTGGGTGTCCAGGGGCACGAGACGTCCGTTGACCCGCGCCCCCACGGTGCGGTGGCCGACCTCTGTGTGCACCGCGTAGGCGAAGTCGACCGGCGTCGACTTGCCGGGCAGGGCCAGCACGTCCCCCTTGGGGGTGAAGACGTAGACCTGGCTCCCGGCCATCTCGTAGCGCAGGGAGTCGAGGAACTCGGCCGGGTCCTGGGTCTCCTTCTGCCAGTCGACGAGCTGGCGCAGCCAGGCCATCTCACCGGCGTCCGCGTCCACGGTCCTGCCGCCCGCTGGCGTCGGGCCGGTGGCGTTGGGGTCCTCCTTGTACTTCCAGTGCGCCGCCACACCGTACTCGGCCATCCGGTGCATCTCGTGGGTGCGGATCTGGATCTCGACCGGCTTGCCGCCCGGCCCCACCACGGTGGTGTGCAGGGACTGGTAGAGGTTGAACTTGGGGACGGCGATGTAGTCCTTGAAGCGACCGGACATCGGTGTCCAGCGTGAGTGCAGCGCCCCGAGCACCGCGTAGCAGTCCTGGATGGTATCCACGATGACGCGCACGGCCACCAGGTCGTAGATGTCGTCGAAGTCCTTTCCTCGCACGATCATCTTCTGGTACACGGAGTAGTAGTGCTTCGGTCTGCCTGTGACCGTGCCCTTGATCTTGTCGACCCGCAGGTCCTCCTCGATCTGCAGGCGCACCTGACGCAGGTACTCCTCGCGGGCCGGTGCCCGCTCGGCGACCATGTGCTCAATCTCCTCGTAGACGCCGGGGTACAGCGCCTTGAAGGAGCGGTCCTCCAGCTCCCACTTGATCGTGTTCATGCCCAGGCGGTGGGCCAGCGGGGCGTAGATCTCCAGGGTCTCCTTGGCCTTGCGGGCAGCACCCTCGGCGGAGACGTACTTCCAGGTCCGGGCGTTGTGCAGCCGGTCCCCCAGCTTGATGACAAGGACGCGGATGTCCTTGGACATCGCGATAATCATCTTGCGCACCGTCTCGGCCTGCGCGGCCTCGCCGTACTGGAGCTTGTCCAGCTTGGTCACGCCGTCGACCAGCAGCGCGATCTCGTCGCCAAAGTCCGCACGCAGACGGTCCAGGGTGTAGTCGGTGTCCTCGACCGTGTCGTGGAGCAGGGCGGCCGCCAGGGTCTGCGGGGTCATGCCGAGCTCAGCCAGGATCGTGGCAACCGCTACCGGGTGGGTGATGTAGGGCTCCCCGGACTTGCGCCGCTGACCATCGTGCGCCTTCTGCGCCACCTCGTAGGCCCGCACGATCAGGCCCGTGTCCGCCTTGGGGTGGTTGGCCCGCAACGCACGCAGCAGCGGCTCGATCGCCGGGGGCGTGGAGTGGCCCCGGGAGCCGAACCAGGCCAGACGGCTGCGGACGCGCGATCCTGGGACGACGCTGTCAGCGCCGGCGTCGTGGGTGCTCCTCGTGTCCGTCATATGCGGATCATAGCTGCGCGCCAGACCGTAGCGGGCTCAGGCGGAGGCGAAGGTGACGACCGAGTCGATCCGTCGTCCGGGCAGCTTGGCCCGGCCCTGGAGCCCTGCCAGCTCCAGGAGCATGCACAGTCCGACGACCTGGGCGCCGGCCTCCTCCAGGAGGCTGATCGAGGCCGCTGCCGTCCCTCCGGTGGCCAGGACGTCGTCGATCACCAGCACGCGCTGGCCGGGCACCACCGTCTCGGCGCGCAGCTCCATCCGGGCCGTGCCGTACTCCAGCTCGTAGTCGATCCCGAGGACCGGGCCGGGCAGCTTCCCGCCCTTGCGCACGACGATGAGCGGCAGGCCCAGGTGTGCCGCCAGGGGCGCGGCGAGGATGAAGCCCCGGGACTCCAGTCCGGCGACGGCGTCGACGTGGCCGCGGTAGTGCGTGGCCAGGCCGTCGACGAAGCGGGCGAAGGCCTCACCGTTGGCCAGCAACGGCGTGATGTCCCGGAACAGGACACCAGGCTCCGGGAAGTCCGGGACCTCGCGCAGGTTGTCCAGCACCAGCCGGGACAGCTCGGCGGGCAGCGCCGGCATCTGCGCACCGGGCTGGGAGTGGGAGGTCGTCATGAGCGCTTCTTCTTCCTCTTGGGCTGAGCGGCGGCGCCCAGGTGGCGCCCTGGAGTCAGAGGAGCAGCCGTCGGCTGGGAGGCCAGTGCCGCCAGCGCCTCGGCGTCGTCCCCTGCCTGGGCGACGAGCTCGCCCCGGGCCTGGGCCACGCGTGCGGCCTGCTCGCGCACCTCCTTCTCCCGGCTGCGCAGGTCCACCAGGAGCGGGGTAGCCAGGAAGACCGAGGAGAGGGCTCCTGCGATCATGCCGATGAACAGCGTCAGCGCGATGTCCCGCAGCGTGCCGGCGCCCAGGATGAAGGCACCGACCACGAGCAGCGAGGCCACCGGCAGGACACCGACGACGGAGGTGTTGATGGAACGGATAAAGGTCTGGTTGACCGCCAGGTTGGCCAGCTCGGCGTAGGTCGAGCGGGTCTGGGTGACGTAGTCCTTGGTGTTCTCGCGGATCTTGTCGAAGACCACGACCGTGTCGTAGAGGGAGTACCCCAGGATCGTCAGCACGCCGATGATGGTGGACGGCGTGACCTCGAAGCCCGAGGCCGCGTAGACACCGACGGTGATGATGATGTCGTGGACGAGGGCCAGCAGGGCGGCCACGGCCATCTTCCAGGTGCGGAAGTAGGCCCAGATGAGCGCACCGACCAGGACGAAGAAGATGACCAGGCCGCGCAGGGCCTTGTCCGTGACGTCTGAGGACCAGGTCGGGCCGATCGTCGTCGCCGAGACCGCGCTGGCGTCCACGCCGTAGGCCTTGGCCAGCGCCGCGGACAGGGAGTCGGACCGCTCCTTGCTCAGCTCGGTGGTCTGTACGCGCACCGACGACGAGCCCATCGTGGTCACGGAGGAGGAGGCGGACATCCCCTCTGATCCCAGGACGTCGTTGGCAGGTCCCTCGGAGGGCGAGGACACACCGGTGACGGTGACCTCCGTACCTCCCTTGAAGTCGATACCCGGGTTGAGGCCTGGCTTGACCACGAGCACGGCCGAGATCGCGATAGCGACCAGCGCCACGACGTACCAGGTCCTGCGGCGCGCGACGAAGGGGATCGACGTCCGGCCGGAGTAGAGGTCGTTACCTAGCTGAGCGAGATTCTTCACTTGTCCTCACCCTCCTTGCCGCTCGTGGTCGCACGGTCGACGGCGTCGACCTTCTGAGAGGAGGCAGGAGCCTCGTCCTGGGCAGGGTCCTCGGGCTCCGCCTTGGCCCGGGCCTCGGCCTTGCGCCGGGCCAGGGAGGCCGTCGCGGCCTCGACGACGGCCTGGCGGCCCTTGCCGTAGGCGGCGCGAGAGCGTGCCCCCAGGTGCTCTGGGTCCAGACCCGACCACCGGTGGCCCTCGCCGAAGAAGCGGAAGCGCAGGATCCACACCATCATCGGGTGGGTGAAGAGGACGATGATCGCCAGGTCGACCACGGTCGTCACGCCCAGCGTGAAGGCGAAGCCCTGGACCCCGCCCACAGCGAGGAAGTACAGGACGACGGCGGCCACCAGGTTGACGGCGTCGGAGACGATGATGGTCTGGCGGGCGTGGGTCCACCCCTCGTCCACCGCGGCCGAGAGCGTACGGCCGTGGCGGACCTCGTCGCGGATACGCTCGAAGTAGATGATGAAGGAGTCCATCGTGATACCGATGGAGATGATGAGGCCGGCCACACCTGCCAGCGACAGGCGGTAGCCCATCGTCCAGCTCAGCAGCGCGATCACGAGGTAGGTGACACCGGCGGCCGCCACGAGCGAGGTCACTGCCACCACAGCCAGGCCTCGGTACTGCCAGGCCAGGTAGATGATGATGAGCAGGAAGCCGATCAGGCCCGCGACCAGGCCGTTGCGCAGCTGCTCGATACCAAGGGTGGCGGAGATCTGCTGCTCGGACTGGACGGTGAAGGTCAGCGGCAAGGACCCGAAGGACAGCTGGTTGGCCAGGGTGTTGGCCTGGGCCTGGGTGAAGCGTCCGGAGATCTGGACCCGGCCGTCCGTGATCGGGGTGGTCACGTCCGGGCTGAAGCCGGAGGCCATGAGCGTCAGACCGTCCAGGACGATAGCGAACTGGGCCTTGTGGGAGTCTGTCGATCCCGTGGTCTGGTTCTTGTTCGACGACGAGGCAGCCGCGGCGTCACGGTAGGCCAGCAGGCGCTTGGAGACAGCGGCGAACTCGTCGGTCCCCTTCTTGTCGAACTCGAGGGAGACGACCCACTTGTTCGTCGTCGTGCCCTGGCTCGTGGTCTCCAGGCCCGAGCTCGCGCGCGAGATGTCAGTACCGGCGATGTCAGCCGGGCCCAGGAGGTAGGTGGCTCCCGAGCCGTCCTTGGCGCAGGAGATGACAGCCTTGCTCGGGTCCTGGCTCACTCCCGTGAGGTTGTCCGCGGCCGTGCAGTCAGTCATGTAGGCGTCGTAGATCATCTGCTCGGTGATCCACTCGTCGGAGGAGTGGTCGTCTGAGGTCGCCGGCAGCGGGTCCGCCGAGATCGTGCCGTCCCTGTTGACGTCCGCGTAGGTCTGGGCGACCTGCTCAGCGGTGACGGTCGGCACCGCGGTGGCCTGCGCCGTGGGCTGCTCCTCCTGTGCCGGCTCGCTCGCCTGCGCGCTGGCTGCGGCGTCCGTTGCCGCGTCACTGGTCTGCGGAGAGGCCGAGGCGCTGGCAGCGGCCTGGGCGAGGTACTGGTTCTGGGCCTGGGCGATCGCCGTGGCCGACCCCTGGATGACGCGGATGACGGGACGGAAGTAGAGCACGGCCGAGGTACGCACCAGCTCCAGGGTCTCCTGGCTGGGCCGACCCGGCAGCGCCACGACGATGTTCTGACCTCCCTGGCGGGAGATCTGGGCCTCAGCCACACCGGAGGCGTCCACGCGCTGGCGGATGATCTCGATGGCCTGCTGGACGTCCTCGTCCGTGATCGACGAGCCGTCAGTCGTCGTCGGCGTCAGGATGATCTGGGTGCCGCCCTCCAGGTCGAGCGCCAGGCCCGGTGTCATCGACGTGCGGTGGGTGGCGGCGCCGACGGCCAGCGCGGCGTAGCCGATGGCGATGACGACGAGCAGCACAAGGAGCCTTCGGCCCGGGTGCTTGATCTGCTTGCTGGACACGCGGTCTCTTCCTCGCGGTGATGGGAGTCAGCGGACGCCGTCAGGCCGTCCGCGTCTGGGTAGGGACGGGTGGCTGTGTCAGGCCTGAGCCAGGTACCCTCAGCCCTGAGGGTCGCCAGACCGGTCCTGGACAGTCTCGTCCTTCGAGCTCAGGGGCTCGAGGTCCTGCTGCGCGCCCTCGTCCTCCGCTACGTCGTCCAGAGCCTCCAGCTCCTCGTCCTGGGAGGCGAAGGGCGGCTCCTCGGCGCCGAGCACAGAGGTCTTGGCCCACAGCGACTCGTCTCCCAGCGGCGTGGCGAGGGTGACGACGTCGCCGTCGACCTCCACGACCTTGCCGTAGAAGCCGGCGCGGGTGCGCACCCAGGTACCAGGGACCATGGCCTCCTCGATACGAGCGTTCTGCTGGGCCGTCATCTTCTCCTGCTGCTTGCGCGCGAAGCGCGACATGAGCCAGAAGGCAAGGACCATGACGATGAGCATCCAGAGCATCCAGGCTCCTCCGTTCGACGGTGCACCGTCCCCAGGCAGGGGACAACCCCGCCGAGTCTAGGCCACTTCCGGGGCTCTGCGACCACGTCAGCACTACCTGGGGGTGTGAGCCCTACCGCCTGCGCAGGGCTCACACGAGCGTCAGGCCGCCTGCCGGCGGCTCCAGACCCAGGTGCTCGTAGGCAGCCGTCGTGGCGCTGCGACCGCGTGGGGTGCGGACCACCAGTCCCTCACGCACCAGGTAGGGCTCCGCAACCGTCTCCACGGTCTCCGGCTCCTCCCCCACGCTCACGGCCAGCGTCGTCAGGCCAACGGGCCCTCCGCCGAAACGCGTGCACAGAGCCTCCAGAACCGCCCGGTCCAGACGGTCCAGCCCCAGCGCGTCGACCTCGAAGACCTCGAGCGCCGCACGCGCAGCCGTCAGGTCGAGGCGGCCAGGGGTCCCGTGCACCTCGGCCCAGTCCTGGACACGGCGCAGCAGCCGGTTGGCGATACGTGGCGTCCCGCGGGAACGACGCGCCAGCTCCGCTCCGGCCTGCGCGTCCAGCTCCACGCCTAGCAGCCCCGCTGAGCGCGCCAGGATCCGCGACAGCTCTACCGGGCCGTAGTACTCCAGGTGACCGGTGAAACCGAAGCGGTCGCGCAGCGGTGCCGGGAGCAGGCCCGCACGGGTCGTGGCTCCGACGACGGTAAAGGGCGGTAGCGACAGCGGGATGGAGGTCGCACCGGGCCCCTTGCCCACGACGACGTCGACCCGGTAGTCCTCCATCGCCAGGTACAGCATCTCCTCAGCCGTGCGGGCCAGGCGGTGGATCTCGTCGATGAAGAGGACGTCGCCCTCCTCCAGGGAGGACAGGATCGCCGCCAGGTCCCCGGCGTGCTGGATCGCGGGTCCGCTGGTCAGCCGCAGCGAGCCGTCCACCTCAGCCGCGATGATCATGGCGAGCGTCGTCTTCCCCAGCCCCGGAGGACCTGAGAGCAGGACGTGGTCCGGAGTGGTCCCCCGAGACAGGGCGGCACGCAGCACCACCGAGAGCTGGCCGCGTACGACCTCCTGCCCGACGAAGTCCTCCAGCCGCTTGGGACGCAGCGCTGCCTCCGCCGCCCGCTCGGACTCGTCGGCTCCGCCACCCACGAAGCGTCCAGGAACCTGCTCAGCCACGGTGGCCGCCTCCCAGCCAGCGCAACGACGCCCGTAGCAGCTCGGGCACGGCCAGGCTCTCAGCCTCGCCCTCGGCAGCCGAGGTCACCGCGCTGACGGCCTGGCGGGCGGTAGCCTCGTTCCACCCCAGCTGGACCAGGGCCGCCACGACGTCGGGATCAGCGTCCTGCCCCTCCGGCGCCACCGCCTGCGCCCCCGACGCCGCCGGCTCCTCCCCCGTCACCGGCCCCAGCTTGTCCCCCACGTCGATGATGACGCGCTGAGCACCCTTGGGCCCCAGACCCGGCACCCGCTTGAGGGCTGCCACGTCCTGGCTCGCGATCGCGCGCCGCAGGGCGTCGGGGGTGTGGACGGCCAGGATCGCCAGCGCCAGCTTCGCGCCCACACCCTTGGCACCCAGGAGGACCCGGAAGCACAGGCGCTCGTCAGCGTCAGCGAAGCCGAAGAGCGTCAGGGAGTCCTCGCGCACGACGAGCTCTGTGTGAACCGTGCCCTCCTCACCGACGCGCAGCCCGGCCAGCGTCGTGGGCGTGGCCTGGAAGGCCATGCCCACGCCCCCGACCTCGATCACGGCACCGGTCAGCGAGATCTCCAGGACGGTGCCACGCAGTGAGGCGATCATGCAGGCTTCTCCTTCAGGAGGTCGAACATCTGTACAGACACTACCAGGTCAGGCGGTGCCGCGTCGCCCTCAGCGCCGAGCACGGCGAGGATCGACGGCACCCGTACGCCGGGCTGCGGCCTGGGCCTGCGCCCACTGGCGCTGGGCAGGGGTGCGGGCGCTGGCACGCACCGAGCCTCCGGCGGAGACCATCTCGGTCCCGCCGTCGATCCCCGTGCCTCCGCCGCGCCAGCCGTGGCAGATCGCCTGGGCCAGGGCGTCGGCGGCGTCGGCCGGCTGAGGCGGAGCATCCAGCCCGAGGATGCGCTGGACCATCGCTGTCACCTGCGCCTTGCCTGCGGTCCCGGAGCCGGTGACAGCCGCCTTGGCCTCGCTGGGGGTGTGCTGAGCCACCTCCAGGCCGGCCCGGGCCCCAGCCACCATGACCACGCCCATCACCTGCGCCACCGAGATGACCGAGCGCAGGTTGTCCTGGGCGAAGACGCGCTCCACCGACACGCTCGTCGGCCCCAGCCGAGCGATCCAGTCGTCCAGGGCGTCAGCGATCGCCGCCAGCCTCAGCTCCGGGCTCATCGACGGGGGCGTGCGCACGACGCCGACCTCCACCAACCGAGCCCGCCGCCTGGCGTCGATATCGACACAGCCCAGGCCGCATCGCGTGAGCCCGGGATCAACCCCGAGCACCCGCTGGAGCGCGACCTGGGCGGTGCGTGAGCGAGGAGAACGAGCCTGCTGACCCTTCAGCGTGGCAGCCAGCTCAGTCCTCGTCCTCGTCGAGCTGGGCGGCGACCTCAGCAGAGACATCGACGGAGGTGAAGACGTTCTGGACGTCGTCCAGGTCCTCCAGGGCGTCGATGAGCCGCATGACCTTGCGGGCGCCGTCGAGGTCGACCTCGACCTTGGTCCCGGCGACGAACTGGGACTCGGCGGAGTCATACTCCATCCCTGCCTCGGTCACGGCGTTACGCACCGCGATGAGGTCCGTCGGCTCGCAGATCACCTCGAAGGACTCCGCCCCCTCGACGACCTCCTCGGCGCCGGCGTCCAGGACAGCCATGAGGATCGAGTCCTCGTCGATGCCGTCGGCCTTGGCGATCTCGACCACGCCCTTGCGCGTGAAGTTGTAGGCCACCGAGCCCGGGTCGGCCAGGTTGCCGCCGGTGCGGGTGAAGGCCACCCGCACGTCGGAGGCGGCACGGTTGCGGTTGTCTGTCAGGCACTCGACCAGGAAGGCCACACCCGCAGGACCGTAGCCCTCGTACATGATGGTCTGCCAGTCCGCTCCGCCGGCCTCCTCACCACTGCCGCGCTTGACAGCACGGGTGATGTTGTCAGCAGGCACGGAGTTCTTCCTCGCCTTCTGGATGGCGTCGTAGAGGGTCGGGTTGCCTGCGGGGTCACCGCCACCGGTACGCGCAGCGACCTCGATGTTCTTGATCAGGCGCGCGAAGAGCTTGCCGCGCTTGGCGTCGATAGCGGCCTTCTTGTGCTTGGTGGTCGCCCACTTGGAGTGTCCCGACATATGTGCTCCTTGGGTAGGTCAGCATCCGAGGATGCGACGCGGCTGCGACGCGGGGCTCCTAGGAGCGGCGCGTCACCATCTCGACAAAGACGTCGTGGACCCGGTGATCGCTTCCGACCTCAGGATGGAAGGAGGTCGCGAGCAAGGGTCCTTGACGAACCGCGACGATCCTACCGCCTGAACCTGCCTCCTCCGCGCCCGCGCGCCCTGACCGGGTTGTGGCAAGGACCTCGACGCAGGCACCGACGTGCTCCACCCACGGCGCCCGGATGAACACCCCGCGCAACGGCCGGTCGGCAGGAGCACCGAGCGCAGGTGCGACGAGCTCCTCCTCGTAGGAGTCCACCTGCCGCCCGAAGGCGTTGCGCCGCACCGTCATGTCGATGCCCCCGATCAGGGGCTGTCCTGAGGCCGCCCCCGCCACGCGATCAGCCAGCAGGATCATGCCCGCGCAGGACCCGTAGACGGGCAGCCCGTCACGCACCACGGCGCGCAACGGCGCCAGCATGTCGAAGGCGGCGAGGAGCCTGCCCACTGTGGTGGACTCTCCCCCAGGCAGGACCAGGCCGTCCACACGCACCCCCTCAGGCCCGACCAGGTCGGCTGCCGCACGCACGGCCACCGCCCTGGCACCGGCTGCCTCCAGCGCCAGTACGTGCTCGCGCACGTCTCCCTGCAGGGCCAGTACACCGACCGTAGGCCGGGAGTCTGAGGCCGAGGCGGCTGGGAACAGAGCACGCGGCGTGTGCCGGCCCAGGACCGAGGTACCGACGCGCCGCGCAGGCTCGCCCGCTGTCACGGCGGGTGTCACCAACCGCGCTCAGCCAGGCGGTGAGGCGCCGCAACGTCCTCGACGTTGATACCGACCATCGCCTCGCCCAGGCCCCGGGAGACCTCAGCGACCACCGAGGGGTCGTCGAACTGGGCCGTGGCGCGCACGATCGCCGCCGCCCGCTTGGCGGGGTCACCCGACTTGAAGATGCCCGAGCCCACGAACACGCCCTCGGCGCCCATCTGCATCATCATGGCCGCGTCCGCCGGGGTGGCGATGCCGCCTGCGGTGAACAGGACCACCGGCAGGCTGCCCGTCCGCGCGACCTCGGCCACGAGCTCGTAGGGGGCACCCAGCTCCTTGGCCGCCACGTAGAGCTCGTCCTCAGGCAGGGACGTCAGGCGCCGGATCTCGTCGCGGATCGTGCGCATGTGGGTCACGGCGTTGGACACGTCCCCCGTGCCGGCCTCACCCTTGGAGCGGATCATGGCGGCGCCCTCGGTGATCCGGCGCAGCGCCTCTCCCAGATTGGTCGCGCCGCACACGAAGGGCACGGTGAAGGCCTGCTTGTCGATGTGGTGGGAGTAGTCAGCCGGGGTCAGCACCTCCGACTCGTCGATATAGTCCACGCCAAGGGACTGCAGGACCTGGGCCTCCACGAAGTGCCCGATCCGCGCCTTGGCCATGACCGGGATCGAGACGGCGTCGATGATGCCCGTGACGAGGTCCGGGTCCGACATCCGGGCCACTCCGCCCTGGGCACGAATGTCTGCCGGCACGCGCTCCAGGGCCATGACGGCCACGGCCCCGCAGTCCTCGGCGATGCGAGCCTGCTCGGGGGTGACGACGTCCATGATGACGCCGCCCTTGAGCATGTCAGCCATGCCGCGCTTGATCGTCAGGGTGCCGGTGGTCGGGCTCGTCGTGGTCATGGAGGTCCTCAGGGACGGGCCACAGGCACAGCCTGCGGCAGCTGGTGGTCGGGTGGGTCACATGCTACCGCCGGCCTGAGACCCGCCTGCCTCAGTCCCACTCCTTGATCGACCAGGCGACCCCGTTCCAGCCCGTGACAAGCTCACGAGCCAGGTCCGGCAGCTGTGGCGGGTAGACGACCATGCCCCGGCCGACTGCCGCGTCGAGCTCCTCCAACGGCCACCACCGCACGGAGTCCAGGACCTCGCGCTCGAGCTCGGTCCAGCCGCTACGGTCCATCTCGCCGTCCGCACCCGCGGTGGCCTCAGCCTGCTCGGCGTCCAGCACGGCGAGGAAGAGCTCCTCGTCCTGGCGGACGGTCACCAGGTTGAAGTCGAAGCGGCTGTCGCGGTACACCACGGGACCGGTCAGGGCGCCCTCGTCCAGGACGATGCCGGTCTCCTCCGCCAGCTCGCGCGCGGCGGCCTGGCGGCTGGTCTCGCCCTCCAGGACCCCGCCACCAGGCGTGAAGGACCACCAGTGGTCGGCGTCAGTGCGATCGTGCCCCGTGACCAGGAGGATCGCAGGACTGGGGACCGTCCGCAACGCGATGACCCGGGCGCCGCGACGTCGGGGCAGCCCGTCCTCGTCCAGGTGCCACTCCCCCGCAGGGTCGATCAGCTCACGCCAGTTGTCAGGGACCAGCTGCGGGTCCCGCCCGTCCGGGGTCAGCTCGGCTCGGCTCATCCTTGTCCCAGCACCTCCTTGGAACGGCGTACCACGTCCAGCAGCTCACGTTCCTGCTGGCCGTAGTCCGCCTCGACGTATCCGTCCAGCGCCTGCTGGCGCAGGGCCGCCAGGCTGGCCGAGGCACCCAGGAGGTCCTTCATCGCCGCGTGCGTGCGCGTACCGCGCCGCCGTGCCCACCGCAGCGCCGCGGCCCGGCCGGCCGAGGTGGTCATCATGACGACCTCGGACTGCTCGTACCAACCGGCGCGGGCATAGTCTGCCAGGCGGTTGCGCATCGTCATGCGCTCGCTCCACCGCAGCCACACCACCAGACCGATGCAGGCCAGGAAGAAGGGGACCTCGACCAGCAGGTACAGGGAGGGCGCCGCGGCGAGCACCCCGTTCCAGAAGGCGTGGAGGAGGACGGCACCCACCAGCCCGCACGGCGTCATCCACACCCAGGCGACCGACGAGCGCATCCGTGAGGCCAGCCCGATCGCCAGGCCGGTGCAGGAGGTGAAGGTGACGTGGGCGAAGGGCGAGGCCACCGCCCGCATGAGGAAGGTGGTCGCCAGGTGGTCGCGGTACTGCACGAAGTAGAGGATGTTCTCCGCGAAGGCGAAGCCCGCCGCTACCACCGCGGCGTAGACGATCCCGTCGACGGGACCGTTGAAGGAGCGCCGCCACACCAGGAAGATGATGAGGACACCAGCGCCCTTGGTGACCTCCTCGATCACCGGGGCCGAGACCACTGAGGCCACGAGGTCGCCGCTGGTGGCCGTCACCGAGGAGGCGAGGAGCGCCGTCGTCGTGTTGACGGCCAGCGAGACCGCGGTCGCGACGCCGGCTCCCCACAGGAAGGCCGTCAGGAGGATGGAGAAGGGCTCAGGCTCCCACCGGTCGATCCAGCGCACGACGACCAGCACGATCCCCAGCGGGACCAGTGCCAGCAGCGCCGGCCAGACCATCGCGGTGACCTCACCGGCCTGGGAGTAGACCACGGCGAGGACGACCATGAGCCCGACCCCACCCACTGCGGCGACGAGGTAGGCCACCACGTCTCGGGCACGGCGGCGTCGCAGCGCCTGCGGACCGGCCCACGAGCCCGACTGTGACCGGAGCGGGGCCTGGCTCACAGGGCCTCCTCGGGGGTGGCAGCGGACGTGACCGGCTCCTGGCCAGGCACCGGCGTGACGTCGTCATCCATGTCCAGGGCGGCAGGCACGGGGGCGTGCCCGGCCAGGTGGGCGGCCCTGACCAGCCACCGGCTGCGCAGCTGACGCGCCTGCGCCACGTGGGTGTTGTGGAAGCGGCGGGCGATCACCAGGCGGTAGGAGCTGCGGTCCAGGCGCTCCAGCGCCTCCCGGCCGGCCTGGGAGCCGGCCAGCTGCTCACGCACCGGCTGTGAGACGACGGTGCGCAGCACGCGGGACAGGTCCGACTCCGCCGCCGCGCGGCTGCGGCTGCGAGCCGGGTCGTCCAGGGCGAGGCCGGAGACGGTCTCCGGGTCGAGCCCGTCGTCCACCAGGGGCCCCTCGGCCTCCAGCGCCTCGTGCGCCGCGCGGGAGACCAGCAGCGCCGAGGCCGGGTCCAGCAGCCCCAGCGAGGCGATCTCGGCAGCCGCCTGGGCACGGTGGACCAGCTGCGCCTCAAGCGTGGCTCGTGAGCCGAGCACCTGGCGGTGGAGGCGGTCCACCCGCAGGGCGCGGGCGTAGAGGACCCACGCCACCACGACGACGACCAGGGCGGCGACCGCCAGCAGGCTGCCGGCCTGGTACCAGTGCTCGTGGCCCTGTGCGGACACGACTGCCAGGCTCATCTCTCCCCCGCCTCCAACGCGTCACGGATGCGCCCGACGACGGTGCGCGTGTCCTGAGCCGCCTGCACACGCGTGTGGGCGGTGGACAGGACCATGTCGTACACGTCCAGGACGGCGTCAGTCACCGTCGACCAGTCGTAGCGTCCGACCACCGCGTCAGCCGCCTGCCGCCGCGCCTGAGCCGCCTCGGCACCGGTGAGGGTCTCGATGATGACGCGTGCCAGGTCCTGGCTGTCCTCGTTGCGGAACAGGGCACCGTAGCGACCGGCTCCCAGGACGTCGGAGAAGGCCGTGAGGTCTGAGGCGATGACGCTGGTCCCCGCCGCCATCGCCTCGACCAGGACGATCCCGAAGGACTCGCCTCCTGTCTGAGGAGCGACGTAGCAGGTCGACGAGGCCAGCATGGCCGCCTTGTCCTCGTCACTGACGCCTCCCAGGAAGACGACGTGGTCGCCCCAGCCAGCCAACTGCTCACGGACCTCGTCGGCCTCGCCTCGCCCGGCGATGAGGAAGCGGGCTCCCGGCACCGCCTCCAGGACCGCCGGAACGGCCTCGGCCAGCACGGGCAGCCCCTTGCGCGGCTCGTCCAGGCGCCCCAGGAAGCTGATCGTCGGCTCCTTGTCCGTGCCGGCGAAACGAGGGTCGTCGTGCGGGGCGGAGGCGAAGGGCGCCACGTTGACCCCGTTGGGGATGACGACGGCGTCCCCGCCGTGGAAGTGGACCAGCGTGCGCCGTGCCTCCTCCGAGACCGCGATACGAGCGGTGATGCGCTCCAGCAGCGGGGAGATCACCGGCGAGACGAGCTCGCGGGCGATCGAGCGGTCCATCGCGGCGTGGAAGGTCGCCACGACCGGTGCCTGGGCCGCCTGCAGGACGAGAAGGCCGACGCTGGGGGTGATGGGCTCGTGGATGTGGACCAGGTCGAAGTCGCCTGTCTCCAGCCAGCGTCGGGCACGACGTGCCACCAGCGCGCCGAAGTTGAGCCTGGCCACTGAGCCGTTGTACGGGATCGCGACGGCGTCCCCGGCGCTGGTGACCCAGTCGGGCAGCTCCAGCTCGCTCGAGGCCGGAGCCAGGACCTGGACCTCGTGCCCGCGGCGGATGAGCTCACCGGCCAGGTCCATCACGTGCACCTGGACGCCGCCGTGGGCGTCCATGGAGTAGGGGCAGACCAGTCCGATCCTCATGCGTCCTCCCCCGTGGGCAGGTTGTCAGGGCCCTCAGCCCCGCCAGCGGCCTCGCGGGCGCGCGAGCGGGCCAGGCGAGCCTGGTCCAGGTCCTCGTCGAAGACCGCCTGGAGCATGTGCCAGTCCACCGCGTGGGCCCGCAGCCCCGGTTCCAGGGCAGCGACCCAGCTGCGTGTCCAGCGGGCCACGAGCTCACGGCCCTCAGCGCCCTCTGGCCGAGGCACCTTGGACAGGGTGAGGACGACGCCCCACGGCCCGCCTGCCTGACGACGACGCTCCCCGGTCAGACGCTCGTAGGAGACGGTCGCCACGTACAGGGGGAGGTCGAGCCTCTCGGCCACGGCAGCCGGACCGGCGGCCACGTGCGCCTTCCGGCCCGCCAGCGGGACCTCGACGCCGGAGGAGGACAGGTCACGGTCAGCCAGCAGCGCGATGAGGTAGTGCCCCTCCCCAGCGGCCTCAAGCAGCTGGTCGAAGACCTTCTGGCCGCGTGCCTGGCCGATCACCCGCATACCCAGGCTCTGGCGGAAGCTGACGAACTGGTCGAAGAGGTCCTCCGGCTCCAGCCTCTCAGCCACGGTCAGCACCGGTACCAGCACCCGGCTGGCCCAGGCGCCGACCAGGTCCCAGTTGCCCATGTGGGCCAGGGCCACCACGATGCTTCCCGCCTCCAGGTCCTGCCGGGCCCGCGGGTCGAGGACGGCGCGCACCCTCGCGTCCACCTGCGTCGCGCTCAGGCCGCTGAGGGCGAAGGCCTCGTAGAAGTACCGCATGTAGGACCGCATCCCCGCCCGGGTGGCCGCCTCCAGCTCACGCCCGCAGGTCCCGGGCTCAAGCAGGCGGGCGAGGTTGCGCCGCAGCTGCGGCACTCCGCCGGTGCGGCTGCTGCCGGCGAAGCCGGACACACGCTGGAGCGCCCACGCCGCGTCCGCTCCCAGGTGGGAGACACCGTAGCCGATGCTGGCGGGCAGGCGCGGCGCCCACCGCCATGCCAGGCGGTACAGGTCCTGCGTCCCCATGCTCACTGCTCCTGCTCCCCCGCGGCCGGGCCCTGGCCGTCCCCGTGCGTCGCCAGCTGACGACGCACGGTGAGCACGCGCTGGACCACCGTGACGAACGAGGCCACCGCGACCACGGTCAGGGCCACGGTCAGCACCCACTGCGGAGCCCCTGCTCCCACCACGAAGGTGGCTGCCAGGGCCACGAGCAGCCGGTCGGTCCTCTCGGCGATGCCGATCGAGGCCGTCGCTCCCACCGACTCCGCCCTCGCCCGGGCGTAGGGCACGGTCGCGGCGAGCACGACGCAGGCCAGGGCGGCCGTGAGCGTGAGGGTGCGCGCCGTGCCGTCAGCCATGTGCAGACCTGCCCACGCCGCCAGAGAGGCGAAGACGGCCCCGTCGGCCAGCCGGTCCATCGTCGAGTCCAGGAACGCTCCGAACTCTGAGGAGCGTCCGGTAGCCCGGGCCAGGATCCCGTCGAAGGAGTCCGCGACCAGCACCAGCCCCAGCAGCACTGGCCCCAGGACGAAGTGCCCCTGGGGCAGAGTGGCCACCGCCACGGCGACCGAGGCCACGGTCCCGGTGACAGTGAGCATGTTGGGGGTGATCCCCACCTTTGCCATCGCCAGGGCGGGGGTGGTGAACAGGGCCTTGGTCAGGCCTCGTCCGTGCTGTCCGAGCATGTCTTCCTCGTGGTCGGGATGGGGGTGGCGAGGGCGGTCTCAGCACCGGGCTGCGGACTCGCCGTCGCCTTGCGTCGTGGGAGCCTGGTCCCAGGCGGCAGCGAGCGTCTCGCGCTGATCGCCCAGCAGCTGGGGCACCGGTTTGGTCTTGCCGATGATCGGCATGAAGTTCGCGTCCCCGGTCCACCGAGGCACGATGTGCTGGTGGAGGTGCGCGGCGATGCCGGCCCCTGCCACCTGCCCCTGGTTCATCCCCAGGTTGAACCCGTGAGGGCGGCTGACCTCACGCACGACCTCCATGGCACGAGCCGTCAGCTCGCCGATCTCGGTGCGCTCGGCGGCGGTAGCCTCGGTCCAGTCCGCGATGTGGCGGTAGGGGCACACGAGCAGGTGACCGGTGTTGTAGGGGTAGAGGTTCATCAGCACGTAGGCGCGCTCCCCGCGGTGGACGATGAGCGAGTCGCGGTCCGCTCGTCCCGGCGCGAGGCAGAAGGGGCACTGCTGGCTGGAGGAGTCCGCAGGCTTGTCCTGGCCGCCGATGTAGACCATGCGGTGCGGGGTCCAGAGCCTACCGAAGGGGTCGGGGGCGTCTGGGTGCTGGAAGGGCGCCTCGACCGTGACCGGACCGATCGGCCCGGTCACGACGGTGCCGGGCAGGTCCTCCAGGCCTGCCCGACCACCGCCGCCTGGCGCCTGGACGGGGTCGCTCATCGGGTGAGCTTCTCCCCCGCCGGGTCGTTGACGCGCTCGGCGATGACCCGGACGATGTGCTCGACGGCCTCATCGACGGGCACGCCGTTGGTCTGCTCGCCGTCGCGGAAGCGGAAGGAGACGGCACCGGCCTGGGCGTCCTCACCGCCGGCGATGAGGGTGAAAGGCACCTTCTCCTTGGACGCGTTACGGATCTTCTTGCCGAAGCGGTCGTCGGACAGGTCGGTCTCCACGCGCACGCCGTGCTCGCGCAGCCTGGTCGCCACCTGGCTGACGTAGTCGTCAAAGGCCTCTGCCACCGGGACCAGGCGCACCTGGACCGGGGCCAGCCAGGCAGGGAAGGCACCGGCGTAGTGCTCAGTGAGCACGCCGATGAAGCGCTCGACGCTACCGAGCTTGGCCGAGTGCAGCATGATCGGCCGCTGGTGGGAGCCGTCGGCAGCGGTGTACTCCAGGTCGAAGCGCTCGGGCTGGTTGAAGTCGTACTGGATCGTCGACATCTGCCAGGTGCGGCCGATGGCGTCCTTGACCTGGACGGAGACCTTGGGGCCGTAGAAGGCAGCGCCGCCCGGGTCGGGCACGAGGTCCAGCCCGGTCGAGGCGCACACCTCCGCCAGGGTCCTGGTCGCGACGTCCCAGTCCTCGTCCGAGCCGATGAACTTGTCCTTCTTCGCCCCGTCCTCGTCTCGGGTCGACAGCTCGAGGTAGAAGTCCGTCAGGCCGAAGGCCTTGAGGACGGAGATGAAGAACTCGATCTGCTTCTTGATCTCCGCCGGAGCCTGCTCACGCGTGCAGTAGGTGTGGGAGTCGTCCTGGGTGAATCCGCGCATGCGGGTCAGGCCGTGGACCACACCGGACTTCTCGTACCGGTAGTCGTGCCCCATCTCGAACAGGCGCAGCGGCAGCTCACGGTAGGAGCGCCCGCGCGAGCGGAAGATGAGGTTGTGCATCGGGCAGTTCATGGCCTTGAGGTAGTACTCCTGGCCGGCCTTGGTCACGTTGCCCTGCGCGTCAGTCTCCTCGTCGGCCAGCATCGGCGGGAACATCGTGTCCGCGTAGTAGGGCAGGTGGCCCGAGGTGTGGAAGAGCCCTGCCTTCGTGATCTCGGGGGTGTGGACGAAGTCGAATCCGGCCTGCTCGTGCCGCTCGATGACGTACTTCTCGATCTCGTGACGCAGCATGCCCCCCTTGGGGTGGAAGACCACCAGGCCCGGACCGATCTCCTCAGGGAAGGAGAACAGGTCGAGCTCGGCACCCAGCTTGCGGTGGTCGCGCTTGGCGGCCTCAGCCAGACGGGTCTGGTAGTCCTTGAGGTCCTCCTTCGAGGCCCACGCGGTGCCGTAGATGCGCTGGAGGGAGTCGCCGTGCTGGTCGCCCTTCCAGTAGGCGGAGGAGGACTTGGTCAGGGCAAAGCCCTGGCCAATGATCCTGGTCGAGGGCAGGTGCGGGCCCCGGCACAGGTCCTTCCAGGCGACCTCGCCGTTCCTGCGCACGTTGTCGTAGACCGTCAGGCCGCCGGCGCCGACCTCGACGCTGGCCGAGGCCTCTGCGCCCTTCCCCTTGGTGTCGATGAGCTCGAGCTTGTAGGGCTGGTCAGCCAGCTCCACCCGCCCCTCTTCCTCAGAGATCTCGCGACGGACGAAGGCCTGCCCCTCCTTGACGATGCGCTTCATGCGCTTCTCGATGTCCTTGAGGAGCTCGGGCGTCACGGCCTCGATGTTGCCGAAGTCGTAGTAGAAGCCGTCGGTGATGAAGGGGCCGATGCCGAGGTTGACGTCCGGGAAGATCTCCTGGACGGCCTGCGCCATGACGTGTGTGGCGCTGTGGCGCAGGATGTTGAGGCCGTCCTCGCTGCCCAGCGTGATCGGCTCGACGACGGCGCCCTCATGAAGCTCGCGGGACAGGTCCCAGGGCTCGCCGTCGACCTTCATGGCCACGACCTCGCGCGAGCGGGCGAACAGGGTGGTTCCCGTGGTTCCCACCTCGATGCTGCGTGAGGCGCCGTCGAGGGTGATCGTCAGCTGGCTGGGTGACACGGGTCCTCCTTCAGGTCGGTGGCGCGGGCTGTACCGGTGCCTGCGTCTACACACCGGATCATAAGGCAGTGGCCCCCTGATGCCGCTGCTCAGACCCCCAGGCGCCGCCGCACCAGGTGACGGCCCTTGCGCGCGGCCGTGAGCACGCGGTAGGCGGCCGGCCGGGCCAGCACGTCCCAGGCGCCGTCGACCTCCGTGGGGCGCTGGGCGAAGCGCTTCTTGTAGCGGCCCACGGAGTACAGCTCGGGCACCCGCGTGGACTCAGCCCCCATGAGGTCCAGACCATCCTTGCCCTCGGCCGCCATGGCACACGCCACAGCCCAGTCCAGAGCCTCGGAACCTCTGAAGTCCCGGGACTCGTCTGACGAGGCACCGTAGTAGGCCACAGCCATCGTGCCGGAGACCGTCACCAGGTCCCAGCAGTGCGCCACCCCCTCCCGGCGCAGAACGAACAGGCGGGCGTGCTCAGGGCCCAGATGGGTCAGCATGTCCCAGTACACCTGGCTGGGGTGGGGCCGGAAGCCGTCACGCTCGGCGGTGGCCAGCATGACCTGGTAGACCTGCTCAAACTCCTCACGGCTCAGGCCGGTCTCCTCAGCGATGGTGCAGCCGGCCTGCCGGGCGACCCGCTCGGCACGGCGCACCCCCTTGCGCCCGGCGGTGGGCATGGCCTGGCTGATCGCCTCAGGGGTACGCGGGCGCAGGTCGATGACGTAGGTACGGTCATAGGTGATCGTGGACATGAGGTCCCTGGTGTCCGGAGCCTGGAAGCGGGCGTGCATCCGGATGAAGACCACGCGCCGGTCCCGCCGGCGTACCTCACGCACGAGCAGCGCCCGTAGCTGCGTCTCCCGCTGCGGGCTCTGCTCCTTGAGCCACACCGGCCCGTGCTTGGCCCACAGGAAGGGCTGTCCACCCACCTCGTAGCGGTACAGAGCCAGCACGGCGACCGGCTTGCCCTCGATCATGTAAGCGTAACGACCAAAGAGCTCATGCCCTTGGCTGGCCTCGTAGCGCTCCCAGACCTCACGCTGTTCGATGGGGGCGTGCGTGCAGCCGATGGCGATCCGCATCTGGCGGGCGTCGAGCGCTGCCAGGCTCCCAGGCTCGATGGGTACAGGCGGCATGGACACGGGCTCCTCTCCTAGGGGCCTCAGGAATGATGAGCCCACATTATTGGGGTGCGTGCCTGCGCAGCATCCTCCGTCATGATGACTTTTCCAACACGCGCACCCCTGCACTGCTCACCGACGGCGCCACAGGGGCTTGGGACGGTAGCGGTGGAACTTGCGGTCGTGGTTGAGCTTGAGCCCGGTCACCAGCAGGCGACGGCGCACCGAGGTCTCAGCCGGGTCCTGCAGAGGGTCGACGGCGCGCCAGGCCAGTCGCAGCACGCGTGCCCGCAGCCGCGGGTCGTCGACCTGGTGGAGGATGAGGTGGATCGGCACCAGGCTGTACAGGACCTCGTTGCGTGCCTCTGCACGCGGCCCGGGGCGGGCGTCAACCAGGTCCCGGATCATCGGGACCATGGGATTGACCCCGGCGGCGGCCATGTAGTAGCTGTTGCGCCCGATGCGAGGGTTGACCTCGAAGAAGACGGCCTGTCCGTCGCGCGGGTCGACCTTGATGTCGAAGTTCGCGAACCCCCGGTAGCCCGTGCCTGTCAGCAGCGCCTCCACCCCGGACCACAGCTCAGGGTAGGGCTCGGTGATCATCGCGACCGGGTTGCCGATGAGGGTGGGAGCGTGGTCCTCCAGCAGCACCCGGGCCGAGCCCATCATGGTCACCCGGCCGTCACTGGCCACGTAGGCCGTCACCGAGCGCATGGCGTCGTCGTCCCCCGGGATACGCTCCTGGATGAGGAAGGTGGACTCGAAGCCGGCACCACGCAGGTCCTGCCACAGCCGCGCCAGCTGCTCGGGGGTGTCGAGCTCGTAGACCTTGCGCTTGGACGGGAAGCTCACCGTGTCCCAGTACGCCCCGACGGCGGGCTTGCCGATCAGGGGGAAGGCGATGTCGATGACGGGATCGCCGTGCACCAGGTCCTCTCCACGCACCACCACCTGGCGGGGAGTACGCAGCCCGTGCTCAGCACAGACCCTGGCGAAGGAGACCTTGTCGCTCAGGGAGTCGATCGTCTCCGGGGAGGGGAAGGGGACCACGTAGCGCGGCTCCAGCTCCTCGCGGTGGGAGGACAGGAAGCTGGCCAGGGAGTCGGTGTTGCCGATGACCACGGCACTGCGTGGTCCACGCCCCTCCACCAGCTCCCGCAGCACGCGGAGCAGCCCGGCCTCGTCCGCGGTGTCCTGGCCGATGACGTCGATGTAGGACGACAGCGCGATGGCCTCGATGGGACTGGGCGAGACGATCCTGACCCGTTGTCCGGTGGCCTCGTGCAGCTCGCGCGCCAGCGCGTAGGCACCGATGTCCCCTCCTACGACCACGGGGAGAAGATCAGGCCGGGTACGAGAGCTCTTGAGGGCCATGTGTCCTCTCCTGACGCGGCGACGGTGCTCCTGGAAGAACGAAGCCCCGGATGCAGGTCCGGGGCTCTGTCGGTGGTGGGCGATACTGGGATCGAACCAGTGACCTCTTCCGTGTCAGGGAAGCGCGCTCCCGCTGCGCCAATCGCCCGAGCGGATGACGGGACTCGAACCCGCGACCCTCACCTTGGCAAGGTGATGCTCTACCAACTGAGCCACATCCGCGTGACACCCTTCCAGGTGCGGAGAAAAAGTTAGCAGGTCTCCACCCGGCCCACCAAATCCCATGAGTGTGACTCCTCACCTATCCACGTGGTCCGCTGCACACCCTGCTAGTCCGTGGCAGGCTTGCCCCATGTCCGAACCCACTGCCGCTGACGAGAGCCCCCAGCCACAGGCGTGGCCGGGACGGGCCTACCCGCTGGGTGCCACCTTCGACGGGTCTGGCACCAACTTCGCCCTGTACTCCTCGGTCGCCCAGGGCGTCGACCTGTGCCTGTTCGACGACGAGGGCCGTGAGACCCGTGTAGGCCTGACCGAGGTCGACGCGAGCGTGTGGCACGGCTACCTGCCCTCGGTGCGGCCCGGCCAGCACTACGGTTTCCGGGTGCACGGCCCCTACGACCCCGCGGCAGGCCACCGTTGCGACGCGTCCAAGCTGCTGCTGGACCCGTACGCCAAGGCCATCTCGGGGCACGTCACGCCGTCGGCGTCCCTGTACTCCTACAGCTTCGACGACCCCGACGTCCGCAACGAGGAGGACTCCGCTCCCGCGACCATGCGCTCGGTGGTCACCTCCCCCTTCTTCGACTGGGGACACGACCGCCCGCCCGGCCACGCCTACCACGACACCATCATCTACGAGGCCCACGTCAAGGGCATGACCCGCCTGCACCCCCTGGTGCCCGAGGAGCTGCGTGGCACCTACGCCGGTCTGGCTCACCCGGCGGTCATTGACTACCTGACGGACCTGGGCGTGACCGCGATCGAGCTCATGCCCGTCCACCAGTTCGTCAATGACACCCACCTGCAGGAAAAGGGCCTGTCCAACTACTGGGGCTACAACACCATCGGCTTCTTCGCCCCGCACAGCTCCTACGCCGCCTACGGCTCCGACGGCCAGCAGGTCCAGGAGTTCAAGGCCCTGGTCAAGGCGATGCACGAGGCAGGCATCGAGGTCATCCTCGACGTGGTCTACAACCACACCGCCGAGGGCAACCACCTGGGGCCCACCCTGTCCTTCCGCGGCATCGACAACGCGGCCTACTACCGGCTGGTCGACGACGACCGCGCCCACTACTTCGACACCACCGGCACCGGCAACTCCCTGCTCATGCGCTCACCCGCGGTGCTCCAGCTCATCATGGACTCCCTGCGCTACTGGGTCACCGAGATGCACGTCGACGGCTTCCGCTTCGACCTGGCCTCCACCCTGGCGCGCCAGTTCGCCGAGGTGGACAAGCTCAGCGCCTTCTTCGACATCATCCACCAGGACCCGATCCTGTCCCAGGTCAAGCTCATCGCCGAGCCCTGGGACGTGGGGCCGGGCGGCTACCAGGTCGGAGGGTTCCCTCCCCTGTGGAGCGAGTGGAACGGCCGCTACCGGGACACGGTGCGCGACTTCTGGCGGGGTGAGCCCTCGACCCTGGGCGAGTTCGCCTCACGCCTGACCGGCTCGTCCGACCTGTACCAGCACTCCGGTCGCACCCCCGTGGCCAGCGTCAACTTCGTCACCGCACACGACGGCTTCACCCTGGCCGACCTCGTGTCCTACAACGACAAGCACAACGAGGCCAACGGTGAGGGCGGGGCCGACGGC
The DNA here is from genome assembly GCF_013184985.2 of Actinomyces faecalis. Taxonomy (NCBI): domain Bacteria; kingdom Bacillati; phylum Actinomycetota; class Actinomycetes; order Actinomycetales; family Actinomycetaceae; genus Actinomyces; species Actinomyces faecalis. The sequence continues at coordinate 1,521,304 of NZ_CP063418.1, forward strand.
GACTCCAGCAACCGCTCGTGGAACTGCGGGGCCGAGGGCCCTACCGACGACCCGACGGTCCTTGACCTGCGCCGTCGCCAGGTACGCAACTTCCTGGCCACCGTCATGTTCAGCCAGGGCGTGCCCATGATCTGCCACGGGGACGAGATCGGGCGCACCCAGGGCGGGAACAACAACACCTACTGCCAGGACAATGAGATCAGCTGGGTCAGCTGGGACCTTGACGAGGAGGCCAAGAGCCTCCACGACTTCACCCGCCAGGTCATCGCGCTGCGCCGTGACCACCCGGTGATGCGCCGTCGTCGTTTCTTCTCAGGCGAGGCCGGCCACGGCGGCGAGTCAGCGCTCGGGGAGATCGCGTGGCTGCGGCCCTCCGGAGAGCGCATGACCGACGACGACTGGGGCACCTGGTACGCCCGTGCCATGACGGTCTTCCTCAACGGCGGTGCCATCGCCGAGCCCGACGAGCGAGGTCAGCGCCTGGTGGACGACTCCTTCCTCGTCCTCATCAACGCCTCCCCCGACGACCTGGAGTTCACCCTGCCCGGCCCGGACTACGCCCACAGCTGGACGGTCGAGCTCGATACCGCACCGACGCCCCTGCTGGAGCCCGGCTCCGTCCACGAGGCCGGTGAGGTGCTCGTCGTCGAGGCCCGTTCGATGACCTTCCTGTCCGCACCGACCTGTGAGACAGGGACGCGCGCCGCGGTCCCGGCGGCGGCTGGCGAGCAGGAGGCGACGTCCTGAGCCCGAGGGCGGTCAGAACTTGGTACGCATGTTCTCGAAGTTCACCCGGGCCCAGAACCGCTGGGCCAGCCGGTCCTGCCGGTTGAGCAGGGGGTTGGCCCAGGTGCCCTGGTCGAGGAAGGGCCTGAGCCTGGCCCGCAGTGCCGGGTCGCCGGCCTCACGCACGGCGAGAGCGGGCGGGACCATGGAGAAGAGGAAGGGACGTCCGGCCTCACGCTCGGCGTCGGTCAGTGAGGTGGCCACGTCCAGCCCGTGCACGTAGTGGTCGACGACGGGCTTGACGAAGGGGCAGCCGGCCAGGGTCACGTAGTAGGAGTTGCGTCCGGGGCGGGTGTTGACCTCCAGGAAGTGGGGGTTGCCCTCGGCGTCGTCCATGACGTCGAAGTTGGCGTAGCCAACGTAGCCGGTCTCGCGGACGAGTCGGCGCGCGTGGTCGAGCAGGTCCTGGCGGCGGCGGTCGCCCAGGATGACCAGGGGGTTGCCCACGCCCGTCGCCGAGCGGTCCTGGACGACGACGTCGCCCGACACCGCCATGCGGACCTCGCCGTGGGCATCAGCGAAGACCGTCAGGGTGTGGAGCGAGGTGTCCGCCGTCGAGAGGACCTCCTGGACGATGAGGCTGTGGTGGTAGCCCGAGGCCTCCACCTGGGCGGCGACTCGCGCCAGCTCGGCGTAGGAGGCGAGGGTGTAGACCTTGTGCTTGTCCTCGATCTCGGCGTAGTGCCAGTCAGCGGAGTTCGAGGGCTTGACGACCAGGGGAAAGTCGGCGTCCCTGAGGTCCTCGACCTTGCCGAGCACCTCCAGGCCGGAGTCCCTGACCTCCTGGGCCACCTCGCCGAAGGGCAGCACCCAGGTGCGAGGGTAGGGCACTCCCAGGCGCTGGCACAGGGCGTAGAAACGGTCCTTCTGGGTCAGGCGGTCCAGCAGGGCGAAGTCGATGACCGGGACGGCGTATCCCCAGGACTCCAGCTCCGTACGGTTCCTGGACAGCGTGCGCGCGTGCCAGTCGCTGGCACCGCAGAGCACCAGCGGCCTCACCCCGTCCGGGGTCCGGTCAGCCTGGCGGTGCAGCGTGGCCAGCAGGGTCTCCTCCTTGTCCAGCCCCTCGACGACCCTGTAGTCGGTAAAGCGGCTGGCAGAGGTGTACCGGATGTCCGCAGAGGCCAGGACCATGGAGGTGATGCCGTAGACCTCGTGGAACTGCCTGGCGTAGGAGTAGCCGAGAGTATCTGCTCCGAGAAGCACAGGGAGAAGCTGCTGCACCATCATCCGATCGTTGGCCTCACACGTCAGTGACAGCGCCTGCCTGCCACTGGCGCCCCACTGTAGCCCATGACGCTATCGGCCCCCTGTCACAGCGGCGTGGGATCCCCGTGGTCCTCGTAGTACGCCGCTAGCCTGGGCCGGTGACCCCTCCGCCAGCTACCAGCGTCTGTCCACCGCTCGACGCCTCCACAGAGCAGGAGGCCATCCCCGAACGCTTCGAGCAGGCGCTGCTGTCCCTGCGCCACGCGCCGCGTGCGCGTGGGCTCATCCTGGACGAGGTCCCGGCTCCCCGTCGCATGGCCCCCTACGCCGCGGCCCTGACGGCGGAGACCACGCTGACTCTCGACGGAGCCCCGGAGGCCTCCGGTCGTTTCGTGGTCCTGCACGACCCCGCGGGCCAGGAGGCGTGGGACGGCGACTTCCGCCTGGTGGTCATGGCACGAGCCCGTCTGGACGACGAGGTCGGTACCGATCCCCTGCTGGGGTCAGCGGTGTGGTCCTGGCTGGCGGACGCCCTGGACTCCGCCGGCGCGGGCCACCGCGCCCTGGTCGGGACAGTGACCCGGGTCCTGTCCGAGACCTTCGGGGGCCTCACACTCACCGACGCCTGCGCCCACGCCGAGATCCGCGCCTCGTGGTCGCCCACCACCCCTGACCTCGGCCCGCACCTGCAGGCCTGGTACGAGCTGATCCACCTGGCCGCTGGTCACGAGCCTGAGCTGGCGACCTCGTTGCACGTCGCAGGCAGGTGAGCCGGTGCCCATGTCCCAGCCACGTCCGGTAGCCGTGCCAGGAACGACAGGCTCCCCCGTCCCCGCGTCCCAGGTCGTGGACTACACCCGTCCGAGCCAGGGGCTGCCGCCTGTCACCGACTCCCCTGCGGCCCTGGCTCAGGCCGCCGCCGCGCTGGCCGCGGGACACGGGCCGGTCGCCGTCGACGCTGAGCGAGCCTCAGGCTTCCGCTACGGGCAGGACGCCTACCTCGTCCAGCTACGGCGTGAGGGGGCCGGCACCTTCCTGATCGACCCCGTCACCGCCGGTGACATGAGCGTCCTGGCGCGTGCCCTGGAGGGTCCGGAGTGGATCCTCCACGCGGCGGACCAGGACCTGCCGTGCCTGGATGAGCTGGGACTCGTGCCAGCCTCGCTGTTCGACACCGAGCTCGCTGCCCGGCTTCTGGGACGCGCCCGGGTTGGTCTGGGCGCCGTCGTCGAGGAGACCCTCGGACTGCGTCTGGCCAAGGACCACGCCGCGGCCGACTGGTCCACCCGCCCCCTTCCTGAGACCTGGCTGGTCTACGCCGCGCTCGACGTCGAGCTGCTGGCCGACCTGCGACAGGCACTGAGCGTCGAGCTGGAGGAGGCGGGCAGGGCCGAGTGGGCCCGGCAGGAGTTTGAGCACGTCCGTACCAGGCCGCTGCGCCCGGCCAAGACCGACCCGTGGCGCAAGACGCCGAGAGCCGGACGCGCCGTGAGGTCCGCCAGGTCGCTGGCGGTGCTGCGCGAGGTGTGGACCGCTCGGGAGGAGCTGGCCCGCGAGCTCGATCGCACCCCGTCCAAGGTCCTGCCGCACAGCGCCGTCGTCGCAGCGGCCGTGGCTCGCCCTACCTCCCGGCGCAAGCTCGCCGCCCTCAAGGAGTTCTCCTCGCGTCAGGCCCGTCTCAACCAGGAGGTGTGGTGGAGGGCCGTCGAGCGTGCGCTGTCACTTCCCGACGACGAGCTGCCACCGATGCACGCGCCCCTGGCTCCTGGTGAGCTGCCCCAGCCGCGGTCCTGGAGCCGCCACCACGCAGAGGCGGCTGTGGCGCTGGAGGAGGTGCGCCACGCCGTGCGACAGCGCGCCGAGCAGCTGCGCGTGCCCCAGGAGCTGTTGCTGGCCCCCGACACCCAGCGTCACCTCGCCTGGGAGATCGGTGAGGAAGAGGCGGTGGGCGAGGTCCCTGACGTCTCGGTCCTCGCCGTCGCCCGGCGTCTGGAGGCGCTGGGCGCGAGGCCGTGGCAGGTCGAGCAGACCGCGCCTCAGCTGTCCGACGCGCTGGCCTGACCCCGGGGACGGCCTCAGGCCCCCTCCAGGCCTGGCGGCGTGCTTCCCCAGCGTGGCGGCGTGCTCTCATCAGGCCGGGGCGTGTCCCCATGGTGGGGGCGTGTCCAGGAACGTCGACAGGCACGCTTCGACGAGACAAGTACGCCCTGAAGGAGCAAGAGCACGCCGCCACGCTGGGGAAGCACGCACTGTGGCAGGCTTGCCCGGGCTCCACAGACTGCCCCCATGACACCTCTGTCCACAGACCTCGTCGGAGCGGTATGGACCGCTGGGCACACACAGTGCATCGTGCTCGTGCCAGGAGTCACCAACGAGGCGAGAACGATGTCCATCAGCGAGTTAACATCTCCACTACCGACTGTGCTGACCCCCGCGAGCTGGCTGGGGCGGCCTCCCGCGCACTCGGTACGCGTAGCCAGGGGAAGCTACCTCCTGCCCACGGCAGGACCGCCGACATGGCGGCAGCTCCGCGAGGTCTCACTCGCACGCCTCATCGCCGTGGTCCACGCCTACCCCTCGATCCTGGCGCTCTCACACGAGTCAGCCGCGATGCTGCACGGCGGCACCCTGGCCTCACAAGAACCAGACGTCCATGCCGTCCAACGCACGCACCAGCACCACAGCACGCTGGACCTACCGCGGGTTCTCGTCGGAGCGAGCCTCGTGACCGCACTGCCTGCCGCCGGCAGCCGAGCTCAGCCTGGCGCTCGGTCCGGGCGCCAGGTCCGCCTACGCAGGCACGTGAGGAGCGGTACCGATCTTGGTGAGATCACAACGATTCACGGCCTCCCGGTCACCAGCATTCGCACGACCCTCATCGACTGCCTGACCGACCTTGACCCCCACGACTCGCTGGTGATCGGCGACTCGCTCGCACGCATCATGGTGGACGCTGATCGATTCCTGCCCGAGCAGGCCCGCGAACGATGGGAGACCGTACGCGCCGAGCTGGGCGAGCAGATCAAGAAGCTCCGTCGTCGCAGGGGCAGGCAACGAGCCCTGCGCGTCCTTCGTCTGCTGGACCCGCTGTCCGAGTCCTGGGGCGAGAGCAGGTTGCGTTTCATCCTGCTGGCGGCCGGTGCCCCTGAGCCTATCGCACAGACCCGCGTCGACGCCGGAGGCTGCCAGTACTTCATCGATCTCGTGATACCCGGCCTCCGGCTTGCGATCGAGTTTGACGGCAGAGGCAAGTACACCGGCCCCGACACCGTCTACGAGGAGAAGAAACGTCAGGACGCCTTGATACGCCAGGGCTGGGACATCATGCGAGTGCGCACCGAGGACCTGCGCGACCCCCAGAGGATCGTGGAGGAGGTCATGCGCCGGGTGCCGCGGGGGCACTACCTTGCTCTCAGACCTCGTCCCTGGTTGGGCACGATCTCGTGAGGCAGGTTCATCCCGGACGCCGAGGTGAAGGGATGACTCGCGTGCTGGTCGGGGCGTGCTCAGGAAACATCGCAGCGTGCCTGAAGTCCATTGGGGCGTAGGCGAGATTTCAGGGCGTGCGTAGGAACGTCGACGCGCACGCCGCCATATTGAATCCACGCCCCGGCGTCAAGGAAGCACGCCGCCACCCGAGCAGAAGCCGCCACCCGAGCAGAACGCGCCGAGCCTGCGTACGGACGGTGCCCTGGCCAGCACACGAGCACCGCCCTGGTCAGTGCGCAGCGGCTCAGTGCACCGTGAAGCCGTGGGAGCGGAAGATCTCGCGAGTAGACTCCACCAGCTCGGGGCTGGGTGGGGTGACGTCGCGCAGGGTGTAGGTCAGCCCCAGCGCGTCCCACTTGTCTGTCCCCATCTGGTGGAAAGGCAGGACCTCGACTCGGGAGACGACGTTCTTCCACCGGTCGATGATCTGGGCCACCTTCTCGATGTTCTCGGGGTCGTCCGTCAGCCCCGGCACGAGCACGAAACGCGCCCAGATCTCGATCCCCTTGGCTGCCAGGCGGTCCCCGAAGGCGATCGTGGGGGCCAGGAGGCGTCCGGTGACCTTCTTGTAGGTCTCCTCGTCACCGCTCTTGACGTCCAGCAGGACCAGGTCGATGTTGTCGAGCATCTCGTCGCTCGCGTTGGCGCCCAGGAACCCTGAGGTGTCGATGCAGGTGTGGATGCCCATCTTCTTGGCACCCTCCAGCAGCCGCCCGGCGAAGGCCGGCTGCATGAGCACCTCGCCTCCCGACAGCGTGATCCCACCCTTGGAGGCACGGAACACACCGCGGTAACGCCTCATGCGTCGCAGCAGCTCCTCAGCCTCGACCGGCTCGCCGTCCTTCATGAGGAAGGTGTCCGGGTTGTGGCAGTACTGGCAGCGCAGCGGGCAGCCGTTGAGGAACACGGTCATCCGCGTGCCCGGACCGTCCACGGCCGTGACCAGCTCCCAGGAGTGGATCGAGCCGAGCGATCCGTCACGCATCCGTGCCAGGCGGTCCGAGCGCTCGATGTCGCTCAGCTCCTCGAGTCCTCCGATGCCCGCCCCGCGCAAGCGGGCGGCCGGGGCCAGGAAGTCCTGGTCCCGGCCGCCCGATGCCACGGAGGCGGAAGTGTCAGTGGTGGTCATCTGACTCCTTCGCCCGGTACTGGCTCAGGCACCAGCGTGGAAGGTGCGGTTGAGGACGTCAAGCTGCTGCTCACGGGTGAGCTTGACGAAGTTGACGGCGTAGCCGGACACGCGAACGGTGAGGTTCGGGTAGTTCTCCGGGTGCTCCATCGCGTCCTCGAGAGTGTTGCGGTCCAGGACGTTGATGTTGGCGTGGTACAGGCCCTTGACGCCGCCGTTGTCCTCGCGCTGAGCCTTCATCGAGGCAAGGCGCTCTTCGTACGTGGCCATGAGTGGCCCCTTTCATTCAAGTGGTGTGTTTCGACACGAGTGTCGAGTGGTTGTCCTGCCCGCCAGCCAGCAGGCGCCGGCCGGCGGGCGGACGCATGAGGGATCAGACCTCGACGGAGTCCTCGGGAACGAAGCCCGCGTCGAGGATGCCCACGAGGTTGGACACGCGCTCGTCGAGCGTACGGCCCAGGCCCTGCGGGGTGATCGTGTTGGTGAGGGAGATGCCGTCGAGGGCGTCGTTGTAGTCCAGCTTGCCCACGCTCAGCATGGAGGCGACCATGCCGTGGGTGTCCATGCCGTTCTCCGGGTTGGCACCGGGAGCGAAGGGCGTGCCCTTCTGGTGACCGGAGGGGAAGGAGCCCGTGGCCTTGCCGTAGACGACGTTGGAGGTGATCGTCAGCACCGACTGGGTCGGGATCGCGTCACGGTAGAAGGGCTGAGCCTTGATCTTGGACATGATCGTGTGGACCACGGTGGCCGCGATCTCGTCGGCGCGGTCGTCGTCGTTGCCGTAGATCGGGAAGTCACCCTCGGTGACGTAGTCGACCACCAGGCCCGTCTCGTCACGGACCGGGGTGACCTTGGCGTACTTGATGGCGGACAGCGAGTCGGCCACGATGGACAGACCAGCGATACCGCAGCCCATGGTGCGCACGATATCGGAGTCGTGCAGCGCCATCTCGATCGACTCGTAGGCGTAACGGTCGTGGCAGTAGTGAATGATGTTGAGGGCCTCGACGTAGGTCGCCACGACCCAGTCGAGCATCTTCTCGTACTTGTCCCACACCTCGTCAAAGTCCAGCGGGCCGTCACCCTCGATGCCGGGCAGGCCGGTCACGACCTGCTTGCCGGTCATCTCGTCGCGGCCGCCGTTGATGGCGTACAGCAGCGCCTTGGCGGAGTTGACGCGGGCGCCGAAGAACTGCATCTGCTTGCCCACGCGCATCGGGGACACGCAGCAGGCGATCGCAGCGTCGTCACCCCAGTGCTCACGGATCTGCTCGTCGGCCTCGTACTGGATGGAGGAGGTCGTGATCGAGATCAGCGCGCAGAAGTCCTTGTAGCCCTGCGGCAGGTTCTCGTCCCAGAAGATGGTGATGTTCGGCTCGGGGGCCGGGCCGAGGTTGCGCAGGGTCTGCAGCAGACGGAAGGAGGTCTTGGTGACCAGAGCACGGCCGTCCTCACCGAAGCCGGCGTCGGACCAGGTGGCCCAGTAGGGGTCACCGGAGAAGATCTGGTCGTAGTCGGTGGTGCGCAGGAAGCGGGTGATACGCAGCTTCATGACGAAGTTGTCGATGAGCTCCTGGGCGTAGGTCTCGTCGATGACGCCCTCGCGCAGGTCACGCTCGAAGTAGACGTCCAGGAAGGCCGACAGGCGGCCGATGGACATGGCGGCGCCGTCCTGCGACTTCACGGAGGCCAGGTAGGCGAAGTATGTCCACTGGACGGCCTCGTGGGCGTCCTTGGCGGGACCGGAGACGTCGAAGCCGTAGGAGTCGGCCATGACCTTGAGCTTCTTCAGGGCCTTGATCTGCTCGGAGTGCTCCTCGCGGTAACGGGCCCAGTGCTCGGAGAAGGGCTTGTCCGCTACGGCGTCCTTGGCCTTCTGCTTCTCCTCGATGAGGTAGTCGACGCCGTACAGGGCGACACGACGGTAGTCACCGATGATGCGGCCACGGCCGTAGGCGTCGGGCAGGCCGGTGATGATGTGGGAGGAGCGGGCGGCGCGGATACGCGGGGTGTAGATGTCGAAGACCGCGTCGTTGTGGGTCTTGCGGTAGCGGGTGAAGATCTTCTGGACCTCAGGGTCGACCTCCTTGCCCGCCTCCTTGATGGCCTGGGCCACCATGCGCCAGCCGCCGTTGGGCATCATGGCGCGCTTGAGCGGGGAGTCGGTCTGCAGGCCGACGACGACGTCGTCGTCCTCCGAGATGTACCCGGCGGGGAAGGCGTCGATGTCGGAGGGGGTGTGGGTGTCGACGTCGAGGATACGGACCTTGCGCTCCTCCTTGAGGTAGTTCTCCTCCAGGGTGTCCCACAGGCGCAGGGTCTTGTCCGTCGCTCCCGCCAGGAACGAGGCGTCGCCGTCGTAGGGGGTGTAGTTGCGCTGGATGAAGTCGCGGACGTCGATGCCCTCGGACCAGGAGCCCTTGACAAACCCCTCCCATGCGTCGCGGCTGGTGCTCTCGTCCGCGGTGGCGGATGCTGTGACCTCGGTGGTCATCCGTGCCCTCCTGTAGGTGGGTGGCGGCTGGCCACCCGATGGTGTCCGCCCTTGTGGGGCGCTGCGGCACGTCATCGCGCCGTCACACACCAGGGTAGGCGCCCTTCCTGCCCGCGTGAACCTTTCACACGGCCGGCACCGGTGGGATCACTCACAAGCTCCCACGTAGGAACTCCGTCCTACCCGACCTCGCTAGGCGACCGTGAGGCAAGCCTCATCACGGCCTGGCGATGTCAGGACAATGAAGACCTAGGTCCCATCCACGTCGGCGACAGGCCCCGCCTCACTCCCCCGCGACCTCAGGCTCACAGGCCAGGACCCGACGTGCCGCGGCGACCACGCCGTCGGCGTCCATGCCCAGCTCGGCCAGCAGCTGCGGGCGCGTGGCCGTGCCCAGGAAGCGCCGCGGCACCCCGACCCTGGCCACCACCGGCGCTGACGACCGCGCACCGCCCCTGCCCTGCTGTGCCGTGGCCAGCCAGCGCTCCTCCAGGGCGTCACGCAGCTGGGAGCCGATACCGCCGTCGACCAGGCCGTCCTCGATGACGACCGTCCCACGCGAGCCAGCGGCCAGGTCAACCAGGGCCGCGGGCACCGGGACGACCCACCGAGGACTGACGACCACGACCCGCTGCCCCTCGCCGGCCAGCCTCTGGCCGGCCTCCAGCGTCGTCGGCACCATCGCTCCGACGCCTACCAGCACCAGCGGACGGCGAGCGTCCTCGCCGTGGTCTGCTGACCCGCCCAGGTCGGCCAGGACGTCGACGGCGTCAAAGGGGTCGTCCTCACGCCCCAGCGTGCGCACGACCTCCTGCGGGTCTGGCAGCGCGCCCTTGGCGTAGCGCAGCACGGTCGGCCCGTCCTGCGTGGTCACGGCGGTGCGCAGCGCCAGGCGCAGCGTGTGCTCGTCGCGAGGGGCGGCCAGGTGCAGCCCCGGGACGTGAGCCAGCAGCGCCATGTCCCACATGCCGTTGTGGCTGGCGCCGTCCGTGCCGGTCAGCCCGGCCCGGTCCAGGACAATCGTCACCCCGGCGCTGTGAAGGCCCACATCCATCAGGACCTGGTCAAAGGCACGGTTGAGGAAGGTCGCATACAGAGCAACCACCGGGTGCATGCCCGCGAAGGCCATGCCCGCAGCCGCCGTCAGCGCGTGCTGCTCCGCGATCCCGACGTCGATGACGCGTTCGGGCATCGCGTCAGCCATGGGCTGGAGCCCGACCGGCTGCTGCATGGCAGCGGTCACTCCCACGATCCGCTCGTCCGCGCGAGCCAGCTCCAGGACCTCCTGAGCGAAGACCGCCGTCCACCCGAAGCGCTCAGGGACGACCGGCAGCCCCGTCTCCGGGTGGATCCGGCCCACCGCGTGGAAGCGGTCGGCCACGTCCTCCTCGGCCGGGGTGTACCCACGGCCCTTCTGCGTGATGACGTGGACGATCACCGGCTCGGCGTACTCACGCGCGCGGGTGAGCGCGAACTCCAGCGCGGTCTCGTCATGACCGTCGACCGGGCCGGTGTACTTGATTCCCAGGTCCTCGAAGAAGGCCGAGGGGACCAGCACGTCCTTGAGTCCTCGCTTGAGCCCGTGCAGGGCGTCGTAGGCAGCCCGTCCCGGCGTCCCCTGGCTCAGCAGCCCCTTCTTGACGGTGGCCAGCATCCGCTCGTAGCCCGGGTTGGTGCGCAACGCGTCCAGGTGGTGGGCCAGTCCCCCGATCGTGGGGGCGTAGGAGCGGCCGTTGTCGTTGACGACGATGACCAGGTGCTTGTCCACCGAGTCAGCGATGTTGTTCAGGGCCTCCCAGGCCATGCCCCCGGTCATGGCGCCGTCGCCGATGACCGCGACGACGTGCCGGTCCTCGCGGCCGGCCAGGTGGTTGGCCCGGGCGATGCCGTCGGCCCAGGACAGCGCCGTCGAGGCGTGGGAGTTCTCCACGACGTCGTGGACGGACTCGGCCCGCGCAGGGTAGCCGGAGACCCCGTCCCGCTCACGCAGGCGGCTGAAGTCCTGGCGGCCCGTGAGCAGCTTGTGCACGTAGGCCTGGTGGCCGGTGTCGAAGACGATGGTGTCCCGGGGCGAGGCGAAGACCCGGTGCAGGGCCAGCGTCAGCTCGACCACGCCGAGGTTCGGGCCCAGGTGCCCGCCGGTACGTGCCACCGTGGCCACGAGGTACTCACGGATCTCCTGCGCCAGGGCGGTGAGGTCCTCACTGGTGAGGCGACGCAGGTCACCAGGACGGCGGATCGAGGACAGCAGGGGCGTGTCCGGCAGCTGCTGCCCTGCACCGCCCTGCCCGGCGGCCGAGGGGGCACCGGGCCCGCTCGCGCCAGGAGCCTGGGTCCTCAGGTCCATCGCCGTCGTCCTCCTGGTTCGTCCCTACCTCGCTGACGAGCGCACCGGTGGCGGCTCGTGGCCGTAGCCGTGGCGGCTCACGCCCCTGCCCGGCTGGGCGCACGCCGTCACCAGGCACCACAGCATAGGCTCTCAGCCAGCCGCACGAGCCGCGTCCGGCATGCTGCGTGTCACCCAGAGGACGGCGGAGCACGTAGGGTGTGCTACGGCGCGCGTCGCCGGCCTCGCCAACGGCCCAGGCACGACGCACCAGCCCAACGGACAGGAGCACCCTATGAGCACCACCGCCCCCTTCGGCACCTGGCCCTCACCCATCTCGCCGGGCACGATCACGACGCGTACCGTGACGCTGTCCCAGGTGCGCGTGGACGGCCCTGACACCTACTGGGTCGAGCAGCGCGCCTCCCAGGCCGGCCGCCAGGTCCTGCTGCGCCGCGACGGCGACGGCCAGGTCGGTGAGGTCCTGCCGCTGACTCCCTCTGACGAGCTGGTGGACGCGCGCACCGGCGTGCACGAGTACGGTGGTCGCGCCTACGCCGTCGACTCCGGCATCATCGTCGTCTCCCACGCCGGTGACGGGCGCCTGTACCGCTACGACGTCAACCACCGCCTGCGTGGCCTGGTCCCGCTGACGATCTACGGGGACGTGCGCCACGGCGACCTGGAGATCGACACCGCTCGCGGGCTGGTCTACGCCGTCCGCGAGGACCACCGAGGCGGGGGCGAGCCGGTCAACACGCTCGTGGCCGTTCCCCTGGACGGCTCGGCCGCCCGCGACGACTCCCCCGTGCGCACGCTGGTGTCCGGGACGGACTTCGTCACCTCCCCCACGCTCTCCCCCGACGGCGAGCACCTGGCCTGGATCACCTGGGACCACCCCTCGATGCCCTGGGACGAGGCCGTCCTGCACGTGGGCGACCTCCAGCCCGACGGCACGATCGGCTCCCAGACGGTCATCGACGGAGGCGAGGGCCACTCCGTGTCCGAGCCCCGCTGGACCGAGGAGTGCGACCTCGTCCACGTCGCCAACGGCTCCGGCTTCTGGAACCTCTACCGCACCGAGGGGTTCCCGCGTCGGGGTACCAACCGCGAGGGCTGGACCAGCCAGCTGCGCACCCGCCCGCTCCACCCCGCTGAGGCCACCTTCACCTCCCCTACCTGGCAGCTCGGTCCTCACCACTTCGACGTCCTGGACGGTGACCACCTCATCGCCTCCTGGGCCCGCGACGCCGTGTGGCACCTGGGCACGATCCGCCTGGCCAACGGAGAGCTGGAGGAGTGGAACGTGGGCTGGCAGCCGCTGGGGAACGTCGCCTCCTCCTCGGGCCGCGTCGTCATGCTGGCCGGCAACGAGCACTCCCTGCCCGCCATCGTCGAGGTCGGCCGCGGCGGTGTCGAGGTCCTGCGCGGGTCCGGCGAGCTGGACCCTGAGTCCATCGGCATCTCCTTCCCGGACCCGGTCTCCTGGCCGACCTCTGACGGCGCTACCGCCCACGGCTTCTTCTACCCACCCGCCTCCGCCGTCTACACCGGCCCCGACGACGAGCTCCCGCCACTGGTCGTCAACGTCCACGGAGGCCCCACCGCGGCCTCGCGGCCGGGCTACGACCTGCGGGTGCAGTACTGGACCAGCCGAGGGTTCGCCTACCTCGACGTCAACTACCGAGGCTCGACCGGCTACGGCTCGGGCTACCGCAAGGCGCTCAACGGTGCCTGGGGCCTGGTCGACGTCGACGACGTCGTCAGCGGCGCCCGTTACCTGGCGGAGCAGGGGCTGGTGGACCCCGAGCGCATGGCGGTGCGCGGGTCGTCGGCCGGCGGCTTCACCGTCCTGTCCGCGCTCATCAGCTCGGACGTCTTCTCTGCGGCCACCTCCAGCTTCGGAGTCACCGACCTGGCCCAGATGGCCCGCACGACCCACAAGTTCGAGTCACGCTACATCCACACCCTCGTCGGTGCCAAGGACACCGAGGACCCGGTCCTGGCCGAGCGCTCACCGATCTCGCACGTCAGTGACATCCACGCCCCGCTGCTGCTCCTGCAGGGCAGCGAGGACCCGGTCGTCCCGGCTGACCAGGCCACGACCCTCTACCGCGCCGTGGCTGACCAGGGCCTGCCGGTGGCGCTGGAGGTCTTCCAGGGCGAGGGGCACGGCTTCCGCATGGCTGCCAACATCCACCGCGCCCTGGAGGCCGAGCTGAGCTTCTACACCCAGGTCTGGCACCTGCCGGTCACCGAGGAGCCCCGCACCAGCGTGCGCGTGGACAACCTCGCTCCCGCTCAGGAGGGCTGAGCCCCGTGCCAGGACGTCGCCAGCCGCGCGAGGGACGCCGCATCCGTCTGCGTCAGCGTGCGGCTGGCGACGTCCTGGCCGTGCTGCGGTACCACCGTTCCGGCCTGTACACGCTGGCGCTGCTGGTCGGTCTGGCGGCCGGGGCCGGTGCGATCTGCTTCCGGCTGGGCATCGACGCCTGGGCCCACCTGCTGGCCGGAGGAGCGGGAGACTCCACCGCTCCCGGCCAGGTGGGCCAGGGCCTGCTGTCCGGGGCGGGACGCTGGTTCCTCCTGCTCGCCCCGGTGGTCTCAGGCCTCGTCGTCGGCCCGGTCATGACCTGGCTCGGCGCCACAACCACTGGTCACGGCGTGGCCGGTGCCATCTGGTCGGCACGCCGGGGCGACGGCGCGATGGCCCCTCTACCCGCCACTGCGAGCGTGGTCGCTGCGGCCCTGACGATCGGCGGCGGGGGCTCGGTAGGCCCCGAGGGGCCGATCGCCGAGCTGGGCGCCTCCACAGCCTCGCTGGCAGGCAGGCGCCTGGGCCTGCCCACGCGGTCGGTGCGGATGCTGGCGGCCGCCGGCACGGCCGCCGGGATCGCAGCGGCCTTCAACGCCCCCCTGGCCGGCGCGTTCTTCGCCATGGAGGTCATCCTCCTGGACTTCACGGTCGACGCCTTCACCTTCGTGGTGCTGGCCTGCGTGTCCGCCACGGTGCTGTCCCACCAGGTCCTGGGCGAGGCTGTCACCATGTCGCTCCCGGAGCTGGACCTCGCCGGCGACGCCCGGCTCGGCTGGGTCGCGCTGCTCGGTCTGACGGGCGGGGTCGTGGGAGTCGCCTTCTCCCGCTGCCGGTACCTCATGGCCGACGCCGCCGCCTGGCTGTGGCGGCGCACGCACCTTCCGTCCTGGGCACGTCCTGCTGCGGGCGGCCTCGCCGTCGGTTCCCTTCTCATGGCCTGGCCCCAGTCCTACGGCGAGTCCTCCGCGGTCCTGGGAACGGTCCTGGACGGCGAGCACGGCGTCTGGGCACTGACCGGGCTCATGGCCCTCAAGATCGTCGCCACGAGCCTCACCCTGGCCGTGGGCTTCGCAGGCGGTGTCTTTGCGCCCTCCCTGTTCATCGGCGCGTGCCTGGGAGCCGCGTTCGGCCTCGCCCTCGTCCCGGACCACCCCTCGGCAGCCGCCGTCTTCGGCGTCATCGGCATGGGTGCCGTCTTCACAGGGGCGGCCCGCGCGCCCATCACGGCGGTCGTGCTCATCATCGAGATGACCTCGCAGTACTCCTTGCTCACCCCGCTCATGCTCGCCAGCGTGCTGGCTACCTTCACCAGCCGCTTCCTCACGCGCACGACCATCTACACCGAGGAGCTGCGTCGGCGTGGTGAGGACGTCGAGGACCCCCTGGCCGCCACGCTCGTCGGCCGGGCCACGGCCCGGCGCCTGATGTCGGCACCGCCAGCCGTCCTGCTGGCCAGCGACCGGCTCGGCCACGCCGCACGCGTGCTGCACGCGTCCGGATCCTCGGTGCTGCCGGTGGTCGACGACGCCGTCGCCCCCGGCGCGGGAAGCCTGGGCTCCCTACTGGGCTGCGTCAGCGCGGTCCAGATCGCCGAGGCCCTGGCGGAGCCGGACCACAGTCGCACCAGGACGCTGGGAGAACTGCGGCTGACCCACGAGCAGGTCGAGGAGCACGAGGAGGCCACGGCGGTCCTCGCCCTGCTCTCACGCAGCCACGCCGACGGGGTCCCGGTGGCGCGCCGGCCTCACGCCACCGGTGCGCCCGCGTGGGAGCTCGTGGGATGGATCGCCCAGCAGGACATGGTACGCCGTCTCTACCGGCACCAGCACGCGGCCCAGGAGGCAGCCGCCAGCCGTACCTCGCTCGGCGCCCGTGTGCAGCACTGGCTCCATCAGGGACATCGCCCGCTATGAGCTGACTCTCAGAAGCAGCCCTGTGACTCTGTCACACCCCCCTCGACATGTGACTCCATTCACACTACAATGGTGGTGTCCCCATCTCCAGATGGGGGCACCACCACCAGCCATGTTGTCTCATCAAAGGAGAGATCTTCATGTCGCTATCCAAAAAAACCCAACGCCAAATGGTTGAGGCAGCCATTCTCACCTCGTTGCTGGCCGTAGGAGCAGTGGTTGCTCCCACGGCCACCGCCTACACCGACAGCGCCCCCACCAACACCTACGTCGGATACCGCGGATGAGTGAGGTGCTGGGGCAGGTACCGGTGATCTCACTGGAGAAGGTGTCCGCCCGATATGGTCGACGAACAGTCCTGAGCCCAGTCTCGCTGTCGCTCCGGCGAGGTGACGTTCTCGGGCTCGTCGGACCCAACGGGGCAGGAAAGTCCACCCTCATGGACATCATGGCGTGTCTGCGCCCTCCCTCAGCCGGCCACCTCGGCATACAGGGCACGGTGGTCGACAACCCTCGGATCGCAGGACAGGCTCGCAGGAGCATCGCCTACCTGCCCCAGCACAATACTCTCATTCCCCACTTCACCGCCCAGGAGATGGTCGAGTACGCCGCCTGGACCGCACAGGTCCCACGGAACCAGCGCGCCGAGCGAGTGGCCGACGCATTGGAGGCGGTCGATCTGAGCGGGTCTCGGCAGCTGCGTGTCTCACGCATGTCGGGCGGAACCTACCAGCGGTTGGCTTTGGCCACCTGCCTCGTCAAGCAGCCAGCTCTGCTCCTGCTCGACGAGCCCACGGTCGGTCTAGATCCAGTCCAGAGAGTCCGCTTTCGTCACCTCATTGAGGTACTGACGTCCACCGCGGTCGTCATCTCCTCCCATCTCATGGAGGATATCGCTTCCCTCGCCACCCATCTGCTCGTTCTGGAGCAGGGCACGACACGGTTTGTCGGTCCACTTGACGACCTGACAGGCCAGACCGACACCTCCGGGCTTGAATCCGCCTATCTCAACCTGGTGGGCACGTCATGACAGCGTCCCACAGTCTCTTTCTGACCGCGCTACGCCGCACGCCCCTGCTCGCTGTCATCGGTGCACTGGTCTTCCTGCAGGCGACCCTCATGTGGCTTGAGCGCTCCACATGGCGTATGTCCTGGTCCGAGGCAAGCGCGGCTGTCACAACACCATGGGTCTACCTCGCACCGCTGGCAGCGGCAGGTGCAGCCTGGGCTCAACGACGATGGACCGGTTGCCATAGCCTAGATGAGGCGTCCACGCTGACTGCACTGTTGCACTCACGGCATGTCCTAGGACTGATGAGCTCATGCTTGTTGGTCCTTCTTGTCCCGCTCGTCGGAGCGTTGACCGCCATGGCTGGGACCGCAGGCCATGCAGTACCGGGCACACTGTGGCCTTCCTATCTCCTTATCGCACTCCTCATGGCATGGACCAGTGCGGCTGTGGGTTGTCTCGCCGGGTCGTTACCAGGCTCAGCATGGTTTTCGCCAGCGATCGCGGCTGTCGTCATCTTCGGACGTCACCTGTGGCTTCCCCACGGTCCCTCGTCCGCCCTGACCCGTTTCTTTCTCGCAGGCCCTCCTCACCAGGGTCTGACAGAGGGAGGGCTTCTTTCCGCGTGCCTGGAAGCCCTGGGGGTGAGCGCGATCGCTCTCATCGCCCCCATGCTGGTCAGCTGCGTACGCCGAGGCCATAGATGGACCTCCCGGAAGCAACGTCTGCTCCTCGCAGCGGCTTTCTGCGCGGCAGCCGTCACCTTAGGTACGTGCACGATGTGCGGCCCAGTCGTTCGTGCTCGCGACCTGCCTGAGGCACCCGTGTGTACTGGGCAGGAGATCCAGGTGTGTCTGTGGCCAGACCAGGCCGCCTACCTGCCAGAGGTGGAAGAGCTCACACGGCGGGCGGAGGCACTGGCCCACGCCCGTCATCTGGGTACCCCACCACCACTGCTGGAGTACGGTCTCTATGGTCAGGACCGGCCTGGCGGAGACTTCACCCTCGTCAACGGGTCCACAAGGTTCCTCGCTGCAAGCATCGCCGAGACTCTTGCTGTCCAGGTCGTAGGAACGGCTGAGCAGCGGTGTACCCCGCAAGACGAGGCGGTCAGCCGGTGGATGAAGGCCATGGGTGAGGTCTCCGCCTTACTGGAATTGGAGCTGACAGGCACACAGCGTCCTGAGGGTATGAGTGACACCATCGGAACCGACTGGGACGAGGTTGTGCGCGTCCACGCCTCAGACGACCCTGCCCTGCGCTCCACATGGGTGGCGCAACGCCAGGAACAGGCACGGGATGCGATCAGCCAGTGGTGCGTCCCGTGAAGACTGTCATGCTCTACGCCCGCAGCAGGCACCTGATACGGCTGAGTCTCGTCATCGCAGCGCTTGGCCTGGTCCATGCGATGAGCCGGGACGTCGTTCTGATTCTTAATGCCGGTGGAGCACGACTGAGCTACCGCTATGTCCTCGTTACCCTGGGAGCTGGCATCCTGGCAGGGGCTGCACGCTCACCCTGCTCCGGCATTGACCTCATGAGCCCGGGGGCCGTCCAACGGGCGCGGCGACTCACCCGCCTGTGCGCACTGTTGCTCGGACTCGTGCTCTTCGTCTGCCTGCCTGCCCAGTCCTGGGCCAGTCTGGCTGTCTACGCGCGATCGTTCCTCGTCTGGTTCTCTCTCGGTCTGATAGCCAGTGAGGTCGTGGGAGACGAGCAGGCCTGGGTTGGCCCGCTCGTCGCGCTATGGCCACCTGTTCGCTACGGTTACCACGGCGGGCGCTACGCCCAGTGGAACTGGGCAGAAGCGCAGTGGGACGCCGTCCCAGCCGCGTTGATCTGTGCAGGCACGGCCATCTGTGCACTGTTGTTGTGCCTGCGGCATCCACTGAGTCAGTCATACCGATGCGGAGGACTGGCACGCTTCCGGCTCGTACTCGATCATCGCAGTGCTTGGCACCGTGGCACCCATAACTCATGACGTCGCCAGTTCGGGCCCCGACGACCGTTGCAGTCATAGCACCGTAGGTGTCACACACACGCCTTGATCAACGGCGAGCCAGCTCCTCCATGCGCTCCGCAGCGATGACGATGCGCCGCGGGTCACTCATCCACATCCACACCGCTGCCACCGCGGGCACGAGAAGAGGAAGGAAGACGAGCCGGCGCCCACCCTCGGCCCAGACGCTGGGCTCCAGGTCCTCCACGGTCCCGGTCCAGGTCAGCAGGCCCAGCAGCAGAGCGCCGGTGAGCAGGGCCGTCAGGCTCATCCAGCCCACCATCCGCATCCGGCGCCCGTTGTGCGCCACGCACACCGCTGCCAGCACGTACAGCGCACCGGCCACGACGTTGAGGGAGCCCACCACAGGGCTCTCGACCGGGTGCCGGATGAGGTCGACGGCGGAGGGGACCAGGACCACGAGGCCCAGCACGCCCAGGACCAGCACGAGCAGGCGGCTCCAGCCCCGGGCGGGGCGTCGGCGGTCCTCCACCGTGCGTACGACCAGGCGTTCACCGTGACCGCCGTCGGCTGACGACGTCGTTGCGCGTGGCTCCATAGTGGCTGTGGCCTCCTGAACCTCAGACAGTCTGCCGCGTCACCGACGCCGCAGCGCATGGACACTATCATCGCTGAGGTGAGCACCATCCCGAGCGCGCCCAGCCGCGCCTGCCAGACCGTCTTGTCCCTCAGCGAGCTGCCCGCCTCCAGGACCGAGGTCCGCACCCTTGTCCTTGCCGCAGCCTCCTGCACGGATGACGCGCCGGGGGCCGAGTCCCGCGCCCGAGTCCTGACCGACGGGGTTGACACCTCCGGCCTCGACGTCGAGGCCCTCGAGGGCGCCCTCGCGGACCTGGGCTACACCGCCGGCCTCGACGCCGTCCTGCGCCTGCCTGCCCAGGGCCTGGGCGAGGTCGCCGCCCCGAGCCTGCTCGTGGTGGGGACCGGTCAGGGCCTGGAGCGGGCCGAGGACGCTGCCAGCGACGCCGTCGCCCTGGGCTCGACCCGCTCTGGCGTCCTGGCCCGTGCCGCGGCCCGGGCGGTGCGTGAGCTCGCTGGCACAGACACCGCGGTGCTCGCCCTGCCCGCCGCCGACGCCAGCGACCTCGAGGCGGTCGCCCGCGGAGCAGCCTCAGGCGGGTACTCCTGGGCCGCACGCGTGCCGGCAGCGACCGCCCCGCTGGGCGAGGCGGTCATCCCCTCCGGCCTGACCGGGTCCGAGGGCGAGCAGGCCCTGGCCCGCGCCAGCGTCCTGGGCGGGGCCCTGCGCCTGACCCGGGACCTGGTCAACGAGCCGCCCAACCGTCTCACGCCACAGGCCTTCGCTCAGCTCGCTCAGGAGCTCGCCGACGAGGCGGGCCTGGAGGTCGAGGTCCTGGACGAGGCGGCCCTGGCTGAAGGCGGCTTCGGCGGGATCGTGGGCGTGGGCCAGGGATCGGTCCACCCGCCGCGTCTGGTACGTGTGAGCTGGGTCCCTGCCTCCCCCTCCCAGCGAGTGGCGCTGATCGGCAAGGGCGTGACCTTCGACTCCGGCGGCCTGTCCCTCAAGCCGCCGGCCTCCATGCCGGAGATGAAGTCCGACATGGCCGGTGCCGCCACGGTCCTGGCCACGGTGCTGGCAGCCGCTGGGCTGAGGCTGGACGTACGGGTCGACGCCTGGCTGGCGCTTGCTGAGAACATGCCCACCGCCGACGCCCAGCGCCCCAGCGACATCGTCACGATGTACGGAGGCACGACCGTCGAGATCACGAACACCGACGCCGAGGGCCGGCTGGTCATGGCTGACGCCCTGGCTCGTGCCGTCGAGGACGAGCCCGACGCCGTGCTCGACGTCGCGACCCTGACCGGCGCCCAGATCGTGGCGCTGGGTGACCGTGTCAGCGGCGTCATGGGGACCCCGTCCCTGCGCCAGGCCGTCACCGAGGCCGCTGTCGCCGCCGGCGAGGCCTTCTGGGCCATGCCCCTGCCCGAGCACCTGCGCGCCAACCTCGACTCTCCCTTCGCCCGGCTGCGCAACGCCTCCGTCGGCAGCCGCGCGGGCGGCATGCTCGTGGCCGGCCTGTTCCTGCGCGAGTTCGTCGGTCAGGTCCCGTGGGCCCACCTGGACGTGGCCGGTCCTGCCTACAACGAGAAGTCAGCCTGGGGAGGGGTCCCCGTGGGCGGCACCGGAGCCGGCGTGGCCACCTTGGTCGAGCTGCTGCGCTCGATGGCCCGCTAGGCGACCGGCCCCAAGCCGCACCACACAGCAGAGTGATCCTTCTCATGACTCGGTCAGGACCCTGGTCCTGACCGAGTCGTCTGTTCGGTCAGTGCAGGTCACGCCGAAGTGAAACAATGAGCACGTGCCGAGTCCCTCTCGGGGCGAAGGACAGAACTGAGGAGAGTTTTCGTGACAGACACCGTCTACGACATGGTCATCCTGGGCGCCGGCTCGGGCGGCTACGCCGCAGCACTGCGCGGGGCCCAGCTGGGCCTCAAGGTCGCCCTTATCGAGGCTGACAAGGTCGGCGGCACCTGCCTCCACCGCGGGTGCGTACCCACCAAGGCCGTCCTGCATGCCGCGGAGACCGCTGACGCCGTCCGCGAGGCCGGGGCCCTCGGCGTCCAGGCCGAGCTGCGCGGCATCGACATGGCCGCCGTGAACGCCTACAAGGACGGCGTCATCACCAAGATGTACAAGGGCCTGCAGGGGTTGGTCTCCTCACGCGGGATCGACCTCGTCACCGGCTGGGGCAAGATGGTGTCGGCCGACACCGTCGAGGTCGACGGCAAGGCCGTCAAGGGCAAGAACGTCGTCCTGGCCTCCGGCTCCTTCTCCAAGACCATCGGGCAGACCATCGACGACAAGGTCATCACCTCCGAGCAGGCCCTCCAGCTCGACCACGTCCCCTCCTCCGCCGTCATCCTGGGCGGTGGCGTCATCGGCGTCGAGTTCGCCTCCGCCTGGGCCTCGCTCGGCACCCAGGTCACTATCATCGAGGGCCTGCCCCGCCTGGTCCCAGGCGAGGACGAGGCGATCTCCAAGCAGCTCGAGCGCGCCTTCCGCAAGCGCAAGATCGCCTTCAAGACCAAGACGATGTTCAAGTCCGTGGACCGCACGGACTCCGGTGTCACCGTCCACACCGAGGACGGCAAGTCCTACGACGCTGAGCTGATGCTCATCGCCGTCGGCCGCGGCCCGGCGACCGCGAACCTGGGCTACGAGGAGGTCGGCGTGGCCATGGACCGCGGCTTCGTCCTGGCCGACGAGTACGGACGCACCAACGTCCCCGGCGTGTGGGCGGTGGGTGACATCGTCCCCGGCGTCCAGCTCGCTCACCGCGGCTTCGCCCAGGGCATCGTCGTGGCAGAGAAGATCGCGGGCCTGGACCCGACCCCCGTCGACGACGTCCTGGTTCCCAAGGTCACCTTCTGCGAGCCTGAGATCGCCTCGGTCGGCCTGAGCGAGGCCAAGGCCAAGGAGGTCCACGGCGAGGACGCGATCACCACCGCCGAGTTCAACGTCGCCGGTAACGCCAAGAGCCAGATCCTCGGGACCCAGGGCTTCGTCAAGCTCGTCTCCCTCAAGGACGGCCCGATCGTCGGCTTCCACGCTATCGGCGCGCGCATGGGTGAGCAGGTCGGAGAGGGCCAGCTCATGGTGAGCTGGGAGGCTGACGCCGACGACGTCGCCTCCCTCGTCCACGCCCACCCCACCCAGAACGAGACTCTCGGCGAGGCCGCGCTGGCCCTCGCCGGCAAGCCCCTGCACAACCACGGCTGACACGTCGGCACACAGCGAAGAGATCAAAGGAAGACAGATGTCTGAATCCGTCAAGATGCCCGCTCTGGGTGAGTCCGTGACCGAGGGAACCGTCTCCTCCTGGCTCAAGGCCGTCGGCGACACCGTCGAGGCCGACGAGCCCCTGCTGGAGGTCGCCACCGACAAGGTCGACACCGAGGTCCCCTCGCCTGTCTCCGGCACCCTGCTGGAGATCAAGGTCGCCGAGGACGAGACCGTCGAGGTCGGCACCGTGCTCGCCGTCATCGGCGACCCCTCCGAGGCCGGGTCCACGCCCGCAAAGGCCCCCGCCGCCCCGGCTGAGACGCCCGAGCCCGAGCCCGCTCCGGCCCCCGAGCCCGCTCCGGCTGAGACGCCCGAGCCCGCCCCGGCCGCAGGCGCCAGCGAGGGTACCGAGGTCACGATGCCGGCTCTGGGTGAGTCCGTGACCGAGGGAACCGTCTCCTCCTGGCTCAAGGCCGTCGGCGACACCGTCGAGGCCGACGAGCCCCTGCTGGAGGTCGCCACCGACAAGGTCGACACCGAGGTCCCCTCGCCTGTCTCCGGCACCCTGCTGGAGATCAAGGTCGCCGAGGACGAGACCGTCGAGGTCGGCACCGTGCTCGCCGTCATCGGCGACCCCTCCGAGGCCGGGTCCACGCCCGCAAAGGCCCCCGCCGCCCCGGCTGAGACGCCCAAGCCCGAGCCCGCCCCGGCTGAGACGCCCGAGCCCGCCCCGGCTGAGACGCCCGAGCCCGCTGCGCCGTCGGCTGCTGCTGTCGCCTCGGCCGCCTACGTGACCCCGATCGTGCGCAAGCTCGCCCGGGACAAGGGCGTGGACCTGACCACCGTCACCGGTACCGGTGTGGGCGGGCGGATCCGCAAGCAGGACGTCGAGGCTGCTGCCGCTGCTGCTGAGGAGGCCCGCAAGGCCGCCCAGGCGACCTCCGCGCCGGCCGCCGCCACGGCACCGGCTGAGTCGGCGCCTGCAGCCAAGCCCGCGGCCAAGCCGGCTGTGGACACCGAGCTGCGCGGCACGACCCAGAAGATGAGCCGCCTGCGTCAGGTCATCGCCACCCGCATGACCGAGTCGCTGCAGACCTCCGCCCAGCTGACCACGGTCGTCGAGGTGGACGTCACCCGCGTCGCGGCCCTGCGGGCGCGCGCGAAGAACGACTTCCTGGCCAAGAACGGCACGAAGCTGACCTTCCTTCCCTTCTTCGTCCAGGCAGCCACCGAGGCGCTCAAGGCCCACCCCAAGCTCAACGCCACCATCAACGGCAAGGAGGTCACCTACCACGACGTCGAGCACATCGGCATCGCGGTGGACACCCCCCGCGGCCTGCTGGTGCCGGTGGTCAAGAACGCCGGGGACCTCAACATCCCGGGCCTGGCCAAGCGCATCAACGACCTGGCCGCTCGCACCCGCGACAACCAGGTCAACCCAGATGAGCTGTCCGGCTCGACCTTCACGATCACCAACACCGGCTCTGGCGGTGCGCTCTTCGACACCCCGATCATCAACCAGCCCGAGGTCGCCATCCTCGGCCTGGGCGCGATCCAGCGGCAGCCGCGCGTGATCAAGGACGCCGACGGCGACGAGGTCATCGCCATCCGCTCGGTGTGCTACCTGGCGATCTCCTACGACCACCGCCTGGTCGACGGCGCTGACGCCTCGCGCTACCTCATGACGGTCAAGAAGCGTCTGGAGGAGGGCGACTTCGCCGGTGAGCTCGGGCTGTGAGCCCGGGTCAGCGTCTGCGGTGTAGGTGAACGGCACGGTTGAGCAGGCGCCGGACGCGCCTCATGATGGCGGGGCGGTACCCACGTGGGTACCGCCCCGCCGCCGTCTTGACAGCCTGGTAGCCGCGCACACCGTCAGCGATACAGCCAGGGAGTCATGCCCGGTCGGCCAGGCGTGCGGCCAGCAAAATAAGCTCATCTTCTACGCCCGTGCCTGCGAAGAGGGCACTCAGTGGCGCCAGGGCGCGGCCTAGAAGACCACAGCTGGCCGCACTTGCGGCTGGTTGGCGCTGAGGACAGCCAAGGCCTGCCTGCCGTTGCGTACTTTGCCCAGACGTTGTGTGCATACCTGTTGGGCCTGGGGGCCCAGCTCCAGCTCGGCTTTGGTGCGGATGGCCTCACCGTCGGCGGCCAGGCGTGGCGGACGCAACGCCACAGGCAGGGTGACGCCAACCTCGCGCAGATCAGCATCGTCTATCTCCTAGGCGCCGCGGCGCGCGGTCTCTAGGCTCACGCCCCGGCGGCCGAGGAGCTGGGCCACCGTGCCTCCCTGGGCCAGGAGGCCGAGCAGCAGGTCGATTTCCTCGATCTGGCGGTGACGGGCCAGTAGCGCCTCGGTCCGTGACGCGGTCACCCAGCTGAGCATGAAGGAGAAGGTCCTCATCACGTCCTCCGGCGATGAGAGGTGAGCCCTGGAGCGACCCTCTTGGCGTACTTCTTGTGGACGGCCTGCCGGGTGACACCCAGCTGCTCGGCAATCTGGCTCCAGCCCAGACCTGCGGTCAGGGCGGCCTCAACCTGAGCCAGTTCCAGACTGTCCGTCAGGCGCCTGAGCGCGGCAACAGCCCGTAGACCTGCCTGTGGTGAGGTCGTGTCTGCTGCGCGGGTGGCAAGGAGTACCGGATCCATGGCAGCAACTTAGGTTGACACATTTATGTTGTCAACCAAGGTTGCTACTCAATGACTGGGCGTCCGCTACCGCGACGACCTCCGCCACCCGCCACGGCCCAGGCAGGAGGACCAGGACGACCTCCTGGGTAGGCTGCACCGGCACGCGCCGGTCCCCTGCCCCCTCGACCAGGGTGTAGGCCTGCTGAGTGCGTGTCAGTCGCGCGGCCAGCGCCCCGGGCCACCGGGCACCGGCCTCGGGCGGCAGGTCCACCTGCTGCACCTCAGTGACCGCCGTGCTCAGCCCCTGGACCTGGGCGCCGCGCCCGACCAGGGCCTCCAGGAGCCCGGCGTCGGCCTCGGCGGCAGGCGAGCCGGGCACGGTGGTGGAGGCAAGAGCGATGGCGTCAAGGTCCTCCAGGGCCTGGTCCCGGCGGGCCACGAGATCGACGACGGCGTCTCGCAGCTCCTCAGCAGTCACCTGACCGTCCGCACGCCCTGCCTGTGACGACGTGGTGGGAGGCGTCGAAGAGGCCGCTGCGGATGACGAGGTCCCCAGCGCCGTCACCGGGCTCGGAGCAGACTCAGCACCGACCTGCGCCGGGCCGAGGCACACGGCTGCACTCACCACCAGCACGACCGGAGCGCACACGCTCACGACCGTCCAGACCGTTCTTCTCCACCAGCCGCGTGGGCGCCGCCCGTCCCTGGAGCGCAAGGCCCGTGGCCGGCGTCGGTGCTCCCTGCACCGTGCAGGGCGGCGTGTCGGCACCGCTGCCTGTGCTCGTAGCCTCACCGCCTCCGCACTCAGGTCCTGCGGCAGCTGAATCGGTCGTAGACGTCCCAGGTCCTCAGCGCGCGCAGCGAGCTCAGCCGCGCCCGGTCGGCGCGCCGGGTCGACCTCAAGAGCATCTGTCAGAAGGCCACGCAGGCGCCGTGACAGCGCCGGCGCTCCGTGAGCGCAGCCGAGCAGAACGGCCACCAGGGAGTAGACGTCTGCCGCTGGGGTAGCCGGTCCCCCGAGCTCTCGCTCGGGCGCCGCCCACGGAGGCGTCCCCGTCTCACGCACCGTCCCCATGAGGTCGACCAGGACTCCTCGTCCTTCAGCGGTGATCATGACGTTGGCAGGCGAGAGGTCACCATGGGCCATACCAGCAGCGTGGAGACAGGCCAGTGCCTGCGACAGGTCGTGCATGAGCGAGGCGGTCTCACCGCGCGTGAGAGCGCCACGTGCAGCGAGCAGGACCTCGAGGTCCGCACCTTCCACCAGGTCCATCACCACCGCCATGCGCCCGTCAGGAAGCGTCAGGACCTCGCGGACGCCCACCAGACCAGGATCCTCCAGCTCCCGCAGTGCCTGGGCGCGCCGCTGCGTCCGCTCGCCGCGTCGGTCTACAGGCAGGTCCAGGACCCGGATGACGAGGTCGTGCCCCTTCTCGTCAACCCCGCGCAGCAGGCCGCTCCTCCCGCCCCTACCTGCCGGAGCGAAGGGCTCGGTGGTCAGACCCTGGGTCTGCAGCGCCAGTCCCACCGGGTCCGAGCCCGCCAGCACCTGCCCACCGGCCGTGTCCTGACCACGACGTCGACGTCGTCTCCCTTGCTGCGCCACCTGCCGTGCCCGCCGCTGCACCTCCCTTCGCGTCCTCCGCCGCATGCCCCCATGCTCGTGCGCCCCAGTCCTGTACGCCACCCTGCCGGACGGCCCTGTGGACAAGGTGGCCCGCAGCGCCGTCGTCCACAGCCGAGCGTCAACAGGCCTAGGCTGTCGGGCGTGCAGCGACTAGACCTCGACCTCGGCTCCCGCCTCGTGCCCTACCCCGAGGCCCGCGAGCTCCAGCAGCAGGTCCACGACGAGGTCGTAGCCGGGACCAGGACGTCGACAGTCATCGTGGTCGAGCACGAGAGCGTCTACACCGTCGGACGGCGCGCGCACTCCTGGGAACGTCCTGAGGGCGACGTCGTCGAGCCGGGGCACGTGCCCGTCATCAACGTCGACCGTGGGGGCAAGACCACCTGGCACGGGCCCGGCCAGCTGACCGTCTACCCCGTCGTCCGGCTGGCCAGCCCCATTGACGTCATCAAGTACGTACGCGCGCTCGAGGCCGCTGTCATGGACGTGTGCAGCGGCTACGGCGTCGCCACGATGCGGGTCGAGGACCGATCGGGCGTGTGGGTGCCTCCACCAGCAGGCAGTGCGCCCGGAGCACGTGAGCGCAAGATCTGCGCGCTGGGGGTGCGGGTGGCGCGCGGTGTGACGCTGCACGGCATCGGTCTCAATGTCGACCCGGACCTGGACGCCTTCGGGCTGGACCGGATCCTCCCGTGCGGGATCGACGACGCCGGTGTCACCTCCCTGGCTGCTCAGACCGGACGCCCGATGGCTACCAGCGAGCCGGCCGACGCCGTCGTCACACGGCTCCAGGAGCACCTGGCACCGTTGACGGCTGAGGGCTGAATCTGGGCCGTCGGTCCCACGCACCGCCGCGGCGGGCATAGGATCGCCCGAGACCTGACACTCGTCAAGGAGGAAGAGGACGTGACGGACACGATCGCGCCGCAGGGCCGCAGGCTGCTGCGTGTGGAGGCACGGAACGCCGAGACCCCCATCGAGCACAAGCCCCGGTGGCTGCGCACCAAGGCCGTCATCTCCCCCACGTACCAGGAGGTGCGTGGCATGGTCAGGGACAAGCAGCTGCACACCGTGTGCGCCGAGGCGAACTGTCCCAACATCTACGAGTGCTGGAACGATCGCGAGGCCTCCTTCCTCATCGGCGGGGAGCTGTGCACGCGTCGCTGCGACTTCTGTGACATCGCCACCGGCCGCCCCACCGCCTACGACGAGGACGAGCCGCGACGCGTGGCCGCCTCCGTGGCTGAGATGAACCTGCGGTACGCCACCGTCACCGGCGTCGCCCGTGACGACCTGCCCGACGGCGGTGCCTGGCTCTACGCCGAGGTCGCCCGTCAGATCCACCAGGTTCTGCCCGGCTGCGGGGTGGAGCTGCTGGTACCGGACTTCCGCGGCAATCCTGAGGCCCTGGCCGAGGTCTTCTCCTCCTCCCCTGAGGTCTTCGCCCACAACCTGGAGACCGTGCCCCGTATCTTCAAGCGCATTCGCCCGGCCTTCTCCTACGAGCGCTCCTTGTCCGTGCTCCAGCAGGCCTCCCGGGCAGGACTGCTGACCAAGTCCAACCTCATCCTGGGCATGGGCGAGACCCGCGCCGAGATCGAGGAGGCCGTTGACGACCTCGTGGCCCACGGCGTCGACATCCTCACTATCACCCAGTACCTGCGCCCGTCCAAGCTGCACCACCCCATCGACCGCTGGGTCAAGCCCCAGGAGTTCGTCGAGCTGGCACAGATGGCTCAGGACAAGGGCGTCCCCGCGGTCATGAGCGGACCGATGGTGCGCTCCTCCTACCGCTCAGGCCTGCTGTGGTCGCGCGCCATGAAGGCCAAGGGACGCGAGATCCCTGCCGAGATGGCTGAGCTCGCTGTGGCCGGGACCGCCCGGCAGGAGGCCTCGTCCCTCGTCGCCCAGGGCCTGGGCGCGCAGGAGTAGCGCCGACTTCGGCTAAGGTGGGCAACCGTGAGCACCTCCCCCAGCACCGCCCCGAAGAAGAAGCGCCGCTTCGGGCAGTACATCCAGAACATCAAGGACTCCTACACCGTCTCGCGTCGGACCTACCCCTGGGTGGGCTGGGCGCTGGCCGGCATCGCGGTGGCGCTCATCGCGCTGGCGGTGGTGCTGGCCCTGGCCGCGAGCCAGCCGCTGTGGTACTGGCTCATCATGGCCGTGCTCCTGGCTCTCATGGCGGACATGGTGCTGCTGTCGTGGACCGTGCGACGCGCCTCCTACTCCCAGATCGAGGGCATGCCCGGTGCCGCCAAGGCCGTCCTGGACCAGGTGGGCCGTGGCTGGTACGTCGAGCCTGACCCTGCCGGGATCAACCCCAAGACCCAGGACGTGGTGTGGCGGCTGGTCGGCCGTCCCGGCGTCGTCCTCGTCGTCGAGGGCCCGGTGGGCCGCACCCAGAAGCTGGTCGCTGACGAGTCCAGGAAGGTCAGCCGCATCCTGCCCACGGTGCCGCTGCACGTCATCCACGTCGGCACGGGCAAGGGCCAGACCCGTCTCATCGACCTGTCCAGGACGCTGCGGCGCCTGCCGACCAAGCCCACCAAGCTGACTAGCAACGAGATCTCCCAGGTCGCCAAGCGGCTGTCCTCCCTGTCCTCCAAGGGGCTGCCGATCCCCAAGGGGATCGACCCGAACAACGTGCGCCCCGACCGGCGCGCCATGCGTGGCCGCTGAGCGCCGCACTGGTTGGGCACCGGCCGTCACCGGGCCTGGGCAGGACAGTCTCAGGGGCTGAAACACTCAGGACACACTCACGGCACGCGTGCGTCACTCCGCGCTCCTAACGTTGCCCTGTCGACGCCGGGCCACCAGCCTGGGACGCACTGAACCGATTCCCCTGCAAGGAGCAAGCATGTTCAAGGACGCCGCCCAGGCACTGGCGTATATCGAGCAGGAGGAGGTCGCCCTCATCGACGTCCGCTTCTGTGACCTGCCGGGCATGATGCAGCACTTCACCATCCCCGCTGCGGAGTTCAAGGCTGAGGCGCTGGTCAGCGGCCTCATGTTTGACGGCTCCTCGATCCGTGGCTTCACGGCGATCCACGAGTCGGACATGAAGCTCGTCCCCGACGTGACCACTGCCTTCCTCGATCCCTTCCGCGAGCACAAGACCCTGGTCATCAACTTCTCCATCGTCGACCCCTTCACTGACGAGGCCTTCTCCCGAGACCCCCGGTCGGTGGCGGCCAAGGCCGAGAACTACCTGCGCTCCACCGGCATCGCTGACACCTGCTACATCGGCGCCGAGGCCGAGTTCTACCTCTTCGACTCCATCGAGTACGAGACCACCCCGGCCTCCACCCGCTACGCCATCGACTCCGCCGAGGCGGCCTGGAACTCCGGGCGCAGCGAGGAGGGTGGCAACAAGGGCTACAAGACCCCCTTCAAGGGCGGGTACTTCCCGGTCTCCCCCAACGACCAGATGGCTGACATCCGTGACGCCATGGTGCGGACCTGCCAGGAGGTGGGCCTGGACATCGAGCGGGCTCACCACGAGGTCGGCACCGGCGGCCAGCAGGAGATCAACTACCGCTTCGCCTCGCTGCTGGCGGCGGGCGACGACATGATGAAGTTCAAGTACGTCATCAAGAACGAGGCCTGGCGACAGGGCAAGACGGCCACCTTCATGCCCAAGCCCATCTTCGGCGACAACGGCTCGGGCATGCACTGCCACCACTCCCTGTGGAAGGACGGCGAGCCGCTGTTCTTCGACGAGCGCGGTTACGGCCAGCTCTCTGACCTCGCCCGCTGGTACATCGGCGGGATCCTCAGGCACGCCCCGAGCCTCCTGGCCTTCACCAACCCCTCGGTCAACTCCTTCCGCCGCCTGGTCCCAGGCTTCGAGGCCCCGGTCAACCTGGTCTACTCGGCCCGTAACCGCTCGGCCTGCATCCGCATCCCGGTCACCGGTTCCTCCCCTAAGGCCAAGCGCGTGGAGTACCGCGTGCCTGACCCCTCGGCCAACCCCTACCTGGCCTTCGCCGCCGTGCTCATGGCCGGTGTCGACGGGATCAGGAACCGGATCGAGCCTCGTGAGCCTATCGACAAGGACCTGTACGAGCTCGCACCGGAGGAGTACTTCGACATCGAGAAGCTGCCCTACTCCCTGGACCAGGCCCTGGACGCCCTGGAGGCGGACCACGACTACCTCACGGAGGGCGACGTCTTCACCCCGGACCTCATCGAGACCTGGATCACCTACAAGCGCGAGCACGAGATCACCCCTCTGCGTCAGCGCCCGCACCCCTACGAGTTCGAGCTCTACTACGACCTGTGAGCCTGAGCGCTGAGGCGAGCGTCTAGCGAGGGCCTCGATCCTGCCGGAGCAGGATCGAGGCCCTCGTCGTCGACGGCTCGGAACGTGTGTCCAGGACAACACCGATCTATGCGATTTCAACTGCATACTTATACACCGAAGCGGCTATTGTTGCTTGCGGACCTACTCATAGCGGCTCGACGGGCTCACACCCGGAGCTCGCCCCGCCCACCCACGTCCTTCAGGAGACCCCGATGAAGCACCTTCCCGCCCTCGCAGCCCTGGCCGCCTCCGCCTGCCTGGCACTGACGGCCTGCACCTCCGCCTCGGACCTCAAGACCGACGACGCCTCCTCCGGCTCGACCGCAGGCTCCGGCACCGAGGTCCCCAGCTACGACGTCTCGGCCATCACCAAGCAGGACGACATCGCCGCGATGCTGCCCGACTCGATCTCCTCCGACGGCAAGCTAACCATCGGCGTGTCCGCCGACTACCCGCCGGCCGAGTTCCTGGACACCTCCAACCAGCCCGTCGGCTACGACATCGACCTCAGCCGCGCGCTAGCGGCCGTGCTCGGTCTGGAGGCCACGGCCCAGCACGCCGAGTTCGACTCCATCATCCCGGCCATCGGTTCGAAGTACGACCTGGGCATCTCCTCCTTCACCATCACTCCTGAGCGTGAGGCCTCCACCGAGATGGTCTCCTACATCTCCATCGGCTCCCAGTTCAACGTGGCCAAGGGCAACCCCACCGGGCTGGACCTGTCCGACACCCTGGGGCTGTGCGGCCTGACGGTGGGTGTCCAGACCGGTACCGCTCAGGAGGAGGACATCCAGGGCTTCAACCAGGCCTGCACGGACGCGGGCAAGGACGCTATCGACGTCAAGTCCTACGCCCTGAACTCCGACGCGACCACCGCCCTGGCCGGTGGCACCCTGGACGCGGTCTTCTCTGACTCCACCGTCGCCGGATACGCCCAGATCCAGACCGACGGCGCCGTCGAGACCGCAGGCAAGGTCTTCGACGCCGCTCCGCAGGGCATCGTCATCGCCCAGGGTGACGAGGCCACCGCCAAGGCGATCCAGGCCGCCGTCCAGTACCTCATGGACGAGGGCATCTGGAACGACATCCTCTCCACCTGGGGCGTGGACACCTCGCAGGCCCTGACCACCGCTGAGATCAACCCGGCTGTCTGAGAGCCGGACGCACTGCTGAGGACCGTGACATGACCACCTCCACCGCGCGCCCGGGCTCCGGCGCCCCTGCTACCGGGGTCGCTCTCAACCGGCTCAGGCCCGTCCCCCACCCAGGCCGCTGGGTCTCGGCCGCCGTCGTCGCGCTGCTCGTGGCGATGCTGGTGCACGGGCTCGTCACCAACGAGAAGTACCGCTGGGACCTGGTGTGGTTCTACTTCCGCTACGACGACGTCGTGCGTGCCGTGGGCTGGACGCTGCTGCTCACGGTGGCGGCGATGCTCATCGGCATCGTGCTGGCCGCTGCCACGGCCGTGGCACGCCAGAGCGAGAACCCGGTGCTGCGCTCTGTGGCCTACGCCTACGTCTTCTTCTTCCGCGGCACCCCGATCTACACCCAGCTGGTCTTCTGGGGGCTGCTGCCGGCGCTGTACAACAAGCTCAGCCTGGGTATCCCCTTCGGCCCGGAGCTCTTCGTCTTCTCCACCAAGGAGCTCTTCTCCGGGGCGGTGGCCGCGATCCTGGGACTGGGACTGAACGAGGGCGCCTACCTGTC
This sequence comes from Actinomyces faecalis, assembly GCF_013184985.2. Classification (NCBI taxonomy): domain Bacteria; kingdom Bacillati; phylum Actinomycetota; class Actinomycetes; order Actinomycetales; family Actinomycetaceae; genus Actinomyces; species Actinomyces faecalis. Next base: position 1,554,009 of record NZ_CP063418.1, read on the forward strand.
CGAGATCATGCGCTCGGGGCTCAGCTCAGTGGATGCCGGGCAGCGTGAGGCCGCCTCCGCGCTAGGCATGTCCAAGGGCAAGATCCTGCGCCGCATCATCCTGCCCCAGGCCATGAGAGTCATCGTCCCGCCCACCGGCAACGAGACGATCTCCATGCTCAAGACCACCTCGCTGGTGCTCGCGGTCCCCTTTACCAAGGAGCTGACCTTCGTCGCCAACAACGTCGGTAACCGGCTGTTCCAGCCCATCCCCCTGCTCATCGTGGCCGCGCTGTGGTACCTCATCATCACCTCCGTCCTCATGGTCGGTCAGCACTACCTCGAGCGCTACTTCGGCCGGGGCTTCGACACCGTCGCCACGTCCTCCCCTCGTGCACGCCGCGGTATGTCCAGGCGCCAGCAGGCCATTCTGGACGCCGGTACCACGACCTCCGACCCAATGATCGAGTACACGCCATGACCTCAACGACCTCTGCCCAGACCTCTACGGACAAAGTTCGCGTTCGCGGGCTGCACAAGCTCTTCGGCGAGCTGCACGTGCTCAAGGGCATCGACCTCACTGTCGCGCCCGGTTCCGTCACCGTCCTCATCGGCCCCTCCGGATCGGGCAAGTCGACGCTGCTGCGGTGCGTCAACGAGCTGGAGACCATCGACGCCGGGCGGGTGTGGGTCGACGGCGAGCTGATCGGCATGCGTGAGGAGACACGTCCTGACGGCAGCGTGCGCCTGCACGCGCTGAGCAGCAGGGCCCGCGCTGCGCAGCGAGCCAAGATCGGGATGGTCTTCCAGCGCTTCAACCTCTTCCCCCACATGACCGCCCTGGGCAACGTCATGGAGGCGCCTGTCCAGGTCAAGGGCGTGCCTCGGACGCAGGCCCGTGAGCTGGCCGCGAGCCTGCTGGAGCGCGTCGGGCTCGGTGACCGGCTCGACCACTACCCGTCACAGCTCTCCGGCGGTCAGCAGCAGCGTGTCGCTATCGCGCGAGCCCTGGCGATGGACCCCGAGCTCATGCTCTTTGACGAGCCCACCTCGGCGCTGGACCCGGAGCTGGTCGGTGAGGTGCTCCAGGTGATGAAGGACCTGGCTGCTGACGGCATGACGATGGTCGTGGTCACCCACGAGATGGGCTTCGCCCGCGAGGTCGGGGACCAGCTCATCTTCATGGACGAGGGAGTGATCTGTGAGGCGGGCCGGCCCTCAGACGTGCTGGACCACCCCCGCCAGGCCCGGACGCGGGCCTTCCTGTCCTCGGTGCTGTGACTGGGTCGTGGGTGCGGGCAGGCATGACCTCCCGCACCCTCGCTCCCTAGGCTCCTGCCTCGACGGCTCCGGACCTCCCGCCTCCGCGTGTCCAGGCGCCCTGCGCCCAGTCCTCCAGGCACCATCCGCGCTCGTGGTCACCGGTGACCACGGAGAACAAGGTGTTGGACATGGGGTGGTCGGCGATCCAGGCGGGGTCAGCGCCCGCACGCGACGCAGCCGCCAGCGCTGTCCACACTCGCAGCACCGTGCCGTGGGCGACGAGCAGCGCCGTGGATCCGGCGCCGCTGGCCCGTGAGATCTGGTCGACGACGGCGCTGAACCGCCTCAGCGTGTCCGCGCCGTCCTCGGGCGAGCCAGGCAGACGGGCGTGCAGGCGTCCGATCATCCACGCGCGGGTGGTGTCGGTGTAGCAGGCGATCGACGCCGCGTCGGTGCTCATCTCCAGGTCCCCGGCCAGGACCTCGCGCAGCCCGGAGCAGATGCTCGCGCTCAGGCCCGTGGCCTGCTCAACAGGGGCGATGGTCTGGCGGGCGCGCAGGATCGGTGAGACCCATACCGATTCGATGTCCTCCAGGTACCCAGCCTCACGCAACCGGTCAGGAAGGCTCGCGGCCTGCGCGAGCCCCACCTCGTCCAGCGGGTTGCCGGGAAAGGCGGTGTCCAGGGCGCCCATGACGTTGGCGATGGTGCGGCCATGACGAACAAGAATGAGCTTCACAGCCCCTATCCTGCCAGGGCCCGTACCTCTGCCGCCCCTAGGACCAGGGATAGGGCCCCTGACCCGGGCGGCGACGTCCTGAGCCCCCTGTGCTCCTGGCGGCGCCCGAGGACGAGGACGTCGGTCTGCGACCGCCAGGACTACCCTGAGAGGACTGACGCCCCTGCTGGGAGGGGGCGCGCAGGGCCGAGGAGCCCGGTGAGAACGCTGAGCGGCTGCCTGCCTCCTGGGAAGGTGGCGCCTCCGGATCGTCGGGCTGGCTGGCGCGCTGCCCGAAGATGAGCCGTTCGGCCACCGGCCGGGCGTGACGTGCCACGCGGCGGTAGGTGTCCTCCAGGTCGCGCTCGTGGCCCGGAGCCAGGCCGATCAGGCGCCCCACCACCCTGATCTGCCGGGGCTCAGAGGGAAGGACCTCGACCCGTACCCCGGAGTCCCGACCGGTGCCGATGACGTTGGCCGAGCGCAGCCGGGTAGCGGTCTCCCAGGCTGAGACCAGGGTGGTCGCCTCGGCCCCGGTCAGCAAGCCCGCCAGCGCCGCCGCCCGTAGCGCCGTCAGGGTCGAGGTCGTGCGCAGACCGCCCACGCAGCCGGCGTGCTGAAGCTGGAGGACCTGGACCGCCCACTCCACGTCGCTCAGCCCGCCGGGGCCGAGCTTGAGGTGGCGTCCGGGATCGGTGCCACGCGGCAGGCGCTCGGACTCCATGCGTGCCTTGAGCCGCCGGATCTCGCGGACGTCACCGCTGCTGAGTCCCTGCTCGGACCAGCGCAACGGGGCGATCAGGTCCTCGAAGGCCCGCCCTGTCTCCAGGTCCCCGGCGCAGGCCCGGGCGCGCAGCAGCGCCTGGCGCTCCCAGGCGCTGGCCCAGCGCTCGTAGTAGTCCCGGTAGGACTCCAGAGACCGGCTCATCGGTCCCTGCCGTCCCTCCGGCCGCAGGTCCGCGTCCACCACGAGCGGATGAGGAGCGGTCTGCGTGAGCAGGCGCAGGGTCTGTCGTGCCACCGCCTCAGCCTCGCGAGCAGCCTCCCGCTCCTCAACCCCCGGCCTGGGACGGTGGACGAACAGCACGTCCGCGTCAGAGGCGTAGGTCGTCTCGCAGCCACCCAGCCGCCCCATGGCGATGACGGCGCAGTCTGCCAGGGCACCGGGCCACCGCCCGTCCTCCCCCGGCAGCTCGACCTCCGCGCCCGGTTCACCGGCACCGGTGTCCTGGCGCTCGGCCAGCGTCAGCGCCGTCGCCACCACCAGCGCCCCCGAGAGCACCGCGTCGGTGGCGTCGGTGAGGATCCGGGCGCCGCGCTCGGGGTCCAGGCCGTCCAGGGAGTCAGCCAGCGCCGCCCGCAGCAGCTCACGTGAGCGCAGGGACAGCAGCGACCGGACCGCCTCCTCAGCCTGGAGCGTGCGGTGGGGTCCCACCAGACCTGGCAGACGTCGTCGTAGGAGGTGGGTGACCTCCTCAGCGAGCACGCCACCGGCACGTGGACGCAGCTCGGCGTCGTCGTCGAGCCAGGCGATGGCCTCCGGACGCTCCGCCAGCCGGTCCGTGGTCCAGCGGGCCCCGGACAGCACGTGGCACAGGCGACGCGCCGCCACCGGGGAGTCACGCAGCATCGCCAGGTACCAGTGGGAGCCACCGACGGCCTCGGACAGACGCCGGAAGGACAGCAGACCCGAGTCAGGGTCAGGACCGTCCCCCAGCCAGCCGATGATGACCGGCAGCAGCTGGCGCTGGATGGCCGCGCGCCGGCTGACTCCCTCAGTCAGTGCCTGGATGTGGTACAGGGCGCCGTCAGGGTCGAGGTAGCCTCCCGCTGCCAGCCGCTCGTGGGCGGCACGCGGAGACATCACCATCTCCTCACGGCTCAACGACGCCGCCGCCCCCAGCAGCGGACGGTAGTAGACCGACTCGTGGACCCGACGCACCCGACGGCGCACGGCGTGAAAGAGGTCGCGCAGCGCCTGAGGAGCGGCGAGGTGATCACGGTCGATGCCCCGGCCCACGCACCGCAGGTTCTCCTCCCGGCCAGGCAGCTCGTGGGTACGTCGCAGCCGTAGGAGCTGGCTGCGGTGCTCCAGCAGACGCAGGGTCCGGTACCCCTCGTCCAGCAGCGCGGCGTCCTCGCGAGAGACGTAGCCGCCGGCGCGCAGGGCCGCCAGGGCGCTCAGGGTCGGGCGCACACGCAGCGACTCGTCCGCGCGACCGTGCACGAGCTGAAGGAGCTGGACGGTGAACTCCACGTCACGCAGCCCCCCTGGGCCCAGCTTGATCCGGAGGTCCTCGTGCCCAGGACGCTCAGAGTCGTGCTCCACCCGCTGCCTCATGGCGCGGGCGTCATCGACGAAGTTCTCCCGTCGGCTCGCGTTCCACACGAACGGAGCCATCGCCTCCTCGTAGGCCTGTCCCAGGGCTGCGTCCCCCGCACAGGCTCGTGCCTTGAGCAGGGCCTGAAACTCCCAGGAGGAGGCCCAGCGCTCGTAGTAGGCCAGGTAGGAGGCCAGGGTCCGGACCAGGGCGCCGTCCTTGCCCTCGGGCCGCAGCCCCGTGTCCAGCGGCCACAACGGGGGCTCGGTCCCCGAGGCGGACACCGCGCGCGCCAGCTCGGTGGCCAGGGCCGTACCCGTGGCCAGGAGCCGTTCCTCCTCGCTGTCGTCGAGGGCGAGCGGAGAGCCAGAACGAGCCGGCGCGACGACGTAGACGACGTCGACGTCGGAGACGTAGTTGAGCTCGCAGGCCCCGGTCTTGCCCATCGCGATCACCGCGAGAGCCACCTCGTCACCAGCGGGGCCGACGGCGTGGCGCGCGATCAGCAACCCGGTCTCCAGGGCCGCGTCCGCCAGGTGCGCCATACGCCGACCCACGACCTCGCTGTACGCCACCGGGTCGTCAGCGCACAGGTCGTCAGCCACCACGGTCAGGAGCCGGTCCCGGTACGCCACCCGCAGGGCGGCGCTGGCACGGGTCGCAGCCTCACGCCGGTCCGCGCAGGAGGCCAGGGCGGCACGAGCCGCCCGCCCCATCAGCTCCACCGCCTCCCGCTCGCCAGCGGCCTGCCAGGCACGACCCGGGTGAAGCGCCTCCAACCGCTCAGGATGAGAGACCAGGAAGTCGCTCAGCGCGCTGGAGGCCCCCAGGACGGCCAGCAGCCGCTCCAGGTGACGTCGGTCGGGGTCGTCGAGCGTGTCGGCGTGCGGCTGCGTGGCCGGGTCGGCGACGTCGTCGGCGTGCGCCGCCAGGCAGGCCAGCATCCTCCGCAGCGCCCGGGCACCTGCCTGCTGCTGCGCTCCCGGACGACGCACCTCCTGAGCCAGACGCACCAGGCTCAGCAGCGCCAGGTCCGGGTCAGCCACCTCCGCCAGCATCGACACCAGACCTGCGGCCGACGGCGTCAGGCTGTCCCCCGCCGCTGGCGCCGGGGCCGGGTCCCCCGACGGCAGCAGGGCGGCGAGCGCCTCGTCGGCCAGGCAGGAGCGGGCCCGGTCGGAGTCGAGGAACCCGGCGGCCAGCAGCTGGGAGCGCACCGAGCGCTGGCGAGTGCCCCGGGCCACGGGGTCAGGCCTTGGGGAAGAACTGGGAGATCTCGAAGTCGGTGACCTGGGCGTCATAGGCCCGGTACTCATGACGCTTGTTGCGCATGAAGAACTCAAAGGCGTCCTCGCCCAGGGTGTCAGCCACGAGGTCGGACTCAGCCATGGCCCCGACGGCGCGCTTGAGCGAGGTGGGCAGGGCGGCGATGCCCAGGGCCTCGCGCTCGCGGTCGGACAGTGCCCACACGTCGTCCTCGGCCTCGGGGGGCAGCTCGTAGCCCTCCTCGATGCCTTTCAGCCCAGCGGCCAGGATGACCGCGAAGGCCAGGTACGGGTTGGCCGAGGAGTCGATCCCGCGGAACTCGATGCGGGTGGACTGGGCCTTACCCGGCTTGTGCATGGGCACACGCACCAGGGCCGAGCGGTTGGACCGTCCCCAGCAGATGTAGCTGGGGGCCTCGTCCCCGCCCCACAGGCGCTTGTAGGAGTTGACGTGCTGGTTGGTCACGGCCGAGATCTCGCTGGCGTGGTGCAGCAGGCCTGCCACGAAGGCCCGCCCGGTCGCGGAGAGCTGGTACTGGCCGGTCGGGTCGTAGAAGGCGTTGCGGTCCCCCTCGAACAGGGAGAAGTGGGTGTGCATGCCTGAGCCGGGCTGCCCGACGAAGGGCTTGGGCATGAAGGTCGCGATGCACCCCTCCTGGAGCGCGACCTCCTCGACCACGGCGCGGAAGGTCATGATGTTGTCCGCCATGGACAGGGCGTCGGAGAAGCGCAGGTCGATCTCGTTCTGTCCCGGTCCGCCCTCGTGGTGGGAGAACTCCACCGAGATCCCCATCTGCTCCAGCATGAGGATGGCTCGGCGCCGGAACTCGTGGGCCGTGCCACCGGCGACGTGGTCGAAGTAGCCGGCGTGGTCGGTGGGGCTGATCGTGCCGTCCTCGTGGCGGTTGACGAGGTAGAACTCGATCTCGGGGTGGATGTAGCAGGTGAACCCCGCCTCAGCCACCCGCGCGATCTGGCGCTCCAGCACGGCGCGCGGGTCGGTGCGCACAGCCTCGCCGTCAGGGGTCAGCACGTCGCAGAACATACGGGCCACTGAGCTCGCGCCCGTGCGCCACGGCAGCATCTGGAAGGTCGAGGGGTCGGGAGCCAGGAGCATGTCTGACTCGAAGACACGCGTGAGGCCCTCGATGGCCGAGCCGTCGAAGCCGATCCCCTCCTCGAAGGCGCTCTCGACCTCGGCCGGAGCGATGGCGACGGACTTGAGCTGGCCCAGGACGTCGGTGAACCACAGGCGGATGAAGCGGATGTCACGCTCCTCGATCGCGCGGAGGACGTACTCCTGCTGCTTGTCCATGCTCGGAACCTCTCTGTGGCAAGGGCCGCTGGCGGTCAGCCCTGGGGTGGTCGTTGGGGACCATCATGCCGTGCGCGCGTGTCGGGCGCGTTGCGCGGGATCGGGTGTCTGCGTGCGGGCCTAGGCTGTTGCGCATGACTGAGACACCTTCGTCCTCGCGGTCCCACAGCCCTCAGACCTCCCAGGGTGGGCAGACCTCCTCGCCCTACGGCTCCGTCGTCGCCGGCGCCCCTGGCTCGGGCTCCCCCAGCCCCCGGAAGGTGCGCGTCCACCACCTGGCGCAGATGCGCGAGCGCGGGGACAAGATCGTCATGCTCACGGCCTATGACGCCGTCACGGCGCGCCTCCTGGACGCGGCGGGAACTGACATGCTGCTCGTCGGCGACTCCATCGGCAACGTCAGCCTCGGCTACGACTCCACGCTGCCGGTGACGCTGGAGGAGATGGTGGTGGCCACGCGCTCGGTGGCGCGCGCCACCAGTCGCGCGCTCGTCGTCACCGACCTGCCCTTCGGGACCTATGAGGCCGGGCCGGCCCAGGCGCTGGACAGCGCGGTGCGGCTGGTCAAGGTCGGGGCCAACGCCGTCAAGCTTGAGGGCGGCCGTGCCCGCGCCCAGACCGTCCGGACCCTGACCGACGCCGGTATCCCGGTCGTGGCCCACGTGGGATTCACCCCCCAGTCGGTCAACGCCCTGGGCGGCTTCCGTGTCCAGGGACGTGGCGAGGAGGCTGCCGACCGCATGGTGGGTGACGTCCAGGCGCTGGCCGAGGCCGGCGCCGTCGCCGTCGTCCTGGAGATGGTGCCGGATCCGGTGGCTGCCCGCGTCACTGAGCTCTCACCGGTGCCGACCATCGGAATCGGCGCCGGAGGGCGCTGTGACGGACAGGTGCTGGTGTGGTCGGACATGGCGGGGATGACGGAGTGGACCCCGCGCTTCGCCGCCCAGTTCGGGCAGGTCGGTGCGGCGCTTCGCCAGGCTGCCGAGGACTTCGGGCAGGCCGTGCGCTCCGGGTCCTTCCCGGCCCCTGAGCACTGGTTCGACTCCTGAGCCAGCCGGTCCGCGCACCCCGGTCACCATCGGCACGCGCGGACCGTGCTCCTATGCTTGGCTCCATGACTGAGCACGACGCTGCCTCCTCCACCACCTCACTGGCCGACCGGGCTCCCCGCGGCACCCTGACCAAGGGCGTCGTCAGTCCTGAGCGCCACGTGCCGGGCTCGATCCCGCGCCCGGAGTACATGTTCCACGACGGCCCTGAACGGGTGACGGCCTCCGACGTCAAGGACGCCGAGACCGTGGAGCGTATCCGGCAGGCCGGCCGCCTGGCCGCCCGCGCCATGGCCGAGGCTGCCAAGGCCATCGCCCCGGGCGTGACCACCGACGAGCTGGACCGCATCGCCCACGAGTACCTGTGCGACCACGGCGCCTACCCCTCGTGCCTGGGCTACATGGGCTTCCCCAAGTCGATCTGCACCTCGGTCAACGAGGTCATCTGCCACGGGATCCCGGACTCCACCGTCCTGAAGGACGGTGACCTCATCAACCTCGACGTCACTGCCTACCTTGACGGGGTGCACGGGGACACCAACGCTACCTTCCCCGTTGGCGAGGTCGATGGTGAGACCGCCCTGCTCATTGAGCGCACCCGTACCGCGATGGAGCGCGGCATCAAGGCCGTGCGCCCGGGGCGCGAGGTCAACGTCATCGGCCGCGTCATCGAGAAGTACGCCAAGCGCTTTGACTACGGGGTCGTGCGAGACTACACCGGGCACGGCGTCGGCGAGGCCTTCCACTCCGGGCTCATCATCCCCCACTACGACGCGGCCCCTGCCCACGACGACGTCATGGAGGTGGGCATGGTCTTCACCATCGAGCCGATGCTCACGCTGGGGACCGAGGACTGGGAGCAGTGGGAGGACGGCTGGACGGTGCTGACCAGGGACCGCTCGCGCACGGCACAGTTCGAGCACACCCTGGTGGTCACCGAGGACGGGGCGGACATCCTCACCCTGCCGTGATCCTGTCCCAGCAGCGGGGTGCCTGTAGCATCCTGTGCTGTGCCAGGTGTATAACGCCATGCACGTTCCCGTGAACCCCTCCCAGGAGATACCGCCCATGTCGCCACGCTTCAACCCGCCACCGAACTGGCCTGCTCCCCCGGAGGGCTTTGTCCCACCGCCCGGGTGGCAGCCGGACCCCTCCTGGGGCCCGGTCCCGGAGGGTTGGCAGCTGTGGGTCGATGAGGAGGAGGGCCAGGCCTCCCTGGCCAGCCCGAGTGGCTCAGCCCCCTCAGCTCCCTCGGCCTCCTCCTACCCTGGTCAGACCGCGGTCCTCCCCATGGCCGGACCCGCTCCGGTCGGGCCCGCAGGCCCGACGGCGGGTGGCTGGCAGCCTGTTGACGTAGGCACCCCGGGCAGCGGCAAGACACCAGTGACACGCAGGTGGTGGTTCTGGCTCCTCATCGTCGTCATCATCGTGGTCATGGTGGGGACAGCCGCAGGAGCGCTCCTGGCCCTGACCAGGGGATCGCAGGCCAGCGGGAAGGACTCCTCCTCGCAGGTAGAGGTCTCCGGCCAGGACACCGAGGCCGGTTCTGCGCAGGACTCGGACCCGGGAGCTGAGGAAGAGGAGGCAACGGCCCCCACGGCTGCGAAGGGGCCGGGCTCGTCGATGAAGGACGCCCTTGACCCCGCCCAGCCGGTGACCTTCAAGGCCGGTATGTACGACGATGACCCACAGGCCTCGATCGACGTCGCATTCGGTGCGGTGGAGTGGGACGCCAATGACGCCATCAAGGCCGCCTTCGCGGACCGAGGTTTCGCCGACGGATACCAGGACCCTGGCGAGGGGAAGGTCTACATGCGTGTGCCGGTGACGGTGACCTACCACGGTGCTGGTCAGCTCAACCCCTTCGAGCTGGACATGGACTACGTCAAGGACGGTAACACCCACACCCCGCAGAGCATGTTCCTGGACGATGATTACTATCTCCGGGACATGCCGCGTGACGGCGGCTCAGTGACCGGGTACTTCACCTACGTCATCAACGCCTCGGACGCAGGAAGCGGTGTCTTTGCCGCCTCAGCCTTCTCTGCGATGTACGACGGCACCGGCGAGACCTACATCCAGGCCAAGTAGCTGCGCAGCCGGCGCGTGTCAGGGGCTGCCGCCTGGGGATGTCCAGGCGGCAGCCCCTGACACGCGTGCCCGCATGAGGCCGGTGTCGGCGTGCCGCCGTCGGCCCGTAGGTCTGGGGGGCGGACGAGCCGACCTGTACGCCGGGTTCTGTTGCCGCCTGCCGTTACCGGCGATGGCGGTGGCGACCATCCATCTTGGCCTGCTGTTGCCAGCAGGCTCACGCGACCTACCCGCAGGCTCGGGCGAGCAGCCCTCGTGCGCCTGCTGTGCGGTCTTGCTCCGGGCGGGGTTTACCAAGCCGCTGCAGTCACCTGCAGCGCTGGTGGGCTCTTACCCCACCGTTTCACCCTCACCGGCCGGTAGTCGCCTACCGGCCGGCAGTCTGTTCTCTGTGGCACTGTCCCGCGAGTCACCCCGGGTGGCCGTTAGCCACCGCCCTGCTCTGTGGAGCCCGGACGTTCCTCGATCCGAAGGTTGCCCCGCGGTACCGCGGCCGCCCGGTCGGCTCGTCCGCGCCGGACAGCCTACCCCTAAGATCGGTGCGTGCTCATCCTCCTACCTCCCTCTGAGGGCAAGACCGCACCCGACGCCGGCCCGGTCCTGGACCTGGGCAGCCTGTGGGAGCCTTCACGGCTGGAGGGGGCCCGCCGTACGGTCATGGCCGAGCTGGCCGCAGTCAGTGCCGGTCCCAAGGCCCCCAGCGTGCTCGGGCTCGGGCCACGCTCAGCAGATGACGTCATGCTCAACCTCGTCCTGGAGCAGGCCCCCTGCGCCCCTGCGTACGCGCTGTACACCGGTGTGCTCTTTGACGCCGCCCAGATGCCCCTGCTCGGGAGCACCCCTGCTGCACGTGAGGTCCTCAGCCGAGAGGTCATCGTCTTCTCCGGGTTGTGGGGCGCTGTGCGGGCCACGGACCGGCTGCCGGACCACCGGCTGTCGATGAGCGTGAGTCTGCCCGCCACAGGGCGCCTGGCCTCCTTCTGGAGGCCTCGGCTCGCCCAAGCGGTGAGTGAGGTGGCCGACGGCGTCGTCGTCGACTGCCGCTCAGGGGCCTACTCTCCCGCCTGGCAGCCGGAGAGGGGGACCGAGAGCCAGCTGCTGGGCGTACGGGTGGTCAGCCGCAGGCCGGACGGCGGCTACGCCGTCGTCTCCCACCGTGCCAAGCACGCACGCGGGCTGCTGGCCGGAGCGCTGGTTCGTGCCCGCGCACAGGGGCTGCTGCCCCAGGACGCCGGTGTCGACGACGTCGTCGCCCTGGCCGCCGAGATCCAGGGCGTACGCGGGACGAGGCTCAGCGAGGCGGACTCACGCGGACGCAGGGAGCTCACGCTCGTGACGTGAGAAGGACTGTGGCACGTACGCAGGCGGGGCCGCAGGAGCTCAGCGCTCCATACGCACGACGATGACGTCGCCGTCCTCGGCGTGGATGACCTCGTCCTCGTCGGCAGCGGCGATGCGTGCGTGCTCCTGCGGGCTGATCTCTACTGCCGCCCCCTCGACGCGCCGGCCGTACAGCGCCACGGCGCCCACCCCGCCGGTGGCGGCGCGCACGGCGTCATAGTCAGCCAGGAGGTCAGGGGCGATGGAGCCTGCGAGGAAGTCGCGCTTGCCCTGCTCCTCGGTGATGGCAGCGTCCAGCCGTGCGAACTCGGAGTCACGCTCAGCGGTCAGCTCACGCCCGGCCGCCCGGATCGTGCCCTCCTCCTCCGCCAGACGGTCCGCCTCACCCTGAGCCGCCTCCAGGGACTCCAGGGCGGCGAGCTGCGCCTCCTCCAGGACCGCCTGACGCCGGCCGAGCTGGTCGATCTCACCCTGGATCGCGGCCAGGTCCCGCGCCCCTGCGCCACCGGACGACAGACGCTCGCGCAGCACCTCGGCACGGCGCACCACCTGGCCGACCTCGTCCTCGCGGCGCGTGACCTCCTTCCTGGCGTCGGCCAGCGCAGCGTCAGCAATGACCGCTTCACGCTTGTTGGTCCTCAGGCGCTCCACCGTCGCCTCGATCCGTGCGAGCACGGGCAGGTACCGGCGCTCGTGCCTGAGCCGCGCCAGGGTGGAGTCCAGTGCCTGGAGCTCGATGAGCAGCCGCTGCTGGGCGAGTGGTGCGCGCGTCACGTCGGTGGTCCTTCCGCTGGTGGCGCCCTCAGGCGCCCGTGCTCAGTCTCAGGGTCCAGGCGTCGGTGACGACGCGCGAGACCTGTGCGGTGAGTCTACGTCCCTGCGCGGCGGCGTCCGTCTCCAGACGCTGGGCCAGCGGCGGCAGCCCCACCCACTCGGTCGCCCAGTGGGTTCCGCACAGCAGGTAGGGGCGCCCCTCGGCCAGGTGGTCGGTCGCCGGGTGGTGGCGCAGGTCCGCGGTCAGGAAGACGTCTGCGCCCGCTGCCCGGGCAGCGCCGAGCAAGGAGTCTCCAGAGCCACCAGACACGGCGATCCGGCTCACCTGGGCGTCCAGGTCCCCACCGACGAGCAGGCCGGGGACGGACTCGGGCAGGGCCTCGGCCACGGTCTGGGCGAAGGCGCGCAACGTCGTCGGTTCCTCCAGGTCCCCCACGCGTCCGATACCAAGCTCAGGGTCAGCCTCGCTCGGGCTGAGCACCACGGTCTGGGTCAGGCCCACGGCGGCAGCCAACGCGTCAGCCACGCCGCCGGCAGCCGAGTCCCACGAGGTGTGGGCGTTGGCCAGGGCGATGCCGGCGCGGATGAGGCGGTGGACGCTGCGGCCCTTGGAGGACGTGGCCGAGACGTGGTCGGTACCGCGCAGGAAGAGGGGGTGGTGGGTGATCACCATGTCAACGCCGGTCTCGATCGCCTCGTCGACGACGGCAGGCAGCGGGTCGACGGCGAGCAGCACGGTGCGCACGGGGTCCGCAGGGTCGCCGCAGATGAGCCGGTTGGAGTCCCAGGACTCAGCAAGCTCGTTCGGGGCGATGCGGCGCAGGAGGCTGACGACCTCGCCGACAGTCAGTGGGGTGGGATCACTCATGCGCCTAAGCCTACGGCTGCCGGTGCCGCGACCAGCCACGAGAACCTCGGCCGACCGTCTCATCCCAGACCGACCACGGAAGGAACGCGAATACGGTGGTCGGGAGCGGGTCTAGTGGTCGGTCAAGGAGGACGCGGGTAGGAGACGCATCGGCACAAGACAGCGCCGTGTGATTCCGACGAAAAGTCCAGTGCCCCCAACGGGACTCGAACCCGTACGCCCGAAGGCATCGGCTTTTAAGGCCGCTGTGTCTACCGATTCCACCATAGGAGCGTGGCTCACCGAGCCGGTACCCCCACTGGGACTCGAACCCAGGACCATGTGCTTATCAGGCACGGACGAGGTATAAGCTCGCTGCTCTAACCACTGAGCTATGGGGGCGTGTCCTCACGCCCTGAGGCGTTCCGACCAGGCGAGACTACCCCACCGTCGTCCGACAGACGGCAGGAGCCAGGTCCATGTCTCAGCAGACCACGAGCTCGATCTCAAGACCCTCGTTGTTCTCAATGAACAGCGCCGTGTGATCGGGTCCGCCAGCATGCGGGTAGTGCTCGCTGAACATCTCCCGCCAACCGTGCTGGTCAGCCTGCCCACGCAGGTCGTCGAGCCGTCCTCGATCGCTGACGAGCAGGGCGAGGTGGTTGAGACCGGCACGGGTCCGCTCATGGGCTCCGGACACGTCGGGTGACTGCTCCAGCACCAGGTAGACACCGCTCGGGTGACGCCAGATACGGCCGACCGCCCAGGCCGGGTCGCGCTCCGGGACCCAGCCGAGCTCAGTCAGGAGCCAGTCAAAGGACGGCGCCGTCTCCTCGAGACTCATTGTCCACAGCTCAATGTGGTGCACGACGCTGCTCATGCCGTCATCGTATGTCGAGATATCCCCGGACCTGTGTGGCTCAGCAATGACGAACGGCCCTGGTCGCAACCAGACGTCTGTGGTGGACCCGGCCGGACTCGAACCGACGACCGACGCGGTGTAAACGCGTTGCTCTACCAGCTGAGCTACAGGTCCTACGCGCCCGCGAGCGGGCACCCGCCGAAGCATACGGCACCTCTCGCCCAGGGGTGTCATCCCGCAGGCGAGCCGGCGTGGCGAGCGCCGGCGACAGGTACCGGGAGGTCAGTGCCTCCGGCTGGAGATACGGATACCGCTCCAGCGCGCGCCCATGGCGGCCACGGAGGTGGCGTGCATGCCGGCGGTGCGGGCCGCCTCCTCCACGTCCGAGGCCGGCACCGCGCCGGCGGTACGAGCCTTCGGGGTCAGGACCCAGATGACGCCGTCACCGTCGAGGTTGGCCTGTGCGTCCACCAGCAGGTCCGTCAGGTCGTCGACGTCGCCGTCGTCGTCACGCCACCACACGATGGCGGAGTCAGCAACGTCCTCGTAGTCCTCGTCGACCAGCTCGGTGCCGGTCAGCGCCTCCGCGGCCGCGCGGAGCTCGTCGTCGACGTCGTCGTCGTAGCCGAACTCCTGGATGATGAGGCCGGAGGTGAAGCCGAAGGCTCCACCTGCTGTGCTCGCCACTGTCGTCTCTCCGTCCCTCGGGCTCGCGGTGCGTCCCGTTCTCGTGCGCGTTGGCGCGGTTTCCAGTACCCCGTGGGGCGCTACGGAGTCTAGCCCACAGCATGTGACCCCTCAGACGCAAGCCCCCACGCGTACCACGATCTCGGTGTGTGACCTCACAGCGAAACTGGGACCTTCTTCCCGTCGCTCAGGCGACGCCGCGGCCGAAAGGTCGTAGATTTGTGGTGGACTACAGTCCATGCGACCCGGCCGGGCTCGCCGGCACGATGCCGACGTGAGTCTGAGCTGCCACCGCACCGAAGCGAGGAAAGAGGAACACGTGAGCCCGACCAGTGACTCCACGCCGCTCATCGACGGCCTCCTGACCAAGGTCACCGACAACGACCCCGAGGAGACCAAGGAGTGGCGCGATTCCCTTGACGCCCTCATCCAGGAGAAGGGTGGCCCCCGGGCACGCTTCATCCTGCTGTCGATGCTGGCAGAGGCAAGGCGCAAGAACGTCGCTGTCCCCTCACAGACGACGACCCCCTACGTCAACACTATCGACGTCGCCGACGAGCCCTACTTCCCTGGCGACGAGGACGCCGAGCGCACCTACCGCCGGTGGAACCGCTGGAACGCCGCGGTCATGGTGACCCGCGCCCAGCGCCCGGGCATCGGCGTGGGCGGCCACATCTCCTCCTACGCCTCGACCGCCACCCTCTACGAGGTCGGACTCAACCACTTCTTCCGCGGCAAGGACCACCCCGGCGGCGGCGACCACGTCTTCTTCCAGGGCCACGCCTCCCCCGGCAACTACGCCCGTGCCTTCCTCGAGGGACGTCTGACCGAGGAGGACCTCGACGGCTTCCGCCAGGAGTACTCCCACCCCGCCGCCACCGACGGACGCGGCCTGCCCTCCTACCCCCACCCACGGCGTATGGAGGACTTCTGGGAGTACCCCACCGTCTCCATGGGTCTGGGGCCCTCTGAGGCCATCTACCAGGCCTGGTTCGACAAGTACCTGCAGGGCGCAGGGATCAAGGACACCTCCCAGCAGCACACCTGGGCGTTCCTGGGCGACGGCGAGATGGACGAGCCGGAGTCACGCGGCATGCTCCAGCTCGCTGCCTCCCAGCAGCTGGACAACCTCACCTTCGTGGTCAACTGCAACCTGCAGCGCCTGGACGGCCCGGTGCGCGGCAACGGCAAGATCATCCAGGAGCTGGAGGCCTTCTTCAAGGGCGCCGGCTGGAACGTCATCAAGGTCATCTGGGGCCGCGGCTGGGACCAGCTGCTGGCTGCTGACAAGGACCACGCCCTTGAGCACCTCATGATGGAGACGCTCGACGGCGACTACCAGACCTTCAAGGCCAACGACGGCGCCTACGTGCGCGAGCACTTCTTCAACCGGGACCCGCGCACGGCCGAGCTGGTCAAGGACTGGACCGACGAGGAGATCTGGGCCCTGCAGCGCGGTGGTAACGACTACCGCAAGATGTACGCCGCCTACAAGGCCGCCATGGAGCACAAGGGCCAGCCCACGGTCGTCCTGGCCCACACGGTCAAGGGCTACCTGCTGGGCTCCCACTTCGCGGGCCGCAACGCGACCCACCAGATGAAGAAGCTCAAGCTTGACGACCTCAAGGGCCTGCGCGACCGGCTGCACATCCCGATCACGGACGAGCAGCTGGAGGCCGACCCCACCCGTCCTCCGTACTACAAGCCCGCACCGGACGACCCTGCTCTGCTCTACATGCTTGAGCGCCGTCGCCAGCTCGGGGGCTTCGTCCCCGAGCGCCGCGACGCCGGCACCGAGCTCGAGCTGCCCGGTGACAAGGTCTACGACATCCTCAAGTCCGGCTCGGGCAAGCAGGAGGTCGCCTCGACGATGGCCTTTGTCCGCCTGCTCAAGGAGCTCATCAAGGACAAGAGCATCGGCCGCCGCTTCGTGCCGATCGTGCCGGACGAGTCTCGTACCTTCGGCCTGGAGTCCCTGTTCCCGACGAAGAAGATCTTCAACACCCAGGGACAGAGCTACACGCCGGTGGACGCGGACATGATGCTGTCCTACCGCGAGTCCACCTCCGGCCAGCTCATGCACACCGGCATCAACGAGGCAGGGTCCGCCTCGCTGTTCCAGGTGGCGGGCACCAGCTACGCCACCCACGGCGAGCCGATGATCCCGGTCTACATCTTCTACTCGATGTTCGGCTTCCAGCGCACCGGCGACCAGTTCTGGGCCGCCGGCGACCAGCTGGCCCGTGGCTTCGTCATCGGCGCCACCGCCGGTCGCACGACGCTGACCGGTGAGGGCACCCAGCACATGGACGGCCACTCCCCGCTCATCGCCTGGACCAACGAGGCCTTCGTCTCCTACGACCCGGCCTACGCCTACGAGATCCGCCACATCGTGCGTGACGCCCTGGAGCGCTGGTACGGCCCCGACTCTGGCCGCAACCGCAACATCATGTACTACCTCACGGTGTACAACGAGCCGATCGTCCAGCCGGCCGAGCCTGAGGACGTCGACGTCGAGGGCATCATCAAGGGTCTGCACAAGATCGCGGACGCGCCGGCTGGTGACGGCCCCGAGGTCCAGCTGCTGGCCTCCGGCGTCGGGGTCCCGTGGATCGTCGAGGCGCAGCGGATCCTGGCAGAGGACTGGGGCGTGCGCGCCAGCGCGTGGTCGGTGACCTCCTGGGGCGAGCTGCGTCGTGAGGCCCTGGAGGCCGACAAGCACAACTTCCTCCACCCCACGGCTGACCAGCAGATGCCGTACGTGACGGACAGGCTCTCTGGGGCTACCGGGCCCTTCATCGCCACCAGCGACTTCGACCACGCGGTGCCGGACCTCATTCGCCCGTGGGTCCCCGGTGACTACCACGTACTGGGTGCTGACGGCTTCGGCTTCTCCGACACCCGCGCCGCTGCCCGCCGTCACTACCTCATCGACGCCGACTCCGTCGTCGTCAAGGCGCTGCAGGCTCTGGCGCAGCAGGGCAAGATCGACCGCGAGGTCGTGGCCCAGGCGATTAAGCGCTACAACCTTGAGGACGTCAACGCCGGTACCTCCGGCGGCCAGGGCGGCGAGGCCTGAGGGCTGCTGTTCTAGCGGAACGCGTGAGTGCGGCCGGGTGAAGGGGTTTCAGGCCCTTCACCCGGCCGCACTCACGCGTTCGCCTCTACGCGCCAGGCGCCGGTGTCAGTCCTGGTCAGTGTCCTCGGTGTCCTCGGCCGGGGTGCAAGGCACCGACGGGTCGGAGCCGGAGTAGTAACGCATGTCGCGGTAGCGCGGGCGCAGCAGGTTGTCCACGCTCAGCAGCTCGTCCAGCGTCTTCTCGTCCAGCAGCCCCATCTCCAGGACCACCTCGCGCACGTTGCGCCCTGAACGTGCGCACTCGCGTCCCACCAGGTCACCGTTGTGGTGGCCAATCACCTCGTTGAGGTAGGTGACGATCCCGATGGAGCTCAGGACGTTGTCGCGGCACACCTCCTCGTTGGCCTCGATACCGATGACGCACAGCTCGCGCAGGGTGCGCATGGCGTGGGTGAGCAGACGGATCGACTCAAAGCTCGTCTGGCCGATGACCGGCTCCATGACGTTGAGCTGGAGCTGGCCTGCCTCGGCCGCGAAGGTGAGCGCGACGTCGTTGCCGATGACCTTGAAGCAGACCTGGTTGACGACCTCAGGGATCACGGGGTTGACCTTGGCGGGCATGATGGAGGAGCCGGCAGCCCGCTCGGGCAGGCGGATCTCGCCGAGTCCTGCTCGCGGCCCAGAGGACAGGAGCCGCAGGTCGTTGCAGATCTTCGACAGCTTGACCGCCAGGCGCTTGATGGCCGCGTGCATCGACACGTAGGCGCCGGTGTCGCTGGTGGCCTCCATGAGGTTCTCAGCACCCTTGATCGGCAGGCCGGTAATCTCCTGGAGGAAGTGCACCACGCTGTCCTGGTAGCCCTCGGGTGTGTTGAGACCGGTACCGATCGCCGTGGCGCCGAGGTTGACCTCCAGCAGGAGCGAGGAGTTGGCCCGCAGACGCGGAATCTCCTCCCCCAGCAGCACGCTGAAGGCCTCGAGCTCCTGTCCCAGGCTCATCGGCACGGCGTCCTGGAGCTGGGTGCGCCCCATCTTGAGCACGTCCTTGAACTGCGCGCCCTTGGAGGCCAGGGCGTCAATGAGACGGTCCAGCTCAGCCAGCAGGCTCTCGACCTGGGCGTACAGGCCCAGGCGGAACCCAGAGGGGTAGGCGTCGTTGGTCGACTGGGACTTGTTGACGTGGTCGTTGGGGTTGACGACGTCGTAACGCCCCTTGGCATACCCCAGGTGCTCCAGCGCGAGGTTGGCGATCACCTCGTTGGTGTTCATGTTGACGCTCGTGCCGGCCCCGCCCTGGAAGACGTCGATGGGGAACTGGTCCAGGCAGCGCCCGTCATCGAGCACCTGGTCACAGGCCCACACGATCGCGTCGGCCACCTCGTCGGGGAGCGTCCCCAGCTGGTGGTTGGCCAGCGCCGAGGCCTTCTTGACCTGCACCATCCCACGGATGAACGCGGGCTCCTCCCCGATGGTGACGCCAGAGATCTGGTAGTTCTCCTGGGCACGCAGGGTGTGGATACCCCAGTAGGCCTCAAGAGGTACCTCGCGGGGACCGAGGAGGTCTTCCTCGGTACGGGTGGCCTGCGACATCGTGATTCCTCCAAGTGCGCGTCAGGCGCACGTCGACGTTGACGGTCTGCGCACGGCCCAGCGCCGTGTCGCACGTCTAAGCCTAACGACCCGGCCGAGGTCTTCAGGCACCATGAGGCTCATGTCCTCGACGGCATCCACGGACCTTGGCCCCAGATCGACGCAGGCCCGTACGAAATCCCTCGTTTCTGTGGGATTCCTATAAACGGAGCCGGTCCCTCCGGTTCTCACGTCGGCTCCGCAGGCTAGGCTCTCGTGCATGAAGGACCTCAGTGCACCCGCGGTCGCTGCCCTGCGCCAGGCCCAGGAGCCCATCATCGAGCACGCCCTGGACCGTATCAGTGCCGCGCACCCGTGGTACCGCACGCTGGCTGACTCCTCACGCAAGCAGATCGCAGCCGTCGCACGGCTGGGCGTGACCATGTTCGTCGACTCCATCGAGTTCCCGGACACCGCCGGCGCGCCGGGCAAGATCTTCTCCGTGGCGCCGGCGGCCCTGACAGGCGTCATCACCCTGGAGCAGACCCTCAGCCTCGTGCGCACGGCCCTCGACGTGGTGGTCGAGGAGGCCCCGCAGGCCGTTCCCGAGGAGGACCACGACGTCCTGACCGTCCTGGCCCTCACCTTCGGTCGCGACGTCGGCTTCGCAGCCGCGGAGGTCTACGCCCAGGCCGCAGAGGCTCGCGGCGCCTGGGACGCCCGCCTTGAGTCGGTCGCTGTGGACTCCATGCTCCACGACTCCCCCGAGGAGACCGTCTCCCGCGCTGGGTCGGCCGGATGGAGTGGAACGGGTCCGGTGGTCGCCATCGCGGCTCGTGCGAGCCTGGACGCGATCGCCGCCTCCCGGCTGCGCCACGAGGGACGCCAGCACGCCCACGACTGTCTGGTCTCCGTGCGCGGGGACTCGGTCATCGTCATCCTGGGCGGGTTGTCCGAAGGCGCTCAGCCCTCAGGCAGCCCTGAGCAGGCGGTCGACGCCGCGGCCACCACGATCGCCCGCCAGCTCGACGGCGTCGCGGTGCTCGGACCAGTGGTGGGCGGCGTGAGCCAGGCGGGCCGTTCGCTGCGCTCGGCCATGGCCGGCCTACGCGCCCTGCCGGGCTGGGCACAGGCCCCCAGCCCCGTCCGCGCCGACGACCTCCTGCCTGAGCGTCTGCTGCTGGGCGACGAGCTCGCCGCCGAGCGGGTCGAGACCTTGGTCCGCGAACCGCTACGCGCCATGGGAGAACCCTTTGAGGAGACGGTGGCGACCTACCTCGCTCTGGGCAGGAGCCTGGAGGCTACCGCACGCGAGCTGTTCGTCCACGCCAACACCGTGCGATACCGGCTGGGACGGGTCAGTGAGGTCACGGGGTGGGACGCCACCGATGCCCGCGACAGCCTGGTCCTGCACCTGGCGATCATCGCCGGCCGCCTGCGTGAGAGCGAGCAGCCGTGAAGACGACGCCACCGCCTGCGTACGCCCCTGCGCAGTGCGCCGCTCCCGCTGCCCACGACACGCTCCTGGCTCTCAGCCTTCCGGCTGGCGCCGCCGTCCTGTGCCCGGGACAGGGCTCTCAGCGCCCGGGCATGCTCACGCCCTGGCTCGGTGCTGCCGAGGACCGCTGCCCCGGCATGCTGGCCGCCATGAGCCAGGCCGCAGGAACCGACCTGGAGGTCCTGGGCAGCCAGGGACAGGCCGAGGAGCTGCGCCCCACGGAGATCGCCCAGCCGCTGACCGTGGCGACCTCCCTCGCCTGTGCTGTCGCGACAGGTCTGGCTCAACCGGTCCTCGTCCACCCTGGCCTCACTCAGGAGCCTGGCCGCTCAGTACCGCTGGTCGCCGGGCACTCCCTCGGATACCTCACCGCACTGGCCCTCGCCGGCGTGCTCTCCCCCGCGCAGGCCGTCGGGCTGGCTACGCTGCGCGGACGGGCGATGGCCCGGTGCGCGCGTGAGCACGACGGTGGCATGACCGCACTGGTCGGTGGCAGGAGGGAGGAGGTCCTGGAGGCCGTCGCCAGGGCGGGACTGGCTGCGGCCAACGTCAACGGGGCCTCGCAGGTCGTGGCCTCGGGAAGCCGTGAGGCGCTTGCGGCGCTCGCGCCTCCTGCGGGTGTACGCGCGCTGCCCCTGGCGGTAGCCGGGGCCTTCCACTCCCCTGCCATGGCGGGTGCCCGAGCCGAGGTGGCCGACGCCGTCGCCCGGCTTCCCCGACGCCACCCCACCGCTGTACTCATCGACGACTCCGACGGCGTCGCTCACCTTCCCCCGGAAGGATCAGACGGCCTGGTGGAGGTGGTGCCGGCCAAGATCACCGCCCCCGTGCGCTGGGATCTGGTTCAGGACACCCTGGCGGCGCAAGGTGCCACGTGGCTCATCGAGCTCGCACCGGCCGGAGCCCTGGCCGGCTTCGCACGCCGGGACCTGCCGGACGCGCACCTGACCCGTCTTCGTTCCCCCGAGGACGAGCTGACCCCACCCGCCCCGGCCTGACCACCAGCCAGAACCACCGCAGGTTCCCCCGGGCCCCGCTCTTAGGACACAATGACCGGTAGCGCTCGCACCAGCCGCACGGGGCAGCCCGTCGCCGGCACCGCAGTCACTGACCCATCAACCTCATCACTCTAGGAGACCCTGATGCCCGAGCAGACCGACGTCCTCGCCGCTGTCGCCGAGATCACCGCGGAGGAGGCCGGCGTCGAGCCCTCCACGATCACGCCGGGCTCCCGGTTCGCCGACGACCTCGACATCGACTCCCTGGGCCTGCTCACCATCGCCACCCAGGTCGAGGAGCGCTTCGGCGTCACGCTCGACGACTCCCTCATCCCCACCCTGCCGACCGTCGGCTCGCTCGTCGAGCTCGTGACCTCGCAGAAGCAGGGCTGAGCATGGCGGGCTCGGCTGCCTCCGGGCCGCGGGCTCAGGACCTGCCGCCGCGCACCGTCGTCGTGACAGGGCTGGGCACCACCAACCCGCTGGGCGGGGACGTGGCATCGACCTGGCAGGCGCTGCGCGAGGGGCGCTGCGCCGTGCAGCCGCTGGAGGAGGCCTGGGCGTGGGAGCACGACCTCCCTGTCCGTGTCGCGGCCCCTCTGGCTGTCGAGCCGCAGACGCTACTGACGCCCAAGGAGCATCGGCGCCTGGACCGGGCGAGCCAGTGCGCGCTGCTGGCGGCACGTCAGGCCTGGGAGCAGGCGTTCGGGGCAGCCGAGGACCTCAGGGCCGCAGTCGACGGCGAGCGGCTGGCGGTCTCGGTCTCACCAGGGATGGGACCGGTGCTCTCGGTCATGGAGGCGTGGGACACCCTGCGGGAGAAGGGCCCGCGCCGGGTGCTGCCGACGGCAGTGCCTGCGCTGATGCCCAACGCTCCGGCCGCGAGCGTCGGTATCGAGCTGGGTGCCAGAGCAGGCATCCACGCTCCGGTCTCGGCCTGCGCCTCAGGTGCCGAGGCGATCGCCTACGGCGCTGATCTCATTGAGCTCGGACGCGCCGACGTGGTCGTCGCTGGTGGCACGGACGCTGCCCTGCACCCCATGACCGTCGCTGCCTTCGCTGCGATGCGAGCGCTGTCCACCCGCAGTGAGGACGCGACGACGGCGTCGCGCCCCTTCGCTCCTGACCGTGACGGATTCGTGCTCGGCGAGGGCGCCGGCGTGCTCGTCCTGGAGTCCGCCGAGCACGCCGCCGCACGCGACGCGCAGGTACTGGCGGTTCTGGCCGGCGCGGCTGTGACGGCGGACGCCTACGACGTCGCACGGCCGGAGCCCGGCGGGGCCCAGCAGGAGCGGGCCCTGCGCGCCGCGCTCGCGCGTGCTGGTGTCGAGCCCAGCGCCCTTGGACACGTCAACGTCCACGCGACCTCGACGCCCGCTGGCGACGTGGTGGAGGCCCAGGTACTCGCGCGCACGGTGCCCGCAGCGGCCGTCTGCGCGACGAAGTCAGCCACCGGTCACCTGCTCGGCGGCGCTGGCGGCTTGGAGGCGGTGCTCACCGTCATGGCACTGGTGGAGGGATGGCTGCCACCGACCTTGCTCCCCGGCGGCATCGACCCGCAGATCGCCGCGCTCGGCCTCGACGTCGTCGGCCCGTCAGGCCGCCAGGTGCCGGGGCTCACCACCGCGGCGAGCACCTCCTTCGGCTTCGGCGGCCACGACGTCGCCCTCGTCCTCACACGCTAGAGAGGCCTACCCGACCCGGTGCAGCCAGCGCACCGGTGCGCCGGCACCTGCGTAGCGGAAGGGCTCCAGCTCGTCGTCCCAGGCCTGGCCGAGCGCCAGGTCCAGCTCGCGGCGCATCACCTCGGGCTGGGACGCGTGCGCAAGCGCCGCACGGATGCGGTCCTCCGGCACCACGACGTTGCCGTGCACATCCGTCTGGGCGTGGAAGATCCCCAGGTCAGGCGTGTGGGACCAGCGGCCGCCGTCAGAGCCGGGGGCCGCCTCCTCGGTGACCTCGTAGCGCAGGTTCGCCCAGCCTCGCAGAGCGCTGGTGAGCCTGGCACCGGTACCGACCGCCCCCACCCAGCTCGTCTCCGCACGCAGCATGCCAGGGGCGGCAGGCTGCTCGGTCCAGTCCAGGTGGACGCGAGAGCCCAGCACCTCAGCCGCCGCCCACTCGATGTGCGGGCACAGCGCGCGAGGCGCAGAGTGCACGAAAAGAACACCGCGGGTGTAGGCACCGTTCACGATGGATCGCCTCCTGGTTGGTTCGAGAGCCGTCTTCCCCTACGTTCTCGAGCCCGACCGGGCCTCCTCATGACGCACGCGGCGTGCCAGACCATCGTGCCACGGACAGCCCTCAAGAGCCAGCACCGCCGCACCTGCCGCCCGCACGTCCCGCGGGCGGCAGACCTGGGTCACAGGCCCTGGGAGCGCAGGTCCTTCATCGCCTTGGCCCGGTTCCTACGGTCCAGGCGGTCCAGATAGAGAAGGCCCTCCAGGTGGTCGCACTCGTGCTGGATGCAGCGGCCCATGAGCTCCTCGCCCTCGACCACGACCTCCTTGCCGTCCAGGTCGATGCCCGTCGCACGCGCGTACCAGGCACGCTTCGTGGGGTACCACAGGCCGGGAACGGACAAGCAGCCCTCGTCCCCGTCCTGGTACTCGTCAAGGCTCAGCTCATCGAGACGAGGGTTGAGGATGTAGCCGATCTCGCCGTCGATGTTCCAGGAGAAGGCACGCAGTCCCACGCCGATCTGGTTAGCGGCCAGGCCCGCACGGCCGTCCTCGTCCACGGTCTCCAGCAGGTCCTCAACGAGCTGCTTGACCGAGTCGTCGATGTCAGTGATCCACTCGCACTCGGTGCGCAGGACCGGGTCGCCGATGATACGGATGTCGCGGTATGCCATGCCCCCATCTTCGCACGCGGCACGCCTGGAGGCGGAACCCTTGACGCCGTGCCCGGCCGCCGGCGCTGTGCTAGCACAGCGCTAACGGACCGTCGCGGCGTCGAGCCAGGCCGTGGTCGAGGCCGGCACCTGCAGCAGACCGTCCTTCTGCTCCAGCTGCTGAGAGCTGAGCAGCACCGAGGCCTGCTCAGGCAGCGCCACCGCCTGGTCAGTGGTGTTGACCAGGACGACCACGTCACGCACCAGCATGGTGAGGGCCTGCGGAGGGCACCACTCCAGGCCGGTGACGAAGGCGAGGGTCGAGGTCGCCAGCCTGCGCTCCCGGCGCAGGCGCGTGGCATGACGCACCGTGGCCAGGGGCGAGCCGAACTGGCTGGCCTGGGTGTGGGCGTGAGCGCCCACCAGCGCCGCCAGCTCCATCGGGGACTCCGGCTTGTCCTGGTCCAGCAGGGCGATCTCATCACCCTGGCGCAGATAGAGCGCCCCCGGCAGGGCCAGCATGAGCGCCTGCATCGACAGCCCTCGACGACGGCGCTCCTGACCTGACACACCGAACCAGCGTCGGCCGTCACCGGGGTCGGTCGCCTCGCTCAGGCAGAAGCTGGGCAGGTAGCGCCACACCGGCGGAGCGCCGAAGCGGTCGTGCTCAGCGAGCGAGCTCGTGATGTGGCGCGTCAGAGAGTCCACGTCCCAGCGCGTGAGCGTCAGGGCGTCGTCGCGCAGGTGGTGCAGCCAGTCCTCCTGCAGGTGGTGGCGCATCGTGTCCGGGTAGTCGGCGGAGACGTCCGCCCCCAGGATCCCGTCCTCGACGTGCATGGCCACCAGGCCGTGGAGGAGGGTGAAGTACTCCGTCAGGCGTCGCAGGTCCGTGCGCTCATCGACCTCGGGCGGGATGATCGTGCCCAGGTCCACGCCGTCAGCACCCGCTGCCAGGAAGGCCTCGGCACGCCCGATGATCCCTTCGCCGCTGCGCTCGGCGCCCACGACGAAGCGGTCGTCGTCGTGCACGTGCGCGCCGGTGACCGGCCCCAGCGCGCCGGACACGCGTACCACCACGCGCAGGCCGCGCTCGTGCGCCTGGTCAGTCAGGCGGCGGAAGGAGTCGATCTCGGTGGCTGTGTCCAGCAGGCTCGGGCGCAGCAGCAGCGCGGTGAATCCGAGGGAGACGACGTGATCGAGCATGCGGTGGGCACCAGCCAGGTCAGCCGCACCGAGCTCAGGTGAGGCGATCTCATAGACCAGCCCGTCACGCCACCACTCGATCGGCCCTGAGGACGCACGGTGGACGAGCGTTGTCGTGGTCATCACGGCAGCTGGCTCCCTTCTGCCGGGCACGCCGCCCGGTCGCGAGGCCGGGGCGTCAACCAGTCCGCCCTCCCGTGACTCGCACAGGCCGGTGTCGAGCGTCCTCAACCTTTCAGCCATACTAGCGCGCCGCTGCGTAGGCTGAGGGCATGTCGTCACCCGAGCACGTCCTTGCCCACTCCCTAGCCGCTGCCGGAGAGGACCAGGGCGACCTCGTCGGCTACCACGCCCACGACGTCGAGCGCTTCGTGACCGAGGCCGCGAAAAACCCTCAGCGCACCCCCTTCGAGCGCGACCGCGCACGTGTGCTCCACTCCTCCGCACTGCGACGACTGGGTGCCAAGACGCAGGTACTGGGTCCTTCCGCTGACGACTTCGTGCGTACACGTCTCACCCACTCCCTGGAGGTGGCCCAGGTCGGACGCGCGATCGGACAGGCGCTGGGGTGCGACCCTGACGTCGTCGACGCTGCGTGCCTGGCCCACGACCTGGGCCACCCGCCCTACGGCCACAACGGCGAGAAGGCCCTGGACCAGGTAGCCGCCTCGATCGGGGGCTTCGAGGGCAACGCCCAGACTCTGCGCCTGCTCACACGCCTGGAGCCCAAGACCCTGGACGGCTCCGGGCACAGCGTGGGCCTCAACCTCACCCGGGCGAGCCTGGACGCCGTGGCCAAGTACCCCTGGGCCAAGGGCGAGGGACCAGGCGGGCCGGAGGGCAAGAGCTCACGCAAGTACTGCTGCTACGACGACGACCGTGAGGTCTTCGACTGGATGCGCACCGGTGCTCCGGCCGACCGGCGCTGCCTGGAGGCTCAGGTCATGGACTTCTCTGACGACGTGGGATACTCCGTCCACGACGTCGAGGACGCGATCGCGCTGGGGAAGATGGACCCGGCTGCCCTGCGCAGGGCGGCCGAGGGGCAGGCCGTGGTCGAGGCGACGCTCAGCTGGTACGGCAACGACCTCGACGGCGACGAGCTGGAGGACGCCTGGCGCAGGCTCACGTCCCTGGACAGCTGGATCGACGGCTACAGCGGTTCCGTGGCCGACGCGGCGGGGCTGAAGAACATGACGAGCCAGCTCATCGGGCGCTTCGTCTCCGACGTCGCCCGAGCCACCCGTGAGGTCTTCGGGGACGGCCCCCTGGCCCGCTACGACGCCGACCTCGTCCTCCCCGAGCGCACACGCGCCGAGATCCTCGTCCTCAAGGGCGCTGCCGTGCGCTACGTCATGGCTCCCCGCGAGCACGAGCCGGTCTACCTGCGCCAGCGCACTGAGCTGTTCGACCTCGCTGACGCGCTGAGCACGTCCGGAGACAGGCACCTGGAGCCAGTCTTCGCCGAGGCCTGGCGGCAGGCGGGTGACGACGCCGGGAGGCTGCGTGCCGTCGTCGACCAAGTGGCCTCTCTCACTGACACCTCAGCCCGTCAGTGGCACGCCCGTCTGTGCGGGATGTTCTCGGAGGTCTAGGCCTGTGGACGGCCGCGAGCGCAGGCCCCGGCCCCGGAGCGAGCGCGCTTAAGATGACCGCATGGCGGGACTGATCAAGCGCGAGGACATCGAGGCGGTGCGTGAGCGCGCCAGGATCGAGGACGTCGTCGGCGAGCACGTCACGCTCAAGAGCGGCGGTGTGGGCTCGATGAAGGGCCTGTGCCCCTTCCACGACGAGAAGACCCCCTCCTTCCACGTCCGGCCGCAGCTGGGCCTGTGGCACTGCTTCGGCTGCGGGGAGGGCGGGGACGTCATCTCCTTCGTGGAGAAGGTCAACCACCTGTCCTTCGCTGAGGCCGTGGAGTACCTGGCCGGGAGGGTCGGGGTCCAGCTGCGCTACGAGGACTCCTCCGGAGACGTGCGCCGCGGCGTCGAGCCCGGCACCCGCCATCGCCTGCTGGAGGCCAACCGCGTGGCGGAGGAGTGGTTCCGCGCCCAGCTCTCCCCTGCCAACCCTGCCGCCGCTGCCGCCGGACGCTTCCTGTACGGTCGGGGGTTCGACGACGCGGCCCTGGCCCGCTTCGGGGTCGGCTACGCCCCGGCGGGGTGGGACAACCTGGCGGGTCACCTGCGTTCGAAGGGCTTCACCGAGGCTGAGCTCGTCGCCTCCGGCCTGTGCGGGCAGGGGGGATCTGGAGGCGGCCGGGTCTACGACCGCTTTCGGGACCGGATCATGTGGCCCATCCGGGACGTGACCGGCGCGACCGTCGGCTTCGGAGGCCGCCGGCTGAGCGACGAGGACAAGACGGTCCCCAAGTACCTCAACACCCCGGAGACCGCGATCTACCACAAGAGCCAGGTCCTCTACGGGCTGGACCTGGCCAAGAAGGACATCGCCAGCCAGCACCGCGTGGTGGTGGTCGAGGGGTACACGGACGTCATGGCTGCCCACCTGTCCGGTGTGACGGTCGCGGTGGCGACCTGCGGGACGGCCTTCGGCGAGGACCACGTGCGGATCGTGCGACGCCTGCTGGGAGACAGCGCCGACCCCTCAGCCGGCGTCGTCATGGGCAACCGCGTGCGCGGAGGGGAGGTCATCTTCACCTTTGACGGGGACGCGGCCGGTCAGAAGGCAGCCCTGCGCGCCTACGGCGAGGACCAGCACTTCGCGGCCCAGACCTTCGTCGCCGTCGAGCCGCACGGGTTGGACCCGTGTGACCTGAGGCTGGAGGAGGGCAACCAGGGAATTCCCCGGCTGCTGGAGCGGCGCAAGCCCTTGTTCGAGTTCGTCATCCGTACCTGCCTGGCTGACCTGGACCTGGACACTGCCGAGGGGCGTGTGCATGGCCTGCGAACGGCGGCGCCGGTCGTGGCCGGGATCCGGGACCGGGCGCTGCGCCGCGAGTACGCCCGGCGCCTGGCCGGCTGGGTGGCCCTGCCTGAGGCTGACGTGCTGCGCGCCGTGCAGTCCGCTGAGCGCCGTGGAGGCGGGGCCTCTCAGGGCACGACCGGCGGCGGGGACGCGGTCCTGGGCACCGACGCACGACGTCCGGCCCTGGAGCCGGTGACGGACCAGGTCACGGCCCTGGAGCGTCAGGCCCTGGCGACGATGGTCCAGCAGCCTCTGGCGGCCGCGAGAGCGGGAGCGGACACGATCGAGGCCGCCGCCTTCTCCAACGCGGTTCACCGTGCCGCCTTCGAGGCCATCGAGGCCGCTGGAGGGGTGAGCCGGATGCAGGACGAGGTCGCAGCGCTCACGGCCGGCGGCATGGGCGTCAAGGAGGTCGAGCGCACCGCCTTCGCCCACTGGGTGGAGCAGGTGCGTCTGGGAGCCACCTCACAGATCGACGCTGCTCTCACGGCGCTGGCTGTCGTGACCCTCCCTGTCTCGACGCGCCGCGGCTCGCAGGAGATCGATGCCGACGCCCTGGAGCGCTACGCGCGCGACGTGGTGACATCCCTGGCCCGTATGGGGGTCAACCGGAGGCTCACCGAGCTACGTGGCCGGCAGAAGCGTATGTCCGCGGAGGACCCGGGGTACCGCGAGCTCTTCGAGGAGATCGTGGGCCTGGAGAACAAGCGCATGCAGCTGAGCCGGCAGGGCTGAGCGGGAACGCCGGAAGCCCCGGCCGGTGGGGCCGGGGCTTCCGAGAGGCTCCTGCGGCTGGACTCGAACCAGCAACCGTCCGGTAAGTGATCCGTTCTCCCCCCGCACCCCACAGCGGATCGCAGCCTGAGAGCAGGACGAGCCCCACCACCAAGCGGTAGTGACAGACCGCACAGGCGCAGCCTTACATACCGCACATGGAATACACCAACGACGACCCCCGGTCCAAGCCCGTCCCCCTCCCCTGGCGCGAGCCCCTCGGCGCATGGCGCGCCGCCATGGTCGCAGCAGGAGCATCCCACCAGACACTGCGAGTGCGCACCTACTGGATCACGGCCCTCGCCCGGCACACAGGAACCGGCCCATGGGACGTCACCGACGACGCCCTCATCGCATGGGCAGGACGAACCGCATGGTCCTCCGAGACCAGACGATCCGCCTACGCCTCAGTACGCAAGTTCTACGACTGGGCACTCAGAGCCGGACGCACCAGCCACGACCCCTCCACCGCGCTACCACGCGTCAGAGAGTCCCAGCCCTCACCACACCCCTGCCCCGACCTCGTACTCACCCAGGCGGCCGCCCACGCGCCCGACGACGTGGCACTCATGATCACCATCGCCTCCAGGCTCGGTCTACGACGCGGCGAGGTCGCCCGCATACACGCCCAGGACCTGAGCGAAGACCTCCTGGGACACAGCCTCCTCGTCCACGGCAAAGGAGGCCGCGAGCGCACTGTGCCCGTCACTGACGACCTGGCCCGGACGATCCGAGAGCGGGCTGGTGGAGGGTGGCTCTTCCCGGGGAGGGTCGGCGGGCACCTGTCACCTGACACCGTGGGGCGCAAGGTCGCCCGGGCCCTACCGCAGGGGTGGTCTATGCACTCCCTACGGCACCGGTTCGGGACGGTGGCCTATGAGCGCAGCCAGGACCTGATGGCGGTCCAGAGGCTGCTGGGTCACGCCTCTCCCAAGACGACCCAGCGGTACGTGGCCACAGACGCCCGGAGGCTGCGTGCCGTCGCCGCCGCGGCATAGGCGTACTCGTCGCAACGCGTCCGCCCGTAGGGCCCGTAGACAGCGCGTGTCCCCGCCACCCATAACCGGGCGGCGGGGACACATCACGCTGCTGTTAGGCGGGCTGACGCGCGCTCGAGGTACGGGCCATGATCGTCGAGTCCGCAGCCGAAGCCGCGTCGAACCGCAGGGACACAGCCAGGTTCGGCAGGAACGACGCCAAGAACGGCTCGTCCTTGGAGTGAATGTGCAGTGCCCGGGTCAGGTCATGGAGCGGGAACTTCGCGTTGAGGTTGAGGACCTCGATACCGACGGCGACCCCCATCTCGTTGAGGTCGACGAAGACGTCCTCGGAGTACTCAAACGTCTCAGCGATCGGGTCGTCAGACAGCGAGATGTAACAGGCGCGGACCTCAGGGTCGAGCGTGACGGTGCGGTGCGGTGCGCTCATAGGTGCTCTCCTCCTTACGGGCTAACCGTACCGGTCTTATCTGGGAGCATTGGGGCTTTTCGCGATGCATGTCACGATTGTCACCACCCCCATGTAGTTCGGTGGGTGCGAAGCAACCACAACGATCCTGTACCCGTCCTCCATAGGATGCGAGACGTACCTCATACGGTCCGGCGCGTTACCCGGCTCAGTGCGCTCAGGGTTGTTCAGGGCCTGGTCGATCTCCTCGTGCGTGATACTGCGCCCGCGAGCGCGCTGCCGTCCATGCTTGGAGTAGCGGTAGGTGAGCCTCATCGTTCACTGTCCTGAGCCTGCTCCAGGAACGCCACCTCGAACTTCAGTGTCCGATCCACTCCCTCAGTCTCATCAATGTCAATCTCAACCGTGTACGTGCCTGCTACGAGCAGTGGGATAGCGATCTGGACGGCGAAGACGATGCCCCGCCTGTGCCCCGAGTACGGCGGGTGGGCTTCCTCGGACGCGTCCAGGCGGTTGGTTGCCTCAATGACCAGCGGCTCATCACCTGGGGAGATCACTCTCACTGTCAACCCAATGTCCCTGCGGTCCGGCTCGTCGCACCGGATGCGTCCAGCCACCGCTAGGAATGCCTGCATCGGCACTTGCTCAACCAGTACCCGCGTGAATGATGCGCCCACCACAGTCAGCTTTGACTCCTGGATCGCGGCATAGTCCGCAAGCATCGCGTAGTCGAGATCAATCATGGGCTGATCCTACGAGGCCAGCCTGCGCCTATCGGCGTTTTTACACGACCTCGCATGACGGTGGGAACGAGACACTATTACTTCCCACCCTCGACCTTACCTGCTGCGTTAGCCGGACTTGGGACGGGGACACCGCCCCTTCCAGACAAAGGAGAAGCCCCCGGGGATCATCCGGGGGCCTTACGGAAGGAGGGAAACGATGATCTGGAACATCATCGGCATCCTGGTCGCCCTTCCAGCATCCATGGTAGCAGTCATAGAGCTCTGTCGGCTGCTCAGACCGGGACGCGGGAGGCACCGCAAGCGGTAAGGCGACCACCCCTCCCGGCAGCCGCCGGGAGGGGCCCTTCCCTCCTCATTATCACGATGCCTCGGATCAATCGCGACGACCCCACGCCCGCTCATTTTCGTGCCATGAGGGAGGCTCACGGTATCGCCCGCCCGGACCTCGTGCACCTCATGGGAGTCAGGCTCACCAGCGTGCGCGACTGGGACCTGCGCACGACAGCCCCGGACGAGGCGTGGCGGATTCTCGACGGCCAGGCGCGATCGCCGAGGAGCTGGGCGTGCCCGTGTGGGTCGCCCAGACCCTCCAGGCCACCCTCGACCCCTGGGACTAGCCGCGAGCGCTCAGTGAGCGCTGGGGGGCGAGTGTGTCGCCGTATGCGGGGAAGAGGTACTTGGCCATGATTGCGACGATGCCGACGACTTCGATAGTTAATCCGGTTATGAAGGCAACAGCGATTGTCTCCGTCATGCGGTTGGTGCAGGTGAGCCAGATGGAGATGATTATCGAGGTCGCGACGCATGCCCCGGCCAGGCTGATTCCCGCGATGAAGAACCACTCTCTGAGCTTGTTTGCTTGCTCGACTCGTACGGCCTCGGCGTCGCGCATCCGCTCGTCAGCCCTTTTGGCGACTCGCTCTGCAACCTTGCCTACTGGAAGGTCGCTCTGCGGCTCTTGATCCTGTGACGCACGGAAGAACTCGTCGAGTGAGGCGTCAGAGGGGCCTGGTTCTGTCACTGGTCATTCCTGGTTTGATCAGCGATGTCGATGCGCTTTAGACGGGTGTTCATGGCTGCCACTGATACGCCGAAGTGTGCCGCCATCTCGACAGCTGTCTTCCCAGCCTCTCGTAGACGCTGGATCTCTTCCTGCGGCATGAGCAGGGTTCCGGCGAACTCGTCTGCGTAGAACTCGTGTAGGTCGTACTGGCCGGAGCCTCGCCGGTCTACGAAGGAGTACTCACTGTCATCGGCGTTCATGCGCTCGAAGTAGTGCCCGATCTCGTGGGCGATCGTGAAGCGTTGACGCACCTCAAGCTCAGTCGAGTCGACGTAGATCTGAGGGTTTGAGTACTTATTGCGCTTGATGATGAGGCCAGAGGTGTCCTCAGTCAGCGGGGCGATGATGACCTCTAGGCCGATCATCTCTGCGATCGTCTTAACGTCGCGAGGGAAGACGCCATCACGGTCATAGCCACGTGCCACGGACTCTGCGTCCGCGCGCGCCTGCTGCCATACCAGCACACTCACCACCCCCTGTCATTTGCATGATACCGGCCCGTATGGTGCGGCACGCCGGATATATCCCACTCCCCAGCCGTGCGCGGCTGGTGGGGGCACTGTCAACCCACGCCTCACCGAGCGGCTCACCACACAGCACACCCCCAGCTGCCAGCGGATACGCATACAGCACCCCATGCATCGGCACCACCCCTTGGCGGAAGCCATTTTTGTGTTACACTATTCGCGTGCCGAGCAGCCTGCCCCTCGTCGTCCATCCTCGCATCAGTGAGCGGCACCCTGAGATCAGCGAGGACGACGTGCGAGCCGCCTGGGAGCACGCCTACCTCTCGGCCTGCAGACCTGGTGAGAGCGTGTGGGTCGTGCTCGGCCACGACATGCGCGGTCGCGAGGTGGAGATACTCATCGACGTGCGCCCCGCCTGCCTGGTGGCCTTTCACGCCATGACACCACCGACCAGGAAGATTCGCAGCGAGCTTGACCGGATCCTTAGGAGGACACGATGACCACCAGCAAGCCAACCAGCGAGATGACCGGTGCCGAGCTCGACGCCCACCTCGGGCTCGACACCGCGCGCTACGAGCGCCTGGCCCACGAGTACGAGAGCGACGCCTTCCCGGACGACTGCCACACGAGCGTGGTGCGTGGTCGCCCACGCATCCTGGGGGAGGAGACAGCCACGCTGACCCTGCGCGTACCACGAGGCCTGGCTGACGCCCTGACCGACAAGGCTCAACGCGAGGGCGTCTCACGCTCCGCCCTCATCCGCACCGCGCTCGCCCAGGCTGTCTGACCTACACGCGGATAGGCCCTCAGTGACGACAAGAAGCGCCCCCACCAGCCGTAACTGGCCGGTGGGGGCGCTTTGGGTCTAGGTGGGTGTGCCGGGTAGGGACAGTGGCCAGGTGCCTGCTGGCAGGGGCAGGCTCAGGTGGGCGCTGGCGGCGGTGGTCAGCATCCATGACGCGCCACCACCGGTGACGTAGGCGTGGAGGTTGGTCCCGCTGCTGGAGCCGACCGTGTAGTCCGTCCACGTGTGAGAGGCAGGGTGCTTGGCCATGATGAGCGGGGCGAGCTCGCCAGGTACTGGCAGACGGCCCTTGAATCCGCCCTCGCTCTCGGTGACCAGCGCCCAGTTGGCCTTCCTCCACCGCAGGTCGACGCGCCCACCGCACAGACGGACCTGGTAGCCGTCGAGCAGCAGGCCAGGATTGACGGTCCTGGCCCAGGCCGTGACATCTCGCCAGCCGGTGTCGCCGTCGACCACGACCCAGCCGGTGGGGCGCCTGCGCCACACCCAGGCCCCCACACCGGCGCCGTCAGTCGACACGTAGGTGGAGCCCACGGGTGCGGTGCGCACCTGCTCGGCCAGGTCAGGGGGCACGGCCCCCACGTCGGGGCGGCCCGGCCCCACGACCTGCATGTGCGAGGGTGACCCGGTAGGGCCGCGCTCACCCTGGGGGCCTGTCTCACCCCGGGGCCCAGGCACGCCCTGGGGTCCGGTGGGGCCCTGGGGGCCTGTCTCACCCCTAGGCCCAGGCACGCCCTGGGGGCCTGTCTCGCCCTGGGGGCCGGTGGGGCCTGCTGGTCCGGTCCCGCCCTGGGGGCCGGTGGGTCCCGCCTGGCCCCTGGGGCCTGTCTGGCCCTGGGGTCCGGTAGGGCCTTGGGGGCCGGTGGGTCCGGTCTCGCCCCTGGGGCCGGTCAGGCGTCCGGCCTCCACGGCCTCACGCACCGCCGACAGGTCCCCGGCGGCGGCCTGGGCGGCGGCCTGGGCGGCGCGTGCCGCGCCCTCAGCCACCGTCACCGCGTCACCCTCATACGCGGCCTGCGGTACCAGGTCGGCCAGGTCGTAGACCTGCCCGGCGCGCAGCACCACGTGGGAGCGCCAGTCCACCCCGGGGGCGACCAGGCGCAGCAGGTAGGTCCACTCACCGCCCGGCTCCACGCCGGGGGCCTGGCAGCCGACCACGTCCACCCAGGCCCGGCCCACCCCGCCCGTGCCGGTGCTGGTCAGGCGGCCGTGCTGGTCGAGGGTGGCGCGCGCCCGGTGGGCCACCAGCACCCGGCCACCCTCCAGCACGGCCCTGGGGGAGCAGGGGTCAGGGTCCAGGGACAGGGTGCCGCTGGCAGGGGCGGTACCGTCAGGCAGCACCACCCGCCCGCCAAGGCGCGCCCACGGCAGCGGAGGGGCAGCGATCTGCTCAGTGTCGGTCATGGTGCCTCCTTGGCTCGCGCCTGGCCTTGACGTCGTCGATCCGGGCGTGGATCACCTGGTGGGCGCGGTCGGAGGACGCGGTGTGCGCGCGCAGGTCGTCTCGCAGCCCGTCGATCTGCAGCTCGGCCCGGCGGTCGCGTGACTCCCTGGCCTCGGCCTCGGCGATACGGGCCATCTCCGAGGCGTCCATGCGCTGGAGCATCGTGGCCTGCCCTGCCGTCAGGTCAGCCACAGCCGTGATCAGCCCGTCGACGTCGTCACGCAGGTGCGTGCCGTGGCTGTTGGTCACCCCGTCCCTGGCGGCGGCCGCCTGCCCGGCGGCCTCGACCGACGCCTCCGCAGCCCTCCTGGCCTGGTCCGACACCCCGTCGAGCTGGGCGGTGATACGCCGCTGCAGCCAGCGTGCCAGCGCCGTCAGCACCCCGGCCAGGGCCACGACGACGGCGGACAGGGCTGCCAGCGCCTCAGGGGTGGTCATCGCCTGGGTGACCGGGGCCGGCAGCGACTGAGCCAGGGGCAGCAGCAGGCTCACCGGTCCTCCTCGCCGCAGGCCTCACCCGTGGTGGGGTGAGGCGTCCAGGTGGGAGCCATGACGCCACCGTCAGGGTCCGGCGGGTCCGGCACGGGCGGGACGGCCAGGTGGCGGGCACGGTAGTCGGCCCGCGTCTGGCCTCCAGGGGTACGGATACCGATCCAGTCGATCAGGCGGACGTCACCGACACGGACGGCGGCCAGGGCCTGGTAGACGGCCCACGCGACGCCCAGGATGCCGCTGGCCTGGGTGGCGACCAGCCGCCAGGAGAGCGGGTAGGAGGACACCAGCCAGATGACCACCGAGGCGACCAGCGCCACGACCACCAGGAGGGCGGCCCGGCGCTGGGGCGTCCACCAGGGGCGGTCGAGCGCGGCCTGGACCACCGGCCACACCAGCCCCGTCCACACGACAGCGGTCATGGGGTCGGCGCCGACACCCCGGACCGCCTCCCACAGACCCATAGCGTCTCCGAGCGTCACCATCACCACACCCGTCCGTTGTTGAGGGCGGTCTGGACCGCGCGGGCCGTGACCGCACCCAGGTAGCCGTCCACGGCCACGCCCAGGCGGGACTGCCACGCCCGGACCGTGTCCGGGCCCAGGACCCCGTCAGCGCTCACGCCCAGGGCGGACTGGAGAGCACGGACGACCGGGGACCCGGCGCCGGAGCGGTCCCAGACCCAGCCGCCGCCAGCAGCCGGCGCATACTTCCGGTTAGGTGCCCACTGGCCCCAGACCTCCCCGTCCACGGGCGTTCCCAGGACAGACTGGAGGGCACGGATGGTGGCCGGGCCGATCACACCGTCCACCGCCAGGCCACTGGCCTGGGCGGGCTGAGCGGGGGCTGCGGTGCCGGTGTAGTTGGGGCGGATGACCGCCGCGATGCCACGGCTGCGACGACGACGCCACACACCGTTGCCCGCCGACTGGGACCCTGCCGCCCCGGACGAGGTGTTGCCCTCGATGGTCTGCAGGACCCCGCCGCCCAGGTTCCGCTCGACCAGGCCCACGTGGTCGGTGGGGCCACCGTCCCAGTTGAAGATCACGACATCGCCGGGCTGGGCCTGGGCGACGGGCACGAGACGGCAGCCGGCTCGACGCGCCTGGGCGATCGTGGTGTCCGTGTGCGAGGAGTAGCCGCCGATCGCACCGACCTGGCCGCACTCGTCCAGGCACATGGCCACGAACAGCATGCACCACCAGATCCTGTTGGACGGTCCGAGGAGCCAGGCCCCCTTTCCACGGTGGTACCAGTACCGGGCGGCCTCGGAGCCGACCTGCGGGTCACGGGGAGCGTAGTAGCCGATACGTGAGGCGGCGCGGGCGAGGACCTGCTGCTGGACGCTCATGCCTGCTCCTCCTCACCGGTGTCGACCTGGGCGTCCTGGGGCACGTCCGCACCCTCGTCCTCGCGCGGGTCAGTGCCAGGGCGCGTCAGCTCCCCGTCAGGGACCTGGGACTCCTCCCAGGAGGCCGCGAGCGCGGTCAGGTCCGCGTCGCCCGTGTCTGTGGCCGTGGTTGTGGCTGTGGTGGTGTCTGTCATGGTTCCTCCCTTTGTGGGTATGAGGAGAGCCCCGCACCGGTGTGGTGACGGGGCTCGGGTGGGTCGTGTGTGTAGGTGTCAGGCGAGGGTCCACAGGGCGGGAGTATCGGGGGGCTCCCAGCCGGTCTGTGAGGTGTGGGGCTGGATGCACCGGTAGGTCTGGCCACTGTGGGTGACGAGTGCGTCTGCCTCGTACTTGGTACTGGGTGCCCAGGGGTCGGCCGTGGCCACGTCCTCTGGGGCGGCGTGACGCCATCCCGTCGGGTAGTCGGCTGGGCCTGCGGTGTGCGGCGACAGCCATGCACCGGACGCATTGACCCACTCGACTCCCCTGACGGTGAGGTGCTCGCCTGGGCCGATGACGGCGGTGGTGTCCATGTCGGACACGTCTGGGACGGTGTCCGGGACGATGACGGCGGCGGCGTAGTCGGCTGCTGCCTGCTCGGCGGTGGCACGGGCCGTGGCCATGGTGGTGCGTCGCATGGCCTCCGCTGACATCAGCGGCCACGCCTGGGCCCACTGCTCGTCGGTCATGGCGCGTAGCCGGTCCTCGGTGATCATCTCATCTCACTCTTCCTATCGTGGTTGACGGGCCTGTGTGCTGGGGTCAGGCGATCCAGGTGGCGGTGCCGTAGCACCAGCCGGTGCCCCAGGTGAAGGAGCTGGTGGGCTGGACGCTGATCGACCTGCCTGCGCTCCTGTACACCAGGGGCATGGCGTAGGCGCCGGCGTGGAGGGTGCCCAGGCTGGTCCAGTCGACTGCCGGGGCGGGCACACCCGCTGGTATGTGAGCGACCGGGAACCCCTCACCCACCTTGGTGTCGAATGAGCTCCGGGGCCAGCGGATGGTCAGGGGTGCCAGGTGGAGGGCACCGACGCTGTGCACGGACCCGGACGACGGGTCGAACACCCACCAGCTCTCCGCGGTCAGGGGAGCGGACGAGCGGACGTCCCCGGCCTGCACCGCCTCCCACCTGGTACCGTCCCACGCCCGGAGCACCCCGGCGATACGGACGTAGACCGGCTTGTCTGCCGAGGCGCGTACGCCTGCCGCAGCGAGTGAGGACACGAAGGCGCTTGCCTGGGACAGTGACGAGCAGGTCTTGATGTCCCCGATGGACAGGGACAGGTCGAGCAGGGCCTGGCGTGAGGCCAGGTCGGTGGCGGCCGGGACGGTGTGCCCGCGGGCGTCGGTCAGAGGCATGGGGGTCTCCTAGAGCTTGGATGTGTAGGTGATGGTCAGGCTCATGGACGACCCCTGCCCTGAGACGGCGCCGTAGCCGGTGCCGGTCAGTGCCAGGCCCTGGCCGCCCATCAGCGAGGAGGCCAGGGATGTCACGTCCACGTCGATGGGGCTGGTGCCACTGACCGTGGCGGTGACTGCGGTGCCTGAGGCCTGCGGCCCGGTCTCGGACCAGGTGGCCGCCTGGATGCTGGCGGTCCAGGTACGGTCCACGGCCGGGGTGAGCCGGAGGATGACGCGGTCGAGCCGGCCCGCGCCCAGGGCCTCGACGTGACGCCCGTAGGAGGCCAGCGACCGCAGGGTCGTGCTCCCGCTGGTGCCCTGGTAGAGGTCCGTGGTAGATCCGCCCGAGGTGGCCTCCCAGATCCCCCACCCCGAGTGGCCGATGGCAGAGGCCGTGTAGGTTCCGGTCCACTGCGCCGGGATCGTGACCGTGCGGGTCGTGGCCACGGGAGCCCGGGCGGGAGGCGGGGTCGGTAGCGTGCCGGCCGGCGTCGGTGCAGGGCCCAGGACGTGCACAGGACGCCCGGTGGCCGCGTCCAGCAGCACGTAGCAGGTCCGCACCGACGTCCAGGGGGTCACGGTCGAGGGCAGGGTGATCGGAGCCGACCCCAGCAGGCTGACCGTCACTGCCCTCCCACCGTCCGAGACAGACACGACCTGGGCCACCGCCGTCAGAGACCGATCCGAGCCTGTGCGGGGAGCGTCATCCAGGGCCATCGTGTCCAGCAGCGGCAGCAGGCGAGTCACTGGTCCACCTCCACATCCGTGCGAGCCGTCTCGCTCCACCCCAGCGGCACCTCCACCGACGCCACCGTGCCCGTGCGGCGGATCAGCTCCGTTCCCGCAGTCGCCTGGGTGACCAGCTCGACCGTCTCGTCCAGGCTGATCGTGGGGTCAGGCACGTGCGTGACCGGCACCGTCACCTGACGACGCACCGACGTCGCCAGCATGCTCGCAGCGGTCTTTTCTGCCACCGACTGCGACGTGATCAGAGGCGAGCTGAAGAACTTCGTGACGACGCCATAGGGGCCGCTCACGGACAGGGGGCCGGTGGTCTGGTCCGCGACCGCCTGGAACGCCGGCGCACCGGAGTCGGTGATGTCCTGTCCTCTAGCGACAACACGGTTGTACACTCCGTCGCGCCTGGCGGCGGACGGGGCTCCGATGACGGTGCCCTCGGCCCCGTCGCTCATGACCCGCGCCTGGCCGCCCGCGGCCGGTGGCAGGACGTAGAGGATGCCGTCCTGCCCCTCACGCAGGCGGGCCGGCCAGGCGTCCGCGATCTCGTAGACGGCGTCGTTCCTCGACTCGCCCCACGACATCGACGGGCACCGCCGGTCAGCCAGGGCAGGGTCGATGATCACCCCCATATGGGTGCCCACCAGGCGGCGCAGCTCGGTCGCCAGGGTGCCTCCCACGCGAGGGGCGGTGGGAGTGGTCAGGCGGTCCTCCTCCAGCCTGTGCAGTAGCGAGCGGCCCGACACCTTGACCGTCTGGTCGTCCGCCTCCCACTCGGTCACCAGGAAGCGGCCAAGCGGGACGGCCCACGACTGTCCGGTGACGAGGGAGCCGACCGTGACGGACACGTGCAGCACCTGCCCGGCACAGGCCAGCGGGCTGGTCAGGTCCACAGGCCGCCAGTCCCGCGCGTCCGCGTCCTCACCTGCCGACGCCACCCTGGGCACCGTCAACGACAGAGACCCCTGCACCTGCTGGGAGGCGCTCCACGACACCGAGCCGGACCCCACCGGCACCTGCCCCAGCCACGTCGTCCCCAGCCAGGAGTCCACACGAGGGGCCCACGAGTGCGCCCCCGCCAGCACACCAGCCGGCACCTGCACAGGCGTGAGAGTCACCTGCCCACCTCCTGCCACACAGTCCGGTCAAACACGTCCCAGGTCATACGGCGGGCCTGGAGCGTGCCCCAGGTGAACCGCACCCGGTCAAAGTCCGCCCACGTACTGGTGGCCAGAGTCGTCTCAGGCTCAGGCACCGCCACCAGCGCCCCCTTGAGCGACCACGACCGCTCAGCCACGTCCACCCGCGACGAGCGAGCGTGAGACACGTCCGTGAGCACCATGACCGTCACCGGCTCCACGTCACACGCCCCCACCCGGCACTGAAAGCAGTGCAGCGGGTTGTGGTACAGCGCCACCACCGCCGGACGAGCCGCGAGCGCGGTCAGGGCGTGGGTGTGGGTGCCGGTGGTGCGTGCGGTGAGGGTGGTGGTTCCTGCTCCCATGGTGGGGGCGAAGACGGGCACTGGTGTGGGGCGTCCTGGGATGTCGTGTGTGGTGACGCGCATGTCCAGGGTGTGTGGGTCGTTGCCCTGCCAGATGAGGTCGATGTGGGTGGTGGAGGTGATGTCGGTCAGGAGGGTGTGGCCGGCCCAGGGGCGGGTGACGGTGGTGGACTCGGTCACGAGGCCGGTGGGTGTGGTCAGGCGGTAGCGGATGGGCTGGTTGACGGGGGCGATGGGGTCTGCGAGGACGACCTGTGTGCCCTCGGAGACCCGGTGTCCGCCGCGTACGTCCCAGGTCCACCCGGTGGGGGTGGTGCCGGTGACGGTGTAGGTCATTCCCCTGGGGACGGTGCCGGTGGGGACGGTTACCTGGATGAGTGGTGCCTGGCCGGACAGGGCCGTGGCGGTCAGTGGCATCAGCGTCTCCTCCCGGTGACGGAGCGGCGTGTGGCCAGCAGCCTGGTGGTGGTGGCCTCCAGGTGGGCGGCCAGGGAGGTGCCGTCGTCGAGGACGAGCTGGAGGCTGACGCCGTCGAGGCTGGCCAGGGGGTTGTCTGTGCCTCGGGTGGCCAGGGTGGAGATGTCGTCCCACTGGCGTGCGGTGAGGACCGCCTCGCGCTGGCCGGTGTGGTTGACGGCTGTGGTCAGGCCTGGGTGGAGCCATCCTCCGGCGTCGTACTTTCGTGAGCCTCGGTAGCGTCCGACGGTGGGCGAGCCCCAGATGGCGGTCTCTCGGCCTGACAGGCCCTCACGTGGCTCTTCCACCATCCGTCCCGGGCCGGAGTAGATGGCCACGTGGTGGGCGGGGCTGCCCCAGAAGAGCAGGTCGCCGGGCACAGCCTGGGACATGGACACCGGGGTGGAGCCGGACTGGTAGCCGGCGGCTGTCAGGCGTGGCCACCCTAGGCCGAGCTGCTGGGCCGCCCAGTAGACCAGGCCTGAGCAGTCCAGGCCTGGTGGGATGGAGGAGCCTCCCCACACGTAGGGCACACCGATGGCCCGACGGGCCGCCCCCACCAGTCCTGCTCCCCCGCCGATCCCGGACTCATCCACCTTGGTCTTGAAGATCGACTTGATGCCCTCGAAGAGCATCGGTGGGATGCCGGCGGCG
Organism: Actinomyces faecalis; assembly: GCF_013184985.2. Taxonomy (NCBI): domain Bacteria; kingdom Bacillati; phylum Actinomycetota; class Actinomycetes; order Actinomycetales; family Actinomycetaceae; genus Actinomyces; species Actinomyces faecalis. The sequence goes on from NZ_CP063418.1 coordinate 1,595,970, forward strand.
ATCTGCCCCCAGGCGGTGGAGGTCAGGGACGACAGGAGGGTCCTGGCGGGGCTGATGACCAGGTCGGTGATCGCGCCGAGCGGGTCGGAGACGATGTCCGCCACGGCGGACGCGGTGTCCTTGACCCACGACCAGGCTGCGGAGGCCGAGCCCCTGACACGGTCCCAGATGCCTCCCTCGGCGAAGGCGACCTGGCCGCGGCGGGCTCCGCCGTCACCGACCGTGGACAGGCCGCGACCGCGGGAGGCGTTGACCGCGTCCAGCCAGGTGCGGCCTCCCAGGGCGCGTAGGGCGTCGGGGCGGATGATCCCCTCACCACCGGACAGGCGCAGCGCTCCCCCGCCGTCAGGCGAGTAGAAGGTGTAGACGTCCTTGCCGGGGGTGTATCCCGGTGTCATGGTCCGGAACTGGCCGCCGGTGGCGTAGCCAGGGATCTTGGAGACCGACGGCATGCGGATGGACAGGCCGACCTTCTCCGCGATCGTGTCGAAGGTCTTCTTGATCCCGTCGGTGTAGACGGTACCGATGACGAAGTTGATCGGCTTGGCCGCTGCGGCCTTGATGCCGTCCCAGGCGGTGGCCACAGCCGTCTTCATGTTCTCGAAGCCGGTCTTGACGTTGTCGATCACGCCGGAGATCGCCGGCCACAGTGTGCCGGTGAACCAGTTCTTGACCACCTCGACCGCGGTCCTGACGGCGTTCCAGGCCGTGGCCACGGAGTCCTTCATCGCGGTGAACCCGGCAGACACCCAGTCGATGACAGCTGAGATGGCCGGCCACACCCAGGCCTGGAACCAGGCCACCACGACTCGGACCCCCGCCATGATCCCGTTCCAGACCGCCAAGACAACCGTCTTGAGGAGGTTGAAGTAGGCGACGTACAGGTCGATCACGAAGGAAATGACGGGCAGGACCCAGGTCTGGAACCAGCCCACCACCACTCGGACCCCCGCCATGATCCCGTTCCAAGCGGCCTTGACGGCCACCATGAGGCCCAGGAACGGGGCGGTGAGCATCGCCCCGACCAGCTCGATGACGGGCAGGACCCAGGTCTGGAACCAGCCCACAACCGTCTGGACAGCCGCCATGATGGCGTCCCACACGGCCGTGACGGTGTCCTTGACGGCGGTGAACCCGGTCTTGACGCCCTCCCACACCGTGGACAGGACAGGCACGAGGGTGGTGCGGAACCAGTCCACCACCGCCGCGACAGCGTCCTTGATGGCCTGCCAGGCCGCGGCCACGACCGCGCGCCCGGTGTCGGTCTGGGTGGCGAACCACACCACCCCCGCCACCACCGCGGTGATCGCGGTGACGATCAGGCCCAGGGGGTTGAGGTTCATCACCACGTTGAAGGCTGCCTGCGCGGCCTTGGCGATGTTGGTGGCCTTGGTGAACAGGGACAGACCCTTGACCCACCTGAGCAGGCCACCTGCCGCCATGACGGCGTTGTGGGCCCTGTGAGCTGCCACCAGAGCCGTCAGCCCACCAGCGGCCACTCCTAGGGCCACACCCAGCGGCGCCAGCACGTCACGGTTGCGCGAGGCCCAGGAGAACAGGTCTTCCAGGCCCTGGACGACCTGCGCGACGATGCCGGGCACACGTGAGACCACGCCGCCAGCGACCGACGCCAGCTCAGAGACCATCGGTCCGACTGACTCCCACGCGCTCTGCAGCGCGGGGACAAGGGTGTCCTGGACCCAGGCGAATGCCGCCCCGGCGGCGTCGGACATCGCCGACAGGCCACTGGTCAGGGCCGGCTTGACGTCCTCGATGATGTCCTTGACCCCGGAGACCAGGGTCGCCTGGAAGTTTCCCCAGGCTCCCTCCATGGTCGACGTCGACGTCGCAGCCTCACGGGCCACGTCCGTCATGCCCAGGGCCAGGATCGCCTGGTTGAACTCCTCGGCGGTGATCTGCCCCTCGGCCATGGCGTCACGGAAGTTGCCCGTGTACGCCCCGGCCTCAGCCAGGGCCTGCTGGATCTTCCCGCTGGCACCCGGGATCGCGTCGGACAGCTGGTTGAAGTTCTCCGTGGTCAGCTTCCCCTGACCAGCGGTCTGGGTCAGCACCATCCCCACGGACTTGAAGGTGTCGGCGTTGCCACCCGCTACCGCGTTCAGGTTCCCGGCAGCCTCAGCCAGCCGGTCATAGCCGTCCACGCCGTTAGAGGCCAGCTGGGAGGTGATCGACTGGATGTCAGACAGCTCGTAGACGGTCTCGTCGGCGTACTTCTTCGTCGAGGCAGCAAGCGCCTCGATCGTGGAGGTGTCGACGTCCGCGAACCGCAGCGTCGACTTGAACTTGTCGGTCGCGTCCGAGGCGTCCATCGCCTCCGACGCCAGGCCGCCGATACCGATCGCCGCGCCCAGGGCCGCCAGAGGTCCCATCGCCTGACGCACCAGTCCCCGGAAGGAGCCCAGTGCCGTGCCAGAGCGACGCACCGCCCCGTCCGCCGAGTCAGCGGCACGGTCCATCTTCTCGATGCCCTCGGCCGCCTCACGGGCAGCACGCCCAGCCTGACGAGCCTCAGCCCCCTGCCTACCCTCTGAGGCCGCGAGCGCGTCGTTGGCGGCGTCGGCTGCGCGGGTCTTGAGCTCGACCTCTCCCAGGGCCTTGGAGTGGGCTGCGGCGGCGGTGTCGGCTGCCTTGAAGGCGGCCTGGGCGTCCTTGGTGGCGGAGGCCAGGGCCGTCTCGGCTCGGGCGACGTCGTCGGCGTTGCCCGAGGCGCGTGCGGTGGCCAGGGCCTTCTCGGCTGCCTGGACCTTGCTGGCTGCCTCGGCCTCCTTGGTGCGTGCGTCGGTGAGGGTCTGGGTGGACCTGGCGGCGGTCTCCTGGGCGGAGGCCAGTGCCTGGCCGGCTGTGGCGGCCTCGGTGCGCAGACGCTCGGTGGACTTGCCCAGGGGGTCGGTCAGGGCGTTGGCGACGTCCTTGCCGGCGGTGGTGGCGGACTTGGTGAAGGAGTCGGAGCAGGCCTTGCCGGCCTCTCCTCCTGCCCTGGTGGCGGCGGTGCGGGTCTCGTTGGAGACGGTCTTGTAGAAGCCTTTGAGGGAGGGGACGACGTCGACGAAGACGGTGCCGGCCTGGAACGCGCCTGCCACGGGGCACCACCAGCCTTTCGTGTGTGCGGGTGGTGCCCCGTAGCGGGGCGGGGTTATCGGTCCAGTGCCCAGGGTGTCATGACGGCGATGACGTCCCAGGCCTTTTCCATGGCCAGGTCCTCGCGTGCCTTGTCGACTGCTGTGACTGGCTCGGGCCAGGTCTGCCTGCCGCCCAGGGCGTGGACCAGGAGGTTGTAGATCGCGTGCAGGGCAATGGCCTCGGGGGTCTGGTCACGCAGGGTAGCGGGTGTGTCGTCCTGGTCGGTGCGGTCGACGGCCTGGGCGATGTCGCGGGCCCGCTCGGTGTCGTTGAGCATGGCTGAGACCATGCGGGAGGTGGGGCCGAGCCCGTCGACCAGGTCTGCCAGGAACCTCCACCGGCGCTGGACGAACAGGGCGGGCACGTCCCATCCCTGCTCGCCCAGGTCGGCGGTGATCTCGGACTGGTACCGGGTCAGTCGGTCGAGGAGGGCTCGCCTTTTCCCAGGCTCCCCATGCCTGCCTCGTAGTGCCGGTTGGCCTGCCGCAGCAGCAGCACCGCCTGGCGTCCGGTCAGGCGCTGGTCGACCAGGAGCTGGTAGTCCTCATCTGACAGCCAGCGCCTGAAGACCTCCATGGGCCACGACAGGGACTGCATGTCGGTCAGGAAGCGCTCGGTCTCCTCGGCGGGCAGGTCCATGGGGTCGGGGAAGGTGACGACCTTGGAGCCGATACCGAAGGTGAAGGGTCCGGGGGCCGCTGCGCCGTCCAGGTCGTTGAGAGCGGCGAGGGTCAGGTCGGGGGTGGTGGGGCTGGTGGTCATGGTGGTCTCCCTCAGCGTGGTCAGTTCTCGGTCTTGGCGGTCTTGGCCAGCTTGCGCTCAGGCTTAGCCGAAGCGGGGGCTGTCTCTGGAGCAGCCGCCTGGGTGTCCTGCGGCTCCTGAGTGGTCTCCTCCCAGCCGGTAGCCAGCAGGGTGCGTGCCTCACCGGGCTGGTCGGTGGTGCGCGTCAGGACGGTCTTGTGGCCGTCGGTGGTGGTGACGGTCTTGGTGAACTCACGCATCATGGGTCCCTCTCTGTGTGTGTCGTGGTGGAGCGGTCCCCCGGGGGTGTGGTGGGTGCCGCGTCCCCGGCCGGGAGACCGTGCAGCCGGGGACGCGACGTCAGGGCGGTCAGGCCGTCTTGGTGAAGCCGATCGCGTCCAGGTGGGTCAGTGCGCCGGTGCCGCCGATGTAGTGACGGCAGGGCGTGCCCAGGGCGGTGTCGGTGAAGACGTCGAGCTCCAGGTCGAACTTCACCGGGTCGGAGGAGGACCACACCTCCTCGGGCACGGAGGCGAGCTTGACGCGCGGGAAGCCGCGTCCCAGCAGCCACTCGTTGTCCGCCGGCCCGTCGGCCATGATGGCTATCAGCCGGAACTCGCTGAACTGGGGCATGGGAGCCTCGTCGAAGACGATCTCCCCGGAGGCAGCAGCCTTGGTCTTGGACAGGTCCACGCCGTAGACGAGCTCCTGGACGTTCTTGCGCAGGGGCTCCAGCACGCCGAACTTGATGGTCTTGGGGGCCTTGACCACGTCGGTGCGCACCGGCTCGACGTAGCCCAGTGCCTCGACCTCCTCCTTGGACACGTCCGCGGAGAAGGTCACCCCGTCGGTGGTCATCATGCCCACCGGCAGGTACTCGGGCGGTATCTCACTGAGCTGCCCGTTGGTGTCGGTGATCTTGTCCGGCAGCCCTGCGCTGGCGGGGGCCATGAAGATGATGACGTTCAGGCCCTTGCGGACGTTGGTCCCGTGGTTGTGCTTGGCCTTGAGCGCCTCGATCGTCGTTGCAGCCATGATGGGTTTTCCTCTCGGTCAGTAGATGGGTCGGTGTGTGACATCGAGGACCATGGAGGCCACCTCGATGAGGCCTGCGTAGGGGCGGGTGACCGGCTCGGCGGACACGGCCACCTCGTCGATCAGCCCCACAGGGGTGGGCAGGTTCGTGCCCACCAGGGCGTCACGGACGCGTGACGCCACGAGCAGGGCCGACGACGAGCCCGGCCCGGTGGCGGCGGTGTGGTAGACGTCCACCCCCACCTGGTCCAGGCGGTCGACCTCGTCAGCCGTCCCGGACAGGTGGTGGACGTGCACCACGGGCACCGGGCCGCTGGTGAACTCCACGTCCAGGACGCGGGTGGTCTCCATGCCCGTGGTGCCGGTGACCGCCGCCCGCACCAGGGAGACAGGGTCAGCGAACGTCATCGCCTCCTCCTTCTGCGCACCGTGCGGCCAGACGCCTTAGCGCGCTTGCTGCCAGCCAGACGCCCCAGCGTGTGAGCACCCGCCACCGGGGCACCGCCCGGGCCGGCGTGCCCGAACTCCACCGCGGCCGCGTGCGGGGAGTCGTTGAGCACCCGCCCAGCGGCTCTCTCACTGACCCCGCCACGACGCGTGCGCACACGGGCTGTCGCAGACTCCGTGCGGTAGGAGCCCGCCAGGGCCCCGGACCGGCTAGGGGCCGTCCGGGAGGCCTCCTGGGCGACCTCCTGAGCCGCAGCCAGCATCGCCGCCCTCATCCCGGAAGAGACCAGCAGGGCCTGGGCCCCACGCCTGTCGATCTCGAACCTCGCGGGCACGGCTCACCTCCTGGTCAGCGTGGCCACCACACCCATCGGCCACACCGCCGGCGTCGCCTCCACCTGCCAGACACCCGCGAGCGCGTGAGTGGGTGGGACGGTGACGGTGTCGAGGTGTCCGATGGGGGCGGTAGGTGGGGCGTAGAGGGTGGCGGTGTCGGACGGTGACTGGGAGGTAGCCGGGTCGGTCAGACGGGGCGTGGTGGCGGTGGCTGGTGCGACCAGGCAGCCGCTTACCTCCTTGGGCTCGTCCTCTGGGGTGAGGTAGCCGTCAGCGTCCCGGCGGACAGGACCGGTGACGGTGACGGTGGTCCTCCACTCCTCTGGCATGAGGCTGACAGGGCTGAGGGGGCTCACGGGTACCTCTCAGACGCCAGGGGGACGCTGACCGCGCCGGTGCGCCAGGGGCGCAGCATGATCTGGTCCTGGCGGGTGAGCCACACTCCCCCGCCCTGGGAGTCTGTGGAGTATCCCTGGGCGAGGGAGAAGGGGCCGGTGGTGGCTGTGAGGGTCGACATGCCGGCCGGGACGTCGCCAGCACGTGAGAGGGCGCGGGCGATCATCTGGGCGACGACGTAGCTGACGGCGTCAGACGCCTCGTCCGGCGGGTCCTGGCCCAGGTGCCCGCGTATGAGTGCGTGGGCACCTGCGGCCAGGTGGTCGGCCTGCTCGATCTCGTCGTCAGTCAGACGGCGTCGTAGCGCGGCCGCGACCGCGTCGTGCAGCGGGCTTTGGGCTGTCTGCCCCATCACCAGTCTCCTTCGTCTCCTCATGCTCCTCAGGGGTATCAGGAGCCGGCTCCTGCGGGACGTCCTGGGCCTGCCACTGGTCACAGCTGACCAAGGTGTCGTGGAGGGGGTGCGTCTGGGGGTAGGTCAGGGTCGCGCCGGTGATCTTGTGGGTGAAGGTTGTCACGGCTGTCTCCTCAGGCAGACGGGGTGACGGCGCCGACGGGGTACCTGGTGACGGCCTCGGCGTTCTTCTGGGCGACGATGTTCTTCAGGACGTAGGCGTAGCGGGCCTTGAAACGCAGGGCGACCATGTCCTTCTCGGCCAGGTTGACGCCGCCGACGGTGGCCTGGTCGAGGAACTTGACGGTGATGTCCTGGCGGACGCCGATGCGCACCGCGGTGGAGTCTGCGACCAGGGCGACGGCCTTGGAGGCGTCGAACACGGGCTTGTCGCCCTTGACGGTGCCTCGTGACCAGCGGGCGTTGAGGCCTGCGACCTGGTCCATGGCCCCGGGGGTGGCGGACAGGGAGGGCAGGTAGATCGGGGACCCGTCGGTGGCGCGCAGGTTGGCCAGCTGCATGCGCAGGGAGCGGCGGGCGATGAGCGTGTCCGGCTCGAACTCGCCGTCACCGATGACCATGCCGGCGTTCTGGAGGATGGCGCCCACCAGGTCGGACTTCAGGTCGGTGGTGGACACCTGGGTGAGGTTGCCGCCGGTGGTGGCGGCGGTGAACAGGTCGGGGTCGGTCCAGGTGGCCGGCTTGCCGACGCCGAAGAAGACAGCGGCGTCCAGGGCGTAGCCCATGGCCTGGCCTCCGAGCCTGGTGATCTCGCCCAGCACGTCCTCGGTGGCGTCGTCGATGACGTTCTCGTGGACCGGGATGATGACCGCGACCTCCTCGGCCACCAGGACCTTGTTCTGCCAGGTCGCCTTGGAGGTGGGCTTGGTGCCGGTGTCCTCCTGGGAGGACTCGGTGACCCAGTCAGCGTGCGGGATGGTCGCCAGGACAGGCAGACGCTCGGTCTTGGTGCCCATGGACACGGTCGGGAACGCCTGGAGAGCGACCGAGGAGTCCACGGCAGCGCCAAGGAAGTCGGTGGAGTAGGCGTCCTGGATGAGGCCTGCGACCTCGGAGCGGGTGATATCGGGGGTAGCCATGACAGGTTCCTTTCAGCGAGATTGGTCTTGGCACAGTGCGGATAGGTGGGTGGGGCTACTCGTGTCCGCGCATGGCGCGCAGGGCCGCAGCAGCGGCAGCCTTGGGAGACAGGGACTCCTTGGCTGAGGCGGCTCCCGACCTCAGCGAGGTGTCGTGAAGCGGAGGACGCTTGGGCCTGGGCGCGGTCTGGTCACGCCACTGCCGCAGCAGGCTCGCGGAGGCCTCCAGCTCCTCACGGGTCGTGCCCGTCAGCGCCTCGACAGGCACCCCCGTCTCAGCGGCCACCTGGGAGGCCGCGAGCGCACGCTGGGAGTCGGCCAGGTCCTTCTCCAGCTGTGCTGCCCGGTCGACGGCCTGCTGGTAGTCCTCGGGCAGGTGGGCGGCGACGTAGGCGTCGGCTGCCTCCTGGGTGGTGATGGGCTCGAACTCGGCGGGAGTGTCTGCGTCGGTGGGCATGTGGGCTCCTTCGGTCTAGGTGTTGCCTGGCCCTGGCGTGCCCGCAGGATCAGGCTGTATCATTGGGTTGACGGGGTTCCCCCCCGCGTTAGCCTTGAAATAACAGGCCGCGCCTCATAGTCACCGTGTGTGGCAAAGTGGACAGTAATGCGCGGGCATTGGGGCCCCGTCATTTCGTGCGTGACCGGAGGTTGATCTCCTCGAACCTCGCGCCGTCGTCGTGCATCGCATAGAGCGCAAGGATGTCGGCAAGTCTGAGGTCTCGCAGGGGGTGGGGCCTGGTGCTAGAATGGTCTGGAAGCGGGGGTTTCCCCCTGGGCCCGCCTTGAAATAACAGGCCGACGGCGTGTCTGCTGTCATGAACGCCCGGAAGTGGACCCCGCTTCCCCTCTGCTTCTAGCCGGCTAGGGCTATCTCGTCGAACTCTGTTCCGTCACGTGACATGACGATGAGCCGTCGAATCTGGTTCTTTTCTCTGGTGATGTTGTAGCGCGACAACTGGCGTGCCAAGGTTTCGTGCATCTTGTGCGGCCCTAGGTCGATCACGAACACGTCCTTGCTGACACCTTGAGCCGCTGCACTCTCGACCGCACTCTTGATTCGCCCGGAGATCGATGAGTATTTGGTTCCCGTGCTCTTCAGCTCGCAGACCTGTTCCCCTTGAGTGATCCAGACGTAGTCATTCCGGGGGCGTGCCTGACGACCGGGCTCTCCGCGATCGCGACGAATCCATCGGGCACGTTCTCCGCGCGCCTCAAAGCGTTCTAGGAAGTCAATCTCGTGAGACTCAAGCACTTCCAGCGGCAGACCGTCATGAGGTTCAAGGTCACGCAGGTCAGACCTCAATCGTTGCTGCCTGGCATAGCGTTCTTCAACAGACTCATTCGGGCCTCGCTGTCGACGCTCTTGCGCACGGAGGCGGCCTATTACGGCATCCTCCGGTGACGGTGATCCGGGTATCCTCGTCAGGAGAGTCCTGTCCGTACTGATCGGCTGACCGTCGTCGTCCAGGGTGTCCAGGTAGTCCTTGAGCTGCTGTCGCTCCTGCTCAGTGATCCTGGCCTTGGAGGCGATGTACTGGTGGACGTTGACCGGCTCGCCGCCCCATGCTGGCACCGCCTGGCACCGGCAGATGTCGTGAGCAGCGAAGCGCACGGACCTGGCGTCGTAGACCTCTCCTCTCCCGGCGAGCATCTTGCAGAACTTGCAGGCACCCGGGCTGGTGATGCGCTTCCATCCCTTGGCTGAGGGGTCCGCGGCCGCTGAGCGGATGACGGTCTGTCGGTCGGCGTCCAGCACCCGCTTCTCCATGGCCGCCTTGACGGCCCTGAGCGCCTGTGCCGACGCCGCCTCCGGTGAGACCCCCTTGGCGATACGGGCCTTGATGCCGGCTGGTCCGAGCGCGTCCAGCGCCTGCTCTGCGTCGCGGATGACCTTGGCGGCCTGCAGGCCGGGCTTGAGGACCTTCATGCCCTGGCCGGTGAAGACCTTCGCCCAGTCCTGGCAGAACTCGGCGGCGATGTCCGCTGCCTGCCCCTGGTGGCTGGTCAGGGTCTCGACGGCGTGCTGCAGCCAGGCCTTGCGGGTGGCGTCAAGATTGTCCAGGTCCAGCAGCTGCCAGTGGACGTCCATCTGACGGTTGAGCTCAGCCAGGAGCTCGTCCAGAGCATCCTTGTGCCCCTTGAGGACCAGGTCCTGCGTCAGCCGCCTGGGTCTGCGGTACATCAGCCCTCCGCATCGGAGTCATCCGCCCCTGCCAGCACGTCAGGAGCCGCGAGCGCGGTCAGGGCCTGTGGTAGTGGGTCGATGTCGAGGCGGTCGCGGACGGCCTTGACCTGCTGCTGGGTCATGGAGGGGACCATGGGCATGAGCAGGTCGATGGGGACGCCGGAGGCTGCGAGCTTGGTGACGCCGTCGACGACGGTGGCGAAGGACCTGGCCTCGGTGTCGCGCCAGATGACCTCGGCGCCGTGGGGGACGGCGTCGGTTCCTGCCTCGGTCTCGACGGCCAGGTGGAGGGCGAGTTCCCAGGACTCTCCGAAGGCGCGTCGTTTGGCCTCGATCTTGCGCTGCTGGGAGGCCTCGGCGGCCCACAGGGCCTCTGCGGAGAGGTTGGCCATCTCGCCGGCGATCTGGGTGGGTGAGATCTGGGCGATCTGGGCGATGTGCTGGACGATCTCGCGCAGGACGGTGTTGTAGGGCTCCAGGGAGGCCGCTGGGAGGGCGCTGGCCTTGACGTCGGTGTCGTCGAAGGCCCATACGCGTGCGGAGGAGGCCTTGAGGACCTCGGCGGCTCCTGCGCTCCAGCCGGAGATGACCTTCTGGGGGAAGGCACCGAAGCGGGAGACGATGTGGCGGTCGAAGTTGACCTCGTTGAGAGCCCGCTGGGAGGAGATGAGGGGCTCGACCTCTCCGAGGGGGCCGGAGTCGGTGTCTCCGCCGTTGACGAAGCGGACCACCGGGCACACCGGGGTGCCGTCGTAGACCGCGCGGTGCGCGAACGCTGCCTCGTAGTCGACGGTGGCGGCTGCGGCGACGCGGGACAGGGAGGCTGTCCGGGTGGTGGCGAGGTCGTGGGCGGGGCCGAGGTCGAGCGGGTAGACGTTCTCCTCGTCCATCAGTGCGCCGCGCAGGCGCTTGACGCGTCCGACGGTCTGGGTCCACACCTCCATGGCCACCACCGGGAAGGGGCTGACGTCGTCGTGCTCGTACAGGGCGACCAGCTGGCGCGGGGACCGGGGCATCCACTCGACAGGGCCGTCCTCCTCCAGGGGACGCTGTACGAGGTAGGAAAGGCCGTAGGTCAGGGCGGGGCGGTGGACCTCGTTCTGCCGGGCGTCCATGCGGGCCCTCTGCCACAGGTCCCAGCCGGTGGCGTCAGCAGCCTCGTCTGCGCTGCGGTAGCCCACCACCCCGAGGTTCTGGGCGAAGGTGTCGACCACCATGGAGATGACGTTGCGCTTGGAGACCTCCGCCAGGTGCTTGACGTCCTCCTCCGAGCCCTTGGGGACCTGGGGCGTGCCCGCCTGGCCGGTCAGCCAGCGGCGCAGGGCCTCGAACTGGTGCAGCTCCTCGCGGCGGACGGTCAGCATCTGGGTGATCTGCTCTCGGATCTGGGCGTCGTCCAGCACCTGCGCTCACCTGCCTCACACGAAGGTCGCGCCGCCTGAGCGGCGCTTGGAGATCCGGTCGGACATGGCCCCGTGCAGGGCCAGGGTGCACGCCACCAGGGGCGTGATGTCAGCGGCGGCGTTCTTGCGGTGCCAGGCCCACGCGTCCCCCAGGGACCGCTTGCGAGCGACCGCGAGCGCTGAGTTGAGCACCGGGGTGTCCAGGTGGCGCAGCCTGTCCTCCATGACGGCGTCGTAGAAGGCGCCGCACGAGGCTGCCATCTGGGCGGCGTCGGTGGTGGTGACCTTGACGCCCTTCTGCTGGAGCGGCTCGATGAGCGAGGCTGCTGGTCCGCGTCTGTCGATGACGACCGTGCGGATGCGTTGGCGGCCCCAGATTCCGGCGACGCGCTGGAGGATCCAGCCGACGTTGTTGCGGTTGTCGATGACCTCGACGTGCCAGCGCCCGTCCGCGCGCTGTCCTGCCACGGCCACGGACCCGGAGGTGCGGTCTGGCTGGACGTCGACCGCCAGGGCGAGGCGGTCACTGACCTGGGAGGCCATGTCGGCGCAGCGCAGCCAGGTGGCCTGGTCGATCACGGCGCTGGTGGACACCTCGTCCCACATGCCTAGCCGCTCACGGGCGAAGCCTTCCTCGCTGATGTCCTCTCGCTCGGCGGACACGGTCTTGGCTGACAGGCGGATCTGGTAGGCCGGGTTGGCCTGGGCGATCGTCGCCTCGTCGTCCAGGTCAGCGTCTGGGGCAGCGGACCACTCGTGCCAGCAGGTGCTCGCCGTCGTACCTGACAGGGCGCCTGAGCGGAAGCGGGTGAAGACCTCGCCGTCGTTCTTCGGGCTGGGCGGGGTGCCGGTGTAGATGATCTGCGGGTTGGCCTGAGGACCTGCGGCGTTGGTCGACCGCAGCGCCTCCAGCGCCTCGTCGGTCAGGTCCTGCGCCTCGTCCAGGACGATGACGTCGACGGTGAAGCCACGCGCCGAGTTCTTCGAGCGGGCCACGAACTCGATCTGCCCGCCGCCGGTCAGGACGATGGCCTCCTGCCCGTTGGTCCGCCGGATCTCCTTGACCATGGCAGCCAGGTCCGGGTACTTACGCGGGTTGTCGAAGTAGCCCAGGAGCCGCAGGAACGCCTTGCGGGCAGTCTTGACCTCGTGGGCGGTGTGCAGGAACGCCTCGTGCAGCATGACCATCCCGTAGACCTCACGAGCCTCCAGGATCGCGTTCTTGCCGTTCTGGCGGGGCACGGACAGGCCTGCGCGCGAGTGCGCCCACAGCCCGTCCGTCCCGGTCGCCAGCCAGTCGTCCAGGACCAGGGCCTGCCAGTCGTCCAGAACCAGCCCGTACGCCTGCAGGAGGTCGTCGGCGTCCGGCCCCTCGTCACGACTGGCGGAATCGTCTGCCACCCGTAGACGAGGCTCCTGGGCTCCGAGCGCGGTCACGACGGCGGGCTGCGAGCTCATCGACCTTACTCACCGCCCCACCTGGCTTGGACTGGCCCGAGGCCTCCAACGCCTCGATCTCACGGCACACCGCCGCCAGCTGGCGTGACAGCGTGGCCACGCCGGACGGGTTCGTGCCCGGCGGCAGCAGGTCAAGCTCCTCAGCCAGCCGACGACGCTGGGCCCTGAGCATCCTCAGGCGGCTGCCGGACCTCACCGCCGAGGCGAACGCCCTAGAACCGACCCCCATCACCTACCCCCGATCCAGGAGCACCACTGAGGGCCCACGAGCGCCACTGCGTCGAGCAAACGTTGATATACCGCCGAAAAACAGGGACGGCAGGAAATCGTCCGGGGGGATGAGAATTAGAAGGCCGGGGGGATACCGGAGGCATTGCCGGGCCTGCCCCCAGGGGCCTGGCAGGGGTCACCCCCCACCCCTCACAGTCACCAGACCCGCGAGGTCCGCTGCGTCACCAGGCGGTCACGGGCACCGATCCCACGGCGCGCGTTGCACGAGCGGTGAGCAGGGCGGAGGTTGTCCACCGCGTCACTACCACCCAGCGCGTGCGGCACCACGTGGTCGGCTGTGTCCGCACCCGGCCTGCCACAGATCCAGCACACGTCCGACACCGACAGGACAGCCTCCCGGTTGCGACGGTAACGGCGGCTCCCGGTACGAGACACGCTCACCACCACCCGCGTACGAGACAGCCCCGGAGCACTGTCCGGGGCCGGTTGGGTACAGGTGTACCGCTGGCACGAGTGTGACAATTCGCTCCAGCCACGTCAAGCACCCGCCCCACGACGCGCCCGCCTGCCCCGCCGCCAGCCCACCCCGTCCGCATCCCGTACCAGCGGGAGCACCTCCGTCAGACACACCATCGCCCCACGACGAGACGGGGCGAACGGGTAGTGAACACGCACCCTGCCTCGACTGACCCACTGACGCAGTGCCGCGCTGGTCAGCACCGGCACCTGCTCCAGCACCTCGGCGTAGGTGCACCACTCGTCCCCGTACTCGTCGACGACGATCACACGCCCTCCACAGCCTCAGCCTCGGCCTCGGCACGAGCGAGGACCAGCGCGCGCTGCCTCGTCACCGCCCACTCGGACTCCGACAGGACCAGGCCGCACACCCGGCACCTGGCCGTCTCGTCCGCCCCGGCCACAGGCGGCGGGGACACCAGCAGCGACACGCACCCGCACCCCGGGCACGCCACACAGGTGCGCCGCTCCACCTGCTCCATCGGAAACATCCGCAGCGCCCGGCCGGTGGCGGTAGCCAGGTCCTCCAGCATCGCGCCGGCCCACGGCTGGCTGGCGCACCACGGCAGGTGCCCATCCAGCCAGGCCACCAGCTCACGCGTGGCACCCGGACGGGCCGGGCCTATCGGCTCCCGGCTCCCGTCCCTGTCCGGCTCGGTCCACCTGGTCCCGCCCTCGGGCAGGCTCAGACCACGCTCAGCGGCAACCTCGACGCACCAGGAGGCCAGCAGGGCGTGCAGGTCGTCGAGCACCCCCACGGCCGCCGGGTAGAGGCTGGACTCCCCCGGTCTCCCGTGACCAGCACCCGCGTGGCCCATGGGCGAGGACAGGGACGGCTGCCCCATCGCGGCCAGGTGGTCAGCCAGGGAGGGCATGGTGCGCACCAGGGACTGGAGCCGTCCCCAGCAGCGTCCGCACAGGCACCCGTACTCCGCCGGCCTAGGCAGGCAGCCTGCGCACTCCACCGCCCGCCCGTGGCGGTCGGTCGTGGTGCCGTCACAGCCGGTCAGGTGCTCACCACGCAAGGCGCACCCGCATACGCACATGGTCATCAGCCCATCTCCTCCTCGTAGCCGCACATCCGGCAAGGCAGCCGGTCACCGTGCTCAGGACAGACCTGTCCTGGCCTGGGCTTCTTCCTGCCCCTGCGACGCCGACGGTGTCCCTTCCGGGGCCCTGCCGTGCCCTGCCCTGCCTCTTCCTGGCCCTGCCTTGCCTCTTCCTGGCCCTGCCCTGCCTTGCCCTGCCCTGCCGGGCGGGAGAGCGCGTCGGCCGCACGCGGGCCCGTACGCGCGCCCGCGCGTGGGCCCGTACGCGCGCGCGAGGCACCCTCCTCCGGCCAGGCAGTCGCCGAGGCGGTGCTGGGGGCATCATCGGACTCATGCTGGTCAGCAGCGGGAGCGATGCCAGTACGGCTCTCAGAACCGATCTGGGAGTCGTGTGCGGGCACACGGGTGCCGTCAGACGCCTGGGCCCCCGCGAACGCTCCACGGGCCTGCCAGGCCTGCTCCTGGGTGCCTGTGGGCACACTGCTCCCACCCCTCTCGGGCAGGGACGGCTCCCACCGCCCGGCGTCGTCCGGCTCAGCAGACCCCTCAGCGGGGTGCGATCCACGGTCGTCGCCGGGGACAGCCTGGCCAGGTGGGAGCGTGGACCACGCCTGCTCCAGGAGATCGGCTGGCCCCTGGTCGGGGCGCGATCGATCCTGGTCTCGGCGGGCCAGCGCTGCCGCGTGGGCCGGCGTCGGGTGAAAGCTCATCCCCGCCTGGGAGGCGGAGCGGTTGCCCTTGGAGCGGTTGCACTCGTGGCACGAGACGGCGACCCCGTCCAGGCCCATGGGCCTGGCGAAGACGTGGTCCATCTCCGGGCGCAGCGGACCCTGGCGCGTGTCTCTGCGCACCAGGCGCTGACAGTACGCGCACAAGGCGGTCTCGACGTCGCCGTCACGAGCCCGTGGGAGCCGATCACGCTCCCACACCGCGTCGTGCAGCGTGGAGTCCTTCCTCTCGGTCTGCAGCGCCCTACGCAGACGGTCCTGGGCGCCGGTGCGCTGGGACCATTCCCGCCACGAGTGGAACGACCACTGCCCAGGCCTGGGCCGTGGACAGCGCTCACCCTGGTCACAGTAGTGGTCGTGGTCGTGCCACAGCCCCACCTCCACCAGGGCCTGAGCGGCCTGCTCGACACTCGGGTCAGGCATCACCGAGTACAGGTCGACCCGGTCCAGGACACCGTCGGCGTAGGCCGCTCGCAGCCTGCTGCCCATCAGCACCCACAGGTAGCCGGCCATGAAGGCGACCGGGTCACCGGCGAGCCCTCGACGAATCAGCACCTGGTGCTTGGGGTGCACGTGCGCCTGGTCGTCGACATTGAAGAAGCTCAACTAACTCTCCTGGGCAGACGGGCAGACAAGGACGGAATCAAGTAGGCGGCGGAGGCCGGGCGGTGCCGAGTGGGGGTGTCACAGGACGGCTCTCCAGATCTCCACGAGCGCCAGGACCCCCAGGGAGACGATGACGGAGCCGGCCACAGCCATCAGGAGGTAGCCGATGGCCGCACCCAGCACGGACCCGCCCGTACGGGTGGCGGGCTGCGGCGTCGGAGCGTCGTCGAGGGCGTCGAGGCGGTCGGCGATGGTGCGTAGGAGCTCGGCGTCGTCGTGCGTGCTCATGGGTGTGTCCTCTCGGGGTCTAGCAAGGGCGGCTCGTCGCCGAATGAGGTGGCTCCTGCGGTGGCCCAGGGGTCGTCCGGGGTGCCACCAGGCGGGGCCTGGTAGGAACCGGAACTCTGCTGCTGTGCTTGCGGCTGGCCGCCGGCACCTGGCTGAGTCGGCGGCTGTCCCCACGCCTGGGACGCGTCAGGACTGCGGTAGCCCTGGGTGGCGGCAGTGTGCCCGCCAGCCTGCGCACGGTCCGCCCGCTGGACCTCAGCCTTGGCGTACCGCAGTGAGGGACCAACCTCGTCAACCTGCATCTCCACCACCGTGCGGGACACCCCCTGACGGTCGGTGTAGGAACGCTGGGCCAGCCGCCCCTGCGCGATCACGCGCATACCCTTACGCAGCGACTCCGCCACGTGATCGGCAACGTCTCTCCATACCGTGCAGCGCATGAACAGCGCCTGCCCTTCCTGCCACTGGCCCGCCTGCCGGTCGAAGACCCGCGGCGTCGAGGCGATCGTGAACGCGGCCACCGCCACCCCAGACGCGGTGAAGCGCAGCTCAGGGTCCGCAGTCAGGTTCCCGATGATCGTGATAACGGTGTCCCCAGCCATCAGTCAGTCACCCCGATCGGGATGAGCTCGGCCCAGTGCGGCGAGCCCTGTCTCCTCCAGCGCAGGCCGTCACACGGCCTGCAGCGCGGGCAGAAGACCTCATAGGTGTGCCCGTAGCCGCTGCGGTGGCCCATACGCCGCCACCCCTCAGCCTCCAGGACCTGCCACCAGGCCTCCAGGTCCTCCCACCGGCGAACCGGGTCCACCCGCACCTCAACGCTGCTCGACGCGTCACAGGCCGCGCTACTGCAGTAGGCCGTGACAGTCGCGAGGGCCTCAACCAGGGCCATCTCCATCACGGCTGTCCCTCCGTCCCACCGATGACAGCGACAGGCACGCGCAGCGCGAGCAACTGGTTGATCAGTGCTGCCCCAAACAAAGGCTCGACATCCTTCATGGCTCCCGGGTGAGCCAGGACCTCCTGAAGCCGCCGGACGACGTCAACGGGCACCGCCACCACCTGCTCCCACTGGTCGATGCAGTCAGCGCCAGGTGCCATGTACAGCCCCATCGAGGGCACGTAGTAGCCGCCGTCGAGCTCGTCGCGGACCGCCAGCCTGTCGTGCACACAGGTCAGGGTGTTAGTCCACGCCCCGCAACGGATCACAATCATCTGCGCACCAGGCCACTGCTCGCGCGCAGTGGCCTCAGCGGGCATCTGCCCACACACATGCTCAGCCACAGTCATCTCCTTCGGTCATGGTTAGTCATTGCACCCGCAGGTCCCGTCCAGCGGGTCATAGCGCTTACCGCACGACTCGCAGATAGCCAGTGCCTCGGGCCGGTAGTCGAAGCGCCTGCGGGTCCGCCGCCGCGGCACCGGTGCCGGGGGTGGGGCTGGTTCCTGGGAACGTCCCTGCCCAGCCGGGTCAGGGTCCTGGCTGGCGGCGCACTGGACGCACTCACCCTCGGCCCCATAGACCACGGACCTTCTGGGCCAGCCGTCGATACGCTCAGTGGGCCGCATGAGCGCCCCGCAGGTACGGCAGCGCACCGGCCCGGCCCCGAACTTGATGGGCTTCACCGTCCATCACCACCGACCGGGTAGAGAGCGAGCTCGAAGCTGATCGTGGGCTGGCCCATCCACCGCCTGGAGCGCTCTGGCGACAGACGCCAGTCCGGGCCGGCCAGGTGGAAGGCGTCATCGTCAGGCAGCACCCCGGCGTCGACCAGACCGTCCACGATCGCCTTGATCGTGGGGGTGAAGTTGTGCAGGTCCCGGCGACGCCGGTCAGGCAGGGCCACCGTCACCACCAGGCGGGCGCGCTCCATCCTGGGTGCTCGCTGGAGCCTGGCCACAGCGCACGCCTGCTCACGCAGCTCACGCACCCGCCTCCACCGCCTCCGGTCCCGGGAGCAGCGACGGTCGTTCTCTCCCAGCACGTCGGCGGGCAGCATCCGAAACACCACCGAGTACACCGCCCCGCTCACCTCGCTCACGCGTCCACCTCCTGGAGGCCGTCGTGGACACCTGCCGGGCCTGCCCCGGCCGGATGGTCCTCAGCAGGCAGCACGGCAGGCACATGCCCCGCCTGGGGCTCCCACTGGGCGAGCAGTGGCGGGTTGAAACCTCCCCAGCAGTCGATAGTCAGGCCCAGGGAGGTGGTGACCACGACACCTGGTGCCCGCTCGTAGCCAGCCTCAGTGAGCATGGCCCGCACATCCTCGGTGAGCAGGTGGGTGGTGTAGCGGGCACGGCGCTTGTCCAGCCACCTCTTGGTGGCCCGGCACGCCTGGCACGGGCTGTCAGGCTCATAGATACTGATCCGCACACTCACCGCGTGCCACCTTTCATCACCTGTGGTCTGGTCATCTCATGCGCCAGCCTCCTCACAGCCCGCCAGGCGGTACGCCGGTCCCGCTCTATCGCGGCCACCACGTCGTCCCTCACCCCGGCGCCGTAGGTGCGTCCCAGACGCTCAGAGGGCACCCGGATGCTGTCCTCGACCACCCCGAGGGTGTCGCACTGGATACGGATCGTGACAATCACCAGAACCTCACCGCCGAGCGCCTGACCTGGCCCCTCATGCGTCGGTCCCCCAGCCCGCTCCGCTCCCGGTGACGCAGGAAGGCCAGAGCGCAGACATGCAGCAGGCACAGCCCCCACATGGCACCCGCGATACCCCACTCCCCCACAGTCGGCTGCGACTGCACGAACTTCACGACGAAGAGGCCGACAGCCACGCACGCCGCGCACAGGGACCACGCTGTCGACGCTCTGACACGGGTGATCGACTCATGACGCCACGCCTCAGTGATCCACATGCACGCCCAGGTAGCCGCGAACACGGCCAGGACCGCCTCACTCATCACCCTCACCACCCTGTGTGGCAGCGGCATCGATGACCTGACGCTCGATGTCGGAGGGCGTATACCCCCACGCCACCAGGTAGCGCAGGTGATGCCTGATGATCGACCTCAGCTGCGGCCCGTATGGCTTGTCCTGCCAGGAGTCCCGCTCGACCACGCCCTCCACGCACGCCAGGTGCAGACCGAGCAGGCCACGCTCGGCGGCCACAGTCGAGGCCGGAGCCAGCAGAGAGTCTGGCTCCACGCCCACACGCTCCATGCCCTTGCCTCTGGCGGAGGAGGAGACGTTGACAAGCGCCCACCGAGCCACACGAAGTTCATAGGCGGCAGCATCATTAGGCACCCGGCGCTGCTTGAGCAGCGTGTCCCTGACCCAGGCCCGCCGCACCGCGCACGCGGCGTCCCACTCGTCGTTGTTCTTACGGACCAGTGCCCGCTGGGCTGCCACCTCAGCAGGCTGAGGGCCAGAGGTCGCGCCGGAGGCGGGCGTGGCATACCGGTTGCGGTGCCCGTGGGCAGTCCAGTCCAGGCACACCGGGTAGCACTCCGCCACCTCCTGGTCGTCCCTCCAGGTGGTGTCGACGACGACGGCGTGCCCCGGGCACGTCACATGCTCCACCTCGTCCAGACGCTGGCCGTGCCTGTCCTCCAGGCTCGTTAGGTACCTCCACCTGCAGCCTGCGCCCGGGGCTGCCTTAGCGAGCGATATTGCCTTGATCCCACAGGCCTCCTGCTCACGGATCTTCTCAGCGATCAGCCGCTCACGACGCAGCACCCTGGCACGAGCCTCCAGGATGTGATCGATCTGGGCAGGGTCATCCTCGATCTCCTCAACCGCTCCAGCCAGGCTCATCTCGTCAGTAGCCTCGGCGGCCAGGTCCGCGACCTTGCCCAGGGCCAGCAGGTCCAGGCCCGGCACCCGCCGCCCCAGGTCCCGCACCACCTCCGGAGCCCCGGCGACCCTGCGCGCCGCCCTGATCTCCTCCAGGTGCGCGCCGGTACGGCGGTGGATGTCCTGACGGGGCACACCCATCAGCACCAGCTGCTCGATCGCCTCCGCACGCTCCACGCTCGTGACGTGCTCGGCCTCGTCATTCATCACCAGCTGCCGCTCAATCCGAGCCTGCTCGTCATCAACCGCCACCACCAGGCACGGCACCATCCCCAGCCCAGCCCTGAGCGCACCGACCAGGCGTCGGTGACCGTCATGGACCACCAGACCAGTCAGCGTCGGGTACACGTGCAGGTCACGCAGCACGCCCTGAGTCCGAATGGTCTCTACGAAGGCGTCAGACACCTTGAGGTTCCGGCGGATGTTCGACCCGCCGTCCAGCAGGGACGGGTCCACCAGGACACGCTCACCGGGGACGACCTCACCCAGCGGCGAGCGCGCCTCGGCCTCGGACAGCACCCGAGGGCCAGGAGAGTGCTGTGCGCCTGCGCCCATAACGGGGCTCCGACCGACGACACCAGCCTCCACCAGGAAGCCCACGTCATAGGTCGAGGGGCGGTTGTTGTCGCCCCGGTGGATAGTCACCCAGCCGGCTGCCTCCAGGCGCTCCAGCACACGCTGCAGCGTGCGAGACGACATCTCGGTGGCCGAGGCCAGCCGCGACAGGGACACACTCACCCGCGCGTCATCATCGGCCATTCCGGCGAGCACCTCAGCCACCAGCCGAGCCTGCTCATCATCCAGGCCGATCACCGTCACCGGCTCCGACGTCACTGTTGTCATGAGAACAGTCCTTCCTGCTCCTGTCCGGTCTCCTGCTGCTGGCGGCGCAGCCGTATGCCCTGTGTCAGGTAGCGGCTGATCTGCCGCTCCGGGTCCACCGTCAGCACCAGCTGCCCCGTCTGCTGGGCGGCAGCCCAGGTCACGTGCTCCTCCAGGCACGGGTTCACGCACCCCGCCTCAGCCAGTGCCGTGGCCACCGCTTGCGGCTGCGCGGCGGCAGCAGCGCTGAGAACATTGAGCACCAGCCGGGGAGCCTCACCGCGCTGGTGCTCGGTGAGCTGCATCCAGGCCTTTCGGCGCGGCCCTGCCGCCAAAATGTTGTCCGCGCTCACGACGCCACCACCCGGGCGCAGGCCAGACGCTCACGCTCATCCGGGGTCAGCCCACCCCACACGCCGAAGCGGCGCCGGTCGCGGGCCTCGCACTCCATGGCGTAGGACAGGCACTCATCGACCACCGGGCACCGGCAGCACACCGACACCGCAGCATCCGACGACCCACCACCCATACTCGACGGGAACCACAAATCCATGTCGATCTGCGCGCACAGCGCCTGCTCCTGCCACGACAGGGCACCACGCGACGCCCCCACCAGCCCCCTCAGCCCAGCCACGACACGACCCGCTCACCACTCACACGGCGCCCTGGCGTCGCACGGCACGCCGCGTGAGCCAGCCACACAGCCAGCACGGAGCAGGCCAGGGCAGCACGCTCCAGCGCCCAGCGGCGACGCGCCCACGCCCACGCAGCCGCCACAGCAAGCACCAGTACAGCGGCTACGACCAGCGCAAACTGCACCATGCCGTCAGTCACCACCATCACGTCACTACTCTCAGCGACCACTGGGCACCTCCTCGACCTCGCTGGGAACCAGCACATCCAGCACAGACACCACCTGTCCCCGCCCACGGGCCAGACCCAGGGCAGTGGCCACCACAGACAGCACACCCCTACGAGGGGCCCTGTGGCGGGGCACGTAGATAGACTTCACCCGAGGCATGTCTCGTTTTCCTTGTCTCACCGCCCGCCAGCCGTTACCCCCGGCTGGCGGGCACTTTTCTGTCAGTGGCCGGTGTTATGGGGTCGGCACTCTGCGATGCGTTTGTCGACGTCGGTATGTAGAGACGCAACCCTGCGTCGCATCTCGCACAGGCGTTGACGCAACTCATCGATCGAGCTGGCCGGCTCCGGGCCGGGTGCAGGTGATGGCACCGCACCTGCACCCGACCGGCAGCCCCCACCGCAGCCAGCACACCCCGAAGACACAGGCGCACCCACTGCGGGGACCTCCTCGGTAGGCTCCGAGGCACCACTACCTGTCGACGACGCCGGAGCACCCACGCCAGCGCCGTCACCGCCTACCGAGGAGGAGTCATTATGGAAACCGGCATCCTCGACGAGACGGAAGAGTGACGGCTCCACCACGAACCTCACGCGCTCAGCGTCAGCCTCTATGACGAGGTGGATACGGCGTTCCCTGCGTGCCGCCAGGCAGCCGCTGCACAAGACATCACCCCTGATGAGCCTGTCTAGGAGCTTGTCGGCATAGATGGGGACAGTCGTGCCGCACACCATGCAGGGCACACCCACACACCCGTCACCGAGCACCGGGTACGACGGACGAGAGACGGCCTGCCCTGCCTGATCGGCACATGAGCGTCGCTGCATCACGCCACCTCCCCGGCAGCCCGCGAGCGCATCTGAGGCCTCATACCGAGACTCTCAGTGACATCATCGGGGTCAAACCGGTAGTGGCCGCCAGGCGTGATGGCTGCGGGGACGAGCTGCTTCCTTTCGACCCAGCGGCGCACGGTCGAGGTGTCCACTCCTGCCAGGTCAGCCACCTCCGCAGTCGTGTATAGCGTGACTGATGTGCTCATGAGTGAGACTGAACCATACATGCATGATTCACGTCAAGCACGACTCGCGCGAATCTCACGCCTCCGACACCAAATCGATTCCCTCACCTCTTGCGCGTTTTCCACGTTATGCGCGATACTTCCTTCATGAGCACACAGCCTGTAGCCCACGGTTGGATCCCTAACGACCAAACCCTTGGCGCACGCCTTGCGCTTGTGCGCCAGCGTTTCGGCTGGAACATGAAGGAAGCGGCCCTGGCGTGCGCTATCCCACAAGGGTCGTGGCGTGAGTGGGAACTGAAGGACCGTGTACCGCGGGACTACCCCGGGATGATGGAGAAGATCTCTGCACGCACGAATGTCGATCTCATGTGGCTCATGACGGGCCGCACACCCTCCCCCGGGGACGACGGAGCCCCCACCGTTCCCGGCGGGGGCTCCCTGATCTTCTTCGACGACATCATCGAAAGCTCCTGCGGCTGGACTCGAACCAGCAACCGTCCGATTAACAGTCGGATGCTCTGCCATTGAGCTACGCAGGAATCGCGCTTGGCGCGGAAAGAACTTTAGCAACCGGCCACGGCCACGTCGAATCGACTTGGCGAATAACACCCGCGACATTCCACCGTTTTCTTAGTGTGTGGGCAGACCCACACCCTCACGGACTCGCCTGAGCAGGGCTCGAGCCTCCTCCTGCTGCCTAGCCAGCTCGGTGCTGTCCTCCGCAGGATCCAGTACGGAGTACAGGCCTCCGTCCGTCCGACGTCGGACCGAGGCCGTGACGCGTACACCGCTCGCCAGGGTCTGGCTGACGTAGTAGACGATGGCTCGCTCCACCTGCTGGCGCACGGCCAGGCTGAAGGCGGACTCGTCCACCCTCCGTTCCTCCGCGACCCCGTCACCCCGGTCCTGGCGCAGTGCCGCAGGCAGCACGACCACCCGCTCCTCATCCTCGTGCAAGATGTGAAAGACGAGGCTCCGTGTCTGGGCGTCCCACCGTGCGCGGGTCACGCGGTCCCAGCCCGTCACTCCCTGCCAGGCCGCCAGAGGCCCCGCACGGTCGTCTTCCCTCTCGCCTGCGCCCGCCCCCTCCCCTGGCAGCACACGAGCACCACGCACACCGTCCTCGCAGGCAAGCAGCCAGCAACGGCCGTCAGCGCACACGGGCACGGCCGCCAGCAGACGGGTCCCGTGCGGCACCTGCTCCACCACCTCGGGCGGAGGCGCGGCAAGCGGTGAACGAGAGCGACGCAACCACGACATGCCCGCAGGCTACAGGCCAGCCAGGCAGCCCGAGTGACGACGACAGCCTCTCATCCTGACATATCCGGACAACACATACCTTGCAAGCCTTGCATCAAAACGTTACATTCGTGACGCACACGGGTCCGCCCCTGCCTCGATTCAACGGCGAGTCACGGCGCCCCGCACGCAGCCCACCGGGCACCGTCACCGCGACGCCGCCCGGTGCGCTGTACCGACTCGAAGGAGACTGAAGCGGTGCCTCAACGCATTACCTTGGCTCACATCGCCGAGCAGGCGGGTGTCTCGACGGCCACCGTCTCCCGCGTGCTCAACGGCAAGTCCAACGTCGCCGAGGTCACCCGGCGCCAGGTGCTCGTCGCCCTCGACCTGCTGGGCTACGAGCGCCCCGAGGCACTGCACCAGGCCTCCCGCGGGCTGGTCGGGCTCATCGTGCCCGAGCTGTCCAACCCGATCTTCCCCATGTTCGCCCAGGAGATCGAGCAGCTGCTGGCCCCCAGCGGCCACACCCCGCTGCTGTGCACCCAGAACCCGGGCGGGACGACTGAGGACGAGTACATCGAGATGCTCGTCGACCGTGGGGTCTCCGGCATCATCTTCGTCTCCGGCCGCCACGCCGACACCTCCAGTGACGTCACCCGCTATCAGCGCCTGCGCGAGCGCGAGGTCCCTCTCGTCACGATCAACGGCAACGCCCCGACGATCAAGGCCCCCGGCTTCACCACTGACGACCGCGCGGCCGCGCGCATGGCAGTGGACTACCTCATCAGCCTGGGCCACCGTCGCATCGGCCTGTCCATGGGGCCGCTGCGCATGGTCCCTGCCCAGCGCAAGCGTGCCGGCTACGAGGACGCGATGCGAGCCGGCCTGCCCGGGGAGCCCCTGCGTACGGTCGAGGCCCTGTACAGCTACGAGGGCGGGGCGGCCGGTGCCACCCGCCTGCTGGAACAGGGGTGCACCGCGATCGTGTGCGGCTCGGACATCATGGCGCTCGGAGCGATCCAGGGCGTGCGCGCCGCCGGCCTGTCGGTCCCCGGTAACGTCTCGGTCATCGGCTACGACGACTCCCCGCTCATCCCTATGACCAACCCGCCGCTGACGACGGTGCGCCAGCCCGTGACCGCCATCGCCCGCTCGGCCGTCACCACGCTCCTGGCCGCGATCGCAGGCGAGGAGGTCCCGGACAGGGAGATGCTCTTCTCCCCCGACCTCATCGTCCGGGGATCCACCGGCCCGGCCCCGAAGGAACAGCCCGCGACGGCAGTGTCCTAGCGCGACCAGCTACGAGCCAGACGTGCCCCCATGTCCTCCAGGCGACGGCGCAGCGCCTGACGGTCCTCGCCGTCCCAGGCTCCGGCTGCACCCGCGCCGGCCTCTTCCAGGCTGTAGGTGGCGCTGACCCCGGCCGCCGCGAGCTCGCCACGCGGCACGAGCCCGCGGCCCGTGACCAGCACGACCGGCAGGGCGCGGTCTGAGGCAGCCTGCCCGACGACGGCGGTCAGCGAGTCCGCCAGCACGTCATAGACCTCTCCGGCCGCCGTGACGACGAGGTCGTTGTGGCTGACCGCAGCGTCCAGGCCGAGCAGGCTCGCCATGACGCGTGGCCCAGGCACGGCGCGTGCCCCCAGCACCTGCAGGACGAGGCCCGCCCCACCGCCGGCACCACTGCCCCAGGAGGTGACGCTGAGCGTGCCCGGCACGCTCCTGTCCGCTCCGACCACCGGCAGGACCCGGCGCCCCGGCCCGCCGCTCCCAGAGCGTTCCGTCAGCTGCGTGACCAGGGTGGCGGCGGCCGCGCAGGCGGCGCGGTCACGCTCCTGCGCCTGCTCGGCTCCCAGGGAGGTCACGGCGACCAGTCCCTGACCGACGCCGGACAGCCCACCGAGCGCGACGTCGTCAGCCAGGGCGAGCACCAGCTCGCGTCCTTCCACCGCCGTCGTGGCTCCTGCTGCTCCTCCGAGCCCGTCGATCAGGCCCGCCCCGCCATCGTGCACGGCGCTGCGCGCCAGCCCGACGACGAGGACGTCTCCGGGAGCCGTGTGCCCCAGTGCGGCTGCCAGGGCCTGGCCCAGACCGAAGGTCGTTCCCTCCAGGGCCTCACGGGCCGCCTCGTCCCTGTCCGCAGGCAGGGCCACGAGACGAGCCGCGTCCAGGAACCAGGTCGCCCTCGAGCCCGACGACGACTCCGCGGCGCCGTCCGTCTGCCCCTCCTCACGCTGGGCGAGCCTGATCAGGTCCGCCTCCCGCACCTGTCCCAGCGGTCCGCTTGCCTGCAGGACGACACGGCCAGCCACCATCGACGGCGGGAAGACAGCGGCGCTGCCGGCTGCGCCGTCGGCCACCGGCAGGAGCGTGAGGCGGTCCTCAGGCCGCTGGCTGCACCATCCGGCAGCCAGGGCCTGCGCCACCGCGCTGGCGTGCAGGCTGACGGCCGCCGTCGTCACGGGCACGCCCCCGGGCTCGGGGTACATCCCGCCCGGTGCGAGAAGGACGCGCACGCCCTCAGTCCTGCGCGTGCTCGGCCACGGCCCCGCCCAGGCGGGCCAGCAGCAGGGCCTCGGCGGTGACGATCTTCTCCAGGTCACCCAGGTGCATGGACTCGTCCTCGCTGTGGGCACGGGTGTCAGGGTCCTCGATGCCGGTGACCAGGACCTGGGCGCCGGGGAAGGTCTCCTGGAGCGTGGAGATGAAGGGGATGGAGCCGCCCTGGCCGATGTCGACGCAGTCCTCGTCGAAGGCCGTGGACAGCGCCCAGTGGGCCGCACGGCCAGCCGGTGTGTCCGAGGACCCGTCAAAGGCAGGTCCGGCCTCACCCTGGGAGACGGTCAGGCGAGCCCCGAAGGGCACGTGGTCCTCCAGGTAGGACACGAGCGCGGCCTGGGCGGCCTCAGGGTCCTGGCCGGGCGCCAGACGCATGGAGATGCGGGCGGTGCAGGAGGGGGCCAGGACGTTGCCGGCCAGGTCAAGGGGCGTGACGTCCATGCCGATGACCGTGATCGTCGGCTTGGTCCACAGCCGGGCGGTGAGGTCCCCGGTACCGGCCAGCTCGACGCCGTCGAGCACGCCGGCGTCAGCGCGGAAGGTCTCCTCGGGGTACTCAGGGAAGTCAGGAGCAGCCTGGGCTCGGGAGACCAGCCCCGGCACGGCGACGTCGCCCGCCTCGTCGTGCAAGGTGGCCACCAGGCGGCACATGGAGGTCACGGCGTCGAGCACCGGGCCGCCGTACTGTCCCGAGTGCAGGGCGTGGTCGAGGACGTCGAGGCGGGCGTCGACCTGGACCACGCCGCGCAGCGAGGTGGTCAGCGCGGGCACGCCGACCTTCCAGTTGGAGGAGTCGGCCACGACGATGACGTCGGCCTCCAGACGGTCGCGGTAGGCGGCCAGCAGGTTCCCGAAGGAGGGCGAGCCGACCTCCTCCTCTCCCTCGATGAAGACGGTGACCGAGCAGGGCAGACCACCGAGGAGCTCGTCCAGCACCCGCAGGGCGTGGACGTGGGAGACGACGCCGGCGCCGTCGTCGGCCGTACCGCGTCCGAACAGGCGGTCCCCACGACGCTCGGCGGTGAACGGGTCCTTCTGGGCCCAGGCACTGGGGTCGCCCACGGGCTGGACGTCGTGGTGGGAGTAGAGCAGCACGCGAGGGGAGCCTGCCGGCCCCTCACGGTGAGCGAGCACCGCCGGACGGCCGGGCACGCCGTCCGGCCCGTCGACGCTCACGACCTCAGCCTCAAGCCCCACGCCCCGCAGCAGGCCGGCCACGTGCTCGGCCGAGCGGGCCACCTCAACCTGGTCGTGGCTGGAGGCAGAGACCGAGGGGACGGCGACGAGGTCGACCAGGTCGGCCACGACGTGGTCGAAGGAGCGGTGGACGGATGCGCGTACGGCTTCGACTGAGATCATGGTTTTCAGCGTAGCGCGACCGAGCCGGTAACCTAGCGGCGTGAGTCTGTTCAAGAAGGAGAAGGCCGCCGAGCCTGCGCCGGAGGCCGAGAGCACCAAGCCCGGTGGCAAGGGACGCCCCACGCCCAGGCGCAAGGACGCGCAGGCCCGTGGCGTCCACCCGGTGGTCCCCACCGACCGCAAGGCTGCCAAGCGTGAGGCCCGTGCCAGGCGGGACGAGGCCTGGGAGCGCCAGCGCCGCGCCATGGTCACCGGGGACGACCGCTACCTGCCGGTGAGGGACAAGGGCCCGATCAAGCGCTACATCCGCGACTACGTGGACGCACGTTTCAGCCTGGGCGAGCTCTTCCTGCCCTCGACGATCATCCTGCTGCTCGTCGTCATCGGCTTCCAGGCGGTGTCGCGCTCGGCGCAGGC
The DNA here is from genome assembly GCF_013184985.2 of Actinomyces faecalis. Lineage (NCBI taxonomy): Bacteria > Bacillati > Actinomycetota > Actinomycetes > Actinomycetales > Actinomycetaceae > Actinomyces > Actinomyces faecalis. The sequence continues at coordinate 1,624,110 of NZ_CP063418.1, forward strand.
GGCCGTGGGCACCTTCTACCTCATGCTCTTCATCTACGCCCTCTTCCTCGTGGCGATCGTGGACGCGGTCATCTGCTGGCGCCTGGTCCGCAAGCGCCTGATCGCCAAGTTCGGCGAGGCCCGTGTCAAGGAGCAAGGCGTCATCTTCTGGTACGTCTTCTCCCGCTGCTTCAACCTGCGTCGCTGGCGTCAGCCGGTGCCCCAGGTGGGACGCCGGGAGTACCCCTCCTGAGCCCGCTCAGTCCCGTTCCCGGCCCGGTCCTCCGCCTGCAGCGGAAGCCGGGCCGACGACGTCCCCGTCCCTGTGACCGAGGTCTCGCCCCGGCGCCTGCTCCCCTAGGCTGGAGCCATGGTTGCTTACCGTCATCTTGGCAGCTCCGGCCTTCGCGTCACGGAGATCACCTACGGAAACTGGCTCACTCACGGCTCGCAGGTCGAGGCCGACACTGCGACGCAGTGCGTCCGCACGGCCCTGGACCTGGGCATCACGACCTTCGACACCGCTGACACCTACGCCAACACCAAGGCCGAGGAGGTGCTGGGCAAGGCGCTGGCCGGCACGCGCCGTGACGGCGTGGAGATCTTCACCAAGGTCTACTTCCCGATCCAGGACAAGGGCGCCAACGACTCCGGGCTGTCGCGCAAGCACATCCTGCGCGGCATCGAGGGATCGCTCAGGCGCCTGGGCACCGACTACGTGGACCTCCTCCAGGCCCACCGCTACGACGACGCCACGCCGCTGGAGGAGACGATGCAGGCCTTCGCCGACGTCGTGCGCTCGGGCAAGGCCCTGTACATCGGCGTCTCGGAGTGGACCGCCGAGCAGATCCGCGCCGGTCAGGAGCTGGCCACCCAGATGGGCTTCCGCCTGGTGTCCAACCAGCCGCAGTACTCGATGCTGTGGCGTGTCATCGAGGACAAGGTCGTGCCCGCCTCAGAGGAGCTCGGCATGGGGCAGGTCGTGTGGTCCCCGATGGCTGAGGGCGTGCTGTCCGGCAAGTACCTGCCCGGTCAGCAGCCTCCGGCCGGCTCGCGCGCCACGGACGAGCGCGGCGGCAAGGACATGATCGCAGGCTGGATGCGGGACGAGGTGCTCACCGCGGTCCAGCGCCTGCGTCCGATCGCGCAGGAGGCTGGCCTGACCATGCCGCAGCTGGCGATCGCGTGGGTCCTGCAGAACCCGAACGTCTCGGCTGCCCTGGTGGGTGCCTCCCGGCCCCAGCAGCTGGAGGAGAACGTCAAGGCCTCGGGCGTGCGGCTGGACGCGGACATGATGGCCGCGATCGACCAGGCCCTGGGCGACGTCGTCGAGCGTGACCCCTCCCTGACCCGGTCCCCCTCACGCAAGGCTGATGAGGAGCTGCGCTGACCTGTGACGCGAGCGGGTAGCTTTGCGCCCGAGCGAGGAGCCTGGCGTTCTTCACTCGGAGGCAAAGCTACCCGTTCGGCTCGTCAACGCCTGCGCTGCGGCCAGGGCGAGCACGACCGCGCCGGCGGCCACGGCTGGCAGGTTGGCGTGGTGGAGGTTGGCCCCGAGCGCACCCGTGACCACCGAGCCGAGGGAGACGCCCAGGACGTTGCAGGTCGCTGCCAGCGTCATCAGGCTCGTGACCCGTCCGGACACGGCCACGGCCTCGACGCGCGTGTAGGAAGTCGCCAGGACCGTACCCACACCCGCTCCCATGAGGAGGATCATCGCCAGGGTCAGCGCAGTGCCGGGAACCGTCGTGAGCACGGCGGAGCAGACGAGCACCAGGCCCCCACCCAGCGCGGTCCTGGCCAGGACGCCGCTGCGCAGGGAGGGCGCGACCATACCGGCCAGCGCCGAGGTGACCCCCATCGAGCCGTAGACCGGGCCGGTCAGTCCTGGGGTCCCGTGAGCCGTGTGCACGGCGGTCAGAGCCGTCTGGGTGGCACCAAAGACCACGCCCACCGCGGCGATCGTGGCCAGCACCGGGGCCAGCGCCGCCCACGGTGCACGCGCCTGCTCCTGCGTGGAGCCGGTACCGCCGTCGTCCTGGCGCGGACGAGACAGCGCCGGGCGGCGGGCGAGCCACAGGGCGAAGGCTCCTTCACCCATCACCGTGAGGACGAGCAGGGACAGGGCCGCCCCCTCGGCCCCGAGCAGCGTCACCAGCGCCCCAGCCGCGACCGGGCCGACGACGAAGCTCGTCTCGTCCGCGGCCGTCTCGAAGCCCAGACCGAGCCGGATCGTACGCAGTGCGCGAGCGGGTACGTCGTCGGCGCGAGCGATGGCCGACCAGCAGGCACGCGCGATCGAGCCTGCCTGAGGGTTGGCGAGTCCTAGGAGGGCAGCGAAGGCCAGGATCAGTGCGCCGGGCGGGTCCGCGTGCAGGCAGGCGAGAACCCCGGCCAGGGCCAGTGACTGCACCACGAGGGCGCAGGCGAGCACGCGCACCGCACCGACCCGGTCCACGAGGCGTCCGACGACCGGGGCCCCCGCGGCTGTTCCCAGGCCCACGGCGGCGACGGTCGAGCCGGCCAGGGCCAGGCCTCGGCCGGAGGCGGAGACGATGAGGAGCATGCCCAGCTGGTTCATGGCAGCGGGCAGACGGCCGAGGAAGCCCAGGACGAGGAAGGAGCCGCCGGCGGCCTGTGCCAGGGCGCGCAGGGGCGGCGGGGTCGGTTGGTCGGGTGCAGGCGGCTGCGCGCCAGGCACCTGAGCGGGGGTGGCTGAGCTGGTCACGTGTGCTCCCGGGGTCGACGACGTCGGACTACCAGCCCGACCCCACAGGTAGCCTCGTCTCCCGCTCACACGCTCTGTGGCGCGCCGCTATGGTACCCGCTCAGCGCGGACGACGCATGGTCGCCAGCGCCCGGTTGATACGGCCCGGCCACGCCGGGCCGTTGTAGATGAAGGCGGTGTAGGCCTGGAGCAGGTCCGCTCCGGCGTCGAGCATGAGCTCGGCGTCCATGATCGAGGAGATCCCGCCCACGCCGATGATAGTCGGGCCCTCGCCCAGGCGCGCGCGCAGCCGGCGTACGACCTCCAGGGACCGCGGCAGCAGAGGCGCCCCGGACAGACCTCCCTCCCCCAGGTCGTGGTCGATGGTGGTGTTGGTGGCGACCACGCCGTCCAGGCCCATGTCGGTCACGAGGTCGGCGACGGCGTCGACGTCCTCGTCGGCCAGGTCCGGGGCGATCTTGACCAGGAGGGGCACGTGACGGTGGGCGGCGGCGTCGCCGGCCTCCCGCACGGCCTCAAGGATCGGCCGCAGGGACTCCACGTTCTGCAGGTCACGCAGACCCGGGGTGTTGGGGCTGGAGACGTTGACCACGAGGTAGTCGGCCCAGCGAGCCACCGCGGCCGCGGAGTAGCGGTAGTCCTCGACGGCGTCCTGAAGCGGGACCACCTTGGTCTTGCCGATGTTGGCACCGACGACGATGCTGCGCCCGCGCACCGTCGAGCGCAGCTCGCGCAGGCGGCGAGCAGCCTCGTCCGCGCCGGAGTTGTTGAAGCCCATCCTGTTGCGCACGGCGCGCGTAGCCGGGTACCGCCACATGCGAGGCCTGTCGTTACCGGGTTGGGCCTGGGCCGTGAAGGTGCCGACCTCGATGAAGCCGAAGCCGAGGGCGTCCATACCCTCCACGGCCTCGCCCTCCTTGTCCATACCGGCGGCCAGCCCCAGCACGCCGGGAACCGGGCGGGCGAAGGGCCCTCCCTGACCGGCTGAGGGCACGGGGATCGCGGGCCGGCGTCCCCAGGCCTGGCGCACGACGTCCCGTACGAAGGGCAGGCGACCGGTAACCGCGACGCCCTTGACGCAGACGTCGTGGATGACCTCGGGGTCAATGCGTGTCAGGACGGTCTTGTACAGCAGGTCGTAGAGCACGGGCCCAGGATAGCGGGGGCCACGGCGCTCGTGCGCGACGCCGGTGGGATACTGGCACGGTCACGAGCGAGGAGAGGTGAGAGACCGTCATGATCCTGGACATCGGGCTCAAGTCCGTCCGAGAGGACCCCGCAGCCGAGGACGGGTACCGCGTGCTGGTGGACCGCCTGTGGCCGCGCGGGGTGTCCAAGGAGCGCGCAGCGCTGGACGAGTGGTGCCAGGAGATCGCTCCGTCTGCCGACCTGCGTCGCGGCTTTCACCACGGCGAGATCAGCTGGGAGGAGTTCCAGGCGCGTTACCGCGCTGAGCTGGCCCAGCCCGAGCGTGCCGAGGCTGTAGCGCACCTGCGCGCGCTGGCCGAGCGCGGGCGCCTCACCCTCCTGTACGGCACGAAGGACGGGGACCAGCGCTCCAACGCGCCGGTGCTGCGCGAGGCGCTCCTCAGACGTTGAAGCCCAGCGCCCGCAGCTGCTCGCGGCCCTCGGGCGTGATCTTGTCCGGGCCCCACGGCGGCAGCCACACCCACTGGATGCGGACCTTGTCCACGATGTAGGCCAGGGCCTGGGCCGCCTGCTCCTCGATGACGTCGGTCAGCGGGCAGGCCGCCGTCGTCAGCGTCATGTCCAGCACCACGGTGCCGTCGGGCTCGATGGCGACGCCGTAGAGCAGACCGAGGTCGACGACGTTGATGCCCAGCTCGGGGTCGATGACGTCGCGCAGGGCCTCCTCGATGGCAGCGACGTCGACGTCGGAGAGCTGGGCCGGGGTGTGCTGGGCCGCCATGGGGTTGTCGGCCGCGTCAGCAGGTGCGGTGGTGGCCGGGCTGCCGGCCGGGTTCTCGGCTCCGGGCGCCGGGGCGCCGGTGGGCTCGCTCATACGGTCTCCTTGGGGTCGTGAGGACCGAGCCGGTCCTCGGCAGTCAGTGGTGAGGGAATGCGTCAGCTGGCTGGTGCGGAGTCGGCACCTACCTGCGGCAGGACGACGCCGGAGCGCGCCAGGGCGTCCTTGAGCGCCATCCAGCCCAGCAGTGCGCACTTGACGCGGTTGGGGTACTTCGAGACCCCCTCGAAGGCTGCTCCGTCCTCCAGGGCGTCGAGCACGGCCGCGTCCACGCCCTTGCCGCGCGAGTGCATGAGGGCGTCGAAGTCCGCCTCCAGGCGGGCCACCGTGGCCAGGTCCGCGCCGTCGACCAGGTCGTGCATGACTGAGATCGAGGCCTGGGAGATGGAGCAGCCCTCCCCCTCCCATCCCACGGCCGCGACGGTGCCGTCCACGACCTTGACGTCGAGGGTCACCTCGTCCCCGCACGTCGGGTTGACCTGGTGGGACCGACCGTCAGGAGCGTCGAGCGCGCCGGCACCGTGGCGCTCACGCGAGTGGTCGAGGATGACCTGCTGGTAGAGCTGGTCGAGGTCGTTCATGCTCACCTGCCAAAGTAGGAACGGACGGAGGACACCGCCTCGAGGAAGCGGTCAACCTCCTCGGCGGTGCTAGTCGGCCCGAAGGACACGCGTGAGGAGGCGTGTACCCCGAAGTGGGCGTGGATGGGCTGGGCACAGTGGTGGCCGGTGCGCACAGCCACCCCGGCAGCATCAAGCACCTGGCCGACGTCATGAGGGTGGACGCCCCCGACGACGAAGGGCACCACACCAAGACGGTCGCGGGTGTCAGTCGGTCCGAGCACGCGCACGCCGGGGACGTCCGCCAGGCCGTCGAGGAGGCGCTGGGTGAGCACCCGCTCACCGGCGTGCAGACGGTCCAGGCCCAGCCGTGACAGGTAGCCCACCGCCGTCGTCCAGGCCGCGGCCTGAGCCAGCGGCTGGCTGCCGGCCTCGAATCGAGCGGGACCGGACATGTAGGTCGAGGACTCCATCGAGACGACCTCGATCATCGACCCCCCGGTGAGCACCGGCGGCATCGCCTCCAGCAGGTCCTCGGTAGCCACCAGCGCACCGATGCCGGTCGGGCCGAGCATCTTGTGGCTGGACAGGACCATCGCGTCCACACCCGTGGCGGACAGCACTGCGAAGTCCAGCGGGACGTGGGCCGCGGACTGGCAGGTGTCCAGCAGGACCAGGGCGCCCACCGCCCTGGCCGCCGGCAGGACCGCCTCCAGCGGGGTCAGCGCCCCGATGACGTTGGAGGCGTGGGCCACGGCCACCACGCGGGTGCGCTCGGTGATGACGTCCACCGTCCCCAGGTCGATCCGGCCCTCGGGGGTCAGGTCCAGCCACCGCACAGTGGCACCCGTGCGCGCCGCCAGCTCCTGCCAGGGCACGAGGTTGGCGTGGTGCTCCGCGCGTGAGACGACGATCTCGTCGCCCGGGCCCAGGCGGAGCCTGGCCGAGGGGTCGTGGGCGTGCGCTGCCGCTCCCCCGCGCCCGGCCGGGCGTCCCAGGCTCGCGTGACCGATCGCCAGGGCCACGAGGTTGACCGCCTCGGTGGCGTTCTTGGTCAGGACCACCTGGCTGGCCCGCGCTCCCACGAAGGCGCCGACCGCCTCATGGGCCTCCTCCCAGGCGGCGGTCGCCTCGTCCGCGATCTGGTAGGTCGAGCGGCCCGCGGCGCCGTTGGACATCCGCAGGAACTCGGCCTCTCGCTCGATGACGCATGCCGGCTTCTGGCTGGTGGCTGCCCAGTCCAGGTAGGCCAGCGGCTCGCCTGAGCGCGCGGGGCGCGCCAGGTACGGGAAGTCCGCACGGACGGCGGCGAGCTCGTCAGCGGTCAGCGGCTGCGCCGTCGTCGCCTCTGCGGCAGTCGGCTGGGCGGTTGCAGGGTCAGTCATCAAGGAGCCTCACTTGAGGAAGCGGTCGTAGCCCTCGTTCTCCAGGCGCTCGGCCAGGTCCGGGCCGCCCTCCTCGGCCACGTGCCCGTCGACGAAGACGTGGACGTGGCTGGGCTTGATGTAGCGCAGGATCCGCGTGTAGTGCGTGATGAGGAGGAAGCCGGCGTCGGAGGTCTCGTGCAGGCGGTTGACGCCCTCGGAGACGATGCGCAGCGCGTCCACGTCCAGGCCGGAGTCGGTCTCGTCCAGGACGGCGAACCGGGGCTTGAGGAGCTCCATCTGGAGGATCTCGAAGCGCTTCTTCTCACCACCGGAGAAGCCGGCGTTGACGTCACGCTCGTTGAAGGCGGGGTCCATACGCAGCTTCTCCATCGCGCCGGAGACCTCGCTGACCCACTGGCGGACCTTGGGGGCCTGGCCGTCGATGGCGGTCTTGGCGGTGCGCAGGAAGTTGGCCACCGACACGCCGGGGACCTCGACCGGGTACTGCATGGCCAGGAACAGGCCGGCGCGGGCGCGCTCGTCCACGCTCATGTCCAGCAGGTTGACGCCGTCGAGCAGGACCTCACCGTCAGTGACCTCGTAGTCGGGGTGACCGGCGATGGAGTAGGCCAGGGTGGACTTTCCCGAGCCGTTGGGGCCCATGATGGCGTGGACCTCACCGGAGTCGACCGTGAGGTCGACGCCCTTGAGGATCGGCTTGGGGCCGTCGTTGGTGGCGACCTGGACGTGGAGGTTCTTGATCTGCAGGGTGCTCATGCTCGTGTGCTCTTCTGTTGCGGGTACGGGGTGGTCAGGTGCGGCTCAGGCCGTGGGAGCCTGCTCGCGGGCGGCGATGACGCCGGTGAGCTCCAGCTCCTTCTCGATGGCGCCCATGAGGGTCTCCTCGACCTCAGGCACGCCGATCTCGGCGACGATCTCGTTGAAGAAACCGAGTACCACCAGGCGCCGGGCCTCAGACTCGGGGATGCCGCGGGCACGCAGGTAGAACAGCTGGTGGTCGTCGAAGCGCCCGGTGGCCGAGGCGTGGCCGGCGCCCTCGATGTTGCCGTTCTCGATCTCCAGGTTGGGGATCGAGTCGGCCTTGGCGCCCTCGGTGAGCACCAGGTTGCGGTTGAGCTCGTAGGTGTCCGTGCCGCGGGCGGCAGCACCGATGAGGCAGTCCCCCACCCACACGGCGTGGGCGCCCTCGCCCTGCAGCGCACCCTTGTAGGTCACGCGGGAGTAGCAGTGCGGCTCGGTGTGGGCCACGTAGGGGCGGTGCTCCTGGTGCTGGCCGGCGTCGGTGAAGTAGACGCCGTAGGCCTCGGTACGCCCGCCCTCGCCGGAGAAGCCGAGGTCGGAGGAGACGCGCACGTCTCCTCCCAGGCTCACGACCACGTGCTTGAGGGTGCCACGCCCCTCCACGCGCACGCGGTGGTTGGAGGCGTGGACGGCGTCGTCGTCCCAGCCCTGGATCGTCACCAGGGTCAGCTCGGCCTCAGGGGCGACCACGACCTCCACGCCCTGGGTGTAGGCGGCGGTACCGGTGTGGTCGAGGACGACCGTGCCACGGCTGCCCTTCTCAGCGGTGATGAGCAGGTGGCCGGCGGCGGGGCGGGCGAAGCCCTCCTCGCCAGGCACCTCGTGCCCCGTCACGCTCACGCGCGCTGCGCGACCGAGCCGGGCGCCTGCCTGGAGGGTGACGGCGGTGGCGGTCTCGAACGCTGCCCAGGCGACGACGCCGGTGCGGTCCACCGGGGCGCCGACGGTTCCCAACCGCTCGTCGGTGCGCTCCAGGCTCTCCACGAGCACACCCTCGGGGGCGTCGACGGCGACGCTCACTGAGTCCGTCGCGGTTCCGGCGCGCACGGCCGCCAGGTCGAACAGCGGGCGGAAACGCTTCATGGGCGTGAAGCGCCACTCCTCCTCGCGCCCACGCGGCACCGGGATGTCGGCAGGGTCGAAGGAGGTAGGACGGTCCGCGCGCGAGGCGACGTACCGTCCCTGGGGCGCCGCGGCGCGCCCGTGGGAGTGGGCGCCGTCCAGGCTCGCCTGGGAGTGGTCAGTGGACAGGTCGGGCATTGGGTGCTCCTGTGCCGGTCTTCCGGCAGATCGAGTGGAATATGGTGTGCGTGAGGCGGGCTGCGCCGTCGGCCTCAGCCGACGGAGTTCTCCATCTGCAGCTCGATGAGGCGGTTGAGCTCCAGGGCGTACTCCATCGGCAGCTCGCGGGCGATGGGCTCGACGAAGCCTCGCACGATGGTGGCCATCGCCTCGGTCTCGGTCAGGCCGCGCTGCATGAGGTAGAAGAGCTGGTCCGCGCTCACCTTGGACACGGTGGCCTCGTGACCCATCTCGACGTCGTCGGTCCGTACGTCCACGTACGGGTAGGTGTCCGAGCGTGAGATCTCGTCGACCAGGAGCGCGTCGCACAGCACGTTGGACTTGGAGTGCCGTGCGTTCTTCATGACCTGGACCAGGCCGCGGTAGCCCGAGCGGCCTCCGTGGCGGGCCACGGACTTGGAGACGATGTGGCTGGAGGTGTGGGGCGCCATGTGCACCATCTTGGCGCCGGTGTCCTGGTGCTGGCCCTCGCCGGCGAAGGCGATGGACAGGGCCTCACCGCGGGCGTGCGGGCCCATGAGGTAGACGGCCGGGTACTTCATGTTGCGCTTGGAGCCGATGTTGCCGTCGACCCACTCCATGGTGGCGCCCTCGGCGCAGGTGGCGCGCTGGGTCACCAGGTTCCACACGTTGTTGGACCAGTTCTGGATGGTCGTGTAGCGAACGCGGGCGTTCTTCTTGACCACGATCTCCACGATCGCCGAGTGCAGGGAGTCGGTGGAGTAGATCGGTGCCGTGCAGCCCTCGACGTAGTGGACGTAGGAGTCCTCGTCGGCGATGATCAGCGTGCGCTCGAACTGGCCCATGTTCTCGGTGTTGATCCGGAAGTAGGCCTGCAGCGGGATCTCGACGTGGACGCCCTTGGGCACGTAGATGAAGGAGCCGCCGGACCACACCGCGGTGTTGAGAGCGGCGAACTTGTTGTCGCCGGCCGGCACCACCGAGCCGAAGTACTCCTGGACGAGCTCGGGGTACTCGCGCACCGCCGTGTCGGTGTCGACGAAGATGACGCCCTGCTTCTCCAGGTCCTCGCGGATCTGGTGGTAGACGACCTCTGACTCGTACTGGGCGGCTACACCAGCCACCAGACGCTCACGCTCGGCCTCGGGGATGCCGATGCGGTCGTAGGTGGTACGGATGTCCTCGGGCAGGTCGTCCCAGGAGCTGGCCGGCTTGTCGGTGGAGCGCACGTAGTACTTCACCGAGTCCATGTCCAGCTCGGACAGGTCCACGCCCCAGGTCGGCATGGGCTTGCGCTCGAAGATCTCGTAGGCCTTGAGCCGCTTGGCCAGCATCCACTCGGGCTCGCCCTTGATGGCGGAGATCTCCCGAACAACCTGCTCGTCAAGGCCGCGTTTGGCGTTGGCACCGGCCTCGTCGGAGTCGTGCCAGCCGAAGTCGTACTGCGTCGAGATCGAGTCGATGATCTCGTCGTCGGAGACGCGAGGCTTGTCGGTCGTCGGTGATGTCATCGGGTTCCTTCCGTTCGCTTGGCCCGGGGGCCTCGCGTGTCTGCTGCTGCTCGTGCCGCGCGCTTGCGCAGGACGGGCATCGCGATGGGGACGTGCGTGGTGCACACGTGGTCGCCGCCGGCGAGGGTAGCCAGACGCTGCACCGGTACTCCAATCAGGCGGGCGATGGCCTGGGTCTCGGCCTCGCACAACTCGCCGAACTGTCCGGCGACCTCGCGCACCGGGCAGTGGCCCTGGCACAGCTGGACGGCGAAGGAGCCGTCTCCCACGTCGCGGACGGTGGCGGCGTAGCCGTCCAGGGTCAGGGCGTCAGCCAGGGCGCGCGCACGGTCTGAGGGGTCCTTGCCCGCTGCCTCGACCACGGGCATGTAGCGGCGTTCGAGGTCGCGTCCGCGCACGGCCGCGAAGGAGTCGATCGCCTTGTCCCCGGCGACCTGCTGGAGGTAGGTCAGGGCACGTGTGGCGATATCTGAGTAGCCCTCGGCAAAGCTGGTCCTGGCCTTCGGGGTCGCCACGTAGTGGCGGGCAGGACGACCACGGCCACGCTTGCCGGAGGCCGCGGCGGCGTGGACCTGGATCTCGCCGGTCTCCTCCAGGGCGGTGAGGTGGCGGCGTACGGCTGCCGGGGTCAGGTCGAGGAGCCTGGCCAGATGGGCAGCGGAGACCGGCCCCTTCTCCACGATGAGGTCAAGGACCCTGGCCCGGGTTGAGTCGTCGTCGACCGTGTTCATGACCGTTCCTCCCCTCCTCGGACGGTAGGCCTAGGCCGGACGGCCTACGCACTGCCCCACTTTAACCAAGATCTGTCTTCCGATATTCGCTCGACGCGGCGATCAGCAGGTCTCAGCGCGTGGGATCCAGCACGTATATCGCTCAGAGGAGGGCCCTATACCCGGCCCGGCACAGCGACGACGACGGCGTCTACGGCGCCGCTCAGACCGTCGCCGCAGGCTCGAGCTCAGCGGTCTGCCGGGCTCGCCATGCTCAGCCCAGCGGTCGGCTCAGCAGCTCAACGTCCTTCCACAAGCGTGGCGTCGTGATCCCACCGATGAATCCGCCCCGGTCATCGAACTCAAAACCACCCAGACACCACTGCCCAAGGCGATCCTGGAACAACTGACCGGCATAGACGGTGTCAGGCGAGACATAGCGAGCATGAGCAATGTCCCAGGGACCCAAGGCGCTTTCTCCCTGGGCCACCCACACTCCGCCCGCACCCGGCACCGCCTGCATGTCCTGCCCGCAGGAGAACACCAGGTAGTGCTGACCATCAACACACCTGGACTGCATCACCTCAATCTGGCCGAACGGAACATCAGGGTGGCTCAGGGGCGGCAGCACCTCCCAGTGATCAAGATCGTCCGAGACCGCGTGCCCTACGACACCGCTGCGACGGATCTCTGCACCCTTGCCCCGTGCGGTGATGAGCATGTGCCAGCGCCCCTCGTGGCGGAAGACGTAGGGGTCTCGCCAGGCCTCGTCATAGGGGTAGGCAGGGTTCCACTTCTGGTACCACCGAGCGTCAGCGACTAGGGGCTCACTGGTGGCACGCTCGAAGACAACGCCGTCACACGAGTCCACCCAACCAATCCGTTGCACAGCACCGGCCTCGGCCCTGCTGATACCGGTGTAGAAGACTCGAATGCCTCCCTCTGGCTTCATCACTGCAGAGCCGGTCCAGATCGCCTTGTCGTCAAATGCCGGACCATCTGTGTGGACCACCGCGTCTGGCAACAAGACCCACTGCTGCAGGTCCGTCGAGACGGCGTGTCCCATCGAGGCGTTCTGGTGCCGACGCTCAGGATCGTGCAGGGCACGCGACGCCCGCAGAAAGAAGGCGTGATAACGCTCCCCGTCATCGAGGAACCAGTGGTCCCAGACCCAGTGGTCACGAAGCTGAAGACTCATGCGAACTCCTAAATTCTCATGCCGGAAAAGAGTGCAGGTCCCCCGTAGGAGCACAGAGGCTGCAGCGTATCGGTCTGGAAGCGGGTGCCGTCCCACTGCCCAACCCAGTAGACGTATGTCATGGGCAGACCGGCGCCGACGGCATCCATGCTCGAGGTCCAGGTCCACTCCGTCAGATTCGTCGAGACGTACACCGTGGCGTACTTCCTCCGCCCGATGACGCAGACCCACTCAGAGCGCTCCTCGTCCCAGACCACTTTCGGATCACGGAACCACTCGGCGTTGTCGATCTCCTCAGCACTGCGAGCCGTGCGACCGTCGGGGTTCATGATGACTGGCGTCTGGCGTCGAGTGAAGGAGATCCCGTCAGTCGACCAGTACAGGTACTGCTCCTGATACCGTCTTACTCCCCCGGTCGGCTGAGTAGCCAGCACGATCACCGCTCCACGTCCGTACCCGGCCGTACCGTCGACGTCGACCACGGCAGACCCGCTCCATACCGGAAAGCCAGGCTCAACAGGTATGGCCACGCGGTGGTCGGTGAAGGTGACAAGGTCCGTCGTCGTCGCAACATCCCAGCCGCCGTCACCGACGTTGGTCTGCGAGTGCAGGTAGTAGAGCAAGTTCTTGTCACCCAGACGGATCGGCCGTTGGCAGTCGCAGAGCCAGCCACTCGGCGCAGCCATGTGAAAGACCGCCCTTAGCCTCTCGTCAGAGGCAGGAGTCATGGCCTGGCACGGGGGATGAGCGATGAGGCTCATACCGCCTACGCCCGAGGCGCGAATGAGTGACCGGCGCGACATCACGAGATTCGTCCGGACATGAAGTGCGTGAAAACACGCATAGCCTCCCCCTTGAGACATCGTGGTCAATCACGAACGGCCTAGTCCCGCTTGAGGACTGAATCCCGCCGAACCGGTGGGCAGGAGACTCGCCTGGTGCCGTCGTGTGGCAGCGGTTCCTCACCGAGAAGTGCTCGCACCCCCGCTGCACCCAGCTCGTAGTGAGGCAGGGCCACCGTCGACAGCGGCGGGTGAAGGTGCCCGGCAATGACCTCTTGGTTGTCGAAGCCGACGACGGAGACGTCACGCGGGACAACCAGGCCCCGCTCCCGGAGACGGTCATACATCCCCATGGCCACGCGATCGTTGTGGCAGCACACACCCGTGACACCTGAGCTGATGACCTGATCGGCGATGGCGAACCCACCCTCCTGGTCAGGCTCCGTCTGCCAGATCAGCGCCTCGTCAACCGGGATATCCACATCGGTCAGGGCGCGGCGAAATCCCGCCAGGCGGCAGCTCTGGGCCGGCGACGCTGAGGTCGTGTTGACAAAGGCAATGCGCTGGTGACCAGCCTCTAGCAAAAGCCTGGCTGCCTCAGCTCCACCTTGCTCCTCATCAGGAACGACTGCAGGCAGCTGCCCCCGCTCGTCGTAGCAGTTGACAAGTACGGTGGAGACCTCATCCAACAAGGACGGCGGCAGCACTCGATGGTGGTACCAGCGAGAGTAGAGGATCCCTCGCACGTTGTACTGCAGCATCATCGAGATCGCCTGTTCCTCGGCCACAGCGTTGCCTTCGGTGTTTGCCACCAGTAGCACGTAGCCGCGTTTCCAAGCCTCTTCCTGTGCTCCCCGCACAATCTGCCCGGCGAAGGGCGTCGAGGCGATCGAGTCAGCGACAATGCCGATGAATGGGCTCCTGCCCTTCACCAGGGTCTTCGCCAGTGCGTTAGGTCGATACCCCAGAGCCTCGACCGCTGCGAGGACCCGGTGCCGAGCATCCTCGCCGATGCGCGCGCCTGGCTTGCGGTTGACCACGTGCGAGACGGTGGTCACCGACACTCCTGCCGCCTCGGCCACCTGCCTCATCGTCACCCGGCTGTCGCCGTCAGAGTGGGTCGGCATCGTCATCCCTTCGTTGAACCGCTTTCCAGACCGTAGATCATCGCCTTGTTCAGTGCGAGGAAGACGAGCAGCAAAGGTGTCACGGTGACCGCGACCGCCGCGAAGGTAGCCGTCCAGTCCGTCTTGCCCATATTGCCGATGTAGTTCTGCAGTCCCAGCGGGATCGTCTTGAGGCCTTCGGTCAGCACGAAGGTGTTGGCAAAGACGAACTCGTTCCAGATGAAGATCGCATTGACCATCACCACTGTGATCACAGTGTTAAGAGACATCGGGACAGTGATCGCCATGAAGATTCGATACGGTCCAGCACCGTCAATCGACGCCGCCTCATAGATCTCACGTGGGATGTAGCTGAAAAAGGAGATGAAGAGGAACAAGGACATCGGCAGGGCAAAACCTGCCAGGGGAATGATGATCGCCAGGTGTGTGTCAAGCAGTCCGATATTCGAGTAGTCGATGAACAACGGCACGAGAGCGATCTGGACCGGCACCACGATCCCCATGAGAAAGACCGAACGAACGACCTTGGCACCCCGAAAACCAAGGACCTGGATGGCGTAGGCCCCCGTCATCCCGCACACGGTGATCAAGGCACAGGCTCCCGCCGTGACAATGGCACTGTTCGCGATGTAGGTCGGAATCTGTCCCTGCTCAAAAGCCCGGGTGAAGTTGTCAAGCGTGAAGGAACCAGGCAGACCAAACGGGCTGGAGGAGGCGAAGTCCTCTGGGCAGCGCACCGACGTCAGGATCAGCCAGATGAGGGGATAGACCTGGATCACGAGCACAGCGCCAAGTAGCACCCGGTAGATGATCTGGGCGGTACGAAGACGCCGATGACGCCGTGGGCCAGCCGAGGTCGCTCCAGGACGCAACCGGGAGGACGATACTGCGGTACTCATGATCAGGACTCCCTTCGACGAGCCAGCATGAAGATGAGGCCGACAGCGACCAGGCACTCAATCACGATGAAGACCGAGATGGCAGACGCGTAGCCGTAATTCGTACTGACGAATGCCGTCTTGTACATGTATGTCGTGACCAGCTCCGAGGCCTGCCCCGGGCCTCCGTTGGTCAGCAGGTAGGGGATGTCAAACCCTCGGAGGCCATATGTCACAACCATGACCATGGTCGTAACCCACACCGGGCGTATGTGCGGGAACCGGATCTTGATGAACACCTGCCATGGATTGGCCCCGTCCAGGGCCGCGGCCTCTTCCAGCTCCTTGGGAACAGACAGCAGCGCGGCGTACAGGATGATCGTGTAGAGACCAAGAAATCGCCATCCTTCTGGCACAGAGACCGCCGCCAGCACGGTATGGACGTCCGAGAGCCAGGGCCTGGCAAGACCGCCCAGGCCCACCACCTCCAGAAGCGAGTTGACCAGCCCAGTCGGGTCGTAGGAATAGATCCGTTGGAAAAGCAGGGCGATAGCCGTCGTCGAGATCACCGCAGGCATGAGGTAGAAGACCTTGAGCGTCTCCCGCCCTCGCGTGATCGTCAGGAGCAAGCAGGCAATTGCGAGGCCGGCACCCATCTGGATCACGACGCAGATCAGGAGATAGATCAGCTGATTGACGAAGGCTTTCCAGAAGGTCGGATCACCACCGAGCATCTTCGCATAGTTGTCGATCCCGACGAACTGCATCTCGGTGATTCCGTCCCAGCGGAAGAAGCTGAGGAACAGAGACTGGAAGATCGGCAGCAGCACGCCGCCGCCAAACAGCAGGACAGGTGGAAGCAGAAAGACAATGACAGACAGTCGTGAGCGATAAGGAAGCATCATGCCTTCTCAAGATTCATGGGGCTCAGTGGCCCGGCAGCCCGGAATCCGTCTGCCGGGCCACGTCGTCACTCACTGAAGTAGGCGGAGGCGTTCTCAGTGAGCGCCGCGTCCATCGTGGCGAGGAAGTCCTCGACGCTCAGGTCCCCCTGGACGAGCAGCACCTGCTCCTGGGAGATCTTGGTATTTGTCGTCGGATCAAGCTGGGTGTCCCACGGCATCAGGACCTGTCCATCGATCTTGCCCGCCTCATCGATCGCCTGCTGGTAGATCGGCAGCGCATTGTCCGGGATCACGGGCTCGACTGTTGTCGGACCGAGCAGGCCCGTCTGCGCATACATCTGGGGGTACTTCTCCAAGGCGAAACGGAGGAAGTCGTGAATGAGCGGGTCGTAGGTGGCAGCGTTGACAGCGAGACCGATTCCTGAGGGAGCGACGTACTCGTTCGGCCCTGTCTTGCCGTCCTTGACAGTCGGGAGCGTGAAGTAGCCGATCTGGTCCTGGAGATCCTCGGGCAGCTCCGTCGTAGCCAGACTGGGTAGCTCCCAGGTCCCCATGTTGTAGATCGCAGCCTTACCCGAGGTAAAGAGATTCTGCGCATCGGTATACCCCACCGAGGAGAAGCCTTCCTGGAAGGCCCCAGCAGCCCCCAAGTCATGGAGCCACTGAGCCGTGGCACGCCCGGGCTCGTCAGAGAACGTCGCCTCGCCCTTCTTCAGCTTCTTGATGTAGTCCGCTCCTTCCAGGCGGAAAGGCTGATAAGCCACGTATCGCTCCAGCGTCCAGCCATCGAGGCCGTCCAGCGCGATAGGTACCACTCCGGTCGCGGCAAGCTTGCGGCACAGCTCAGGGAACTCATCCAACGAGCCGGGAACCTCCACGCCTGCGGCCTCGAAGAGCGCCTTGTTGTACCAGAACACCTCGATCCCGTACTCCAGCGGCAGCATGTAGAGCGAGCCGTCGTCAAAGCGCTGGTAGTCAAGCGCTGCGGGCCGGTAGGTGTCCGCGATACCCAGGTTGTCGAGCAGGTCCTCGATATTGACCATCCGGTTCTGTCGAGCGAGCTTCTGGGCAAACGGCGTGGCGTCGGTATCGAAGAACTCGGGCAGCTGGTTGGCAGCGGCCAAGGTCTCATACTTCTGGATGTACGAGGGCCTGTCTGGCGTCGTGATAAAGGTCAGCTTGAAGCCCTCATGCTCTTTGGCGTACTCCTGAGCAATCGTCTGCATCGTGTTGATCACCGCACCATTGGCGGCACGCGACAACAGCCAGGACACCTCTCGCGGCTTGATCTCTCCCTCCGGATCGATCGCTACCGCCGAGGACGGGGCGGCGGCGCCCCGCTTTCCGCCACAGGCACCGAGCAGCGGTGCCGCCAGCGCGGCGGCACTGAGGACCAGAAACTGTGAACGCTTGATCTGCATGGTCTTTCTCCTTTGAAAGGTGTCTGAGAATCGTGGTCAAGAACAGGTCAGGACATCGAGGGAACGGATGACGAGGCTGCCATCGAGCACCGCCACACCGAGGCGACCGCTGGGATGGTCGTAGACGCTGGTCGACAGGCACACCTGGTCGTCCAGGCAGCACTGGAGCAGCTCGCCGTGCATAATGAGGTCGAGGTGCGCGCGGCCGGCGCTGAGGTCAACGGGGCGCTCCATCTCGATGAAGTGCGGCTGATCGCCTGCTACGTGCCACTGCTCGGTCCCAGGCTCGCGACGAGGCCAGCGGTCGAGCACCATACGTGACTGGGACGGCTCCAGGCGCAGTACGTACCCCTCCTCTCCACACTCATCAGTGCGTAGGAGGACTGAGACCTCACGAGCGCCCTCCTCCCAGGCAAGATCAAGAGACACACGCGCCGGATCAGGCAGACAGCCAGTCAGGATCCGTGCCGAGTAGCCCGTCCTCGATTCCAGCCGTACCGGTTCGTGATCGACGTCCAGAGGCCGAGCGAAAGCCCCAAGGACTTCCTCAGGTAGTCGTAGTGCCAGGCTGCCATCAGGATTCTGCACGGCCTCCAGCGCAGCCATCGTGCCCGCCCACAGCCACGGCCCGCTGTCGGTCTCCCCCTCTCGCGAGGCGATCCACCCGAAGAAGAGCCTTCGCCCGTGCCACTGGACGGACTTCGCAGCATAGAAGGCCCTGCCGTCAATCGTGTCGCGCTCAGGCGCCGACCACGGGCCCTCGGGCGATCTGGCAACGCGGTAGCGTGTCGTGAACCGGTCGGAGAACTCGGAGTAGACCAGGTACCACCACTGGCCGATCCGAAAGACCTCCGGGCACTCCTGTGTGATGAAACGGTGCGGATCCCACAAGGGCTCCTGGATCTGCCAGCACCTGAGGTCCTCGCTGGTCAGACGTGCCACGACCCCACGACGACGATCAGGTCCGTCCCGGTGCCGTGCAGCAAGGATCATCGTCCAGCCTTGCCCCCCTGGGGTGCGGTACACATAGGGGTCACGCCAGTCGGCAGGGTCGTAACCTTCTGGCGCACCGAAGGTGTCCTGAGGCTGCTTGTCCCATGAGCGTGCATCAGTACTCGTGGCGTGAGCAACAAGCTGGAGAGAACGCCCGCTGGGCGCTAGGGCCTGAGGGTTGTTCGCCGTATAGAAGAGGTGGAACACCCCTTCGTCATCCCTCACGATGCTGCCGGTGTAGGCGTTGAAGTCCTCATCCTCAACACCGCCAGCAGGCAGCGCCTCACCCCGGTCTTCGTAGTGGACAAGATCATGGGTTACAGCCAGGTTCCACGGTGTACCCGGCTTAGGGGTCATGCGGCGCTCGCACAGATAGTAAAGACGAATCTCGTCGCCGTCGGTGAAGGGGATGACGTCTCCCACCCAGTGGGGACTGGGACGGAAGTAGAGATCTGAAGTCATGTCACTTCCTCGTGATCAATCGCTTAACCAAAGAATAGAAGGTCTCTTGACTTCTGGTCAAGCGTTTAACCATGACCTACGCCACATCTATCGCCGAAGTACTGACCGTGCGACACGTCAGTACAACGCGTGATCGCGTGATCTGGGTGTGGACGGGCCTGTCAGGCCCGTCCACACCCAGATCACGCGATCACATCAGCCGCAGGCTCGAGCTCAGCGGTCTGCCGGGCTCGGCGACGGCACCCTGTCTCAGCGCTTGGCAGTCACCCGCGTGAGCCGTACCTCGTTCCATGGCAGCGGGTCAGGGATCACCCCACGGAAGATCCCGTCCTCCCCGTCGTCGAAGCCGGTGAAGGCCCACTGGCCCTCCGCCATCTCGAAGACCTGGCCGGCGTACAGGTGCGTGGGCTCGATGTAGCGGGCACCGTCCACGTCCCACGGCCCCAAGGGCCCCTCACCCTCGGCGACCCACACCGTTCCGTCACACGGAGCGGCCTGCATGTCACGCCCGCAGGAGAAGACCAGCAGGTGCTTACCGTCGACGAATCGTGACTGACTGACCTCTAGCTGACCGAACTGACTGGGCTCGGTCAACGGCTCGAGCACCTCCCAGTGGTCCAGGTCGTCAGACACCGCGTGACCGATCACACCAGCGTGAAGACGATCCACACCGGCACGACGCGCCGTGACCAGCATGTGCCACCGCCCCTCGTGACGGAAGACGTATGGGTCCCTCCACGGCTCGTCCCAGGGATAGGAGGGGTTCCACTTCTCGTACCAGCGGCTGTCGGCCTCAACAGGCTCGGCGCAGGTACGGGTAAAGGTCACTCCGTCCTCAGAGTCGGCCCAGCCAACTCGCTGAACCATCCCTCCTTCGCGACGGGAGA
The DNA here is from genome assembly GCF_013184985.2 of Actinomyces faecalis. Taxonomy (NCBI): domain Bacteria; kingdom Bacillati; phylum Actinomycetota; class Actinomycetes; order Actinomycetales; family Actinomycetaceae; genus Actinomyces; species Actinomyces faecalis. The sequence continues at coordinate 1,643,690 of NZ_CP063418.1, forward strand.
TCCCGGTATAGAAGAGCCGAAGCGTGCCGTCATCCTTGGTGACCGCGGAACCTGTCCAGGTTGCCTGATCGTCGAAGGCCGGTCCGTCGGAGTGGACGAGGGAGTCTGGAAGCAGGGTCCAGGCACGCGCGTCCGTGGATACCGCGTGACCGATCGAGGCCCGCCAGTGACGCCGGTCGGGGTTGTGCAGCGCCTTGGAGGCACGCAGGAAGAACAGGTGGTGCTGCCCGCCGTGACGAACGATCCAGTGGTCCCACATCCAGTGGTCCGCAAGGGTAAGCGCCATATCACTCGCCTTATCTCAGGTACAGGGTCACTGTCAGCCCTTGACCGCGGTACCGGCCAGTGACTGGACGAAGGAACGTTGGAAGATGATGAACAGCACCAGCATCGGCACCGTGATGAGCGTGCCGTAGGCCATGATCTCGCCCCACACGGGGTTGAGCTGGAAGAAGTACTGCATTCCTACGCTGACCGGGCGCATGGCCTCCTCCTGCACCACCATGAGCGGCCAGAGGTAGGAGTTCCATGCCGGCAGCATCATGATGATGGCCACCGTAGCGAAAGTCGGTCCAGACAGCGGGACGACGATCTTGCGATAGATGGTGAACCAGCTCGCGCCGTCCATGCGCGCAGCCTCGTCGATCTCCTTGGGGATGTCCCCAAAGTGCTGTGAGAAGAGGAAGATCGCCAGCGCGTTGGCGATGTAGGGCAGGATCTGGACCTGGTAGGTGTTCAGCATCCCCTGCTTGACCAGGAACCCGTCCACGACCCACTGCAGCGACGGCAGCTTGGCGACCCAGAAGACCAGCGGCACCGCGATGGTCTCGAAAGGCACCATGAGGGTAGCCAGTACCAGCGAGAGGATGAGGCGCTTGCCCTTCCACCGCATCCTGGCGATGGCGAAGCCGATCATCGAGTTGACGACGAGACCGAGGACCACGATGCACACGGTCACGATCGCCGAGTTCAGGAGGAAGCGGCCGGCAGGCACACGCTGGAAGACGCCTTCGTAGTTGTCCAGCGACAGCTCCCCTACCGGCAGGAACGCCTTGACGCCGCCCAGGTCGGCAAAGATCTGCGAGTCGGACTTGAGCGAGGAGAAGATCATGAACAGGAGCGGGAAGACCGCGATGACGGACGCGATGACCAGACCGATGTAGGTCAGGACGCGCGAGCGCCGCTTGGTCGCCGCCCGGCCACGCCTTCCAGGCACGTGCTGAGCGGTGGGCTGCTGGGCGGAGTCCGCTTGCGAGCGAGACAGAGCAGTCTGTGTAGCCATGTCAGTCCTTCTCCCTGGTCAGCCAGCGCTGGATCAGGCTGATGGCAAGCACACAGACGAAGAAGATCAGCGAGATCGCGCTTCCGTAGCCCATGTCCTGCTCGCGGTAGCCCTTACGCACGGCGTGGTAGACGAGTGTCGAGGTGGCGTCCTGGGGTCCGCCAGAGGTCATGACGTCGACCTGGACGAACAGGCCCAGGGCCGCGATCGTGATCGTCACGAGGATGAAGACCATCGTCGAGCGCAGGCCCGGCCAGGTCACGTAGCGGAATCGCTGCCAGCCGTTGACGCCGTCAAGGTCCGCCGCCTCATACAGCGCAGGGTCGATACCCTGCAGGCCTGAGAGCCAGATGATCATGTGGAGCCCGACGGCCTGCCAGATCGACAGCACGATGATCGCCGGCATCGCCGTACCCGGGTTGTTGAGCCAGGCCACGGCAGTCCAGCCACCACCGGTCAGGGTGTTGAGCACCGAGTTGAACAGTCCGTCATCCTCGTAGAAGAAGCTCCACAGGATCGAGACCACCACCATGGAGGTCACGACCGGCATGAAGATCATGGTCCGGAAGGCCGTGACGCCCTTGACCTTCTGGTTCACCAGGATGGCCAGCGCCAGAGCGAGTCCGGACTGGCACGGGACGACGATGAGAGCGAAGAAGGCTGTGTTCGTCAGTGACCGGATGAAGGTGGGATCCGATCCCAGAGCCCGCTGAAAGTTCGCTAGTCCCACGAAGGAGGGCGGGTTGGGTGAGATGAGCCGGGCGTTGGTCAGGGACAGCGCGAAGGTCAGAAGGATCGGGATGCCCATGAAGAGCAGTAGCAGGATGAGAGCCGGTGAGCTCATCAGCCACGCCTGCAGCGCCTCTCGACGAGAGCTCGCGCTGCGCCGAGCGGCAACGGAGGTAGACACGTCATTCTCCCTTCCCGGCGGGAGGCTCTCGAGCCTCCCGCCGGATCAGTGAGTTCAGGCCGGGGCCGTCAGGAGGCCTTGTAGCCGTTGTTGGAGTTGATGTCAGCGTCGATGTCCTTGACTGCCTGGTCGAGGCTGGCCTGGACGTCAGCGCCGGAGGCGATGTCACGCAGCGCCTTGTCGAAGACCGAGGAGATCGTCTTGTAGCCCGGGGTCGCCGGTCGCAGCAGCGCGAAGGTCTTGCCGATCTCGTAGACCGGCTCCAGGGGCTTGCCCTCGCCGTAGTTGGCGGTGTCCGGGATCGCCGACCCGATCGAGGGGTAGGTGCCGATCGCGTCGGAGTACTTGACCAGGTACTTGTCCTGCATGAGGAACTCGATGTACTTGTTGGCCGCCTCCTGGTTCTTCGAGGTCGCGGACACGGCCCACTGCCAGGAGCCACCGCCGACCTTGGCACCCGCACCGAAGTCCACCGGAGGCAGGATGAGGACCTCGTCCAGGCCGTGCGTCTCCTGCGCCTGGAGCACCTTCCAGCCGCCGGTGTAGACCATCGGGACCTTGCCCTGCAGGAAGTCCTGGCCATCCGTAGCCGGGGTCTGGGAGGCCAGGCCGTCAGCGAACAGGTGACGGAACCACTCGCCGAAGGCCACTGCCTCAGGACCGTTGAGAACGCCGTCGGCGCTCGCCATGGTCTGACGATCGATCAGGTCGCCACCGAAGCTCTGCAGCATCGGAGCGTAGGCGTAGGGCCACCACTCCGCGGCGTCCCAGTTCGACAGGTCGATGGCGTGCTCGTAGTCCGGGAGGGCCTTGAGCTTGGTCAGGACCTCCTCAAGCTCGTCCTTGGTCCACGGAGAGTCAACCGTGGGGACGCGGGCCCCGATCTGCTCGATCGCGGACTTGCGGGCGAGGAAGCACAGAGAGGTGTCGTAGGGTCCGACGGAGTAGAGCGTGTCCCCGTAGTAGCCCTTGGTGGAGTCGACCATCTTGTCAGTCAGCGAGCTCGGCAGCGTCAGAGGAGCGAGGTAGCCCGACCACGCCCAGTTCGGCATGATCGGCCCGTCCAGGTCCAGGATGTCAGGCAGGTCGCCGGAGGCGGCCGCCGCCACGATCGCGTCGTTGTAGGAGGCCTGGGGGAAGGCCGTGATCGTGATCGGGGTGTCGGGGTTCTCGGCGTTGAAGTCGTTGACGATGCCCTCGATGACGGCGTACTCATCTGTTCCGCCGGCGCTGTGGGTCCACAGCGTCAGCCCGCCCTTGCCACCAGATCCTGAGCCCGAGGCGTTCTTGCCCTGCGAGGAGCAGGCCGCCAGGGTCAGGGCCGCCGCACTGGCAGCGCCCAGGCCGAGGAAGGTACGACGAGTCGTGATCATGGAACACTCCTTTGTGTCATCTGGGATGTGCTATCCGGGATGGAGTTCCCCCGGCTCCTGTGAGCCGGAAGCGTGTGTGTACGCCCGAGCCGCTCTGTCGAGGTCTCAGGGCTGGAGGGAGGGCCAGGTGGCGCCGTCGACCCTCGTTCAACGAGCTCACAGCGCATACGGGTCACCCCCGGCGGCAGGTCCTGCGCGCCTCCAGCGACCACCCCACGCGTCATCCACTCAGCCATCTCATAGTGAGGCAGCCGCATCGTGGTCAGCTGCGGATCCAGGTTGGTGGAGATGAGCACGAGGTCGTCAAAGCCGACCACCGACAGGTCCTGGGGGATCCTCAGCCCTCGACGCGCGGCCTGCCGGTACACCCCGGCAGCCATGGCGTCGTTGTAGCAGAAGACGGCCGTGGGCCGGGAAGAGAGGTCGAGCATCCGCCCAGCAGTCTCATCCGCACCGGCAGGATCGTTCTCACCAGACAGCAGCAGGCTCTCGTCCCACGGCAGACCGTGGCTGAGCAGGGCACGCCGGTACCCCTGGATACGCAAGGCCACGGCTACAGCATCAGAGCCGTGCGTGAGGTGCGCGATGCGCCGGTGCCCCAGCCCGATGAGGTGCGTCGTCGCCTCGAAGGCGGCACGTTCCTCGTCAGGAACGGCTCCTGGGACTCCCGCACGGTCGGCGAAGCCGTTGAGGACGAAGACGTCCTCCAGGCCCTCGTCGACAACTACCTCCTGGTGGTACATCGCCGCATAGATGATGGCGTCGACCTGGCGCGAGCGCAGCTCCTCCACCGCGCGACGACGCTCCGTGGCGTCTCCTCCGGTGTCAGCGAAGATGACCGACCAGCCGTGCGACCGAGCCGTCGTCAGGATGCCTTCGACCATCGAGACCGCGTAGGGCGTGGACAGCACGTCGTTGGCGACGACGCCAAGCGTCCGCGTGCGCTGGCTGCGCATCGAGGCGGCCAGGGCGTTCCGCACGTACCCGAGCTCGCGGGCGGCCCCACGCACGCGCTTCGCCGTCGTCGCCGAGACCCGGCCGTTGTCCTTGCCCGACAGCACCAAGGAGGCCGTGGCGGTCGAGACCGCGGCAGCCTGTGCCACATCCGCCAGAGTCGTCATCGCCCCTCCTCTCTTGCCGTCAGGTCACAGCAGACACCTGTGTCGCCTGCGAGACCATCATGCACCAACACTCCTCGCTCGTCAACCGTTTAACGTCGTTAATGTCAGTGCGTTAATCGCTTCACTGAAGAATGGGAGTCCTCGCAATGAAAAGTGGCCCGCGACACTCTCGTGTCACGAGCCACCGTGCGGGGCGCAGCCACCGGGTCACGACAGGCTCACCGGGCTCCTCAACCACGGTGCGTCCGCCTCCCGCAGCCCCTCCCAGCCGCGAGCGCGCAGCCGGTCAGCGGCCAGCACCGCCATGCAGGTAGCCGGGTTGTGGAGCCTTCCCCCGAGGACAGCGGCGACGACGTCGTCAAAACGGAACCACGTCGGCACGAGCTCAGCCTCCTCGGCCTCGCGGGGCACGCGCTGCTCGACAGGCAGGACGCTGAGCCCGCGGGCGAGGAAGGAGCGGCAGCCCTCAGTCGTGAAGCCGGGCGAGGCGTAGTAGTCGACGAGCGTGTGCCAGGTCCTCGCCTCGTGGTCGGTCTCCTCAGCCAGCTCCCGCGCCGCCGCGACGACCGGCGCCTCCCCGACGACGTCGAGCAGCCCGGCCGGGATCTCCCACAGACCAGCACGCACCGGGTGACGGTACTGACGCACCATGAGGACCTCGGGCGCGCCGTCGTCCTGGGAGGAGTCCTCCCCCTCACGCCAGGCCAGGACGCTGACGGCGTCGTGGTGGGTCACGGTCTGACGGCGTACCGCCTCAGTACCCGGCGCCAGGACGATGCGCTCGTCCTCCACCGTGAGGATCGGGCCGGCCCACACCTGCTCGCTGCTGCTGACCTGCCGTGAGTCGCGCACGTCGTGGAGCCGCTCGCTCCCTGGTTCCTGGCTCACTGTGCCTCCTGCGTCGTCGTCACGCTGCCAGGACCCACGGTACCGGTCGGCGCCTCGGAGTGGTCGTCCTCAGCGACGGGTACCTCCTGGCTGCGCGAGGCGAGGCGGTCGCGCTGGCGCTCCAGACCGGCCCGCACCAGCCCTGTGAACAGCGGGTGGGCACGGGTAGGCCGCGACCTGAACTCGGGGTGGGCCTGGGTCGCGACGTAGTACGGGTGCTGAGAGCGGTCGAGCTCGATGAACTCCGTGAGCTGACCGTCCGGCGAGGTACCGGACACGTGCAGGCCGGCTGCCTCCAGGCGCTCGCGGTAGGCGTTGTTGACCTCGAAGCGGTGGCGGTGGCGCTCGCTGACCTCGCAGACGCCGTAGGCCTCGGCTACGACCGACTCCTCGGCCAGCACCGCCGGGTAGGCGCCCAGTCTCATCGTCCCGCCCAGGTCTCCCCCGCCGATGACGAACTCGCGCTGGGCGTCCATCGTGGTGACCACGGGGTCCGGGGTCTCGGGGTCCATCTCGGTGGACGAGGCGCCTTGAAGCCCCAGCAGGTTACGGGCGGCCTCGATCACCATGCACTGCAGGCCCAGGCACAGGCCGAGCGTGGGTACCCGGTGCTCGCGGGCCCAGCGCAGCGCCCCGAGCTTGCCCTCGATCCCCCGCACCCCGAATCCTCCGGGGACCACGACGGCGTCCACCCCGGACAGGGCACGCTGGGCCCCCTCCGGGCTCTCGCAGGTGTCTGAGGCGACCCAGCGGATCTCCACCTTCGCCTCGCAGGCGAAGCCCGCGTGACGGATGGCCTCCGAGACGGACAGGTAGGCGTCGTGCAGGTCGACGTACTTGCCCACCAGTGCCACCTCGAGCCGCCGGGAGGGGTTGTGGACGCGGTCGAGCAGACCGTTCCACTCCGTCCAGTCCACATCACGGAAGGGCAGGCCCAGGCGCTGGACGAGGAACGCGTCCAGGCCCTCGCGGTGCAGGGTAGGAGGCACGTCGTAGATGCTCGCGGCGTCCTTGCACTCGATGACCGCCTCGCGGTCGACGTCGCACATGAGCGCCACCTTGCCCCTGACCCCGTCCGGCAGAGGACGGTCGGTGCGCAGCACCAGGGCGTCAGGCTGGATGCCGATCGAGCGCAGCGCCGCCACGGAGTGCTGGGTCGGCTTGGTCTTGAGCTCACCGGCCGCCGGCAGGAAGGGGACGAGGGAGACGTGGACGAAAGCCACGTGGGCCCGTCCCAGGTCAGCACGTACCTGCCTGGCCGCCTCCAGGAAGGGCTGGGACTCGATGTCACCGACGGTGCCACCGATCTCGGTGATGATGACGTCGGGCACCTCCCCGTCCGGCCCGGGCTCGGCCTGGGAGCGCATGACGCGCTTGATCTCGTCAGTGACGTGCGGGATGACCTGGACGGTGTCTCCCAGGTACTCGCCCCTGCGCTCCCTGGCGATGACGCGGGAGTAGACCTGACCGGTGGTGGCGTTGGCCTTGCCGGAGAGGTTGACGTCGAGGAAGCGCTCGTAGTGGCCGATGTCCAGGTCAGTCTCCGACCCGTCCTCGGTGACGAAGACCTCGCCGTGCTGGAAGGGGTTCATCGTGCCAGGGTCGACGTTGATGTAGGGGTCGAGCTTCTGCATCGCCACACTGATACCGCGTGAGCGCAGCAGCCTTCCCAGGCTCGAGGCCGTCAGCCCCTTGCCGAGGGAGGAGACGACACCACCGGTGACGAAGATGTGGGCAGGGACTTCACTCTTTTGACCGCTAGAGCGGCTGGACGTGCTCATCACGGGACTCCAGCGTATCCAGCAGGACGAAACCTCCGGGACACGGTGGGCTAGAGGCGACTCACACCCCGTCTCCCAGCACTGCCGCAAGCTGGGCGGCGAGCTCGGCCTCGCCAGGCAGCCGCTCAGCGGCCTGGCGGGCGCTCGCACGCGCGGCCTCACGGCGCGCCGGGTCCGCCAGCAGCCCTGCGACCGCGCTCGCTATCTGCTCAGGCTGCGGCGGCACGAGCCGGGCTCCACCGCGTGCGGTCACCCGGGTCCCTCCCACGTCGGTAGCGACGATCGCCGCCCCGGCGGCAAGCGCCTCCTGGACGGTGATGGGCTGTCCCTCCCACAACGAGGTCTGGACGACGACGTCAGCCGCCCTCATCAGCTCACTGACCTGCGTCCGCCGTCCCAGCAGACGCACCGGCAGCCGATCACGCTTGATCCTCGCCGCGAGCTCGTCGGCCAGGGGGCCGTCACCGGCCACCGCCCAGGTCACGTCGCTGCCCGGCACCGGGCTGCTGGACGCCTGGGCGAGGGCACCTGGCAGCAGACCCGCCGCCTCCAGCAGCAGGTCCAGTCCCTTCTGCGGCGCCAGGCGCGCCACCGTCAGCACGCGGTAGCCGGCGCTGGACCAGACCTCCTCCACGTCCGCAGCACTCAGTCCCGTGGCCTGGCCGCCGGGCTGAGGAGCCGTCACGGCAGGCACGACGGCGAGCTCGGCCTGCACCGCTCCCATGCTCAGGGCCTGCTCCACCAGGTCAGGGCTGACGCCCAGGACGTAGTCGGCACGGGAGGCGACCAGCCGAGCCAGAGCCTGTCCCGTCGCCCTGGTCAGGCGTCCTCCTACCGGCAGGTTGTGCTCGGTGACGACCAGGCGGGTACGCCGGGCACGGCGTCGTCCCAGAGCCAGTGCCGCCAGGGCCCCGGCGCGCAGGCCGTGAGCGTGGACGACGTCAGCGCTCCTGCCCAGGCGGCGTAGCCGCGCCAGGACCTGAAGGTCTCCCGGGCCAGGCCTCGGGCCTATCTCCAGCGCCTCACCACGAGCCGGCCCGAGCCGCGCACCGGCCAGCACCGAGGCCGGAGCCTCGACGATGACGTCATGGCCAGCGCTGGCCAGGACCCGGGCGCAGTGAGCCACGTGGACACGCACCCCTCCTGCGGCTGAGCCGCACACCTCCAGCACACGCATACGGTCCGGACTGCTCTCGCTCCTGGTCATCGGTCCTCCTGGGCACCGTCGCCGTCCAGGTCCATCGTGCCAGCCTGTCCAGCGTCCGCGTCAGTCTCAGCGGACCGACGGCGCAGCACACCGACGAGCCTGCGGTCAGCGGCCAGCGCGAGCCCCAGGCTCGCTGCCGCCACCGTCAGTGCCGCCACCAGGCACACCGCCAGGTAGACCGCCGTCGGCACCTGGCCGACCAGCGTCGTCGTCACCCGCAGGGCGGCCAGCCCGCCCAGTGCGGCCGCTGCACCGGCGACCACGAGCGCACGCAGCACGGGCCACAGGACCGCGGCTCCCAGCAGGCGGGCCAGGGCGACCAGCAGACCGAGCCCGGCCAGGCTCATCCCGGCCGTCAGCCCGACGGACAGCGCCACCAGCGTGGCGCGCGAGTCACCTCCCTGCGGCGCCATCACGTGCACGGCAAGGACCGAGACGACGATGACACCGACCCAGCCGAGGCAGGTCGCAGCCGCTCCCGAGCCCGCGCGGTCGGCCGCGAACAGGACGCGAGTGACCTGGAAGATGAGCGCGTAGCCGACCAGCCCCGGTGCGGCCACCGCCAGGGCCTGTCCCATGCCGTCAACGTCAGTGAGCAGGGAGAAGAAGACCTGTGCGCCGTGGCTCACGGCCACGAGCGCCCCTGCCCCAGCCGCTGCGACGGCGGCGACCAGCGCCGTCGAGCGCGCTGCCAGCTCGGTCACCGCGGCGCCGTCGGGTGAGCCCTGCCCCAGCGCCGCTGCCAGCCGCGGGTAGAGGACGGTGGACACGGGAACGGCGAGCACGGCGTAGGGCAGGACGTAGACCGCCTGGGTGTACTGGTAGACGGCGACGGTCCCGGCCTGTCCGCCGCTACGCGCCAGTGCCAGGACCACCAGCACGCTGGCCTGCTGCGCCAGGAGGGTCCACAGCCCGGCGCCGCCCAGACGACCGAGCCGTCGCAGCTCGCCGGCGCGCAGCCGCAGGCTGGGACGGATCCGTAGCCCCAGGCGTGCCACCGGCCAGACCAGCGGTAGGCTCAGCGCCGCCACACCGGCTGTCGTGCCCCACCCCAGCACCTCCAGGGCCTGGTGGGAAGGCGCCTGCGGACTGGCCGCGCTCATACGCCCGTAGACGGCATAGGTCGCCATGACCACCAGGCTGGAGGCCACAGGCGTGAGCGCGGGCCAGGTGAAGCGGCCGTGGGCCTGCAGGACGCCGGTGAGCACGACGCCGACACCGTACAGGGGCACCTGGAGAGCGAACATCCGCAGGAAGTCGGCGACGAGCTGGTGCTGGTAGCCCGGGTCCGCCCCCTGGGACAGGGGGAAGAGCGCAGCGATCGGGTCAGCGAGCACAGCCAGGAGCACGGCGAGGGGAACCAGCAGCACCAGGACGGTTCCCAGCAGGCCTGAGGCCGTGCGCTCGGCGTCCTGGCTGCGTCCCGTCCGCACCGCCGTGGCCAGCATCGGCACGATCGTGGCGGCCAGCGCTCCCCCGACCACGACCTCGTACAGGACATTGGGGACCTGGTTGGCTGTCGAGTAGGCCCCGGCTACCGCCCCGGCTCCCACCGTGGAGGCCTGGACGACCCAGCGCACGAACCCCAGAGCACGTGAGACGAGAGTCAGGCCTGCCACGGAGCCGGCGGCGCCGAGCAGTCCCGCACGCGCGCCAGGTGAGCGCCGCACCTCAGGCCTCCCGACGTCCCAGGACGTCCAGCGCGGAGAGAACAGGCGTCCGGGCGATGACGCGGGAGAAGGAGACCTTCTCGCTGGCCAGTACGAGTGCGGTTCCGGTGAGGGCGCCGGCGGCCCGCAGCCACCGGCTGGGGTGGGCAGCCAGGGTCGCGCCGACCAGCGCGCCCACGGCGTTGGCGCCGGTGTCACCGAGCATGGTGCGCTCCGCCAGGTCGTCGGCGGCACCCGCGGCCACGCAGGCCAGGGCTCCACGAGCCAGGGCAGCAGGCACCGGCCCTGAGGACGCCGGAGTCAGGGCGACCGGCGTGGCCAGGAGCCCTGCGACCTTGAGCGCGCGACCAGGCCGCAGGTCGAGAAGGTTGTGGACGTTGGCCCACGAGGCGATGGCGACGGCGCGCACCACCGCGTCCCCCACCGCCCGGAGCCTGTGACCGTGGCTCGCCGCGCTCGCAGCCATGACCCCGCCGGCGAGCGCGGCGCCGGAACCGATCACCGCGATCTTGAGCGCGCCCGTCGTGACCCGTCCCTCGGCGAGCGCCCCGAGGTGACCCGCAAGGCCCTTGGCCGGCGTCTGACCGTCATGGGCTCCCTGGTCCAGGTCGTCAGCCAGGCCAGCCGCGCCTGCTGCTGCCGTAGCCAGGCCAGCCGCGCCAGCGGCTCGCCGCCCTGGCAGGTCGCCGGGCGCAACCACGGCGCTCGTCAGGCCGACGGCGGTGGCACCGGCCGCCACCGCCACACCTCCTCGCAGGCTCACGGTGCGGCTGTGGAAGTTCGTCCGCTCCAGTGGCGCGTCCAGGCGCGGCTGGGCAGCCACGAGCCGGTTGACGGCTGCGACGACGCCAGCCCCCGCGATGGCGGGGGCCAGGCGCAGGACGCGCGACGAGGTCGTCACTGGTCCGTGTTCCCCGCGTCCGTCGGCGCAGGCTCAGCAGAGGCGGCTGCTTGCGCAAGCGCGGGCATCACTGCCTCGGCACCCTCGTCAAACCCGTAGGCAGCCGAGCTGCCCGCCTGGGCGTGCGCCAGCGCGAGAGGCACCGACACCGCGGCCGCGACCTGGCCGACCGAGTCGACGGTCGTCACCTTGGTCTGGGAGGAGCGCAGCTGGGTGACGAGGTCGGTCTTGACGTCCGCAGCACCGATGACGACACAGGGGGTGACGGAGGCGAGCCCGCCCAGGGCCTCGTTCCAGGCCACCAGGCTCATGCCCTCGGTCGGCGCCGGGGTCGGGGCCTCCCCCGTGGTCATGGTGGTACGCGGCCCGACGACGACGACGCTGTCAGCCGGCTCGCTCGGCTCCGCGTCCACGGTCATCAGCGGGCTGTCGGAGGCCTTGAGCAGGTCGGTCAGCGCCGCGGCGCTCGCCTCCTTGGAGGAGGTCAGCGCGGTCGCCAGGCCGGCGCCGAGCACGGTGTTGCCGGTGCCCGTCACGCCTTCCATGTAGCCGGCGAACTGGCCGGAGTAGGTCGAGCGGAAGGTCTCACGGGAGGTGTCGACCCAGGCGGTGGTCAGGCTCACACGAGCCACGACTGTGGCACCGGCAGCCTCAAGCTGGGCGGTGACCGTCTCAAGGTCAGAGCTGTCAGCCTCGGGCAGGGCGACCAGGGCGACCTTGCGGTCCGTCAGGGAGCTGGGGAGGTAGGCAGCAGCCACGGCGGTGATGTACTCGTCGCGTTCGTTGACTGCCGTCTCAGTCTGCTCCAGCTTGCCCTGGGTGGCGTTGCGGTCCTCACGCAGCGAGGTGACCTGGTCGTTGAGCGTGTTGCCCAGCGAGTTCTGCAGCGGTCCCGCGCCCAGGACGACGCCGACCGCCAGGGCGAGGAAGACGGAGATCAGGGAGACCAGGTGGTAACGGAAGTCGATCATGAGGTGTGCCGGTCCTGTTCCAAGTCGTCAGACGGTCGGGGCGGCCGGTGCCAGCCCCACCAACGAGCGTATGAAGTTCACGAGGTCGTCCCACACCGCGCCGGACAGACCGAGGAAGGTCTGCCCGGCCGGCGTGGCCGCCAGCGCCACGCCCAGGGCGATGAGCCCAGCCAGTGCCAGCAGGACGAGCTGCCAGGTCGAGATACGGGTGCGGTACAGACGCGAGACGCCCTTGGCGTCGATAAGGCGGCTACCGACCTTGAGCCGGGTCAGGAAGGTCGAGGACATCCCGGCACGGCCCTTGTCCAGGAACTCCAGCAGAGTGGCGTGCGTCCCCACGGCCACGATGAGCTCGGCTCCCGCAGCGTCAGCGAGCAGCATCGCGATGTCCTCGCTGGTGCCGGTCGCGGCGAAGACGAGGTGCTCCACACCTAGGTCCTCGACCCGTGACCGGCCCGGTGCCCGGCCGTCGCGGTAGGCGTGGACGATGATCTCCGCACCGCACTGCAGCGCCTTGTCAGAGACGGAGTCCATGTCGCCGACGATCATGTCCGGCTTGAAGCCGGCCTTGAGGACGGCGTCAGCGCCGCCGTCCACACCGATGATGACCGGCTTGTACTCGCGGATGTAGGGCTTGAGCGCCTGGAGGTCCTCCTTGTAGGAGTAGCCGCGTACCACGACCAGGACGTGGCGGCCGCTCATCTGGGTGCGGACGTCAGGCATGCCGACGCCGTTGAGCAGCAGGTCCCGCTCTCCACGCATGTACTCCATGGTGTTAGCGGCGAAGGCCTCCAGCTGGACGGCAAGGCCCTCCTTGGCAGCCTCCATCGCCTGGGCGACGGACTGCTCGGTCTGGACCTGCCCGTGAGCCAGCGGCTGCTGGGTCCCTTCCACGGCGATGCTGCCGTGCTCAGGCGAGCCCTCTGCCAGGTCCACCACGACCCGCTGCCCCTCACGCAGGCGCATGACGTCGGGGCCCAGGTCGTCGACGAGGGGGATGCCGGCCTCCAGGAGGATGCCCGGGCCCAGGTTCGGGTAGCGTCCGGACACCGAGGGCGCGGCGTTGAGGACCGCCGCAGGCTGGCACTCAACAAGTGCCTCAGCAGCCACACGGTCCAGGTCACTGTGGTCGATGACGGCGATGTCACCGGGCCGCAGGCGCTTGGTGAGCGTCTTGGTCCGGGCGTCAACGCGCACGACGCCGCTGGGACGGTCAGGCTCCGACGGTAGCTGCTTGCGGAAGGGGTTCCTCACGCCTGGGATTCTGCCACGTGGGCCTCTTCCAGCAGCTCAGCGGCGTGGCGCAACGCCGAGTCAGAGTCGTCATGGCCCGCGAGCATACGGGCCAGCTCACGCACACGCTGGCTGCCCTCGACAGCCAGGACCGTGGTCCGGGTGAGGCCCGCCACGACGCCGTTGCTGACCTCGCCCTCCCCGCCACGCCCGGGCTGAGGCTGCTCCTTGCGCACGACGAGCTGGGTGTCGGCCCACGCAGCCACCTGCGCCAGGTGCGTGACCACCACCACCTGGTGGGTCCTTGCAAGCCTGGCCAGCCGGCGGCCGATCTCGCCAGCAGCTCGTCCGCCGACGCCCGCGTCGATCTCGTCGAAGACGAGGGTCCGCCGGTCGCCGGCCTGGCTGGACTCAGCCAGGACTACCTCCAGGGCGAGCATGATGCGGCTGAGCTCACCGCCAGAGGCCCCCTTGCCCAGAGCCAGCGCCGGGGCACCGGGGTGGGAGACAAGCTGCAGCGTCACGCTCTCGGCACCGGTAGGCCCGGGCTCCTCCAGCGCCTCCAGGGCCACGACCAGACGCGATCCCCTCATCTGCAGCCCCTCCAGCTCGGCGGTCACCCGTTCCTGGAGCAGCTGCGCGAGCCGCTCGCGAGCGGCACTGAGCCCACGGGCGCAGGATCTGAGGGACTCCTGGGCACGCTCGACCTCCTCAGCCAGGCTGGCGCCGGCGTCGGTGGGGCCGTCAAGCGTCGCCAGGCGCTCAGCAGCGCGCTGGCTGAAGGCGAGCAGGGCGTCAGCGTCCTCGATCTCCTCCTCCGGGCCGCCGATCTCACGGAAGGCCCGCGCCAGCTCTCCACGACGGTCCTGGACCCAGGCCAGTCGCGCGGGGTCGGCGTCGAGCCCTGCCAGGTACTCCCCGAGCTCAGCCGCGACGTCCGCGGCCTCGATGGACAGGTGGTGGACTCGCGCGCCGAGCTCCTCCAAGGACCTGTCCATCCCGGTCGCCGGGGAGATCGCCCGGTCAGCCTCGGACAGCAGAGCCAGGACGTCCTCGCCCGTCCTCATGGCCTCGTCGTCGCCAGCCAGCGCCGTGCGGGCCACAGTCGCTGCACGCCGAAGGTCCTCGGCGTGGTCGAGACGGACGGCCTCCTCCGTCAGGGCAGCGTCCTCGCCCGGTGCCGGGTCCAGCTGCTCGATCGCCTCCAGCCACCCCCGCAGGAGCGCCACCTCCTGCGCACGAGCGGCCGCGCCCTCGCGCCACTGGCGCTGGCGAGCCACCGCCTCCTGGTACGCGCGGTAGGACCGGGCGTAGGCACGGCAACGGTCCAGATGCTCCTCGCCCCCGAGGGAGTCCAGAGCGGCGCGCTGCGCGCTGGCGCTGCGCAGCCGGAGCTGGTCCGCCTGCCCGTGGACGGAGACGAGATCGGTCCCGACCTCGGCAAGAACCGTGGAAGGGACCGTCCGGCCCCCGAGGTAGGCACGTGAGCGCCCCTGAGCAGGGACGGTCCGTGAGGCAATAAGGACGTCCTCGTCGAGCTCAGCACCCGCCTCCTGCGCACGCGCACCGGCCCGGGACGTAGGGTCGAGGACGAAGCTGCCCTCAACCACGGCACGCTGGGCGCCAGCGCGCACCACGGTGGACTCGGCACGCTGGCCTAGCAGCAGGCCGAGGGAGGTGAGCACCATGGTCTTGCCCGCGCCAGTCTCTCCGGTCAGCGCCGTGAGCCCTGGGCTCAGGGTGAGCTCGGCCTCCTCGATGACACCGAGGTCCTCGATGTGCAGGGACTCGATCACGACGCCTCCTCACGCTGCGAGGCGGCGCGTGGCGCCGGTCGCTCGGCAGCAGCGCGCCACCCGTCAACCGGCAGGTCGAACTTTCGTACCAGGCGGGACGCAAAGGGCGCCTGGTTCAGACGTGCGACGCGGACCGGTCGCTCAGCGCGGCTCGCTCGGATCCGGCTACCGGGTGGGGCGGCCAGGCTGCGGCGCCCGTCGCACCACACCTCCGCGCCTCCGAGGCCGGCGTGCTGGACGACGACCTCCAGGCACGAGCGCGGACCGAGGACGAGGGGGCGTGTGAACAGGGCGTGGGCAGCCAGCGGGACGAGCAGCAGCGCCTCGACCTCAGGCCAGATGACAGGCCCCCCTCCCGAGAAGGCGTAGGCCGTCGAGCCGGTCGGAGTCGACACCACCAGCCCGTCGCAGCCGAAGGAGGACACGGCCTGCCCGTCAACCCCGACGGCGACCTCCAGCATGCGTGCCCGGTCGCGCTTCTCCAGGGCGGCCTCGTTCAGCGCCCAGCTGCGTGTGACGGTACCGTCCGGGGCCGTGACCTCGACGTCCAGGGTCATGCGGTTGTCCACCGTGTAGCGTCCGGCGACGATGTCTCCGACGACCTGCTCCAGGTCGTCCGGGTCCGCCTCGGCGAGGAAGCCCACGTGCCCGGTGTTGACGCCTGCCAGAGGGACGTCCCGCTCGCGGGCGATCTCGCTGGCTCGCAGGATGGTGCCGTCACCTCCCAGGACCAGCACGAAGTCGACCTCGTGCGTCGAGTCCTGGTCGACCGCCTCGACACCGTGGGCTCGTAGTGCAGCCTCCGCACGCTCGACGGCCCGCGCCGTCGGAGCGGTCTTGCGGTGGGGAGGAACAGGACTGTCTCCTCGGTCGCGCTGGATGATCATGACGCGTCGCACGCTCATCGTCATCGCCCTCCCTGGGAACGCCGGCCGGCGCCGGCAGGGCCCGCCTCGACGGCACGACGCGCCTCCTCGACGAGCTCCTGCCCGGTCAGGTCGTCCTCCGCCCCGGCTCGTCCCGCATGCATGGACACAAAGTACTCGACGTTACCGGCCGGCCCGGGCAGAGGCGAGGCGGTCACGGCGTCGACGCCGAGTCCTAGTCCGTGAGCGGCCTCGACGACGGTCAGGACGGTCTCGACGTGCAGCGCCGGGTCACGTACCACTCCCCCGTGCCCGAGCCGTTCCTTACCGACCTCGAACTGCGGCTTGACCATGAGCAGCAGGTCGGCGTCCGGCGCCGCCGCGGCCACGAGGGCAGGCAGGACGAGGGTCAGGGAGATGAAGGACAGGTCACCGACGACGAGCCCCGGCGCGGGGGCCACGGCCTGGGGATCGAGTGTGCGCACGTTGGTGCGGTCCAGCACGCTCACGCGGGGGTCAGACTGCAGGGACCAGGCCAGCTGTCCGTAACCGACGTCGACCGCGACCACGTGCGCAGCCCCCCGACGCAGCAGCACGTCGGTGAAGCCGCCGGTCGAGGCGCCGGCGTCCAGGCAGCGCTGCCCCTCGACCCGTGGAGCCAGCCCACGCTCGCCCAAGGAGTCCAGGGCACCAGCAAGCTTGTGGGCACCGCGCGAGACGTAGTCCTCGCCGCTGGGTGTCACGACCTCAATGGCCTGGGCAGGGTTGACCTGGCGTGCGGGCTTGGTGACCACGACGCCGTCGAGGGTGACGTGGCCGTCCGTCACCAGCTGGGCGGCCTGGGTACGCGAACGAGCGAGCCCGCGACGTACGAGCTCAGAGTCGATACGAATCAGTCTGGCCATGTCGTCCTCCCTTGTCCGCCTCGCGTGTGCCACCTGCCTAGCCCTCGGCCTCCCGCAGCAGGGAGGTCAGCTCCTCGTGGAGGGCAGCCAGCCCTGCCGACCGCTCCGGAAGCGGCAGCGTCCCGATCTGCTCCAGACGTTCGGTACAGTCGGTCAGGTTGCGCACCTGCTCGTTGAGCATCACCTCTCGTGGCGGAGCGGGCACCGGCCGGGTCGGGCCGGGCCCAGGTCCTGCCCCCACTGTCAGCGCTCCTCAGGAGCCGTGACGCTCAGCACGGGGAGCGCAGGAGCTCCCGCCGGACCGTGGAGGTCACGCTGCTCCCAGACCGCGCAGGCCAGAGCGCGATAGGCGTCCAGGGGCAGCGACGTCGTCTCCGCCGCGCGCAGCTCCAGACCGCCCTGCGGGCCGTGCAGGAACGCCGTCCCCTGATCCACGCGAGCGGTCCAGTCGCGTACCCGCCACCAGCCGTCGTGCTGCGCCTGCGGTGCGGGGTGAGGCTCGAGCAGCCCGCGCAGGTCGGTGTGCAGGTAGGTCGGGCGCTGCTCAGCCGGTGCTAGGACGACGTCGCGCGCCGTCGAGACACCGGTGAGCACGTGCATCCCCGCGATACCAGCGGCGCGTGCTCCGACCAGGTCGGTGTCCAGCCGGTCGCCGACGGCGAGCGGGCGGGATCCTCCCGCCCTGGCCAGCGCACGCCGGTAGATGCCCGGGAAGGGCTTGCCGCCTGCCAGGTACTCCTTGCCTGAGGCGTTAGCCACTGCGACCACCAGGCTGCCGTTGCCCAGAGCGAAGCCGCGCTCGGTCGGCAGGGTGGCGTCCGTGTTGGTGGCGACGTGGATCGCGCCGTCGCGGATGGCGTAGACGCCCTCCGACATCATGGCCCAGTCGACCTCGGGCGCCCAGCCCTGGACGACCGCGACCGGATGGTCCTCAGCACTGTCCACCAGGCGGTACCCCTCATCGAGCAGTGCCTGGCGCAGGCCGTCCCCGCCGATGACGAGGACGGGGCTGCCTGGGTCGACGTGCTCGCCCAGCAGGGCCGCGGCGTCCATAGCCGCGGAGAAGACCTCGTTCGGGTAGGCCTCGATCGAGTTGACACCCAGCTTGTCGGCCACCGTGCGCGGCGCCCGAGAGGCGTTGTTGGTCACGAAGGACAGGCGCATACCGGCCGCGCGCGCGCCGTTGACCCCCTGCGCCGCGTGGTCGATACGGGCCTGGCCGGCAAAGCACACCCCGTCGAGGTCCAGCAGGGCGACGTCGTAGGCCTGCGCCAGGGCCTGCTCAGACCCCAGCAGGCCTAAGGAGGGCTGGTGTGAGCCAGCAGTCGCCGTCACGCCTGGTCCTCCTGCGTGGAGGTGCCTGGCTCCGGGGTCTCACCCAGGAGCTCGGCCATCTCCGCCTCGACACGCTCCGCGAAGGAGGACGACCAGTCAGCGTCCGACTCGTCGTCAACGACGTCCGCCTCGTCGTCTCCTCCCGAGGCCACCGTGCTCGCAGCGTCGTCGTCCTCGGCGAGGCTCGGCTCAGCCGATGAGTCCGAGGCCTCCTGCTCTGCCTGGGCAAGCTCCTCCTCCGACTCCTCCTCAATGTCATAGACCTCGACGTCGTCGGTCTCGGAACGCTCAGGGCCCTCACCGATCCGCTCTCGGACCGCCTGAGCCTCCTCCACACGCCCGAGATCCTCAAGCCGGTCCGCGCGCACCGAGTGCAGGCGCCGCAGGGTCTCCCGGTCACCGCGGAACATCATGAGGGCCTCCTCGATGACGATCAGGCCGAGCTCGGTCTGCCCCATCTCATGACGCACGCCCGAGACGACCATAGCGATCTCGGCCTCCTCGACGTCGTCGAGCTGGCGAGGATCCGCCGCCTCAGCAGCCTTGAGCGCACGCCCCAGGTGCCCCAGCGCACGCTCGCAGTCCGCCTCGATAGCGCGGTGCAGGTCAAGACCGGACAGGCGCCGTGCGGCACGGATGTCCCGCAGTGCGTCCTGGTAGTGGCCGGACAGGTACGCCGCTACCCCGGCAGCCTCGCGGACGACGGCGATACGACCGGCGTGAGAGGCCGCGTAGCGAGCGTGCTGGAACGCAAGCTCGGGGTCCGAGTCCAGCAGCCGCTGCACCATGACGAGGTGACGCGAGACGTTCTCGGCGTTGGCCCGACCCAGGCCGCGCAGCTCGCGCCGGGCCGAGGCCTCAAGGTCAGCGGCCTGCACGTCCTCAGGGACGGCCGGCTCCGGCACACGGTGGCGCTGCGGGGGACGCGAGTCACGCCGAGGGCCCCCGGAACGAGAGTCGCGACCTGCGGAGCCGCCACGGCCGCCGCGACTGGCGCCGCCCGAGCGGGAGAAGCCACCCTGGCCGTGAGAGTCCGAGCCACGACGGCCCTGACCACGGCGGTCACCATCACCGTAGGACCGCCCTCGCTCCTCACCGTCGCGAGCTGGACGACGGCGCTCGCCGTCGCCGTAGGGACATCCCTGGTCTGCGTCGCGACGCCTGTACCCTCCCTGGCCGCGGGAACCGTCCGCTCCACGGTAGGAGGAGCCAGAGCCACGGCGCGACTCACCAGCGTGCCCGCGACCGAAACCGTGCCTCTCCCCTCCTGAGCTGCGGCGGGGTCCGCGGGAACCGTGGGAAGAACGCTCAGCCATGCTGTCTCTCATTTCGTTTTCAGGATGACGGCCCGCCAAGGCCGCATATGCGCTGCTGGCATCCTATCGAACGCGTTGGGGAGGGCCTAGGTGAGAGCGCGTGAGGAGGCCAAGGTCATGTCGGTCTGGCCTGTGGTGTCCCGGCTGGTGGTGCTGGTCCTGGCCGGTCCCGTCCACGGTGGTGCCCGTGTGTGTGTTGTGGGGGTGTGGGTTGGCCCCGCGCCCCCGGGGGCCGCCCGTGTGTTGCGGGGGTGGGGGTGCGGGGCCTGTGTCCCGATCTGTGTGGTTGTGTGCTCGGCGGTGTCCTACTCTCCCACACCCTGGCGGGTGCAGTACCATCGGCGCTGGGGGTCTTAGCTTCCGGGTTCGGAATGGGACCGGGCGTGGCTCCCCCGCTATGACCACCGAGACAGTCTGCTCGGGCAGTGCCCACCACGAGGTGTGGTGTGGTGAGCCTGGTGTGGTGGTTGGGTTGGTCCTGGACCGTATAGTGGACGCGCAGCAGCCGTGGCCTGCCCCCACCCCCAGCAATGGGGGGTGGGTGTTTGGTGTTTGTGTCGGCCCATTAGTACCGGTCAGCTCCAACCCTTACAGGTCTTCCACGTCCGGCCTATCAACCCAGTAGTCTGCTGGGGGCCTGCCACCACCCGAAGGTGGTGCGGATACCTCATCTTGAAGATGGTTTCCCGCTTAGATGCTTTCAGCGGTTACCCTTCCCGAACGTAGCCAACCAGCCGTGCCCCGGGCGGGACAACTGGCACACCAGAGGTTCGTCCGTCCCGGTCCTCTCGTACTAGGGACAGGCCTTCTCAAGTATCCTGCGCGCGCAGAGGATAGGGACCGAACTGTCTCACGACGTTCTAAACCCAGCTCGCGTACCGCTTTAATGGGCGAACAGCCCAACCCTTGGGACCTGCTCCAGCCCCAGGATGCGACGAGCCGACATCGAGGTGCCAAACCATGCCGTCGATATGGACTCTTGGGCAGGATCAGCCTGTTATCCCCGGGGTACCTTTTATCCGTTGAGCGACGACCCACCCACTCGGGATCGCCGGATCACTAGTTCCTACTTTCGTACCTGCTCGACCCGTCGGTCTCGCAGTCAAGCTCCCTTGTGCACTTGCACTCAACACCTGGTTGCCGACCAGGCTGAGGGAACCTTTGAGCGCCTCCGTTACTCTTTAGGAGGCAACCGCCCCAGTTAAACTACCCACCAGGCACTGTCCCTGACCCGGATCACGGGCCGAGGTTCAGGCGCACGCCATAGCCAGAGTGGTATTTCAACGACGACTCCGCAGCCACTGGCGTGGCTGCCTCACGGTCTCCCACCTATCCTGCACAAGCCATAGCGGGCGCCAATACCAAGCTGTAGTAAAGGTCCCGGGGTCTTTCCGTCCTTCTGCGCGTAACGAGCATCTTTACTCGTAGTGCAATTTCGCCGAGCTCATGGTGGAGACAGCGGAGAAGTCGTTACGCCATTCGTGCAGGTCGGAACTTACCCGACAAGGAATTTCGCTACCTTAGGATGGTTATAGTTACCACCGCCGTTTACTGGGGCTTAAATTCACCGCTTCACCCCCAAAGGGGGCTGACGGTTCCTCTTAACCTTCCAGCACCGGGCAGGCGTCAGTCCGTATACATCGCCTTGCGGCTTCGCACGGACCTGTGTTTTTAGTAAACAGTCGCTTCTCCCTGGTCTCTGCGACCCTCACCCCCAGCCCGCAGACGGGGCCTCAGGGCTCGGGCCCCCCTTCTCCCGAAGTTACGGGGGCATTTTGCCGAGTTCCTTCACCATGATTCACTCGTGCGCCTAGGCATACTCTGCCCGACCACCTGTGTCGGTTTAGGGTACGGGCGGCTGGCACCATCGCGTCGAGGCTTTTCTCGGCACCCCAGGATCACCCTGCTATCCCCACCCGAAGGCGGGTCACCATCACGTCTCACCCTCACCATCAAAGGGAAGACAACCGGGATTTACCTGGCTGTCGGGCTGCTCGCTTGAACGGGCCAAGCCATCAGGCCCGCGGAGGCTACCACTGTGCGTCACCCCTGTTAACACGCTTGCCTACCTGCACGGAGGGTCCCCAGACCCCGCACCACCACACCAACCAGCAGCCGAAGCCACCAGGAGGCGCGATCGTGGTGCCGGGCGTGGGTCAGCACCCGCGCGTCAGCATGGGCGGTGCTTCGCCGGTACGGGAATATCAACCCGTCATCCATCGACTACGCCTGTCGGCCTCGCCTTAGGTCCCGACTCACCCAGGGCGGACTAGCCTGGCCCTGGAACCCTTGGTCATTCGGCGCTAGGGTTTCCCACCCTAGTATCGCTACTCATGCCTGCATTCTCACTCCCGCACCGTCCACCGCTGGATCACTCCACGGCTTCACCCGGTGCAGGACGCTCCCCTACCACCCACCACCCCTGACCAGGCACAACACCCGGTAGGGAACACGTGGCAGGTCCGCGGCTTCGGCGGTGTGCTTGAGCCCCCTACATTGTCGCGCACGATCACTTGACCAGTGAGCTATTACGCACTCTTTCAAGGATGGCTGCTTCTGAGCCAACCTCCTGGTTGTCTGCGCGACCGCACATCCTTTCCCACTTAGCACACGCTTAGGGGCCTTAGCCGGCGATCTGGGCTGTTTCCCTCTCGACAACGGAGCTTATCCCCCGCTGTCTCACTGCCCCGCTGCACCCGGACGGCATTCGGAGTTTGGTTGACGTCAGTAACCCTGTGGGGCCCATCAGCCACCCAGTAGCTCTACCTCCGCCGGGGACCACGAGACGCTGCACCTAAATGCATTTCGGGGAGAACCAGCTATCACGGAGTTTGATTGGCCTTTCACCCCTACCCACAGCTCATCCCCCCAGTTTTCAACCTAGGTGGGTTCGGTCCTCCACACGCTCTTACACGTGCTTCAACCTGGCCATGGGTAGATCACCCCGCTTCGGGTCTAGACCGTGCCACTACAGACGCCCTTTCAGACTCGCTCTCGCTACGGCTACCCCCCAAGGGTTAACCTCGCGACACGGCGCTAACTCGCAGGCTCATTCTTCAATAGGCACGCCATCACCCCCAAGGAGAGGCTCTGACGGCTTGCAAGCGCCCGGTTTCAGGTACTGTTTCACTCCCCTCCCGGGTACTTTTCACCATTCCCTCACGGTACTCATCCGCTATCGGTCATCAGGAGGTATTCAGGCAGCCAAGTGGTCTTGGCAGATTCACACAGGATTCCACGAGCCCCGTGCTACTAGGGAACACGCCCACGCAGCCAGCACGGTTTCGCCTACGGGCTGTCACCCGCTCCGGCCCCCCTTCCCAGGAGGTTCAGCTACCACACCAGTTTCTTACTGCGCCCACCCCCGGCAGAAGGTGGAAGAGCACGCCCCACAACACCGCCCACGCAACCCCTGCCGGGTATCACACGCACACGGTTTCACCATCCTCCGCTTTCGCTCGCCACTACTCACGGAATATCTTCTCCTACGGTACTGAGATGTTTCACTTCCCCGCGTCACCCCCCGCACCCTATGAATTCAGGCACGAGTGACACGACATAGCTCGTGCCGGGTCCCCCCATTCGGACACCCTCGGATCACAGCCCGTCAGCCGGCTCCCCGAGGCTTATCGCAGGCCACCACGTCCTTCATCGGCCCCTGATGCCAAGGCATCCACCGAACGCTCAAAAAAAACAAACAAAACAACACACACGCAACACGCGTGCGTGCGCAAAGATCAAAGATGCTCGCGTCCACTATACAGTTCACAACCAACCCACCCACACCACAGGCCCCAGCCACGCACCACGCGCAACCGGACCCGCAGCCAGGCCCCCTAGGGCGCACTGCCCCAGACCCCGACAGCGTGCCACCCCCGGACCAGCCCCCAACAGGGCCGGCCAGGACGCCCAGGCACCCCCCAAGAGGAAGGCACCCCGACGGTCCCCTACACCACAGCGCTCCGAGACAGGCACGACCACCAGCCGCCCCCCACCACAAAAGGGGGACCGTCACCAGCACCACGCACCTGCCACACTCCCCTTAGAAAGGAGGTGATCCAGCCGCACCTTCCGGTACGGCTACCTTGTTACGACTTCGTCCCAATCACCAGCCCCACCTTCGACCGCTCCCCGTAGGGCCACGGGCTTCGGGTGTCGCCGACTTTCATGACGTGACGGGCGGTGTGTACAAGGCCCGAGAACGTATTCACCGCAGCGTTGCTGATCTGCGATTACTAGCGACTCCAGCTTCACGGTGTCGAGTTGCAGACACCGATCCGAACTGAGACCGGCTTTAAGGGATTCGCTCCGCCTCACGACATCGCAACCCACTGTACCGGCCATTGTAGCATGCGTGAAGCCCAAGACATAAGGGGCATGATGATTTGACGTCATCCCCACCTTCCTCCGAGTTGACCCCGGCAGTCTCCCGCGAGTCCCCACCACGACGTGCTGGCAACACGGGACAAGGGTTGCGCTCGTTGCGGGACTTAACCCAACATCTCACGACACGAGCTGACGACAACCATGCACCACCTGTGAGAGCGCCCCACAAGGAGGAAGCCCCATCTCTGAGGCAGACGCTCACATGTCAAGCCTTGGTAAGGTTCTTCGCGTTGCATCGAATTAATCCGCATGCTCCGCCGCTTGTGCGGGCCCCCGTCAATTCCTTTGAGTTTTAGCCTTGCGGCCGTACTCCCCAGGCGGGGCACTTAATGCGTTAGCTACGGCGCGGACACCCCGGAAAGAGCCCCCACACCTAGTGCCCAACGTTTACGGCGTGGACTACCAGGGTATCTAATCCTGTTCGCTCCCCACGCTTTCGCTCCTCAGCGTCAGTAACGGCCCAGAGACCCGCCTTCGCCACCGGTGTTCCTCCTGATATCTGCGCATTCCACCGCTACACCAGGAATTCCAGTCTCCCCTACCGCACTCAAGCCGGCCCGTACCCACCGCAAGCCCCCAGTTAAGCCAGAGGATTTCACGACAGACGCGACCAGCCGCCTACGAGCTCTTTACGCCCAATAATTCCGGACAACGCTCGCGCCCTACGTATTACCGCGGCTGCTGGCACGTAGTTAGCCGGCGCTTCTTATCCAGCTACCGTCAACCACCCCCCAAGGAGATGGCCTGCTTCACTGGCGAAAGAGGTTCACAACCCGAAGGCCTCCATCCCTCACGCGGCGTCGCTGCATCAGGCTTGCGCCCATTGTGCAATATTCCCCACTGCTGCCTCCCGTAGGAGTCTGGGCCGTGTCTCAGTCCCAGTGTGGCCGTCCACCCTCTCAGGCCGGCTACCCGTCACCGCCTTGGTAGGCCATCACCCCACCAACAAGCTGATAGGCCGCGAGCCCATCCCCCACCAGAAAACCCTTTCCAAACCCACCCATGCGAGCAGGCCAGAATATCCCGTATTAGCTACCCTTTCAAGCAGTTATCCAGAAGAAGGGGGCAGGTTACTCACGTGTTACTCACCCGTTCGCCACTCATCACCCCAAGCAAGCTTGAGGATCACCGTTCGACTTGCATGTGTTAAGCACGCCGCCAGCGTTCGTCCTGAGCCAGGATCAAACTCTCCAAACAAAAACACAAACCATAAACCAACCCCAACCACAACAGCCAGGACCAGCCCACAGAAAGCACAAAAGCCCAGAAAACCAGACCAGGCCCAACCCACCCCAGACCCCAAAAACAGGACCAAAGGCAGGCAAACCAAAAACAAAACAAGAACAACCAGACCCCAAAACAAGAGCCCAGCCATCCCACTATGGCATAAAAAACATGACACACTATCGAGTTCTCAAACAACACACCCACCGGAGTTCCACCGCCCACATCCGTGGGCCGCTTCTCTCCGGAAGCGCCCGATAAACTTTAGTGAGTCATTTTCATGAAGTCAAACCCGGGATCCGTGATCCCGCTCTCCTCCCATGACTCTCTTCAGTTCTCGGCTCCCGAACGCCTTGGAATCTCTTCCTCGCCGCCCGGGCCGGAGAGAACATTACGCACCCTCTACCCGACGGTCAAATGAAATAGCGGTGACCCTGCGCACACAGCACGGCCACCGCCACTCCCACCCAGCCTGGTCAGGCAGACGGAACCTCCTGACGCGCAACGGCGAGGTTACGACGCCCCTTACGAACCAGGACGACGCCTCCCGCGAGCAGGTCCTCCTGGGCCACCACACGGTCCTCGTCCTCCACCTTGACGTTGTTGAGGTACGCGCCCCCACCCGCGACGGTCTTCCGTGCGGCGCTCCTCCCCTTCTCCAGCCCGGTGGCCACCAGCAGGTCGACGATCGTCGAGCGCCCGACCTCCAGCTCCGCGGCCGGCAGGTCAGCCGTGGCGGACAGGACCGTCGCCTCATCCAGGTCACCGAGCTTGCCGCGTCCCCACAGCGCCTGGGTGGCAGCCTCGGCGCTCTCCACGGCGGCCGCCCCATGAACCCAGGTGGTAACCTCGCGTGCCAGCACCTTCTGGGCCTCGCGGGCCTTGGGGCTGTCCTGCGTGACCTGCTCCAGACGCTCGATCTCCTCGCGCGGGAGGAAGGTGAAGACCTTGAGGAACCGCACGACGTCGACGTCATCCACCCGCAGCCAGAACTGGTAGAAGGCGTAGGGGCTGAGCATCTGCGGGTTGAGCCAGACCGCGCCGCCCTCGGTCTTGCCGAACTTGGTGCCGTCAGCCTTCGTGATGAGTGGGTTGGTCATCACGTGTACCGACTCCCCCTCCACCTTGTGGATGAGGTCCATGCCGCCTACCAGGTTGCCCCACTGGTCGTTGCCCCCGACCTCGAGGGTGCACCCGTAGCGGCGGAAGAGCTCGAGGTAGTCGTTCGCCTGCAGGATCTGGTAGCTGAACTCGGTGAAGGAGATTCCTTCCTCACTGGCCAGACGGCGCGCCACGATGTCCTTGGACAGCATGGTGCCCATACGGAAGTGCTTGCCCAGGTCACGCAGGAAGTCGACCGCCGTCATCTGACCGGTCCAGTCCAGGTTGTTGACGATACGAGCCGGGTTGTCCCCGTCGAAGTCCAGCAGGTTCTCCAGCTGGGCCTGCAGGCCCTGGGCCCATCCCGCCACGACCTCCTTGGTGTTGAGGCTGCGCTCGCCCTTGGCCCGCGGGTCACCGATGAGACCGGTCGCTCCGCCCACCAGTGCCAGGGGGTGGTGGCCTGCCATCTGAAGGTGACGCATGACCTTGACCGCGACGAGGTGACCGTGGTGGAGGCTCGGCGCGGTGGGATCGAAACCGCAGTAGAAGGTGACGCTGCCCTTGGTGAGCGCCTCTCGCAGCGCGTCGATGTCGGTGTGCTGGGCGATCAGGCCCCGCCACTGCAGCTCATCGAGGATGTCGGTCACGATCGCGAACCTTCCAGGTCTTGTTCGAACACGGTCTCGCCCCTGCTCGGGTACGGTGCTGGGCCTGCCAGGTCTCAGCCCCGCTAGTCTGCCATGCCGTTTACCTTCCAGCCGCGCACGTCCGTCTCAGGAACGATGACGGGGCCGCGCCGGCCGGTAGGGCGAGACGCTCGGCTCGCCGTCCAGCCAGAAGCGCCACGGGAAGCGCTCCGCATCGCCGCCAGGACCACTGACCCCGGTACGCGGCCCCTGACGCAGGGCCTGCGGCGAGACGCCTCCCGGCCGTGCCAGCGCAAGCGAGAACCTGCTACCACACGGTCCCAGCCGTGCGCCGTCGTCGCCACGCCCCAGTCCCAGCGCCTGGGCAAGTCGTGCCGGGCCACGCGCTAGGTCACGGTCCTGCCGGGCCGCAGGGCGCCGGGAACGAGCCAGCTCATGGCCCTGGACGACCTCACCGGCACGCAGCAGCACCGCGCGACTGAGGCCCTGCGGCCCGCACACAAGGTTGACGCAGTAGTGCATGCCGTAGGTGAAGTAGACGTAGACCGCTCCGGCTGCCTCGAACATGGTCGCGTTACGCTGGGTCCTACCGCGATAGGCGTGGGATCCAGGGTCGGTCTCGCCCCGGTAGGCCTCGACCTCGGTCAGCCTCACGGCGACCGTCCCCTGCTGCGAGCGGACCGTGAGCACAGTCCCGAGCAGCTGCGGGGCGACGAGGACGCAGTCCTGCTCCAGCAGGTTCCTCACAGACGACGGCGTGATGACCCTGCTGCTGCTCGTCTCCCCCACCTGCTCAGGCCTCGTCGCCGGTCTCCTCGCTCTCCCACCGCCCCGAGCCCAGCGGCCCTGCCGGTCCGTCCAGGAGAGAGCCTTCCCAGGCAAAGACGCGGAGCTCTGCGCTGTGCTCGATCGCCCGCGCCAGCTGCTCGACGACCCGCACGGGGGCGGTCCCGCCGTGCCCGGACCGTGCCGCGACCGAGCCCTCGGCAGAGAGCACCTGACGCACCGCCGGCGTCAGACGCTCGTCGATGCGGGCGAAGTCGTCGTCCGACAGGTCCCACAGCTCGATGCCCCGCTCCTCGCACTCACGCACGCAGGCGCCCGAGATCTCGTGGGCCTGGCGGAAGGGTACCCCCTGCGTGACCAGCCACTCCGCCACGTCTGTGGCCAGGGAGAAGCCCTGGGGCGCCAGCTCGGCCATCCGGTCGTAGTGGAGGGTCATGGTCTCCACCATGCCGCTGACCGCGGGCAGGAGGACGGCCAGGGTGTCCACAGCGTCGAAGACCGGCTCCTTGTCCTCCTGCAGGTCGCGGTCATAGGCCAGTGGCAGGGCCTTGAGCGTGGCCAGCAGGCCCGTGAGGTCACCGATGAGCCGACCGGCCTTGCCTCGGGCCAGCTCAGCGACGTCCGGGTTCTTCTTCTGCGGCATGATCGAGGAGCCGGTGGAGTAGGAGTCGTCCAGGGTGACGAAGCCGAACTCCTTGGTGTTCCAGATGATGACCTCCTCGCTCAGGCGGGAGACGTCCACGGCCGTCATCGCCAGGACGAAGGAGAGCTCGGCGACGACGTCACGAGCTGCCGTACCGTCGATGGAGTTCTCCGCCGAGGAGTCAAAGCCGAGGTCAGCCGCTACGGCATCGGGATCCATCCCCAGGGTGTTGCCCGCCAGCGCCCCGGAGCCGTAGGGGCTGACGGCAGCGCGTGCGTCCCAGTCCTCCAGACGCTCGACGTCGCGCATCAGCGGCCAGGCGTGAGCCAGCAGCTGGTGGGCGACGAGAACCGGCTGCGCGTGCTGCATGTGGGTACGCCCCGGCATGATGGCCTCGCCTGCACGCGCTGCCTGGTTGACCAGGGCGTCGACGACGTCGAGCACGAGGCCGGCCACGTGCCGGGCCTGGTCACGCAGGTACATCCGGATGAGGGTCGCGATCTGGTCGTTACGCGAGCGGCCGGCGCGCAGGCGGCCGCCCAGGTCCTCCCCCGCGCGCTCCATGAGACCGCGCTCCAGAGCGGTGTGGACGTCCTCGTCCTCAGGGACGGGAGCGAAGGTGCCGGCGACGACGTCCTCCTCCAGCTGGTCCAGGGCGGCGAGCGTGCCAGCCAGCTGGGCCTCGTCCAGGAGCCCGGCGCTGGCCAGCGCGCGGGCGTGGGCACGCGATCCAGCGATGTCGTAGCGTGCCAGCCGCCAGTCAAAGTGGGTGGACACACTCAGCGCTGCCAGGGCCTGGGCCGGCCCACCGGAGAATCGCCCACCCCACAGGCTGATGCCTCCCGGGCTCGTCGAGGATGCGGCCGGTGCCGCGGGACCTGGCGTCGTCTGACTCGTCATAGGCCCATTGTGGGCCATCGGCACGGCTCGGGGCGACACCGCCCGGCCTCGACGCACCGGCCGCTCGTCGCAGCGGAGCGTCTCTCTCCTCGTCGTGGTCCTGGCCCACGGGTCTGCTTACCGAGAGCCTGAGGTCCTCAGCGCGTGACGACGGCGGTCGGTCGCCTCCAGACGAGAAGGTGACCGACCGCCGTCGTCCTGCGGCGCAGCAGTGTCCGCAAGCAGTCTCGGAGGGGCCTCAGAAGCCCACGCCGTTGCCCAGGCGCACGTCGCGCGCGGCCGCGAGCTTGGACTGCATGCCGTAGATCTCGATGAATCCGCGCGAGGAGGACTGGTCGAAGGTGTCGCCGGTCTCGTAGGTGGCGAGGTTGAAGTCGTACAGGCCGGTGTCGGTCTGACGACCGTTGACCACCGCGCGTCCGCCGTGCAGCACCATGCGGATGTCGCCGGTGACGTACTTCTGGGTGTCCTCGATGAAGGCGTCCATGGACCTCTTCAGCGGCGAGTACCACTGGGCCTCGTAGACGAGCTCGCCCCAGGTCTGCTCCATCTGCCTCTTGTAGCGGCGCTGCATACGCTCCAGGGTCACCGACTCCAGCGCCTGGTGCGCCTCGATGAGGGCCACCGCGCCGGGAGCCTCGTAGATCTCGCGCGACTTGATGCCCACCAGACGGTCCTCCACCATGTCGATACGACCCACTCCCTGGGCGCCGGCACGGCGGTTGAGCTCCTGGATCGCCTGGAGCGGGGTCACGGGCTTGCCGTCGACAGCGGTGGGAACACCCTGCTCGAAGTGGATGACGACCTCGTCAGGCAGCGGCGGGTAGGTCGGGTCGTCGGTGTAGACGTAGACGTCCTTGGTCGGGGCGTTCCACAGGTCCTCC
Source organism: Actinomyces faecalis (assembly GCF_013184985.2). Classification (NCBI taxonomy): domain Bacteria; kingdom Bacillati; phylum Actinomycetota; class Actinomycetes; order Actinomycetales; family Actinomycetaceae; genus Actinomyces; species Actinomyces faecalis. The sequence continues at coordinate 1,673,819 of NZ_CP063418.1, forward strand.
AAGAAACCGGTCTCGATGGCGCGGCCCCACACGTTCTGGTCGATGGAGAAGGGGTTGTGCTTCGTGGTCTCGATCGGCAGGTTGTGCTTCTCGGCGTAGTCGATCGCCACGTCACGGGTCAGTGCGAGGTCACGGACCGGAGAGATGCAGTCCATGTCCGGGGCCATGGAGGTGATGGCGACCTCGAAGCGGACCTGGTCGTTGCCCTTGCCGGTGCAGCCGTGAGCCACGGTGGTGGCTCCGAACTGCCGGGCCGCCTTGACCAGGTGCTTGGCGATGACCGGGCGGGAGATCGCTGAGACCAGCGGGTACCTGCCCTCGTACAGGGCGTTGGCCTTGAGGGCCGGCATGCAGTACTCGTTGGCGAACTCGTCGCGAGCGTCCGCCACGTAGGCCTCCACGGCTCCGCAGTCCAGCGCACGCTGGCGGATGACCTCCAGGTCCTCACCGCCCTGGCCGACGTCGACGGCCACGGTGATGACCTCTCGGCCCGTCTGCTCGCCGATCCAGCCGATGGCGACGGAGGTGTCCAGCCCGCCGGAGTAGGCCAGGACCACGCGGTCCTTGGATGCGCTCATAGGTGTTGTTCCTTCATCGTGTTGGTACCGCAGGTACGTCCTGGGCAAGGGTGTCCATGGTGGTAGGGGGGGGAGCAGTGGCGCAGGCAGCACCCTCAGGCTCGTGAGGCAGGATCGGCCAGGGAGAGCAGGTGGCTGCCCACCTGCGTGGCCACCTCCTCGCTCCGAGTGATGACGAGGACGGTGTCGTCCCCTGCGATGCAGCCCAGGACCCCGGGCAGCATGGCGTCGTCGACGGCGGAGGCCAGCAGCTGCGCGGCGCCGGCCGGGGTTCGCAGCACCAGCTGCTGCCCAGCCCACTCGGCAGTGACCAGCAGGTCCGCGCACCAGCGTGCCAGGCGGGAGGTGGTGTGGTCCGCCAGGGTGTCAGCCCCGCCGTCTCCTGGCACCTCGGTACGGCCTGCCTGGACCTGGCCCGGCGCCCCCGCCTCCGGGATGGAGTAGACCTGGGAGCCTCCTGCGCCTCGGACCTTGGTCGCCCTCAGCTCAACCAGGTCGCGTGAGAGCGTCGCCTGGGTCGTGGTGACCCCGAGCTGCGCCAGTGCCTGACGCAGCTCGGCCTGGGAGCGGATCCGCTCCTTGACCAGGATCTGGGTGATGAGCGCGTGGCGCGCCGCCTTGGTCTGGGGGGCGGAGGACTGCGTCGGGCTGTCAGGGCTCTGGAGGCTCATGCGGCACCTGCCTGGGTCAGACGGCCGGCAAGCACCTGACCGAGCGTCTTCGTGAAGGAGTCGGCCTGCGCGTCACTCAGGACGAAAGGGGGTGCCAGCCGCAGGGTGTGCGGACGAGGCGCGTTGACGATGAAACCGGCCTCCAGCAGCTGGGAGGCGATCTCACCGGCGGGGCCGACGGCGTCGACCAGACCCACGCCGCGCAGCAGGCCGCGGCCACGGACCTCGCTCACGCCGTCGAGCGTGGACAGCTCCGCCGCCCACCGGTCTCCGAGCTCCCTCACCCGCGTCAGCAGGTCCTGGGAGCGGATCGTGTCGATGACAGCCAGCGCGGCGGCACAGGCCACCGGGTTGCCTCCGAAGGTCGTGCCGTGCTGGCCGGGCTGCAGAAGAGCCGCAGCCTGCCCGGTCGCGACGACGGCGCCGATCGGGACTCCCCCGCCCAGGCCCTTGGCCAGGGTGACGACGTCGGGAACCACCCCGGGTGCCAGGAGGTGGTGAGCCATCCACTCACCGCTTCGGCCCATACCGGTCTGGACCTCGTCGACGATCAGCAGCGCACCCGCGGCGCTGGTGAGCTCGCGCGCGGCCTGGAGGTATCCCTCGGGGATCTCACGCACCCCGGCCTCGCCCTGGACGGGCTCGATGACGAGCGCGGCGACGTCCGGGCCCATCGCCTCAGCCAGCGCCTCGACGTCGCCTGCCGGGACGAAGTGGACGCCCCCGGGAAGGGGCTCGAAGGGCTCACGGTAAGCAGCCTTGTGAGTCAGTGCGAGCGCCCCCATGGTGCGGCCGTGGAAGGACTGCTCCAGGGCGAGTACCCGCGGGCGGGCGCTCCCGCCGTGGCGGCGGGCGATCTTGAAGGCTGCCTCGTTGGCCTCGGCACCAGAGTTGGCAAGAAAGACACGGGTCTCCTCAGCCGCCCGCGTAGGGAAGACGATGCCCGCCAGCTCCTCGGCCAGGCGTACCTGAGCGGGAGAGGTGAAGATGTTGGACACGTGGCCCAACGTGGACAGCTGCTCGCTGACCGCGCTGACGACCGCGGGGTGGGCGTGCCCCAGGCAGTTGACAGCGATACCGGCCAGCAGGTCGGTGTACACCTTGCCGTCCGCGTCGGTGACCTGGGCACCGACGCCGTGGACAAGCACGCGCTGGGGAGTGCCAAAGGTGTTCATGACCGCGCCGGTGTAGCGCTGGGTCCAGTCCTGCTGGGTCACCGTGGGCTCCTGCACCTGGCTCATAGCGACAGCCCTCCCTTGGTACGCGAGACGGCGGAGTGCTCGGGACAGACGACGGTTCCTACGCCGTCGTCCGTGACGATCTCCAGGAGCATCGAGTGCGGCTGGCGGCCGTCGACGACGTGGGCCTGCCCCACGCCTCCGCGCACGGCCCTCAGACAGGCCTCCATCTTGGGGATCATCCCCGACTCCAGCTCGGGCAGAAGCGCCTCCAGCGCGTCCACACCGATGCGTGAGACCAGGGAGGATCGGTCCGGCCAGGCCGAGTACAGGCCCTCGACGTCAGTGAGCATGAGGAGCTTCTGGGCTCCCAGGGCGATCGCGATCGCCGCTGCCGCCGTGTCTGCGTTGACGTTGAGGACGGTGGTGGGATCCGTCACCAGCGGGGCGACCGAGGAGATGACCGGGATGCGCCCCTGGTCCAGCAGCTCGGTGACCGGCCCCGGGTCCACCTCGACGACGTCACCCACCAGCCCCACGTCCACGGCCTCACCGTCAACGGTGGCCAGGCGCTGACGCGCCCGCAGCAGGCCACCGTCCTCGCCGGAGATTCCCACGGCGTCGGAGTCGACCTCGTTGAGCAGGGAGACCAGCTCGCGCTGGACCGATCCGGTGAGCACCATGCGCACCACGTCCATGACCTCAGGCGTGGTCACCCGCAGGCCGCCACGGAACTCGGACTCGATCCCCAGACGCTCAAGCATGGCGTTGATCTGGGGCCCGCCACCGTGGACGACCACGGGGCGCAGGCCCACCTGGTGCAGGAAGAGGATGTCCTGGGCGAAGGCGCGCTTGAGGCTGTCGTCCACCATGGCGTTGCCGCCGTACTTGATGACGATCGTGGCCCCACGGTAGGCACGCAGCCAGGGCACGGCCTCCAGCAGGACCAAGGCCTTGTGGGTCGGTGTCAGGGAGTCGAGTGCTGATGCGGCGGCCGAGGCCGCGGGATCCTGGGACGGTTGGGAGGAGGTCATGTCGTGTAGTCCGCGTTGATGGTGACGTATCCGTGGGTGAGGTCATTGGTCCACACCGTCGCCTGGGCCGTGCCGGCGTTCAGGGCGATGTCGATGCGGGTCTCGCGTGGGGTCATGTCCACCAGTGAGCGGTCCTCGCCCAGCCTGCCGTGGCGAAAGATCGTGACGCCGTTGATGGTGACGTCGACCTCGTCAGGGTCGAAGGGGCAGACGTCCTCAGGCACGGTGCCCAGCTGGGACAGGACACGACCCCAGTTCGGGTCCGCTCCCGCCACCGCGCACCTGAGCAGGTTGGAGGAGGACACGGTCCGGGCCGCAGCCTCGGCGGCTGCCTCGCTGACGGCTCCGGTGACCGTGATCGCGATGTCGTGGGTGGCGCCCTCGGCGTCGGCCACGAGGCGTCGTCCGAGCCGGCCCAGGACCTCGGCGACGGCGTCGTCGAGCTCCTCCTGGCTCGGCAGCGCGCCCGAGGCCCCGGAGGCCAGGAGCAGGACGGTGTCGTTGGTGGACATACACCCGTCGGAGCTGATGCGGTTGACCGTGCGAGCGGCTGCCTGGGACAGGGCACGCTGGGCCTGCCCAGCCTGGACGACGGCGTCCGTGGTCATCACGCACAGCATCGTCGCCAGCCCTGGGGCCAGCATGCCCACGCCCTTGATCATGCCTCCCACGCTCCACGTCACGCCCTCGGTGGTGCGAGTGACCGCGTCCTCCTTGGAGACCGTGTCCGTGGTCATGATCGCCGTCGCGGCGTCATGACCGGCTGCGGGCGTCGCGGCCAGGGCCCGCGCCGCGCTGCCTGCGCCCTCCAGCAGCCTGTCCATGTCCAGCGGCTGGCCGATGACACCGGTGGAGCACACCAGGACCTCGCGGGCGCCCACCTCCTGGCCCGGGCCTGCGGTGCTCAGCAGGTAGGCGACCTGCTGAGCCGTGGCGGCGGCGTCGGCAGCCCCGCGCTCTCCCGTGCAGGCGTTAGCGCTTCCGGAGTTGAGGATGACGGCACGGGCACGGCCGTCGGCCACCGCCCGACGTGACCAGGTCACGGGCGCGGCGACCACCCGGTTGGAGGTGAAGACTCCGGCTGCCACGTCCAGCGGCCCGTCGTTGACCACGAGGGCGAGGTCGGGCCTGCCCGAGGCCTTGAGGCCGGCGCGCACGCCCGAGGCCCGGAATCCCTTGGCTGCGGTGACGCTCACGGTGCGACTCCTTCGACGACGACGCCAGTGGTCTGGCTGAGTCCCAGCGCCAGGTTGAGGGACTGCACGGCAGCGCTGGCCGTGCCCTTCCCGAGGTTGTCGATCGCGCACACCATCGTGGCCACGCCTGCGGCCCGGTCATAGGTGACCTGGACCGTGGCCAGGCCTGAGCCGAGGACGGCGCCGGTGGTGGGCCAGGTCCCCTCAGGCAGCAGGTGGATGAGAGCCTCTCCCTCGCCAGGAGCCCCATAGGCCTCCTGCCAGGCGGAGCGCAACACCTCCTGCGGGTGTTCACAGTCCAGGATGGCCTGCGTCACGGGGGCCGTGACCGTCGCCAGGACGCCGCGGCTCATCGGCACCAGGACCGGGGTGAAGGACAGCCGGGTCGAGCCAGCCGGCGCACCTGCCACCTCAAGGTTCTGGATGATCTCGGGGATGTGGCGGTGGGTGCCGCCGACAGCGTAGGGCTGTGCCGACCCCAGGGCCTCCGCCGCAGTCAGGTGCGGCTTGAGGGACTTTCCCGCTCCCGAGTAGCCCACGGCCAGGACCGCGGTGAGCTGGGAGGTGTCGATGAGCCCGGCGGCCACGCCTGGCTGGGCGGCCAGTGTCACGGCCGTGACGTTGCAGCCGGGAACGGCCACGCGCGCGGTGGCAGCCAGCTCGGCGCGCTGCGCCGCCGCGACGGTCTCACCGGTGTGGAGCAGCTCTGGCATGCCGTAGGTCCAGGAGCCAGCGTACTCGGTGCCGTAGAAGGCGTGCCAGGCGGCAGCGTCGGTCAGGCGGTGGTCCGCCCCGCAGTCGATGAGCAGCGTACGGGTACCGCGCTCGGCGTCCAGCGCCTCGATCTGGGCGGTGATCGCGCCGGAGGCGCCGTGGGGCAGCGCGAGGAAGACGACGTCGTGCTCGGCCAGGCGTGCGGCCTCGGTCGGCTCGACCACGCGCTGCGCGAGGGAGAGGAGGTGGGGGTGGTGCTCGCCCAGGAGCGTCCCGGCGGAGGAGGCGGCGGTCAGGGCGCCAATCTCAGTCTCGGGATGGGCGGCCAGGAGGCGAAGAACCTCTCCGCCGGCATATCCCGTCGCCCCGGCAACGGCTGCTGTCCACGTCATACAGAAACCATACGTTGCGATGCATACAAATACAAAGGCGACGGGAGGTTCAGCTCCCGTCGCCTTCCTCACACACCCGCCGGCGTACGGTGTCAGGCTTTGCCCTCGCCAGCCTTCAGGCTCGTCACGATCTCATCCGCCCACTGGCGCACGGCGTCGAAGTCGCGGTAGTCACCCTCGCTGGCACCACCCATGCGCGCGATCGTGCGCTCGCGAAGGGAGAGCTGAGCCGGGTCGAAACGGCCGGCGAAGGTCTTGTGGTCCTCAGGATCGATCGCCAGCAGCACCGGCCCGATCCGGTGCGGATCGGAGATCTCCCCCTGGAGCAGCCCGGACAAGCCCACAGAGAAGGCCCACACCGGGTGGCCCTTCAGCTCCTGACGGAAGCGCGTGGTGAAGTCCACGGCCTCAGGGGTCCAGTGCGTCATGTAGACAGCGCTTCCCAGGATGAAGGCGTCATAGTCGGACACGTCCGTGACGTCCTCAGGCTTGGCGAGGTCAACCACGAGGTCCGCCTCGCGCAGTCGCTCAGCAATAACCTCAGCCACGCTGTCAGTGGCGCCGTGACGGGAAGAGCATGTCAGGAGGATCTTCATACCTCCAGTATGGCGCGACCTGCCGGTTCAGGAGGCTTCAGGAGACCCTCAGACGCCAGCCGTGAGCACTTGCACACCGGCCTGGCGTGCCTGACCAGGCACGCCAGGCCGGTGGCTGAGGACTCTCGTCCGCTCGGGTCAGGTGGCTCAGGCGGAGCGCAGCTCGGCTCCCAGCCGCTTGGCGGCGCGCTTGACCACACGCTGACGCACGGAGGCGGTCTCCTCGGCGGTCAGGGTGTGGTCTCCACGAAGGCGCAGGGAGAAGGCCAGGGACTTGCGGTCCCGCCCCAGCTGCTCGCCGCGGAAGACGTCGAACAGGCGCACCTCCTCGGCCAGGTCACCGGCAGCCTCACGGATGACGGCCTCGACCTGGGCCGCGGTCACGGCCTCATCGACGACCAGGGCGATGTCCTCCTTGGCCGGGGGGAAGGTGGAGACGGCCGTGACCTGCAGTACACCTGCTGCCTCAGCCGCCTCCAGCAGCGGCTCCAGATCGATCTCGACGGCGCAGGAGCGAGCAGGCAGGCCCAGCTCCTTGACGGTGCGCGGGTGCAGCTCGCCAGCGTGAGCCACGACGGCACCGGGGAGGAGGTCCTTGCCCTTGCGGGTCGAGGCCAGGCGGACCTCCGCGGTCCGCCCCGGGTGCCAGGGAGCGTACGGCTGCTGTGGTGCACTGACCTCGACCGCCACGCCCAGCGTCGCCGCAACGGTGCGCACGACCTCGACGGCGTCGGCCCAGTCCCAGGCACGCGCCGCGCCCAGGACCCCGGCCCGCTCGCGCTCGCCGGCCAGCACCGCGCCCACGTGGGTGGGCTGGTCGGGGATACCGGCCTCCAGCGCAGCCAGCTCGTCGTCGGTGGGGCGGCGGTCCACGCCCACGACAGGCGCCGGTACCGTGCCCGCCGGCAGCGTGACGGTGCCGACCTCGTAGACAGCGACGTCGTTGAGCCCGCGCGAGACGTTGCGTCGGGCTACGTCAATGAGCGAGTCGAGCACGCTGGTACGCATGAGCGGGGCGTCCTCGGCCAGCGGGTTGGCCAGGCGCATCGCCTGCCGTCGCGGGTCGTCCTGGGCGATGCCCAGGCGGTCGTGGACGTCACCGATGAAGGGGTAGGACAGGACCTGGGTCAGTCCCGCCTCCGCCAGGGCCGCCACGACCTGCCGGCGGGCGCGCTGCCGCGGGGTCAGGCCGGTGCCGGCGGGGGCGGTGGGGACGATGACGGGGATGCTGTCATAGCCGTCCAGACGGGCGATCTCCTCAGCGAAGTGCGCAGCGCCCACCAGGTCCGGGCGCCAGGTCGGCGGGGTGACGGCGAGCAGCTCGTGGCCGGCGTCGTCAGTGCCGGCAGCCTCGACCGTGCAGCCGATCATCGTCAGCAGCTCGATGACCCTCTCGGTGCCGTAGCAGACCCCGGTCAGGCGCTGCGCGGCGTCGGCGCGGATGACGATCGGCTCGGGGGGCACGGTGCGGTCCACGTCGGTGGCGACCGGCTCGGCGGTGCCGCCGCCGTACTTGACCAGCAGGTCGACGGCGCGCTGGGCCGCCACCGGGGCCAGCGCGGTGTCCACACCACGCTCGTTGCGCTTGGAGGACTCGGTGGGCAGCTTGTGCCGGCGGGCTGAGCGGGCGACCGAGACGGAGTCGAAGTGTGCGGCCTCGATGAGCACGTCCGTCGTCCCGGCGTCCACCTCGGCAGCCGCTCCTCCGAAGACCCCGGCGAGCACCAGGGGACGCGAGCCCGCGCCCTGCGGCGAGTCGGCGATGACGAGGTCCTGCGGGTCCAGCTCGCGAGTGACCTCGTCAAGGAAGGTCAGGCTCTCCCCCGCCTCGGCACGGCGCACGACGATCGGGGCGTGCACCTTGGCCAGGTCGAAGGCGTGCAGCGGCTGGCCCAGGTCCAGCATGACGTAGTTGGTCACGTCCACCGCCAGGCTGATCGGGCGCATCCCGGCGGCGGTCAGGCGGTCGCGCATCCACTGCGGGCTCGGGGCGCTGGGGTCGATGCCACGCACCACGCGGGCCACGTAGCGGTCGGCCCCGGGCCGTCCGTGGATCGGGCGGGGGTCCTGGCGGATCTCGACGGCGAAGCCGTCCTGCCCTGCCTGCGCCACGCCGTGGGGGTACAGGCCCGGGTTGGTCCCGTCCGCGGGGTCCGTGAAGGCGGCTCCGGTGGAGTGGGAGTACTCGCGGGCCACCCCACGCATGGAGAAGCAGTAGCCGCGGTCCGGGGTGATGTTGATCTCCAGGACCTCCTCACCCAGACCGAGCAGCGGGATCGCGTCCGTTCCCGGCTCCGGCAGCTCCTCGCCGTCGTGCCCGTGGGCAGCCAACCACTCATCGAGCACGATGATGCCCGAGTGGTCCTCACCGATCCCCAGCTCGCGGGCCGAGCAGATCATGCCGTCCGAAATGTGGCCATAGGTCTTGCGGGCAGCGATGGCGAAGTCACCAGGCAGGACGGCCCCGGGCAGGGAGACGACGACACTGTCCCCCACCTCGAAGTTGTGCGCCCCGCACACGATGCCGCGGCTGGGCAGCTCCGAGGGCTCCTTACCGGTACCGGGAGCGTCGTTGTGCTGCGGTCCTACGTCCACGCGGCAGTAGTTGATGACCTTGCCGTTGGACTGCTCCTTGGCCTGGCGCGTGAGGACCCTGCCGACGACGAGAGGGCCGGTGACCGACGGCGGGACGATGCGCTCCTCCTCCAGCCCCACCTTGACCAGGTCAGCCGCCAGCCGGGCCGCAGTGGTGCCGGAGGGAACGTCCGCGTGCTCGCGAAGCCACTCGATCGGGACGTAGGGCATGTCAGTTCCCCTTTCCGGTGGTACCGAACTGCTGGGAGAAACGGGTGTCTCCCTCGACGATGTCGTGCATGTCTGCGATGCCGTGGCGCAGCATGAGCGTGCGCTCCAGCCCCATGCCGAAGGCGAAGCCTGTGTAGACCTCGGGGTCGATCCCGCAGGCGACGAGCACGTTGGGGTTGACCATGCCGCAGCCTCCCCACTCGATCCATCCCGGTCCGCCCTTCTTCTGCGGGAACCACAGGTCCATCTCCGCGCTGGGCTCGGTGAAGGGGAAGAAGGAGGGGCGCAGGCGGGTGCGGGCCTCAGGTCCGAACATCGCCCGGGCGAAGTGGTCCAGCGTGCCCTTCAGGTGCGCCATGGTCAGGCCCTTGTCGACCGCCAGTCCCTCGACCTGGTGGAAGACCGGGGTGTGGGTGGCGTCGAGCTCGTCGGAGCGGAAGACCTTGCCCGGGCAGGCCACGTACAGCGGCGGCTCCTGGGCGAGCATGACGTGGGCCTGGACCGGGGAGGTGTGGGTGCGCAGGACGAGGTTGGCCTTCTCCCCCTCGCCGGCTCCTACCGAGGGACCGTCGACGTAGAAGGTGTCCTGCATCTGGCGGGCCGGGTGGTCCGCGTCGAAGTTGAGCGCGTCGAAGTCGAACCACTCGTGCTCGGTCTCCGGCCCCTCCGCGATCGACCAGCCCATGGAGATGAAGAAGTCGGAGACCTCGTCCATGAGCACGTCCAGAGGATGGCGGGCGCCACGAGCCACCCGTGCGGTGGGAACAGTGACGTCAACAGCCTCAGTCGCGAGCATCTGCTCCTCGGCCTCAGCCTCCAGCACCTCCTGACGCTCAGCCAGAGCCTTGTGAAGCCTGCCCCGAGCGGCGCCCAGGAGCCTGCCCGCCGTCGGCTTGTCCGCCTTGTCCAGGGCTCCGATGCCGCGATTGGTGCGGGCCAGGACGGAGGAGTCCCCCGTGTAGGCCAGGCGCACCTCCTTGAGGGCAGGGAGGTCACCGGCTGCGGCGACCGCCGCCAGCCCTTCCTCCACGAGCGCGTTGATGCCTGCCTCGTCCAGGGGCGAGAGCGCCCCGGGTGCGTCAGTCATGGGGTGTGTGCCTTCCAGCTGGGACATAGCTTCCTGCCCCGACCGCGCAGGAGCGCGTGACCGAGCAGGAAGTGCTTCAGTGTCCCAGGGTAGTCGTCACCCCTAGGCCTCCAAACTCCGGTCCACGGGATGTGCCGCACTCGGCAGGCGGCCTGCCCGGCTAGTGCAGCACCCAGCGGAAGAAGGGCTCGGCCAGAGCCGGCTGCTCTAAGCCCGTACAAGCCCCGTCAGCGGGCCCGGTCGTCGCGGCGCCGGCGCCCCCTGCAGCAGCGGCCGCACGACGCACGTAGCCCTCGACGCCGTCCAGGTCCCGGAACTGACTGACATGGCTACGCACCGCCGCGACCTTGGCCTCCAGGTCGTCCGGCTCGACCACCACCAGGTGGTTGGTCTCCTTGTGTCCCTGGAACCACACCTCATCCACCTCATGCGGCTCCAGGCCTGCCGCAGCGAGCTCGCGGTAGTCGAAGCGGTTGCCGCTGGCTGGGTAGGCGGCGTCGACGACGGCACGTCCCACCGCACGATGGTCCGGGTGGCTGGCCGCTACCGAGGCGAAGTTGTACTCCGGGGACATCGAGAGCACCAGAGAGGGCCGCCAGCGGCGGATCGCCGCCACGACCTCTCGTACCAGCCCGCTTCCCTCAGCCACGTGCCCGTCAGCGAAGCCGTTGAGGAAGACCACCTCGCTGACCCCCAGGTAGGCCGCCGCAGCCTGCTGCTCGAGGCGACGTACCTGAGAGATCTGCTCCTGGCCCTCGGCCTCGTAGCCGCCGGCGTCCCCCGAGGTAGCCACGAGGAGGCTGATCTCAGCCCCTTCCCGCACGAGACGGTGGATCGTGGCTCCTGCTCCCACGTCAGCGTCGTCGGGGTGGGCATAGACGCCCAGGACCCGACGGTGCCCCAGGCGCTCAGCCATGGATCGCGGCGTTGCCCGCGTCCTGCGCAGCCTTGACGCCCTCAGCAACGTCGAGACGACCCAGGAAGACCTCCTTGAGAGACTCTCCCGTAGCCTCCATGCCTGCCTGGATCTTGGCACCGAAGGGGCCGGGAAGGGCGGTGTCGTCGATCTCCATCATGGCGGAGACGTCGACGCCCGCATCCTTCCAGTAGGTGCTCCAGGTGTCCTGCGCGCCGGTGTTACCGGGCAGGCCCACGCCGGTCCTGCCCAGCACACCGGAGCCCTCGGCACTGCCCAGCCACGCCAGCAGCCTGGTGACAGCCTCAGCCTGCTTGGAGTCGGCGCTGCCGGCGGCTGCCGTGTAGTTCGACACGCCTCCACGTCCCTGGGGCCCCTGCGGCAGGCTCACGATGCCCCACTCGAAGGAGGCTCCGTCCTTGATGTTGGCCAGGTTGTACGCACCGGACTGGAACAGCGCCATCTTGCCCTGGATGAACTGGTCGCGGGAGAAGTCGCCGTTGTCGTTGGTGTCCGCGGCCGAGGGCGCCACGTGGGAGGAGTTGATGAGGTCGACGAGGTAGCCGAAGGCCTGCACGCCCGCCTGCGAGGCGAAGGTGAACTGGCCCTCGGCGTCCTGGTAGGTCGCTCCGTTGGCACCGAGGTAGGGCAGGTAGATCGCCTGCAGGTCAAGAGCAGCGTTGTAGCCGAACTGGACGATGTTCGAGGCGTCAAAGTCCGCCTCAGCCGGAGTCCTTCCCGCAGTGTCCAGGGTGAGCCTGGTCGTGATCTCGCGCAGCGTGTCTGAGGAGGCCGTCGGGTCCCAGGCCAGGGAGGCCAGGTCCTCGACACTGACCCCGGCAGCGTCCAGCAGCGACTTGTTGTAGTAGACGGCGATGTTCGGGTCGGCCAGAGCCGGCACGCCCCACGCCTTCCCCTGCGAGGAGTACTGGGCGACGGCGGCCTGTGACCAGCCCTCGCGCTCTGAGGCGGGCACGGCCTCGTCGATGTTGACGAGCTTGCCTGCGGCGGCGTAGTCGACGAAGTTCGAGGAGTTGGTCCAGAACACGTCCGGGGCCGAGCCCGAGGCGATGTCGTTGCGCAGGTTGGTCCAGTAGTCCGCCCAGGCCACCTGCTCGATCTTGACCGAGATGCCGGTATCGGCAGTGAAGCCCTTGAGCGCCTCCTCGTAGGCAGCAGCAGCCTGCTCGTCCCACAGGCGGAAGGTGATCTCACCGGCCGAGCCAGCGCCTGAGCCGGAGTCGTCAGAGGAAGCGGACCCGCAGGCAGCCAGCACGCTCAGGCCGACGGCGGTGGCTGCGGTGACGCCCGAGACCTTGAGCAGGTCACGGCGAGAGAGCGCTGGGCGACGGGACATGGGATACCTCCAGGTGCTCGTACCCTGCCTGGACGTGGGTGTCAGGCAGGTGCGACGTGAACTGTAGCGCAGCCCACCCCGGCCGTCCCCGTCCGTCCGCCACACGATCCTGGGCTACTTCAGGCCGCTGAGCGTGATCGAGGCGACGATCTGCTTCTGGAAGACCACGAACAGGATGATGAGAGGGACCAGAGCGATCGTCGTCGCGGCCATGACATAGGTCCAGTTCGCGTTGTGCTGCGACTGCATGGCCGCGGTCGCCACCGTGATGACCTTGGGCTCCTGGCTGGCGATGATGCGCGGCCACATGAAGGAGTTCCACTGGCTGACCACCGTGATCAGCGTGAGGGTCGCCAGGATCGGGCCAGACATCGGAAGGACGATCCTGGTCAGGATGCGTACCTGTCCGGCGCCGTCGATCTTGGCCGCGTCAATGATCTCCTGCGGGATCGAGCGGAAGGACTCGCGCAGCAGGAAGACGGCGTAGGGCGAGGCGAACATGAAGGGGATGACGATGCCCCAGAAGGTGTTGTTCATCCCGGCCTTGGCCATCATGAGGTAGAGCGGGATGACGAGTACCGAGGCAGGAATCATCATGGTGGACAGGAAGAGCCAGAAGACCAGGTCCCGCCCGGGGAAGCGCAGCCTGGCGAAGGCGTAGGCGGCCATCACCGAGGACGTCACCTGCCCCACCACCATGACGGCCACCATCAGCACGGTGGTCCAGATGGCGCTGGCGAAGTCGATGCGTCCGGTCAGCACCGCCGTGAAGGACTCCAGGGTCCAGGGGCTCGGCAGGGCGAGAGGCGAGTGGGAGGCGAAGTCCTTGGGAGACTTGAAGGCGGTGATGAAGGAGAAGACGAAAGGCAGCACCATGACGGCCGCCGCCAGGGTCAGCCCCAGGTAGATCCCAGCCGTTCCCAGGACGCCGGGGCTGTCGATACGGCCACCGGCACGGCTCGCCCCGCGCCTGGTGGCGGCGCGGGCGCGCCGGACCGGGATGGGGGTCTCAGACGTACTCATAGGTGGTCCTCGTGCGGAAGTAGAGGTTCTGGGCGACCGTGACCGCCAGGAGGATGAGCATCATGACCAGGGCCATGACCGAGGCCTTGCCCACGTCCCAGCTGACGAAGGCCTGCTCATAGATCTCATAGGCCAGGACCTTGGTGGCACCCGCCGGCCCGCCGGAGGTCAGGGCGTAGACGTGGTCGAAGATGTTGAAGGCCGCGATGACGCTGGTCACTGAGACGAAGAAGAATGTCGGACGCAGCATGGGTACCTTGATCCGCCAGAAGACCTGGCGTGCGGAGGCGCCGTCGACGTAGGCCGCCTCGATGAGCTCACGTGGCACCGCCAGCAGGCCGGCGATGAAGAACAACGAGGTGTACCCGACGTTGTTCCACAGGACCACGAAGGCGACGGCAGGAAGCGCCCAGGTCGGCGAGACCAGGATCTCCAGCCTCGTCCCGGCCACCGCACTGAGCAGCCCGCCGGTAGGCGCGAAGATCCACGACCACACCACTCCTAGGGCCAGCGGCGAGGAGATCCAGGGAATGACGATGAGGGTGCGGAAGAGCGTCGTACCACGCACGCCCTTGGTCAGCATGTTGGCCAGGAACAGCCCCAGCAGGATCTGCGCCGGCACCACGAGGGCGACCAGCCCCAGGGTCACTCGCAGCGACCGGAGGAAGGAGGCGTCGGTCAGGACCTGGCGGACCTGGTCAAGGCCGACGTAGCGCGGCGGAGCGATGAGGTCCCACTGGTGGACGGTGAGCCAGAGGATCACTCCGACCGGCACGACCATGAAGAGCACCACACCCAGCACCGAGGGCGTCAGGAACAGGTAGCCGGTCACGGCCTCACGCACACGGCGCGCACGGCTGGCACGGCGACGGGACACGGTCACGGTCACCTGACCTCCTCAGCACCCGTCTGGTGGGCACGGGCCGAGGCGAAGAGGCAGACCGTGGCGGCCGAGGCGACGTTCAGGGACTCAGCCTTGCCGTACAGGGGGATGGAGACGACGGCGTCGGCGTGGGACAGCGCCTGCTCGCTGAGGCCTCGCGCCTCGTTCCCCAGCCACCAGGCCGTGGGACGAGCCAGCAGGTCGTCAGCCTCGAACAGGTTGTGGTCTCCCCCGCCGTCGGCAGCCAGGACCGTCAGACCCGCCTGGTGCAGGCAGGCAGCGAGCTCGGCCAGGTCCAGGCCGGCCAGCACAGGAAGGTGGAAGAGGCTGCCAGCCGTTGCGCGCACGACCTTGGGGTTGGTGGGGTCCACGCTGCCGCGTGCCAGCAGGACGGCGTCGGCTCCGGCAGCATCGGCGGCGCGGATGATGGTGCCGGCGTTGCCCGGGTCCTGCGCCTCGGTGAGCACCACGACCAGGCGGGCACCTGCCAGGACGTCGGCAAGGGCATGAGGAGCCTGTTCCCGCGTGCCGGAGGGAGCAGCGGGACTGCCGACAGCCTGCGTGCCGACTACTGCCAGCAGCCCTTGGGCATCCGTGCTCATGGCGGCCATGACCTGAGGCGTGACGAGGTGGGTGTAGGTGCCACCGGTCCTGGCCTCGGTCACGATCGCCTCGTGACGCCGTGCAGCCTCCTGGGTGGCGTAGAGGTCCAGGACCGCCGAGCCTGCGTAACGCACGGCCTCGCGCACCGCCTGCGGGCCCTCGACGAGGAAGCGGCCGTGCTTCGTGCGCGCGGAGCGACGCGCCAGGCCGGCCACCCGGCTCACTCGTGTCGCAGCCGGGTTGTCCATGACATCAGGTCCTGGCTGCCTTCCGTCAGGCCGGTTCATCGCGATACCGGGGCGCCAGGTACTCGTGTCTGCCCGCTTGCTCATGGGAGGGAGCCTACGCGAGACGGCGCCGTCTCCATGTCATGGAGACGGCGCCGTCTCGTGGCGCGGAACCCGGCTGGCTCTCAGCCGGGCCCGAGTCAGGCCTTGGGGGCGTTGACGTCAGCCGGCAGCGCCTTCTTGGCGACCTCGACCAGCGCCTTGAAACCGGCCGGCTCGTTGACGGCCAGCTCGGCCAGCATGCGGCGGTCGATCTCGACGCCCGCCAGGCCCAGGCCCTGGATGAACCGGTTGTAGGTCAGGCCCTCAGCGCGGGCAGCGGCGTTGATGCGCTGGATCCACAGACGACGGAAGTCGCCCTTGCGCGCACGGCGGTCACGGAAGGCGTAGACGCCGGAGTGGGTGACCTGCTCCTTGGCCTTGCGGTAGAGGCGAGAGCGCTGGCCGCGGTAGCCCGAGGCCTTCTCGAGGACGGTACGACGCTTCTTCTGGGCGTTGACAGCCCGCTTCACACGTGCCATGTGATGACTCCTTTACGTGGTGGGCTCTCAGCGACCGAGCAGCTTCTTGACCTGACGCAGGTTGCTGGGGTCAACAACCTGGTCCTGAGACAGCTTGCGCTTACGACGCGAGGACTTGACCTCGAGCAGGTGGCGCTTGTTGGCCTGCTCGCGCATCAGCTTGCCGCTGCCGGTCACCCGGAAACGCTTCTTGGCACCGGAGTGCGTCTTGTTCTTCGGCATTGTTGGATTCCTCTTCTCGGCCACCAGACGAGCGCCTGGGGCTGCGGACCCCACGCGGTCTGCCGGTGGGGTGGGTGGCGGTCTGTTACTGAGCCCAGGCCCTCAGGCCTGCTCCTGGGTGGCCTCTGCCTCGGGGGCAGCCGAGGCCTTGGCGGCGTTCTTCTCCGCCCGCCGGGTGGCCCGGGCCTCCTCGCGGCGACGGCGCTGGTCGGACTTGACCTCAGCCTTCTTGCGCGTGGGAGCCAGGACCATCACCATCTGGCGGCCGTCCTGACGCGGGTGGGACTCGACGGTCCCCAGCTCGCCCGCCTCCTCGGCCACGCGCTGGAGCAGACGAATTCCCAGCTCGGGCCGGGACTGCTCACGCCCGCGGAAGCGGACGACGCACTTGACCTTGTCCCCGCCCTTGAGGAACCGCTCGACGTGCCCCATCTTGGTGGCGTAGTCGTGCTGGTCGATCTTGGGCCGGAACTGGACTTCCTTGAGCTGCGTGTTCGCCTGGTTGCGCCGGGCGTCACGAGCCTTCATGGCCGACTCGTACTTGAACTTGCCGTAGTCCATGAGCTTGCACACCGGAGGGCGTGCGTCGGGTGCGACCTCGACGAGGTCGAGACCGGCCTCCTCGGCCAGGCGCAGGGCGTCCTCGACGCGGACGACGCCGACCTGCTCGCCGCCGGGGCCGACGAGGCGCACCTCGGGGACGCGGATCCGTTCGTTGATACGGGGCTCGCTGATGACAGTTCCTCACTCTTGGTGACGGTCAGCCGCCGCGACGAGAAAAAGGCCCTCGCCGCAGATCGCGCACGAAGGCCCATCACGTACCTCAGGGGTACGGTACGCGACAGCACGCCACGCACCGCGAGGAAGTCCTCGCATGAACCCGGTCCCCGTGAGGGACCCAGGTGGGATCACTCCGCTTGCGAGCCGGAGTCGGACCCCGGCCGGTCGGTGCCCCACACTACCAGGCGAGCCAGACCGGGCCTACGCCTCAGCCCCGAGCCTCCTCGTGAGACTGCACACGCTTCAGGCTCAGGCCGGGACCGGGCACAGCTCGACGGTGTCGATGAGCTCGCCCCAGGCAGGGTTGACCATGATCAGCTGGCAGGTCTCCAGGGCGGCGGCCGCCGCCGACATGCCGCCGGAGGCGTCGACCCGGATGAAGACCCGCAGCTCAGCCTCCTGGCCGGGCTCGAAGGCCACGCCCGTCACCCCTGGCACTCCCATGAGGTGGGCGGTCACCTCCTGCTGGACCGGCTCGTTGCGCCAGGAGGGGACCCAGTCCTCTCCCCCGGCCAGCGCGAGCACCGCAGGGCGCGGCAGACGCAGGTCCCGGCTGCCCGGGTCCAGGACCCACAGCTGGTCGGTGTCGTGCGCCGCCACCTGTGCTGCTCTGCGCGGTTCGATCGGCACGGGGCGCACGTCCTGGCGCCAGGCCTGCATCGCCTCCATGCTCGTGAACACCGGCAGGGCGATGTGCCCGTCAGGCAGGTCCACGGCAAGGGTCGCGGCGTCCTGCGCCGCGTCGCTCGTGTGCGGCTCGCTCTGGCTGCGCGCGTGCGCCGCCACCGGGACGATGACCCGGCTGCCGGCGAGCACCTGCCACAGGTGGTCAAGGTAGAGGTGGCGAGGCTGGTCAGCGGCCTCCAGCGCCTCCAGCACCGCCGGGTCGACGGCGCCGTCGTCGTCGGAGAAGGGCGTGGGGGCGGCCAGCAGCCGTTCCATCTTGGCCCGGGCAGCCATCGCGGCCCTCACCTGGACGTCGTCGGTCCCCTCGACCTGCCGTTCCTGGCTCACGCGACCACCTCTGACACAGCTGCCCCGCCCGCTACCGCCAGGGCCTGGGGCAGGGTGAAGTTGCCGTTGTACAGGGCCTTGCCCACGATGGCGGAGTCGACGCCCTCAGGAACCAGCCTGGCCAGCGCGGCAACGTCCTCCAGGCTGGAGATGCCGCCTGAGGCGACCACGGGTGCGCTGGTACGCGCTGCCACCTGCCGCAGCAGCTGCGTGTTCGGTCCGGTCAGAGTCCCGTCCTTGGTCACGTCCGTCACCACGTAGCGTGAGCAACCGGCCTCGTCGAGACGGTCGAGGGTCTCCCACAGGTCTCCGCCCTCCTTGGTCCAGCCGCGTGCCGCCAGGGTGGTACCACGCACGTCCAGGCCGACGGCGACCTTCTCGCCGTGCTCAGCGATGACACGAGCCGTCCAGTCAGGGTCCTCCAGCGCGGCGGTGCCGAGATTGACCCGTGCGGCACCAGCCTGCAGCGCACGATCCAGGGAGGCGTCGTCGCGGATACCTCCGGACAGCTCGACCTTGATACCGACCTCGCCGACGATCCGGGCCAGGAGCTCGGCGTTGGAGCCCCGTCCGAAGGCCGCGTCCAGATCGACCAGGTGGATCCACTCGGCTCCAGCCTCGACCCAGTCGCGGGCGGCGTCGACCGGGCTGCCGTAGTCGGTCTCGGAGCCGGCCTCTCCCTGAAGCAGGCGGACGGCCTTGCCGTCAGCGACGTCGACAGCGGGCAGGAGCGTGAGCATGGCAGGTCCCTTCCAAGGAGTCTGGACGAAAGGTGGTCGCGGGTCAGAGGGTGGCGAGCCAGTTGCGCAGAAGCTGGGCACCGGCGTCGCCTGACTTCTCGGGGTGGAACTGGGTCGCTGACAGAGCCCCGTTCTCCACCGCCGCGAGAAAGTCCTCGCCGTGGGTGGCCCAGGTGGCCTGCGGCGGGCGGGTCGGACCAGGGCCGAGAAGGCTCGCCGGATCGGTCTTCGCCGCGTAGGAGTGGACGAAGTAGAAGCGCTCGTGCGCCACGCCGTCGAAGAGCCGAGAGCCCTGCGGCGCCCGGACCTCGGACCAGCCCATGTGTGGTACCACCGGCGCCTCCAGACGGCAGACGGTCCCCGGCCACTGCCCCAGGCCCGCGGTCGCCGCCTGGTCGTCAGCGTGCTCGGTCGAGGACTCGAACAGCACCTGCATCCCCACGCAGATCCCCAGCACCGGCCGTCCCCCCGCCAGACGACGGTCAATGAGTCGCGGCGCGTCAACGGCAGCCAGCTGGCTCATGACGGAGGCGAAGGCGCCGACACCAGGGACGACCAGGCCCTGGGCCGCCTCGACGGCGGCGGCGTCGGCAGTGAACTCGACCTGGGCGCCCACGCGCTCCAGGGCGCGCACGGCGGATCGGACGTTGCCGCTGCCGTAGGACAGGACGACGACGGTGGGCTTGCGCATGCCCACAGCCTAACGGCCCGGGCCGGTGCTTCTCACGCCCGTCCTGTCACCGTCCGTTCCTCAGGACCGTCCGCCGCCGCGCAGGCCCCGTCCGAGCCACCTCATGGCACGTGAGGGACGTACGTCGGCCGAGCGGACCGCTCCCTTGACGTCCTCAGCCCGCGTCAGCCCGAGCAGGACGTCCTCGACGACCTGGTCCACCGCCGACAGCAGCAGACCGGCACTGGCCTCCTCACCCGCCGTGCCGTTGGCGTACCGGCGAGCCGTGATGGTGCCGGACAGCCCGGACTCGATACCCACGTCGGTGGCCAGGTCAGCGGTCAGCAGGACGACGCCGGCACGCGACAGCCGCGACAGGGCCCCCGCCAGCTCCGCAGCCTCAGCAGGCTCGGTCTCAGCGCCGCCCAGCAGCTCCGAGACGTCCCACTCGGCGTGGGCCGAGACAAACTCCTTGACGGCGAAGGCTCCCGAGCGCGCCGGGACGACGGTGCAGTCCAGGTCACTCATGGAGCACAGGGCCGCCAGCGCGTCGGCACTGGCCAAGGGGGTCAGGACGACAGCGACCTTCACCGCCCGGCCGGCAGCGGTGACGTCCTCGGCGTCGAGCGCGGAGGCGTCGTCAGGCACGGCCGGGAGCCCTGCCTCGTCCTGCTCGGGCACCGGATCGGGCGCGTCCAGGTCCAGCCCCTCCGTAAGGGCGGCGAACTCGGCGTCGACGTCCTTGCCCGAGGAGTCCTCCGGCACAGGGCGCTCGCTCATCACAGGGCCCCCTTGGTCGAGGGGACGCCCTCCACCCGCGGGTCGGGCTCCACGGCCCGGCGCAGCGCACGCGCCAGCGCCTTGAACTCGGCCTCCGCGACGTGGTGCGGGTCCCGCCCGGCCAGCACGCGCACGTGGAGGCAGATCCCGGCGTGGTAGGCGATGGCCTCGAAGACGTGACGCACCATGGATCCGGTGAAGTGGCCGCCGATGAGGTGGTGAACAAAGGCCTCGGACTCGCCCTCGTGGACGAGGTAGGGCCGTCCGGACACGTCCACCACGGCGTGGGCCAGCGCCTCGTCCAGAGGGACCGTAGCGTCACCGAAACGGCCGATCCCGCACTTGTCCCCCAGTGCCTGCCTCAGCGCCTCCCCGATGCAGATCGCCGTGTCCTCCACGGTGTGGTGGACGTCGATGTCAGTGTCCCCGCTGGCGCGCACGGTCAGGTCGATCAGCGAGTGCTTGCCCAGCGCCGTGAGCATGTGGTCGTAGAAGGGGACCGTCGTGGAGATGTCCGTGCGTCCGCTGCCGTCGAGGTCGAGCTCGACGACGACGGTGGACTCGCTGGTAGTCCGCTCAATGCGGGCGGTACGGCTCATGAGTGGATCTCCTTGGGTGTCTGCGCGGCGTCAGGCCGCGGAAGGTCAGCCGTCACTGCGAGAAGGCTACGGCGGAAGGCCTCCATCTCCTCCGGCGTGCCGATGCACACCCGAAGGTACCCCGCCGGCCCGACGACGCGGATGAGGACGCCGCGCTCCAGCAGGCCTGAGAAGACGGCGTCGCGGTCAGCGAAGGGGCCGAAGAGGACGAAGTTGGAGTCGGAGTCGAAGGCCGTCCACCCCTGCTCACGCAGCCAGCCCACGAGGCGGTCGCGGTCAGCACGCATCGAGGCGACCTGGCTCATGAGCTCCTCGCGGTGGGCCAGCGCCGCCATGGCCGCAGCCTGGGTCACAGCCGAGAGGTGGTAGGGCAGGCGGACGACTCGCAGGAGGTCGACGAGCTCACGAGTCGCAGCCAGGTAGCCCAGCCGCAGTCCCGCCATACCGAAGGCCTTGGACATGGTGCGGCACACCGCCAGGTGCGGGTAGGCCTCGCCGTCCTCCTCGACCAGGAGCTCCAGGGCACTGGGTACTCCTGGGCGACGGAACTCGCCGTAGGCCTCGTCCACGACGACGACGCAGTCGGTCGCGCTGCCGTCCGCCGCGACCGGCCCGTTGCCGCGAGCGGCCCGGAGCACCTGGCGCACGTCGTCGAGCGGCAGTGCGGTACCGGTGGGGTTGTTCGGGCTGGCCAGCAGGATGACCGCGGGGTGGTGAGCCGCAACCGCCTCGCGGACGG
Organism: Actinomyces faecalis; assembly: GCF_013184985.2. Lineage (NCBI taxonomy): Bacteria > Bacillati > Actinomycetota > Actinomycetes > Actinomycetales > Actinomycetaceae > Actinomyces > Actinomyces faecalis. The sequence continues at coordinate 1,695,204 of NZ_CP063418.1, forward strand.
CCTCGACGTCAAGGGTGAAGTCCTCAGCACGTGCCGCGGCGACGTACTGCGTCAGGGTGTCTCGGGCGTACTCGGGGTACATGGAGTAGGTCGGTGTGAAGGACAGGCACACCCGCCCCGGCCCGCCGAGGGCCTGAAGGAGGTGGAGCATGACCTCGTTGGAGCCGTTGGCCGCCCAGACCTGCTCCCAGGGCACGCGCACCCCGGACTCGACCGCCAGGTAGTCGGCCAGCGCCTGGCGCAGCGCCGGGAAGTCGCGGTCGGGATAGCGGTTGAGCCCGGTGGCCACCTGGGCGACGGCGGCAGCGACGTCCTGCACGACCTCCGGCGAGGGGGCATAGGGGTTCTCGTTGACGTTGAGGCGGACAGGTACGTCCAGCTCAGGAGCGCCGTAGGGAGTCTCGCCCTCAAGGCCGGGTCGCAGAGGAAGTGTGCTCACGTGCCGCAGTCTATGAGCAGGCACGGCCCGCGTGCGGATCTGTCCACGCCCAGCCCGGGACCGGCTACTGACTGAGCGGCCGGTAGGAAGGCGGGACCAGTCACGCGTCCTGGGCCGACGTCGTCGCCGGCCAGGACCTCACAGGCGCTCTGAGGCCAGCCGCGCCCCCTCGGTCAGCGAGGCGAGCTTGGCCCAGGCGATGTGGGAGTGGATACGGCCACCCAGACCGCAGTCGGTCGAGGCCACGACCCGCTCGGCCCCCACCAGCTCGGCGAAGCGCGTGATGCGGTCTGCCACGAGCTCAGGGTGCTCCACGACGTTCGTCGCGTGGGAGACGACTCCCGGGATGAGGTACTTGCCCTCGGGGAGCTCAGTGTCCTTCCAGATCTTCCACTCGTGCTCGTGGCGGGCGTTAGCGGCCTCGAAGGTGAGCCCGTTGGCGTTGACCCTGAGGGCCAGGTCCACCACGTGGCGGAGCTCCAGGTCCGTGGAGTGCGGACCGTGCCACGACCCCCAGCACACGTGGTAGCGCACGAGGTCGGGGTCGATCCCCTCCAGGGCGTGGTTGAGGGCCTCGATCCGTACGGCGGAGAACCGGCGGTAGTCCTCGACAGCGGGCTCGACCTTGAACTGGTCCCAGGACTCGGCCAGGTCAGGAGCGTCGATCTGGACGGTGAGACCGGCGTCGGTAATGGCCTTGTACTCCTCGCGCAGCGCGTTGGCCCACGCCCACACGGCAGCCTCGTCGTCCTCGTAGTAGTAGTTGCCCACACGTGCCGCCGCAGCCGGGCTGATAGAGGCCACGAAGCCCTCGGACAACGGCTTCCCCGCCTTGCCCAGCGCCTCCTTGAGGGAGGTGATGTCACGGGCGACGACCTCCTGGCCCGTGTAGGACAGCTCGCCGGTCAGTGCAGGGAAGGACCACGGGCGACGGGTCGCCAGGTGGATACCTGAGGTCGGGTCGGAGTAGGCGTCGGCGAAGGCCACCCAGTCGCGGCGGTCGGTCATCGCGTCCAGCTCCAGCTTCCCGGCCGGGGTCGGCCTGCGCTCGGGAAGCTCGTCGAGCAGCTCCAGGCCGGAGAAGCGCGTAAAGGAGTAGGACCACCAGGCGCCGTAGTCGACCTTCTCGGTCATGGCGTGGCCGTACTCGCCGTCATTGACGATCGTGATGCCCAGCTCAGCCTGCCTGGCGACGACGGCGTCAGTCTCAGAGCGGACGACCGCGGCCAGGTCGGCGTCGGACAGGGCGCCGGTGGCGTGGTCGGCGTTGGCCTTGAGCAGGGTGTCGGTGCGGGGCAGGGAACCGACGTGGGTGGTGCGGATGGAAGTGGTCATGAGTGGTCCTGTCATTCCTGCGGCGAGGTGCCGCGGCGGTCATGGGGATAAGGACCGGAACCGGCCTGGCCGGCTGGGGGCTGAGACGTCCGGGCGCCTCAGCGGGGCATGACCACCCCTGCCACGCGCTCCGGCGTGAGCAGGGGAGCCTCCGTCCTGACGGCGCAGCAGGAGATGCTGCATCGGCTGGTGGTCATCAGGTGTCCTTCCATCGGTCCTGGCAGGAGCACCGGGTCCGGCTCGGCCGGTCGGTTGCTGCGGCGTCGACGAGCCAGGTCTCTCAGCCGCTCGGGATGGTTGTAGCCCACAGCATACACACGGGGCTCCGCGCTGCCCGCAACACCATCCGCCAGGCGAGACGTCCAGAGTCTGAGAGCTCCTGGCTGCAACGCGCTCCGTTCATGTCGGACCCGGTCGCTACGGTGAGTCCATGAGCACCTCACCACTGCGCGAGCGCGCCGAGACGATCCTCCAGATGCTGGTCGGCAGGCCGGGTGCCAGCCTGCGTGAGGACCAGTGGACGGCTGTCCACGCCCTGGTGGCGCAGCGCCGTCGTGCCCTCGTGGTCCAGCGCACCGGGTGGGGAAAGTCCGCCGTCTACTTCGTGGCCACCGCGCTCCTGCGTGAGGGCTGGGGCGGCTGGGAGCCAGGAACGCCGCCACCGCGTGCACGCGCGCAGGGCTGTCCGGCGCACCCAGGCGTTGGGGCCACCGTCATCATCTCCCCGCTCCTGGCGCTGATGCGTGACCAGGTCGCTGCCGCGCAGCGAGCCGGGATCCGGGCCGCCACGATCAACTCGGCCAACGCCACCAGCTGGAGGCAGGTCGAGGAGCAGGTCGCCTCAGGCGAGGTCGACGTCCTCCTCGTCTCCCCCGAGCGCCTCAGCAACCCGGTCTTCCGCGAGGAGGTCCTGCCCCACCTGGCGGGTGGCACGGGCCTGGTCGTCATCGACGAGGCGCACTGCATCTCGGACTGGGGACACGACTTCCGCCCCGACTACCGACGTATCCGCTCCCTGCTGGCTGACCTAGCACCTCGCACGCCCGTCCTGGCCACCACGGCCACGGCCAACGAGCGCGTGACCCGTGACGTCGCGGAGCAGCTGGGCGCGGGCGAGGACACGTCCGCCTCACGCCAGCCCGTCCTGGTCCTGCGTGGCAGCCTGGACCGCCCCTCCTTGTACCTGGGGGCCTCGCGGCTGGAGGACGACGCCTCCCGTCTGGCCTGGCTGACGAGCTACCTGCGTACCACGCCCGGCTGCGGCATCGTCTACTGCCTCACCGTCGCGGCCGCGGTCGAGGTCACCGAGCAGCTGCGCCAGGCCGGGCTGAAGGTGGCTGCCTACACCGGCGGGACCGACCCTGCCGAGCGTGAGAGGCTGGAGAGCGACCTCAAGGCCAACCAGGTCAAGGCGCTGGTCGCCACGAGTGCGCTCGGCATGGGCTTCGACAAGCCGGACCTCGCCTTCATCGTCCACCTCGGAGCCCCCAGCTCTCCCGTGGCCTACTACCAGCAGGTCGGACGCGGGGGACGCGGCGTCGAGCGCGCCGAGGTGGTCCTGCTGCCGGGCAAGCAGGACCAGGCGATCTGGGACTGGTTCGGCTCCCAGGCCTTCCCGCCCGAGCAGGAGGTGCGTCAGGTGCTCGCTGCCCTGGAGGAGGCGCACAGCCAGGGCCACGGCCCGTTGAGCACGGCCGTGCTGGAGACCTCCACCAGCCTGCGGCGTACGCGGCTGGAGTCGATGCTCAAGGTCCTTGACGTCGACGGCGCCGTACGACGGGTCAGGGGCGGATGGGTCTGGACGGGACGGCCGTGGGCCTACGACGCTGCACGCTACGAGCGCGTGGCCGCCGCCCGCGCCAAGGAGCAGGATCTCATGGTCGTCTACGAGGCCCTCCAGGCTCCGCAGTGCCGGATGGCCTTCCTGCGCCAGACGCTGGACGACCCGACCCTGGAGCCAGGCTGGCGCTGCGGACGCTGCGACCTGTGCGGCGGGCTGTCCCTGGCCGCTCGTGCCCCGGAGCAGGAGGTCGAGGCCGCCCGACGCGCGATGGCGCAGGTGGGTACCGTCATCGAGCCCCGGCGCCAGTGGCCCACGGGCATGGACCGGCTGGGCCTGGCCGGCCTGCGCGGCAGGATCACGGAGGAGGACCGCGCCGGTAGCGGTCTGGCGGTCGGGCGCCTGGACGGACTCGGGGTCTCGACGACGCTACGTGACCTGCTTGACTCCGCCACGGACGGCGAGGTCCCGCCCAGCCTGCGGCCAGCAGTAGTGGACGTCGCACAGCGGCTGGGCAGCCTGATCGAGTCCGAGGACGAGGACCTGGCGGAGGGCAGCGTCTCACCGCTGATGGTCGTCGTCATCGACTCACGGACCCGCCCTGCCCTCGTGCGCCAGCTCGGCAACGCCGTCGCGCGCACCCTGACCGCACAGCCCCTTGGAGTCGTCAACGTGATCGGCGAGCGCGCGCGTCACGACGTCGGCTCCGCCTTCCGCCTGGCAGCGGTCGCCCGGTCGCTCACGCTCCAGGACTGGGGCCGTGACACCCTGGCGAGACTGCACGGTGCCCGGGTCGTGCTGGTTGACGACTGGACCGACTCCGGGTGGACCCTGACCGTCGCCACGCGGCTCCTGCGCCAGGCCGGCGCCGTCTCGGTCCGTCCCTTCGTCCTGGCCCAGCGCTAGGTGCCCTGTGCCTGTCACCCACGCGGTGCACCGGCCCGTGCCACGTCATGAGACGCGACGACTGGGTCTGACGGCTCAGGGTCGGTAGGCGCGACGGGCTCGTGCCGCCTCCCCGTGAGCGGGCAGGTCCTCTGAGTCTGCCAGGGCCGCGAGCGGGTCCGTCATCGCCTCCAGGGCAGCGGCGTCATACTCGATGACCTGGACGGGCTTGATATACGCCATGACGCTCAGGCCCGCCGCGAACCGCGCCGTGCCACCGGTGGGCAGGACGTGGTTGGACCCGGCCAGGTAGTCCCCCAGCGGTACCGGGGAGCAGGGCCCGACGAAGATCGCTCCGGCGTTGCGGATCCGGCGAGCGACGGCCGCGGCGTCACGGGTCTGGATCTCCAGGTGCTCGGCGGCGTAGGCGTCCGCTACCGCAACGCCCTGGTCGAGGTCACGCACGAGCACGACGCCGGACTGTCGGCCGGTCAGCGCCGTGCGGCAGCGTTGTGCGTGCTTGGTCGCCTCCACGCGCCGCTCCAGCGCGGCCTCGACCGCGTCGGCCAGCTCGGGGCTGTCCGTGATGAGGACGCTGCCGGCGTTGGGATCGTGCTCTGCCTGGGAGAGCAGGTCCGCGGCCACCAGCTCGGGGTCCGCGCAGGCGTCGGCCAGCACGGCGATCTCCGTGGGACCAGCCTCAGCGTCGATGCCGACGACCCCGCGCACGGCTCGCTTGGCCGCCGCGACAAAGATGTTGCCCGGACCGGTGACGACGTCGACCGGTTCGCACAGCACCTGGCCGCTTCCGCCCCAGGCCGCGACGTCAGCCTCGTCCGTCCCGTTCTCACAGTCCGCTCCGTAGGCGAGCATCGCGATGGCCTGAGCGCCTCCGACGGCGTAGACCTCCTCCACGCCCAGGAGCGCACAGGCCGCCAGGATCGTGGGGTGAGGAAGACCGCCGAACTCGGCCTGGGGCGGGGAGGTCAGCGCGACCTGCTCCACGCCGGCGACCTGCGCCGCTACCACGTTCATCACGACGCTGGAGGGGTAGACAGCCAGGCCACCGGGCACGTAAAGGCCCACGCGGCGCACCGGGATCCAGCGCTGGGTGACCGTGCCTCCCGCGACGACCTGGGTGACCGCCTCGCTAGGCAGCTGAGCGGTGTGACCCGCGCGGTTGTGGGCGATAGAGAGCTCCAGGGCCTCACGCACCGCCGGGTCCAGACCAGCCAGCGCCTGGGTGAGCGCCTCACGCGGCACTCGCAGGTGCTCGGGACACACACGGTCGAAGCGCTCAGCCGCATCACGCAGGGCTGCCGCACCGCGCTCACGCACGTCCGCGATCGTGGGAGCCACCGCGTCCAGCGCGCCAGCCACGTCCAGGACGGCGCGAGGCAGGGCCTCGGCCAGCTCACGTGCGGTCAGGTCACTCTCACGCAGGTCGATGCGGTTCAACATGGGCCCAGGGTAGCGGCGTCCTGGCCGGCGACGGCGTAGCGTCCCACACGCTCGTCGTCGATCACTCCCTGCCAGTCCATACCGAAGCCGAGTCGATAGACGTGGCCGGCCCCGTCCTGGTAGGCCGCGTAGTCGAACGGACGGTCCTCGTCATGGCACTCGACCACCTCCATCGAGGCCGGCAGCGTCAGGGGCAGTAGTCCGTGCGGGGTCGTACGCCCGCGCAGCAGCTCCCAGACCACCTCCTGCTGGACGCCGAAGTCGATGACGATCGCGTCCGCCAGCGGCTCCACCTCGGCCATCACCACCGGGTTGTGCATCCGCAGGACCACGACCACCGGCCGCCGGCCCATGATCTGGCGGGCCTGGCGCACCAGCTCCAGGTCACCGGCGTTCGCCACCTGCGCCCGCTTGCCCCGCACCGAGCGGTCCGGGCAGGACACCTCGCGGAAGTCGCCGGCTGCCAGGGAACGCGCCCTGGCGGCGTTGGCCGTGTAGGGCCCCCACTGCAGGGAGATCGGCAGGTAGCCGTTGCCCCCGGCCTCACGATCGGCCACGGAGTAGCTCTCGCACAGCGGGGACTCGATGAAGACGACGGCTGCCTGGGCGTCAGCCGGGTCCTCGACCCGTTCGAAGGCGACCGCACTGGATCGGTAGGGATCGATGTCGCGGGCGGGCTCCGGACAACGCATGAAGCCCAGGTGCTCCTCGACGTGGCGGCTCGGAACCCACACCCGGGTCGAGGGCTGCGTCAGCGGCAGGACCGGGACGCCCTCGGCGTCGGCGTTCTTGAGCATGACGAGGCTGTCACGCTGAGCCTCCAGCCCGGCCTGGACGAAGACCTGGCACCCCACTGTCGCGGTCGAGGCGGCCGGGTCGAGGTAGGGGTTCTCAAACAGGCCCGTGCGGAAGAGGACCCGTAGCAGACGCACCGCCGAGGCCTCGAAACGGGCCCGAGCAGCCGCCTCACCGTCACGCTCAGCCAGGATCCGGTAGGCCTCCAGGACCGGAGCGACCTCACTGTTGCCACCAAACTGGTCCACGCCGTTGTCGATCGCCAGGGCGTGACGCTCAGCGACGCTGAGATCCTCGACCCCGTAGCAGCGCTGACCGAAATTGCTCATCTCCGGGTCCGGATCAGCCGTGATGCCCCAGTCGGTGCACACGACGCCGTCGAAGCCCTCACCCTCACGCAGCATGTCGTGGACGATGACGCGGTGGTAGGAGTTCGCACGTGGCTCCCCGTCGCTCCCGGTGTTGAGCACCCGGCCGTCAGGAGCGCGGTAGCCCGAGGAGATGGTGTAGTAAGGCATGACGGCGCTCGCGGTCCCCGTCGGGCCGTCGAGGTCGAAGGCGCCACGGGTGAAGGGGAGCAGGTGCTCCGCCTCGTTGCCTCCCGGGTAGACGGCGAACTTGCCGAAGCCGTAGTGCGCGTCGCGCCCGGCCTCCCCTGACCCGCCGCCCGGCCAGTGCTTGACCATCGTGGCCACCGATGCCTGCCCCCAGCCGGTGTCGGCGTAGGAGGGCTCACGCACCGGGAGCCCGAAGGCTGCTCCCTCCTGCTCGTCAGGGGACGCCGTGGTCTGCATGGCGTCGCACACAGCGCGGGCGTAGTCCGTCACCAGTGCTGAGCTCGGTCCCCAGGTGTCCCGCAGCCGCATCCACCGCGGGTCGGTGCCCAGGTCGACCTGAGGACCGAGCGCCGTCGTGATCCCCAGTGCCCGGTACTCCTGGGAGATGATCTCGCCGTACTGGCGTGCGCGCTGCGGGTCAAGCAGCGCCGCCATCCCCATGCCCTCAGGCCAGCGTGAGACGTCGACGGCGCTGGTCGCGAACTCGGCTCCCGTAGCCTCTCCCGCACCGTGGCGCGGATCGGTGGTGATGGAGACCGGAACGCCCAGCGGGGTGGACTCAGCCAGGGCCTGCAAGGCGTTGTTCCAGCGTGCCGCCGTGTCGGCCGACTCCAGGGTGATGGCCAGGACGTGGCGGATGTGGTCGCGGGTAAGCATGCGGGTCTGCTGGTCGGTCAGGGACCATGGTGCCAGCCCGGTCTCGGCAAGAGCGCGTCCGCCGTAGGTGCCGGGGAAGGGGCCGTGGCCCGGGCTGGGGACGGCCTGGTGGGGTGAGTAGAGCATGAGGCCGGCGATCTGCTCGGTGCTCAGCCGCCCTGCCAGGTCCGCGGCACGCTCGCTCGCGCTCAGGCGCCAGTCCTCGTAGGGCAGCAGCTCGCCGGTGCGAGCCAGGTCCTTGAACAGGTGCCCGTCCGCCTCGATGACCGGTGCGTCACAGGTGCCGATAGTGGGCCCGCCGTCCTGGTGATGAAAGGTCGGGACCTTCTGACTGGCGGTAGCGGCGTCCTGGCTCGTCACGGCGTCCTCCTCAGCGTCTGCGCTGGTCAGCGTCCCCGACGCCACCGGCGCCGACCCGCGCGAGCTCGCCTGCCGCGCTGGCGGGGCTTAGTCGTTAGCTCCTGGCCGAGCCCGGCTGCCTGCCGGCCGTCCAGGCGCCTGCAGCCAGGACCGCGAGCGCGGCCACCACCGCTGCCGGAGGCACCGACCCGCGAGGTAGGACGGCCAGTCCGGCCCACACCGCCGTCGTCGCTCCGGCTACCACCAGCCCACGCAGCGCAGCGCGCCTGACCACCGACCACGGCAGGCGGGCGCGTGGCGGCGCCGAGGAGGCCAGCACGAGGCAGGTGTGGTCGGTGACGAGCGCGAGCGCCACGAGCACGGTGGTCCACGAGGAGACGTCACGGTCACCGAAGAACCAGGCCAGGACCATGACCGCCAGGCTCAGCAGGCTCCCCTCCTCCGGAGCGACTGCCGTCCACAGCGCGACCACCGCCAGGACCGCCATCAGCAGCGGGAAGGTCCCGGCCACCGCAGCCGCGCCCAGCAGCACGAGCACTGAGACCCCACGCACCACAGCCTGTGAGGGAGACAGGACCCTCGGCACACGGGCCAGTACCCAGCGGACGGGCCCAGGGCGACGCCCGCGCCCGGCGGCGCGGCCCCGCGCGCTCACGCGCCGCTCCTGGGACGCGACATCGCTGTCAGCGCGGTGTCCAGCGTGCCCGGGCCCCGCCAGGACACGACGGCGACCCCCCGGTGCGCCAGGGCAGCGACAGCGCGCTCCCGCTCCAGCTCGAGCACCTGGCGGGCGGCGTGCTCGACGCTGCTGAGCCCTCCCGGGTCGGACAGGTCCGGAGCGGTGTCGACGACGAGGACGTCCAGCCCGGAGGCAGCCTGCTGAGCCGCCAGCTCGACCACCTGCGTCTCGGTCAGCGGGCTGAGGACCACCACGAGGCTTCCCGGCGGGGTGGACAGACGCGGGCGGCGTGAGGCGGGGGTACGGTCTGATCCCGGGCGTAGGCGTCCTAGGGTGCCCAGGACCCGCAGGTAGTGGCGACGCCCGTGTCCTACCGGCACCGGCGTCGTCACCGCCCCCATCACCCGCAGCCCGATTCTGTCCCCGGTGCGCAGGCACCAGGCTGCGACCGACGAGGCGGCGTGAACCGTCCGGCTCAGGCTGCCCTCGTCCTGCTCCGAGGCCGCAGGGACGTCCGCGAAGGCGTCGACGACGAGGAGGACCTGGGTGTCGGCCTGAGCATAGGTCGTGCGCACGTGGAGCCGCCCTGTGCGCACCGAGGTCGGCCAGTGCACGAGACGAGGTCGGTCACCGGGCTGGAAGAGGCGGATGTCGTTGAACTCCGAGCCCTCCCCTGCGTGCCGTGCACCGTGGAGCCCGAGCATCCGCGAGGGGCGTGGTACCGGGGCGTCGGAGGCGAACGCCCCGGGCGCTGGCGCGACGGTCAGCTCGATGGGGCGGCGGGCGAGCCAGCGGCTGTCAAAGGCACCCCACACGCTGCGCAGGTGATGCTCGCCGTCACCGACCCGCGCCGGCCCCCAGCGCACGGGCTGGACGAGGAACGAGCCCTCGTCCGCGCCGCCGCGTACCAGTGCCGCCCGCGCCTGCGGCCGCAGACGCAGACCGTGCGTGGCGCCGAGGTCGTGGCCCACGGTCTCAGCGCCATGAGCGTCACTGGTGCGTACGCGTACCGTCACCGCCTGGCCCTCGACCAGGTCAGCACCCTGCCCCTGGACCTGGGTCACCGGACGGCTGCACGGACGGCACGCTTGTCCCCAGCAGGCAATGAGAAGGAACGGGGTCGCCAGCACCGCCAGGTCAGGCCGGTGCCCGACGACGGCGAGCAGCGCCAGGCCGAGACCTCCGACGAGGGCACGTAGGTGGAGCGCCGTGGGCCTCCACGCCCCGGTACCCTGCTGCGTCACTGGCCGGCCCCGGGTACAGGAGTAGTCGCCAGGACCTGGGTGACGACGTCTCGTCCACTGATCGAGCTCATCCACAGCTCGGGCCGGATGGACAGGCGGTGAGCCAGGGCCGCGACCGCCACGTGCTTGACGTCCTCGGGCGTGACGTAGTCACGGCCGCGGACCACGGCCAGGCCGCGAGCGGCGGTGACGAGCGCGAGTGAGCCGCGGGGCGAGGCCCCCACGGACACCGCCTCGTGCTCACGAGTGGCCGAGGCCAGCGCCACGCAGTAGCGGCCGACCGACTCCTCGACCTCGACGTCCTCCACCGCCAGCTGGGCTGCCCGCAGGCTGGCGGCGTCGGTGACCTGGGGCACGACCTGCTCCTCCTGCCGGCGCCCGAGCCGGCGAGCAAGGACCTCCCACTCCTGGTCGGCGCTGGGGTAGCCGAAGGACAGGCGCAGCAGGAAGCGGTCAAGCTGGGCCTCAGGGAGCTGGTAGGTCCCCTCGTACTCCACCGGGTTCGCGGTAGCGATGACGTGGAAGGGCTGGGGCAGCGGGAAGGTCGTGCCCTCAACCGTCACCTGCCGCTCCTGCATCGCCTCCAGGAGAGCCGCCTGGGTCTTGGGAGGGGTCCGATTGACCTCGTCGGCCAGCAGCAGGCCGGTGAACAGCGGTCCGGCACGGAAGCTGAACTCACCGCGCTTCTGGTCGAACAGGAAGGAACCAGTCAGGTCCGAGGGCAGGAGGTCGGGGGTGAACTGGGCGCGCGTGAAGTCCAGCCCGAGGGCCTGGGCGAAGGAGCGGGCCGTCAGGGTCTTGCCCAGCCCCGGGTAGTCCTCCAGAAGGACGTGACCTCCGGCCAGCACACCGGCCAGGATAAGCTCCAGCTCCTCGGGGTTGCCGACGACGGCACGGGTCACCGAGCTCAGGACCTCCCCGGCCAGGGCGGAGACCTGCGCAGCAGAAAGCGCCTGGGGCGTCGTCGAGTCGCTCGTGGTCATAGGGACTGGATCCTCTCGATCAGGCGGATAAGGTCGCGGTCGGTACGGGGAGCAGGGGTGGTGCCACTCACCAGGTCCCACAGGTCCTCTCCCAGAAGGGCACGGGCACGGCGCGGATCGTCCTCGACGTCAACCGCGTGCCTCTCACGCAGGCGGTCGCGCGTGAGCTGAGCAAGATGCGGACGCACGCCGCTGTCCCAGCCCCGTGACGAGGTCGCGTCGCGCAGGAGCCAGGTCAGCGTCGACAGGCGCCGGTCCGTGGGCACCAGTGGTGGTGCCGCAGGCTCGGTCACTGGGAAGGCGGGCGGACTGGGGTCGACGCGTGTCAGGAGCGCGGTGCCCAGGAGGACAAGCGGGACCGCGAGCGCGATGACAGGGTGAAAACGGACACCGATGAGGCCAAGTGCCCACAAGGCGGCCCAGCCCACGAGGGTGGCGGCGAGGGCTGCACGGAGGCTGAGAGTCCTCATCGCTGCCTCACCTCGCTGCGCGCCGCCTCGTCAGGCTCCGGCACCGGCCTGCCGCTCAGGCCGAGAGCAGCATGAACCTGCTCCAGGTCCCAGCGGGCCTGGTCTCGCGCGTCCTCGGCCAGCTCGTGGGAGGAGAATCGAGCCTCACGGTAGAGGGCGGCGAGGTCCCGGATCGCTGTGGCCGGCACCTCTCGCTGTGCCAGGACACGGAGGACCAGCTCCGCGGAGGTCTCGTGGGGTCGTGTCCCCACACCCGCCTCGGTGACGTCTCGTTCCAGCTGCATCCAGGCTGCCACGATGGCGTTGGCCGGGCTTCCGTGCTGGAGCGCCGTCACCTGCCGCGCGGCCTGGCTCGGGCTCAGGAGGGCGAGGTCCGGACCGAGGCCCTCGGCCTGCACGTCAACGGGAACCGGCCGGAGGCGTCGCAGGCGTACGAGGAGGAAGCGCACAAGTCGCCAGATCGCCAGGCAGGCAAGCACGCCGGCAACGAGCACAGCCATGACGACCAGGGCCTCGACCCACCACGACGTCCCGGTACCGTGCGGCAGGTCTGGTGGGGTCGCGGGCTGGAGGGGCGGGACTGTGGCCGTGGGTGCTGAGGCAGGCTGCGGCCTCGTGGATGCTGAGCCGGTCACCACCAGCGGCGCGGTGTCCGTTGAGGCCCATGCCACCAGGACCACGGCGAGGACGCCGGCGCACAGGACTAACCGACGCCACGTCGTCGTGGAGGCCCCTGGTTCCATCCTCGCTCCTGTCACTCAAGCGTCAATTTTAGAAGCATCCCGAGTGTGTGCGGGTGCGACCGAATGAGTATCTGAAAGCTCTTCATTCGGTCGCACCCGCACACGCTCGGCCCCTGTCTCAGCCCAGCTTCAGCTCAGGGTGAGCTCCACAGTCGTCTCGCCCTCGCCGTCAACCCGCTGGCCACCGCTCACCAACGACCAGGCGCCGTCCAGGCCCTTCGCCGTGGCACGCAGGAGCTCGCCCTGCCGCACCACCCGGATCGAGGCCTCCTCGAAGCCGTCGTGAGCCGGCACCGTGACCACGCGCTCAGCGCCCTCAGCCAGCGCCTCGACCCGGACGGTCAGGCCCTCGCGCCAGTCCTCCTCCGGTCGGGTGATGCTGCCTGCCAGCGGCAGCGCAGCACCCTGGCGCACGTACAGCGGCAGGGTCTCCACGCCGTGGGTCTCGTGGACCCACCGCGGGCCCTGGACGCTCTGGCCGGTCCAGTAGGAGGTCCACGTGCCCTCGGGCAGGTAGACGTCCACCTCGCCCTCGGCGTCCATGACCGGGGCGACCAGGAGGTCGGAGCCGAGCATGTACTGCGTGTCCACGTCCCAGGCCCCGCGGTCCTGCGGGAACTCCAGGAACATCGAGCGCATCATCGGCGTCCCGGTCTCGTGGGCCTCACGGGCAGCGGCATAGAGATAGGGCATAAGCCCCAGGCGCAGGTTGATGAAGCGACGCGCCACGTCCACCGACTCCTCGTCGAAGGCCCACGGCACTCGCACCGAGCTCGAGCCGTGCAGGCGGGCGTGGGAGGACAGCAGGCCGAAGGCCAGCCAGCGCTTGAACACGCCCGGGTCCGGGGTGCCCTCGAAGCCACCGATGTCGTGGCTCCAGTAGCCGAACCCCGAGCTGGTCAGCGACAGCCCGCCGCGCAGGGTCTCCCCCATCGACGCGTAGGTCGACTCGTTGTCCCCGCCCCAGTGGACCGGGAGCTGCTGCCCACCAGCGGTGGCCGAGCGGGCGAAGAGGACGGCCTCGCCCTCACCACGTACCTCGGTCAGCAGGTCGAAGACCGTGCGGTTGTACAGGTGGGTGTAGTAGTTGTGCATCCGCTCGGGGTCCGATCCGTCGTGCCAGGCGATGTCACGGACGGGAATGCGTTCGCCGAAGTCGGTCTTGAAGCAGTCCACCCCCGTCTCCAGCAGCCCGGCGAGCCTGGAGCGGTACCAGGCCACGGCGTCGGGGTTGGTGAAGTCCACCAGCGCCATACCGGCCTGCCACAGGTCTGTCTGCCAGACGTCCCCGCTCGTGGTGCGCACGAGGTAGCCCTTGGCCGCTCCCTCGGCGAACAGCGTCGAGCGCTGGGCGATGTAGGGGTTGATCCACACGCAGATCTTCAGGCCCTTGGCCTTCATGCGCTCCAGCATCCCTGCCGGGTCCGGGAAGGTGGCTGGGTCCCACTCGAAGTCAGACCAGTGGAAGCCTCGCATCCAGAAGCAGTCGAAGTGGAAGACGCTCAGCGGCAGGTCACGCTCGGCCATGCCGTCCACGAAGCCGGTCACGGTCTGCTCGTCGTAGGAGGTCGTGAAGGAGGTCGTCAGCCACAGGCCGAAGGACCAGGTCGGCACCATCGGGGCCCTGCCGGTCAGGGCCGTGTAGCGGCGCAGCACCTCCTGAGGGGTGGGGCCGTCGATGACGTAGTAGGTCAGGGACTCTCCCTCGACGGAGAACTGGGTCCGGGTGGTCAGCTCACTGCCCACCTCGAAGGAGACCCCGCCCGTGTTGTCCACGAAGACGCCGTAGCCGGCGGTGGTGAGGTAGAAGGGGACGTTCTTGTAGGCCTGCTCGGAGGCGGTACCGCCGTCCTCGTTCCAGATGTCGATGCTCTGGCCGTTCTTGGTCAGGGCCCCGAAACGCTCGCCCAGGCCGTAGACCCGCTCCCCGGGTCGCAGGCTCAGCTGCTCACGCATGTAGGTCTGTCCGTCCGGGGCCACGACGTGTGCCACGGCCCGGGGCGGCGAGCTCGTCAGGTCCTTGCCGGCGTGGGTGAAGCGGGCGGTCCAGTCCTGCCCCTCCTCCAGGTGGACGGCCAGGTCCCCGGCACGCAGGGTCAGTCCCTCTCCCTCGGTCTCGACGACGCCGGGGTATCCCGGCTCGCTGGTGACCTCGAAGTGGGGGCCAGGGTCACGTCGGCCGGCGTGGTTGACGAGCGAGACCTTGATGACGCCGTCGGCCACGGCGGTGAAGGTGGCCGTCAGCAGGGGGTTGTTGAGCGTGTCGCCGCGGCCGGTGACAGGCCGGACCGGGGCGTAGGCACGCAGCGCGACGGCGCCGTCGTCCGTGGTCCGGCCCAGGTCGAGCAGGCCCCGAGCCTTCTCGACCTGGTAGCCCTCGCGGTCGAGCCAGTATCCGTTGGAGAACTTCATGAGGTGTCCTTGGTGTCAGTGTGAGAGCGACGCTCAGGGGCGTCAGGGAGGTGAGGAGCCGTCCTACTTCACTGCGCCGGCGGTCACGCCTCGGGTGAGGGTGCGCTGGAAGAAGAGGAAGAACAGGAAGGTCGGGATGAGGGAGACCAGCGCGCCGGCGTTGAGGGTAGGTACGTCGAGCATGCGGTCGCCCTGGAGGCTGGACAGCGCGATGGGCACCGTCTGAGTGTCGTTGGAGGTCAGCATGACCAGCGGGATGAAGAACTCGTTCCACGTCCAGATGAAGAAGAAGATCATGAGCACGCTCATCGTGGGGCGCACGATGGGGTAGACGACCTTCCACAGGATCTCCCAGCGGCTGGCGCCGTCGAGCTCGGCGGCCTCCAGCAGGGCGCGTGGGAAGGTGCCCAGCACCGAGGACAGCAGGTAGGTGCCGAAGGCGGACTGGATGACGGTGAAGATGATGACGATCGACCACGGGTCGTCCGTCAGCCCCACCTTCTGCGCCATCATGAACAGCGGGTAGATGAGCCCCTCCTGCGGCAGCATGTTGGCGATCATGAACAGGGCGACGATCCACGCCCGCCCCTTGACCCGGCCCACGCCGATCGCGTAGGCGTTGAACAGCGACAGGAAGGCACCAGCCACGGCGACCAGCGCCGAGGTCCAGATGGAGTTCCACAGCTTGACCGGGAAGCTGACCCGCTCCCAGAAGTAGGCCAGGCCGTCGGTGTAGAAGCTGGTGGGCAGGGACAGCGGGCTGCCTCCTGAGTAGTCGGCCGGGGACTTGAAGGCGTTCATCACCATGAGGATGAAGGGCGCGACCATGAGCAGGGCGAGCACGCCGACGACGGCGAGGACCACCCAGCGGGCGGCCCCACGGTGGAAGCGGTCCTTCTTCCTGGCCGGAACGGCCTGGGCAGTGGTGGCGCTCATGTCAGCGGCCCTCCTCTTCACGGCGTGCGCTGCGGTTCTGGAAGAACTGGATGACGCCGGCGATGACGATGATGACAAGGGTCAGGACGGTCGAGATCGCGGCACCGTAGCCGACCTTCGACTTGTCGAAGAAGCTGAGGTACGAGTAGTAGCTGGGCACCAGCGTCGAGGACTCCGGGCCTCCTCTGGTCAGGACGTAGACCGGTGCGAAGACCTTGAGCGCGGCAATGGTGCAGGTCAGCACGATGACGAAGGTCTCGGGCTTGATCTGCGGGATCGTGATGGCCCGGAAGCGTGCCAGCCAGCCCGCGCCGTCGAGCTCGGCGGCCTCGTAGAGCTCAGGGTCCACACGCTGGAGCGCGGACATGAAGATGACCGTCGGGTAGCCGATCTGGATCCAGATGAGGACGAGCATGACCGACGGCAGCGCGGTGGAGGTCGAGCCGAGCCAGTTGGGCGGGTTGTCGATCCCGATGCCGCGCAGGATGGTGTTCAGCGCACCGGTCTGGGAGTTCAGGATCCAGTTCCACACGATACCGGCCACGGAGACCGGCAGGATCTGGGGGAGGTAGTACATCGCCCGGAGCGTCGTGGCCACCGAGGAGCTGAAGTGCTTGCCGACGTAGTCGAAGAGCACCGAGGCCAGGAACAGGCCGATGAGCGTGGGGATGACGACCATCGCCACGATCATGTACATGGAGTTGCCGAAGGAGGCCCAGAACTTCTCGTCGGCCAGCAACGCCTTGTAGTTGTCCAGCCCGATGAAGCGCATCGGGGCCATGCCTCCCTTCCACTTGTGCAGGGAGTACCAGATGTTCATCGCCAGCGGGAAGACGATGATCACCGCGAAGGAGACCGCCCCCGGGACGAGGTAGAGCAGGTAGGGCAGGCTGCGGCGCCTGGGCCTGTGGGTCATGGTCGTGCGAGGTGTGGGCACTGGATGCTTCTTCCGTGAGATCCGGGCTCGGCAGGACAGAGGGGACGACGGCGCAGCGCGGCTCACGCTCGGCGCGCTGCGCCGTCGTCACGTAGCAGGGTCAGGCGCTTACTCCTCGCCCACGCCCATCTCGCTCCTGCCCTCCTCATAGGCTGCCTTGAGGTCAGCGAGCACGTCCTCAGGGCTCTTCGAGCCGTTGATGAGGGACTGCATCGCCGAGGTGATCTGGTCGTAGAAGCCGGCGACCGGCCAGTCAGGGTAGAAGGCCAGGCCGTCCTCGTCCAGGATGGTCTGGAAGTTCTCGGTCAGGACGCGGGTCTTGTCGTCCTCGATGGCCGAGGCCTCACCGGCAACCGGCAGACCACCCTTCTGCCCCAGGATCTCCTGGACCTCGTCGGACAGGGTGATGTCGATGAAGTCGTAGGCCAGCTCCTTGTTCCTGGCGTTGGTGGGCACGACCCACAGGTTGCCGGAGGAGCCGATGGACAGCGTCGAGCCCGGGAAGAGGAACTGGTCCCAGGTGAAGCCCGTGATGTCAGCGACCATGCGGCCGAACCACCACGAGCCGGAGACGAACATCGGGTAGGAGCCGGCGATGAAGGAGGCGCCGGCGTCCTCAGCGGTCAGGCCCGCCGAGTCAGCAGCCACGTAGCCCTTGCCGATCCACTCCACGAGCCTGGCGGTACCGGCCTTGACCGGGTCCGCGCTCCAGTCGACGTCGCCCTTGAACAGCTGGTAGGCGTCGACGAAGGAGCGGTCGGCCTGGGACAGGATGAGCTGGTACCACAGCTGGCCCATCGGGTACTCCGAGCCGGCCTCAGCCAGCGGGACCTGGCCACGGGCGACGAAGGCGTCGCAGACGGCCTCGAGCTCCTCCAGCGTGGTCGGCACGGCCAGGCCCGCCTCGTCGAACATGTTCTTGTTGTAGTAGACGAAGACGTACTCGCCGTAGTTGGGCACCCCGTACCAGTCGCCGTCGCCCATGAGGCCGTCCTCGGTGTAGCGCGCGGTGGTCTGGATCGAGGCGGGGAGCCTGGCGTCCCAGCCGCGCTCGGTGGCCTGGTCGGTCAGGACCTCGATCAGCCCCTGGGAGGCGAGCTGGCCAGAGGTGGAGTTGCCCTTGTTGTACTCCATGATGTCCGGCACGTCGTTGCCGGTGAGCACGATCTTGGCGTTCTTCTGCAGCTGCTCGAAGGTCTGGTCCTCGGTCTTGACCGTGACGTCAGGGTGCTTCTCCTGGAAGATCTCGATGGCCCGGGCCCAGGCCTGTCCCATCGCGGAGTCGTCGGACTCGTAGTCCCAGATGACGAAGGTCTTGGAGCCCTCGCCGGAGTCCGAGCCGCCGCACGCGGTCAGGCCGAGCAGACCGGCGCCCGCCAGGCTCGTCATGGCCAGGGTGCTGAAGGTCCTGCGGTTGATCATGATCATTACCTCTGCGTTGAGTTGCCGTTACTAGGATCGGTTGTCCCGTCCCGCGCCGGTGCTGGCGCAGGGAGGTGCGTGGGCGCCGGCTAGGGCGCGGGAACCGGGCCGATGGTCTCGCCGGCGACCAGTGCGCAACGCACCAGCCGCTGGCAGTCGGCGGGGGCGATCTGGCCGTCCAGGAGCGCCACGAGCGCCTGGGCGGCGCAGGACCCCATCTCCTCCCCCGGTCCGTGGGAGGTGGTCAGAGGCGGGTAGGTCATGGCGGACAGCGTCCGGGAGGACACCGCACCGACGACGGAGACGTCACCGGGCACGTCCAGACCCATCTCGTGGAAGCCGGCGAGCAGGCCGACAGTGGCCATGTCGTTGAGGACGACGAGCGCCGTAGGCCGGTTCTCCTGGAACCACAGGCTGCGGGCCAGGCGTCGGCCGGCCACCGGGCTCGCGTCACAGGAGACGGTGGCCGGGGCAAGGCCCAGGCGCTCCATGGCGGAGCGGTAGATCGTACGGGAGCGGACCGCCGGACCGTAGCCGGTGGCGACCTGGCTGTCCGGGCGCCCCACGAAGGCGATGCGCTCGTGCCCCAGCTCGTGCAGGCGCCGCACCGCTGAGCCGATCTCCTCCTCGAAGTCGATGTCCACGTAGGCGTAGTCAGAGGGGTCCTCGGTGCGTCCCACCAGGACGAAGGGAATCTGACCCTCCTGCAGGGCACGCACCCGAGGGTCGTCGACGGCGACCTCGACCAGCAGCACGCCGTCCGCCTTGCCCTGACGCACGATCGTGGTGAGCTCCGCCCCGCCGCGGTCCCGGCTCACAGGCCACACCGCCAGGTGGTAGCCGAGCTCGGCGGCGGCGCGCTGTGCGCCGCGCACGATGCCGAAGACCGTCTCCCCCATCGCGGTGTCGAACTCAGGAAAGCTCATCGCCAGGGTGTAGGAGCGGCGGCGCACCAGGCCTCGCGCCATGGCGTTGGGCTCGTAGTCCAGCTCCTCCATCGCCTGGCGGATGCGCTCGGCAGTCGCCCGCGCGACGGGGCGGGCCCCTGACAGGGCGTAGGAGACGGTCGAGACCGCGACGTTGGCGCGCCTGGCGACGTCCTGCATCGTGGACACCGCGCCCACCTCCTTGGGAGCCCCAGAACCGAAGCGCTTCGTCGAAGCGCTTCGACAAGGATGGGAGGCGCCCCCGGACGCAGACAAGCGCATCGGGCGATCATCGAATAATTTCGATGATCGCCCGATGCGCTCGGGACGTGCCTACCTCAGCCGGCGACACAGACCGGCCGTGAAGAACCGTCGTGCCCGTTGACGCTATGCCGCCTTGTCGATGCAGCGCTCGACGAAGGCGATGATCTCCGCCTCGACCTCGTCCCGGGTCGCTGGCTCGTTGTGCACCTCGTGGCGCATCCCGGTGTAGACGCGCGTACGCACGTCATGGAACCCTGCGTCCCACAGGGAGTTGGCCACGACGTAGGCCCCGTGCCCGAAGTCGGCGACCGGGTCCTGGTCGCCAGCCAGCAGCAGGACCGGCAGCTCACGACTCATCGGCTCCATCCAGCCCTCGGCGTTGGCACGGTCGTAGAGCTCGATGAAGGAGCGGCCGAAGCGCAGGGTCATGGGCGCCCCGAAGTTGTTGTAGGGGTCGACGGCGTGGTCTGCCACGACCTGGGGGTCCGAGGCCACCCAGTCAGTCGGTCCGGCGCCCTCACCGAAGCGGTCGAGGAAGCCCTCGAACATTGCCAAGGCGATGTTGTCTGAGTCCAGGGCCTCTCCCCCGCGCTGCGCGATCGCGGCGTCCAGGGCACCGCGCAGCTGCGGGTTGCGCATGCCCTTCATCGCCGCCGCGACACCGCACAGAGCCAGACCGGCTAGGCCGTCAGGGTGCGTGGAGGCCAGTGAGCGAGCAATCATCGAGCCCCAGGAGTGGCCAAAGACCACGTAGGGCAGGTCCGGGTGACGCTCGGTGACGATCTGGCGCAGCTGCTGCTCGTCCTCGACGACGACCGTGGCGCCGTCCTCGCCCGCGTCCTGCCAGACACCGGAGAGCATCGCCGTACGACCGTGGCCGGCGTGGTCGTCAGCGGCGACGACGAAGCCCGCGTCCAGCAGGGCGGTGATGAGGTGGGTGTAACGACGAGAGTGCTCCCCCAGGCCGTGGATGATCTGGACGACCGCGCGCGGTGGCGTGGTCGGCTCATAGATCCAGGCCTGGATCTCGTCGCGGCCGTTGGCCGAGGTGAACGGTGTCTCGTGCAGTGCCATGACTGACCTCTCCATCAGACGATCCAGCAGGTATGTCTCACATTACATCGCATAGGCAGCGCACACCCTCCAGACAGCATGGCAACCTGCTCAGACATCCTGACGGTCATGAGCCGTGACTGCCCCCGGGAAGCACGGAGTGACGGGCGCACGCCAACGACGTGAGCCGGCGTGCGCCCCTCACCTCAGCATCGCTGCCGTCGGGGCCGGCTCATGAGGACGACGAGGGGCTGATCATCCGGGCCGCTGTGGGCGTGAGCTCACGTGAAGCCGCCTCCGGGTCCTCGGCACGGAGCCTCCTGATGTACCGGGCGTAGATGATCCAGGCCCCGCCGATAAAGACGACGACACCGCCGATGTTGTAGACGAGAGTGATCCAGGCGTCCTGTCCGTAGGGCAACGTTCCGGTGACGAAGACGAAGCTGAAGACCACCATCATGAATCCGGCCATCGTCATACCAAGCTGACGCGACCCGACCCGGAACTGGCGGGGGACGTCATCGTAGTTCTTACGGAAGAAGAAGTAGGCGAGGTAGATGAACAGTGGCGGGATCAGCGCCGTCGCAGCAGTCATGTTGATGACGATCTGGAGGAGACCGTCGATCGAGTCAGACCCGAGCGCAGGGATGATGAGGATCGGGACGACAATCAGGAACTGGACCCAGGCCGCCCGCCAGGGAATTCCCTGGTCATTGAGCTCGACCACCTTGCCGCCGAAGACGCCGTCGGGAATCTCAGAGAAGAAGATCTTGACCGGGGTCGCGGTCCACATGAGCAAGGACCCCAGCGTCGCAGCCAGCATGACGAAACCAATGACCCGGTTGGCCACGGCCGAGCCGATGCCGAAGTGCGACGCCAGTCCTCCCATGGTCTGGAAGATGCCGTTGGAGTAGGTCAGCTCCCCGGCAGGGACGAAGACGGTCATCAACGCCGAGGCAACGGCGTAGAGCAGACCGATCAGGAGGCCGGCGCAGATGATCGTGCGGATGAAGGTCTTGACCCCTCCTCGGATGTCGTTGATGTAGACGCCAACGGACTCAGCACCGCCTACTCCCTGGATGATCCACGCCAAGGTCCCGAAGAACGCCCACGTCGTGGCGAAGGAGGACGTGTCTGGAGCCATGGCCTTGACAGTGATCGGCGTTGCCGGCTCCAGGCCTCCCAGCAGAGCACCCAGGGTGAGGATGACGAATGCGAGCGACATTCCCATCATGAGGGTGGCGCCGACGTTCGTCACCTTACCGATCCAGGTGGCACCCTTGGTCGACACCCACGTCGCCACGGCGAAGACCGCGATCGAGATCACCGTGATGGCAGTCTGGGAGAAGACCTTCTCCTGACCCCAGAAGGCGTAGGAGGCGTAGACCAGGATGATGGGCAGCAGCGAGGCGAAGTAGAAGAGGTTGACGAACCAGTAGGAGAACGCACCCAGAAATGCCCAGCGACCGCCCAGCGAGGTCTTGACCCACTGGTAGTCACCTGACTCAGCGTTCTTGTTGAGCGCCACCAGCTCAGCGATGATGAGGGTATAGGGCAGGAAGTAGAGCAGGGTCGCGAAGAAGAAGGATGGCGCGGAGGCCAGGCCGATCGAGACCGAGTTGTTGACGACGTTGCGGAAGTTGAAGACCGCCGCCACGGTCATGGTCAGGAGCGCGTACGTCCCCACGCGCCCACGTCGTGATGAGGTCATGACTTGTCCTTCAGAGTCTGGGATGGATGGGGGTTACTTGTTGTGGAAGCTTCGGCCTTCGACGCTCACGTGCGCCAGGACGCCCGAGCCGCCAGGCGCAGGGCGTAGGCAGGTAGCCTCATCGGCGTCAAAGAAGACAATCTGCCCGGCACCCAGACAGACCTCCTCGGCCGTCCCCGGGGCGCCGACCTGGGGGTAGTGGATCGGTTGCCGGTCGCTGAGGTCCGAGTAGGCTCCAGCGGCACGCCCACCGACTACCCGGTCAACGACGATCGTTCCCTTGCTGCAGTAGACGACTCGCGTGTAACGCTTCCTGAGCACCGGCGCGGTCTCGGCGTCACGCTGGTCGACGTTCCTCCAGGTCAGGGAGTCACCGACTGAGTAGGTCACTCCGTGCTCCAGCCGCCCGGACACTGCGATCGCCTCGAAGGTCCGGTCCCACTTCTTGGCTCCCTCCAGAGCGTCCTGCGCTGCGGACAGGGTGTGGAACAGTCGCATCTCAGTCCTCCTCGCAGGTCGAGATCGTCAGTGAGTGTGAGAAACGGCGCCAGCGGACGCGGTAGCTCTCCAGGACCTCGGACCCCCATGAGTTCGATCCGAGCCCGAGGAGCTCAAAGTCGACGTTGAGCTCCGTCGTGCTGCGCGGGTGCAGCTCATCGAGATGCCTGGCTCGCTCGAGCTGGGCGTCGGCGTAGGGCAGGGCGCGGAAGCTCACAGGCACGTCACCCGCTGTCACCCTGAGTCCCCGACCAGTGCGGTCAGTGAGGGTCAGCTGCTCGACACCACTGCGGTTGCCCATGTGCTGGGGCACGACGTAGGGGGTCACCAGGTCAGGCACGTTGCTCCGATACTCTCCGAACAGTGACGCGCAGACGGAGTCCGGGTAGTTCTCCCCCGGCCCCTGCCCGAGGTAGTGCACCTGGTCAAGCTGACCGGGCAGCTCCATGCGCAGTCCGATACGGGGAACGATGTCGTCGTAGGACCCGAACGGGTCACCAGCCACGTCCAGCCTGATGAGCCCCCGTGCGTCCAGGTGCCACTGGTAGCAGCAACGCATCCCGAAGTCCTGCGTGGGCGGGGCGATGGTCGACTCAACGTCGACGACGACCTCATCCCTCTCACGCCGCCACGACACCCGACGCGTTGACTCCTGCAGCAGGTGCATCAGGCGGGGCGCCCACAGCTCCTCGTGCTCCTGCGAGTGGTTGTCGACCAGGGCGTGCCAGAAGGCCAGCCGAGGCCCCTGGACCAGCACCTGCGTGCCGTCTGCCTCCAGGCCGGTCAGCGTTCCGGAGACCAGGTCAAAGGTGGCCTGCTGTGCTCCCTGCCGGATGACGAGACCGCCGTCCGTCTCTCGCACGACCGGGACGTGGCAGGCAGCTGCCTGAGCACGTCCTTGCGGCGGAGCTGGCGCGTCGAGGAGGAACTCGTCCTGACCCACACAGTGATGGGCAGGCAGGGCTCCAGCATCCTTGCTAGTCAGTGCCCGTACCCTCAGGCGCGCCTGCGGCTTGCGTCCTCCGTCCAGAGGCGCAGCCTCCTGGAGCGCGGCACGCGCCTGGTCAACCAGCTCCCCCACCGCGAGGTCGCAGGAGCGTCCCGGTGCCAGCGGCGGGCAGGACCTACGCGCACGCGCCACGACCTGACCGCCGACCAGCGCCTCGATCTCCACCACCATGTCCGTCAACGGCTCAAACCACCTGCGTGAGGTGACCCGCACCTGGCTGTCACTCATCTCGAAGGCCGCTGGCGCGATGACAGCCGCGTACTCCCTCAGGCCCGGGCTGGGCTCGCGCCATGGGAAGACCAGGCCGTCGATACAGAAATTCCCGTTATTGGGTTCATCACCAAAGTCACCGCCGTAGCGATAGGCCGGCGAGCCGTCGGGACCAGGGACCTGGATGCCGTGGTCAATCCACTCCCAGACGAAGTGGCCCTGGATGTGGTCCCACCGGTTGAACACCGCCTGGTACTCGCTCAGCCCTCCAGGGCCGTTGCCCATCGCGTGCCCGTACTCGCACAGGATCCGCGGCTTGGGGTGGGGGTACTCACCGAACTCATTCATCTGGGAGACCCGCGAGTACATCGTCGAGATGACATCGACCGTCTCAGCGTTGCGATCTTCCTCGTAGTGGACAGGACGCACCGGATCGAGCTGCTTGCACCTGCGGTACATGGCACGGATGTTGCAGCCGTAGCCGGACTCGTTTCCCAGCGACCACATGATGACCGACGCGTGGTTACGCTGAGCCAGGACGTGACGCTCAATACGGTCGACATAGGCCCGTTCCCAGCGGGGGTCGTCGGTCAGACGGGACAAGTCCCCTACCGTGGCAAATCCGTGGCTCTCAAGATCGGTCTCCGCCATGACCAAGAGCCCCAGCCGGTCGCACAGCGCGTAGAAACGCGGGTCGTTGGGGTAGTGAGAGGTACGGACCGCGTTGATGTGATGAGCTTTCATCATCATCAGGTCCTGCTCCATGAGGTCGACGCTGACCGCACGCCCCCGACGGGGATCATGGTCATGACGGTTGACGCCATGCATCTTGAAGTAGCTCCCGTTAAGAAGCAGACGCCCCTGGCTGACGCGGATGTCACGGAACCCGAGCGGATGGACCACCGTCTCCCGTCCCTGTCCTGGTCCTTGTCCTTGGTCATGGATCGTCATGACCAGTGAGTAGAGCCTGGGAGACTCGGGGTTCCACCAGGTCACCGCGTCAAGACGCCGGTTGACCAGGCACCGCCCTTCATCGTCAAAGTCCTGTCTTCCGCTCGCCAGGACGTCTTCGCCTACCTCCGCCTGGGGATCGACGACGCTCCAGCTCAGCACCTGCCCCTCACCAGGACGGTTGAGAACGACCTCAAGGCCGAGGCACGCCTGACCGTCCTCCTCCCTCATGGTGGTGAGGTGGAAGTCGTGCAGGTACGTGGCCGGTCGCGTCAGCAGCGCGACCTCACGGAAGATGCCTGAGGCCCACCACATGTCCTGGTCCTCCAGGTACGTGCCGTCGCTGTACTGGCAGACCACGACCGTGAGCAGGTTGACCCCGTCATGAAGCGCCGACGTCACGTCGAACTCGGCAGTCAGACGTGACCCCTTGGTGAAGCCGACGCACTCGCCGTTGACATACACCTGCGCGTAGGACTCAATCCCCTCGAAGCGCAGGATGTAGCAGCTGGACGGATCTGTCTGCCCCAGGACGACCTCACGCTGGTACACACCGGTCGGGTTGTCCGCGGGCACGAAGGGCGGGTCCACCGGGAAGGGGTAGCCCTCGTCGGTGTACTGAAGCCTGCCGTAACCGTCAAACTGCCACAGGTGGGGAACGTCGACCGTCTCGAAGTCATCCACGGGCTGGCTCTTGACCGACTCCGGGACCCGTAGCGGGTTGTCGTACAACCTGAAACGCCACTGTCCACTGAGATCGGCGTACCCCGCCTCACGACGACGGTCCACACCGAGCCTGTCGGAACGGGCTGCTCGACAGGCCTCGTCAAGGCTCCGGAAGGGCACGAAGTGTGCGTGCGCTGGCAGACGGCCAGCAGATAGGACAGCAGGATTCTCCCACTGGTGCTGAGTACTCATCGACACGTCCTTGTCATCATTGACGACCGAACAGAAACCGGTCTCCATGTGGCAGGACACATCATGCTCAGGCGGAAACCGGTTGTCAAGGAGGTGGAGACTCACACCTGGTCGATCGTCGACTCCCGCCTGCCAAACCATGAGAATGTGCCCCGGTCGCGCTGTAACGTGAACCCAGAGCGGGAGAGGACGAACGTGAGTAGACGAGCCACGATCCGAGATGTGGCAGAGGCGGCGGGAGTGTCCAAGGCGACTGTCTCTCGCGTCCTGGCAGGCAACTATCCGGTCTCGCAAGAGACCGCTGACCGCGTCCACCACGCGGTCCAGCGGCTGAGCTACACCGCCTCCTCGCGCGCCCGCTCCCTGGCCACAGGACGCTCCAACGCCGTGGCGGTCGTCGTCTCAGAGCCCCTCGACACCTTCTTCGCCGACCCGACCTTCGCACGCATCGTCCAGGGGGTCTCCGACTTCCTCAGCCACACCGAGGTCGTCCCCGTCCTGCTGACGACAACGACGAAGGTCGAGCAGCGCAAGGCGCTGCGGCTCATCACGAACCAGACAGTCGACGCGGTCATCCACCTGTCACCCTGGTCCGACGAAGGACTGCTCGACAGCCTGCTCAACCAGCAGGTCCCCGTCGTGGTCTGTGGTCAGGACGAGCGCTTCGAGCGACGCGGACGCTTCTCCTTCGTCTACTCCGACGACCGCCTTGGTGCCGCTCAGGCAGCCCGTCACCTCAGAGAGCGGGGAGCTCAGTCACCCGTCGCGATTCTCGGTGTACCAGGTCAACCAGCCGCATCGGACCGGCTGGAGGGCTACCGCCAGGTCTTCCCAGGCCTAGAGGACCACCGGACCGCTTGGGGCGGGTGGTCTGAGGCAGACGGTGCCAGCGCGATGCAGGACTTCCTGCGTTCCGGGATCACCTTCGACGCCGTCATGGCCGCCTCGGACCGGATCGCCCGCGGCGCGTTGTCGGTTCTGTCCCGTGCAGGTCGGCAGGTCCCAGCAGACGTCCTCGTCGTCGGCTACGACGATCACCCCAGTGCTACCGAGCTCAGTCCGCACCTGTCGACCGTCTCCCAGCCCATGCACGCCCAGGGAGAGACTGCCTGCCGCCTCGCGCAGGAGATGGTGGAGGGGCGCCCGCCACGCACCGTCGTGCTACCGACCACGCTCCACGTGCGTGAGACAAGCTGACACCAAGGCGCCTGCTACACCAGCGCCAGCACCCCTCCCACCGGCTCGCCCCACCCCAGCACAGGCCCAGGCAGCGCGTCCCGCAGCCGCTCACTCAGGTCTTCCTCGACCCCGAGGGCGCGCAGTGCCGGCAGCATCGCCGGGACCCTGGCACGTGAGGCGCCGTCAGCGATCTTGACCGCCAGGCAGGCTCCTCCCGCAAGCCCCATGACGTAGACGCCCTCGGCCCCGTCCTTGGCGACGGCGCCCGGCAGGGCCTTCATCAGGGCAGTGACGTCACGCCCCTTCCCGCCGACGAGCCCGGGCCAGGCGCTCATGGCCTGCGCCACCGCGTGCTCCGGCGTCCCCTCTGGGGCGCCGGCGAGGCGGCCATAGGCTCTGGCCAGTCCGACGAGCGGTAGGGGGTAGACCTCGGCGCCGCAGCCGTCACGAGTGACGGTGCCCGGATCAATCTGGCAGCCGGTGAGCTCCTCGACGCTGGCGCGAAGGAGGACAGCAACCGGGTGGTCGTGATCCAGGTAGCCTGCGGGGTCCCAGCCGCAGGCGACAGCGGTAGCCAGCATTGCGGCGTGCTTTCCCGAGCAGTTCTGGTGCAGCCGGTCAGGACCCGCCCCTGAGGCCGTCAGGGCACGACGTTCCGGGACGCCGATCGGCATCCCCGGGGTGTGACGCAGGTCGGCCGGCTCCAGGCCGTAGCGACGCAGGATCGAGATGACGACCTCCAGGTGCTCCGGGCCGCCGGAGTGGCTGGCGCACGCAAGCGCCAGCTGACGGGGTTCCAGCTCCAGGCCCGCCCGCAGCATGCCGACGGCGAAGAGAGGCTTGAGGGCCGAACGAGCGAGGACGGGGTTCGTGACGTCCCCTGCCTCCAGCACCGTCTGCCCCTGCCCTGACAGGGCGACCAGGCAGCCGTGGTGGACTGACTCCACCACGGGATGCTCGGCGTCCCCGCCACGGGTCACCGCGACCAGGGGGACCACCCCTGTGGCCTCCAGGCCCCGGAACGCAGGAGGCAGCACCGGCACCTGTGCATACGATCGGCTCTCAGCAGATGTCATCCACTCATTGTGTCCGCCTGGCTCTCATCGCACCACCGCGTTGTCCCAGGTGCCTCGACGCAGGTTCAGGACGAGGACCGGACCGGTGTCACCTGCCCGCTCGAGGGCGAGTCGCAGGTCCTGCTGAGTCTCCTCCACCGACACGAGCCCGGCACCGGCATCCGTGTGCTCGATGCGCAGCGCTGCGACGCCCCACGAGTCCGTCACCGTCTCGACGACGAACCGCGTCTCCAGCACGGGCCGCAGACGGACCAGGTCAGCGCCTGCTCCATAGACCAGGGTGCAGACCCTGGCTGCGGACATCACACCAGCCTGATCGTCCGCGCTCGCCACCGCGTCCAGGCCGCAGCCGTCGCCCGGTCCTCCCAGGACGACGAGCTGGACAAAGACGGTGCGCTGAGCGGCGCGAGGCGGTGCGCTCCCCAGCCGTCGTGGAGCCGGGGTCCTGCACGCGTCTGCGCCTGCGTCCTGCGCGCACACGGCCTCGTCCCAGGAGCCGGCGTAGGCGTAGGCCGTCACGCCCCGAGCCACGAGCGCCTGTGCCAGCCTCCCCAGGCACTCGTCCTCGAGGTCCTCCGCCTCCCACAAGACTGTCCAGGCCCTGCCCGGCAGCGGCGTCTGGAGGGCGAATCCCTCCTCACGCGCGAGACCGGTGACCTCGTGCACCTGATCCTCAGGCCAGACGCGTACCAGCGCCGCGTTGGCCCCTATCCGTGTGACCAGCGCACAGCAGCGCAGCCTCTCGAGAGCGGTCCTCGCGGCCGCAGGGAGGGTATCCAGGACCCCGGTGCTTCCTGTGCTCACGCCTGTGTTCATGGTCACGAGGCTACGTCGGGGGTGTGACAGCAATTCCTGCGCGAGTGAACGTTCACATTGACCGGCCGTCACGTCTACACTCGGTGACAGACAGACCTCGCCTCGCCGATGTCCTCTCCCCTCACCGCACCGACCAGCAACGGAGCCTCTCGGATGTCTCAGACCGCCACCACTTCCACCGTCTCCTCGAGCTCCGTGGACCTGTCTCGTACCGCGTTGGGTATCGAGCTTGGTTCGACCCGTATCAAGGCAGTGCTGATCGATCCTGCTGGCACGGTCCTGGCATCCGGGGCCCATGACTGGCAGAGCTCGCTGGTGGAGGGGGTGTGGACCTACTCCCTGGAGGAGATCGTCACCGGCCTGCAGTCCGCCTACGCCGACCTGGCCAAGGACCTGGAGCGCACCCACGGACTGCCCCTGACCACCACCGGCGCCATCGGCGTCTCCGGCATGATGCACGGCTACATCCCCCTGGACGCCGACGGCCACCTCCTGACCGCCTTCCGCACCTGGCGCAACACCATCACCGCCGACTCCGCCGCCACCCTGTCCGACCTGTTCGGCCTCAACATCCCCCAGCGCTGGACCGTCTCCCACCTCCACCGCGCCGTCACCACCGGCGAGGAGCACGTCACCCGCATCGACAAGGTCACCACCCTGGCCGGCTACATCCACTGGCGCCTGACCGGCCACCACGTCCTCGGCGTCGGCGAGGCCTCCGGCGTCTTCCCCATCGCCCCCGACGGCACCTCCTTCGACCCCACCATGCTCACCGCCTTCGACCAGGCCGTCACCGTCCCGTGGTCACTGGCCCACGTCCTGCCCGCCGTCGCCCTCGCGGGCCAGGACGCCGGCACCCTCACCCCCGACGGCGCCGCCCTGCTCGACCCCACCGGCACCCTCCAGCCAGGCGTCCCCCTGTGCCCCCCGGAGGGAGACGCCGGCACCGGCATGGTCGCCACCGGCGCCCTGCGCCCCCGCACCGGCAACGTCTCAGCCGGCACCAGCGCCTTCGCCATGATCGTCCTGGACAAGCCCCTACGCACCCTCATCCCCGAGATCGACCTCGTGTCCACCCCCACCGGCCACCCCGTCGCCATGGCCCACGCCAACAACTGCACCTCCGACCTCAACGCCTGGGTCGAGGTCTTCTCCCAGTTCGCCACCGCCCTGGGCCACCCCGTCGACCGCGGCCCCCTGTTCGACCTCCTCCTGACCGCCGCCGACACCACCACCATGGACCAGGCCGGCACCATGTCCTACAACTTCCTGTCCGGCGACGCCCTGGTCGGTCTGAACGAAGGACGCCCCCTGACCATGCGCCGCCCCGACGCCGCCTTCGGCCTGGCCGGCCTCATGCGCTCCCACCTGTTCGCCCTGTTCGCCTCCATGGCCCACGGTGTCCAGATCCTGCGACGCACCACCGACGTCTCCATCGACACCATGCACGCCCACGGCGGCATCTTCAAGACACCCCGCATCCCCCAACAGGTCCTCGCCGCCGCCTTCGACACCCCCGTCACCGTCTCCACCACCGCCTCCGAAGGCGGGGCCTGGGGCATGGCACTCCTCGCCGGCTACAGCCAGTGGGCCACCGACACCCCGCTCGAGGACTGGATCGACACCATCACCAGCACCGACGACCAGGCCCTCGCCCTCCAGGCCACCCCGGAACAAGTCACCGAGTACCAGCACTACCTCGACCACTTCGTCAACGGACTACCCCTGCAAAAGACCGCCGTCGAGGTCTTCTGAGCAGGTACGCGCGCCAGGAAGGCCGGCTCAGGACCAGTACCTCCAGCAGGCCTCGCGCTGGGGCGGCGCCCAGGACCTGTCAGGTGTGGACACCTCACCGCTGGTCGCCGAGACGACCAGCGCCGCCAGGTCCGGCTCGCCCCGCTCGGCGCAGTCGTGGGCGAGCATGTGCAGCAACGGCCCCATGTGCCGGGGAAGAACCAGCCCACCGATGGACCGGCTGAGCTCGCCGTAGGTGATGACCTCGCCGTGGCCCGCGACCTCCACCAGGACCTCGCGGGCCCGCGCTGTCGCCTCAGCCAGCCGCGGGGTGAGGGTGTGGTTCCGCTCCCCCACCGGGTAGCGCTGGCCGACGACGAGTGCGAGCCTGGCCTGAGCACCTGCCGTGGCGCTGGTGCGAGGACTGGGGCGGGGCGTCGACTCGTGGGTCACGGTCCCATCGTGCCTCACGCACCTGTCACACTGTGCCCATGAGCAAGCAGCAGTACCTGACCGTTCCTGTACGCGGGGAGATCAGGCTCGGTCAGTTCCTCAAGCTCGCAGGTCTTGTCGAGGACGGCGCCGAGGCACGCCTCGCCGTCCAGTCCGGTGATGTACGGGTCAACGGCGAGGTCGAGACCCGACGCGGCCACCGCCTGGCTGCCGGGGACGTCGTGGAGGTCACGCTGCCCGCACAGACGGCGGGCGCCGTCGTCGGCACCGAGGAGTAGCTCACCAGACCTACGGGCCAGACACCGCGAGAGCCAGCGGCTCAGTGCCGCAGGCACCCCGGGCCCAGCAGGGCCTTGACGTCAGAGTAGAAGGCCTGGGACGCCTCGACCCTGAGCGAGCTGCTCAGCTGGGTGCGTACCTCACGGTACTTGCTCGTCAGCGTCAGACGGACAGGGCTCATGCCCGGGTGCTTCTCCAGCACCGTCTTGAGCTGGTCAATGAGCGGGCCGGTGCAGCGGTTGGTCGGCAGCGTGAGCGTCACGGACTCGTGCGTCGCGCTGGACACGTCCGGGATCGTCATCTCCTGGACCGCCAGCGCCACCTGTCCGTCACGGCGGTTGACCCGGCCGCGCAGCGTCACCACGGTGTCCTGGGCCAGCATGGTGGAGACGGTCTGGTAGGTCGCCGGGAAGAACAGCGCCTCGACGCTACCGCCCAGGTCCTCGATCTGGGCGATGGCCCACAGGTTGCCCTGCTTGGTGGTCTTGCGCTGCAGGGAAGTGATGAGGCCGGCGACCGTGACCATGGCGCCGTCGGGTCGCTCCTCGTTCTCCAGCAGGTCCGCGATCTCGACGTCGGCGAGCTTGGAGAGCATGCCTTCCAGGCCCAGGAGCGGGTGGTCGGAGACGTAGAGACCGAGCATGTCACGCTCAAAGGCCAGCTTGTCCTTCTTGTCCCACTCCGGCAGGTCCGGGACCTCGGAGGAGAAGACGGGACCGGAGCCGAAGGCGGCCTCCTCCTGGGCCTGACCGCCGCCCAGCGAGGCGAAGAGGTCGAACTGCCCCACGGCCTCGTTGCGCTTGACCCCGATGATCTCGTCGACGAAGTCCTCGTGGCACGCCTGCAGGGAACGGCGGGACCTGCCCAGGGAGTCAAAGGCTCCGGCCTTGATGAGGGAGTCGATCGTGCGCTTGTTGCACACCACGGCGGGTACCTTGTCCAGGAAGTCCTCAAAGCTGGTGAACTCGCCCTGCTCCTCGCGGGCTGCCACGATCCCGTCGACGACGTTCGCGCCGACGTTGCGGATCGCCCCGAGCCCGAAGCGGATATCCGATCCGACGGCGGAGAACTGGGCGCGCGAGGCGTTGACGTCGGGGGGCAGCACCTTGATGCCCATGTGGCGGCACTCGCCCAGGTACAGGGCCAGCTTGTCCTTGTTGTCCTTCTGGCTGGTCAGCAGGGCCGCCATGTACTCGGTCGGGTAGTGGGTCTTGAGGTACGCGGTCCAGTAGGACACCACGCCGTAGGCCGCCGAGTGCGCCTTGTTGAAGGCGTACTTGGCGAAGGGCACCACGACGTCCCACAGGGTCTTGACGCTCTCCCTGGAGAAGCCGTTGGCAACCATCCCGGCCTCGAACTCGACGAACATCGTGGCCAGGATGTCCATCTTCTTCTTACCCATGGCCTTGCGCAGGGCGTCGGCCTTGCCCATCGTGAAGCCCGCCAGGTCGGTGGCGATCTTCATCACCTGTTCCTGGTAGACGATGAGGCCGTAGGTGTTGCCCAGGATCGGCTCGAGAGCCTCCTTGAGCTCGGGGTGGATCGGGGTGATCTCCTGCTGGCCGTTCTTGCGCAGGGCGTAGTTCGTGTGCGACTCCGCGCCCATGGGACCAGGCCGGTAGAGGGCGCCGACGGCGGAGATGTCCTCGAAGTTGTCAGGCTTCATCAGCCGCAGCAGGGTACGCATGCCGCCGCCGTCGAGCTGGAAGACGCCCAGGGTCTCCCCGCGAGAGAGCAGCTGGTAGGTCTCGGCGTCGTCCAGGGCGACGTGGTCGATGTCCAGCGGCTCCTTGCCGTTGGCCACGATGTTCTCCAGGGCGTCGGAGATCACCGTGAGGTTGCGCAGCCCCAGGAAGTCCATCTTGAGCAGACCCAGGTGCTCGCAGGTGGGGTAGTCGAACTGGGTGATGTAGGCGCCGTCCTGCAGGCGCTGCATCATGGGGATGATGTCGGTCAGCGTGGCGCTGGACATGATGACGGCGCAGGCGTGCACGCCCCACTGGCGTGTCATCCCCTCCAGGCCCTGGGCCAGCTCGACGATCTTCTGGGCGTCCGGGTCCTCGGCGTGCAGGGCCCGGAACTCCGCGGCCTCGCCGTAGCGCTCGTCCTCGGGGTTGAAGATGCCCTTGATGGTGATGTCCTTGCCCATGATGGTGGGGGGCATCGCCTTGGTCAGGCGGTCACCGACCGCGTAGGGGTAGCCCATGACGCGGCTGGAGTCCTTCAGCGACTGCTTGGCCTTGATG
The DNA here is from genome assembly GCF_013184985.2 of Actinomyces faecalis. Taxonomy (NCBI): domain Bacteria; kingdom Bacillati; phylum Actinomycetota; class Actinomycetes; order Actinomycetales; family Actinomycetaceae; genus Actinomyces; species Actinomyces faecalis. Next base: position 1,728,622 of record NZ_CP063418.1, read on the forward strand.
ACGCCGTAGGTGACGACCTGGCTGATCTTGTCCGCGCCGTACTTGGCCTTGACGTAGTCGATGACCTCCTCGCGCCGGCGCTCGTCGAAGTCGACGTCGATATCAGGCATCGAGATACGCTCAGGATTGAGGAAGCGCTCGAAGATGAGCCCGTGAGCCAGAGGGTTGAGCTCGGTGATGCCCATGGCGTAGGCCACCATCGAGCCGGCACCCGACCCACGGCCCGGTCCCACGCGGATGCCGTGCCTCTTGGCCCAGTTGATGTAGTCGGCCACCACGAGGAAGTAGCCGGGGAAGCCCATCTGGACGATGACGCCGATCTCGTACTCGGCCTGCTTGCGACAGTCCTCGGGGATGTCACCGCCGAAGCGCTCATCCATCCCCCTCCAGCACTCCTTGATGAACCAGGACTCCATGGTCTCGCCCTCGGGCACGGGGAAGGCCGGCATGAAGGAGGCGCCCTCGTCCACCGTGGCGAAGTGGACGTCGCACTGCTCCGCCACGAGCAGGGTGTTGTCGCAGGCCTGCGGCATCTCCCGGAAGAGCTCGCGCATCTCCCGGCCGGGGCGCAGGTAGTAGGTGTCGCCGTCGAACTTGAAGCGGTCGGGGTCGGAGAGCACCGAGCCGGAGTTGATGCACAGCATCGCGTCCTGGATGGTGCGATCCTCAGGACGCACGTAGTGGGAGTCGTTGGTCGCCAGCAGGGGCGCGCCGATCTCCTTGGCCAGGCGCAGCAGGTCCTTGGTCACCCGCTGCTCGATCTCCAGGCCGTGGTCCATGAGCTCGACGTAGAAGAACTCCTTGCCGAAGATGTCCTGGAGCTCTCCGGCGCAGCGCAGCGCCTCCTCCCACTGGCCCAGGCGCAGGCGCGTCTGGATCTCCGATGACGGGCAGCCAGAGGTCCCGATGAGCCCGGCGGCGTAGCGCTGGAGCAGCTCGCGGTCCATGCGCGGGGACTTGCCCCACTGGCCCTCCAGGGAGGCGTAGGAGTCCAGGCGCATGAGGTTGTGCAGGCCCTCGTCGTTGCGCGAGAGCAGCGTCATGTGCGTGTAGGAGCCTCGGGCGGAGACGTCGTCGCTGCGCTGGGACTCCTCCCCCCAGAACACGCGTGTCTTGTCGAACCGCGAGGTCCCGGGCGTCATGTAGGCCTCGACGCCGACGATCGGCTTGATGCCGGCCTTGCGCGCGGCCTCGTAGAACTCGTAGGCACCGAACATGTAGCCGTGGTCGGTGATGGCCAGCGCCGGCTGCCCGAGCCTCTTGGCCTCAGCGACGTAGTCCTTGATCTTCCCGGCGCCGTCGAGCATCGAGTAGTCCGTGTGGACGTGGAGGTGGACGAAGTCGTCCCGGGGTGCCGCAGTCGCCTCGGTGCTCGGATCAGCCATGGACCCATCCTAGGGTCAGGCCGATGTGGTCAGCGGGTGAGGAACCTCGCCATGTCCTGGTGCCAGATGCCGGCGTCGAGGTACCGGCGCCCGTCCACCGGAGCGTAGCCGCAGCGTGCGTAGAAGCCCATCGCCTGCTCCTGGGCCGAGAGCACCATCTCAAGCCCGTTCCTGCCTGCCGCGTCCAGGGCGACGAGCCGTTCCACCGCCACCTGCTCGACGGCGGCCACGAGCCTGGCCCCCAGGCCGGTGCCTCGGGCCTGCCTGCGAACCGCCAGCCGCCCCAGGTGGAGCCGGCCGGGGCTGTCAGGATCCGTCAGCAGCCGCGCCGTGCCCAGCGGCGTGCCGTCAGCCGCGCTGGCCAGCACGTGCACCGTCGTCGGGTCGTCGTCGCGCGCGTCGACCTCCAGGACGAAGGGCACGTCCTGCTCGTCGACGAAGACCTCCAGCCGCACCAGGGCCGCACCACGTCGTACCGCGTCAGCCTCGGGCCCGACGGCGTCACCCGTCACCGTCCGGATGCTCACGGGCTCGTGTCCGTCCAGGTCCTCGTCCAGGTACCGGTCCGCCTTCATCTCAGGGCAGCCTCAGCACGTCCAGGGCCTGGACGAGGTCGTCGGGGTACGGGCTGACAAAGGTCATCCACTCTCCTGTGACCGGGTGGGCCAGTCCCAGACGGTGGGCGTGCAGCCACTGGCGCACGAGCCCGGTGCGCTGGGACAGCGCCGCGTCGGCGCCGTAGGTCTCGTCACCCACGCAGGGGTGGCCGAGCGCAGACATGTGGACACGGATCTGGTGGGTGCGTCCGGTCTCCAGGTGCACCTCGACAAGGTCTGCCACCGGCACGGACTCGATGACGTCATAGTGCGTGACCGACTCCCGACCGCCGTCGATGATCGCCATCTTCCACTCACGGCTCGGGTGACGGCCGATCGGCGCGTCGATGGTGCCGGAGGAGGGGTCGAGGTGCCCCTGGACCAGGGCGTGGTAGACCTTGTCCACCTCGTGCTCGCGGAAGGCTCGCTTGAGCACCGAGTAGGCCCGCTCCCCCTTGGCCACGATCATCGCGCCTGAGGTCCCCACGTCCAGCCGTGAGACGATCCCCTGGCGCTCAGCGGCACCGGAGGTGGCGACCTGCACGTGCATCGCCTTGAGCGCACCGAGCACGTCAGGGCCGTCCCACCCCATCGAGGGGTGCGCGGCGATACCGGCGGGCTTGTCGACGACGACGACGTCCTCGTCCTCATACAGCAGACTCATCCCCTCCACGGGTGTGGGGGTCGGACCGACCGGTCGGGGATCAGGCAGGTCGATCTCGATGAGGGCTCCTACAGGCAGGCGCTCGGACTTACCGAGGGGCGTCCCGTCCAGGCGCACGGCCTCCTTCGCGCACAGTTCGCTCACCTTGGAGCGCGACAGCCCCGTCATCCGAGCCAGCGCGGCGTCCGCACGCTCACCGACGAGGCCGTCGGGGACCGGGAGAAGCCGCAGGCTCATGCCGTCTCCTCGCCGCCAGAAGGCTCGTCGGTCGTGGTCCGCTCCGTCTCCTCCGGCCGCCCTCCGCGGGTGCCGTCCAGCTCCAGGCCGTACAGGGAGAGCACGATGATGGCGGCTGCGGCCACGACGATCGCGATGTCCGCGACGTTGCCGACGAAGAGACCTCCGTAGTCGATGAAGTCCACGACGTGGCCGCGGAAGACGCCGGGGGCACGCACCAGCCGGTCGATCAGGTTGCCGACGGCGCCGCCCAGCACGAGCCCCAGCGTCACGGCCCACCAGCGCGAGGCCAGCCGCCGTGAGGCACGGAGCACGATCACCGTGACGACGATGGCCACAGTGGTCAGGATCCAGGTCTGCCCCGTGGCCATCGAGAAGGCTGCCCCGGGGTTACGTACCAGGACCAGCCCGAGTACCTCACCCAGGAGCGCCACCCGGTGGCCGTCGGCCAGCGCGTGAGCGGCCCAGGCCTTGGTCACCTGGTCGATCACGATGACGAGGAGGGCGACCGCCCACAGGATGGTGACGCTAGGTGACCGACGACGCCGTCGCGATCGTGCCGCCGTGTCCGTCCGCTGGCCGCGGGCTGAGGAGCCTGCCATATCGGGGAGAAGGTCCTTTCTCATCAGCGTGCGAGGGCGGCGCCCCTGGCAGGGGCGCCGCCCTCGTGAGGTGGTCAGCAGCGGCTGCGCGTCACAGTGACGGCGCGTTGGAGGCGCCGGCGCCGTCCTCGACGTTGGTCAGCAGGCCCTGCAGGTAGCTCTTCAGACGCGTGCGGTAGTCGGACTCGAAACGACGCAGCTCGTCGATCTTGTGCTCCAGGCCGGAACGCTCCTTCTCCAGCTGAGCCAGGGTGCGGTTGCGCTGGTCCTCGGCCTCGCGCACGATCTGCTCACCGGTCGTGCGGGCCTCGGAGACGATGCGCTCACCCTCGGCCTTGCCGTTGGCGACGTGCTCGTCGTGCAGGCGCTGAGCCAGCTCGAGCATGCCGGAGGCGGCCACCGGCTCCTCACCGCTGGAGGCGACAGGCTCAGGGGTCGCCGCGGCGGCCTGGACCACGGGCTCAACGACCTGCGGCTGAGCGGCCGGGGCCTGCGCCGCGGCCTCACCAGCGTCAGCCAGGCGGGCGTTGGCAGCCTCCAGCTGCGCCTTGAGGTCGGCGTTCTCTGCCTCGAGCTGACGCATGGCCTCGACGACCTCGTCAAGGAACTCGTCAACCTCGTCCTGCTCGTATCCCTCGCGGAACTTCGTCGCCTGGAACTTCTTGTTGAGGACGTCGTCTGCCGTCAGCAGCGTCATAGTCGTCACCTCGGTGTCGTTACGGAAGATGTCACGAGCACCGGATCGACCGGGTACTCATGCGAACAGAGTACCTGAACTTAAGGTTCAGGCCACATTGAAGAGCTGACCGGGATGAGGATCCCGGCCGCCAACCAGCATATCGTGACCGCGGCATGCACCCAGGTAGCAGAGCGCAGGCTCCTGCACGTCGGGTCACAGCCTCGCCACCATCCCCAGGAGGACCTGGAGGACCACGATGACGAGGTAGAGGGCGATAAAGCTGAGGTCGATCCCCATCCCGCCCGCTCTGAGCACCGGCACCACGCGTCGCAGCCAGCGCAGCGGCGGGTCGGTCAGCGCGTAGACGAGGTTCGCCAGGACCAGGACCACTCCCCGTGGCCTCCACTGCCGGGAGAAGAGATCGACCCAGTCCAGCACCACGCGCCCCAGCAGGACCAGGACGTACAGGCTGAGCAGGCTTTGCGCGATGACGACGACAGGAACCAGCACCGTGGCCCTCGCCTCGCTCAGCTCTGGTTGAAGAAGCGGTCCTGCGCCACCGTGGTGGCCTGGCCGCCGTCGGTCTCAACGGTAGCCGGGGTCAGCAGGAACACACGCGGGGTCACGCGCTCGATCGCGCCGTGCAGGCCGAAGACGAGGCCCGCGGAGAAGTCGACCATACGACGGGCGTCGGACTCGCTCATGTTCGTGAGGTTGACGATGACGGGCACGCCGTCGCGGAAGGACTCCCCGATAACGCGCGCCTCGTTGTAGGTCGAGGGGTGGACCGTGACGATCCGGCGCAGGTCAGGAGTCTGGGAGAGGGCAGCACCAGGCTCGTCAAAGGCCTCGTAGCCACCCAGGTCAGTGGCCTCCTCGTCCATCGGGACAGCCACGGGCGAGGCGTAGTCGTCGAAGCGCTCACCGTCGTGCAGCCCCTCGTCGTAGCCGTCCTCAGCGGGCTCGGAGTAGCCGAGGAAGTTGGTCATCTTGCGCAGCGCGCCGCTCATGTGTTCGCTCCTGTGTCCTGCCGGTCCTGGGGCGGTCCGGACAGCATGACGCTATCGGTGCCGCGCCTGTCCGCGCCCCATTGAATTCGGCGTGTCACACCGGCTTCCCGCCAGGACCACGCCTGCCAGGCGTCCGGTGAGGCCGTCACGCCGGTAGGAGTAGAAGCGCTCGTCCTCGTAGGTGCACCACCCTGCGCGGCTCACGTGCTCCACCCCCGCCCGCTCCAGCTGCGCCTGGACCCCGGCAGCCACGTCCAGACCCGGGGTGCCCCACCGGGTCCGGGACCCGCAGGCAGGCTCACGGGCGAGGCTGTCCACCTGCATCGCCTCGGGAACCTCGTAGCAGGAGCCGCAGATGCACGGGCCTATCGCGGCCCACAGCCCACGGGGCCCGACGCCACGACGTGACAGTGCCGTCAGGGTCGCCTCAACGACACCGTCGAGCATGCCGCGCCGACCGGCGTGGACGGCCGCCACCAGGCCTCCGTCCTGGGAGGCGAGCAGAAGCGGTACGCAGTCAGCCACGAGCACCCCTGCCCCGGCGACGCCCTGGCACACGGGGTCAGACAGGTCCAGGACCAGCGCGTCCGCACGCGGGACGTCACTCAGCCCGGCTCCGCGGTAGGCGGTGGCGACGGTGGCTGAGTGCACCTGGTCCATCCAGGCCAGGACCCCTGACCGCCCTGCGTCGTCGCCACGCTCCCCCAGTCCCAGCGCTGCCTCCAGCGCCCGCCTGGCCGCCCGCACGCGCCTCGGGTCGTCACCGACGTGCGCAGCGAGGTTGAGACCCTGGTACGGGTCGTCCTGTGCGGCTTCCTCTGCCCCGTTGGTCACGGGCCGCTGTCGGGTGGTGAACACGCCCCTGGCGCAAGGGCCCAGGTCCACAGTCAGGAGGACGGGCGCGACGACGCCCCCTGCCTCGGGCGCGGACCGGGGCGAGGGGGCGTCATCAGTCACGAGGCGGCCTCAGCGCAGGAAGTCAGGAAGGTCGATCTCGTCGTCCTCGGCGTCCGCACCCATGACGCGCGGCACCTCCAGCTCCGGGGTGGCCTCCGGCGCCAGGTCGTCGACGTAGGCCGGGACCTCGCTGGTGGGGGCGGTGAGGACGGCCGGCGCCGGGGCGGGCACCTGGGCGACAGGCCGGGTCACCGGGTTCTCAGCGGCGTGGGCCCCGCGGGCCGGCGCCTTGGGAGCCGGGGAAGCAGCCGGCTGGGACTCCGCCCCGGTGCGGGGCTCGCGGCTCAGAGCGCCTTCCAGGCTCCCGGCGGAGACAGGCTCGGCATCGAAGCCAGCGGCGATGACGGTCACGCGCAGCTCGTCACCCAAGGCGCCGTCAACGACGGCACCCACGATGATGTTGGCCTCGGGGTGGACAGACTCGCGTACCAGCTCGGCACCCTCGGAGACCTCGAACAGGCCCAGGTCGGAACCGCCCTGGAAGAAGAGCAGCACACCGTGGGCGCCGTCGATGGAGGACTCCAGCAGCGGGGAGGCGATGGCCTGCTCGGTGGCGGCGAGCGCGCGGCCCTCTCCCGTGGCCGAGCCGATGCCCATCAGGGCGCTGCCGGCGTCCTGCATGACGGACTTGACGTCGTTGAAGTCGACGTTGATCAGGCCCGGGGTGGTGATGAGCTCGGTGATGCCCTGCACACCCTGGAGGAGGACCTGGTCGGCCTGCTTGAAGGCGTCGACGACGCTGATACCGCGGTCGGCGATCTGCAGCAGACGGTCGTTGGGGATGACGATGAGGGTGTCGACGGCCTCGCGGAGGTTCTTCACGCCGTCGTCGGCCTGGGTCGCGCGGCGGCGCCCCTCGAAGGCGAAGGGACGGGTCACCACACCGATGGTCAGCGCGCCGAGCTCACGGGCGACACGAGCGACCACGGGCGCGGCACCGGTTCCGGTGCCACCTCCCTCGCCGGCGGTGACGAAGACCATGTCCGCGCCGTCGAGAGCCTCACGGATGTCGTCCTCGTGGTCCTCCGCGGCCTTGCGGCCGATGGAGGGGTCCGCCCCCGCACCCAGGCCACGGGTCAGGTCACGACCGACGTCCAGCTTCGTGTCGGCGTCGGACATCAGCAGGGCCTGGGCGTCGGTGTTGACGGCGATGAACTCCACGCCGCGCAGCCCGGACTCGATCATGCGGTTGACGGCGTTGACGCCGCCGCCGCCGACGCCCACCACCTTGATAACTGCCTGGTAGTGCTGGGACTCCGCCACTGTGTGCCTCCGCGCTTGGTACCGAGCCGCTTGGGCTCCCCGACCCTCAACCTCAAGTTGAGGTAGATACTTATGTCATTCTCTCGATGACGGGAGTAACGCTATGGGCCGGCAAGGCCCCCGGCCCGGATTTGGCTCGGCGTGTTCAGGGCGTGTTCTCCGCCTCCTGCCCGGCACTGAGCAGGACGCTCAGGACGTGGTCGGGCTGTGCGGCGAGGAGACGTCGTAGACGCTCGCCTCCTGTCCCAGCAGCACCTTGAGCACCTGGGCCTTGAGAGCCAGGTCCTGGCTGTCGCCCCACTGCACCTTCGCCCCGCTGGCCAGGACCAGCGAGACCTGCCCCGACGACGAGGCGGAGCCGGAGACGACCTGGGCACGGGTGGCCACGTCGAGGGCACCCACGGTCTGCGCCACGGCAGCCACCTGGGTCCCGCTCAGCCCTGCCCCCTCCGGGTCGGTGACCTGGACGAGCCCCTGCGGAGCGGCGTCCACGGTCTCCAGGACGACGGCGTCGCCGTCGAGCACCCGCCAGGTCCGGTCCACCTGGTGGGCCGCTACAGGAACCCGCATCGTCAGCGCGACCGACAGCCCGTGGGGCCAGGAGCGCGTGACCTGGGTCGAGCGAACCCGCACCAGAGCGTCGGTCACCGTCCGCCCCGCCTCACGCAGGTCCAGGCGCAGCAGGCTCGTTCCCTCCTGCCCGGCCAGCAGGTCACGCACCTGCTGGGTCGAGACGGAGCCGTCAGAGCCCGAGACCGTGACCTGGGAGGTTCGCAGCCCCAGCAGCGGGGAGAGCAGCAGCGCCCACACGACCACAGCAACCACCACGAGGACCGCGGCGCCAGTCCGCACGCGCCGCCGTCGCAGCGCCCACAGCGCCCGACGACGCTCGGCCAGCCGGTCTGCCAGCCCCGTAGACACCACCCGGTCACGGGCGGTGCCGGTGTCCGCCTGCTCACGCTCCCCCCGGCGCCCGTACAGGGACAGGTCCGTGCTGCCGTCATGACGCCACGGCTCCCGAGGGCTCGTCACCTCCCCACGAGACGGCGCCCGCAGGGCGTCGGCCTCTCCAAGGGCCTGGCGCCCAGGTTGCCCGGAGGAAGGCTCAGGCCGCGGCGCGCTGGGCTTCCTCACGCTACCTCCCCGCCCGAGTCGCCCGGAGCACGCTCGCACAGACGTGCGAGCGCCACCTGGCCCATCTCCGTGACGTCGCCGGCCCCTACCGTCAGCAGCAGGTCACCGGGCCGCGCCATGTCAGCCAGGCTGCGCGCCGCCTCGACGCGGTCCGCCACGTACCGGGCCGTGCCAGGCGCCTTCTCGCTCACCAGGCGGCCGGTGACCTGCGGGTAGTCCTCCTGCGTCTCCCGGGCCGGGTAGACGGCGGTGACGACGGCGACGTCCGCCAGCCCCAGCGCCTGGCCGAAACGCTCGGCGAAGGCCTGGGTACGCGAGAACAGGTGGGGCTGGAAGAGCACCAGGACCCGTCCGCCCCGGGCTGCGGCGACCTCACGTGCCGCCCGCAGCAGCGCCTCGATCTCTGTGGGGTGGTGGGCGTAGTCGTCGACAACGCGCACGCCGCCGGCCTCACCACGGTCCTCGAAGCGCCGCCGGGTCCCACCGAAGGAGGCCAGGGCCCTCGCCATCTGCTGCTCGTCCACCTCCAGCTCCAGGCCGCAGGCCCATGCAGCAGCGGCGTCAAGGGCCACGTGCTCGCCGGGAGCCGACAGCCTCAGCTCCACAGGCTCCTCGTGCGTGGTCGCGCTCGTCCAGCGGACCAGGCTGGAGCGGGTACCCGTGGCCAGGTGCTCGTGTATCTGCAGCTCGACGTGAGCCTCACCGACAAGACCCTGACCAGGGAGCTCAGCCGGCGTGCAGCACCCGTAGGTCACCACGCGTCGTCCCTCCTCGGCGACGGCCAGCGCCAGCGCCAGCGCACCAGGGTCCTGCGTGCAGGAGATGAGCAGGCCGCCGGGCACCAGCGCGCGGGCGAAGTCGAGGAAGGCGCTCTCGAAGGCCTCACGCGTGCCATAGGTGTCCAGGTGGTCAGGCTCGACGTTCGTGACGATCTCGACCGCCGGGGTGTAATTGAGGAAGGAGCGGTCGGACTCGTCGGCCTCGGCGACGAAGGCCGGCCCCGTGCCCAGGTGCGCACCGCTGCCCAGCGCGCGCACGACCCCACCGATCGCGAAGGAGGGGTCCTGGCCGACGGCGGTCAGCGCCTCCGCCAGCATCCCTGAGGTCGTGGTCTTGCCGTGGGCTCCGGCCACCGCGACCATGCGCCGGCCTCGGGCCGCCAGGGCCAGGGCCTGGGACCGGTGGATGACCTCCTGGCCCCGGGCTCGGGCCTCAGCCACCTCAGGGTTGGTCTCCTTGATCGCCGTGGAGACCACGACGGTGGCCTGTTCCGGAACCGCCGCAGCGTCATGCCCCACGTACACCTTCAGCCCCTGGGCCCGCAGCTGCTCCAGCGCCGGACCGGAGCTGGCGTCGGAGCCCGTCACGTCTGCTCCCTGCTCAGCCAGGAGCTGAGCCAGGACGCTCATTCCCGCCCCCCCGACCCCGATGAGGTGGAAGGCACGACCGGTCAGGGCCTGGCCGTCAGAGTCCTCGTGCGTCGTCGTCATCTGCTTTCTCCTCCCTCAGGCCTGGCCGGGACGGTGGCTGCTGACGGTCTCACGCACGAGCCTGGCCAGCCGGGCCGCACCGTCACGGACCCCGGTCGACGCGGCGGCCTGCGCCATCTGCGTACAGGCCGCAGGATCAGTCAGCACCTGGGTGAAGGAGACGACTGCCTGGACGTCCAGCTGGGCGTCGGGCACCAGCCGTCCGCCGCCGGCCCGGACGACGTCGGCGGCGTTGAGGCGCTGCTCACCGTTGCCCACAGGCAGGGGCACGTAGAGGGCCGGCAGTCCCAGAGCGGTCAGCTCGGCCACCGTGCCCGCACCTGACCGGCAGATGACGCCGTCGGCGCAGGCGTAGGCCAGCTCCATCCGGGTGAGGTAGTCCAGGACGTGGTAGCGGCTGGCGTCCCGCTCGCTGATGCTGCCGCTGGCCGCTGCGGCCTCAAGCGCGTGACGCACCGCGCCGTCCTTGCCTCGGCCTGTCAGGTGCAGCACCTGCAGCTCGTGGGGCAGCCGTCCCAGGGCCTGGGTCAGGACCTCGTTGAGCCGCTGGGCTCCCAGCGAGCCCCCGGTGACCAGCAGGGTGGGCGCCTGCGGATCCAGTCCCAGGGCCTGGGCGCCCTCACGCCGGGTAAGGCCTGCCTCCTGGCTGGTCGCGCCCGCTGCGACCAGCTCGGCGATCGCCGGGCGCAGCGGCAGCCCGGTGACCTCCGTGCGGCCGTGACGGGCAGCCAGCGGCGTGGAGGCGAAGGTGAGGGCCACGGCGCTCGCCCAGCGGGCACCCAGGCGGTTGGCCAGGCCGGGCCGTGCGTTCTGCTCGTGGATCACGACCGGGAGGCCTGCCTGTCGCGCAGCGAGATAGGCCGGGGTGGACACGTAGCCACCAAAGCCGACGACGACGTCAGCCTCGATGCTCTCCAGGGCCTGACGCGCGGCTGCCACCGCCCCGCGCAGCCGTCCCGGCAGCCGTACCAGGGCCGGCCCCGGACGCCTGGGCATGGGCACGCGTGGCACGAGGGCGAGCTCGTAGCCTGCCTGCGGCACGAGCTCGGACTCCAGCCCCTCCTTCGTGCCCAGGACGAGCAGCCGCGTCTCCTGGCCGCCACCCAGAGCCGGGTCCCTCAGAGCCGCGGCCGTGGCCAGCAGCGGGTTGACGTGGCCGGCGGTACCGCCTCCGGCGAGCAGCACTCGAAGCGGGTGGTCCTGGGTGTCAGGCACGGTTCCTCCTGCGGGATGTCACGACGGACAGGCTACGACGCACGGCCCCGGCCCTGGCCGCGAAGGCCTCGGGCGCGCCGGGCTCCTGACGCGCGAAGGACAGCAGCACGCCGATGGCCAGGAGCACGAAGATGAGCGAGGACCCGCCTGCGCTGATCAGCGGCAGAGGCACGCCCAGCACCGGCAGCAGCCCGACGACGACGCTCATGTTGACCAGCGCCTGCCCCACGATCCAGGCCATGATGCCACCGGTCACCACCGAGACGTACAGGTCGTTGCTGCGGCGGATGATGCGCACGCAGCACCAGCCCACCACGGCAAAGAGCACGATGACGACGACGGTGCCTACCAGGCCCAGCTCCTCGCCCAGCACGGCGAAGACGTAGTCGGAGTCGGCCTGGGTGAGGTAGCCCCACTTCTGCCGGGAGGAGCCGGGCCCCACCCCGCCCCAGCCACCGGTCCCCATGGCGTAGCGGCCGTGGAGAGGCTGGTAGCCCACGTCCAGAGGGTCGGAGCCGGAGGGGTTGAGCCAGGCCATGATGCGCGCACGCCGGTTGGCCGAGAGCATCGTTCCCGCGGCGAAGCCCACCAGGCCCACTCCCCCCAGCACGAGGAACCAGCCTCGTCCCAGACCAGCCATCCACAGCGCCCCGGCCATGAGCATGGCCATGATGACCACGGTGCCCAGGTCACCGCCGCCCAGGACGAGCGTGATGGCTGCCGCTGCCGGCGCGAGCATGAGCAGGGTGCTCCTGACCGAGGAGAACCGACCGCCGCGGCGCGCCACGGCCCACCCGGTGTACAGCGCCAGCCCGAGCTTGATGAACTCCGAGGGCTGGGCGGTACCGATGAGAGGCACCGCCACCCAGTTGCAGTTCCCGCCGGCGCAGCGACTGGCCCCGGGGACGAAGACCAGGCACTGCAGCGCCATCGACGTCGCCAGCACCGGCAGCGTCACCTTCTTGAGCAACGGGATCGTGGCACGCGAGGCGGCGAGCATGGCGGCCAGGCCCACCAGCGCGATGACCAGGTAGCGAGCGAAGGCTGCGTAGGCGTTTCCGCCCTGAGCCGCTACCGTCACCGACTGGACCGAGAAGACCATGATCAGGCCCAGGACCAGCAGGAACAAGGAGGAGATGAGCAGCGTGTAGTAGGTCAGGGAGGCCTTCTCCCCCGGCACCGGGCCGTCCGGCCCGGTCAGGGTCCGCCACCACGGGCGTGAGCGCTGCGAGCGTGCCTGAGGCTGGTCCTGCCTCATGGCTGACGGTCCTGGTCGTCCTGCACCGTGCGACCTGCCTGGCCGGCTCCTGCCTGGAGGCGTGCGGCACGGGCGAACAGGTCACCGCGCTCGGCATAGCTGCGGAACTGGTCCCAGGAGGCTGCAGCGGGCGCCAGCAGCACCGTGTCGCCGCTGCGCGCCGTGGCGGCGGCCAGGCGGACCGCCTCGTCCATGACCTCGCCAGGCTCGCCCGGCCGTACCACGGTCAGAGGCACCTGGGGCGCCTCGTCCTGGAGGGCCTGGACCACCTCGGTCGGGTCGGCCCCGATGACGACGGCGCCGCGCAGGTAGCCTCGCACGCTCGCCACGAGGGGGTGCAGGTCCGCGCCCTTGGTGTCACCTCCGACGATCCACACGGCCGTGCCCGGCTCCACCGAGGTCAGCGCGGCCCTGGCAGAGTGGGCGTTGGTGGCCTTGGAGTCGTCCACCCAGGTCACGCCGTCGCCCTGCGCCACCGTCACCAGACGGTGCGCACCGGGCACGAAGGCGCGTAGCCCGCGGGCCACGCAGCCGGGGTCAGCCTGCACCCGGTCGTGAGCCAGCGCCAGGCTCGCCGCGGCCAGGGCGTCTGCCACGACGTGGGCAGGAAGCCTTCCGGACCGTCCGCCCGGGGCCAGGTGCTCCAGGTCTGCCAGGGTCGCCAGCTCGGCTGCCTCGTGGTGACGACGGGGGTACCAGGCCCGGTCCACCATGACGTCCTCAACCAGGCCTACCTGGCCCGGCCCAGGCGCTCCCAGGCCGAAGCCGACGGCGCGGCAGCCCTCGACGACGTCGGCCTCCTCGACCATGCGCAGCGTGGCGGGGTCAGCCAGGTTGTAGACCACGCCGCGCTGGGCGTGGGTATAGACGCGGGCCTTGTCAGCGGCGTAGGCCTCCATGCTCCCGTGCCAGTCCAGGTGGTCCGCCGACAGGTTGAGGCAGGCAGCAGCCAGGGGGCTCAGGCTGTGGGTGGCGTGCAGCTGGAAGCTGGACAGCTCAACGGCCAGGGCGTCCGCCTTGCCCTCGGCGACCACCGAGATCGTGGGTACGCCGATGTTGCCCACGGCTGGGGCGCTCATCCCTGCGGCGGTGAGGATCGCTGAGAGCATGCCGACCGTCGTCGTCTTGCCGTCAGTCCCGGTCACCGTGATCCAGGGGACCTCGGGCCGGGTCGAGCGGTGCAGGCGCCAGGCCAGCTCGATCTCGCTCCAGGTCTCGATACCTCGCGCGCGAGCAGCCTGCATGAGCGCGCCGGTAGCCGGCACCCCGGGAGAGACCACGAGCAGGCGCAGGTCCGAGCTGACCAGGGCCTGGGCCAGGGCGGCGTCGTCACCGACAGCGGCTGCCACGGGCCTCGTGCCGGCTGGAAGCGCCTGGACCGCGTCCTGCCGGGAGTCGAAGACCGAGACCCGGGCGCCCAGGGCCGACAGGACCTCGACGACGGCGGTGCCGGTGCGTCCCAGCCCCACGACGCCCACCTGGGCCCCGGCCAGGTCCTTGACGATGTCGCTGCTCTCGTACGTGACGGCGTTCGTGGTGCTCACGGCTCCTTGCTGGCGTGGTGACGGGGTTGACTGGCTCTCAGCGGGCGGACCGCGACGACCTGCGCACGGTCAGGCCATCCAGTACTCCGCGTAGAACAGGCCGAGACCGGCGACCACGCAGACCCCGGCCACGATCCAGAAACGGATGACGACGTTGACCTCGGTCCACCCCAGCAGCTCGAAGTGGTGGTGGATCGGCGCCATGCGGAAGACGCGCCTGCGCGTGGCCTTGAAGGAGGCGACCTGGATGACGTCGGAGAGGACCTCGGCCAGGAACAACCCACCGATGACCACGGCGAGGAACTCGGTACGTGTCAGGATCGACAGCCCGGCGAAGGCTCCCCCCAGCGCCAGGGAGCCGGTGTCTCCCATGAAGATCTTCGCCGGTGAGGCGTTCCACCACAGGAAGCCGAAGCAGGCTCCCATCAGGGCCGCCGCGATCATGGCCAGGTCACGAGGGTCACGCACCTGGTAGCACATGGTGGCCACGGTGTCGGTGTGCGCGTACTGGCAGGACTGGTTGGACTGCCACACGCCGATGAGGGTGTAGGCGGCGAAGACCATCGCACAGGCCCCGGCAGCCAGGCCGTCCAGCCCGTCGGTGAGGTTGACGGCGTTGGACCAGGCGGTGATGAGGAAGTTCGCCCACAGGACGAACAGGACGATCCCCACAACCGCTCCCCCGGCGGCCAGGTCGATGCTGGAGTCGCGGGCGAAGGAGATGCGGGTCGAGGCAGGGGTCAGCCCGTTGCGGTCGGCGAAGAAGAGCGCGGCGACGGCGAAGACGATGCCGATCAGGGCCTGGCCGACGATCTTCTGCCAGGCCTTGAGCCCGAGCGAGCGCTGGCGGGAGATCTTCTCGAAGTCGTCCAGGAAGCCGATCAGCCCCAGTCCGACCACGAGGAAGAGCAGCAGCACGCCAGAGGCACGAGGGACCCGCATCTCGACCAGGTTCGCCACCGCGTAACCCAGCACGGTGGCCACGATGATGACGAGGCCACCCATCGTGGGAGTGCCACGCTTGGTGAAGTGCCCCTTCGGCCCGTCCTGACGGATGAACTGCCCGTACTCGCGCGCGTGCAGGAAGCGGATCAGCAGCGGGGTGCCCAGAAGCGAGATCATGAGCCCCACCGCGGCGGAGACGAGGATCGCAGTCACAGGCCTAGTCCTCCTTGTCAGTGGCGGTCAGGTGATCGGCTACGCGCCAGGCACCCGAACCGTTCGAGCCCTTGACCAGGACGGCGTCCCGGGGTCGTAAGGGTGACTGGTCGGAGTCCAGCAGCTCGATCGCCGACTGTACGTCAGGCAGCTCGATCGTGCGCACCCCGGCCTGGCCCGCCGCCTGCGCGGCTGGTGCGGCCCCCTGACCGATCGTGACAAGCACCTGCGCCCCGGCCGCCGCGACAAGCTCACCCGTACGGGCGTGGTCCGCCTGGCTGGCGCTGCCCAGCTCCAGCATCTCGGAGATGATGACCACACGACGACGGTCTCCCGCCAGCGACGGCAGAGCCTGCAAGGCAGCGGTCATGGAGTCGATGTTGGCGTTGTAGGAGTCGTCGACCACCAGCAGGCTCCCGCGCTCACACACGTCCATCCGGTGCGGGCTCTCCATGCCTGCGCCGGCCAGCCCCTGGACCACGTGCGAGGGCTCCAGGCCCGCGGCCAGGCACAGACCGGCTGCAGCCAGGGCGTTGGCCACGTTGTGCCGTCCCGGCAGGCCGAGTCTCAGGCGCTGAGGCTGGGCGCCGGGCAGGTGAAGGTCGAGCACCGCGTGGGCCTGCTCGTCCAGCTCGACGTCGCAGGCGCGCAGGTCTGCTGCGGGGTCACCGTCAGCGGAGAAGGTGAGCACACGTCCGGGAGCGAGCTCTCGCATGGCGGCTGCCCTCGGGTCGTCCAGGTTGAGCACCGCGACCCCGGTGGGAAGCAGACCGGTGACGATCTCGCTCTTGGCGCGTGCCACGCCGTCGACCGACCTGAAGCCGCCCATGTGGGCGTGCCCGATCATGAGGACCGCCGCCGCGTCCAGCGGAGCGATCGAGGTGAGGTAGTCGATGTGCCCCGGCCCTGAGGCCCCCATCTCCAGCACCAGGTAGCGCGTGGTGGGCTGCGCCCTCAGGACCGTCAGGGGCAGGCCGATCTCGTTGTTGAAGCTGGCCACCGGAGCGACCGTGGGAGCCTGGGCCGCCAGGACCTGACGGGTCAGGTCCTTGGTCGTGGTCTTGCCGACCGATCCCGTCATCGCGACCACGCTCAGGGTCTGTCCTCGCTCAGCCGCCTGCTCGCGCAGCCGAGCCAGGTGCGCGCGAGCCAGGCCTCCTAGCGCCTCCACCGTGTCCGGGACGACGACCAGCGGCAGGGAGTCAGGGTCCCGACCGGCCTCGGCCATCGCCGAGCGCACGGCGTTGACGTCACTGACCAGCGCGGCCACGGCACCCTGGGCCGCAGCCGCGGGTACGTGCCGGTGCCCGTCAGTGCGCTCTCCGACGACGGCGACGAACAGCGACCCCTGACCAGCCTGCCGGGAGTCGGTGACGACATCGGTCACGGTCGGGGCACCCGCTGCGCCGTCCCCGGCAGCCTGGACCGAGTCCGTGAGCACGCCCCCGGACATCGCGGCGATCTCACGCAAGGTGCGGTCAGTCATGCTCGCTCCCGGTCCGCGGCCCGTCCTCTGAGACGGTGGGCCACTTGGCCTCGACGGCCTCCCGCATCACAGGAGCGTCGTTGTAACGGATGAACTCCCCGGCTGCCTCCAGGAAGGGCTCGTGCCCCTTGCCGGTCACGATGACGGTGTCCTGCGCGCCGCACAGCTCCACCCCGCGCCGCACGGCGTCACCGCGCCAGGTCGTGACCTCCTCGACGTCCTCCATCCCGGGGCGCACCGCGCGCACCCCTGCCAGGACGGCGTCACGGATGAGCTGAGGGTCCTCCGAACGAGGGTTCTCGTCGGTGACGACCAGGACGTCCGCCAGGCGTGCGGCGACCTCACCGAGCATAGGGCGCTTGCCCTGGTCCCGGTCCCCGTCGGAGCCGAAGACGACGATGAGCCGTCCGGGGGTGATCTCCCGCACAGCCTTGAGCGCGAGCTCCATCGCCTCGGGCGTGTGCGCGAAGTCGACGATGCAGGTACCACGACGGCCGTCACGCTGGCAGACGCGTTGCATCCGACCGGGGATGTTGTGCGCGTGGGCCAGCGCGTGCACGGCTGTGTCCGCCGGCACGCCTGCCCTCAGGGCCATGACGAGGGCGAGGGCCGCGTTCTGGACGTTGACCAGGCCAGGGAGCGGGCAGGCGGCCTCGATGTGCTCGCCGTCAGGGCCGTGAAGGGTGAAGGTCGTCGCCGCTCGCGTCATGGAGACCGCGGCGTCGCTCACCCACCAGTCAGTTCCCTGGGACGGGTCGAGCGTCGGGTCCGGACCGGGATAGGCGCGTACCCGGTCCACCTCCAGCGCACCGGCCTCAGCCACCCGCCGGGCCAGGGCGGCGCCCCACCGGTCGTCCACGCAGATCACGGCGTGACGCGCGCGCTCGGGGGTGAAGAGCTGTGCCTTGGCGTCCAGGTACTCCTCCATCGTGTGGTGGAAGTCCAGGTGGTCGCGCTGCAGGTTGGTAAAGCCCGCGACGTCCACCCGCGTCCCGCCCAGGCGGTGCAGGACGATGGCGTGGCTGGAGGCCTCCAGGCTCGCTGCTCCCACGCCCTCCTCCACAGCCAGCGCCATCATCCGCTGGAGGACAGGAGCCTCGACGGTGGTGCGCGGCGACTCCACCGACAGCGAGCCCACGCTCAGCTCGACGGTGCCCGCGATCATGCAGCCACCGTGGTGCGCCGCCAGGATCGCCTGAAGGAAGTAGGAGGTCGTGGTCTTGCCGTTGGTCCCGGTCACGGCCGTGGTCACCAGGTGCTGGCCAGGGTGGTGGTAGACCACTGCGGCCAGGGGACCGACGACCTGGCGCGGGTCAGGGTGCACCAGGACCGGGACCCGCGGCAGCTCGGCCCGCACGCGCGCCGCGCCGTCAGCGTCAGTCAGGACCGCGACGGCTCCCGCGGCCACGGCCTGGGCGGCGAAGTCCGCCCCGTGCCTGCGAAAACCTGGGAGGGCCGTGAACAGCTCGCCTCGGGTGACGTCCCCGGAGTCCACGCTCACGCCGTGGACCAGTACCTCAGACAGGTCCCCTCCGGCGTCGTCCAGCGCGTGAAGGTCCAGCTTCCTGGCCAGCTCAGCCAGCGTGGTCGGCGCCTGGGAGCGCGGACGCAGCACCGCTGCCGACTCGTAGGCCTGGTTGCTCATGGTTCCTCAATCTATCGTGGCTGTGCCTGCCTGAGGGTCAGGCGGGACCGTGCGTGCCCTGGTTTCCTGACGGTCATCCCTCAGCGTCCTGCGCCGCCTTCTCGGCCAGGACGTCCGCCTCGGCCGCTGCCTTGGCGGCGATGACCATGGGGTCCGGGGCGATCCCCAGGGCGTGCATGCAGGCCAGGGCGATCTTGCGGAAGACGGGCGCCGCCACCGTACCGCCGTACGTACCACCCGGCCGGTAGACGATGACAGCCACGGCGATGGCTGGATCGCGCGCCGGTGTGAAGCCCACGAAGGAGGCTACCGTCCCCGGCTCGGTCAGGATCTCGGTGGTACCGGTCTTGCCGGCCACCAGGTAGCCGTCGATCGAGGCAGCCTCAGCGGTACCGCCCTCCTGGGTGACACCGATGAGCATCTCGGTCAGGGTCGTGGCGCTGTCCGCCGAGATCACCTGCACGCCCTCAGGCTGGGCCTGCGAGGTCTCCTCACCCTCAGGGCCGATCCAGGCGTCGATGACTCGGGGGGCGACCCGCACGCCCTTGTTGGCCACCGTGGCCAGCACCTGTACCGCCTGCAAGGTGGTACCGGCGACTCCCTGACCGAACATCGTGGTGTAGCGGGTACGGGCGTCCCACTGGGTGTAGTCACCGAGGATGCCCTCGGACTCGGCCGGCATCTCGATACCGGTGAGGTGGCCGTAGCCGAACTTCTCCATCACCACGTGCCGGTCCTGGTCACTGACGCGGTCACCGATCTGCAGCGTCCCCACGTTGGAGGACTCCGCCAGTACCTGGGCCGCGGTCAGGACCTGGACGGGATGGTCGTGAGAGTCCCGGAAGCTCTGCCCGTTCGGCGCCGTCCAGGTGTCGGGGACCTGGAACTGGTCCTGGGGCGTGAGCACACCCTTGTCCAGGGCCGTCGCGAAGGTCATGACCTTGCCGACGCTGCCAGGCTCGAAGATCGCCTGGACGCTACGGGCGTTACGGTCGGCCTCCGCCGTGGCGCCGGGGTCAGCGGGGTCCACGGCGCGAGAGTCCGCCAGGACCAGGAGCCGACCGGTGGCCGGCTCCATGACGACGACGCTGCCCCAGTCCGCTCCCTGGGCCTGGACGACCTCGTCGATCGCCTCCTGGGCCACGGCCTGGAGGTCCGGGTTGATGGTGGTCCGTACGGTGGTGCCAGGGACGGCCTCGACCTCGTCGTGCTCGCCGGTGGGGATGATGGCGCCGGTCTTGCCGATCTCGACGCTGCCGCGTCCGTCCACGCCGGTGAGGACCTTGTTCTGGGTCAGCTCAAGACCGGCTGAGCCGATGAGCTCACGTGCCTCACCCTCATAGGTGTATCCCACGACGTTGCCCGCCACCCGGCCAGCCGGGTAGCTGCGACGTGTGCGCTGGTCAGGCTCCACGCCCGGGATCTCCAGCGCCTTGATCCTGCGCCACGTGTCGGGGGCGACCGCCTCCGCGATGACGACGTAGGTGGACTCGCCCACCATCTTCGCCCCTAGCTCCTGGGCGTCGACCCCCAGGACCGGCGCGATCCGAGCAGCTGCCGCGGCCGCGCCGTGGCCGACGACGGTACTCACCGTGCGGCCGGTCGCGGGGTCCTCCCGGTCCTCCTCGTGCAGGTACTGGGCGATCTTGACCTGGTTGACGCCGATGTCGTAGGAGATCGACGACGTCGCCAGCACCGAGCCGTCACGTCCCAGGATCTGTCCACGCTCAGCACGGTTGACCCAGGTAATGGTGCGCTCAGCCTTGGCCTTGTCAGCCAGGGCAGGTCCTTCGACGACCTGAAGCCAGGCGGTCCTGGCGGTCAGCACGCTGAAGCCGGCCAGGCCGAAGAGCTGGAGGGCACGACGGCGGCTGGGGTTCACGGCTGCTACTTCGCGACCGCTGCCTGACCGGCAGACAGGCTGGAGCTGGTGAGGTCCACGACGCCGGGAGCCGCCGCCGGCACCATGCCGAGCTCGGTGGCGCGCTGGGTGAGGTGGTCCGCGGCGGAGGCGTCCTGCACCTGGGAGCGAACAGTGTCAATGTGGTCGTTGACGACGTTGAGCTCGGCCTGTGCGGACTGCATCCTGAAGGCCGTGGTGGCCATGGAGGCGTTGAGCAGCATGGAGGCTGCCAGGGCGCCCGCCAGGATCAGGACAACGACCATGAGGAAAGGGACCGTGGACCGGGCAGGGGCGATCCCGCGCACGACGTAGAGCGCCGGGCGCTCGGACTCAGCCGGTGCAGGGCGTCGGGAGGGGGCTCGCATGGCGGAGGTCGCGCTCATCGGGTCTTCCTTCCGTGTCGTCGTCGGGTAGTGGGTGGTGCCGGCTCGCTCGCGGGAGCCTCAGCGGCTGGTCGCAGACGGGTGACGGCTCTCAGCCTCACGGGCGCCGAGCGCGGGTTGGCGGCCAGCTCCTCCTCGTCGGCCTGCTCGGCCCCGTGGGTCAGCGCCTGGAGGTAGGCGGCTGCGGTCTCAGGGACGAAGGGCAGGTCCTCGGGGACGCTGGCACGGGTGCCGGCAGCGATGGCCTGCTTGACGACGCGGTCCTCCAGGCTCTGGTAGGACTCCACCACCAGCCGCCCTCCCACACGCAGGGCGTTGAGGGCTCGTGGGACCGCTCGCTCCAGGACCTCGAGCTCGGCGTTGACCGCGATGCGCAGGGCCTGGAAGGTCCGCTTGGCGGGGTGCCCGCCCGTCCTCCTCGTCGCGGCCGGGACAGCCTGACGGACCAGCTCAGCCAGGTCCTGGGTCGAGGAGACCGGGTGACCGCTGCGCCTGGCGCGCACGAGAGCCTCGACGATCCTCGAGGCGAAGCGCTCCTCACCGTAGGTACGCAGGATCCGGACGAGCTCTCCTGGCTCGGCGGTGTCCAGGAGCTCCTGGGCGGTCATCCCCTGCGACTGGTCCATCCGCATGTCCAGCGGGGCCGGACGGGCGTAGGAGAAGCCGCGCTCGACGTCGTCGAGCTGGAGGGAGGACACGCCCAGGTCCATCAGGACCGCGTCGACGGTGGCGTCCCCGTAGGGGGAGAAGTGCCGGGCGACGTCATCGACCTCGTCGTAGGTGGCGCGTACGGCCTGGAAACGGGAACCGAAGCCCTCCAGGCGGGCGCTGGCCAGCTCGATGGCCTGGGGGTCGCGGTCGATACCGACGACCGTCAGCGTCGGGAAGCGCCGCAGCGCGCCCTCGGTGTGGCCCCCCATGCCGAGTGTGCAGTCGATCATGACCGCAGGACCCTGGGCACCCTCGATCGCCGGCGCCAGCAGGTCCAGGCAGCGTTGGAGGAGTACCGGGGTGTGACGGGAGGCCGCCTGGACGGCGAGGTCCGTCGTCGGCTCGGCGTCCCGGGCGGCGTCGGCCGGTCCCGGCTGCGGCGCAGTGGGCACGTGCTCCTCCTCTCTGGTGGTTGGTCATGACGTCAGGGGCTGAGAGCCTCGGGGCCCGGCCGTCCTGCCAGGACTCCACCCGCTCTTCCGGCGCCGGGGAAGTGGCGTCGGACGACTTCGGGTAGAGACCTCACGAGACGGCCCGTGGGCGAACGAGGGTCCTCAGCGGTATGCAGTTGTGGTTCTCCGTGCTCCACGGCCCGGTCGGGGTCGGGCTAGAAGAAGCCGGGGATGATCTCCTCGGCGGTGTCCGCGAAGACCTGCTCCTGGGCAGCCAGATAGGTCTGCCACGCCTGGGCGTCCCAGATCTCCACACGCGCTCCAGCCCCGATGACCGCCAGGTCCTTGGACAGGCCCGCGTAGGCACGCAGCGGCGCAGGAAGCGTGATGCGCCCCTGCTTGTCGGGGATCTGGGAGTCGGCGCCCGAGAGCATGACGCGGACGTAGTCGCGTGCCTGCTTCTGCGCGAGGGGGGCCTCTCGCAGCTGGGCGTACATGCGCTCGAACTCGGCGGTGGTGAAGGCGTAGAGACAGTGCTCCTGACCGCGGGTCAGCACCACTCCCCCAGCCAGCTCCTCACGGAACTTGGCCGGGAGGATGAGCCGGCCCTTGTCGTCGAGGCGAGGGGCGTGCGTACCCAGGAACACCAGGACCACTCCTTCCCCTCGACGACCCAGTGCGCCCCACAGTACTCCACTTTGCTCCCCTTTCACCCACATTGAGGATGCGATGCGACCAAACAGTGACCTGGAGGCACAGATATCCAGGGAAAGACACGGTGGAGCACAGTGGAGGGACCGTGGCACGCACAGGCCACCGGCGCGTCGTCCTGGCGGCCGCGTGTGCCCCTCCTCACCCCGATCAGGGCGCACCGGCGCTCACAGCAGGCCCGGCAGGGGCGCGCACGGCTGAGGTGGAGGGAAGTGGGGGACGCATGGGGCGGGGACCAGGGGACACTGGGAACAGGAGCACAAGGAAGAGGCGGGAGACCGGCAGCGGCAACCTCACCACGCCTTTGGCGGCGTGTATCCACCTGGTCGGGGCGTGCTCCCGCGTCGTCGGGGCGTGCGTCCACCCGGTCGAGGCGTGTATCCACCCCGTCGAGGCGTGCGTCCACCCGGTCGAGGCGTGCGTCCACCCGGTCGAGGCGTGCGTCCACCCCGTTGGGGCGTGTGCTCAGGATGACGGCGTGCCTAGAGACGTTCCCAGGCACGCCGTCATGTTCCATGCACGCCTCCGCCCACACAGAGCACGCCGTCATGTTCCATGCACGCCTCCACCCACACAGAGCACGCCGCCAAGCCCCGTATGCACGCCGCCACCAAAGAGGACAGGCCCTGTCCCCGTTGACAGGGGCAGGACCTGTGGTGACAGCCGCTAGGACGGGTCAGTCTCAGCGCTCGTTGTCGCGCCGGCGCTCCCAGCGCTCGGACTGACGGTCCATGAAGGAGGCGCGGCGAGCCGGACGGCTGGTACCGGCAGAGCGAGTCGCACCTCGGCCTGCTCGCAGGCTCTCGGTACGGGTCAGCATGAGCGTCACGCCCCACACCGCGAGCGCGAAGCCAGCCACCCCGATGAGGATCGAGACGATCCCGTGCCCGACCGCGACACCGACGATGACCACCGTCAGCCCCAGCAGGACCAGGGCGACACCAGCGCCGACATGACGAGGAGACAGGCGGCCAGGCTGCCTGTCACCCTGCCGCATCGAGCTCACCAGCGTGGGGTCGTCCTCGTGGAGCTGTTCCTCGAGGTCGCGCAGCACCTGCTGCTCGCGCTCTGTCAGTGCCATGGCTCCCCTCGCTTCCGTGACGTCGCAGTAGTGTGGCCTCGCCCTGACAGCCGCCCCGCCCTGACAAGGTCGGCGCTGACCACGCGGGTCGGACCCGTTGAGGACCAGGATAGGCGCCAGTCCTGGCGGAACGGAAACCGGACCCCACCTCCTGGGCACCTCGCTGCTCAGGACCGGTGCCGGCTCCGAGGCTCCTCGGGACCGGGTGGCTGCGTGCGGCTGCGCGTCTGGGACCTGCCCGGCAGCAGACTCGCCGGCCCCACGACCGCCGCGCCCCACCGACGCCTGACCGCGTCCGCCGCCCTCTCAGAGGCGCCACGCCGCGGGTCCTCGTCCAGGGCCAGCTGGACGCCGTCGTCGCCGCGCACGAGCCCTTCGCAGCGTACCCCGAGCAGCCGGTACCCGCCGGGCGGGACCGGTAGACCAGCGAAGAGGGACTCGACGACGGCGAAGACGTCCCTGGCCAGGTCCGTCGGCGCGCTCAGGGTCCGCGAGCGCGTCAGGGTCGTGAAGTCCGCTCCCCGGGCCTTGAGCACCACGACACGGGCCCGGGTCCCGCTGTCCCTCAGCCGCTCGGCGCACTGGTGGGACTGGTCGAGCAGGACACGACGGGCGTCCTCGCGGCTGGTCAGGGTGTCGAAGAAGGTCGACTCCGTCCCGACCGACTTCTCCTCACGCCCCACCGTCACCGGGCGCGGGTCGATCCCGTGAGCCAGGTCCCACAGGTGGCGGCCGGCCGCGGTCCCCAGGATCCTCTCCAGACGGCGCACGTCGGTCGCCGCCAGGGTACGCACGTCGGTGATGCCCCACCGGGCCAGCGCCTGGGCGCTCTTGTCCCCCACACCCCACATGGCCCCCACCGGCAGCACGTCGAGGAAGTCCTGGGTGGCCCCTGCCGGCACCAGCAGCAGACCGTCCGGCTTGGCGTGGGAGGAGGCAAGCTTGGCCACGAACTTGGTCGCCGCGATGCCGACGGACGCCGGCAGCCCCAGCTGGCTTCGTACCTGGGAGCGGATCCAGCGACCGATGACCACCGGCGAGCCCATGCGGCGCCTGGCGCCTGAGACGTCGAGAAAGGCCTCGTCCACGCTGACCTTCTCCAGGACCGGCGTGACCTGCTCCAGGATGCTCATGACCTGGCGGGACACGCGCGAGTAGTGGGCGTGACGTACCGGGAGCACCACGGCCTGCGGGCAGCGGCGCAGCGCCTGGCTCATCGACATCGCCGAGCTCACGCCGTAGGCACGGGCCTCGTAGGAGGCGGCCGAGACCACACCACGTCCGTCCGTACCTCCCACGACGACGGGACAGCCCACCAGCTCAGGGTGCTCCAGGAGCTCGACCGAGGCGTAGAAGGCGTCCATGTCCACGTGAAGGATCGGTGTGGCGGAGTCGTCCTCGCCCCAGGAACGGCGCGCTGCCTCGTTCCTCGGTGCTCGACTCATGCCTCCAGGCTAACGTGCGCCTGTGACACCACGACGCCGTTCCAGGGCCTCCTCCGCCACCACCCGTTCCCGCCAGGCCCCCAGCCTGGAGGACCTGCCCACCGGGCCGGTGACCACCAGCCTGTCCGTCGCCCGCCTGGAGCGGAGGGAGAGCGGGGTGCTTCTCCTCCTGGACGACACGGAGTCCTCGTGGATCGACCTGCGCGACCCGGCCCACCTCGACTTTGAGTACCAGCAGCAGATGAACGCCGTGCTGAAGGTGCTGATGCCTGAGCCCCGCCCTGTGCGGGCCGCGCACCTCGGCGGTGCCGGCTGCGCGCTGGCTCGGGCCTGGGAGGCGCGCCGTCCCGGCTCCACCCAGCTCGCTGTCGAGATCGACGCCGTGCTGGCCGAGCGCGTACGCCGGTGGTTCGACCTTCCGCGGGCCCCGCGCCTGCGTATCCGGGTGGGGGACGCGGCCGAGGTCGCCCCGAGCCTGCGGCCGGGCGAGTGGGACGCCGTCGTGCGCGACGTCTTCGCCCGCGGCTCGGTGCCCTCAGGGTGCCAGGCCGTCCAGTTCCACGCCGCCTGCCTGCAGGCGCTGGCGCCGGGAGGGGTGTACCTGGCCAACCTCCCCTCGCTGCCCCGGCAGGAGGCCGGGGCCGACCTTGCGGCAATCCGTGAGGTCTTCCCTGCCGTCATGGTGGTGGCCGACCCGGCCCACGCACGGGGCAAGCGGCGCGGCAACCTCGTTGCCCTGGCCCGGCGTGAACCGTGGAGCGCAGGCGAGCGCGATGAGATCGAGCGCGCCGTGCGTCGTCTGCCCCTGCCGGTGCGGACCTGGCTGCCCCAGGACCCGGCGCTGCCGCGAACCTGAGATGGACGACGGCGGGGCGAGCCCTGAGGAGGTGGGGAGGCCAGCCGCTCAGAAGCTGGTCTGCCAGCGTCCTGAGCGCAGGTGGCGGCGCGTGGCACGGCGCGAGACCAGCAGCCCGGCCATCCCCACCAGCCACACCGCGGCCGTGGTGGCGACAGCCAGGCGGAAGTCCTCGGCCGAGCGGTTTCCCCCGGTCAGGTCCAGCACGACGCCCACCAGCTCGACGGCGAGGATCGTGGCCGTGAAGCCGCCGGTGTTGACCAGGCCCGTACAGGTTCCCCACCGGCTCGGCGCGTTGAGTGAGCGGGCGACGTCGAAGCCGATACCGGAGTAGGGCGCCGTCACCCCCAGCACCACGGCAGCCAGGAAGGCGGCCAGGACCGCCTGGGGCAGGAGCAGACCGGCTATCCAGGCCCCCACCGACACCAGTGCCGAGACGATGACGACGGTCGAGCGGTGGGCGGGCAGGCGTGAGGAGAGAATCCCGGCGCTCATCCCACCTACCACCCCGGCCGCGGTGTTGGCCGTCAGGGCCGCGGAGGCCGTAGACGCCGATACTCCCAGGCCCTGGGTCATCCAGGACACGCCCCACATCAGGGTCAGCACCGCAGCCGGGAACATGCCGATCCAGTGGCAGAAGAAGCCCAGCCAGGTACCGGGGTGGCGCATGACCACAGCCATCGTGGTCCCTGTCCTCTCACGCCGCCCCACCTGGGCCCCTGCCTGTGTCCCTGGTGGCACGTCGCGGATGAGAGCGAGGCCGGTCATCGCCACCGCCATCGAGATCCCCGACATCGTGGCGAAGGTCGTGGTCCAGCCGCGGGCGTGGAGAAGGGCGAGGAAGGGGACGGCGGAGACGACCTGCCCCAGCTGTCCGAAGACCGAGACCAGCTGACTCATCAGGGGCACGGTCCCCAGCGGGAACCAGGTGGGAAGCAGGCGCAGGGTGCTGATGAAGGCCGTCGCGTCGCCTGCCCCGACCAGGACACGGGCCGCCACCGCTGCCGGCACCGAGGTGGCCGTAGCCATGAGGAGCTGGCCGCAGGCCACGACCAGGCCGCCGGTCACGAGCACGCGGCGTGAGCCGAAACGGTCCAGCAGGAGCCCCACGGGGACCTGGGCCAGGGCGTAGACCGCCAGCTGCAGCACGACGAAGGTCGCCAGCATGCTGGCTCCTCCTGGAAAACGCTCACTGGCCTGAGGGACCGCTACCGCGAAGGAGGTGCGGGCGGCCACGGCCAGGACGTAGATGACGGCCGCGGGCGCCAGGACGAGCCATGCGCGCACGCCTCCCAGGGGCGGGGAGGCGTGCGCAGGCTCCGAGGCGGCGTCGGTCACGGTAGGGGTTGGTCCCGGCCGTCGTGAGGACGTGGCTCCACCCCCGTCGAGCCCGGGTACTGCAGGCCAGGATCCGTGCCGTTGGCCTCCAGGAAGGCCTCCAGACGGGCGCCGATCTCGTCGGCGGTCGGTACGTCAAGCATGCGGGAGACCCCCTCCACGTCAGCCTTGACCGGCGCGACGGCGTCGTACTGGGCCTCCAGGGCCGAGACCACGGCAGCCACCTCCGGCTGCCCTGCGGCCTCGGTGTCGATCTCCGCACGGTTGACGGCAGCGGCTGCCTCCAGGTCACCCAGCGGCAGGGCCAGCCCCGTGGTCTCCGCCACCCCAGCCAGCAGCGCCGCGGCGCCGGCCGGGTAGTCGTCCCGCGCCACGTAGTGCGGGATACCGGCGGTCAGGCCCCGAGAGCTCAGCCCGGCCTCTCCCAGCCGAAGCTCCAGCAGCCCGCTCATGGACCCGGGGAACTCAGCGTGTCCGAAGAAGTCGGGCTGCTCGGGAAGCTCCTCCGGGCGGTTGCCGTGGTGATGGACGTAGACCGGACGGGTGTGGGGCACCGCCAGCGGCATGCCGGTCATGGACACCGCCTGGCTCACCCCCATGGTGAGCGCCAGGTGGGTGACCGCCCCGACGAGCTCCTCCCACCGGTAGTCCGGCTCGCTGCCGTGCAGCAGCAGCAGGTCCTCACCCTCGTCGTCCTGGAGCAGGTCGAGGACCAGCTCGGGCATCTGGACCGAGGTGTAGGTGTGGGAGCTGAAGGTCATCATGGGGCGGCGCGCCCGGTAGTCCATGAGGGCGTCAGTGTCGAAGGTCGCCAGGCGCTGCCACGGGAGCGTCATGAGCAGCTGCTCGACGGCGAGCTCACCGGCGTGGCCGGCGTCCATCGCCCCGTCCAGGTGGTACAGAAGGACCCTGGGTGCCACAGGCTCCCCCGTGGGGCGCTCAAAGCTGTAGAGCGGCATGGGCATCCTCCTTTCGTGCCGAGCAGTGCAACGCACCTCGTGGTGACCATGTTCCCACGTGCTGTTCGCCGTCGGCGTCTTCCGCACGGTCCGGTCAGGAGAATAATGGACCGGCCTGCCCACGCACCTTCCTGGTGCCGCCGGCAGCCTCACGACCTGCCCCGTCGAACAGACAGCGAGACAGATGCCTGCGTCATCATCGTCACCGTCCTGCGACCCGTCCCAGGCCCAGCAGCCGGTCTCGGCCCGCGAGCGCGAGATCAGCGCCGAGCAGCGCGTGGTCGACCTGGCCTACGGTGAGCTGGACCGTCAGCTGGAGGCCGCACGCCGGTCCCTGGCCGCCACCGAGGCGCAGGGGGTGTCCGGCACCCACCAGTCACGTGGTGAGCGGGACGCCTACGCCGTGCACTACTCCAGCCTCATCACCTCGCTGGAGGGCGTGGAGGACCGCCTGGTCTTCGGACGCATGGACCTGGCTGCTGACGCCGTCGACGCCGCCAGCGCCAGCCCGGTCACCCACGGCGGCCGGCGCCACTACGTCGGACGTACCGGCCTGCAGGACGAACGGCACCGCGAGGTCGTGCTGGACTGGCGAGCCCCGCTGGCCCGTGCCTTCTACCAGGCCACCGCGTCCAGGCCGATGGGGCTGGTGCGCCGCAGGCACATCAACACCCGTGCCCGTCGCGTGGTCGGCCTGGAGGACGAGGTCATCGACGTCGCCTCCCTGGACCGCGACGGCGCTGGCTCAGGCGACGACGGCACCCCGGCTCGCGTGGCCGCTGAGGGCCTGCAGGGAGAGGGCGCGCTCATCGCGGCGATGAGCGCCGCCCGTGACGGGCGTATGGGCGACATCGTGGCCACGATCCAGGCCGAGCAGGACCGCGTCGTCACCTCTGACGGCAGGGGCGTCCTGGTGGTCCAGGGAGGCCCGGGCACCGGCAAGACCGCGGTCGCCCTGCACCGGGTGGCCTACCTGTTCTACTCCGAGCGCGAGCGGCTGGAGCGCTCCGGCGTTCTCCTGGTCGGCCCCTCACGCACCTTCCTGCGCTACGTGGAGCAGGTCCTGCCCTCGCTCGGTGAGACCGGAGTGGTGTCCACCACCATCGGCGACCTCGTGCCGGGCCTGCACGCCCGTGGCACCGACTCACCGGCCGTCCACGAGCTCAAGGGACGGCAGCTGTGGGCTGAGGTGCTGCGCCGGGCGGTACGCAGCCTGCAGCGCGTGCCCGGCTCCCCTCGCGAGATCATGGTCCAGGGCACGCGGCTGCTCCTGGAGCCGGCGGACGTGCGTGAGGCCATGAGCCGGGCGCGACGCTCAGGCAAGCCGCACAACCTGGCGCGCGAGACCTTCGTGCTGTGGCTCCTGGAGCGCCTGACCGACCAGTACGCCGCCGCTACCCGGCAGGACGCCTCCGACCCTGAGACCCGGGCGTGGATCCGCGAGGACGTACGCACCGCCCGCGACGCCCGCAGGGAGATCAACCTGTGCTGGATGCCGACGACGCCCACAGGTCTGCTGGAGCGCCTGTGGTCGCGTCCGGCGCTGCTGGAGCAGGTGGCCCCCGAGCTCAGCCCGGCTGAGCGGGAGAGCCTGTGGCGCGAGCCCGGCTCCCCCCTGACCCCGGCGGACGTCCCGCTGGTCGACGAGCTCGCCGAGCTGCTGGGTCCCAGCGAGGACGCCCAGGCCCGTCAGGCCAGGCTGGAGGCCCGCCGGCGTGCCGAGCTGGTCGACTACGCCGCCCGCGCCATCGAGTCCCAGGACCTGGGCGGCGGCATGGTCAGCGCCGAGATGCTGGCTGACCGGATGGCGGACTCCGGCCCGTCCCTGACACTGGCCGAGAGGGCGCGGGCCGACCGCGGCTGGACCTACGGGCACGTCGTGGTCGACGAGGCCCAGGAGCTGGGCGACATGGCCTGGCGGGCGCTGGCACGCCGTTGCCCGGTACGGTCCTTCACGGTGGTCGGGGACCTCGCTCAGTACTCCGGGCCGCACGCGCCCTCCTCCTGGGCCGAGGTCCTTCAGGTGCTGGGGACCTCTCACGTCCCGGCACGCCGCGGCGGGCGGACGGCGAGCAGGTCCGCGTCCACGCCGCTGCGCGAGGAGGTGCTCACCGTGTGCTACCGCACCCCGGCCACGATCATGGACGCGGCTGACGCCGTGACCAGCGCGCTGGGCCATCCACCGGTCTACCCGGTGAGCTCGGTCCGCGACCTGCCCGGGTGCCTGGCTGCCGAGGAGTTGTCGACCTCACCGGCCGCGGCAGACTCCCAGGCCTGGGCCGCGCACCTTCGTCAGGTGGTGGCCCAGGAGCTGACCGCCCTCGACGAGGCCGTCGGTCCCCAGGGCGGGCGCGTGGCCGTCATCGCCCCTGACGCGCCGGCCGTGGCCGCCTGGCTCGGCCAGGACGCCACGCTGGCGGAGGCGATGACGGCTCCGGGCGGGGACGTGCTGCGAGCCAGGCTCGCGGTGATGGGACCGGTGCTGTCCAAGGGGCTGGAGTTCGACGTCGTCGTCCTGGTGGACCCCTCCGAGATCGGGCGCAGGAGCGCCGGGGACCTGTACGTGGCCATGACCCGGCCCACGCGCCGGCTGCGCGTGGTCTCGCGGACCGCGCTGCCGCAGGGCCTGTCCGCGGAGCATCCGGGCGAGCCAGGTCACACTCTCCTAGGATGAGGGTGAGGCCACACCCGCGTCGCCCCTCACCCCCTCACAAGGTTACGCAACCGTAGGTTACGGTTACGTAGGCAGCGGATCAGCCCCGCCCGCCTCGCGCCCCAGGGAAGGAACCTCGGATGAGCGACACCTCGCGCCGCTACCTGCGGCCTCACTACGCCCCCGGCGTACCTGCCACCATCGCTCCTGTCACCGAGCCGCTCTCGCGCATGCTCGACGACGCCACGCGCCGCTTCCCCGACCACGTCGCCCTGGACTTCCTGGGGGCCACGACCACCTACGCCCAGCTCTCTCGCCAGGTCGCCCAGGCTGCTGAGACCCTGCGCAGGGCCGGGGTGGGACGCGGCGACGTCGTCGGCCTCATCCTTCCCAACTGCCCTCAGCACGTCGTGCTCGCCTATGCCGCCTGGCGCATCGGCGCCATCGTGGCCGAGCACAACCCTCTGGCCCCTGCCGCCCAGGTCCGTGAGCAGATCAGCATCCACCACGGCAAGGTCATCATCGCCTGGGAGAAGACGCTGGCACGCCTGGTCCAGGCCTCCGGGTCGCTGCGCGCCGCTGGGCTGGCCGACCTCCAGGTCTACTCCGTGGACCTTTCTCGCGGCCTGCCGTGGACCAGCCGCCTGGCCCTGCGCCTGCCGGTGGCCGCCGCCCGCGCCCAGCGCTCAGAGCTGCGCGGCAAGGTCCCGGCTGGCGTGCGCTCGTGGGACGACGCCGTCGCCGCCTCCACCCCGCTTCCGGCCGGGCACCCCCTGCCGGACGTCGACGAGACCGCCGTCCTGCTCTACACCGGCGGTACGACCGGCAGCCCCAAGGCCGTGCGACTGACCCACACCAACCTGCGCTCCAACGCCGAGATGAGCCTGGCCTGGGCCTCCCAGACCTGCGAGACGGGCCAGGAGACCTTCTACGCGGTCCTGCCCTTCTTCCACGCCTTCGGGCTCAGCCTGTCCCTGCTGTGCGCCGTGGGTCTGGCGGCCACCCAGGTGGTCCTGCCCAAGTTCAGCGCTGACATGGTGCTCACCGCCTGGAAGCGCCGCCCGGCCACCTTCTTCCCGGGCGTGCCGGTCATGTTCGACCGTATCGTCTCGCGCGCCAGTGCCACCGGCGCGGACCTGTCGAGCTGCAAGATCGCCGTGTGCGGAGCGGCCGCCAACCCCAAGGCCATCGCCCAGGCCTGGGAGGAGGCCACCGGCGGCACCATCATCGAGGGCTACGGCATGACCGAGGCCTCCCCCATCATCCTGGGCAACCCCATCTCCCCTGAGCGCCGTGCCGGGGCGCTGGGCGTGCCCTTCCCCTCCACCGACGTGCGACTGGTCGACCCCGAGGATACGGACACCGACGTCGAGCCCGGGCAGGTCGGTGAGCTACTGGCGCGCGGCCCCCAGGTCTTTGCCGGCTACTGGGAGAACCCTGAGGAGACCGAGGCCGTCCTGCTGCCCGGGGGCTGGCTGCGCACCGGGGACCTGGTTCGCCAGGAGGACGACGGCTTCTACGTCATCGCCGACCGGCGCAAGGAGCTCATCATCTCCGGGGGCTTCAACATCTACCCCACCGAGGTCGAGGCAGCCGTACGCTCGATGCCCCAGGTCGAGGAGGTCGCCGTCGTCGGCCTGCCCGGAGGCGAGAGGGACGCTGGTAACGAGCGCGTCGTGGCCGCGATCCTGCCCAAGGAGGGCCAGACGGTCACCCTGGAGCAGGTGCGTGCGTGGGCCGAGCAGACCCTGTCCCACTACGCGCTGCCCCGCCAGATCGCGATCCTGAGCGAGATGCCCCGGTCCCAGATCGGCAAGGTCCTGCGCCGGGTCGTGCGCGAGGAGCTGCTGGCCGCCAGAGAGGCCGCCAGCGGGGCGGCCGACGCCGTCGCCTCGGCCTCCGTCAGCGCGGCCGCTTCCCTGGTCGAGCGTCTAGGTGAGGCCCAGGGTGCCCAGTCCAGGAGCACCCACGTCTCCTCGGCCGCCCAGGCCCACCAGAGCGAGGAGGGCGACCGGTGAGCACTGCAGCTCAGCACACCAGCGTCGGCGCGTCCTGGGACGCCGCACGCTTCCACCGCCCGGGCTACCAGCCAGGCATCCCCGCAACCATTGAGGTCCCCGACTCCCACCTGTCCGAGCTGCTAGAGACCGCCGCCCGCTTCTACCCCGATCGCGTCGCCATCGACTTCCTGGGCTGGACCACCACCTACCGCGAGCTGCTGGAGACCTCCGAGCGGGCCGCCCAGGTCCTGGCTGACGCCGGGGTGCGTGCAGGCGACCGGGTCGCCCTCATCATGCCCAACTGCCCCCAGCACGTCGCTGCCGTCTACGGCGCCCTGCGCCTGGGGGCGATCGTGGCGGAGCACAACCCGCTGGCCCCGGCAGAGCAGGTGCGCGCCCAGCTCGACCACCACGGCGCCCGCGTCGTCGTCGCCTGGGAGAAGGCCGTCGGCCTCGTCACGGACCCCGCTGCCGAGCGCGATCCCTCCGTCGACCCCCTGGGCGGCAGGACCGTCTTTGCTGTGGATCTGTCCCGTACCCTGCCTGCGCACCTGCGCGCCGCCCTGCACCTGCCGGTGGCCAAGGCTCGCCAGACCCGCGCCTCGATGAAGGCAGATCGTCTGCCCGCCGGAGTCCGCTCGTGGGACGTCGAGGTCGCCCGCAGCGGGCGTCTGCCCTCCTCATGGCCCTACCCGGTCGGCAGCGACGTCGCCGTCCTGCTGCACACCGGAGGGACCACGGGCACGCCCAAGGCCGCCATGCTCACCCACACCAACCTGCGGGCCAATGTCAACCAGGCCATGGCCTGGGTACCGATGCTGCACGAGGGTGGGGAGAGCTTCCTGACCCTCCTGCCCTTCTTCCACGCCTTCGGGCTCACCTTCAACCTCTTCTGCGCCGTCCAGAAGGCCGCCACCCAGGTGATGATGCCCAAGTTCGACGTCAAGGAGGTCCTAGCGGCGAACAAGCGCCGTGCCCTGACCTTCTTCGTGGGTGTGCCGGTCATGTTCGAACGCATCCTGCGCGCGGCGCAGAAGGCCGGAGCGGACCTGACGAGTCTGCGCTACGGGGTGTGTGGCGCGGCGCCGATGCCCGCCGAGGTTGGTGCGCAGTGGGAGGAGCTCACCGGCGGGTACTTCGTCGAGGGCTACGGCATGACCGAGACCAGCCCCATCATCGCCGGCACCCCCATGGGGCCTACCCGGCGCCTGGGGTCCCTGGGGCTGCCCTTCGCCTCGACCGACGTGCGTGTGGTGGACCCTGACGCCCCGGTCATCGACCCAGAGGTTGAGGTTCCCGATGGTCAGAGCGGTGAGCTTCTCGTGCGCGGCCCCCAGGTCTTCGCCGGCTACTGGCAGGACCCGGAGGCTACCGAGGCGGCGTTGCTTCCTGGCGGCTGGCTGCGCACCGGGGACATGGTGCGCCGTGAGGAGTCCTTCCTGTGGATGGCTGACCGACGCCGCGAGCTCATTCTCTCCGGCGGCTTCAACGTCTACCCCTCCCAGGTCGAGGCGGTGCTGCGACAGGTTCCGGGTGTTGCGGACGTGGCCGTGGTCGGCACGGACAACGGCTCGGCCAGTGAGACCATCGCAGCCGCCGTCGTGCTGGACAAGGACGCCTCAGGCCAGCCCACCGCTGAGGGCCGGGCGCTGAGCCTGGAGGTGCTGCGCTCCCACGGCGAGAGGCTGCTGCCTCACTACGCCCTGCCCAGGCGCCTGGAGATCATCGAGGAGATGCCTCGTTCGATGATCGGCAAGGTGCTGCGCCGTGAGGTGCATGAGCTGCTGGCGCGGCGAGACCGGCACGGCTGAGCGTCCTGCGCGGCGAGGCGGCTGGGCACCCGGCGTGCCGGGGGCTAGAGCAGTCCCTGCTCTGCCAGCACCTGGCGCAGCACCTCCACCTCACTGGCCTCGGCACGCACGAGCGGCAGCCGTACGGTCGCCGTCGGGATCCGGCCCTGCAGCTCCAGAGCCTCCTTGGCCATGACGGCGCCCTGACCGCCTCCCATGATGGCGGCCGTCAGCGGCCGCATCCGCTGGGCGACAGCCCGCGCCCCGGGCATGTCCCCGGCGTCGACCTCGGCCACCATCTCACGCCAGGAGTGCGCGTCAGCGTGGGCCACCACGGAGACCACACCGCTGGCCCCGTGCGCGAGCCAGGCGAAGTTGAGGCCGTCATCCCCGGAGTAGTAGGCCAGCCCTGTAGCGGCCATGCGGCGGAAGCCCTGCTCAACGTCGCCGGTAGCGTCCTTGACGGCGAGCACCCGCTCGTGCTCGGCCAGCCGGGCCAGGGTGTCGTCCTCGATCCTCACCCCGGTACGGCCAGGGATGTCGTAGACCATGACAGGCAGGTCGGTCGCCTCGACCACGGCCATGATGTGCTGGTAGACCCCCTCCTGGCTGGGGCGGTTGTAGTAGGGGGCGTTGACCAGCAGCCCCTGCGCCCCGGCCTCCTGGGAGCCGACCCCGATGCGTACGGCGTGGGCGGTGTCGTTCGAGCCCGCACCGGCCACGAGCATGGCGCGTCCGGCCAGGGCGTCACCCACCTCGCGCAGCAGGGTCTGCTTCTCCGGCAGGTGGGTGGTGGGCGCCTCCCCCGTCGTCCCGGCCAGCAGGATCATGTCGGCCCCGTCCTCGACGAGGCTGAGGGCCAGGGCCTGGGCGGCCTCGACGTCGATCGAGCCGTCGGGGTGGAAGGGGGTCACCATCGCGACGCCGACGGATCCGAAGGGGCGGGAAAGTGGGGTGCTCATAGGCTGAGTCTAGCCGCAGCCTCGGGCCTGGGACCGGGCGCGCCCCATCCTGAGGCCGGTTCCGGACCGATACGCTCAGGTCCATGAGCCCCCGCCACAGCCACGACCTGCCCTCGGTCTTCGACACTGACCCGGCCGCCGGCCTGCCTCACGCCCAGGTCCCGGGAACCGAGCAGCCTGCTGGCTTCGTCCGGCCGGCCGTGCCCGAGGACCTGGAGGCCATCGGCCGGGTACACGCCGCCGCCATGCTGGCGTCCCTGCGCCATGCCCACGCTGTGGCCCACTCCGGCACGTCGCTGCCCGCCGGCGTCGAGGCCATGATCGCTCCGGCCGTACTGACCACCGGCTGGGAGCAGGCGGTCACCGAGCCCGCGGCCACAGGTCACCACGTCCTGGTGGCCACGGCCGGGCAGGAGGTCGTGGGACTGCTGGCCCTGGCCCCCACCCAGGGCCAGGCCGTGGACGACGACGGCGAGGCGGCCGGAGCCGAGCCGGAGCCTGCCGCTGAGGTCACCGCGCTCGGGGTCGACCCGGCTCACCAGCGCTGCGGCCACGGGTCCAGGCTGCTGGCCGCGGCCAGCGACCTGGCCCGTGCCGACGGCGCCCGTGTGCTGCTGGTATGGGTCGTGCGCGGGGACGGGTCACTGGCAGGGCTCCTTCAGGCCTGCGGGCTGGAGCGCACACCCTCCTGGCGCGAGCTCCCGGTGGGCCAGGGCGTGGTCGAGGAGTGCTGGGCGGCGTCGCTGGCATAGCCCTCATCGGTGCCATAGGCCGCCTTCGTCGCCCCCGCATCCCGTATCTCGTGTCCCGTATGGCTGCCGTGTCCCGTGTCGCTTTCTACTCGGAACAGTCGCTTTCAACGCTGCGCGGAATGAGAGCGACTGTTCCGAGTAGAAAGCGACGTGATCGACCGGCCAGGCGATCGATTGGCCAGGGCGACAGGTCGCCAGCGTCTACAGGTCCAGCAAGGGCTCCAGGCCGATGGTCAGCCCACCTCGTCCACCGACCTGGCGCACGGCCAGCAGCACACCGGGCATGAAGCTGACACGGTCGAAGGAGTCGGTACGGATCGTCAGCTGCTCACCCGGGTTGCCCAGCACGACCTCCTCGTGGGCAGTGAGTCCCTGCAGGCGCACCGCGTGGACGTGGACGCCCTCGACCACGGCGCCGCGTGCCCCCAGCGGGTCGGTCGTCGTGGCATCCGGCATCGCCGGGCACCCGGCGGCTGCGCGGGAAGCCGCGATTCCGCGGGCAGTGGCGACGGCCGTGCCCGAGGGGGCGTCCACCTTGCCCGGGTGGTGAAGCTCGATGACCTCCGCAGAGGCGAAGTAGGGGGCTACCTTGGCCGCCAGGCTCATGGCCAGGACGGCGGAGAGGGCGAAGTTCGGGGCGATGAGCACGCTGCGCCCGGCTGCCTCCGGGCTGGCCAGGTGCTCGCGGACCCGGTCGTAGGAGGCCTCGTCCCAGCCGGTGGTGCCCACGACGACGTCGAGCCCGGCGTCGAGGAGCGCGTGGACGTTGGCCTCGGTCGTGCTGGGGACCGTGAAGTCGACGGCGACCTCGGCCCCACCCAGGGCGGCCGGGACGATCTCGTCACCGGCGTCCAGACGCGCGACTAGTGTCAGGTCCTCAGCGTCCTCGACCGCCTGGCAGACGGTGGATCCCATGCGCCCGCAGGCACCGATGACGGCAACAGCAATGCTCATGGCCCCAGCCTAGCCAGAACCCTGTCTCAGGACTCAGGACCGACCAGCACCCGGGCGCGAGGCTGGTCCAGCAGCCACGCTGCCAGGGACTGGATGTCCGCGCCTGAGACCGCCTCCAGGCGCCGCAGGTTTTCTGCCATGGAGCGCAGGCGCCCAGTGGTGACCTCACCGCGTCCCAGCCGTCCCATCCGGGCCAGGGAGTCTTCTCCCCCCAGCACCATCGAGCCACGGATCTGGGCGCGGGCACGCGCCAGCTCACGGTCCGTCACGCCGTGGGCTGCAAGCCTCTCGAACTCCCCCACCATCACCGTGCAGACCTCATCGACGTCACGCGGCGCGCACCCAGCGTACAGTCCGAAGGCCCCGGCCCCGGCGTAGGAGGTGTCGAAGGCGTAGGTGGTGTAGGCCAGCCCCCGCTTCTCACGAACCTCCTGGAACAGGCGTGAGGACATGCCCCCGCCCAGGATCGTGGTCAGCACGCTCATTGTCCACCGCCGCTCATCCCGGGTCGCGATTCCCTGGCAGGTGAGGTAGACGTGGGACTGCTCCGAGTCCCGGTCGATGGTCACATCCTGGACGTCCAGTGAGGTGAAGGGCTCGGTCTCGAAACGACGAGGGCGCGGCACAGCCTCAATCGAGCAGTCCCAGCCGGCGGCGGCCAGGTCACCCAGCACCCGGTCACACATCTCCTCGTGGTCCACCGCGCCAGCGGCGGCGACCACGAGCGTGTCCGAGGCGTAGGTGCGCTGGTAGTGCTCCCACACCGCGTCGCGTGGTATCGCGGTCACGGTCTCGTAGGTCCCACCGATCGGCCGCCCCAGCGGGGTGCCGTCCCCGAAGGCCGCACGGGCGAAGGCCTCCTGTGCCACGTCCTGAGGGTCGTCAGCGGCGTCGGCGAGCTCAGAGACGATGACGCCCCGCTCGGTCTCGACCTCGGCGGGGTCCAGGAGGGAGGAGGTGACCATGTCGGTCAGGACGTCCAGGGCGGTGCCGGTGTCCTGTCCCTGGACGCGGGCGTAGTAGGAGGTGTGCTCCTTGGAGGTCGCAGCGTTGGACTCCCCGCCGATCATGTCAAAGGCCTCAGCGATCTCACGTGCGTCACGCCTGGCGGTGCCTTTGAACAGCAGGTGCTCCAGGAAATGGGTGGCTCCCTCCTGTCCAGGGATCTCGTCGCGACTGCCCACCCCGAACCACATGCCGATGCTCGCCGAGCGCAGGCCCGGCACCGACTCGGTGATGACACGCACGCCCCCGGGCAAGATGGAACGGCGCAGGGCGGCGCCGTCGTCAACAAGGTGCAGCTCGGTACCGGGAGCGCCAGCGGCTCCGCGCTCGAGAGCGACCTCGGTGTAGGTGGCGGCAGCAGGTGCTGTGGAGGAAGACGTCACCGCATGAGCCTAGCTGCGCGCCGGTACGCGGCTGGGGCCGGGTGAGGTGGAGTCCCTCACCCGGCCCCAGCCGGATCACGTCCGTGCCGCAGCGCGGCTCAGCGTCTCACTCCTCCTCCGAGGACTCCTCGGCGGTGCGGTTGCGACGACGACGGGGACGACGCTCTCGACGCTCCCCCTCCTCACCGCGCTCGGAGCGGCGGGGGCGGCGCTCTCGACGCTCGCCCTCCTCCTCGCCGCCGCGGGAGGCCTTGGCGTCCTGCTCAGCGGCGAGCTGCTCGTCGGACAGCACCGCGTGCAGGGAGAGCTTGCCACGCTGGTCGATCTCAGCGAGCTCGACCTGGACCTTGTCACCCACGCCCAGGACGTCCTCGACGTTCTCCACGCGCTTGCCACCGACCAGGCGACGGATCTGGGAGATGTGCAGCAGGCCGTCCTTGCCCGGGGTCAGCGAGACGAAGGCCCCGAAGGTCGTGGTCTTGACGACCGTACCAATGAAGCGCTCGCCGATCTCAGGCATCTGCGGGTTGGCGATGGCGTTGACCGCGTCGCGGGCAGCCTCGGCAGAAGGACCGTCGGAGGCACCGATGTAGACGGTGCCGTCGT
This sequence comes from Actinomyces faecalis, assembly GCF_013184985.2. NCBI lineage: Bacteria > Bacillati > Actinomycetota > Actinomycetes > Actinomycetales > Actinomycetaceae > Actinomyces > Actinomyces faecalis. The sequence continues at coordinate 1,767,829 of NZ_CP063418.1, forward strand.
CCTCCACCGTCAGGTCCGCACCGGTGTCCTCCTGGATCTGGTTGATCATCTTGCCCTTGGGGCCGATGACCTCACCGATCTTGTCCACCGGGATGTGGACGGTGAGCACGCGCGGCGCGGTGGGGGCCATCTCATCAGGACCGTCGATGGCCTGCTCCATGACGTCCAGGATGAAGAAGCGGGCGTCACGTGCCTGGCCGAGCGCGCCGGCCAGGACCTCGGAGGGCAGGCCGTCGAGCTTGGTGTCCAGCTGCAGGGCGGTGATGAACTCACGCGTACCGGCAACCTTGAAGTCCATGTCGCCGAAGGCGTCCTCGGAGCCGAGGATGTCGGTGAGCGTGGCCCACTTGGTCTCGCCGTCGATCTCCTCGTGCATGAGGCCCATGGCGATACCGGCCACGGGAGCGCGCAGCGGTACACCGGCGTTGAGCAGGGAGAGCGTGGAGGCGCACACCGAGCCCATGGAGGTCGAGCCGTTGGAGCCCAGGGCCTCGGAGACCTGGCGGATCGCGTAGGGGAACTCGTCCCGGCTGGGGATGACCGGCACCAGAGCGCGCTCGGCGAGCGCTCCGTGGCCGATCTCGCGGCGCTTGGGGGCGCCCACGCGACCGGTCTCACCGGTGGAGAAGGGCGGGAAGATGTACTGGTGCATGTAGCGCTTGTGCGTGATCGGCGACAGGTCGTCGATCTGCTGCTCCATGCGCAGCATGTTGAGGGTGGTCACGCCCATGATCTGGGTCTCGCCACGCTCGAAGATCGCCGAGCCGTGCACGCGGGGCAGGACCTCGACCTCGGCGCCCAGGGTGCGGATGTCCTTGAGCCCACGGCCGTCCATACGGACGCCCTCGGTCAGGGTGCGGTGACGCACCAGCTTCTTGGTCACGGACTTGAAGGCCGCCTTGAGGGCCTTGACGTCCTCGTCCGCTCCGAGCTGCTCAGCGAGGTCCGCCAGCACCGCGTCGCGCACGGCGTCGGTGGCCAGGTCGCGGGCCTGCTTGCCCTCGGTGGCGATGGCGCCGGCCAGGTCGTGAGCGGCAGCCGCCTTCTCCACGGCCTCGTACTGCTCGTCGGAGTAGTCGAGGTAGAGCGGGAACTCGGCGGTGGGCTTGGAGGCGTGCTTGGCGACCTCCAGCTGGGCCTCGCACAGGGCCTTGATATGAGGCTTGGCAGCCTCCAGGGCCGAGGCGACGACGGGCTCGGTGGGGGCTGTCGCGCCAGCCTGGATCAGGTCCCAGGCGTTCTCCGTGGCACCGGCCTCGACCATCATGATGGCGACGTCGCCGCCCTCCAGCACACGACCGGCCACGACCATGTTGAAGGTGGCGCGCTCCAGCTCGGAGTAGCGGGGGAAGGCGACCCACTGACCGTCGATGAGAGCCAGGCGGGTGCCAGCGACCGGGCCAGCGAAGGGCAGGCCCGCGATCTGGGTGGACATGGAGGCGGCGTTGATCGCCAGGACGTCGTAGGCGTCGTCAGGGTGGATGGCCAGCACCGTCTCGACGACCTGGACCTCGTTGCGCAGACCCTTGACGAAGGAGGGGCGCAGCGGGCGGTCGATGAGCCGGCAGGCGAGGACGGCGGAGGTGCCGGCGCGGCCCTCGCGGCGGAAGAAGGAGCCTGGGATGCGGCCGGCAGCGTACTGGCGCTCCTCGACGTCGACCGTCAGCGGGAAGAAGTCGAACTGGTCCTTGGGGTGCTTGCCCACCGTGGTAGCTGACAGGACGGCGGTCTCGCCGTCGAGGTAGGCCATGGCGCTTCCGGCGGCCTGCTTGGCCAGGCGTCCGGTCTCGAAGCGGACGACACGCTTACCGAAGGAGCCGTTGTCGATCACGGCCTCGGCAGCGGTGACCTCGGGGTCATCGATGAACATCTGTGATGAGTCTCTTTCTCTCGATCAGGGGCGGGCTCGTGGCCTTCGATCGAGGCCCACGGAAGGCAGCCGGCTGGTCGCCGCGCGTCCGTCCGGAGGCCACCACCGAAAACCGACGGCATCCGCCCGTGCCTGCGGGCGTCAGGACCACGCGTACGCGGGTACTGGTGCAGGCACTGTGATCCTATCGTGAGCCGGGCCCCAGTGCCGGGGAGCACGACGTAGGCCCCGTCACCTCACAGTGACGGGGCCTACGTCCGAGCCGGGAAACCGCTCAGCGGCGGATACCCAGGCGGGCGATGAGGGAGCGATAGCGCTCGATGTCCTCCTTCATGAGGTAGTCCAGGAGGCGGCGACGCTTACCGATGAGCAGGTAGAGGCCGCGACGCGAGTGGTGGTCGTGGGTGTGGGTCTTGAAGTGCTCGGTGAGGTTGGAGATGCGCTCGGACAGAACGGCGATCTGGACCTCCGGGGAGCCCGTGTCACCCTCGTGGGTGGCGTACTCGGCGATGATCTGCTTCTTGCGCTCGGGGGAAACCGACACGGTCGCTCCTCTTTCTCGTTGCGCGGAGCGCCGGGGCTGGTTCTCCCGGGCATGACACGTCCGCGGCCGATCGACGGCCCGACCACGATACCAGCGCCCGCCCCGAGCAGCCCCGGTCAGAGGCCTCGTACAGCTGTGGGAAGCCGCACAGCACTGTCAGGGCTCAGGCCGTGACGTCCTCGGGACGCACCGGGGACGGGACAGGGACACCCAGGACACGAGCCGCGTCGGCGACGTCGGCACGCATCTGCGTCAGCAAGGGCTCCAGGGCGTCGAAGGCGAGCATGGGCCGCAGGCGGGCCACCAGCTCGATGACGACCACCTCACCGTAGAGGTTGAGATCCGCCCGCCCCAGCACGTGTGCCTCGACCGTGCGCTCAGGGACGTCGTCGAAGGTGGGGTTGGTACCGACCGAGATCGCTGCGGGAAGACGCTCCTGCCTCGCGCCCGAGCCGTCCCCGCCGCCGGGCGAGCGCACCAGCCAGCCCGCGTAGACGCCGTCGGGAGGCACGACCCCCGCCGTGGCCGCCTGCAGGTTCGCGGTGGGGAACCCCAGCTCGCGCCCACGGCGCAGACCGTGGACCACGGTGCCACGCAGCCGATGGGGACGCCCCAGGACCTGCGCGGCCGCCTCGACGTCGCCCGCCTCGATGAGCTCGCGCACCCAGGTCGAGGACCAGCGTCGTCCGCTGGGCGCCAGGACGTCACGGACGATCTCGATCTCCAGGCCGTCCTCGCGACCGATACCCTCCAGGGTCGCGGCGTCGCCGCTGTTGCCCCTGCCGAAACGCACGTCGTCACCCACGACCACGGCGCGTGCGCCCAGCAGCCCCTCCAGCCACTGACGGACGAAGCCCTGCGGGCTCTGCTGCGCGAAGTCGAGGGTGTAGTGGACCACGAGGACCGCGTCCAGCCCCGTGGCGGCAAGCAGCTCCAGACGGTCCGCCAGGGAGGCCACCATCGGCAGGTGCGACTGCGGACGGTGGACGAGGACCGGGTGGGGGTCGAAGGTGAGTGCGACGGCGAGCGGAGCCTGACGGTCCGGCTGCAAGCCAGCCAGGTCCCGGGCACGCTGGACCACTCGCCCCAGGAGGGCGCGGTGACCACGGTGGACGCCGTCAAAGACACCCACCGTCACCACGCTGCCGGGTCCGCCTGGCGCGCTCAGCGCCGGCGGCACCTGCTCCGGCCCGTACCAGACCTCCACCGCGCTTCCCCGGTTCCAACGCAGCCGGCCGGTCAGTGCCCGCCGCAGCCGCAGCCGCCGCGACCTCCACCGTGACCGCGCCCACCACAGCCGCAGCCGCCGCCCGCTGCGGCGGCCGAGACGTCACGCAGGCCCAGGACGTTGCCGGCCTTGCGACCGGGGACGACGCCGTCCCCCTGGTAGCCCTCGCCCAGCGGCTGGACGGCCTCAGGTGCCGGGGCACCGACCTCCTCACGCCTGCCGTGCCCGCCGCAGCCGCATCCCTGGGACTGCTGGGGCTCGTTGGTGGTCTGCTCGCTCATCGTCTCTCCTGTCACGACTGCCCTGCACTCAGCTCGTACCGCCGGAAGGGGTGAGGACGAGCAGGGGCCGGGTCCGGTCCTTGGCCGAGGTCAACAGTGCCACGACCTGCCCGTCCGGCGCGAACCCCGCAGCCACCCCGCCCGTGCCGCCGGCCTTGGAGACGACGGCACGGGGCGGCACGACCGCACGCCCCATCACCCCCACGGGCAGGAGCTGGCCGTAGCCGACCGCACGAGCCTCAGCCTCCGACAGGCTGACCACGGGGAAGCAGCGGCGTGCGACCTCAGACAGCGACAGGGTCGCCATCCCCTGAGGCCGGTCGGCGGCAGCGTCAGCCTCGACCAGCCCAGCCAGCCGCTCAACGGTCGCGGCCTCACTGACGTCAAAGGGGCCGACGACGGTACGACGCAGCGCCGTCAGGTGCGCACCGCACCCCAGCGCCACCCCGAGGTCCCGTGCCAGAGCGCGCACGTAGGTGCCCGAGGAGCAGGAGACCGTGAGGTCCAGGTCGACCACGACCGTGCCGTCACTCGCCCGCTCCTGCCGCAGACCGCCCTGGCGGGTCAGGGAGTGGATCGTCACCGGCCGGGCCGGCAGCTCGACGTCCTCCCCCCGGCGCACACGCGTGTAGGAGCGCACGCCGTCGACCTTGATGGCGGAGACGGCGGAGGGCACCTGCATGATCTCCCCCGTCAGGGTGTCCAGCGCAGGCTCCAGGCACTCAGCGACCTCAGCGGCTCGCGCACCCCGAGCGCGCACCACCTCGCCCTCCGCGTCCTCGGTGACAGTCTCCTGCCCCAGGCGCACCGTGGCCCGGTAGGCCTTGTCCGCTCCCACCAGGTAGGTCAGGAACCGTGTAGCCCGTCCCACCCCGAGCACGAGCAGGCCTGTGGCCATCGGGTCCAGGGTCCCGGCGTGTCCTACCTTGCGGGTCGCTGCCATGCGGCGGGTCATCGCGACGACGTCGTGGCTGGTGACCGCGGCGTGCTTGTCCACGAGCACGATGCCGTCGGCGGCAGTGGCACCGCCACGAGGAAGGTCCCAGCGTCGGGGGGTGGCCGCAGGCGCCTGAGGACGAGCGGGACTCACTCCTCCCAGCCCTCAACGACCGCGGGCTCCTCGTCATCGTGCCGGTAGGGGTCGGCGTCACCGGCGTAGGTCGCCCCCGCCGTCGCGCGCGCGATCTCCTCGTCCTTGGCTCGCGCCTGGGCCAGGGCGTCCTCGAAGGTCTTGGCCTGCGTCGGCAGCGCGTCCGGCTGGAAGGTGATCGAGGGCGTCAGACGGATACCGAGCGCCTTGCCGACCTCGGAGCGGATCAGGCCCGTGGCCGAGCGCAGCGCGGCGGCGGTGTCGCGGCGCTCTCGCTCAGAGCCGTACACGGTGTAGAAAACCGTGGCCTGCTGCAGGTCACCGGTCACGCGCACGTCCGTGATCGTGACGAAACCCAGACGAGGATCCTTGATACGCCCCTGCAGGAGCCTGGCAACGGTCTGGTGGATGCGGTCAGCGACCTTGCGGGCACGTGCTGCGTCTGCCATCGGTGTTCTCCTTGCACGAGGTTCCCAGTCGGCCGGGAGGCCGACTGTCCCGCAGGCTGCGGGCAGCAGATTGTCTCAGATCCGCGCCCGCTCAGCCCGGGCACCGAGCGAGATCACACCGCTTGAGGGAGCTACACAAGAGATCTTTATTTACCGGATTTATCCGGTAAATATTACCGTCTCCTCACCCCCTCCCGAATGGCCACCGATGTCCCCCTTCCTCACGGCGTCGTCTACGTCACCCTCATGATCGCGACCGGAGCCTGGCGCTGGAGGAGGACACGGTCCTGGCCTGGGGCCGTAACGACGCGCCCCTGTCCCCGATGCTCGGCGCGCCGCTGCGTATGCGCTGCGAGTCCGCCCACGGATACAAGATGGTCACGTGGGTACGCTCGGTGACCGTCATCCGTGACTATCGCGAGGTCAGTGACGGCATGGGAGGCACTCGCGAGGACTCCGGGTACCAGGACGTCGACGCCCGCATCTAGGAGCGAGGTCGAGGCCAGCGCCCGGCCGAGATCTCCTCGTGGAAGACCGCCCAGGCTATGAGGAGCTGGAGGACCGGTGAGACGAACTGGACCAGGCCAGTGGCACGCTGTCGGGTGGCAGCTTCGGCTGGGCTCACCCGCATACGGTACGACGACGGCGCTGTCACCTCCGTGGGAAGGTGGCAGCGCCGTCGTCCTCAGGCTGAGTCAGCCAGCCCGACTGGGCACGCCGTCAGTCGCGCGGCTTCTCGCGCATCTCCCAGGTCTCGATGACGTCACCCTCGGCGATGTCCTTGAAGCCCAGGTTGATACCGCACTCGTAGCCCTCGCGAACCTCGGTGACGTCGTCCTTCTCGCGGCGCAGCGACTCGATGGACAGGTTGCCGTCCACCACGACACCGTCACGCACCAGGCGGGCCTTGGTGCCCCGCTTGATGATGCCGGAGCGCACGATCGAACCGGCGATGGAGCCGAACTTCGAGGAGTGGAAGACCTGTCGGATCTCGGCGGTGCCGAGCTCGACCTCCTCGTAGACGGGCTTGAGCATGCCCTTCATCGCAGCCTCGACGTCCTCGATCGCGGAGTAGATGACTGAGTAGAACTTCATGTCCACGCCCTCGCGGTCGGCCAGCTCGGCCACCCGCTCGGCGGGACGGACGTTGAAGCCGATGATGACGGCGGAGTCGACCGTGGCCAGGTTGACGTCGTTCTGCGTGATGGCACCCACGCCACGGTGGATGATGCGCAGGGCGACCTCCTCGCCCACGTCGATCTTGAGCAGCGAGTCCTCCAGGGCCTCGACCGCACCCGAGGAGTCTCCCTTGAGGATGAGGTTGAGGGTGTCGACCTTACCCTCCTTGAGGACGTCGGTGAGGTTCTCCAGAGACACACGCTTGCGGCGCTTGGCCAGGAGCGCGGCGCGCTCAGCGGCCTCACGCTTGTCCGCGATCTGACGTGCGGTCCGGTCGTCGGGCGCGACGATGAAGGAGTCACCGGCGCTAGGCACGTTGGTCAGGCCCAGGACCAGCGCGGGGCTGCCGGGGCCGACCTTCTCCAGGGCGTCGCCATGCTCGTTGAACATGGCACGCACGCGACCGTAGGCGCTGCCGGCCACGATGGGATCACCCACGTGCAGGGTGCCGCGCTCGACCAGGATGGTCGAGACCGCGCCACGGCCCTTGTCCAGCTTGGCCTCGATCGTGACGCCTCGGGCGTCGGAGTCGGGGTTGGCCCGCAGGTCCAGCGCAGCGTCAGCCGTCAGCAGCACGGCCTCAAGCAGCTCGTCGATGTGCAGGCGCTGCTTGGCCGAGATGTCGACGAACATCGTGTCGCCGCCGTACTCCTCGGGCACGAGACCGTACTCGGTGAGCTGACCACGGATCTTGTCCGGGTTGGCGCCCTCCCTGTCGATCTTGTTGACCGCGACCACGATCGGCACACCGGCCGCCTGGGCGTGGTTGAGCGCCTCGACCGTCTGGGGCATGACGCCGTCATCGGCAGCGACCACGAGGATGGCGATGTCGGTGACCTCGGCACCACGGGCACGCATAGCCGTGAAGGCCTCGTGACCGGGGGTGTCGATGAAGGTGATCCGACGGTCCTCGTCGTTCAGGTGCACGCGCACCTGGTAGGCACCGATGGACTGCGTGATACCGCCGGCCTCTCCGGCCACGACGTCCGTGGACCGGATGGCGTCCAGCAGCTTGGTCTTACCGTGGTCGACGTGGCCCATGACCGTGACCACCGGGGGCCGCGGAAGCAGGTCGGCGTCGTCGAGCTCGGCCTCCTCAGCCTGCAGGTCGATGTCGAAGGACTCCAGGAGCTCGCGCTCCTCGTCCTCGGGCGAGACGATCTTGACGTCGTAGCCGAGCTCGGCACCCAGCAGGGCGAAGGTGTCCTCGTCCACGGACTGGGTGGCCGTCACCATCTCTCCCAGGTGGAACAGGACCGTCACCAGGGCCGCGGGGTTGGCGTTGATCTTCTCCGCCAGGTCCGTCAGGGTCGCGCCCTGACGCACCCGGACAGGCGTGGAGCCGTCACCGCGGGGAACGATCACGCCGCCGATCGACGGCGCGCCCTGCTGCTCGAACTCCTGCCTCTTGGCGCGCTTGGACTTGCGTCCGCGCTGGCTGGAGCCACCGCGCCCGAAGGCTCCCTGCGTGGAGCCACGGCCACCGCGGCCTCCGCGAGGACCGCCACCGAAGCCGCCGCCGGGACGGCCTGTGCCACCACCGGCGCCACCGCGACCGCCGCCGCCCGAGCGTCCACCACGGCCGCCCTGGCCCCCGCGAGCCGCGCCGGGGCGGGCGACCGAGGAGTGGCCGGGCATCATGCCGGGGTTGGGACGAGGACCACCGCCGGGGCGGGGACCGGGACGCGCTCCGCCCTGGGGACGAGGACCGCCGTTGCCAGCCGTCTGCGGGCGCGGGCCGCCGTGGCTGCCACCGGGGCGAGGTCCGGGACGTGGACCGCCCTGGGAACGAGGACCACCGGAGCCGCCCGGACGGGGCATGCCCTGGGAGGAGGCGAAGGGATTGTTGCCTGGGCGCGGCGCGCCCTGACCTCGCGAGGCTCCCTGGCCGCGTGAGGACCCCTGGCGCTCACCGCGCTCAGAGCGCTGGCCACCACGCCCGCCGGGGCGGGGCATGCCCTGGGAGGAGGCGAAGGGATTGTTTCCTGGGCGCGGCGCACCCGGGCGCGGGCCCGGAGTCGGCGCACCCGGGCGCGGGCCCGGGGTCGGCGCCGCCGGGCGCGGGCCCGGGGTCGGCACGTGGTCACCGCGGCTGGCAGGCTCGCTAGGAGCCTGGAAGGCCGGGGCGGAGGGCCTGGCGGCCGGCTTGGGAGCCGCCGGCGCAGAGGCTGCCGGGCTCGAGGCCTGCTCAGAGGGGGTCTGAGCAGGGCCAGGCCTGGCCGCGCCCTGCTCGGCAGAGGTGCTGGGCGCCGGCTTGCCGGGGGCAGCAGGCTTCGGGGCACCCTGGCGCGGGGCAGGCTTGGCTGCCGGGGACTTGGGTGCGGAGGATCCGGAGTCCTTGCCCGCCAGGGAGGCGGACTGCTCGGCAAAGTGCTCGCGGACCCGGCGAGCGACGGGGGGCTCAACCGCCGAGGAGGCCGCCTTGACGAACTCTCCCTGGTCCTTGAGCCAGGCCAGGATCACCTTGGAGGTGATCTTCTTGCCAGTGGGGTCGAGCTCCTTCGCGAGCTCGTGAACGCGTGGTTTAGCCACTTTTCTCCTGTCCGGTTGCCCACCCCGGATCAGGGTGGGCGTCAGTTGAGGCAGCTCATCGCTGGGTACTCATCGGGTGCCCATCGGCTTCCTACCCGCCTTCTTCATCGGTCGTTGTCGCGGCGCACGTCCGGTGCGTCGCTCGCGCGCCCTGTCTCGCCGTCCTGGCTGACCCAGGAGGCGATCCACTCACGCACGGGAGCCGCATCCAGCGGCTCACTGGTGCGCAGCGCGCGCCCGAGGGCTCGTCTGCGCTCGGCCAGCTCCAGGCACGCGGGGTCCAGGTGGATCCACGCTCCTCGCCCTGGCATAGCCGCCCGGGCGTCGACGCGGAGCTCGCCGTCGTCGATCACCAGGCGCAGCATCTGCGCCCGGGGTCCCTGAGCACGACAACCGACACAGGTCCGTTCAGGCACGTGTGAGAGGTGCTTCACCGTCTCGCCGCGTCCTTCCCGTCGTGTCAGTGGCCCGGGACCACTGGTGACCTCTCGAGGTCACCAGAGCCGCTCAGGGTCCTGAGCAAGTCTAGCCGCAGCAGGGCTCAGGCATCCTGCTCGGCAACTGAGGGGCCTGTCACGTCGTCGGCGCGAGAACCGCGCCCCGGGACCACCTCGCCGCTCTCGGCGTCAGCGTGGATGTCGATCTTCCAGCCGGTCAGTCTCGCGGCCAGACGGGCGTTCTGCCCCTCCTTGCCGATCGCCAGGGAGAGCTGGAAGTCCGGAACCACCGCCTTGGCGGTCTGGTCCTCCATGGACTGGATGTGTACCGAGGACACGCGCGCCGGGGACAAGGCGTTGGCGATGAAGCGGGCCGGCTCGTCGGAGTAGTCGACGATGTCGATCTTCTCCCCGCCCAGCTCCGCCATGACGGCGCGCACACGCTGCCCCATCGGGCCGATGCACGCCCCCTTGGCGCCCAGGCCCCGCTGACGCGAGCGCACGGCCATCTTCGTGCGGTGGCCTGCCTCGCGAGCCACGGCCATGATCTCGACGTCACCGGAGACCAGCTCGGGCACCTCACGCTCGAAGAGCTGACGCACCAGCCCGGGATGGGTGCGCGAGAGGATGATCTGCGCACCCTTGGGCCCACGAGAGACCTCGGTGACGTAGGCGCGGACGCGGTCGCCGTGGCGGTAGCGCTCACCGGGCACCTGCTCGTGAGGAGGCATGATCCCCTCGTGCTCCTCGTCCAGGCGCACGTAGACCACGCGCGGGTCGCGGCCCTGCTCCACGGTGCCGGAGATGAGCTCACCGGCCTTGTCCTTGAACGCCCCCAGGACCTCGAAGTCGCGACGGTCCTGGATGCGCTGGACGATCACCGAGCGGGCTGTCGCCTGCGCGATCCGGCCGAAGTCGTCCGGGGTGTCGTCGAAGTACTCGCCCGTGGGCTGGTCCTCCTCGTCCACCTCAGGAGCCAGCACCGCCATGTGGCCGCTGCGCCGGTCGATCTCGACGTGCGCACCACGGATGGCGCCGGGAACCTTGGCGTAGGCGCCCAGGATCGCGTCCTCGATGGCAGGAAGGAGGTCCTCAAGGTCGATGCCCAGCTCCTGGGCGGCACCTCGCAGCTCCGGCATGTTGATGTCCATGGTGTCCTCTCTCGTCCGCGTGCCTGCTCAGAAGACGACGACCATCCGGGCCTCGATGAGGTCCGCGTAGCCGATCGTGTGCTCGCTGCCGTCGACCTCGATGGTGACGGTCTCCTCGTCCGCACGGAGCACGGTACCGGTCAGGGTCTGCTCCGCCGTCACCAGACGGGCGTCGTGGCCGGTGGCGCGGCGGAAGGTACGGGGCGTGGTCAGCTCGCGCTCAGCCCCGGGGCTGGTGACCTCCAGGGTGTACTGCCCCTTGACCGGGTCGGCCTCGTCCAGGGCGTCCGAGACGGCCTGCGTCGCCTCGGCCACGGTGTCCATGTCCAGGTCACCCGGTCCGTCAGGCAGGTCGACGACGACGCGGACGGTGGAGTACCGGCCGGCGCGAGTGGTCTCTACCCCTTCCAGGAACAGGCCTGCCTGCTCGACCACGGGGGTGAGCAGCTGCCTGAGCCGCTCGGTCGTCGCAGTTGACGGCGTGTCTGCCATGGGGTCCCTTCCAGGTCGTCGTTCGTGTCACCAGCCGTGCGCGCAGGCGCCCAGGGGCGTCCACGGGCGTGGCCAGTACGACTCATGCTACCTGGCCGTGCCAGGATCACCGTGTGAAGCCTGCACACCTGCTGTCCTCCCCCGCCCTGTCGCGTCCGGCACGCGCTGGCCTCGCCCTCACCCTCGCCGGCGCCCTGCTGGCTGGCACAAGCGCCTGCGACCTCAGGCTGGGCCACGGAGCCCCGGCCACGCTGCCCACGGCCTCGGCCGCCGAGGCCACCCGGGACGCGCTGGCGCGCCAGGCCGCCCTCATCTCCTCAACGGCCCAGGTCGTCTCGGCCTCAGGACAGGCCGAGGCTGCTTCCCAGGCCGCTCGGCTCATCGAGGACGCCGACGTCCAGGTCCAGGCGCTGGGCGGAGTGTGGCAGCCGTGGCCGAGCCCGGCCCCCACCCCGCTTCCAACGACGACGCCCGTGCCCACGGCCCCGTCCTACGCCACCCCCGGTGACCTGCTGGACTCGCTCGTCGCCGGCGCGCAGCAGGCTCACGAGGCGGCCCTCCAGGCTCCTGACGCCGCTGCCGCCCAGCTCTACACCGCCCTCACCGTCTCCTGGGCCACGGCGGCCAGCCAGCTGGCGACGCCCCTGGGCCAGTCCGAGGCGACCTGGCCGACCGGTGCCGCCCGACAGGTATCGACGGTGACGACCACGCTGGACGCTGACCTCCTGCAGGCCTATGACGCTGCCCGCTACGCGATGGAGGAGGTGGCGGCACGGTCCGCCGACGCCCGACGCTCCCGGGCCCAGACCGACGCCGCCTACGCCGACGACGTCGTCAACGCCTCGATCGCGCTGGGGGGCACCGACTCACGGCTGGCTGCCTACGCCGCCCCGGCGTCCGACGGCTCAACGAGCACTGATGTGGCCTGGGCCCAGCAGGCCTGGGTGAGGGTATGCGAGCAGGAGATCGTCTCGCTGGGTGCCCCTGGCTTGTCCCAGAGGGCTGCGGCCATTGATGCCGCAATCGACGCCGGCCTACGCGCCCAGGCCTGGGGCGCGCCGCTGCCCGCCCTGCCCGGCTATGACGCCTGACAGGGCGGGGCGGTGCTACGCTCTCGGGCTGGCGCAGCGCCCCTGGGTTAGCACCGGGCGGGTGTGACGGTCACAGCACTGAGGAAGACCTGCTGGTTATTGCGGCAGATGTTGCCCTTACCGCTCGGGATCGGGTTGGTGTAGGTGATGGTCAGGGAGGTCACCGACTCCCCTGAGACCGTGTAGGTGACGTCACCGCGAGTCGATGTCTCGGCACTGATCTCTGACACCGCCTCCCTGTCCCACTCGGGCTCGACCGCAGGACGCGCCTCCACGGTGGACGTGCCGCTCCCCGTGACCGCGACGAAAGCCGGGTCCTTTGCCTGCGCCTGGATCTTCGCCCCGTCAACCGACACTGTGACGACGTCTATGTAGCTGGTATCAACAGGAAAGTCCCGTAGCCGCATGGCGTCGATGTCGTGGATGGTGAACGAGACCTCTGACATCGGCTTCGGGAAGGTGATGACGACGGTCTCACCGGCGGAGTTGATCCCACAGGTGCCCAGGGCCAGCCAGGTACCCGGGATGGCCGTAAAAGACGTGATGACGCCATTGGTGTAATCGTTCTGTCGTCCCGGATTCTGCCGATGGTCGTCAAGGGTCTTGCCGTTGAGCGTGATCGACGCGCTCGCCGCCATCCCGCTGCCGGTGAGCGGGATAGTCGTCTGCTCCTTCTTCGTGTTCGTCCACTGCAGCGTGGTCGGGTCGCAGGCGGACAACGCCGCAGCGGGTGCCGCGGGTGCTATCACGATCGCGGGCGCGGCCCATGAGGCCCCCTTCATCACCGTTCGTCGCCTCATCCCCTCAGTCATCGCGGGGCACTCCTCTCGTGATACGAGCAAATAACAGTCCACCCCCACAGAGAGGGCGCTCTGATCATTCACCCCGCCCCCCCCCCCGCAACCCCAGACGAGATTCTGGGTCCCAGATCACATATGCAGCACCCGTGCCCCCCCCCCGCCGAGCACTGCCTTCCTTCGCCTTCCCCGCACTACGTGGCTAGTCATCACGCGTCTTGAGACCAGCCGCAACAAAACAGCCAGGCCGGTGGAGGCAGCACCCGAGGTGCTGCCTCCACCGGCCTCAGTCCTTGTTCTTCCGTCCCCCCGGACTCCGTCAGCGACCAGGTCGCTCGGCGCTCATCAGGGCCTCACGCACGGTCCGCTCCACCTCTGCGGCGGCGTCGGCCACGGCGAGGGAGCGCCGCTCGCCGCTGCGACGGTCACGGATCTCCACCGTGCCCTCCTTGGCCAGGTCACGGCCGACGACGAGCGTGTAGGGAACTCCGAGCAGCTCGGAGTCAGCGAACTTCACGCCCGCCGAGACCTTACGACGGTCGTCGTAGAGGACCTCAAGGCCCGCAGCGTCCAGCTCCCCGGCCAAGGCCTGGGCGGTTGCGAAGACCTCCTCGTCCTTGCCGGTGGCCAGGACCTGGACGTGGTAGGGCGCGACCTGGATCGGCCACGCGAGCCCGCGCTCATCGTAGTTGGCCTCGGCCAGCGCAGCCATGACGCGGCTGACACCGATGCCGTAGGAGCCCATGGTGACCACGCGCGCCTTGCCGTTCTCGTCCAGCACCGTGAAGCCCAGCGCCTGGGCGTACTTGCGGCCCAGGGCGAAGATGTGACCGACCTCGATGCCGCGCTCCAGGTGCAGGGGGCCAGAGCCGTCAGGGGCTGGGTCCCCCTCGCGGACCTCGGCGGCCTCGATGGTGCCGTCAGCCTCAAAGTCGCGTCCCTTAACCAGGTGCAGAACGTGCTTCTTCGGCTCGTTGGCGCCCGTGACCCAGCTCGTGCCGTCCACGATGCGGGGGTCAAGCAGGTAGCGCACGGAACCAGTGAGGACCTCGTTGCCGTCCGCGTCAGTCTCGGTGCGGCGCAGCGGGGAGTTCGGGCCGATGGCCTCCGGGCCGATGTAGCCAGGTACCAGCTCGGGATAGGCCTTGAAGTCCTCCTCGTTCGCCATCTCGACCTCGGCGGGGGCCACTGCCGCCTCCAGGCGCTTCATATCCACCTCGCGGTCACCGGGCACGCCGACCACCAGCAGCTCACGCTCGCCGTGGGGGTGGATGAGTGTGACGACGACGTTCTTGAGCGTGTCCGCAGCCGTCCACTCCCGCCCGTCAGGACGCGGGTAGGCGCGGTTGCACAGCTCTACCAGGGAGTCGATGGTCGGGGTGTCGGGGGTGTCAACCACCTGGGGCGCGGGCTCGGCAGAGGCGTCCACGGGCTCGGGCACGGGGGTGGTGACGGCCTCAGCGTTAGCCGCGTAGCCGCCGTCGGAGCGCACGAAGGTGTCCTCGCCGATCGGTGAGGGGTGGAGGAACTCCTCCGAGTGGGAACCGCCCATAGCCCCTGCCATGGCGTTGACGGGCACGTACTCCAGGCCCAGGCGGCGGAAGATGCGCTCATAGGCGTCGCGGTGACGCTGATAGGAGGCGTCCAGGCCGGCGTCGTCGACGTCAAAGGAGTAGGAGTCCTTCATGATGAACTCGCGACCGCGGATGAGGCCTGCGCGCGGGCGGGCCTCGTCACGGTACTTGGTCTGGATCTGGTACAGGGTGGCGGGCAGGTCCTTGTAGGAGGAGAACATGTCCTTGGCCAGGAGCGTGAACATCTCCTCGTGGGTGGGGGCCAGCAGGTAGTCCCCGCCCTTGCGGTCCTGAAGCTTGAACAGCGTGGGACCGTACTCGTCCCAGCGGTTGGTGGCCTTGTAGGGCTCGGCCGGCAGGAGGGCCGGGAAGTGGACCTCCTGGCCGCCCATGCAGTTCATCTCCTCACGCACGATCGCCTCGATCTTGCGTACCACGGCCTGTCCCAGCGGCAGCCAGGTGTAGATACCCGGGGCGGTACGGCGGATGTAGGAGGCGCGCACGAGCAGCTTGTGGCTGGCGACCTCCGCGTCAGCGGGGTCCTCGCGCAGGGTACGGATGAAGGCGGTTGAGAGAGTCTGAAGCACGGGGCGATCCTACGTGGTCCCAGGACCTGGCTCTCGCCAGCCGCACGGCAGATCCTGTGTCACGTGCTCTCAGCCGGCAGCGGGCAGGTGTGGGGCGATGAGCCGCAGGGCACGGGGCAGAGCCTCGCCCACGACAGGATCGTCCAGGCCCGGATGCGTTCCCTGCGGCCAGTACCGCAGGTCCTCGCTCCTGGTCCAGATGACGCGTCCGCTGGTGCCTGTCTCCAGGGTCTCCAGGCTGGTGGCAGCCAGGTCGTCGTCACGCACGACGACGGCGGTCCGCGCCCTCATGCCCTCACCGCTCGCGTCCCACCGCGGGCTGGTCTCGATGAGGCGCCACACCGTGCCCTGAGCCAGCACGTGCCAGCTCGACGGCCACCAGCCCTCCAGCCCCTCGCACAGGGGCGCCTCGACCACTCCTCCCTCCGCCAGCGGTGGCGCAGGCGTAGAACGCAGCCGCCTGACACCCTCCAGGAGCTGACCGGCGAGAACAGTTCGTCCGCCGTGCGCCGCACCGCTCCTCGCGTTCGCACCGGTCTCCGGCTCGCCGGGCCGCGGCCGTGGGGGCGAGGCTAAGGGCTCTCGTGCGATGAGCTCGTCCTGCCCGTGCCGCCAGGCCACGCAGAGCAGGTCCTCACGCTCCTGGTAAGCCTCAGTGACGACCTGGAGGATCTCGACCGGGTACGAACCGGGCCAGGTCACCGTCTCCGCCCTGCCCGGCAGGAGGACACAGGCCAGGGTCACCTCCGGCCAGCCACCCAGCACCGGGACGGCAGAGCCGCCAGCGTACCGACCACCTGGGGCCACCGGCCAGGGACTGATGATCACGTCGCTCACGGCAGTCATCCCGACTGCCTCACGGCTCAGGCCCGTGGGAATCGTGAAGGGACACACGTTCATTCTTTGCTGCTCTTCCCGCACGAGAACGATGCGCATATGCTTCATATGCGCTACATGTTTCATCTACAGTAGCGCTCAGTCGCATTCAACCAAAGGAGATTGACATGCGCCCCCCAGAATCGCCGCACTGATTGTCACGCTCTGCCTCGCCTTCCTCGCACCGCCGAGCCACGCTGCGACAGCCTTCGATGAGCACGCACTGCGAGACTGGTTGACCTCCTACGGGGTTCCAGCCGAGCTACAGCAGCACACAGCTGACAAGGTCCAAGCCGGCGAGCAGCTCGAGGCCGATCAGGAGTACAAGGGCTCACCCGATGAGACCCATTCAGCAAACACTAGTTTTCGAAAAGTGTCTGGATGCACGTACAAGAGTGCGGGCAGCGCCTGGGTCGGATACTGGACAAACTGCCGAGCTGAGCACGCCAACACGTACGGAAGCTTATTCGTGACCGTCAACTACGAGAACATCGCGGGGTCTGGTTCACGCATCACGAGCTACTGGGGCGCTGGCGGTCACGCCACCTACGGTGGAGGCTCCTTCCGCGCCCAGCGGATCTCCGCCAACAAGATTCTGGTCCTCGGGGACTTCCACAGCTACGGAGGGCAAGACACCGACACCAAGGGAATGTACGTGACGTCCTCCGGGCCGGGCCTCACGACATCGACCTACTAGTCACCTGCCACACCAAAGTAGAAAAGGACAATCAATTCCATGGAAACCTGGTTTGACTACTGGATCTTCAGCCAGCACCTCGCCATTTTCATTGGCGTGATCGTCAGCAGTTGCGCGCTTGTGAGCATCGCTCGATCACTGCGTCAAGTCGTCAATATCTTACGACGCGACAAGAATTCGCAGGAATAACACGAATTCACCGAGGCTGATATCAGATTGCTGATCGTTAGAGCAGCACCGTGGAAAAGGTGCCGACCCGCTCGAAGCCGAGCCCACGGTAGAGGGCCAGCGCGGGCGCGTTGAAGTCGTTGGCATACAGGCTCACCGTCCCGTCTGACCCCACGTGGTCCCGACGCACCGCGTCCACGGTCGCCGCCAGCGCCGCGCTCGCCACCCCCCTGCCTCGCAGGTCGGGGCGGGTCCACACGCCCGTCAGCTGGGCGACGCCCGGCTGCCCCGGCGGGCTCCACACCGCTCCGACGTCGGCCTTGAAGGCCACGGACCTCGGGCCACCGGGCAACGGAAGCCGTCCCTCGCCGTCGTCAATGACGACGTAGCTGCGCCCCACGGCCACCAGCCAGTCCACGTGCCGGGCGTAGGAGCCACCGGCGCTCATCGGGTCGTAGCCGAGCTCGGAGGTGAACATCGCGACCGAGGCAGGCAGGACCAGGGGCTCCTCCCCCGGCTGCGCGGCACGTAGTGCCGTGGCGACCCACTCCAGGCCCGGGCGACGTGCCAGCGCACGGTCCGTCAGCCCGCCTGCGACCGGGGGCGCCACGAGGAGAGGCTGGTTCCAGCGCTCCTCACGCGATCGGGTCCCGCCCTCAGCCAGGGCCCGCCACACGGGCTCGACGTCGCAGGCAGGGCCGAACACCGACCCTCGGTTGACCAGCCGACGACGTGCGTGGTCAGCCAGGGCCCGCACCTGGGCACGGCTCGCGCCGTCGTGTCCACGCTCGGTGCGGGCACCCAGCCCGAAGGGGATAACCGATCCGGTCGCCCAGCCTCCCCCGTCAGGATGGCCCACGCGCCCGGCCACGACGACGTCGCCGTGCCCCCAGCGGCTCCAGCGCAGCAGCTGGTGAGCCAGGTTCGCTCCGCCTACGGGGTCGAGAGCGCACAGCGCCAGCAGCCCGTCAACCTGGTCCCGGCCGACAGCGGTGACAGGGCGGTGGATGATCCTCATTGTCGTGATGTCAGGGGCAGGTCCTGCCCGCAACAGGCAGTGACAGCAGCCTCACGCAGTCACGACGGCGGGACTGGTGCCGGCCAGCGCCTCCTCGCCCAGCTCAGAACGCATCTGGTCAGCCATGTCCTGGGCGTGGCGCAGCAGGGTCTCGACGACCTGGTCCTCAGGCACGGTCTCCACGACCTTGCCGTGCACGAAGATCTGGCCCTTGCCGTTGCCCGAGGCGCACCCCAGGTCCGCCTCACGGGCCTCGCCCGGGCCGTTGACGACGCAGCCCATGACGGCCACTCGCAGCGGGGCCTGGACGTCCTTGAGCCCCTCCTCGACCTTCTCGGCGAGGTCCCACACGTCCACCTGGGCACGTCCGCACGAGGGGCAGGAGACGATCTCCAGCTTGCGCTCGCGCAGGCCCATGAACTCCAGGAGCTTGGTGCCGACCTTGACCTCCTCCACCGGAGGGGCGGACAGGGAGACGCGGATCGTGTCCCCGATGCCCTGGGCGAGCAGGGTGCCGAAGGCGGCGCAGGACTTGATGGTGCCCTGGAAGGCCGGCCCGGCCTCGGTCACGCCCAGGTGCAGGGGCCAGTCACCCTGCTCGGACAGGAGCTGGTAGGCCTGGACCATCGTGACGACGTCGTGGTGCTTGACAGAGATCTTGAAGTCGTGGAAGCCGCACTCCTCGAACAGGCCCGCCTCCCACACCGCCGACTCGACCAGGGCCTCAGGGGTGGCCTTGCCGTGCTTCTTGAGCAGACGAGGGTCCAGGGAACCGGCGTTGACGCCGATGCGCAGGGACACGCCGGCGTCGGCGGCCGCCTGGCAGATCTCCTTGACCTGGCCGTCGAACTTGCGGATGTTGCCGGGATTGACGCGCACGGCGCCACAGCCGGCGTCGATGGCCTGGAAGACGTACTTGGAGTTGAAGTGGATGTCCGCGATGACGGGGATGCGGGACTGCTTGGCGATGATCGGCAGCGCCTCGGCGTCCTTGTCCGTGGGGCAGGCGACGCGCACGATGTCGCAGCCCGCCGCCGTGAGCTCCGCGATCTGCTGGAGCGTGGCACCGATGTCGTGGGTCTTGGTGGTCGTCATGGACTGGACCGAGATGGGGGCGTCCCCCCCGACCTCGACGTCCCCGACCCGAATCTTGCGGGTAGGACGGCGTGGCGCCAGGACAGGGCGCTCCTCGCGCACGGTCGGGATACCAAGAGCGATCGCTTGAGTCACGTCGCCAGTATGGCACCACGACCCGCGGCCCTGGTTGAAGCCTGGCTCGCAGCGGTGTGGGATCCAGCGCACCGGCTCCCAGCACGCCAGGCCACGCGCCTGCCCCTAGAAGGGCACGACGGCGTCCAGCAGCTCGGCCAGCCCGAGCGTATGAAGCCCAGGCGGGTAGCCATGGGACTCAAAGGCACCTGCCCGCTGGCCAGGTCGGGGGCCGCGAGCCTCCAGGGAGGGCAGGTCTGAGGAGCCGGGACCTGACAGGCCCCGTTCCAGACGAGAGACGACCTCCTGCGTCACGGCACGCGCCAACGCCTGCGGAACCACCTTCTCGTCCTGAAGACGTTGCCGTGGACCGACCCGCAGGGGCATCAGGCGAGTGGTCCCGTCCGGATCCCGCCGGTAGCAGGCGCCCGAGGGTGTTCGCCACACCAGCGCCCCCTCGGAGGTCCGCGTGAGCGACCAGCCGGGAGAGTGCTTGAGGTAGTGGTGCGCCTGGCACAGGAGGGTGAGGTTGTCCGCCGAGGTGGTTCCTCCCTGAAACCAGGGGCGGACGTGGTCGAGGTCGCAGCGAGAGGCAGGAACCTCGCACCCCGGATGAGCACAGAAGACGTCCCGGGCACGCACCGCGTCCGCCAGGGCAGCAGGAGGGCGGTAACGGCGGCGGCCGACGTCAAGGACCACGCCGCTGACCGGGTCAGTGAGCAGACGACGCCAGGTACCCCTGGCTGCCAGCGCCACGGCGACAGCCGCAGGGACAGGGGCGTGACCACCTCCCACACGGAGGGCCGCGGAGCCGGTGCCCTCGTCAGCGAGCAGCGCCTGATCCGACGACGCTTCCTGGTACCTGGCCAGGACGTCCACCGGCACCGTGACGTCCACACGGATATCAAGGCCTTCAGGAAAGGGCACAGGCCCCACGCCCGACGGCGTCCACCACGGGCTGGTCGAGGAGACAAGAGCGCTTAAAGAGGACAGCAGCCGCTCAAGGGGCACGCCGTCCGGGCAGCGCCGCACCACGGGCGCTGACTGGTCTCCGAGTGACAACGCGCCAGACCCACGAGCATCCTGGTCCGCATCGCGCTGGCTACGCCGTATCACGCCCAGGCTCATCGAGACCAGGGCGTCAGCCCGTAGCTGTGCAAGCGTACGAGCGTCCCCCGCCGTCCTGGCCGAGGCCGCCACGGCCTCCAGGGTCGCGTCCAGGAGGAAGGCGTCCGGGGTCGGCAGGAGCAGGCGCATCTCGCTCGTGCCTACCCCGGCTGGCCGAGGTCGTGAGACGTACCGGCCAGCCACGTCGCGGCGTCGACGCCGTGAGACTCCCTCGGGATCCGAGGCCGCGAGCGCCCTGTCCAGGTCGCGTGCCAGCTGTGCGTGAGTCCGGTGCGCCGCCTGAGGGAGCACCTCGCCCTGCACCTGCTGACGCTGCTGGCTGCCGACCCCGTCCAGCCGTTGCTCCACCACCGAGAACTTGGCGGCGTCGATCACGCCTGCCCGGAACAGGCCAGCAGCGGGGCTCAGGTCCGGGTCGCACAAGGCCTGACCGCGCCTGAGAACCGCGGCGGCACGCCGTCGAGAGACCCCGAGCCGGCACGCGATCTCGTTCTCCGCGCTGATAGTCGCCTGCTCCAGGCTCATCAGCCGTGCTGGGCGTGCCGAGGACTCACACGAGTCCTCGTTCTCCATCTGCGCCAGACCACGCTCCAGCGCAGCCGCCATGAGCGCCTGCACCCAACCAGCCCAGGCCTCCAGGCGGGCGCAGGCTCCCACCAGCTCCCGGATCCAGGCGGGGTCCAGACGTGACAGCCCTTCCACCAGCCCCAGCGTCTCGCCCCGAGCCAGTCCTGACACCACCGGTGTCGCGGCATCGTCGTCGACCCGCTCACCGCGCCCGCCCGCCGGCTGCGAACCGGCCGCAAGCAGACGCTCGACGACTCCCGCCAGCGCCGCACCCGGCGCTATCGCCCCCAGGAGGTCCGCCACCGGGGCGTCACCACAGGCCTCATGACCACAGGCCTGGTCGCCCGCGCCAGTCATCAGCGCTGAGGCGTCAGCCAGCCCGCACGAGCCTTCCCGCCACGTCCCCGCACCGGGAACGTGACAGGACTCCAGACCTCCCGCGTCGAACACATGTACATACTAGTGGACAGCATCCCGGAAGGGAATACCAAACGACATGTGAGATCCTCAAAGACACCCACCCGATAAGATCCCCGCGCCCAGCGCTGAGCACACCAAGGCAGGCCCAGCAGGTACGGCTCCTCAGCGCAGCCCCCCCCCGCCGTCAGGACCTACAGAGGCGCGACGATGTCCACCCAGATGAGCACCAGGGCCATCACGACCAGCAGGACGAAGACCACCTGCCCCACCGGCAGCATGCGCGCGGTATCGACGTACCCGGGGTCCGGCCGCCCTCGCAACCGCGCCCAGGTGCGCCGCAGCCCTTCCCAGCAGGCGCCGGCCACGTGACCTCCGTCCAGCGGGAGCAGGGGAACGAGGTTGAAGGCGAAGAGCGCCAGGTTGAGCGAGCCCAGCAGCGAGAGCATGGAGTACAGCCTCACTGAGAAGGGGACCGCACCGGTCTCAGCCCCGGCGCTGGAGACCTCTCCCGCGATCCGCCCCATCCCGACCAGGCTGATCAGGCCCTGCGAGCTACGTTCCTCCAGCCCCAGTCCCGCAGCGACCGCGTGGTAGAGCCCGACCGGAATCGTCACGATCGCCTTGAGCGTCTGCCCGACGGCGGAGACCACCTGCCCGGTGACCTCGCCAGCCGGCACACGGATAGTCCCCAGCGCAGGTCCGATACCCACGTAGGGCCGCTCCTGGGTCACCACCTGGCCAGCCGCGTCCTTGGACGGCGTACCGTCGTCGGTATACACCACACGTGCGACCCTCACCGGCGTGACCTGAAGGCTGGTCCGGGCCCCGTCCCGCTCGACCACCACCGTGGCGGTCTGCGTACCGCCGTCGGCAATGGCCTGCTGGACCTGCGACCAGCGGGACACCGCCGCGCCGTTCCAGGAGACGATCTCGTCGCCAGGCTCCAGACCGGCCGCAGCGGCCGGCGAGGCAGGGTCGGCGTCGGTGCACTGCTGCGCCTGCGAACCGCGCACCCCGTCGACGTCAGCCGGCACGCAGGCCGATACCGAGGCGAGGGAGGAGGTGTCACCAGGTTGCCCGACCACGCCGAGCGCCACCGCGAGGAGCACGATGCCCAGCACGAGGTTGGTCAGGATGCCACCGGCCATCACCACCAGCTTGCGCGGCACGCTCAGCCGGTAGAAGGCCCGGTCCTGCTCCTCAGGCCCCAGCTCTGCCAGCGCCTCCTCACGCGCCTGCGCCACCGCTGACCCCGGCCTGTCCGGCCGTCCGGGCCTGGCCGGAGGCAGCATGCCCAGCAGCCGCACGTACCCGCCCAGCCACACGGCCTTGACGCCGTACTCGGTCTCACCGCGCCGAAAGGACCACAGACGCGGACCGAAGCCGATGAAGTACTCCGGGACCTTCACCCCGAAGCGCTTGGCCGGCACCATGTGCCCCAGCTCGTGCAGCGCGACCGAGGCCCCGATGCCGACGAGGAGGACGACGATTCCCAGGACGTAGGCAAGGGTCGCGTTCACAGGTAGGTTCCTTTCACACCCGTCATGCGATCCGGTGCTGGGCGATGAGCTGCTCGGCGCGCTCACGCGCCCAGGTCTCCGCCTCCAGCACGGCGTCGAGGGTAAGGCCGGCGGCAGGCGTGCCCTGGTGCTCCGCCACCACCGCCGCGTCGATGTCGACGATATCCGTCCACGCCAGGCGCCCGTCCAGGAAGGAAGCGACCGTCTGCTCGTTGGCAGCGTTCAGGACCGCCGGGTGGGTGGCTGAGGACGCCACCGCGTGACGAGCCAGGTCGACGGCGGGGAAGGTCTGGGCGTCCAGAGGCTCGAAGTCCCAGCGTGCGGGAGCCTGCCAGCTGTTGGGGACGACCAGCCCAGACAGGTCGGCGCGTGCCGGCCAGGTCAGCCCCAGCGCGATCGGTAGGCGCATGTCCGGGGGGGAGGCCTGGGCGATGGTGGCGCCGTCGACCAGCTCCACCATGGAGTGGATGACGGACTGTGGGTGGACCGCGACCGTGATGTCGGCCGGGTCGACGTCGAAGAGCAGGTGGGCCTCGATCAGCTCCAGGCCCTTGTTGACCAGCGTCGAGGAGTTGACGGTCACGACCGGGCCCATCGCCCAGGTCGGGTGGGCCAGGGCCTGGGCAGCCGTCACCTTGCTCAGCTCGCTGCGCCGTCGGCCTCGGAAGGGCCCGCCCGAGGCCGTGAGCACGAGGCGGCGGACCTCGCTGCGCCCGGTCAGGACGGGAGAGGTCAGCCCCTTCTCGTGCAGCCCGGAGCGCAGGCACTGTGCGATGGCCGAGTGCTCAGAGTCCACCGGCACGATCTGCCCGGGGCGGCGCACGGCCTGTCTCACCAGCGCACCACCGACGACGAGGGACTCCTTGTTCGCCAGCGCGAGCGTCGCGCCGCTGGCCAGGGCAGTCAGCGTCGGGACCAGGCCGACCGAGCCTGTCACGCCGTTGAGGACCGTGTCGTGCTCACCCAGCCCGGCCGCCTCGATGAGGTCGCTGGCCGCCGTCGGGCCGGTCAGGACCTTGCGGACAGGATCGGGCTGTCCCGCCTGCCGCGAGGCACGGTCAAGGTAGCCACGTAGCCGCGTCTCCGCCTCGGGATCCGTCGAGGCGACGGCGAGAAGCGGCACCTCGTAGGCCACCGCCTGCTCGGCGAGCAGCTCCAGGTGGCCTCCTCCGGCTGCCAGACCCGCTACCTGAGGGGCGGGCCCTTCGTGCCCCTGGGCCAGGCGCGAGACGACCTCAAGGGCCTGGGTCCCGATGGAGCCGGTTGAGCCCAGCAGGACCAGCCGACGTGCACCGCCCTGTGCCACCCCCACGACGCTGCTCACTCGACCGACAGCAGGACCTCGACCACGCGGGCGAGGTAACGGTCCACCGAGGCCTCGTCATAGGCCTTGGAGCGCCGTGCGGCGGCGAAGACGGTACCGCGGACCTGGCTGGAGGTCAGCGTCGTGGCGGAGTCGAAGTAGGCGGCGACCTGGTCCATCAGGGCGTCCACGTCCTGCTTGGCGTAGCCAGTGTGCTCAGCCGGGCTGAAGCGCTCCCCCGCAGGACGCAGCAGGCGCGGGTAGAGGGTCGTGGCCAGCTCAGCGACCTGGTCCATCCAGGCCTGGCGCCCGTGCTCGGCGACGAAGTCAGCACGACGACGCTGGAGGAAGGCTGCCTCCAGGCGGTCAAGCGCGGCGTCGACGGCGTCAGGCTGGTAGCCGCCACGCACGATGTCAAAGGCGACCGTGCGCACGCCCTCAGAGTCCATCTCCTCGACCTCGCCGGCGTCATAGATCTCGTGGGCGGTAGCGAAGTAGTGGTCGACCTGCTCTGCCCGGTAGCCCCGGCGCATCAGACCCGTCCTGGGGAACATGTCGCTCATCGCCTTGTCCTTGCCCTCTCCTGGTTGAGCACCTCCGTGGCCAGCTGGCCACAGGCGCCGTCGATGTCGCTGCCGCGGGTGTCACGCACCGTCGTGGTGATCCCCGCCCGCCGAAGTGTATCCACGAACCGCTCCTGAACGTCCGGCTCCGAGCAGGTCCAGATCGATCCGGGCGTCGGGTTGAGCGGGATGGGGTTGACGTGGGCCCAGCCACGGCCTCGGACGTTGAGCTCGTCCGCGAGCAGCTGCGCGCGCCAGGCGTGGTCGTTCATGTCCTTGATGAGGGCGTACTCGATAGACACCCGGCGACCAGTGGTCCTGTAGTAGTCGTAGGCAGCGTCGAGCAGCTCGCCCACCTTCCACCTGGAGTTGATCGGGATGAGCTCGTCGCGCAGCTCGTCGTCCGGGGCGTGCAGGGACACCGCCAGCGTCACCGGCATCCCCTCGGTGGCGAGCTTGCGGATCAGCGGGACGAGCCCGACCGTCGAGACCGTGATGCCACGGGCGGACATGCCGAATCCCTCAGGCGCCGGGGAGGTGAGCCGCCGCAGGGCAGCGACGACGTTCTTGTAGTTGATCATCGGCTCGCCCATGCCCATGAAGACGACGTTGGACAGGCGCGCCGGCCCTCCGGTGAGGTCCCCGCGCTCCGAGACCTGGGCGGCGTGACGCACCTGCTCGATGATCTCGCCAGCTGACAGGTTACGGGTCAGCCCCATCTGCCCGGTGGCGCAGAAGGGGCAGGCCATGCCGCAGCCGGCCTGGGAGGACACGCACAAGGTGGTGCGGTCCCTGTAGCGCATGAGGACCGACTCGACCCGGACGCCGTCGTGCAGCTCCCACAGGTGCTTGATCGTGCGCCCGCCGTCGGCCCGCAGGGCGCGCACCTCGTGGATGAGGTCAGGAAGGAGCTCGGCGGCCATCTGCTCACGCTGGGAGGCGGGCAGGTCGGTCATGTCCTGCGCGTCGCGGGTGAAGCGGGTGAAGTAGTGCCGTGAGAGCTGGTCGGCCCGGAACGCGGGCAGACCGGCGTCCTTGAGGACGGCCTTGCGGCCGGCCAGGTCGAGGTCGGCCAGGTGGCGCGGGGCCTTGCCCTTGGGAACCGGGACCGCGAAGGAAAGACGCGGCCGGGCGTCCGGCGTGGTCGCGCCCTCCGGGGCCTGGTCGGTGGGCATGACCTGGACCTGGCCGGCGGGGCGGGGACGACGGCGCAGCGCTACCGGCTGGGGCGCTCGACGGCGCGGGGAGTCCTGGCGGTCATTCACGGCTGATGAGATCCTCTCGACCTGGTGCCGCGCCCTCGCCTGCGGAGCGGTCCGCAGCGGGCGCGATGACGAGGCTACCTGCCAGCGGCCCTGTGCGCCGCAGCGCCGGTCACACCTTCCGGGCTCAGCCCAGCAGCAGGCTGGCGAGGTAGACCACCGGAGCGGCCACGAGGATGGAGTCGAGCCGGTCCATGATGCCTCCGTGCCCGGGAAGCAGGGTGCCCATGTCCTTCAGGCCCAGGTCCCGCTTGAGCAGGGACTCGCCTAGGTCCCCGAGCGTGGAGACGACCACGACGACGGCGCCGAGCACCGCCCCGGCCCAGACCGGCTCCCCCAGCAGCCACAGGCACAGGCAGCCTGCTCCCACCGCAGCCAGGAGCGAGCCGGCGAAACCCTCCCAGGACTTCTTCGGCGACACGCTCGGGGCCATCGGATGACGGCCGAAGGTGATGCCGGCCAGCCAGCCTCCGGTGTCGTTGGCAGCCGGCAGCGCGATAAGCGTCAGGACCTTGCCGACCCCGTGGTCCTGCGAGGCCAGCAGGACGGCGAAGCCTGCCAGCAGGGGCAGGTAGGTCGCGGCGAAGACGGCGGCACAGGCCGCCACGGAGCGTGAGCGCCGGACCGCGTCGTGAGCGGGGGTGCGAGGCACGCCGTCGTGGTCGCCCGCCTCAAGGTCGGTGCCGGTCTCAGCCTCGGCCTGGTCGAGGAAGCACCACAGCACGCACGCGCCTGCGGTAGCGATGTAGGCCCCGAGAGCGGCCTCAGCCCCGATGGTCCATGCGCACACGGCGACGCCCACCGTACCGATCCACAGCGGGGCCAGCGGCAGACGGATGTCCTTGCGCGCGAAGGCCCCGGCCAGCTCCCACAGGGCGCCGCACACGGCGATGACGACCAGCCCGACGAACAGGACCTTGTCCACCAGCAGGGACGCCAGAAGGACGCCGATGAGCACCGCCGCCACCCCGAGCGCAGCGGGCAGGTTGCGCCCTGCGCGCCCGGTGGCGGGCAGCGGTGCACGGTTACGGGTCGGCGGCGGGGTCAGCAGCGTGGACAGCACGGTCATAGGACGAGCCTGGGGCGGCGCAGGTTACGGGGACGTCGAGGCAGCCGGAGGGTCAGACCTCCAGCAGCTCAGCCTCCTTGACCGCCAGCGCGGCGTCGACGGCCTCGACGAAGCGCTTGGTCAGGGCGTCAAGCTCGCCCTCGGCGCGCTTGACCTCGTCCTCCCCGGCCTCGCCGTCCTTCTTGATGGCCTCCAGCTCCTTCTTCGACCTGCCACGGATGCCACGCACCTGGATGCGGGACTCCTCGGCGCGCGAGCGGGCAAGCTTGACGTAGTCCTTGCGGCGCTCCTCGGTCAGGGCCGGCAGGGTGACACGGATGACCGTGCCGTCGTCGGTGGGGTTGACACCCAGGTCCGACTCGCGGATCGCGGAGGTGATCTCCTTCATCGCTCCACGGTCGAAGGGGCTGACGATCACCGTACGGGCCTCGGGGATCGTGATCGAGGCCAGCTGCTGCAACGGAGTGGGGGCACCGTAGTAGTCGACCACGATCGAGCTGAACATAGAGGGGTTGGCTCGGCCGGTGCGGATGGAGGCGAGCTCACGCTTGGCGGCGTCCAGTGCCGCTTCCATCTTCTCTTCGGCCTCGAGCATGACGTCGTCGATCATAGGTCTTCCTTTGGTACGGGTCGGGTGGTCATGGTCAGTCAGTGATGGAGCCCGAGGGCTCACTCGGAGGTGGTCACCAGGGTGCCGATCTTCTCACCCAGCAGCGCCCGGGTGATGTTGCCGGCCTCGCCCATGCCGAACACGCGCATCGCCAGGTTGTTGTCGCGGCACAGGGCGAAGGCGGAGGCGTCGACGACCTGCAGGCCGTCCGCCAGGGCACGCTCGTAGGTCAGGTGCTCCAGGAGCCGGGCGTCAGGGTCCTGACGGGGGTCGGCGGTGTAGACGCCGTCGACACCGTTCTTTCCCACGAGCAGCTCGTCGCAGTGGCTCTCCAGCGCACGCTGGGCGGAGACGGTGTCGGTGGAGAAGTAGGGAAGGCCCGCGCCGGCGCCGAAGACGACCACGCGGCCCTTCTCCAGGTGGCGGATGGCTCGCAGCGGGATGTAGGGCTCGGCGACCTGCGTCATCGCGATGGCGGACTGGACGCGGGCGGGGACACCGGCCTTCTCAATGAAGTCCTGCAGGGCCAGGGCGTTCATGACGGTGCCGAGCATGCCCATGTAGTCAGCCCGGGCCCGGTCCAGGCCACGGCGGGAGAGCTCGGCGCCACGGAAGAAGTTGCCGCCACCGACGACGACGGCGACCTGCACGCCCTGGCGCACGGCCTCGGCGATCTGCCAGGCGGCGTCGGAGACGACGTCCGGGTCCAGGCCGACCGCGCCGCCGCCGAAGACCTCACCGGAGAGCTTGAGGAGGACCCGACGGGGGCGTTGTGCGGTGGCGTTCTCCTGATGCTGGGCGGTCATCAACTCTCTCCTGCTCTCGTATGTCCGACGGCTGGGATCTCGGCCTGCTTGCGTATCTGGGCCGAGCCTACCCGCAATGTCCACCGCCGTCCGTCGCCTGCAGGAGACGATGTCCCACTCTGTACCCAGGGCGACGCTGCCTGGCTGTCACGGTCCGTGACAGCCAGGCAGCGTCGCCCTTACTCATCAGGAAGGAGATGCCGTGTCAGGAGCGCCTTCCCTGACGGCGCATGAGCAGACCAGCACCACCAGCGCCCGCGGAGACCAGCAGCAGCGCTGTGAGTGCTGTCCCGGTACGGGCAAGGCTGGCACCGCGACTGGGCCGAGCAGTCTCCTTCGCCCGGCTTGTGGAGGCGCTAGCGGACGGCTCCGGCTGGGCCGATGGCTCATCCGACGACTCGGGCTGAGCAGAAGGCTCGTCCGACGGCTCGGGCTGGGCCGATGGCTCATCCGACGACTCGGGCTGAGCGGAAGGCTCATCCGAAGGCTCCGGCTGGGCCGATGGCTCGTCCGAAGGCTCCGGCTGGGCCGATGGCTCGTCCGACGGCTCAGGCACAGGTGCGATCTCACCAGGAAGGAGCATCAGCGTGAAGGAGGTGGATGCCTGTCGAGGCGCGAGCCCCGTACCATCGTCCTTCTCAGAGACGGTCACCGTCACCTGATAGGTCGTCTTCTCAGTGATGCCCGCCTGGGCACGGCCCGAGATCGTCGCGGTCTGGGCATCGTAGGACAACCCCTCAGGCAGACCGCTCACTGAGACGGTGCGCCCCAGAGCCGGGTCACCGCCACCGGAGACCACGGCAAGCGCCTTGATCTCCTCACCGTCAGTCTCCGTGACGTCATTGATGTCCTCAACCGTAAGCGCAGGCGCCTGACACAGGTTCGGAGCAATGTCACCGAGGGTGAACCGGAGGTAGCCGATGTCGTTGAAGATCCGGGGCTCATAGAGCAGCCCGATAGAGCCGTCAGGCTGGACCGTCATCGTCGTGTAGCCAGTACCACCAGGGATCAGCTCACGCTTGTGGCTCCAGGTCTTGCCATCGTCACACGAGGCCAGGACGGTGCCCTTGTCCCGCGCCCTCTGGTTGAAGGCACCGGAGTACAGCAGCACCTTGGCACGTGCCGAGCCTGCCGCGGCATTCGGGTAGGCGCGGATGATCTGGGCGTTGTTGCCAGAGTCCAGGAGCTGGGTCTCTGCGAAGGGCTCGCTCCAGGTGGCACCACCGTCCTCAGACAACGCCACGATCCGGTGCCCACCTCCCGGGGAGGCGTTGGTGGTACGGGAGTTGAGGATCAAACGACCGTCAGACAGCTCAGCAACCTTGTTCTCGTCAAAACGCCACGGTTGCTGACCCGGTCCACGGCTGACAGGCACATAGGCGCCAGTAGCCCAGGTCTGCCCGTGGTCGTCAGAGATCATGGACATTGCGACGATCTCACCGCTAGTGCGCACACAAGCGATCTGTTGGACCAGACGGCCGGCGAACGGGGCCTGCTTCTTCTGGATACCCGCTCCCGAGGTTGCGAAGCAGGAACGCAGATCGGTCTTGTCGTGCAGGGCCTGGGCCGTGACGACCCGCTGGGTCCAGGTGTGACCGTTGTCCGTGGATACGGACAACCCGAGGTTCATCGCGTGGCGGTCGGATTCGTCGATCCGACCGTCGCTACCGCGGTTGTAGGCCGGGTTATTGGCGAAGACCCCCGAGTCGAAGCTCTGGACGTGAAAGTTGAAGACTGTCCCGGTGGTGGCATCGACCACGTAGGAGGGGTCAGAGAAGCCCAGTCGGTTGCGCTGGCTGCTGTCTCCTTGTGCCACGACGGTCTCGCGCTGCCAGGTCTTGCCGTTGTCGGTCGAGCGGCGCTGAACGATCCAGTTGGCGTTCGGGGAGTCGCCACCACCTGTTCCACCGTCCAGCGGGCGGCGGTCGTAGGCGGCGAGCAGGTCCCCGTTGGGTGCGACGGCGATCGCAGGGATACGAATGTTGTAGGCCTTGTCCCGTGCTACCGCCAGGGTGAGGGGATCAGACACGCCCGGTGCCAGTGCGGGGTCGGCGTCAGGGCTCTTGAAGGCGCCCGCCGTGCTGAACTCGGTCGGGCCACCAACCTGGACGGTCTCACCCAGCGTTGGCTCGGCCGTTGTCAGGCTACCCTGGTAATTCGGGCTAGACGTTGACGCCCATGTCACACTCGGGGTGAAGCTGCCTGCCTCGACGTCGGAGGCCGTGATGGTGTGCGAGGCGAAGAAGCAGTCCAGAGGAACTCCTGCCGAGGCCCTTGACCAGCGGCAGTTCCAGGCATTGTCGAGGTTGGAGCTGCTCACGAGCAGCGATCGCTCAGCATTGGACGTGTTGGTCACCACGAGCCGGTAGTCAATGATCTGTCCCAGGGTGTACACACCGTCGGCTGGTGCAGGACTGAGCACCTCGATCGTTGATGACACCACCGGCGCATCCGGATCCTGCGGCTCCTGGTGCGCCTCAACTGGCACCGACGAGGAGCCCGTGCCAATCACCGTGGCCTCACCCGAGTAGTTGTCCTCGGAGTAGGCGCTGTATGTGATGGACAGGTCGAGCGTGCCGTCCTCCACATCAGTCTCGGTCACCACGTACTGCGCCCTTCCGGCGCAGGTCTGGGGCGATGCTGGAGCCATCCAGTGCCAGCGACAGGCCTCATAGTTCATCAGGGTCGACGCGCTTGGACGCAGTCCTAGATGACGGCCGGAGGTGTTGGTCACCGTGATATCTACGGGAACCGTCTCCCCAGCCGTCCACGACGTGCCGTTAGCGGGCACGCCCGTGACAGACAGCTCGATCGTCACCTGGTCAGTGGGAACGGGTTCGGCCGCAGAGGTGGGCGCATGAGTGACTGGCAGACACAGTGCAAGTGCTGCGAGCGAGGACAGTAGGGCATAGGTTCTTCGTTGAGCCATACCTGGATCGTCCGACATCTGATGTCGCGTGTCAACTCAGTCACAACAAGGCGGTGGGGGTGCGGACAGAACTGAGTCTGTCCGCACCCCCACCAGCCACTGACCCGCTAAGAGGTCATCCTGGCAGGCCTGAGTCGATCAGGCACCGACGCGGAAGCGGACGAAGCCGGTCAGCTCGCCGCCGGTAGCCTCGACGACTTTGCCGACCGTGGTCTTGGGGTCCTTGGCGTAGGCCTGCTCGAGGAGGCAGATCTCCTTGAAGAAGCCACCCAGACGGCCCTCGACGATCTTGGCGATCGCCTGCTCGGGCTTGCCCTCGGCGCGGGTGGTCTCCTCAGCGATCTTGCGCTCCTTCTCGACGACGTCGGCGGGGACGTCCTCGCGGCGCAGGTACTGCGGGGAGTAGGCAGCGATGTGCATCGCGACGTCGTGGGCCACCTCAGCAGCCTTGGCGTCGGTGCCGACGAGCACGGCCACCTGGGCCGGCAGGTCGGGGTTGGTGCGGTGCAGGTAGAGGTCAACCTTCTCGGCGGCCAGACGCGCGACGCGACGGACCACGATCTTCTCGCCGATGACGGCCTGCATGCCGTCGGTCATGGCCTGGACGGTCTCGCCGTCGACCGTAGCCTCAGCCAGGGCCTCGGCGCTCTCGGCGCCCGAGGCGACGGCGGCGGCCAGGACCTTGTCAGCGAAGTCGATGAACTTCTGGTTCTTGGCCACGAAGTCGGTCTCGGCGTTGATCTCGACCAGGACACCGACCTGACCGGCCTCACCGTCGACGACGGTAGCGGCGATCAGGCCCGCGGAGGCGGAACGGCCCTCGCGCTTGGCGATGCCCTTGAGCCCCTTGACGCGGATGATCTCGACGGCCTTGTCCAGGTCGCCGTCGGCCTCGTCCAGGGCCTTCTTGACGTCCATCATGCCGGCGCCGGTCTTCTCGCGCAGGTTCTTGATGTCAGCGGTGGTGTAGTTCGCCATGGATTCTCTCCTTGGAAGCTGGGTAGGAACGGGCGTGGACCAGGCTCAGGCCTGCTCGGTGCCGGCCTCGGCGGTCGGTGCAGCCTCAGCGGGAGCGGCCTCGCCGGCCTCGGCGCCAGCCAGGAGCTGAGCCTCCCACTCGGGCAGCGGCTCGGCGTCGGCGGTACCGGCCTCGGCCTCCTCACCGGTGCGGGCGCGGCCGGCCGAGCGAGCCATCAGGCCCTCGGCGGCGGCGTCGGCGACGACGCGCGTCAGCAGGGAGACGGCGCGGATGGCGTCGTCGTTGCCTGGGACACCGTAGGTGACCTCGTCAGGGTCGCAGTTGGTGTCCAGGATCGCGATAACCGGGATGTTGAGCTTCTGGGCCTCGGCGATGGCCAGGTGCTCCTTCTTGGTGTCCACGACCCAGATGGCCGCGGGGAGCTTGGACATGTCGCGGATACCGCCAAGGGTCTTGGTCAGCTTGTCCTTCTCGCGACGCATCATGAGCAGCTCCTTCTTCGTGCGGCCGGAGCCGGCCACGTCGTCGAAGTCGATCTGCTCGAGCTCCTTCATGCGGTCCAGGCGGGCGCGCACGGTGGAGAAGTTGGTCAGCATGCCGCCCAGCCAGCGCTGGTTGACGTAGGGCATGCCCACGCGCTGGGCCTGCTCGGCCACAGCGGCCTGAGCCTGCTTCTTGGTGCCGACGAAGAGGATGCTGCCGCCGCGGGCGACGGTCTCCTTGACGAAGTCGTAGGCGGTGTTGATGCCCTCGACGGTCTTGACCAGGTCGATGACGTAGATGCCGTTGCGCTCGGTGAGGATGAAGCGCTTCATCTTGGGGTTCCAGCGGCGGGTCTGGTGGCCGAAGTGGACGCCGGACTCCAGGAGCTGACGCATGGTAACGATGGCCATGACGGTCCTTTCGTTGGGGACGGAGAGGTTGCTCCGCACCCGTGTGTCGGGGGACGCGCGACGGAAGGGCACGTCCCGGTGGGTGGTTCTTCCCTGTGACCGCGTCCGGAGGGACTCGGCTCCGCCGGTGAGGACGGATAGGGCCTGGTGCCCGTGACCCACGACCACCCGCTCCCCTGAGGCAGCGGGACCACGGCCGCGGTATCCGAAAGGATGGGCACGCGAAGTCAGCCACTGAGCACCCGTGAAGGGCACGCAGACAGCCGCAGGCGAGACGCTACCACACGCCGAGGGCACCTTTCGGCGCCGAGACGGGAGAATCCCCTCCGTACGATGTCGTACGCGTCACCCTCCCCGGGGACACACAGGTGCTTGCCGCGACACCCTCCTCCACAGACCTCGGGCGGCCGCCTCGCTCTCGGCAGGGCCGCTACGCGAGCCTGGGGCCATGTCCTCGTCGCAGCCGGTCTCCGCGGCCCTCTCCCGTGAGCAACACGTTCCCTCGCGCCTCCGCCTCCGTCTTCTGGCGACGGCGGTCGTGACCGTTCTCGCCGCTCCCTCGTCCTGCCTGTCAGCACCTGCTCCCGCCCTGCCACCGGACGCGGCAGGTCCAGCCGCCGCCAGCACGCCCTGGGCGCTCACGACGGTCGTCCTGAGCACCGCCCCGCAGGCTCCCGGTGCGGGTCAGGTCCGCTACCGCTGGCCGACCGGGGCGCGGGCACCCGTCCTGCGGCCCTTCGACCCTCCCGCTGTGCGCTGGGGCCCCGGGCACCGCGGCGTCGACCTGGCGCTGACCGCAGGGTCTCCGGTACTGGCCGCCGGCGAGGGGACCGTCGCCTTCGCCGGCACCGTGGCGGGGCGGGCAGTGGTCTCGGTCGACCACGCTGACGGGATCCGCACCACCTATGAGCCTGTGGACCCGGTGGTCAGCGCCGGGGACCACGTGCGGGCCGGAGACTGTCTCGGCCACCTTGCCCCGGGCCACCGCGACGACGGCGCGGACGCGCTGCACTGGGGCGCCCGCACCAGCCGCGACGTCTATGTCAGCCCCCTGCGCCTGGTCCAGCCGGCGGTCATCCGGCTCAAGCCTCTCTAGGCGCGTGGGAAGGACTGCTCGTAGACCGCGCGCAGCCTCTCAGCGCTGACATGGGTGTAGCGCTGGGTCGTCGACAGCGAGGAGTGTCCCAGCAGCTCCTGGACACTGCGCAGGTCCGCCCCTCCGGACAGCACGTGCGTGGCGGCCGAGTGCCTGAGCCCGTGGGGTCCCAGGTCTGGGACCCCCGCCCGGGCGGCGAGGTCGTGGACGACCTGACGGACCGTCCGCGGGTCGACCCGTCCTCCTCGCGCGCCCAGGAACAGCGCCTGGCTGCTTCCTTGCCGCACCAGCCGGGGGCGCGTACCCAGCCAGCGCTCCAGCGCACGAGCCGCCGGGACGCCGTAGGGCACGACCCGCTCCTTGTTCCCCTTGCCCAGGACGCGGACCGTCCGCTCCCCGTGGTCAAGGTCATCGAGGTCCAGCGCGCACAGCTCCGAGACCCGCACCCCGGTGGCGTAGAGGAGCTCGGCCAGGGCCTGGTCACGGTGCGCCAGCGCCCGGCGTCCGGTGTCGTCACCTTCACCGTCGGCGTCTGCTTGCCGCGCCTCCTGGACCTGCTGGGCCGCCGCCTCCAGGAGCGCACCAGCCTGTGCGGGGGTCAGGACGGTAGGCAGACGGTTGTCGGCCCGCGGCGTGCGCAGCCGGGCCGCGACGTCGCCGGCCAGCAGACCCTGGCGCCAGGCCCACGTCGAGAAGCTGCGCAGCGCTGAGCCACGGCGGGCCAGCGTGGCGCGCGAGTGGCCGGTGGCTGACAGGTCAGCGAGCCACGCACGCAGGTCGGTCAGGTCCAGGCTCGCCAGGGCTGGCCCCACCGGTTCCTCGTCGGCGGCCCCGACGCCGAGAAAGGTGAGAAGGTCGTCAAGGTCGCCGGCATAGGCACGGACGGTGTGCTCCGAGCGGCCTCGTTGGAGGGTGAGGTACCGGCTCCAGGACTCACGCAGCTGGCCTCGGGTGGCGGGTCGGTCCTCGTTCATGCCCTTAAGGCTATGCGGCCCGCAGAACCTGTGAGGAGCAGCAGGGCCGCCAGGCGACGTCGTGCAGGCTCACCTGGTGACCCGTCTCCACCCGTCGTCCCCGCGTCGTACCTTCCCCGCCAGCTCCAGGAGCCCCAGGGCCGCGACGACCTCGTGCGGCGCCAGGCCCGCGCTGCGCGCCACAGCCTCCACCCCCGCCGCGCCACGCGCCGGCATGGCGTCAAGCACGGCGGCGCTCGGGCGGTCCAGCCCGTCCAGCAGCCCCGAGCCTGCCAGCGCAGGGTCGGCGTCCTTCTCCTGGTCCGGGTCGGTAGCACCCAGGGGGACGAGAAGCTCAAGGACCTCAGCGGCGTCGCTCACGCACACCGCTCCCTCGCGGAGGAGGCGGTGGCAGCCCGCCGACTCCATCGAGGTGACCGGACCGGGCACCGCACCAAGGGGACGACCCAGGTCGGCTGCGTGCCGCGCCGTGGACAGCGCCCCTGAGCGCCAGGCCGCCTCGACCACGACCGTGGCCTGGCTCATCGCTGCGATGAGGCGGTTGCGTGACAGGAAGCGGTGCCTGCCGGGCTGGCAGCCTGGTGGCACCTCGGCAACGAGCGCTCCGTGAGCCACGACCTCCTCCAGGAGGACGGCGTTGCCGGCAGGGTAGAGACGGTCAACTCCACCTGCCGACACCGCGATCGTGCGCCCAGAGCGCAGGGCGCCGCGGTGCGCTGCGGCATCGATCCCGTAGGCGCCTCCGGAGACCACCACCGCGCCCTGCCCCGCGACCTGGGAGGCGAGCTGGACCGCAACCGTCTCGCCGTACCTGGTGGAGGCTCGCGAACCCACCAGAGCGACGCTCGTGCCGGAGGCGACCCCGTCAGGAACCAGGTCCTCGCGGAAGCGGTCCGCCTGCGCAGACCTCGGTGCCGCACCCGCACCATCATCGCCGTCGTCGTCCCCGGCCTCATCCCGGTCCTTGCCCCCGTCCGGCACCGGTCTGGTGGCCAGCAGGGCCGGGTCGCCACGCACCCACAGGCACACAGGAGGCTGCGCCAGCTCGTCCGCCCCTGCTGGCCACCAGGCATCACCAGGTATCACGAGGCTGCCTCCCATCCGTTCCAGGACCTCCACCTCCCGGCGGATGTCCAGACCTGGCAGCCGGGGCGCCCACCGGGCGGCCGCCTTGCTCCAGGCGGCGCTCGCCCGGGCCTGGTCGCCACGAGCGGGCACCGGAGGAGCAGGTGCAGGCCGGGCCTGTCCCTCCTCGTCCAGCGCCGTCCCGAGCAGCCACGCCAGCGCCTGGCTCGCGCCCAGGTGCTTGACGAGGAGGGAGGCCGCACGGTCAGCCGGCTCGGCCAGGCGCGACCAGGTGGCGCGCGCGAGCACCGGGTCGGTGAGGTCGTAAGGCAGCGTGGGCCGCGGGGTCATGACCGTCCTCCCCGCGTGCGCAGCGCCAGGGCCGTCCCCATCTCGGCGCTTCCCGGCCCGTCGAGCCCGGCCAGGTCCGCCAGGGTCCACGCCAGGCGCAGCACCCGGTCGACGCCTCGTAGGGTGAGGTCCCCGCGGTCCAGCGCGTCCATGAGCATCCCGACCCCAGCCCGGTCCGTGCCAGAGCGTGGCGAGCGCAGCCACGATCCGGGGACCTGGCTCATGAGCCTCCACGGAGTGCCCTCCAGCCGCCGAGCGGCTCGCTCCCGCGCCGCGGCGACCCGCAAGGCCACGACGGCGCTGGGCTCCCCCGCGCCTGCGCCGGCCAGGTCGGCGGAGGAGACTGCCGCGACCTCGACCTGGATGTCGACCCGGTCCAGCAGCGGACCGGACAGCCGGGAGAAGTACCGGCGCCGCTGCAGGGACGTACAGGTGCAGTCCAGCCCACGGCCGCTGGCCCGGCCGCACGGGCAGGGATTGGCAGCCAGGACGAGCTGGAAGGCCGCCGGGTAGGTGGCACGCCCACCGGAGCGGTCGATCGTGACGTGCCCGGTCTCCAGGGGCTGGCGCAGGCAGTCCAGCACGCCCGCTGGGAACTCAGGCGCCTCGTCGAGGAAGAGGACGCCACAGTGCGCCAGGGAGACGTCGCCGGGTCGAGGTAGGCCCGAGCCGCCTCCGATCACCGCGGCACGGGTCGCCGTGTGGTGCGGGCAGCGCAGCGGAGGGGTGCGGATCAGCCCGGCCTCGGCGTCGAAGGTGCCAGCCACGGAGTGCAGGGAGGTGACGGTCACGGCGTCGCTCGTGGCCAGTGGCGGCAGGATCGAGGGCAGACGCTCAGCCATCATGGTCTTGCCCGCTCCCGGCGGCCCGACGAGGAGCAGGTGGTGCCCGCCGGCAGCGGCGACCTCCAGGGCGTGGCGAGCCTCGTGCTGCCCGACGACGTCGGTCAGGTCCGGCAACGGCGAGGGCTTGACCGCCCTCGCCGGCGGAGCCGGCCGTCCCTGGGACTGGCGGGCGGTGGCCAGGACGGCCTCGCTCACCGTCCCACCCAGGTGGGTGATGAGCTCGGCCAGGTGCGCGACCGGGTGGATCTGCACCCCGGGCACGAGCCGGGCCTCAGCCAGGCAGTCCTGAGGGACCACGACGTCGCGCACCCCTGCCTGGGCTGCGCAGGAGACGGCTGGCAGCACCCCGCGCACAGGCCTGACGGAGGC
Source organism: Actinomyces faecalis (assembly GCF_013184985.2). Taxonomy (NCBI): domain Bacteria; kingdom Bacillati; phylum Actinomycetota; class Actinomycetes; order Actinomycetales; family Actinomycetaceae; genus Actinomyces; species Actinomyces faecalis. Next base: position 1,805,848 of record NZ_CP063418.1, read on the forward strand.
GTCCAGGCCGAGCTCGCCGATGAAGACCGTCCGGGCGATGACCTGGGTGGCAGACCGCGAGAGCTCGCCACGCGCTCCCAGGACCGCCAGCGCGAGACTGAGGTCAAAGCCCGTGCCGGTCTTGGGCAGGTCCGCCGGGGACAGGTTCGCGGTCACGCGTCGCTCTCCCCAGGCGACGCCACAGGTGGACAGGGCCGAGCGCACACGCTCGCGTGACTCCCGCACGGCGGCGTCAGGCAGTCCCACGAGGGTGAAGCCGGGCAGGCCTGAGGAGGCGTGGGCCTCGACCTCGACAAGGTGGCCCTGCAGGCCGGTGAGCGTCACCGCCAGGGTGCGGGCCAGCGCGCTCATGACCACACCCCGCGGTGGTGACGCAGCTGAGCAGGCTGTGAGCCCCGCAGCAGGACGGAGACGACGTCCAGACGCAGCCCACGGTGGTTGACCTCGTGCCGGGCCGCCCAGGCCGTGGCCAGCCGGGCCAGCCGCCGACGCTTGCCAGCGGTGACAGCCTGGGCTGGCTCACCTGCCGCCGTCGAGGTCCGGGTCTTGACCTCGACGACCACCAGCAGCGGTTCCTCGTCGTCGTGAGCCGGCTCGAGAGCCACGACGTCAAGCTCTCCTCGCAGGCCCGGCAGGCCTCGGGGCCTCCAGTTACGCTCCAGGACGGTCCACCCCTGGTCCAGGAGGTAGACCACGGCCAGGTCCTCGCCCTCGCGGCCCGTCTGACGCCGGTCGGTACCGCTGCCTGCCCGGAGCACACCTGGCCCCTGCTCGTCCGTGTGGGTCACGTCGACCACCTCCGCCACCACTGTGGCCCACCGTGAGCTCCCAGCGCGATGCCGGCTGATGAGGCCTGTGGAGGAGGGGGTCAGGAAAGGTCGCTGTGGAGCCCGGGCGAGTACCTCTGGGGTGGCAGAGACGTGTGAGGCGAGCGGCTAGGGCAGCTCCATCTCGGGCTTCGTCAGCTCCTCGACGTTGACGTCCTTGAAGGTGACCACGTGCACTGACTTCACGAAGCGCGAGGACCTGTAGACGTCCCAGACCCAGGCGTCCTCCAGGGCCAGCTCGAAGAACACCTCACCGCCGTTGGTGCGTACCTGCACGTCCACGGCGTTGGCGAGGTAGAAACGGCGCTCGGTCTCCACCACGTAGGAGAAGAGCGACACGACGTCGCGGTACTCGCGGTAGAGCTCTAGCTCCAGGTCGTTCTCGTAGGACTCGAGGTCGTCAGCACTCACCGTCCCATCATGCACGCCGACGCCCCGGGCGCGCACGGCCCCTCCGGGCGCGTCGACCTCCTCAGCCGGTGGCGAAGGCCTCCAGGCCCGGCAGGTGCCAGGAGCGCCGGTGCTGCTCGCAGGCCCCCAGACGACGCAGCCCCTCCACGTGGGCGGGAGAGGCGTAGCCCTTGTTCGCGGCCCAGCCGTAACCAGGGTCCTCCAGGTACGTCATGACCCGGTCCCGCTCGACCTTGGCCAGCACGCTGGCTGCGGCCACGACGGCACAGCGTGCGTCCGCCTTGACCTGCATGCGTACCGGCGGGGTCGTCAGGCCCAGGCGCCTCATCTGGTCGCCAAGCTCGGCTACCGCCGGGTGCCGGGGCTGGGACGCGCTCAGCCCGGAGAGCAGGTCGTCCGCCGGCTCGCTCAGCCAGTCGGCGACGCCGTCGAGGATGACGACCGCAGGCACAGGACCGCGTGAGGCGACCTCGACCAGGGCACGCAGACCAGCCAGCCGCAGCGCGCCCACGATGCCCAGCGCGTCGATCTCGGCGGGTGAGGCGTGCGCGACGGCGTGCCCCCTGGCCCAGCTGCGGCAGGGCTCGACCAGCGCCTCACGACGGGCAGGGCTCAGCTGCTTGGAGTCCGCCAGCCCCGGTGGGAGGTCCTGTGACGTGGAGGCGTCGACGACGGCCAGGCCGACGCTGACAGGCCCGGCCAGCGCCCCGCGACCGACCTCGTCCATGCCAGCCACCACCGGGTAGCGGCCAAGCAGCTCCGTCTCGAGCTCTCGGTCCGGGCGCAGGCGCGTGGAGGCCGGACGCCGTGGGCTCACGCGCCGTCCCCGGGCTCGCCGGCCAGCTGGTCTGCCTCAGGCACAGTGGTGAAGACGTCCTCTCCTCCGCCCAGGGACCCCCACCGTCCGGCTGGCCAGACGATGGCCTTGGCCACGCCCACGACGTCGTCCAGGGGGACGAAGCCGTGGTGCGCGTCGTCCTGGTGGTAGCGCGAGTCGGCGGAGTTGGAGCGGTTGTCCCCCATGACCCACACACAGCCCTCCGGCACCGTCACGTCGAAGGCGATGGTCGAGGCGGAGACGCCTTCCTTGAGATAGGGCTCGTCCAGCTCGACGCCGTTGACGCTCAGGGATCCCTGCCCGTCAGCCACGACGTGGTCACCCGGCATCCCGATCACGCGCTTGATGAGGTGGTGCCCAGAGTCCTCGGGAAGCAGACGGAGGAGCACGAGGGTGTCGCGGGCCAGACCTCGCAGGCCCGTAGGGTCGGTCACGGTCAGCCAGCTGTCAGGGTCCCGGAAGACGACGACGTCACCACGGGAGACGCTGGTGGAGTCGTACATCGTGACCGCCACGCGGTCCCCCACCGTCAGGGTGTCCTCCATCGACCCGGAGGGGATCTCGAACCACTGCAGGACAAAGCTCTTGAGTAGTGCCGCGGCTACCAGAGCCAGGACGAAGACGAGGAAGGTGGACCCGCGTTTTCTCTTTCGAGGAGCCTCAGGCTCCTCGTCGCTACGCTGCGGCAGTCGCGCAGGAGGGTAGGAAGGAGGCAGCTCCTCGGGCTCCGCGACCTCCTCGTGCGGATCAGCCGCTGTGGGCTGGTCCGGCTCAGGCAGCGCCTCGTGCGGGCTGAGAGTCATGTGGTCCTCTCGACGGCGCCACGGCGCCGCGGTCGTCGTCCTCGGCTGCGGAAAGAAGTGTGGGTAAGGCGTTGCCCGGAGCCCGGACGGGCTCCGGGCAACGCCGATGAGCGCGGGGAGAGCCAGGCTCTCAGTCCTCGCGACGCTCCTTGATCTTGGCGGCCTTGCCGTGCAGGTTGCGCAGGTAGTACAGCTTGGCGCGGCGGACGTCACCACGGGTGACGACCTCGATCTTGTCGATGCTAGGGGTGTGCAGCGGGAAGGTACGCTCCACGCCCACGCCGAAGGAGACCTTGCGGATGGTGAAGGTCTCGCCCACGCCAGAGCCCTGGCGACCGATGACGATGCCCTGGAAGACCTGGATACGGCTCCGGCTACCCTCGACGACCTTGACGTGCACCTTGAGGGTGTCACCGGCGCGGAAGGCGGGAACGTCGTCGCGCAGCGACGCGGCGTTGATCTCGTCGATCAGGTTGGTCATGCTCATTCTCCACGCTCGTGCCACTGGTCATGGGCGCTTGGTTCATGGTGCCGCGCGGACGCTCGGCTCACACCGAGGCCCGGGCTGCACCGGTACGTGCGCTCCCAGCTCCCCTCACGGCGGCCTCCCCAGTGGCAGAGCCTCGCCAGGGCCTGGAAGCGCGACCAGTCTGTCACACCTCGTGGCCAGGCGGCGAGGCGGTCCTGCGTGACCTTGGTGACCTACCCGGCCAGGGAGCGCGCCATGACCACGTCCCGGCAGCGGTGTCCGCCGACGTCGTAGGAACGCGTCCCGACCTTGGCGAAGCCTGCGCGCTTGTAGGACCTCTGGGCGCGCCTGTTTCCCTCGTGGGTGCCCAGCCACAAGAGCTCCACCCCCATGGTCCGGGCGTCACAGGCTGCCTCCTCCAGCAGCAGGGACGCCAGCCCGGAGCCACGCAGCCGGTTGTCGACGTAGACCTTGGACAGCTCGGCGACCAGGTCCTGGGACCCGCCCTCCTCGGGCAGGGCGACACAGGACGGTCGAGCGTCCAGGCCCGGAGGCAGGGCGCCGTCGTCGTCCGCGCTCTCGGCGATGACGACGCTGTAGCCCACCAGCTCCTCCCCGCGCACCGAGCCGTGCGGAAGATCGTCCTCCAGGTACGCGACGTTGACGACGACACGAGGATCAGCCACCCAGGTCGACAGGCGCTGCGGGCTCAGCGCCGTCGCGACGTGCTCGGCCACCTGGTCGGCGGAGAGGAAGGCCGGGCAGGCGTCAGGGAAGGTGCGCGCCGCCAGGGCGGCGAGCGCCGGTACGTCCTGCGCGAGCGCGGGACGCAGCACCACGCGCACCGGGTGCTCGGCCTCTGGCGGGACGACCCACCCGCACCGGGCCAGGGCGGCGTGGTCCGCGCTGTCGAGAGCGGAGGGGTCCAGGCGCTCGATCATGTCCGGGCGCCGCTGAGCGGTCCTGGCGATGGCCTGGTCCCGCCGCTGGCGCGCGATCAGGGCGTGGTTTCCTCCCAGCAGCTCCGGCCAGCTCTCGGCCAGGTCCAGGCCGCGCCAGGACACCGGCCGGGTGTAGACCGCGTACTCCAGCAGGCCGGCGCTGGAGTGGGACTCCTCGACAACCGAGTCAGGATTGCCCAGCACCCCGGGACGCAGACGGGTGACGGCCTCGATCATGACCAGGGAGGCGACCTCCCCGCCGTTGAGGACGTAGTCGCCTATGGACAGCTCTCGGACATCGAGGCCGGTCGAGCGATAGTGCTGGGCGACGCGGGCGTCGATCCCCTCGTAGCGTCCGCAGGCGAAGACGATCTGGTCGGCACCAGCCAGGTCCTCGGCTACCCGCTGGGTGAAGACCTCGCCGGAGGGTGTCGGGATGACGAGAACCTGGCGGGTCGGCCGCTCGGCCGGGGTCTGGCCGTCCTCGGGGCCGCCAAGCACCTCGTCCAGCGCCCTGCCCCACACGTCGGGCTTCATCACCATGCCTGCGCCGCCGCCCAGCGGAGTGTCGTCAACGGTGCGGTGGCGATCACGGGTCCAGGAGCGCAGGTCGTGCACCTTGAGGTCGAGCAGCCCCGTCTCCGCCGCCTTGCCGATCAGGGACAGGTCCAGCACGCGCAGGTAGTCGGGGAAGATCGTCAGCACGTCCAGGCGCAGGGTCTCAGCGCTCACTCGGCGTCCTCCCTCTGGGCGCCACGGCTGCCAGTCTCCTCAGTCTGCTCGGCCTGCCCGAGCCCGGGGAACAGGCCACCAGGCGGGTCGATCGTCACGGTCCCGGCACCGAGGTCGATCTCAGGCACGAGCTCCTCGACGAAGGGGACGGCCACACGCGCACCCTCCGGGGTACGCACGACGAGCCGGTCCTGGGCGACACCGGGCTCAAGGTCGATGACCTCACCGAGAACCATCTGGTCTCCGTCCTCGGCACCGTCCGGCACCTTCAGCGCCTGAAGGCCGACGAGCTCGTAGGCGTACCAGGACTCCTCGTCCTCGTCGCCCTCGTCCTCGTCGGTGTCCACCAGCAGGCGTACCCCGCGCAGCGCCTCGGCCGAGGTACGGTCCCGAACCTGCTCGAAGGCCGCGAACCAGCGCTGGCCGTCAAAGCGCAGACGGGAGACGGTCAGCGGCCCCACCTCTGACGGCTCGGTGGGCAGCGCCGTCCCCGGGGTGAGCCTGCCCTCCGGGTCGTCGGTTCGGATCTCAAGGCGGACCTCACCCTTGAGGGCGTGGGCGGGCCCGATGATGGCGACTGTCAGGAGCACGCGCTCAAGATACAGCGTCGCCCGGCCCCTGTGCGGGGCCGGGCGACGTGGGTGAGAGTCACCTGGCTGTGATCAGCCGGCTCGGTCGCGAGTCGTGCTCCGGGCTCTCAGCGCCGGTCGGTGTCGACGACGTCGACGCGGACGGGCGAGTCTGCCAACGCACCGACGACCGTGCGCAGCGCACGGGCGGTGCGGCCGGAGCGGCCGATGACGCGTCCGAGGTCCTCGGGGTTGACGCGCACCTCCAGCAGGTCGCCGCGTCGCAGCGAGCGGGAGGTGACGGTGACGTCGTCAGGGTTGTCGACGATGCCACGCACGAGGTGCTCGAGCGCGTCGGCCAGCATATCAGGCCTCCTCGGCCGGAGCCTCAGCGGACTCCTCGGAGGGCTCCTCAGCCTTGGCCTCGGCGGCGGCCGCCTCAGCAGCCTCCTTCTCAGCCTTGGCCTTGGCCTCGGCAGCCGCGGCCTTGCGCTTCTCAGCGTCGGCGGCAGCAGCCTTGACAGCCTCCTCCTTCGCCGCGGCGGCGGCGTCGGCGTCCTTGACCTTGAGCTTGCCCTCAGGGAGGGGCAGGCCCTTGAAGGCCTGGTAGTCGCCGGTGATCTTCAGCAGGTTGAAGACGGTGTCGGAGGGCTGGGCGCCCACGCCGAGCCAGTACTTCACGCGCTCCGAGTCGATGCGGATGAGCGAGGGCTCCTGCATCGGGTCGTAGACGCCGATCTCCTCGATGACACGGCCGTCCCGCTTCTTACGGCCGTCCAGGACGACGACGCGGTAGAAGGGCTGGAACTTCTTGCCCATGCGCTTGAGGCGAATCTTGACTGCCACTTGGTTGAACTCCTGGTTCTGGTTGGTTGGCGCGCGCTGGTCCCCGGTGGGGTCAAGCAACGGTTTCCGGCGGGTGCCGAGACTGGGGCGAGGAGAGGGAGAGGGGCCGCTCCACGTCCGAGTACAGCCGGTCATTCTGCCAGAGCGGATAGCCAGGGGGCCAGCCCGAGCGGGCGCCGCCATCGTCCTGTTCGTGCGAGATCGCCCACAGCATCCTCTTGACATCCCCCCACCTCTCCTGGTTCATTAGTTAGGTAACTAACCAACGAGGAGGTGACCGTCGTGCCCCGTTCCTTCGACGACGCCACCCCGATCTACCTCCAGATCGCTGAGGAGATCCGCCTCCAGATCCTCTCCGCCTCACTGGCGGACGGTGCCCGCCTGACCTCCACCACCGAGTACGCCACCCGCTACCGCATCAACCCCGCCACTGCGAACAAGGCTGTCGCACTACTTGTGGACGAGGGCCTTGTGGTCAAGCACCGCGGCATCGGCATGTTCGTCGCCGACGGCGCACGTGCGGCGCTACAGGCCACTCGCCGCCGTTCCTACACGGCCGAGGTCCTCGGGCCCGCACTCGCCACCGGCCAGGTTCTCGGCCTGACTGACGCCGAGATCCTTCAGGCTGCCCGCGACTACCTCGCCAGCGCTCGGCCCACCCGCCTGCCCCAGTCCACCACTGCCGGTTCCCAGGAGGAGATATGACCACCATCGACGCCGAGGACCTCTTGAGCTCTCGCCGGGTCCTGGAGCAGATGGGATGCGGTCCCGAGCTGCGCCTGGAGGGCGTGGGCCACGCCTACGGCTGGCTCGCCCGGCACCTGCCCCACCAGGAATGGCCCCTGCGGGAGCTGAGCGTGACCTTCCGCCCCGGCGTCATCACCGGGCTCCTGGGGCGCAACGGCACGGGCAAGTCCACGCTGTTGTCCGTGGCATCCGGCCTGCGTCGGCCTGTGACCGGACAGGTCACCCTCAACGGCCACCCCGTGTGGGACCATGCCGCACCACGAGCCGCGATCACGCTACTGGGGACCCGGCGCTCGCTGATGGAGAGCCACAGCCTCACCGCTTCCTTCCGCATCTGGGAGCTCACTCGCCCCCTGTGGCAGACCCGCGAGGCCGAGCGGTACCTGCACCTGCTTGGGGTCGATCCTGACTCCATCCCTGCCCGGTTGTCCCAGGGGCAGCGCTCGGCCGTGGACGCTGCCTTCGCCCTGGCCTCCCACTCCCCCGTCCTGCTTTTAGACGAGGTGCACCTGGGTATGGACGCCGTCATACGACGCCGTTTCTGGGACACGCTGCTGGAGCAGTACACCTACGAGCACCCCACCATCATCATCGCCTCCCACGAGGTCAGCGAGATCGAGAACCTGCTGGAGGACGTCGTCATTCTGGGCCGAGCCCAGGGTGGCAACCGGGTGGTCGCGTGCGGCGGAGCAGACGAGCTGCGTCAAGAGGTGACACCGCCAGGCATGCCACTGGCCAACCTCACCGACGTCCTGGAGCACGTGTCAAGGAGGACACCATGACGCTGATCCCCCGCATCCTGCCTGCACGCACACCGCGGGAGCAGACCTGGCCCCGGCCACTGGCCACCTGGAGCCAGGTCACCCGTGAGCTGTGCGGTCGGGAGCTCATCACGGCCGGCGTTGTCGAGCTTGTCCTGGTCCTCATCAGCCTGGGCCTGGCCGCTGCCCGGCACACCCCGATGGCGCAGACCCTGGTCGGCCTCTCGCACTGGCTGATGCTTCTCGGCTGCCTCCTGACCGGCAGGGCTGCCGGATTCTTGCGCACGGCCCTGGGCACGGGCCTGCCCCGCCGGACAGCGCTGGGCGCGGGCGCGGGCATCATCGTGTGCTACACGGTGGTGCAGCTGCCCTGGATCCTGCTGACCACGGTGACGGCACTGACCAGCCCAGGCACAGCTGACGCTGGCCCCCTGACACCGTGGTCCGTGCTTGGATGGGTCCTGGCCTGTGTGGGAGCCAATGCCTTTGTGCTGACCTTCATGATGCTCCACGGCGGAGTGCGCCATGCCTCCTGGTCCTGGGCCTTGCTGGGGCTGGTCATCCTCGTGGTCGCTGGCTCCATGCTCACCGGGCCCACTGAGCTTACCGTCGTTGGCCCGGGAGCCTCGACACGGGCTCTACTCGGCTTCCACACCTTCCTGCCCAGTCTCGCCCTCGTATTCGCCCCCTGGTCCGCCGGCCTGGTCAGCTGGGGCTGGTCCCTCCTGCTCGGCCCGTTACTGGCCTGGCGAGCCGTGCTGCGCTGGGAGCCACGCGGTTAGCTGCACCGCCTCAGCCCTCGTCCAGGGTCTGTACACGCTCACGCGCCCGCTGCGCGGTCCACACGTCCCCGGGCACGTCCCTGGGCAGCAACGGGTTACCCACGCCCACGAAGGCCGGTTCAGCCACGCCGCGGCGGCGCTGGTCGTCGTAGTCGCGCAGGGCGGCAAAGACCCAGCGCCCCAACCACAGCACGGCCACGAGGTTGAGGATCGTCATCAGGGCCAGGGCCACGTCCGCCAGCACCCAGGCCAGGTCCAGGGCCACCACCGCCCCTAGGCCCGTGGCCGCCGTCATCGCCAGACGCAGCGCTATACCGGCCCGGCTGCCACCACCGAGGTAGCCGACGTTGATCTCAGCGAAGCTGGAGTAGCCCAGCACCGAGGAGTAGGCGAAGGTGATGACGAGGAAGCTCATGAACCACACCACCCAGGCTCCCGGCAGCGCGTCGGCCAGCGCGTGCTGGACCAGCGTCGTCTCCGCCCAGTCCGGCTCCACCCCAGGGGTGTAGACCTGAGGCGAGGCCAGCAGGATCGTCAGGCCGGTAGCGGTACAGATGATGATGGTGTCGATGAAGACGCCGAGGGCCTGGATGAGCCCCTGGACCACCGGATGGGCGACGTCGGCAGTTGCGGCGCCGTTGGGCGAGGAGCCCTGACCGGCCTCGTTGGAGAACAGACCGCGCTTGACGCCGTTGAGGAAGGTGGCGAAGAGCCCTCCTCCGGTACCCGCCAGCCCCGCGCGCAGGTTGAGGGCACCAGCGACGACGTCGGCAAGCACGCCCGGCACGCGAGGGGCTGAGACGATGATGACCACGGCGACGACGGCGAGATAGGCCAGGGCCATGACCGGCACCAGCCACTCGGTCACCCTGGCGACCGCGCGCATGCCTGCCAGCAGGATCGGGGCCGTGACCGCCATGAGCACGAGCGCCGTGACCCAGGTAGCGACGCCGTGGGAGGACTGGACCGTCACGGCGATGGTGTTGGACTGCACCATAGGGAAGATGAGGCCGTAGGAGAACACCAGCATCGCGGCGAAGGTCAGGCCCGTCCAACGTCCCAGCCGCGCCAGGCCAGGCCTGCCGTAGAGGGCAAGTCCTCGTTCCATGTAGTAGGCCGGGCCTCCGCGAAAGATCCCGTCGGCCGCGCGCACCTTGAAGACCTGGGCCAGGGTGGACTCGGCGAAGGAGGTGGCCATGCCCAGCAGCGCCACCACCCACATCCACAGCAGGGCGCCCGGGCCACCGAGCGTCACCGCGAGCGCGACCCCGGCAATGTTGCCGGTCCCCACGCGCCCGCCCAGCCCGATCACGAAGGCCTGGAAGCTGGACAGGGAGCCGCGTTGACGACGTGAGCGGGCCACGAGCGCGACCGACCTGGCCAGCAGCCGCAGCTGGACCGCGCGCGTGCGGACAGTGAGGTATCCCCCGGTGGCGATCAGCAGCCAGATGAGGACCTTGCCGGAGACGAGGGACTCAAAGCCGGACAGCGAGTCGGTCAGGACCGAGGTCACGGAGGAGACGAGGAGGGTCGGCACGGTGGCGGGCACAGTGCTCCTCTCGGGGTCGGGAACCGGCAGGAGGACCGGTGGGGCGGCGGTGAGGATACCTGTTGGCGCAGGCTGCGCCGTCGCCCGGTCCACGGACAGGACCGATCCGCAAGGCTCCGAGCCCTGCCCATGACACCTGTCATGCGCAGGCAGTGACAGCCACCAGTACCGCTCTTCCTGCTCCTCACTGACTCTTGAGGCATGAGTACAACGACCGCCTCAGTACCCGCCATCGAGATCACGGACCTGCACAAGTCCTTCGGGCCGGTCCAGGCCGTGGACGGGCTGAGCCTGACCGTCCAGCCCGGTGAGGTCCTGGCCTTCCTCGGCCCCAACGGCGCCGGTAAGTCCACCACCCTCGACATCGTCATGGGCTTGACCCAGCCCACCTCCGGCAGCGTGCGTGTGCTCGGCACCTCGCCTGCCGAGGCTGTCAGGCGCGGCCAGGTGGGAGCCGTTCTCCAGGACGGTGGACTCCTGCCTGATCTGTCCGTGCGCCAGACCCTGCAGGTCGTCGCCTCGCTCCAGGCCAGGCGCCCAGACGTCAGCGCCGTCGTCGAGCGAACGCGGCTCGACCAGCTGCTGTCGCGCAAGGTCAGCAGGCTCTCGGGCGGTGAGCGTCAGCGCCTGCGCCTGGCGCTCGCCCTCCTGGCCAACCCTGAGCTGCTCATCCTCGACGAGCCCACCACCGGCATGGACGTCACGGCGCGCGCCGAGTTCTGGACCACCATGCGTCAGCAGACGCAGCAGCACAGTCTCTCCCTGGTCTTGGCCACCCACTACCTGGCAGAGGCCTCGGAATTCGCCGACCGGATCGTCATCATCGACCGTGGCCGCCTCGTGGCTGACGGCACCGTTGACGAGCTACGCGGCAGCGCACCAACCGCCACCGTGACGGCAACGTGGCCAGGCGCCACTGAGGCGCGCATCAAGGAGGCGCTGAGCGCTCTCGCCCAGACAGTCTCGTCCGTCGTCGTGCACGGCGAGCACGTCGAGATCCGCACGTCCTCCTCCGACGACGTCGCCCGCCTGCTGCTGACCTCGACGCCGGCTCAGCACCTGGGCGTCGAGACCGCCAGCCTCGACGACGTCTTTACCTCCCTCGTGTCCGCTCACTGACCAGGAGTCCCACCATGACCAGCACAGCCCCCGCCACAGATCCGGCCGTAGGGCCGGCCACCACAGCCACGATCCCGGCAACAGGCTTCCCCTGGACCTACGCGCGTATCGAGATCACGACTACCCTCAGGCGTCTGGACACGGTCTTCTTCACCATCATCATGCCGCTGGGTATGTACCTGCTGTTCGGGACGATCAACGCCTTCGAGTCAGCCTCCGTCGGTCACGGCAACATCACGGCCTCCGTCATGATCAACATGGCGGCGTACTCGGTGGCGATCAGCGCCACTGCCCTTACCGCCTCCTCCGCCGTCGAGATGGCCGAGGGATGGGGCAGGCAGGTCTCCCTCACCAGCGGTGGCCTGCGAGCCTACCTGCTCGCCAAGCTTACGAGTGCCGCCGTGATCTCGGTCCTGCCAGTGCTTCTCATTTTCGGCGCTGGCGCCGCGACGGGCGCGCAGGTCGACTCCGCCGGGCGCTGGTTGGCTTCACTTGCGCTCGCCATGCTGCCGGCTGTCCCCTTCTCTGTATTCGGGCTGGCTGCTGGGCTGTGGGTCCCGTCCAGGACCGCGGTTGGCGTCGCCAGCTCCTCAGTAGCCGTCTTCGCTTTTCTTGCGGGGATCTTCATGCCGCTGAGCGGCGTCCTGTTCACCATCGCTCACTACACCCCGCTCTACGGAGCAGGGACCCTCGCGACCTGGGCGCTGCAGGGCGACGTCGTCGCCACGATGGACGGCATCGTCCACGAGCCCGTCTGGTACACGCTCGCTAACCTGGTGGCGTGGACAGCTCTCTTCTCCCTGGTCTGCCTAGCAGCCCGCCGACGCACGGGAGCCCGGCGGTGAGAAGCCCGATGGCCCGCGACCACCGGGCAGAGGAGGACGCCAGGCCCTGGTATCGCCAGGTTAACTGGAGCGCCTCCTTGTGGGTCGTCTTCCTGCTGTTCCTTCTGGGGATGATCGTGGAGGCGGACACCTCCGTCGCTGTGCGGGCCACCACAGCCGGAGCCGTCGTCGCCTTCATCCTCCTCTACGGCTACACGGTCTCCACCATGCCCTCGTGGGACCTGCTGCCTCCCGAGACGAGCCCGGCACAACAGGTACGTCCGCTGCTGCGCTACCTGGCGCTCCTTGCTCTACCAGCTGCACTGTGCCTGCCGTTCCTGGGCTGGTGGTGCGTGTACTTCCTTCCCTACCTCTCGGCCGTCCTCCTCTTCGGAACCCGTCTGGCCACCGGCCTGAGCATCGTGACCACCCTGTGCGCCGGCAGCATCTTGGCAGCGGTGGCCTCCTCAGAGCCTCTGGAGACCACGTGGCTGGTGGCCGGCTGTAGCCTGTCGTGCCTCGTCGTCGTCATCGCCCGGATCGGAGACGAGACGACTGAGCGACGTCGGACTGCGGACCGTGAGCTCACGGCGGCCCGTGAACGTGAGGAGATCAGCCGGGACGTCCACGACATCCTCGGTCACTCGCTGACCGTCCTCACTCTCAAGGCTGAGGTCGCCCAGCGGCTCGTCAGCGTCGATCCTGCCGCCGCTCAGGTCGAGATGGATGAGATCGTGACGTTGTCCCGCACTGCCCTGGCTGATGTGCGCACCACGGTCACTCGCCTGCGTACCCCTGACCTGGCCAGCCAGTTAGAAGCCTCAGCCACCGCGTTCGCTGCGGCAGACATTGATGCTCAGATCCATGGGCGTGCTCGCGACATCCCGCTGCCTCAGCGTGAGGTGCTCTCCTGGGCGCTGCGGGAGGCGACGACGAACGTGCTGCGCCATGCCGGTGCGCGTCGCGTTGTCGTCAGGCTCGCGCCCGGTCGGCTCACGGTGGCCGATGACGGAGCGGGCCTGCGGGGTCACGGCCCCGGCAACGGCCTGAGCGGCCTGCGGGAGCGGGTGGAGGCCGTGGGTGGGCAGCTTCGGGTCGCCGGCCCAGGGCTGGCCGGCGGAACAGGTGAGGGAGCTACGGTGGAGGTCACGCTATGACCACGACGCATCCAGGCTCAGCCGAGCGCCTACCGAGACAGGGCAGCATCCGTCTGCTCGTGGCCGATGATCAGGCACTTGTGCGCGGGGCGCTGGCCACGCTGCTCGGTCTGGAGCACGACCTTGAGGTCGTGGCTCAGGTCGGCACGGGCCGTGAGGCTGTCGAGCGCGTGCGCTCGGGCGGGGTGGACGTGGCGCTGCTGGACATCGAGATGCCAGACGGCGACGGGCTATGGGCTGCCGAGCAGATCGCAGCGATGCGCAGCACTGGCTCCGTCCGCTGCCGCAGCATCATTGTCACGACCTTTGGTCGTCCTGGTTATCTCTCACGGGCGATTGAGGTGGGAGCGAGCGGTTTCCTTGTCAAGGACACTCCCCCGACCGAGCTCGCCGAGGCGGTGCGCAAGGTGCACGCAGGCCTGCGTGTCATCGACCCGATGCTGGCCCAGGAGTCGGTGCTGCTGGGCCCGAACCCCCTGACCGAGCGGGAGCGCGAGGTCCTGCGCCTGGCTGGGAAGGGTCTGGACGCACCCCACGTCGCGGTGCAGCTGAGCCTGGGTGAGGGCACGGTGCGCAACTACCTGTCCTCGGCCATCGCGAAGACAGGCTCACGCAACCGGGTCGAGGCAGCCCGCGCCGCAGAGTCCAACGGGTGGCTCTGACGCGAGACCGGAGGCGCCCCTCGCCTCAGGCCAGGCCCAGGCGACGGCGCAGGTCCTCGGGCGAGGTTACTGCGCGTGGTCCTGCATCCAGCAACGCACCTCGTGCTCGACCTGAGCAAGGTCCTGCTGGACGGTGACTGTGATCACTCGCGGGTCCACAGTCATGTAGCCATGGACAATCCTGTTCCTCATGCCCCAGATGTCGACCCACTCATCGCCGAAGCACTCCTGGCGGACCGAGTCCGGAAGCCGGTGAAGCACATCGATCATCGCCGCCATCCGCAGAGCGATGGCATCGACAACTACCGGATCTGACAGGTCCCGCTCAGTGTACCTACGCGCCCGCTCGCAATGAAGCAGCGCTTCCTGGCACAGCTGGTAGGCAGTCAGTCTCACAGCGGCACGGCCTCACGAAGGACTCTGTCCCTAAGGTCCGGACGCAGGGACTCCTCGAGGACGAGGTCGACCGGAAGGCCCACGCACTCGCTGAGGCGGCGCTCGATCCGCGCCTGCTCCAGCAGGCTGACAGCCCGAGCGCTGGTGACCAGCAGGTCGATGTCCGAGTCCTCACGGTCCTCACCGCGCGCGGTCGAACCAAAGACACGCGGCTTCAGGAGACCAGCCTGAGCCAGAATCTCCCGGACACGCGAACGGCTTCTTCTCAGCACACGGGCGTGCGGGCCCGTTCCGTGGAACCGGACCAGGCGGTTGACCTCAGACTGGCTACGTCCCACGCACTGAGCGATCTGCCGCTGCGTCAGGCCAGCCGCGTAGGCCTCGCGCACGGTCGACTCAAGCTCCCGCCGGCCGCGTGCGATGAGCTCGTCTGCGTGACGGGCTCTGCTCGCGAGGGTGGTGGCGTCCATGCATCCATGATCGCATATCAGATCATGGATGGAGCGGGATCCTGACGTCCTTGACCGGCAACAACGTCAGGCCAGGCCCAGGCGACGGCGCAGGTCCTCGGGCAGGGCGTTCATGGCGTCGGCGACCTCGTCACCGGAGGGCTGAGCCGTAGGCGCAGCACCACCCAGGCCGAAGGAGGACCCCGCTGCCGGAGCCGCAGGCAGGCTCGGGACCTCGCCCTGCTCACGGCGAGCCGCGACCTCACGCGCCTGGCGCGCCGCCTTGGCAGGGTTGCCGGACCTGCCCTTCTTACCACCCTTACCGCTCCTGGCCTTGGGCGCCTGGCGGGCCTTGGCACGCTTGCCCATGCCAGGCAGAGACCCCATGCCCGGCATACCGCCGCCCATACCGCCCAGGCCGCCGCCGGCACTCATGGCCTCCATCATCTTCTTAGCCTGCTCGAAGCGCTCGACCAGCTGGTTGACGGCCTGGACCGTGGTTCCCGACCCCTTGGCGATACGGGTACGCCGAGAGCCGTTGAGAATGGAGAGGTCACGGCGCTCCGCCGGAGTCATCGAGCACACGATCGCCTCGATGCGGTCGACCTCGCGCTCGTCAAAGGCCTCGATCGCCTCACGCATCTGGCCCATGCCGGGCATCATGCCCAGCAGCTTCTTCATCGAGCCCAGCTTGCGGATCTGGCGCAGCTGGTCGAGGAAGTCCTCCAGGGTGAAGGTACCCGAGGCCATCTTGGCCGCGGCGGCCTCAGCCTCCTTCTCGTCGAAGGTGCGCTGGGCCTGCTCGATGAGGGTGAGCAGGTCGCCCATGTCCAGGATACGGCTGGCCATGCGGTCGGCGTGGAAGCGCTCGAAGTCCTCCAGGCCCTCACCGGTGGAGGAGAACAGCACCGGGGCACCGGTGACGCCTCGTACGGACAGGGCCGCGCCACCACGGGCGTCGCCGTCGAGCTTGGACAGGACCACGCCGGTGAAGCCCACGCCGTCGCGGAAGGCGACGGAGGTGTTGACCGCGTCCTGACCGACCATGGCGTCCAGGACGAAGAGGATCTCGTGGGGGTGGACAGCGTCGCGGATGCGGATGGCCTGGTCCATCATCTCCGCGTCCACACCCAGACGTCCGGCGGTGTCGACGACCACGACGTCGTAGCCGTAGGTGCGCGCCTGCTCCACGCCGGACGCGGCCACGGCCACCGGGTCACCCACGCCGTTGCCTGGCTCGGGGGCCCACACGTCCACGCCTGCCCGCTCGGCCACGACGCTGAGCTGGGTCACGGCGTTGGGGCGCTGGAGGTCGCAGGCCACGAGCAGGACGCGCCTGCCCTCGCCCTTCAGCCAGTGCCCGAGCTTACCCGCCAGGGTCGTCTTACCGGCACCCTGGAGGCCGGCGAGCATGATGACGGTCGGACCGCGGTCGGCCCACCTCAGCTCGCGGGTGGTGCCTCCGAGGACCTCGACGAGCTCGTCGTTGACGATCTTGATGATCTGCTGGGCGGGGTTGAGCGCCTGGGACCGCGCGGCCTCCTTGGCCTTCTCGCGCACGGCGGAGATGAAGGAGCGCACCACCGGCAGAGCGACGTCAGCCTCGAGCAGGGCGCGGCGGATCTCGGAGACGGTGGTGTCGATATCGGCGTCGGTGAGGCGGCCCTTGCCGCGCAGGCCCTTGAAGGAGGCGGTCAGCCGGTCGGAGAGGTTGCCGAACACTCGGTGTCCTTCCTTGTACGCCGCAGGGGCGCGAGTTGCTGGGGCCCGGGAGGACGACGGCGGCGGCCTGCGTCCGGCCCTGGGCATGGCTAGGTCCAAGGATAGCGGAGGGCCCGCACCCTGCCCGGCTGGGAGGGTGCGGGCCCGGCTGGTGGCCGGTGCTCACCTGAGGTGAGCACCGGACGTCGCGCGGCTGTGCGTGCCAGCAGGTCCTCCTCCCTCAGGCCAGCAGGGCGTCGACGAACCCTTCGGGGTCGAAGGGTGCCAGGTCGTCCGCACCCTCACCGAGTCCGACGAGCTTGACCGGCACTCCCAGCTCCCGCTGGACCGTGACCACGATCCCTCCCTTGGCGGTCCCGTCGAGCTTGGTGAGCACGATCCCGGTCACGCCTACGGCCTCGGAGAAGACCTGCGCCTGACGCATGCCGTTCTGACCGGTGGTGGCGTCCAGGACCAGCAGAATCTCTCCCACTGGTGCGATCTTGCCCATGACACGCTTGATCTTGCCCAGCTCGTCCATGAGCCCGGACTTGTTCTGCAGCCGGCCCGCGGTGTCGACCAGGACCACGTCCACGCCCTGGGCGGCGGCCTGGCGCGCGGCGTCGAAGGCCACGGAGGCAGGGTCGGCGCCCTCACGCTCAGAGCGCACGACCTCCACGCCCACACGCTCGCCCCAGGTGCTCAGCTGCTCGGCCGCAGCCGCACGGAAGGTGTCAGCCGCGCCCATGAGGACGGTCCGGTCCTGGGCGACCAGGACACGGGCGAGCTTGCCGCAGGTCGTGGTCTTCCCCGTGCCGTTGACCCCCACCATGAGCACCGCTGCGGCCGGAGTCCCCTCACCGGTGAAGTCCTTGGAGGCCGGCGGGGCCGCGAGGTTGAGGGAGCGGTCCATCGTGGGGTCGACGAGCCGCAGCAGCTCCTCGCGCAGCACGCCACGGACCGCAGCGGGGTCAGAGGTGTCCAGGACCTTGGCCTGCGTGCGCAGGGTGTCCATGAGCGCCGTCGTCACCTCGATGCCCAGGTCCGAGGTCAGCAGGGTGTCCTCGATCTCCTCCCAGTCGGCCTCCGTGAGGTCGCCGCGGGAGAGCACGGACAGAACAGCCTTGCCGAAGCCTCCCGATCCCGCCAGACGCGCGCGCAGACGCTGCATGCGCCCGGGGATGGACTCAGGTGCCTCTACCCGGGACAGGACAGCACCAGGCTCGGCGAGCCCTGTGGCGCTGACGGGGGCCTCGCTGTCCTCGGCCGGCTCCTGCGACGTGGGCAGCTCGCGTTGGTCAGGGCGTGCGGGCAGCTGGCGCGAGCCGGAGCCACGCCGTCGTACGACGACGATACCTCCGACCACGGCGACGGCCGCGACCAGGGCGAGGACGAGAAGAAGGAGCGTGGTGGAGTCCATGCCCCTAATCATGGCCTATGACGGCGCAGGTGCGACCAAGCCCGCACCGTGTGACGTGACCGCGGCGCTGGGTGGGGCAGGGACGTTCAGCGTCGGCGCAGGCTCGCGGCGCGCGACTCGGCGCTGTCCATCGCCCGCTCGACGACGTCGACCAGCCCGGAGAAGCTCTCAGTGCCGGTGTAGACCGAGGACTCGTCATGTGTCATGAGGTCCTCCAGGCGTGCCTCCTGGGGCACCACACGCACCGGGTCGTTCTTCTCGGCGGCGATCTCACGCAGGCGCTGCAGCTGGTCCTTCCAGGTGGAGATCGGGTAGCGCTCGGCGATCACCATGCCGAGGACCAACAGAGCAGCGACAAGGACGACAAGGAGGGGAAGGATCATCGAGCTCATGGCCCCATGATGGCCCGCACCTCCAGCGGTCACCAGCGTGACTCGCGACGTCACCAAAACGTGATGCAGTCTTGGTCACGTCAGTCACCTCACAAGGTCGCGGCCGTGCTCAGTCCTCGGTCTTTCTGGCCAGCCGCTGGGAGACCACCTGGGTCACGCCCTCACGCATGGTGATGCCGTACAGGGCGTCAGCCACCTCCATGGTGCGCTTCTGGTGGGTGATGATGATGAGCTGGCTGTCGCGACGCAGCTCGGTGAAGATCTCCAGCAGCCGCCCCAGGTTCGTGTCGTCCAGGGCCGCCTCGACCTCGTCCATGACGTAGAAGGGCGAGGGACGCGCCTTGAAGATGGCGATCAGCAGGGCCACCGCCGCCAGCGAGCGCTCACCGCCGGAGAGCAGGGACAGCCGCGTGACCTTCTTGCCCGCCGGCCGCGCCTCGATCTCGATCCCCGTGGTCAGCATGTCCGAGGGGTCCGTCAGCACCAGGCGGCCCTGGCCACCGGGGAAGAGGCGGTCGAAGATGACCTCGAACTCACGTGCGGTGTCCTGCCAGGCGCTGGTGAAGACCTCCAGCACCCTGGCGTCGATCTCCTCGATGATGCGCAGCAGGTCCGCGCGCGAACGAGTCAGGTCCGCCAGCTGCTCGGCCAGGAACTGGTGACGCTGCTCCAGGGCCGCGTGCTCCTCCAGCGCCAGGGGGTTGACCTTGCCCAGCCGAGCCAGGTCCCGGCTGGCACGCGCCAGGCGCTTCTCCTGCTCGGCCCGCACGTAGGGGCGCGCTGCGCGCCTGTCCCCGCCCTCGCCGCTGGGTCCCTCCTGGCTGGCGTCCTGGCCGTCAGCGACGTCGTCGTCAGCCTGCACCGACAGGTCGGGCACGAGCATGTGAGGACCGTACTCCTCGACCAGGGGCTCCAGCCCCGTACCGAGCTCGCTCATCGCCCGGTCCGCCAGCGCCTGCAGACGCACCCGCTGCTCGGCGCGTGCCACCTCGTCGCGGTGGGCGGCGTCAGTCAGATGGGCGATCAGACGGGTCGCCTCGTCGATCTCCTCACGCGCCCGGGCGCTGGCCTCGGCCGAGCGCGCCCGCTCCTCCTCCAGGGCACGGCGCTCCTCCTGCGCCTGAGCGGCCCACGCTGAGGCCGCCTCGTGCGCAGCGCGCGCCTGGTCGCGCACGTGAGAGGCCAGGGCCGTCGCCGCGGCCCGACGACGCTGGGACCGCTCGGCGGCAGCCCGGGCCTCACGCTCGCGACGCGCCGCCGCCCGCAGGGACTCAGCCCGTCCTCGTCCCGAGCGCTCACGCTCCTCCGCGGTGCGCAGGGCGAGCCTCGCCTCGGTCTCGGCACCGCGCGCCTGACGGGCGTCCTGGGCCGCTTGCTCCCGCTGGTCACGGGCAGTGTGAAGACGGACACCCAGGTCCTCACCTGCGGCCTGGTCGCCCTCGACCTGGGCCAGAGCGGCGCTGGCTGCGGCCAGCTCGGCGGTGCGCTGCGTACTCTCCGCCTCAGCACGCTCCAGGACACGACGGGCTCGCCCGGTCTCCTCCTGCGCCGCGCGCACCGCCGAGGTCAGCCGTGCCAGGGTCTCGGCAGCCTTGGCTGCCTCGGCGTCGGCGGCGCGCAGGGCCGTCAGGGCCTGGCTCACCCGGCGGCGTGCCTCGTCCTCCGCGACGCGAGCCTGCTCCAGAGCCGCCTGCGCCTGCGCCTCCGCCTGTCCCGCCGCACGTGCCTCGGTGGCTGCCTCCTCGTGGGCCGCAGCGAGCTCCAGGACCGAGCTCGTTCCCCGTCCCACGGCGCTGGCACGACCCGGAGCCAGGACCTCGCCGTCGCGAGTGGCGACGACGGCACCCGGCACGCGCTTCCGCAGCCGTGCTGCGGCCTCCAGGTCCTCCGCGACCCACGCCCCGCCGAGCAGGTGACCGACCAGCGCCTCCAGGTCCGGACGGCGGACTCCTACCAGGCTCAGCGCCGTCACCGGTCCTGCGTCACGGTCCCTGGGGCGTGCGTCGTCGGGCTGCTGGGTACCGCGAGAGTCAGCCACCACGAGCCGGAGGCTGGTGGAGCCGGTCGTGCGCGCCTGGACCAGGGCACGGGTGGCGGCGTCGTCGTCTGTCATGAGGGCCGCGGTGGCCAGCTCTCCCAGCAGCGCCGCGACGGCGTTCTCCCACCCTCGCTCGACGCTCAGCTGGTCCGCCAGCGGCCCGATGACGCCGGGCAGGTCTGAGCCGGCCAGCTCAGAGGTCGAGTCCTGGGCGGACAGCGACAGGGCGAGGGTGTCGCGCCGCGCGGTCCAGGTCGCACGGTCGGAGGCCGCCTCACGTCGGGCGTCGTTGGCGGCGGCGACGGCGTCACGGGCGGCCGCGAGCGCGGCGCTGGCTGCCTCGTGGTCGGCCGCGGCCTGCTCCTGGGCCGAGCCGGAGGTGACGGTGTCGGCCTCGCCCGTACCGCTGCCCGCACCGCCGTCCTCAGCGTCACGCTGTCCGGTCGACCCAGCCTGCTCGACCCCGGCCTCCTCCCGCGCGGTCCTGGCGGCCTGCTCACGCTCGACAGCCTGAGCCAAGGAGGTACGTGCCTGCTCGCAGGCTACCGACGCAGCCTCGTGGCGGGCCCGGGCCGAGGCCACCGCTCCCCCGGCCCGGGCCAGCTTCTCGCGGCGGTCAGCCTGCTCGCGGGCCAGCGCCTCGACGGCCTGGGAGGCCGCGGCCTCGGCACGCTCGGCCTCTCCACGCTGGTCAGTAGCCACGGACAGCGCCGTACGCGCAGCCTCGACGGCGTCAACGAGCTCGGTCTCCTCCTCGGCGGCCGCCTGGGCACGACGCTCCAGCTCCTGCGGGTCAGTGCCCAGGGCCGGGCGCGGGGCGGCAGCGAGACCGCGCACACGCTCGGTGGCGACGTCAGCCAGGGCTGAGAAGGACTGAGCGGCTGCGACGAGCTCCTCCCAGGTGGTCGTGGCGCGCGCAAGGCGCTGCCCCAGGGTCGCCTCGGCCCCGGCGAGCTCAGCCGCACGGGCGCGGGCGACACGCTCGGCCTCCTCAGCCTCCGCGCGCCTGCGCGCCAGGGCCGCCTGATCGGCGTCCCCCGCCTCCAGCAGCGCCTGGGTCTGGACCACCTCGTCGGCCAGCAGCCGGGCCGTAGCGTCACGTACCTCGACCTGGATCGTGCGGGCCCGCCGGGCCACGGCTGCCTGCCGGGCCAGGGGACCGAGCTGACGGCGCAGCTCAGCGGTCAGGTCCGTCAGGCGCGCCAGGTCCGCCGCCATGGAGTCGAGCTTGCGCAGGGCGCGCTCCTTGCGGCGCCTGTGCTTGAGGACCCCGGCCGCCTCCTCGATGAAGCCCCGGCGCTCCTCCGGGGTCGCCGACAGCACCGCGTCCAGGCGTCCCTGGCCCACGATGACGTGCATCTGCCGGCCCAGGCCTGTGTCTGAGAGCAGATCCTGGACGTCGAGCAGGCGGCACGGTGTGCCGTTGATCTGGTACTCCGAGCCACCACCTCGGAAGAGCGTGCGGGTGACGGTGACCTCGGTGTAGTCGATCGGGAGCACGCCGTCAGCGTTGTCGATCGTCAGGCTCACCTCGGCTCGTCCCAGCGCCGGGCGGGACCCGGCACCGGCGAAGATGACGTCCGCCATGGACCCGCCTCGCAGGTTCTTGGCCCCCTGCTCGCCCATGACCCAGGTCAGGGCGTCCACGACGTTGGACTTGCCTGAGCCGTTAGGGCCCACCACGGCGGTGATGCCGGGTTCCAGGCGAAGCGTGGTTGACGAGGCGAAGGACTTGAATCCCTTGATCGTCAACGTCTTGAGGTGCACAGGCCCACGATACCGGGCCACAGCGTGCCCTGGTGGCCAGGCAGGCCCCGCTCACCTGCCGGCTGCTCTCACCCCTGCTCGGGAGAGGAGCTCGATGGTCAGGGTGCGCCAGGTCTGGGAGACGACAGAGCCTGGGTTCAGGTCAAAGACGTGGTCAGTCAGGGGCGCGATCACGGTCGTGTGCGGAGCGCCCGCCGCGCTCAGGGAGGCCTCCAGGCTGCGCGTGCCCTTCACCGGCACCACGTGGTCCCGCTCCCCGTGGACGATCAGGGTGGGCGGCAGGTCCGGCGCCAGGCCCCGGGCGGCAAGGGCCTCCAGCTTGCGGCGCGGGTCGATGGCCTCGTACCGCTCAGGGACCTGCTCAGGCGTGCCACCGGTGTAGCGCCGGGCCCGCTCGGAGACAAAGGGTGCCATGACGAGGTCCGGGTTGTTGTGGAAGCCGACCGGGTCCGCGATGGGGTAGGTGGTGGAGACGGCGTCGACGTCCGGCACCTGGTCGCCGCAGGCCTCCTCCAACGGGTCCAGCAGGCCCAGCGCCTGCCGGTAGGTGGTCTCCAGGGCGAGGTTGCCGCCGGCCGAGTCGCCCACCAGTGCCAGGTGCTGCGCGTCCCCTCCGTAGCGGGCCGCGTGGCTCGCCACCCACGCCAGGCCGCACGTCACCCGGGACTGCGCCAGCTGCCAGGTCGCCAGCCCCGGGGTGGACAACGGGTAGTCCAGGGCGATGGCGAGATAGCCCTGGGACGCCAGCCAGGCGGCCTGACCGCGGGTCATGGGGTTGAGCCGGTTGCCGTTGGACCACCCGCCTCCGTGCAGGAGGACGACGACGCCGGCCGCATCTCCTGAGCCGGCGCCCTGACGAGGCTGCCCGAGGCTCAGGAGGGAGCCGTCACGGTCGCGGGGCAGCCACACCCCGGCCTGCAGGAGCTGTCCGGTGTCGGTGTCGTCGAGCACCACCGGCTGCAGGTCGGGAGAGGCCCCACCCTGCCCGATCCCGGTCAGTGCCCACAGGTCCAGCCTCACGCCCTGGGACCGGGCGAAGTCCACCTGCCGCCAGCCCGTCCCCGCGGTGACCACCAGGCTGAGGACCAGCAGGAGCGCGGCAAGGCTCACCGCCCGGTCCCGATGGCGACGTCGGACCACGAGCACTACCAGGGTGAGCACCGCCAGGAGCACGAGCCAGTCGATCCCCCAGGTTCCCAGCATGAGGACGTAGGAGAGCCCAGGAACCTCGATCAGCTCAGCCAGGCTCGTCACGGCAGCCAGGACCGCCACGACGAGCAGGAGACAGGTGACCGTGCGCCTGCGGCGCGGTGGGCGGTCAGGGGCGTGCGGCACGGCCACACCCTACCCAGAGGCGTGAGCGCCTCAGCTCCACCACGGGACGTGCGCACGCCGGCCCCTCTCCTCCTTGAGGAGGACTCCGTCAGCATCCCCCCCCCGAGGAGGAGGCCGGCACACGAGCCGGTCGTTAGGATCGCCCCTACGACCGACACCAGGAGGCCCCGTGCTCCAGATCTCTCACCTGTCCAAACGCTTCGGGTCGCTGCAGGCCCTGGACGAGATGTCCTTCCACGTCGGCGACGACGAGCTGGTCGGCTTCGTCGGAGCCAACGGCGCCGGCAAGTCGACCACGATGCGCATCGCCATGGGGGTGCTGGAGGCCGACTCGGGCACCGTGACCTGGGACGGGCGGCCGGTGGACGCCGACCTGCGCCGCCGCATCGGCTACATGCCGGAGGAACGCGGCCTCTACCCCAAGATGAAGGTCGCGGCCCAGCTGACCTACCTTGCTCGTCTGCACGGCGTGAGCAAGGCCCGCGCGCAGGAGGCTGCCCTGGAGTGGACGCAGCGCCTGGGTATCGAGACCCGGCGCGGCGACGAGGTCCAGAAGCTCTCCCTCGGTAACCAGCAGCGTGTCCAGCTGGCTGCCGCCCTCGTGGCCGACCCGGCCCTGCTCATCCTGGACGAGCCCTTCTCAGGGCTCGACCCGGTGGCCGTGGACGTCATGAGCCAGGTCCTGCGCGAGCGGGCCGACGCCGGGGTCCCGACTCTCTTCTCCTCCCACCAGCTCGACGTCGTCGAGAGGCTGTGCGACCGGATCGTCATCATCCGCTCCGGGCGCCTTGTCGCGGACGGCACGATCGATCAGCTCGCTGCCACCGCCGCCCCGCGCTGGCGGGTCGTCGTCGACGACGGCGCCGCGGCCGCCGGGACACCGGATGCCACCAGCCAGACGACGCTGAGCCCCCACTTCCCCGCCCTGGCCGGCCTGCCGCAGGTCGAGGTCAGCCGGGACTCCCGCGGCCGCCTCGTCGTCACCGCGTCCGGCCAGGACGAGCAGGAGCTGCTGGCTGCGACCCGCCCCCTCGGCACCGTGCGCGAGCTGGGACCGGTGCGCAAGCCCCTGACCGAGATCTTCCGCGAGGCACTGACCGCTCCGGCTGACGACACCGACGACACCCAGGAGGCCCAGGCATGAGCACCGAGCCCACACGTACCTCCCACCCGGTTCCAGCGACAGGACACCAGCCATCTGCTGACTCCCAGGTCTCCGCCTGGGCCGAGATCCGACTCGTGGCCGGGCACGAGCTACGCACCCAGCTGCTCAAGAAGTCGGCGATCATCTCCCAGGTCATCATGATGGTGCTGGTCGTGGCCGGCATCGTCGCCTACGGCTACTTCTCTGGCGGGCAGGACGAGCCCTATCGGCTAGGCGTGGTCGGAGCCGAGGCCCAGCACGTTCAGGCCCTGGAGACGGAGGCAGATGGCGTCCTGGCCACCTCGGCCGGCCGCAGTGTGCAGGTGGTGGACCTGGGTGGTCAGGACGTGTCCGCCGCCCTGGCTGAGGACGGCCCCGAGGGCGCCCTCCACGTTGACATGGTCCTTGACCTGTCCGGTTCCCAGCCACAGCTGGTTGTCCGCGAGCAGGCGAACGACGCCGTCGTCGCCGCCCTGACTTCCCTGTTCCAGCGCCAGGCCCTGGCCGAGCAGGTCTCGCTCCTAGGCGGGGACCCGGCCTCGGTGAGCCAGGCCATGACGGACGCTGTGCCCACGCCCACCGTCCTGGACCCGCCCGACCCCCGGCCTGCGGACTCCGGGGTTCGCTACGCGGCCCTCATGATCGTCAACATCCTGCTGTTCATTGTCATCATGGGCGGAGGCCAGGTCATCGCCATGGGGGTGGTGGAAGAGAAGTCCAGCCGCATCGTCGAGATCCTGCTGGCCTGCGTGCGCCCCACCTCCTTGCTGGCGGGCAAGGTCATTGGCACGGGCCTGGCGGTCATCTCCTCCTACGCGCTCATCGCCGTCGTGGCCGCGGTGACGGCCAGCGGCATGGACGTCCTGCCCGACACGAACCTGCGCCTGGACTCCGTGGTGGCGGCGATGCTGGTGTGGATGGTGGTCGGTTTCGCCACCTTCGCGATCCTCTTTGGGGCAGCAGGCGCACTGGTCAGCCGCCAGGAGGACATGGGCAACGTCACCATGCCGATCATGATGCTGGCGATGGTGCCCTACATGATGTCCTTCTTCATGGTCGGCTCCCCACAGGCGGCCGTGTGGAAGGTGCTGGCCTACATCCCGCCCTTCTCTCCCTTCCTCATGCCGGCACGCCTGACCTTCGGCTACTCCTCCTGGGGTGAGCAGGCCGTGGCTCTTGCCATCGCCCTGGTGGCGCTGCCGCTGCTGGTCAAGGTCGCCGCCCGTGTCTACACCCGGGCCGTGACCAGGATGGGGGCACGTGTACCGCTCAAGGAGGTCCTGGGGCGCCGGGCCGCCTAGGCCTGACCCTGCGGGGCCGCTGACGCACTCGCTGCGTCAGCGGCCCCGCAGCACGTGAGGTCACTCAGCCAGCTCAGGGAACCAGATCGCGATCTCGCGCTCGGCGGACTCGTCCGAGTCCGAGCCGTGGATGAGGTTCTCGATCGCCTCAGTCCCCCAGTCACGCCCGAGGTCGCCACGGATCGTCCCGGGCGGCGCCGTCGTCGGGTCGGTCGGGCCGATGAGAGAGCGCAGCCCCTCCACCACGCGGTGCCCGCGAGCCACCACGGCCACGAGCGGGCCGGAGGTCATGTACTCCACGATCGAGGGGTAGAAGGGCTTGTCCACGTGCTCGGCGTAGTGGCGCCGGAGGATCTCAGGGGTGGCGATCTCACGGCGCAGCGCGATCAGGTCGTAGCCCTTGGCGTCGATGCGGCGCAGGATCTCGCCAGTGAGGTGACGCTGGACCGCGTCAGGCTTGATGAGGATGAGAATTCGGCCCGGGGCGTCAGCCATGGTACTCCTTCGGTATGCGGGTACTCACGCCCTGCTCCGGCCTTCCTCAGGGGAAGGGTCGAGCAAGGTCGTGCTGCACGCTACACGAGGGGCACAGGGGCTGGGTAGCACCCGCGCGTTCCTCCTGCAGGTCAGTGAGCCTGGTCAGAGGCGGCCAGCGCGGCGTCAGCCGCCGCCTGGATGATCAGCGCCGTCGAGCAGGCACCGGGGTCCAGGTGACCGCGCGAGCGCTCCCCCAGGAAGGAGGCGCGACCCTTGCGCGCCTTGAGCGGAAGGGTCTGACGCGCTCCTTCATGGGCTGCTGCCGCCGCCGCCTGGAGAACCTCGACGACGTCCCCGCCACGCTCGGCAGCCGCCTGAGCCGCCGCAGCGGCCGGCTGCCAGGCGTCCAGCATGGTCTTGTCCCCTGCCTCGGCGCGGCCGCGCAGCCTCACGGCGTCGGCCGCGGCCTGCAGCATCCGCACGACCTGGAGCTCGTCAGCCTGGGTCTGCTCCATCGTGTGGGAGGCGCGCAGCATCGCCGTGCCCAGCAGCGGACCCGCTGCTCCGCCCACCGTCGTGATGAGGGAGGAGGCCACGAGCTGGAGGACGGCACCGGGCGTCTGGGGGTCCTGTCCGGAGGCGACGGCCTCATCCAGACGCGCGACGGCTGCTGCGTACCCACGCTCCAGGTTCGTCCCGTGGTCACCGTCACCGATGGCTGTGTCCAGAGCGGTGAGCTCGTCACGGTGCTCACTCACTACGGCCGCGGTACGGCGCACCCACTGGGCTGCCCAGGCGGCGTCGAGGCTCATGCCGTCTCCTTCGTCGGTCCCGCTGAGGTCTCTCGGTGCCGGCACCCCAGGTACCGGCAGCCCTAGTGTCCCACGGCCTGGTGCCAGGTGCGAGGGCAGGCCCGGGCCGTCATGGGCTCAGGCCCTGCGGAACAGGGCACGCGCCTGCGCCACCAGCACCACCGAGCCCACGATGAGCACGCCCGAGGCCGCCATGGGAGCGTCAAAGCCCTCGGAGACGGAGACGGCCTGCTCGACCCCGGTCTCCAGGTCCTCCGCCACGATCACGCGGTCGCGGCCGTAGACCTCTCTGGCCACCTCGGCCAGGTCCTCCACGTCCATGGCACGCGGGGAGTCCATGGGCACCACCACGACGGCGTCCGTCGCCGGCTCCAGGACCGACAGGATCCCCTCCACGTCCTTGTCCGCCATCGCGCCGACGACGGCGACCAGGTGCTGGAAGCCGAAGGCCTCCTGAACGGCCGGCACCAGGGCCGCCACGCCGTGGGGGTTGTGCCCGGCGTCGACGATGACCGTCGGCGAGGAGCGCAGCACCTCCAGGCGCCCGGGAGAGGTGGCCGAGGCGAAGCCGTCCTGGACGATCGCGGCCGGGAGCGCGCGTCCGGCGAAGACCGCCTCCGCCGCGGCCAGGGCCAGCAGGGCGTTGTGGGCCTGGTACTCCCCGTGCAGGGGGATGAAGACGTCCTCGTAGGTGGCAGCCGCCGTTCTGAGGGTCACCATCTGACCGCCCACGGCCAGGGTGCGGTCCACGACCTGCAGCACCCCGGCTCCGGGGTCTGCCGGGTCCTCGTCCTGGCCCAGCTCACGCCTCCGTACCACGCCGTGCTCAGCGGCCGCGGCGGCGATGACCTCCTCAGCCTCACTGGGCTGGACGGCGGTGACGAGGGTAGCGCCGTCCTTGATGATGCCGGCCTTGTTGGAGGCGATCTCCTCGATGGTGTCCCCGAGCCAGGCCTGGTGGTCGCGACCGATGGGGGTGATGACCTCCACGGCGGAGTCCACCACGTTGGTCGAGTCCCAGGTGCCTCCCATACCGACCTCGATCACGGCCACGTCCACCGGATGGTCGGCGAAGACGGCCAGAGCCATGACGGTCAGGACCTCGAAGAAGGACATACGAGGGCCGCCGCTGGCCTGTGAGCGCTCGTCCACCATCGCGACGTACGGAGCCACGTCCTCCCACGCGGCGATGAAGCCCTCCTCACTGATGGGCTCGCCGTCCAGGCTGATGCGCTCACGGATCGTGGCCAGGTGAGGGCTGGTGAAGCGCCCGGTACGCATCCCGGTGGCTGCCAGCAGACGCTCGGTCATACGCGCCGTCGAGGTCTTGCCGTTGGTCCCGGTGACGTGAACCACCGTATAGGTGCGCTCGGGGTGTCCGATGATGTCGAGCACCGCCTCGACACGCTCCAGGGAGGGCTGGACCTTGTGCTCGGGAGCGCGCGAGAGGATCTCGGCCTCGACCTCACGCATACGCGCCGAGACCTCGACAGCCTGGGCCGCCGCCCGGAGACCCGCCTGGTGCTCGGCGATCTCGTCAGCCAGCTCCTCGCTCACGTCACGCGGGGAGTCAGGCAGCACCGGCTCCCACTCGTCCCAGTCGTCCGAGGAGTCCTCGTCGACCTCAGCCAGCAGGGCGTCGAGCTGCTCCAGGCCCGTCGTCCCCGCGCCTGCGAGCATGTTGCGCGCCACGAGCTCGCGCAGCGCCTCCAGGTCCTCTTCCTCCTGGGCGGCCTCACGCTCGGCCTGGGAGACGCCCGCCTCGCGTACCTCGGCCAGGGACAGGGACCCGTCGGGGCCGACCAGGGCCCCCCCGTCCTCCTGCACGGCGTCCAGGTAGGGCATGAGCCCGGGGTCGATCCCCTCGATGCCCGCGATACGGCCAGAGGCCTGCGCCGCCAGCTCCTCGCGCAGGGCGTCGAGCCCTGCGCGACGCACGCCGTCGCCGAAGACGGCGTCCACGACCTCCTCCCCGCTGGCCCCCTGCGGGATACCGAAGGCGGCCCCCGGGTGCTCGGAAGCAGGACCGTCCGGCCGGCCGGTGCCCTCGTCGGGACGGTCGACGACGTCGTCGTGCGTGGTGGACATGCTGCGCTCCCCTGCTCGTTGGCGGACCTGGGCCAGCCTAGCCACCGCGGCCCGCCCGGCGGGCCGGGTGCCGTCCGCTCACGGTGAGACGGGTGCGAGAGGGGTCACGCCGAGGACCGGCGGGAGGCTCTGGCCGTCTGCGCGGTCACGAGGCAGTCCGTATGATCGGACATGGACCACGTCACGCCCGGGCACCGTACCCAGTGCGTCACCCACCCGTCAGCGGCCCGCGAGACCGCACCAGGCACAAGGAGTCACCCATGGACACCAGCACCGCTCCCCTGACCGACCTTCCCCCCGTCGGGGCGTGGCTGAGCGACATGGACGGCGTGCTCGTACGGGAGCACCGCGCCCTTCCCGGGGCCCAGGAGTTCCTCGACGCGCTCAAGGAGCGGGGCCTGCCCTTCCTGGTGCTGACCAACAACTCGATCTTCACCAACCGCGACCTGTCCGCACGTCTGGAGCGCTCAGGCCTGGAGATCCCCGAGGACCGGATCTGGACCTCGGCCAACGCCACAGCGGCCTTCCTCTCCCAGCAGTCGCCCCGCTCCTCCGCCTTCGTCATCGGTGAGGCCGGCCTGACCACCGCCCTGCACAACGCGGGCTACATCATGACGGAGCAGGACCCGGAGTACGTGGTCCTGGGCGAGACCAGGAACTACTCCTTCAACGCGCTGACCCACGCCATCCGCCTCATCGAGCACGGCGCGAAGTTCATCGCCACCAACCCTGACGTCACCGGGCCCTCCGACGAGGGCACGCTGCCGGCCACCGGGAGCGTGGCAGCGATGATCAAGGCCGCCACCGGCCGCTCACCCTACTTCGTGGGCAAGCCGAACCCGGTCATGATCCGTGCAGGACTCAACGCCATCGGCGCCCACTCCACCACCGCCGCCATGGTCGGTGACCGTATGGACACTGACGTGCGTGCCGGTGTCGAGGCAGGCCTGCGCACCTACCTGGTCCTGTCCGGCTCGACCTCACGTGAGCAGGTCTCTCTCTACCCCTTCCGTCCCTACGCCATCCACGACGGCATCGGCGACCTCGTCGCCCACGTCGAGGCGGTGGACGAGCTCATCAGCTGACCGCCCTCAACGGACGACGGCGCCGCCACCTCCAGACGGAAGGTGGCGGCGCCGTCGTCCGTGCCCGGGCCAGGTGCCTCAGGCCGTGGCGACCTGCGCCGTCGGCTGGCTGCCCTCGGGCCCGGTGACGACGTCGATGGCCACACAGCTGGTCTCGGTCCTGATGAGGTCCAGATGGGCGCCGGTCCAGGCGTCCTTGTCCGCGGGGACGGTCAGTGTCAGGCGAGCCGGCGCACCGATCTCCAGGTCGGCGGCCTTACGCTCGTCCTGGACCAGGCGGATGAGGTCACGTGCCCAGCCCTCCGCCTCCAGCTGCTCGTCCAGGGCAGTGTCCAGGACGATGAAGGCGCCCGAGCCGAGCATCGTGGCCGACAGCGAGTCGTCCTCGACGTCGATCCGGTTGGCGAGGGTGAAGGCCGAGTCCTCGGCCTCCAGCACCACCGGGACCCCGTCAAGAACCACGGCGTCGAAACGCACGTCCCCGTCCTGGGTCAGCGTCCACTCCCCCGCCTTGACGGCAGCGAAGAGCCTGGAGGTGAGCCTGCGGACCTCAGGGGAGAAGGCACGCGGGTTGAGGGTCAGCACCTGCTCGACGTGGTAGCCGGCGTCGGCCGCGTCCACGACGCGCACCTCCTTGACGTTGACCTCCTCAGCGATGAGCGAGCGGAAGGGCGCCAGGCCCGCAGGCTCGGAGGTGGCGATAGTCAGGGTGCGCAGCGGCTGGCGTACGCGCAGCTTCTCGGCCTTGCGCAGGCTCAGCGCCGCCGAGACGGCGTCACGCGCCTCGTCCATGGCGGACACCAGCGCCTGGTCAGCCACGTGGGCGGGCAGGACGGGCCAGTCGGTCAGGTGCACCGAGCGTCCACCGGTCACCCCGCGCCAGATCTCCTCGCTCACCAGCGGCGTCAGCGGCGCCATGACCTCGGTGAGCACCCGCAGCACCGTGGCCAGGGTGTCAAAGGCCGGGCGCCAGACCTGCTCGTCAGCGTCAGAGAAGCGTGAGCGGGAGGTACGCAGGTACCAGTTGGTCAGCACGTCGATGAACTCGCGCACGCTGGCCGTGGCCCCGGTGACGTCGTAGGCGCTCATCTGGGTGCGCACCGTGTCCGCCAGGTCCTTGACCCGTGCCAGCACGTAGCGGTCCATGACGGCCAGGCTCCCGCGCGGGCCGAACAGGGTGGGGTCCTGAAGATCCAGGCCGCCGCTGACGTAGCCCCGGCCCCCATCAGCCTTGCCGGCGTAGAGGGCGAAGAAGTACCAGGCGTTCCACAGCGGCAGCAGCACCTGGCGCACCGTGTCACGGATCGCCTGGTCCGTCACCGCGAGGTTGCCACCACGGACCACGGGGCTGGACAGCAGGAACCAGCGCATGGCGTCGGCGCCGTCACGGTCGAAGACCATGGAGACGTCGGGGTAGTTGCGCAGGGACTTGCTCATCTTCTGCCCGTCCTGGCCCAGCAGGATGCCGTGGGAGACCACGGAGGTGAAGGCCGGACGGTCGAACAGCGCGGTAGCCAGGACGTGGAGGGTGTAGAACCACCCGCGGGTCTGGCCGATGTACTCCACGATGAAGTCACCGGGGTTGTGGGACTCGAACCAGTCGACGTTCTCGAAGGGGTAGTGCACCTGGGCGTAGGGCATTGAGCCGGACTCGAACCAGCAGTCCATGACGTCAGGGATGCGACGCATCATCGACCTGCCGGTCGGGTCGTCCGGGTTGGGACGCACCAGCTCGTCGATGGCCGGACGGTGCAGGTCCGTGACCTTGACGCCGAAGTCACGCTCGAGCTCGGCGAAGGAGCCGTAGACGTCGCGGCGCGGGTAGGCCGGGTCGTCGGACTCCCACACGGGGATCGGGGCGCCCCAGAAGCGGTTGCGCGAGATCGACCAGTCGCGTGCTCCCGCCAGCCAGTTGCCGAAGATGCCGTCCTTGATGTGGGACGGGGTCCAGGTGATCTGCTGGTTGAGCTCGACCATGCGGTCGCGGAACCTGGTCACGGCCACGAACCAGGAGGACACGGCCTTGTAGATCAGCGGCTTGCGGCAGCGCCAGCAGTGCGGGTAGCTGTGGACGTAGCTCTTCTGCTGGACCAGGACCGCACGCTTGGCCTCCTCACGCCGGGCCATGGGCCCCGAGGCGTCACGCAGGTCCACCGTGATCGGCTTGTTGGCCTCGAAGACCTGCAGACCCTGGTAGTCGTGGACCTCGGAGGTGAAGCAGCCGCCGTCATCTACCGGCAGGACAGGAGCGATCCCGGCCTCCTGGCACACGAGCATGTCGTCCTCACCGAAGGCCGGGGCGATGTGGACCAGGCCGGTACCGTCGTCAGTGGTGACGTAGTCGCCGGAGATGATCGTCCAGCCCCTGGGGCCGGGGGCCGCCCCCTCGGCGCGGTGCTCGGCGTCGTCGTAGTAGTCGAAGATCGGGTGGTAGCGCCGCCCCACCAGCTCGCTGCCCTTGAGGCGTGCGAGGACCTGGGGATCCTCCCCCAGCTCCTTGGCGTAGGCACCCAGCCGCGCCTCGCCGAGCACCACGTCCTGCCCGGCCACCGGGGAGTCGAGGTCCTCAGCGACGTGGACGATGACGTAGTCGATGTCCGGGCCAGCGGCCACAGCCTCGTTCGAGGGCAGGGTCCACGGCGTCGTCGTCCAGATCAGGGCGAGCTCGGGAGCCGTCGCGCCCTCGCGCAGCGGCTCCTCCAGGCGCAGGCCCACCGTGACCGTGTTGTCCTGGCGGTCCTGGTAGACGTCGTCGTCCATCTTGAGCTCGTGGTTGCTCAAGGGAGTGCGGTCGTGCCAGCAGTAGGGCAGGACGCGGTAGCCCTGGTAGGCCAGGCCCTTGTCGTAGAGGGTCTTGAATGCCCAGATGACCGACTCCATGTAGTCGGGGTTGAGGGTCTTGTAGTCGCCCTCAAAGTCGACCCAGCGCGCCTGGCGGGTGACGTAGTCCTCCCACTCGCGGGTGTAGCGCAGCACGGAGGAGCGGCAGGCCTCGTTGAAGGCCTTGATCCCGATGCCGCCGGGGCGGGTGATCTCCGAGACGTCGTCGATGCCGAGCTCGCGCTGGGCCTCCAGCTCGGCGGGCAGGCCGTGGGTGTCCCAGCCGAAGCGGCGCTCCACTCGCCTGCCCATCTGGGTCTGGAAGCGGCCGACGGCGTCCTTGACGTAGCCGGTCAGCAGGTGGCCGTAGTGGGGCAGCCCGTTGGCGAAGGGCGGTCCGTCGTAGAAGACGAACTCGTTGGAGTGGCCGTTGTCGTCGTAGGCGGGACGGAAGCTGACAGACTCCTTGAAGGTGCCGTCCTGCTTCCAGTAGGCCAGGACCTCCTCCTCCAGCGCCGGGAAGGAGGGAGAGGAGGCCACGCCTGCCCCCTCGCGGTGCAGGGGGTAGCCGGCGGGGTGGAAGGACTGCCCGGTACGGGCGGTGGGCTGGGTCTCGGCCATAGGGTGCCTCGTGTCGTGCTCGTGAACAACCGTGTCTGACGAGGACGACGCCGCTCCTCCCCCGTGCCCTGGTGGGGCCGAGGGCGGGCGGTACCGCGGTACCACCTCGCTTGCCGCGCACGAGGCGCGACCGCTCCTTGGGAGGCTGTACGGGCCTCACCCGCCCGGGTCTAGTGAGGCTGGCGGCGGCGCGTGCGCGACGTCGTCGGCCCGTTCTTCCGGGAGGCTCGCCGGTGATACCCGCAGGCCGTGAGGCTGCGGCCGGGTCAGTGCCTGGTTGGCGCCGAGTGTATCTGGGCCGGTGTCGCAGGCACCAGCCTGCTTGCCGCGCCGGCTGCGTCAGCCTCGCCACACCGCTGAGCCTGACCCGTGCGGCGCGCAGGCGCACAGGCCGGCGTCATGGCTCCTGGCGGGCCACCACCGTGTTGGAGGCCTGCGCGCGCGGGCGCACGATGAGGGAATCGATGTTGACATGGGACGGACGCTCCAAGGTCCACACTACGCACTCAGCCACGTCCTGGGCGCTCAACGGCGCCTCGACCCCGGCGTAGACCGCCTCCGCCCTGGCCTTGTCACCGTGAAAACGGTTGAGGGAGAACTCCTCGGTGGCCACCATGCCCGGGGCGACCTCGATCACGCGCACCGGCTCGCCCACCAGCTCCAGGCGCAGCGTGCTGGCGATGATGCGCTCAGCGTGCTTGGCCGCCACGTACCCGGCTCCTCCGGGGTAGGTGTCGTGGGCGGCGGTGGAGGTGAGGAACAAGACGTCTCCCCCACGCTCACGCAGGCCCGGGAGGAAGGCCTGGGTCACCGCGAGCGCGCCGAGCACGTTGCGCTCGTACATCGTGGCCCACTCCTCCGCCTTCCCCTCAGCCACCGGGTCGGTTCCCAGGGCCCCGCCGGCGTTGTTGACGACGGCGTCCACCGCTCCCCCGGCCAGGACCTCGCGCGCCAGGCGGGCGACGTCGTCGGGCTTCTGCAGGTCTGCCGCCACCCAGCCGCAGCCGGTCTCGTCAGCCAGCGCCTGGAGCCGCTCGGCCCGCCGGGCGGTAGCCACGACCTCCCACCCGTGGGAACGCAGGAGGCGAACCGTCGCCGCCCCGATGCCGGTGGAGGCGCCGGTGACGAGGGCGCGGCGGGCGCCAGTGGAGGAGGCGGAGGACACGGTGCGTGCTGTGGTCTCTGTGGTGCTCATGGAGGCATTCTCCTCGCTTCGACGGGCTGCGCGATACCGTGTGGGCCATGCACGCCGACGACGCCGCGATCGCCTCACCCGGACCAGCTCAGCCCGCTGCGGGACACAGTCTGCGTGAGCCGAGCTGGGTCCGGCACGCGATCGCCTGGCACGTCTACCCGCTGGGTGCTGTCGGCGCGCCGGCCCTGTGCCCTTCCGGTGACCCTGATGACCCTGCCTCACCCGCCGGCCGGGCCGCCAGTGAGCACCGTCTACTCCACCTCGTGCCGTGGCTGGACCACCTCATTGAGCTCGGAGCCAACGTCCTGCTGCTCGGCCCCGTCTTCCACGCGATGTCCCACGGTTACGACACGGTCGACTACTACCGTGTGGACCCCAGGCTGGGCACCAACGAGGACCTGACCCACCTCATCGACGAGGCGCACGCCCGCGGCGTCAAGGTGGTCCTCGACGGCGTCTTCAACCACACCGGGATCGCCCACCCGGGCTTTACCAGTCTGCCGCAGGCAGGCCCGGACTCTCCCCAGGCCCGCGGCTACCGCCTGACCTGGCCCGATGAGCCCTGGACCCCGGGGACCCCACCGAGCGACTACGCCCGCTTCGAGGGCCAGGACTGGCTGCCGGAGCTGAACCACGACTGCCCCGAGGTCGCGCAGATGACCGGCGACGTCATGGAGCACTGGTGCGAGGCAGGTGCCGACGGCTGGCGCCTGGACGCTGCCTACGCAGTCCCACCCTCCTTCTGGACGCGGGTCCTGCCACGCCTGCGTTCGCGTTTCCCTGAGGTCTACGTCTTTGGGGAGGTCATCCACGGTGACTACTCACAGATCGTCACGGACTCGGGCATGGACTCGGTGACCCAGTACGAGCTGTGGCAGGCTGCCTGGCACGCCCTGGCCGAGGCCAACTTCTATGAGCTCGACTGGTGCCTGGGGCGCCATGCGGCGATGCTGGAGACCTTCGTTCCCTGGACCTTCCTGGGCAACCATGACACCACGCGGATCGCCAGTGCGGTGGGAGGCGGCCGTGAGGGTGGAGACCGGCTGCCTCATGCCGTCGCGCTGCTCATGATGCTGCCGGGCACACCTGCCGTCTACTACGGCGACGAGGTGGGGCTTGAGGGGGTCAAGGAGGAGCGCCTGGGTGGTGACGAGGCGATCCGGCCCGAGCTACCGAGGCTGCCGCGGGGCCACGGAGCGCATGAGTCCCTTCCCTCTGGAGACCAGGCGACGCGGACCGCGCGCCTGTACCGTCAGCTCATCGCCTTGCGCCGGCGTCTGCCCTGGCTCCATGACGCCGAGGTCACCACCCTGCACCTGGACAACCGTCTGCTGAGCCTGCGTCTGTGCCCGCGCGGCCAGGACCGTGGAGCCAGCTCCGTCGTGCTCGCCCTGTCTCTGGAGGAGCATGAGGCCTGGCTGCCCACCGGCGGCGCCCACACGGTCCTGGCCACGGGCGAGGGAGCGTGTGGTCCACGGTCCGAGCGCGACGGCGTCGTCCTGCCGCCATGCGGCTGGGCAGTGCTGGGCTGACTGGTCCGGTTTGGCCGGCCGGGGCTGGTTGGGCTCAGCGGCCGGGGCTGCTGGATCGTTGGTCCAGCAGCCCCGGCCACCAGCGCGGTGTCAGGCCCGTCTCAGGCGGGCGCCGCCGTCGTCCTCAGTGCAGCAGTCCGAACAGGTCCTTGGGGTCGGAGGGAGCGGCGATGAGGTCGATCTCCTCGTAGAAGCGCTCACCACCGGGCTGCTCCAGGCAGCTCTCCAGAAAAGTCAGGCTCGTGAAGTCCTCGACCGCGAATCCGACGCCGTCGTAGACCGTCACCTGCTCGGCGCTGGTGCGGCCGGGCTTGGTGCCAGCCAGCACCTCCCACAGCTCGGTGACCGGGTAGTCGGCCGGCTTGGCCTGAATCTCGCCCTCAATACGGGTCTGCGGGGTGTGCTCGGTGAAGACCGGACCCATGTCCAAGATCGTGGGATCGAGCTCGGTCTTGCCCGGGCAGTCCCCGCCGATGGCGTTGACGTGGACGCCGGGGCGGATGTCTGAGCGGCGCAGCACGATCGCGTTGCGCTTGTCCGCAGTACAGGTGGTGATGATGTCCGCCTCGGCCACGGCCTGGGCCGGTGAGCTGGCGATCTCCACCTCGATCCCGTAGGGAGCCAGGTTGTCGCGCAGCTTCTGGCTCGCCGCCAGATCGACGTCGTAGACGCTCACCCGCTCAATGGGCCGCACCGCCCGGTTAGCCAGCACCTGGAACTCCGACTGTGAGCCCGCGCCGATCAGGCCCAGGTGACGGGCGTCCTCGCGCGCCAGCAGGCGGGTGACCATGCCAGAGGCGGCCGCGGTGCGCAGGGCGGTCAGCAGGGTCATCTCCACCAGCAGACGCGGGTAGCCGTTGTGCACGTCGGCCAGCACACCGAAGGCCGTGACGGTCTGGTAGCCGCGGGCGGGGTTGGAGGGGTGTCCGTTGACGAACTTGAAGGCGTAGGTCTGGCCATCTGAGGTGGGCATCAGCTCAATGACGCCGATCTCGCAGTGGGAGGCCACACGCGGGCGCAGCTCAAAGCTGTCCCAGCACCGGAAGTCCTTCTCCATCGCGTCGATCATGCCTGTCAGCAGGTCCTGGGGCCCGCTGTCCTTCATCCAACGAACCATGTGGGGAACGTCGACGAATCGCATCGTTACTCCTTGGAGCCACGGCCACCGCTGTCGCCCTTACCATCATTGATACAGGCGAGCTGACCGTCGTCACGACTGTACGGGCCGAACGACGACACTGGCAACGCGGTTGTCGGTCCCGATCTACTAGCCTGGCCGCATGACGACCTATGGCTTCATCGGCGCAGGCAACATGGCGGGGGCGATCGTGCGCGGGGCGGTGTCGGCGGGTCTGACACGCAGCAAGGGCGGCGCCGGGCACCAGCTCCTGGTGACCTCCGCCCACGGCTCGGCGGCCCAGCTCGCTGAGCAGACCGGAGCCGAGCACGTGCCGCAGGCCGCTGAGGTCGTACGGCGCAGCGACGTCATCATCCTGGCGGTCAAGCCTCATGTGATCCCGGGAGTCCTGGAGGAGCTTGAGCAGGACATCGCCGGTCACAACCCACTGGTGGTCTCCGTCGCCGCGGGCCTGAGCCTGGAGCGGCTGGAGTCGATGCTGCCAGCACGCACCCGCGTGGTGCGGGCGATGCCCAACATGGCGGCGGCGGTG
Source organism: Actinomyces faecalis (assembly GCF_013184985.2). NCBI lineage: Bacteria > Bacillati > Actinomycetota > Actinomycetes > Actinomycetales > Actinomycetaceae > Actinomyces > Actinomyces faecalis. Next base: position 1,844,128 of record NZ_CP063418.1, read on the forward strand.
GGCGAGTCGATGACGGCGCTGGCGGCCGGAAGCACCGCCGGCGACCAGGACGTGGCTGTCACCCAGGAGCTCATGGCGGCGGTGGGCCGCACCATCGTGCTCCCGGAGACAGACTTCTCCTCCTTCATCGGGTTGGCAGGTTCCTCCCCCGCCTTTGTCTTCACCTTCATCGACGCCCTCGCCCGCGCCGGCGTGCTCGGTGGGATCGCCAAGGAGCAGGCGGTGGCGATCGTGGCGCAGGCGGTGGCGGGGGCGGCTCGCACGGTGCAGGTTGAGGCGCAGGCCCGCGCGGCTGGGGAGGGTGGCCGTACCCCGGCGGACCTGGTGGACGCCGTGTGCTCACCGGGCGGGACCACGGTGGCCGGAGTGGTCGCTATGGAGCAGGCGGGCTTCTCCTCAGCCGTCATTGAGGCCTTCCGTGCCACGGTGGCCCGCGACCGCGAGCTCGGCGCCTAGCCCCCTCCCCCCCCCCTCCTCTCATCGCGGTTTTGCGTACGGGATCGGGGTATACGCGCTGTTGTATACCCCGATCCAGTACGCAAAACCGGGTGCCAGAAGAGGGAGCCTGCGTGACACCCCGGTTCCTGGATCCTGAAACGGGCTTGCTTTATGAAGAGCTATTGCTAAACTCTCCTTCATTACTCGTGTGACGCACCCCACCTCGTCACGACCGGCAGGAGAGGCTCAAGGATGAGCACAGCACGTTCCTCGTCCTCACGACGGGACCGACAGTCTCAGGACCGTTGCGACAAGGTCGACGCCGTCCTCGCCGTGCTGCGCCGCAACGACGCCGTCACCGTCTCCGCCCTGGCCAAAGAGACCGGCTACTCCCGTCCCACCGTCATCTCCATCCTTGAGGAGATGCGCGCCGTCGACCTCGCCCACGAGTCTGAGATCGCCGACCAGGGCGTCGGACGCCCAGCAGGTACCTGGGCGATCTCCCCTAGTGCCGGCATCGTCATCGGCCTGGACCTGCTGCCCACCTCCCTGCTCGCCGTCGCTGCCAGCCTGCGCGGCGAGGTCCTCACCGCCCGCCGTGCCCGCCTCGTTGCCGACGACGCCGAGGCCAGGCTCACACAGGCCGCCGACGTCGTGCGCACCCTGGCAGCCAGCCTCACCACTCACGGCCCGCTCCTCCACCTGGCCGTCTCTGCCACTGGACGGGTTGACGACGCCGGCACGATCCTCCTGTCCGACCTCGTCCCCGCCTGGAACGGCTTCCCCCTAGCCGACCGACTCCGCCAGGAGCTGGACGTGCCCACCACGGTGGAGAACGACATCAACATGGCAGCTCTCGGTGAGTTCGCCTCACGCCGCCAGGACGGGCGTATCAACGCCGACGGCGACCTCCTGTTCATCCAGCTTGCGCGCGGCCTGCACACCGGCTTGATCCTGGGTGGCGCAATCCACCGCGGACACGAGTGGAACGCTGGCGAGATCGCGGACCTGCTCGACCTGAGCCTGTCCGACCACGGCGAGATCACCGACGACTGGGTCCGGCGCGCCGCCCTGACCATTGCCTCAGTGTGCGCCGTCGTCGATCCCGACGCCATCGTCCTGCCCACGCCCTCGCCCACCGCACGCACCACCGTCGCCCGCGTCGCCGGCGCCGTCACGGCCCTGCGACGTCCCTCCACCCCGTCCTTCGCCACCGAGCTCAGCAACCTGGACTGGGCCGCCGGCGTCGTCGGAGCCCTCCACTGCGCCCTGGACGCGGCCGACCGTCAGATCACCGGCGTCACTCACCCACGCCCTACCGCCCTGAGCGGCATCAGCGTTATCCAGCACCACCTGAAGAAAGGCCAGCACTCCACCATGTCCACTGCCACCTCCCCGGCCAGCTCCGACACCCTGCGTGTCGGCGTCGTCGGCGTCGGAGCCCGGTCCCGTTTCACGCTGGCCGCCGAGCTTCCGGAGAACAACGGCCGTATCACCGCCGTATGCGACCCTCACCACCTGGTCCGCGAGCGCGTGCGCTCCCGCCTGGACCGCGAGCCCGACGACGTCGTCATCACCAGCAGAGTTGAGGACCTCATCGCCTCCGGGATCGACGTGGCCTTCGTGACCTCCCCTGACGACACCCATGCCGAGGTCACCTGCACCCTGCTCGAGGCCGGGATCCCGGTCTATCTCGAGAAGCCCCTGGCCATCAACCTGGAGGATGCCACCCGGGTGCTCCAGACCGCCTACCGCACCCAGACCCGGCTGTACGTGGGGCACAACATGCGCCACATGAATGTGGTCCGCTCCATGCGTGACATCATCCGCTCCGGCCGCATCGGTGAGGTCAAGGCCATCTGGTGTCGCCACTTCGTGGGTCATGGCGGCGACTACTACTTCAAGGACTGGCACGCCGAGCGCGAGCATGCCAACACCCTGCTGCTGCAGAAGGCCGCCCATGACATCGACGTCATGCACTGGCTGGCCGACTCTCACACCACCGACGTGGTCGCCATGGGCGGGCTGACGGTCTATGACAAGGTCACCAACCGGGCTGACAACTCCGACGACCTCATGAGCAACTGGTTCTCCACCAGCCACTGGCCTCCTCTGGCCCAGCAGCGCCTGAACCCCGTCATCGATGTCGAGGACCTGTCCATGATGCTCATGCGTATGGAGTCCGGGGTCTACGCCTCCTACCAGCAGTGCCACTACACCCCGGACTACTGGCGCAACTACACAGTCATCGGCACCGAGGGACGGATCGAGAACTTCGGCGACGGCGAGGGCGGGACCATTCGCTTGTGGGCCTCCCGCTCGGACTACTCCGCTGAAGGCGACGCCTCCTTCCCGATCCTGGGCGACGCCGGCGGCCACGGTGACGCCGATGTCCTCACGATCACCGAGTTCATGCGCTTCGCACGCCACGGTGTGCCCACTGACACCTCTCCGTTGGGTGCCTGGTACGCCGTCGCCGCCGGTATCCAGGCTGCTGACTCCCTGCGGCACGGCTCGCGCCCGGCACACGTGCCACAGCTGGAGCAGGAGATCGTCCGTTACTTCACCAACAACCAGAACCCCCAGGGCTGAGCCAGCGACGGCTCAGTTCAACAACACCCCAAGGAGAACACCATGTCCGCTACTCGCAGGTCCTTCCTGTCTGGCGCGGCGATGGTCGCCGTCGCCGCGACGCTCGCTGCCTGCTCCGACTCAGGGTCCGATTCCAAGGGCTCAGGATCCTCGGACGAGGCGCTCAGCCCCGACACCTCAGCCGAGCTGACCCTGGCCTACTGGGACAAGAACCAGACCCCCACGGTCGAGGCCAACATCAAGTCCTTCAACGAGAAGTACCCCAACATCAAGATCACCACCAGCCTTGCCTCCTACAAGGACTACTGGACCAAGCTGCGCACCCAGGCCGAGGGCGGGACAATGCCCGACGTGCTGTGGATGAACGGCCCCAACATCCAGCTCTACGCCACCAATGACATGCTCCTGCCCGTTGAGGACTCGTCAGTCGACTGGAGCATGTACCCGCAGGCACTGGTCGACCTCTACACCGTGGACGGAAAGCACTACGGGATCCCGAAGGACTTCGACACCATCGGCGTGTTCTACAACAAGAAGATCTTCGCTGACGCAGGGGTTGAGGAGCCCACGAGCGACTGGACCTGGGACGACTTCCACGCCAAGGCCAAGGCCATCTCTGAGTGGGGCAAGGACCAGGGGATCTGGGGATGCGCCACCACGGTCAACGGTGACGGGCAGGGCACCTACTACAACACCATGCTCCAGGCTGGTGGGTTCGTCATCAAGGACGGTAAGTCCGGCTTCGACGACCCCAAGTCGATTGAGGGCCTGCAGTGCTGGGCCGACTGGATCGCTGACGGGTCAGTGGCCCCGCCACAGGTGGTCACCGACACCAAGCCGCTGCCGATGTTCAACAACGGCAAGTCGGCGATGTTCTGGTCCGGTGACTGGACCTGCCCCGAGGTCATGGCAGACTTCGACGGTGACCCCAAGACAGACATCGGGGTCGTCGAGCTGCCGAAGAAGGACACGCAGGCCACCGTCATTCACGGCCTGAGCTGGGTGGCCTCCTCCCAGACCAAGAACGCTGCCGCCGCCCAGGCCCTGGTGGCGCACATGGCCTCCAAGGAGTCCCAGGAGACCGAGGCGAAGAACGGCACCGCCATCCCCGCCTACACCGGCACGCAGCAGCCGTGGATCGACACCTATCCCGACTGGGACGTCAAGATCTTCGTCGAGGCCGCCGAGACCTACGCAGTGTCCTACCCGGTGTCCAAGAACACCGACGTGTGGGCCAACGCAGAGGCGGACTACGTCATCCCGGCGTTCGAGGGCAAGACGGACGTGAAGCAGGCAGCCACGGAGCTCGCCGCCTTCATGAATAACGCCCTGTCCGAGGAGGGATGATGTCCCACGCCTCCATCTCGGTGGTCCCAGCCGACGGGGGTGGAAGCACGCTTCGGGAGGGACGCGCCACCGGCACACGCCGTGGGCGTGGTCCCTCCCGGGCGGGGGCGTGGCCAGTGCTGTTCATTGGTCCGCTCATGCTGGGCGTGGCAGTCTTCTACTACTGGCCGATCGTCACCAACCTCGTCGTGTCCATGCAGAAGACGGGCGCGTTCGGCAACAAGACCACATTCGTCGGTTTCGACAACTACATTGCCCTCTTCACCTCCCCCGACCTGGGCTCGGCCATCCGCAACACCCTCCTGTACACCGTGCTGGTACTGATGGGGATCCCACTGTCAGTGGGAATCGCGGCAATGATTGAGCTGCCAGGGCTGAGGCTCAAGAGCCTGTACCGCACGATGTACTTCATGCCCTACCTCGCCATGCCCATGGCTGTGGCACAGGTATGGAAGATCGTGTTCAACGGCGAGTTCGGCATCCTCAACCAGCTGCTTCGCTCACTGGGGATACAGCACACGCCGTACTGGCTGACGACCCCGGGCTGGGCGCTGCTGGCAGTGGCCCTGTTCGGCATCTGGGCCTCGATCGGGTTCAACGTCATCATCCTGTCCTCCGGGATCAAGGCGATCCCGCGTGAGCTGTATGAGGCGGCCTCTATTGACGGCGCCTCCGGGGTGAGGCAGTTCTTCTCGATCACGGTCCCGCTGCTGACTCCGCAGATCTTCTTCCTCAGCATCATGACCACGATCGGTGGCTTCCAGCTCTTTGACGCCCTGTACGCCATGGTCTCCCAGGGCAACCCTGCCGAGCCACACACCCGGTCCCTGGTCTCCCTGTTCTACAGGTACGCCTTCGTCAACTCCGACCAGGGCGCTGGCGCCGCCGTCGCCGTCGTCATCTTCGCCTTCGTGGCCGTGGTGACTCTTGTCCAGTTCATCGGGCAGAAGAGGTGGGTCCACTATGCCTAAGTCTCACTCATCGACGACGGCGAGCCCGAGGCCGGGCGCTCCAGGTTCCGCGCGGCCGTCCTCGCTGCGACGGGTCCTGCACTCCCAGCGGCCGTTTATCGGCGTGCACCTGGTGCTCCTGGCTGGTGGCATCATCATGGTCTTCCCCTTCGTGTACCAGATCCTCATGTCCGTGGCCACGGACCGGGAGGTCATGAGCGTCCCGCCCACCTTCATTCCCGAGGAATTCCACTTCGAGAACTACGCCGAGGTCTTCCGCAAGCTGCCGTTCCTGGCCCAGTTCTGGAACTCGGTCATCATCACGCTCGGACGCCTTGCTGGACAGGTCATCCTGTGCTCGCTAGGTGGCTATGCCTTCGCACGTATGCACTTCCGCGGGCGGGGACTGCTCTTCGGGCTCCTGCTGGCCATCCTCATGGTGCCTGGACAGTCCTACCTCATCGGGCAGTACCGGATCGTGCGTGACCTGGGGCTGCTGGAGACGCCGTGGGGCGTCATCGCACCCGGCCTGTTCTCTGCCTTCGGTGTCTTCCTCATGCGCCAGGCGTTCATGGGGCTGCCTGGTGAGCTCGAGGAGGCGGCACGCCTCGATGGCGCTAACCAGTGGCAGGTGTTCTGGAAGATCATGTTCCCTCTGGTACGTCCCACCCTGTTCGCGGTCATCATCACGACGATCCTGTGGTCGTGGAACGACCTGCTGTGGCCGCTGATCGTGACCAGCCGAGAGGAGAACATGCCGCTGAGCGTGGGAATCGCGACCTTGGCTGGTCAGCACTCCAGCGACTACACGCTCATGATGGCCGCCTCGGCGATGGCGATGGCCCCGATCTTCCTGCTCTTCTTCACGATGCAAAAGCGCGTTATCGAGGGACTGGCGTCCTCGGGGATCAAGGGATAAGGGTGTCCCGTTCCCGTCGGTACGCTGGTGGTCTCACAGGTGCTCTCACCTGTGAGACCACCAGCGCACTGGGACTCGTCCTGGGCCTGTCACTCACCTGGTTGGCTGTTCGGGTGGCCCTGGACGGGGCCAGTACCGGCATCGTGTCCGCTGGCCGGGTCGCCTTCACAGTCGCTGCGCTGTGGCTGCTCAGCCGCATTCCTCGACGCGGGGCCAGCGCTCCCCCTGGCGACAGCCCCCGCCGGTCTCCTCGGGCATCACACCCGGCGGTGATCAGGAGGCGTGACGCCGTCGTCCTGTCCCTCACAGGAGTCAGTGGCTACACGGCACTGTCCACCCTCGCAGTGAGCAACGGTGGCACCGTGCTTCCCTCACTCATTGTCTCCACCGGACCGCTATGGGTCCTGGCACTGACGTCGACGCTCGACCGTAGCCGACCTAGACGGCTGGCTCTGGTGGGGACCGTGGTGTCGGTGGCAGGCACGATCGGCTTCCTGCTGCTGGGCGGCAGCGGCTTGATGTCGGTGTCCTGGTTGGCTGCCGCCCTAGCGACGGCAGCCGTGGTGTCGATGGCCTGCTATAGCGTCCACTTCGCGCACCTGACCCGCACCTACCACGGCCCTATGGCGCCAGTGATCCTGCCCATCTACGGCTGGGGCCTCGTGCCTCTGTCAGTCTGGGCTGCGCTGGAGCTGGCCCGCGGTCACCGGCTGACGCTGCAGGCCTTCATCGTGCTCGCGGCCCTCGGTCTGCTGGTCTACCTCCCCGTCTATCTCATCCAGCACCGGCTTCTAGCCAGCGTTGGCGCCCACACCGTGAGCCTGCTCGGTCTGACAGTCACCCCACTGGTGGCCCTGGAGACCGGGCTGCTCCGCCTCGGGCCATGGCCTGGGGGCAGTCAGTGGCTCATGGTGGGACTCACGGTCCTTGGCATGGCGATGGTCATTGGGCCCCGACGCCGCCAGACCGATACTCAGTCACGTAGAGCCTAGGCGGCCAGTCCACCTGGATGCTTTGGAGGAGAGATGATGAAACCGCTGCGTACCGCCGTCGTCGGTGCAGGGCAACGCAGCCGGGAGTTGCTTGCTGCTGCACAGTCGGTGGCTGGGATGGAGATCGTGCTCGTCATCGACCCCTCGGCCACAGCCCGCGAGCGCGTGCAGGAGCAGCACCCGGGTATGGTTGCGGCCTCAGGGCTGGAGGCCGCACTGGCCGATCACTCTATTGAAGCCGCTCTCGTCCTCACTCCTGATGACACCCATGCCTCAATCGGTGCGGCGCTGCTGGAGGCAGGCAAGCACGTCATGGTGGACAAGCCCCTCGCCACCACGATCGAAGGGGCTGATGCGCTTCTGGCTGCCGCGGCGCGAGCGGACCGCCTGCTCTATCCTGGGCACAACATGCGTTTCATGCCCGTGGTCGAGATCCTGCGCCGCGTGGTGACTGAGGGGATGATCGGCACGCCGCAGGCGGTGTGGACCAGGCACTTCGTGGGCCGGGGCGGGGACTATTTCTTCCGTGACTGGCACAGTGAGTCGGCACGCTCAGGTGGTCTGCTGGTGCACAAGGCCTGTCATGACCTGGACGCCATGTGCTACGTACTGGGCACGCAGATCAGTGCCGTCCAGGCAATCGGCACCAACGCCGTCTACCACCGGTGCCCGCCGCGGGCGGTGGACGAGCCCGCGCCCGCCGTCGTCAATGACGTCAGGCACTGGCCTCCCACGGCCTTGCCGGAGGTGAACCCAGCGATGGACGTTGAGGACCTGTCCATGGTCAATATCGTCTTCGAGGGCGGGATCATGGGCTCCTACGCGCAGTGCCACTTCACGCCTGACTACTGGCGCAATTACTGCGTGATCGGGGACGCAGGCCGGGTGGAGAACATCGGCGACGAAGCCGGCGGCGGGGTCCTCGTATGGAGCCGGCGACGTCATGGTTTTGATCCGCAGCCGGATCTGCGTCTGCCGATTCAGGAGCTGTCCGCATCTGGTACCGCGAAGCCGGCAGGGAGCGCCTGGAGCACAGGGAATCGCGGGGGCGCGGGCCACGATGGATCCGACCGGCGGCTGCTGGAGGACTTCGTGAGCGCGGTGCGCACGGGCAGCCAGCCGCGCACGGACGCGCTGACGGCACGCAACGTCGTTGCCGCCGGAGTCATGGCCCGGCGCTCCCTGCGAGGCGACGGCCGCCTCCTGGAGGTCCCAGCACCCTTATCCTTCCCCGCACCTGCTCACTGACCATTCCGCGGTTTTGTGTACGGGATCGGGGTATACAACAGCACGTATACCCCGATCCCGTACACAAAACCGCGATTCTGGTCGGGCGGGGCGCGGTGGGGTACGGGTGAGGGCTGGCCCGGGCTCCACAGGCCGCCTCCACGGCAGGCCGCAATCCGTCTGTCCACAGGCCACCAGGACCGGACCTGTCCCGTCCCTCATGCTGAGGTCATGAACACGACGTCGCAGCCACCGGACCTTCCCCGCATGCGTTTTGCCTCCGAGACAACAGACATGCGCCGTCTGCTCACCGGCGAGGAGATCCGTGTGCTCCGGGGCGCCTACCTCCTGCCAGAACCTGGCCTGGTCGGCTGGCAACGGCGCCGGGAGGTCAGCCTGGCCCGCGCGGTAGCCGCTCTGCACTCCCACCCCTCAGCCATCTGCCTGACCCACGAGTCCGCGGCCCTCATCCACGGCTTTCCCGTGCTGCGCAGCGAGCCGGACATCCATCTCGCCATGCGTCGGCATCCTCGTGAGAGTGGACGCCGGCTCACGCCCGTGTCCTATGAGGAGCCCGGCGGGCCCGTCACTGGTCGCAGTGTGTGGATCCGCCGTCGTGTCCTTCCGCTCATGCCCGACGACGTCGAGGTCGTCTCCGGCCTCCCGGTCACCTCTCCCCTGCGCACCGCGATGGACTGTGCCTGTGATCTTCCTGCGCGCCAGTCCCTGCCCATCATTGACGCGGTCTTCATGAGTCTGTGTCAACCGGATCGGTATACCCGCCGCTGCGACGGCCTGGGTGAGGAGGAGCTGCGTCGCCGGTTGATGGAGGGTATTGAGGCCCAGGGTCGGCGTCATGGGATCCGACGCGCACGTGCCGTCGTCACGATCGCTAGCGCCTTCGCCGAGTCTCCTGGGGAGTCTGTGCTGCGGTGGACGGCCTGCGCCGCAGGTCTGCCGAGCCCCGTGGCCCAGGCGCACGCACCTGACGAGTACAGCAACCGGAGCTACTTCCTGGACCTGGGGTGGCCGCAGTGGCGTGTGGGCGCGGAGTTCGACGGCTACCTCAAGTATGACGAGCCGTCAGCGGGCCGGGCTGAAAAGCACCGGGAGATGCGGCTGCGTGAGGAGGGCTGGCGGATTGAACGATTCGACTGGAAGCACCTGGGCGAGCCTGAGCGGTGCATCGAGCGGCTGAGGACCCTGTTCCCCGCCGACGTCATCGCCCACACCCGTCCCGTCCGGGACCTGTGGCTGTAAGCCCCTGTGCAGCCCCGTCGGCGTCTCAACCGTGGTTTTGCGTACGGGACCGGGGTATACATGCTGTTGTATACCCCGGTCCCGTACGCAAAACCACGATTCTGATGGTGGGTTACTGGGTCATCGTCAGCGCTTGGCCGGTGGCTCCCCCAGCTCGACGGCGGTGACCACCACGGGCGCTGCGGCTACGGCAGTCTCCCCGCCCTGCGCCGTCGTCTCCTCACTGGCCGACGGCGCAGCCTCAGCTACCTCGAAGGTGCCAGTGACCTTGGCAGCCTCCAGCAGGTCAGCGCGAACGGACTCCACCGCCGCGACCAGCTCCGGGGCGGCTGCCAGGCTCACCGAGAGGATCGGGGTCTTCTGGCTGACCTTGGCCTCGGACTTCACCTTGCGCAGCGCCGCCAGCGCCACACCAGCGTGCGCCACGAGCTCGGCGTCCGCCTCGCCGGCACCCTGACGCAGTCCCTCGCTCGTCGGCCAGGAGGCACGGTGCACCGAGCCGGTGCGGTACCAGGACCACACCTCCTCGGTCACGAAGGGCAGGAAGGGAGCGAAGAGGCGCACAAAGGTGTCCACGGCGATCGCCAGGGTCGTGCGGGCCGAGGCCACTGCGGCTGCGTCGTGCGTGCCCTCGACGTCGTTGGCACGGTCCTTGACGAGCTCGATGTAGTCGTCGCAGAAGGTCCAGAAGAAGGACTCTGTCGCCTCCAGCGCGCGAGCGTGCTCGTAGCGGTCGAAGGCGGCCGTCGCGGTGTCGACCACACCGGCCAGAGCGGCCAGCACGGCACGGTCGATCGGCTCGGTCACCTGAGAAGCGTCCAGGCTCGGGGCCGGCACAGCAGCCAGCGTCGCCTCGTCAGCGTCCCACGGCACGCCCATGGACAGGGCGAACTTCGAGGCGTTGAGGACCTTGATCGCCAGGCGGCGTCCCACCTTGATCTGGGCCTCCTCAAAGGCCGGGTCCAGTCCCAGGCGGGCCGAGGCCGCCCAGTAGCGCACGGCGTCGGAGCCGTACTTGTCCAGCAGGCTCATGGGGGTCACCACGTTGCCCTTGGACTTGGACATCTTCTTGTGGTCAGAGTCCAGGATCCACCCGGAGATGCCCGCGTGCTTCCACGGCAGGGCACCAAACTCCAGGTCCGCGCGCACAACCGAGGAGAACAGCCAGGTGCGGATGATGTCCTGGCCCTGGGGGCGCAGGTCCATGGGGTAGACGCGGGCGAAGAGGTCCTCGTCCTCCAGCCAGCCCGACACCAGCTGCGGGGACAGGGAGGAGGTGGCCCAGGTGTCCATGATGTCGAGCTCGCCGACGAAGCCACCGGGCACCCCGCGCTGGTCCTCGGTGTAGCCGGGGGCCGGGTCAGAGGAGGGGTCCACAGGCAGGGCGGACTCGTCCGGGGTGATGATCGCGTCGTAGTCGACCTCACCGTCGGCGCCGACCTTGTACCACAGCGGGAAGGGCACGCCGAAGAAGCGCTGGCGGGAGATGAGCCAGTCATTGTTCAGGCCCTTGACCCAGTTCTCGTAGCGCACCCGCATGAAGTCGGGGTGGAAGTCGAGCTCTCCGCCGCGCTCCAGCAGCTCGGCGCTGAGGTCCTTGCCCGAGGCCGGGTTCGTCCAGGCCTTGCCGCCGTTGCGGATGTACCACTGGCGAGAGGTGACGATCTCCAGGGGCTTGTCGCCCTTCTCGAAGAAGTTCGTCTGGCGCACGGTCTTGGTGGGCTCACCGCGCATCTCACCGGTCGAGGTCAGCTCCTCCACCAGGACCTTGCGCGCGGTGAACGTGGTCTTGCCAGCCATGGCCTCATAGATCTCGCGCCCGTGGGCCTGTGTGATCCACTCCGGGGTCTCGGCCTCCAGGCGGCCGTCCTTGCGCAGGATCGCGCGTAGCGGCAGGTCCAGGTCACGCCACCAGTCGATGTCCGTGGTGTCACCAAAGGTGCAGCACATGGCGATACCAGCACCCTTGTCCATCTCCGCCTCGGGGTGGGGCAGGACGGGGACCTCGACCCCGAAGACCGGGGAGGCCACGGTGGTGCCGAACAGGGGCTTGAAGCGCTCGTCGTCGGGGTGGGCGATCAGCGCCACGCAAGCAGGCAGAAGCTCAGGGCGCGTGGTCTCGATGCAGATGTCGGCGGTGCCAGAGGGCCCCTCCTCGATCGGGGCACCGGCGTCCTTGGCGGCCTGGGCGGCAGCAGGGTCGACGACGTGGAAGGCCAGACGGTGGTAGAAGCCGGGGTACTCACGGCTCTCCAGCTCAGCCTGGGCGACGGCGGTCTGGAAGGTCACGTCCCACAGGCCAGGAGCGGCCGCCTGGTAGGCCTCGCCACGAGCGAGGTTGCGCAGGAAGGCGGCCTGAGCCACCTTGCGGGCGCGCACTCCGATGGTCTGGTAGTTCTGTCTCCAGTCCACGCTCAGGCCCAGGTGGCGCCACAGTGCCTCGAACTGGGCCTCGTCCTCGACGGTGAGGCGCTCGCACAGCTCCACGAAGTTACGGCGCGAGACCGGCACCTGGTCGGCCGCCTTGATCGACTTACCCTCACCGCCGGTGTGCGGGGGGACGAAGTCCGGGTCATAAGGCAGGGAGGGGTCGCAGCGCACGCCGAAGTAGTTCTGGACGCGGCGCTCGGTGGGCAGGCCGTTGTCGTCCCACCCCATGGGGTAGAAGACGGACTTGCCACGCATACGCTGGTAGCGGGCGACGGTGTCGGTGTGGGTGTAGGAGAAGACGTGGCCCACGTGCAGGGAGCCGGAGACCGTGGGGGGCGGGGTGTCGATGGAGTAGACCTCGTCACGCTCGGCGGATCGGTCGAAGGAGTAGGTGCCGTCCTCCTCCCAGCGCTTGCCCCAGGCAGCCTCCAGGCCTTCGGTACTGACCTTGGCAGGGACTCGGGGGCTGTGGAGCTCGGAGGGGAGGATCCGCGGAGAGGACTCAGTTCCAGACATGCCCCTGATTCTGTCATGGTCGCGCGGACCACCCCCAGACGGGCCACTCTCCCACCCTGTGAGGTGGGCTACGACGTCGGCCCTCGGGACACGCCGCCACGGATACGGCACGATGGGGCCGTGCTGAGCGTCACCCACCTCGCGGACCCCGACAACGCCACCTTTGTCGCCAGGCTGGTACCTGGTATCGACCCTGCCACCATCATCGGTGCACGAGTCCCTGCGCTACGCGCCTACGCCAAGGAGTCCTGGCGGGAGCGTCCCGAGGAGGTGCTCTCCTTCCTCACCCGCCTTCCCCACCGGCTCTTCGACGAGAACATGCTCCACGGCCTGCTGCTCAGCCAGGCCAAGGACCCCGGGCAGTTTCTCGACGGCGCCGAGGCCTTCCTCCCCTGTGTCGACAACTGGGCCGTGTGCGACTCGATGAGCGCCAAGCCCCTGCGCCGCGACCTGCCGACCCTGGAAGCCGCCGCCCGCCGGTGGATCGCGGCCGAGCACCTGTACACCCGTCGCTTCGGCATCGGCGTCCTCATGGAGTTCTTCCTGGGTGACGCCTTCCGCCCCGACCTCCTGGAGCTGGTGGTCTCGGTCCGGTCGCAGGAGTACTACCTGGAGATGATGGTCGCCTGGTACCTGGCCACCGCCGTCACCAGGCAGCCGGGCACCGCGCTGCCGTGGCTGGCACAGGAGGAGCTGGCTGACCGGCTCTCCGTGTCGGTTCGTCGCAAGGCGATCGCCAAGTGCCTGGACGCCACGAGGATCCCGCCCGAGACCAAGGACCTCCTGCGACAGGTACGTGCCGGGCTCCCCCGGCGCTGACCCAGCGGCTGCCCGGCCGGCTCCTCGCTCAGTCGCGCACGAGCTCCAGGGGCCTGACGTCGTCACGGCGGGTGCGCCGGTAGAGGAGGAAGCGGCCGCCGATGACCTGGACGACCTGCGCCCCCAGCTCGGCCGCGAGCGCAGGCGCCGCCTCCTTGGCCTCGACAGGACTGGACTCCAGCACCGAGCACTTGACGAGCTCACGCTGGTCGATCGTGGCCTCGGCCTGGGTGACCAGGGCCGGTGTCAGGCCGTTCTTGCCGATGATGACCTGCGGGTCGAGGTGGTGTCCCATCGACCGCAGCTGCTTGACCTGCTTCTTGGTCAGAGCCATGTCTGCTCTCCTTGGCTGGGGCGCCCGCTGGCGCGCGACGGGCTGGCAGCACGCGCAGCCCCTGGCTGGGCCTCAGCCTACCCAGGTGTCCCTGGGACGACGTCGCAGCCCCGGCCTCGCTCAGCGCGTCAGGACCGTCGCGGTGCCGGTCAGGCGCGGCTCCCCCAGCGGCAGGGAGGTGTCCGAGGGCCAGAAGGTCTGAGAGGCAGGGTGGGAGACCGAGATGTGCTGACCGTCGTACTGGCTCCACACCGAGGCCTGGTCCGCATAGCCCAGTAGCACCATGGAGGCGGTGCGCGAGGAGGTCCCCTGCCCGTCGCCGTTCGTCGCCACGACCTCCTGCGGCTGGTCGAGCACGAGCAGCGCGTAGGGGCCGGGAGAGTACTGGCCGGCCCCGGGATTCGGGTCCTGCTGGCCCTGCAGGGCCAGCACGCCGTCGTAGTCGGTCATGCGCACGGTGCCGGTGTAGACCGGGGAGCCGTCGGGGCTGGTCGCCGCCGGCTGGTCCTTGGTCAGCTTTCCGCCCTGTCCGAGCGGGGTGCCCTGGCCGGTCTCTGCCTGCCCACCGGTCTGCGAGGCCGATGCGGAGGCCCCCGTGGAGGCACCAGGCTCCCACTCCCCGTTCTCCAGCGCATCAAGCACCGAGGTATCTGAGGCGTCGGTCCAGGTGATCTCCTCACCCTGCTCACCGTCAGGGAGACAGCTCGTCTGCACGACCTGCCCCTCACACAGCTGCTCCTCCGTGAAGCCGTTGGCGTCCGCGGTGATCCTGGTGACCTCTCCCTCACCCGTGCCTGAGAGCCACCAGGTGTAGATCAGCCCCTCGCCCGTCGAGGAACGAGTCACCTGCCCCCGAAAACCGCCGGCGCTCGCCACGCCGACCATGTGGTCAGAGTCCAGGACCTCGACGTCCTCCCCCTGCGGCTGCACGCTGATGACGCGGAGGACTCCGAGGCTCTCCTGGTCCTGTCCCAGTCCCGTCGCCTGGAGCACGAGGCGAGGCGTGCTGGAGTCCCCGAGCGCGTCAAGGGCGTAGGAGACCTCCTGCGGGACCATACCGTCCTCAAGGCCAAGGTACTGGACCGGGTTCGCCAGGACCTGGCGGTAGACCTTGGCGGCCTTGACGAGTACCGGGTTGACAATCGGCTCGGCAGTGGCTGTCGGCGTGGCCTTGGTCAGGGCCACGGGCTCCTTGTCCGAGCACGCGCCCAGCGTCCCGGCCAGTGCCACGACGGCGACGGCGACGACGGTCAGAGGGGCTCTCCGCATAGCTGGTCCTTCAGCGGGGGGGACGGGGAGGAGCGCCAGGCCGAGCAGCCGCGGCAGCTGGGGCGCTGAGTTTATCACGCGCTCACTCTCCTCACGCCCGGCTCACAGGCCCCGCCCCTTTTGGGGGATCCCTACAGGTCAAGGCTCCCGATCTGTCAGTCGTCACGGCGCCCGCTGCCGCCAGATCCTGACATAATGCCGCGGTGAGCCCACGTACCCAGCAGATCGAGTCTCAAGCCACACCGTCGCTCTCCGGCTGCCCGTCACTGGTCGACGGCGTCGCGATCTCCCCGCTGACCAAGGAGCCAGAGCCGAGCTGGACGGTGCCCTGGCTGCTGGCCGACCGCATCGAGCGTCTGCCTGAGGCCACGCTCATTGAGCGCAAGTCCCGCCTGGGCAACACCTGGGTGCCGGTCAGTGCCCGCAGCTTCGGTGATGAGGTGGTCCGGGTCGCGGCTGGTCTGATTGCTCGGGGCCTGGAGCCCGGCCAGACCGTGGGCCTGATGGCCCACACCTCCTATGAGTGGACCCTGCTGGACATGGCGATCGCCCGGGCCGGCTTGGTCTCCGTGCCGATCTATGAGACAGACTCCGCCGAGCAGATCGAGTGGATCCTCACCGACGCCGAGCTGCGCCTGGTCATCACCGAGTCCGTGGCCCTGGCCGAGATCGTGCGCCAGGCCGTATCCGCCCGTCGCGAGGCAGATCCGCAAGCACCGGTAGCCGAGATCCTCAGCCTGGACCATGACGCCCTGACGGCACTGACCGTCGCCGGCGCCCAGGTTCCCCGTCAGGAGGTCGAAGCACGCACGGCGGCGCTGCACGGCGAGAACCTGTACTCCATCATCTACACCTCCGGTACCACGGGCCGACCCAAAGGCGTGGAGCTGACGCACAGGAGCGCGGCCGGGCTGGCGTGGAACGGCGTGCGCTGGATGCCCGACCTGCTGTGGACCGCCTCCGCCCGTCTCCTGCTCTTCCTGCCGCTGGCCCACGCCTATGCGCGATTCCTCCAGCTGCTGGCCATCGGCGGCCAGGGGGTGCTCGGCCATACCCCCGATGCCAAGACCCTCCTGCCGGACCTGCAGGGCTTTGCCCCCACCTACGTGCTGGCAGTGCCGCGCGTCATGGAGAAGATCTACAACGCCGCTGACGCTAAGGCTGGATCGGGGGCAAAGCTCAAGACCTTCCGCTGGGCCGCTAAGGTGGCCATCTCCTACTCCCGTGCCCTGGACACCGAGGCCGGTCCCTCTCCTGTCCTCAAAGCAGCCCACGCGCTGGCCGATCGCCTGGTCTACCACCAGCTGCGAGCGCTGCTGGGGCCCAACGCCCGTTACGCGATCTCTGGCGGCGGCCCGCTCGGCGATCGCCTGGGGCACTTTTACCGCGGGATCGGCCTGGTCATCCTTGAGGGCTACGGCCTGACCGAGACCATCGGTCCGGCCACGGTCAACCTCGACTCGCGCAACAAGATCGGCACCGTCGGCCCACCCGTGCCGGGGATGCACATCCGCGTGGCCGATGACGGCGAGCTGCAGGTGCGCGGGCTGTCGGTCTTCCCCCGCTACCACCACAACCCCACCGCCGACGCCGAGGCCTTCACCCCCGACGGATGGTTCCGCACCGGGGACATCGGCTCGATCGACTCCGACGGCTGGGTCCGGATCACCGGGCGCCGTAAGGAGCTCATCGTCACCGCCGGAGGCAAGAACGTCGCCCCCTCGATCCTGGAGGACCGTCTGCGCGGGCACCCACTGGTCAGCCAGGTCCTCGTGCTCGGCGACGGCGAACCCTTCATCTCGGCCCTCATCACCCTCGATGCCGAGATGCTGCCGCAGTGGCTGAGGAACCACGGCCTGCCGGAGATGGACGTCGTTAACGCCGCCACGAACCCCGAGGTCCTGGCGGCCCTGGACCGTGCCGTGGCCCGCACCAACCGTGCGGTCTCACGCGCCGAGTCGATCCGTACCTACCGGGTCCTCACCACGGACTTCACGGAGGCCAACGGGCTACTCACCCCCTCGCTCAAGGTCAAGCGCGCAGCCGTCATGACAGCGCACGCCGACGTCGTCGCGGACATCTACTCCACAACCAAGAAGGGCCCTCAGGACTAGGAGCACCTCCTCAGCACTCCTCCCCCTCCGGGGCGACGGCGGTGCTCGCCACCGCGCGAGTCCCGCCGTCGTCCTGTGGTTTCCACAAGACGACGGCTCCAACACTGACACTGTCAGCAGGTCGGCGCAGGCTGACGACGGTCCACACTGGCCGCATGAGCCTTGATGCCTCCTCCGTCACCCCCGGCCAGACCACGAGGGCCCGCGAGTACTCCACCGCCCTGACGACCCCGGTCCACGCTGGCATGACCACGCCCTGGGCCCTGGCCGAGCGCGTGCGCCGCAACCCAGACGGCGCCCTCATCGCGCGCAAGTCCTCAGTCGGCGGGCGCTGGCGGGACATGCCGGCACGCTCCTTCCGCGCCCACGTGCGCGAGGTAGCGGCCGGCCTGGTCGCCCAGGGGATGCAGGCCGGGGACGCCGTCGCCATCATGGCTCACACGTCCTACGAGTGGACCTTGCTGGACTTCGCTATCTGGGAGGCCGGCTGCGTCGTCGTCCCCGTCTACGAGACCTCCTCCGCCGAGCAGACCTCCTGGATCCTCACTGACGCCTCAGTACGTCTCATCGTCGTCGAGGACGAGGCGATGGAGGCCGTGGTGGTCTCGCTCAAGGCCCAGGACCCCGCGCTGGCCGACCTCCAGGTCCTCTGCCTGGCCAAGGAGGCGGTCACCGAGCTCATCGCCGCCGGTAAGGACGTGGACCACTGCACCCTGGACGAGCGCACCGCGGCGCTCACCAGCCAGTCCCTGGCCACGATCGTCTACACCTCGGGCACCACCGGACGCCCCAAGGGCGCCGAGCTCACCCACGGCAACCTGGTCCACCTCTCGCTGAGCACCTGCCACTACGTCCCTGAGGTCCTCGGCGGCACCGAGGTACGCACGCTGCTCTTCCTACCGCTGGCCCATGTCCTGGCCCGCTTCGTCGAGGTCACGATCGTATGCTCCGAGCACGGCGTGGTGGGCCACTCCCCAGACGTGAAGAACCTCGTGACCGACCTAGGTCTGTTCCGCCCCACCTTCGTCCTGGCGGTGCCACGCGTCTTTGAGAAGATCTACAACGCCGCCGACGCCCGGGCCACGGGAGCCAGGCAGAAGGTCTTCCGCATGGCCGCCAAGACCGCCATCGCCTACTCCCGGGCCCTGGACACCCCAGCCGGGCCGTCCCGTGCCCTGCGCGCCCAGCGAGCGACCTTCGACAAGCTCGTCTTCTCCACCCTGCGGTCCTTGCTGGGCGGGCGCGTCACCCACGTCATCTCCGGTGGCGGTCCTCTGGGCGAGCGCCTCGGTCACTTCTACCGCGGAGCCGGGGTGACGGTGCTGGAGGGCTACGGCCTGACCGAGACCGCGGCACCGTGCTCGGTCAACCTGCCCGGCGCCACCCGCATCGGTTCGGTCGGCCTGCCGCTTCCTGGCACCGCCATCAGGCTGGCCGACGACGGAGAGATCCTGGTCCGCGGCATCGGGGTCTTCCGTGGTTACCACAACAACCCGCAGGCCACGGCCGAGTGCTTCATGGCCGACGGCGCCGACGAGGCCTCCGCGCCCAACGAGCAGGAGCACCGCTGGCTCCGCACCGGGGACGTCGGCTCCTTCGACGAGGGCGGGTTCCTGCGCATCACAGGCCGCAAGAAGGAGATCATCGTGACCGCTGGCGGCAAGAACGTCGCTCCCGCGGTCCTGGAGGACCGTCTGCGCGGCCACCCGCTGGTCAGCCAGGTGCTCGTCGTCGGGGACAACCGGCCTTGTATCGGCGCGCTGGTCACACTGGACGCCGAGATGCTGCCGCTGTGGCTGTCCAGCCACGGGATCGAGGACATGGACCCTGTCGACGCCGCCAAGGACCCCCGCGTGCGGGCGGCGCTAGAGCGTGCCGTCACCCGTGCCAACGAGACGGTCTCACGGGCAGAGTCGATCCGGACCTTCACGGTGCTCCCTACCGACTTCACGATCGCCAACGGCCTGCTCACCCCCTCGCTCAAGGTGCGACGGGCTGAGACCATCGCCCGTTACGCCAGTGAGATCGACGCGCTGTACGCCAAGGTACCGGCCCGCCCTCAGGCCTAGGGCTGGGGGGCATCGCCCCTGGCCCGTCTCAGGCGCCGGCCTGCTCGGTACGGATCGCCTCGTGGTGGCGGATCACTTCCTCGACGATGAAGGCGAAGAACTTCTCCGCGAAGACCGGGTCAAGTCCTGAGTCCTCAGCCAGGGCCCGCAGCCGGGCCACCTGCCGGTCCTCGCGCGCCGGGTCCGAGGCGGGCAGGTTGAGACGGGCCTTGAGCAGCCCGACCTGCTGGGTGCAACGAAAACGCTCAGCCAGCAGGTGCACCAGCGCCGCGTCCAGGTTGTCGATCGTGGCCCGGTAGCCCGCCAGCTCCGGCGGAACACCCGGCTGCGAGGCCTCGACGGCCTCGGTCCGCGGTCCTGGTGCCCCGCTCATGCCGTCCGGCTCCGACCGCTGCGGCTGGTGGCGCTCAGCGTGCCTGAGCCCGCCTCGTAGCGCGGCCTGGCCGTGCCGCGCACGGCGTCGGCGTCGACGACGACGCGCCCGACCTCCGGCATCGAGGGCACCTCGAACATGGCGTCCCCCAGCACCTCCTCGACGATCGAGGTCAGACCGCGAGCACCGGTCTTGCGAGCCAGGGCCAGCTCGGCCACCGCCTCAACGGCCTCGTCGGTCATGACCAGCTCGACGCCGTCGAGGCTGAAGAGGTACTTGTACTGGGAGACCAGGGCGTTCCTCGGCTCGGTCATGACCCGCACCAGCTCGCTGACGCCGAGGTCCTGGACGGTGGCGATCACCGGCAGACGGCCGATGAACTCAGGGATGAGCCCGAACTTGTGCAGGTCCTCCGGCCGCACCCTGGTGGTGAAGACGTCCTCGGTCACCTCGCTCAGCGTGCCCCCGAAGCCGAGCGTCGTGGCCCCGGACTCCTTGCGCTGGCGCTGGCGCACGATGTCCTCGATGCCGGCGAAGGCGCCGGCCGCGATGAACAGGATGTTGGTGGTGTCGATCTCCAGGAACTCCTGGTGGGGGTGCTTGCGGCCACCGCCCGGCGGCACAGAGGCGGTGGTGCCCTCGATGATCTTGAGCAGGGCCTGCTGCACGCCCTCGCCGGAGACGTCACGGGTGATCGAGGGGTTCTCCGCCTTGCGACCGATCTTGTCGATCTCGTCGATGTAGATGATGCCCTTCTCCGCGCGCTTGACGTCACCGTCCGCGGCCTGGATGAGCTTGAGCAGGATGTTCTCCACGTCCTCACCCACGTAGCCGGCCTCGGTCAGGGCCGTGGCGTCGACGATGGCGAAGGGGACGTCGAGCAGCCGCGCCAGGGTACGGGCCAGGTGGGTCTTGCCGGTGCCGGTGGGCCCCAGCAGCAGGATGTTGGACTTGCCCAGCTCCAGGCCGTCGCCCTCAGCCACCGCACGCTCACGCACCTGGACGCGCTTGTAGTGGTTGTAGACAGCCACGCTCATGGCGCGCTTAGCGCTGTCCTGACCGATGACGTACTCGTTGAGGAAGTCGTAGATCTCCTGGGGCTTGGGCAGCTCCAGCGGGACGCCCGCGCCGGACTCGGCCAGCTCCTCGTCGACGATCTCGTTGCACAGCTCGATGCACTCGTCGCAGATGTAGACCCCAGGGCCCGCGATAAGCTTCCTGACCTGCTTCTGGCTCTTGCCACAGAAGGAGCACTTGAGAAGGTCGACGCTCTCAGCGCTTCGTGCCACCTGGTTCCCTCCTGGTTCCTCCGCCCCGCCAGCAGCGGGGCCTTCCTCAGCCTACGGTGCCCGGTCAGGGCTTTCACCAGGACGCGCCGGGGCCCGAGGGCGCAAGGCTGCTGCGCCGTCGGGCCCCGGTGACCACGGTCCTAGTGCCTGCTCACGCCGAGTGCGGCGAGCGAGGGGTCTTGCGCGAGGTGAGGACCTGGTCCACCATGCCGTACTCCAGGGCCGCCTGAGCGGTGAGGATCTTGTCACGCTCCAGGTCGGCGTGGACCTTCTCCACGCTCTGGCCGGTGTGCGCGGCCAGGGTCTCCTCAAGCCATGTACGCATGCGGTCCAGCTCGTTGGCGACGATCTCGATGTCCGAGGCCTGGCCCTGCATACCCTCCATCGCTGGCTGGTGGATGAGGATGCGGGCGTTGGGCAGCGCCAGGCGCTTGCCCTCGCTCCCGGCAGCCAGCAGCACCGCGGCCGCGGAGGCAGCCTGCCCCAGGCAGACGGTCTGGATCTGCGGCTTGACGTACTGCATCGTGTCGTAGATGGCCGTCAGCGCCGTGAAGGAGCCACCGGGGCTGTTGATGTACATCGTGATCAGGCCGTCAGGGTCCTGGGACTCCAGGACGAGGAGCTGGGCCATGACGTCGTCGGCGGAGGCGTCGTCTACCTGCACGCCGAGGAAGACGATCCGGTCCTCGAACAGCTTGGAGTAGGCGTCCTGACGCTTGAAGCCGTAGGCCGTGCGCTCCTCGAACTGCGGCATCACGTAGCGCGAGGTCGGCATGGCGGCCGGGTTGACCCCGGCGGCCTGGACCTGGCGCTCCACGGCGTCAAAGTAGGGGCGAGAGCTCGTCATGTCAGTTCTCTCCGTTCTGCTGGATCTCGCGCGAGGAGGAGATGATGTGGTCCACGAAGCCGTACTCCAGGGCCTCCTTGGCGGAGAACCAGTGGTCACGGTCCGAGTCAGCGATGATCTCCTCCACGGTGTGGCCAGTGTTGGCCGCCGTGATCTGCGCCAGCTCGTGCTTCATCTTGATGATGAGGTCGGCGTTGATGCGGATGTCCGTGGCCGAGCCTCCCGCGCCGCCCGAGGGCTGGTGCATGAGGACGCGCGCGTGGGGGGTGATGTAGCGCTTGCCCTTGGCACCCGCCGAGAGCAGGTGCTGCCCCATCGAGGCGGCCATGCCGGTGGCCACGGTGACGACGTCAGGCTCGATAAGCTGCATCGTGTCGTAGATGGCCATACCGGCGGTGACAGAACCGCCGGGACTGTTGATGTACAGGTAGATGTCCCGCTCCGGGTCCTCGGCGGCCAGCAGCAGCATCTGGGCGCAGATGGCGTTGGCGTTGTCATCGCGCACCTCAGAGCCGAGCCAGATGATGCGCTCCTTGAGGAGCCGGTTGTAGATGGAGTCGGTCAGGCCGAGTCCGCCGCCGTGGGAGTCGGCAGCCATGGGCGCGATGTGATCGCTCACGTCAGTCCTCTCGTGGTCGTTGATGCCAACGCTAACGCGCGACGACGGCGGCCCATGCCTCAGCCCCACCCCATTTCGCTTTGGGCCTCACCCGAGGCTGTCACGGCGATCTCGTCCAAGACCGGAGTGCCTGAGCCTGTCCCAGGACGCGCACACCGGCTCACGCCATTCCATCCTGCCGTGGTGGTGCGGGGTGTGGGACTAGTACTGGGCATCTGGGCCCTGGCCTCCTGCGGCAGCCCCGCGTACACCTTCCCCAGCCCGGCGGCAACCTGGCCAAGAGCCGTTGGTGGACCGTGCGCCGAGTGATCTGGCCCGCCGTCGGGCCCCCAGTGCTGGCAGCTGTGACAGTAGCGGTAGGCCAGTCGGTCCGCCTCCCGTCATGAGCGAGCTGCTGAGCACAACGACGGGGCCGGGTGCTGAGGTCCAGCAGGCCAGAACCAACCTGGAGACCGCCGACGTCTTCGCTCTGTCTGTCCTCATGGATGTCATGACGATGGCGCTAGAGCTGTGTCTCCTGGCGCCCGCACGCCGTCGTCTCTTACGCCCCTCGGTCTGAGGACCGGGGCGTGCAGCCCATTCCCGTCGGGGCGAGGGACACTGGAGCCCGTGAGCCCGGCGGCGCACCCTGCCGCCACGTGCCTTTGCCCACCGCCTCCTGGCGAGGGGCACAGATAGTTGTAGTGAAAGGAAAGCACCATGCCCTCCACCCCGGTCTCACAGTCACTGTTCGCGCTGGGCCTGAGCCAGGCCCTGCCCGTCAGTGAGGAGGCCACGACCTCGCGCGTGGTGGTCAATAACGACTTCCTACGCACCGTCATCTTCACTTTTGATGCTGGGCAGCTACTGACTGAGCACGCCTCACCCAAGGCAGTAGTGGTGACGCTGTTGTCAGGTGAGATGGACTTCTCCCTGGCAGACCGCACCGAGCGGCTGGTGGCGGGCGACGTCGTCTACCTAGCACCTGGGGAGCGCCATGCGCTGACCGCCGTGACAGCCTGCCGCCTCCAGCTCGTCATGGTCGAGGTCGATGGCAACCGCGCGGCCTGAGGCGGGCAGAGGAACGACGGCGGTGCGTCTCCACTGTAGGTGACGCACCGCCGTCGTCAGTGTCGCAGACCGGATGAGGCTCAGGCCTCCTCGGTCTCCTCCGCCTTGGCCTCCTCAGGCTTGTCCTCACCCTCGGCAGCGGCCTCAGACACCTGGTCCACCAGGTTCTGGGCGTCAAGCTCGTCAGAGCCAATGAACTCAGTCAGGTCCACGTCCTTGCCGTCTGAGTCCTTGACCGTGACCTGTCGCAGCCCCATGGCCAGGGACTTGTTGCGAGCGATCTCGGAGACGAAGGCCGGGATCTGGCCAGCCTGCTGGGCACCCTGCATGAACTGGCCGGGCTCCATACCGTACTGCTGGGCAGTCTGGATGAGGAACTCAATGAGCTCGTCCTGGGTCACGCCCACCTCAAGGCTCTCAGCCAGGACGTCCAGGATGATCTGGTCACGCACGCCGGTAGTGATGTCCTCACGGATCTCCTCAGCGTGCGGGTCGTCAGCGGCCTTGCCCTCAGCCTGCAAGTGCTGGGCGATCTCGTTGTCCACCAGACCCTCAGGCAGGTCGAACTCGATCTTCTCACGCAGCTGCTCCAGCAGGGCGTCACGGGCAGCCACAGCCTGGTCTCCAGCCTTGCGCTCGCTGGCCTGCTGACGCAGGTCCTCACGCAGCTCCTCAATGGTGTCGAACTCGGAGGCCATCTGGGCGAAGTCGTCATCAGCCTCGGGCAGCTCGCGCTGCTTGACGGCCTCAGCGGTGACGGTGACCTCGGCCTCCTCGCCCTCGTGGGGGCCGCCGGCCAGCGTGGTGGTGAAGGTGGCGGACTCGCCGGTCTTCAGGCCACGCAGGGCGGTGTCCAGACCCTTGAGCATGTTGCCCTTGCCGATCTCGTAGGACACGCCGGAGGCGGAGTCGACCTCCTCGTCGTCAATGACGGCCTTGAGGTCGATGGTGACGAAGTCACCGGTCTTCGCCTTGCGCTTGACAGACTTCAGCGAACCGAAACGGGCACGCAGGTTGTCCAGCTCGGTGTCCACGTCCTCGTCAGTGACCTCGACGGAGTCGACGGTGACCTCCAGCTCGCCCAGGTCCGGGAGCTCGATCTCGGGACGGACAGTGACCTCAGCGGTGAAGACCAGCTGGCCGCCCTGCTCACCAGTGACGTTGGGGAGCTCGGTGATCTCAATCTCAGGCTGGAGCATGGGGACGCGACCAGCCTCGGTCATCGCCTCACGGTAGAAGTCGCTCAGCTTGTTGTTGACGGCCTCCTGGATGACCGAGCCACGGCCCACGCGCTGGTCGATGACGCGGTTGGGGACGTGGCCGCGACGGAAGCCGGGGACCTGGATCTGAGAACCGATCTGCTTGTAGGCGTCGTCGAGGCTGGGCTTGAGCTCCTCGTAGGGGACCTCCACGGTCAGCTTGATGCGCGCGGGGTCAAGGTTCTCGACAGTGCTCTTCACGGGTGCTCCGGGTAGGTGCTAGCGGTACGCCAGGACGGACGTTCCTCCCGGCGGACGCCGGTGGCGTCAATCTGTGTCATCTTAAGGTACAGATGGGCTCTGACCCCAAATGAGGCTTGGCACATGACTACGCCACAGGGACGCTGCGGCCGGAAACCACCTGAGCAAGCACCGCCCGGGGAGCGTTCGCGACCTGCCTGACCGCAGCCGTGGTGCGCTCGTGGACCGAACGGGCCTCGCCGTCGTCGGCCCCGGTGAAGCGGATCGTCACGCGCGGCTCGCCGCGCACGACGTCAACCTGGAAGGACTCCAGGGTCGTGCTGGCCTCAACGGCCCGCCGTGCGGCCCGCTCGACGTCAAGCGGGCCGCGGCCGACGGCGAGGGCACCGATAGTCAGGATCGTGCGGTAAGAGGGCATGGGCACACGGTACGGTGGGAAGTCTCCTGTCCCAAGACGGGGCACGCGCCTGTGCAGCACACCCGGACCTAAGAACGGCTCTCAGGATGAGGGGCTCGACCACCAGATTGGGCGGCCGCCTCACCTCAGGTACACTACCGTTGCTCCTCCGCCCCAGGGCGGTTGAGTCACGGGGTATAGCGCAGCTTGGTAGCGCGCCTGCTTTGGGAGCAGGAGATCGTGGGTTCAAATCCCGCTACCCCGACCTCTGGAAACGTTGGAATTCCAACGTTTCCTCTGACGCACGAATTTTCGTCAGTGCTCCTCAGTACGCTCCGAATGGCATACGAAATGGCATACACGGAGCAGACGTGGCATACGGAGACGGAACCCGCCCCTACCGCAGGGGCGACGGACGCTGAGCGGCCAGCGTCGAGGACGGCTGGTACCCCAACGGCAAGCGCCGGCGACGCTAGGTCACGGCCACGACCGAGGCGGAGTGCAAGCGCCGCCTGCGCAACCTCAAGCGCGACGTCAGCGCGGGCCGCGCACTGTCGGTCGACCCCCGCACGACGGTGCGGACCTGGATCGAGAAGACCTGGAAGCCCGACTACAAGGCCCGCGCGCCCACGCACCTACACCTCGGACGTCAGCCTGATCGACCGGTAGGTCATCCCCACCATCGGCAACCGTCGCCTGTCCAACCTCACCGTCCAGGACCTGCGCGCCCTCGAGAGGGCCGCCGTCGTCGAGGGCTACGCCGTCCAGCGCCCGTCATGGCCGCGCCCCTGCCGAGGAAGGGCGGCTCGGACCGGGACGCGATCGCGCCGGTCGACTGCGGCCGCCTCCTGGACGCCGCAGCGGTGCGGGACCAGTGGACGGACCCTGTCGTGCCGGAGGGGGTGAGCGGGCGTGCCGCCCGCGAGATCAGGCGCCAGCACCACCGTGGCGCGGAGGTCCACCGCTCGCGCTGGCTCGCCGCCATCCTGCAGGGCATGCGTCAGGGCGAGGGCCTGGGGCTGACCTGGGACCGGGTCGACCTGGACCGTGGCCTGGTGCGGGTCGACAGGCAGATGGTCGAGCTCGGCAGGAACGACGACCCTCGCGCCTCGGGGCTCGGCTACGAGCGGGTGTCTGGCGGCTACTGGTGGGGGCCGCCCAAGTCTGAGGCGGGAGAGCGCGACATCCCGCTCGTCCCCGTCATGGTTGACGCCCTGTCGGAGTGGAGGCAGGTGCGCCCTACCCTCCCCCCCCCCACGGGCTGGTGTGGCCTCGCCCGTCGGGGGCGCCGTACTCCAAGAGCGACGACCGGGCCGCCTTCCGTGGGCTGCAGGACGCCGCCGGGGTCCACAAGGGCGGCAGGGGCACGCTGGACAGCCCCTGGGTCTACTACGTGGTGCACGAGGCGCGTCACTCCACCGCGACGCTGCTGATGGCGCTGGACGTGCCTGCCCCGGTGATCGTCTCGATCATGGGGCACTCGTCGATCGCGTCGACCCGCCGCTACCAGCACGCTGACGTCGACCAGGCCAGGAGGGCGTTGGAGGGTGTGGCGGGGCTGCTGCGGATCGAGGGCTAGCGCACCCGTCTCAGCCCGGTAGGCGGCTCGCGACGCTAGTGACAGCCACCGACAGGAATACCTGGGCGAGAACCCGCCTTGACACTTGTCGCACCCTGGAAGTGCCCGGTAAGGCGCGTGCGTGGGAGGAGGACGTCATGGCCTACAGCCCTACGATGGTCGCCAACAACGCCCTGATGCGAGCCTTCCAGGAGCGGCAGTACATCACGCCGATGAAGCTGCAGAAGATCCTCTACTTCGTAGCCAGCGAGTACGCCAAGCGAACCGGACGCCCCCTGCTCGCTGAGCGCTTCCAGACCTGGAGGTTCGGCCCCGTCTCCTACACCGTGTACGACGAGTTCCGCCCCTTCGCCAGGAAGGGCGTCAAGAAGTTCGCGCGTGACGCCTCCGGGAAGGCCCTCATCATCGACGGGGAGTCCGACAGCAACCTTCGTGACTGCCTGGACGAGGTGTGGGAGGCTGCCAAGCAGAAGACGGCCGTACAGCTGTCTGAGATCACCCACGCCCGAGGGTCTGCATGGTTCAAGGCGTACCAGGCGGACAGGGACGTCCTCGACCACCAGGACATGATCGACGACACGACCTATCTGGCCCCGCTAGGGCTCCGATGACCCCTGCGGCAGGAGAGAAGCCGGTCCCCAGGATCACTGGCGACGACGACCTCTGATCGGCTGGTGCGTGCTCGTCATCTTCATCATGGCGCTTTGTCAGCACTTCTGGCCGCGTGACGGTTCGCTGCTCGGTAGCGCGATGGACACCTTGAAGGTGATCGTGACTACCGCCCTCGGTTTCGTCTTCGGGCGCTCAACCGGCAGGAACTGACTACAGGAGAGGCCCCGCACCGTGATGGTGCGGGGGCTGCTGTCTCACCTGCCTGGGTCTAAGCGACCAGCTGGGAGACGCGCTGCGGCGAGATGCCCATGAGGGCGGCGACGTCCCGGCCTGTGAGACCTTGCGCCCGCAGGGCCGTGACAGCGGCACGCGAGGCGTCCCTAGCCGCGTCCTGTGCGCGGGCCAGGTCGGCTGCGGCGCGCTGGTAGTCATCGATGAGAGCGGCCCACCGTGGGTCTGCGGCGGTGATCGTGACGGTGTAGTCGGACGGGTCGCGGTCGGTCATGAGGGCGGCGGCGTCGGCTACCTGGGCGGCGACGTCCCCGAGACGGCGCGCCTGGGTGCCGTACTCGTGGCCGTCGACGGTGAAGTCGGCGACCCACCACCTGCCGTCCTGGGTGACGGTGGCGTTGATGGTGTCCATCGTTAGCTCTCCTCCTGGGCTTCCTGGCAGCGCCTGATGATCTTGCGGGCGAGCTTCTCGGCGATCTCGCGGTGGCGCGGGAGCGGCTCTCGCCATGTGCCGACGGTGGCGACGGCGTGGTTCCCGCCCTCCTTGAGGGTGAGAGCCAGGCCGTGCTCCTTGGCGATCCTCCGGGGGCCTTCTCCAGGTCCCTGCGCTTCAGAACAAGTAATCCACCCCCCTAGACGCAACTTGTCAAGGGGGGGGTAGACCATTTGGGTCGGCTCACTGCTCGTCCTCCGCGCGCTCGGCCTACTCCTCCAGGCGCTCGCGCAGGTAGCCGCGCTCTGCGTGGTTCAGGGACGCCAGGCGCACCCGTCTCAGCTCGGCCCGCCAGGCGGACACCACCCACCTGGGCAGCCCCATCTCGGCGGCGATAGCACCGCTCCCCCGCCCGCCGGTGAGGGCCTCGGCACGGGCGTAGTCCTCCTCCGTGATGAGCGTGCGGGCCACGCACCTGTCTATGGCCTACTCCACCGCCTGGGCCTGGTGTCCGTCGTCACCTCGCCGGGCGTGCTCCATCTCGTGCAGGAGGGTGGGCAGGGCGACGGCGTCCGCCATGTCCTCACGCAGGTAGATCGTCCTGGTCGGCAGGAAGAACGCGCCGCGCTGCGGGTGGGCCATCGGCACCCAGGTGACGAACAGGCCCGCCGCCTCGGCGGCGTCCAGGGCGCTGGTGAGGGTCGGTCTGGTCACGGCACGCGACGCTAGCGGCCACCACCGTTACGAATCCGGGCACGTCAACCGGCCCTTCACCTATCCTGGGTGCAGGTCGGCTAAGCCCGGAGGAGACGAAGGTGAGCACATGGGATCTGCCGTCTCCATCACGGATCAACAAGGCGGGGAGACGCGTGCGCCGTTGGCTTGAGGGCCAGGAGCTAGACCAGTCGACCATTCAGGCGGACCTGGACGTGATTGACGTGTTTCGCGCCAGCCACCAGAAGCCCATGAATGCCGCGAGCACGGGGCTGAGGTCTATCGTGCGAACGGTGGACTGTCGCAGCCCCGAGGTGTCCCAGCGCCTCAAGAGGTGGGGGTCCCTGACCAGCAAGCTACTCACTCAGCCAACGCTCGCCCTGTCCAGGATGCAGGATCTCGCGGGGTGCCGGGCCGTGCTTGACGACATGGACGAGATCTACCGGGTGCGGAAGCGCTTGGAGAAGAACCGTCCAGTCCTTGACGTCTCCGACTACATCACGCACCCCAAGCCGTCTGGCTACCGAGGGGTGCACGTCGTCGTCGAGTACGGAAGTGCTGACGGGAACTACCCGGCGAGGCCGGTCGAGATCCAGCTGCGCACGAGAGTGATGCACCAGTGGGCCATCTCCATCGAGGACATGAACGCTCGATTGACGGAGCAATTCCGGACACACGAGTTCGACCTCAAGCGTGGAATCGGCCCGGCTGAGGTGCTTGACGTGTTCAGTGTGACATCAGAGGTCATGGCGGCCGCGGAGAACCACCAGGCCCCTCCTGCGGATATGATTGGCCGACTGGAGGCCGCCCAGAAGGCCTTCACTGAGTACTTGAGGGGGATGTCATGACAAGCGGCAGCAATCTCGTGCACTTCATCCTCGTCTACGACCACCGTCGAGGCGATCTGCGCGAGGAGATCCCGTTCGGAAGCAACAGCAAGGCTGCTGTCGAGGCCTATACGTCGCTTGAGAGGCAGTACAAGGACGACAAGGGTATCGAGATCGTCCTTGTCGGTGCGGACTCGTTCGACACGATCCGTCAGACGCACGCGAACTACTTCGCGGACTCCCGCGAGGACCTCATTACCGAGCCGCTGCTGAAGGGGCTTCTTGACGCCGTCGGCTCCTGACGCCCGGCCGCTTCGTTAGCGGAACAGAGAGGCGCCCCGCCACCCGATAATGGGTGGCGGGGCGCCTCTCTTGTGCCAAGGGTTAGACGTTGGCGTTGTCGTCGTCCACGCTGTCGCCAACCTCGTGGGCTGCGAGGTCTTAGGTGGCGAGGATACGGGCGGTATGGCCGGGCTGGCCGCCCTGCTCGGCGCCCTGGCCACCCTGCGACGCAGGGACGCAAGGTACGCCGTCCTGGCCGAGGACGTCACCGCCGTGCGCGCACAGGTCGAACACAACCACGGCTCCTCCATCAAGGATGCGATCACACGGATAGAGTCACCCCAGTCGGTGATGCTGCGTGACCTGACCGACTCCTGCCAGGACCTGGCCGCGCTGCACCGCGACCTGGGAGCCACGCGCCAGGACCTGTCGGACGCCCGCCGCGACCACGACGAGCGCCTGCATGTGGTGGCGTCCGCCGCTGCTGACACTGTCTGAACTCGAAAAGCGCCCCCACCAGCCACACAACCGGTGGAGGCGCTTTTATCATGCCAAGCCTCTCCCCCACTTTGAAAGGACGAACTTCGGAAAAATGGCATACGAGATGGCATACACTCGCCATGAGCGCACGAGAGGCACTGGCCTAGCCATTGGGAAAACTCGGGATCATCGCGCCTGCTTTGGGCGCAGGAGATCGTGGGTTCAAATCCCGCTACCCCGACCGAGGAGGCGTCGGGACTCCAACGACTTCTGTCGCTGCACACGTGGAGCTGCTATGACGCGGACGCCTCCCCACCCCCTGGGCCTGGACCACGACCGGCTGTGGGACGGCTCAGCCCATGATCTGCTCGCGGCCTTTCGTGCCGCCCTGCGCCATCCACGTGCTCGCGAGGTGAGCGACGCGTTTCTGGACACGCTCACCCGTGACGCTCACGTCGTCGCCTCCGCCGCAAGCAAGGACCTCTAGGTCACGGGCGGTCGCGACCTGACGTCCCAGGTCACCGAGACGGGTCTGCTCGACGAGGCCTGGATCCAGTACGCACCGGCCGCGCTCGGTCCCGGACGGCCGCTGTTCACCAGGCCGCTGAAGCTGGAGCTCCTCAAGGTTGCCCGCAACCAGAACTCTGTCCGCACGCGCTACCGGGTGCGCCGGGCTGCGGCCTCAGATCGGGGCTAGACGAGGTGAGGCTGCCGTCCTCCTGCGGGGGGGGGCAGCCTCAGTCAGCAACGTTCAGGCTGCTCAGCGCCGGTCACGCAGACGACGCGCAGCAAGCGCGATACCGCCCGAGGCCAGGAGCGCGGCCCCGGCCAGGACAGCAGGCGCAGCCTGCGCACCGGTCCTGGCCAGGCCCTTGACCTTCTCCGGCACCGGCGTCAGCGTGGCAGGGGCCGACGGCGTGCCGCATGTCGCAGGGCGTAAACTTATGACCCTTTCCAACCGTCCCCCTCACCATCACCTCATGACCCCGAGATCCACCCCACAGCCATGGACCGTGGACTACGACTGGTTGTGGGACCCCTCGGTCCATGACCCGGTAGCCACTCTTCGCGCCACGTTGCACCACCCCCACGCCCAGGAGCTGAGCCAGGCCTTCTGCCAGGCCCTGCCACAGGACGTCCACGGCGTCGCCGGCGCCGGCGGGTGGGCCGTGTATCCCCAGCCGCACCACAGCAGCGACGTCGCTGTCCTCGACCTCACCGCTGGGGGCGAGGACCTGGCCGACGCCCTGCAGGACGCAGCGGACCGGCTCTACCAGGCGGTGCGGGCGGCGGACGGCCTGGAGATAGTCTGGGAGCAGCTCCCACTCACCGACGGCACCGCATCTAGATCAGGCTCCCCCACACGCCGGGCTCGCTAGGCGCAAGGACAGATCCCAGGCCGGCGGTCTCAAATGCCTCCCGTGTGTGCGCAGGACCTTGCGTGAAGTGCGCCCACTGCGTCTGGTGCGCCACGATGACGCGCTGGGCCGACAGCACTCGCGCCGCCGTCGCCGCCTGGCCAGCCGTCATGGACAAGGGACGGCCGGCGAACTTGGCGGGGACGCTCGCACGGCCCGCATGGAGCACCGCATAGTCCATCGGGCCAAAGCGCTCGACCACCGCTCTCACTGCCTCCAGCGAGGTGGTGTCGCCGCTGAGGAACATCTGTGTCGCGTGAGCCTGGAGCACAAAGCCGATGACCTCACAGTTGACGAAGCCCCGTGAATCTCGTTCGCCGTCCGCCGGACCGTGAACAGCCTCGACGGCGTGGATCGTGAGCTCACCGAGGGTGAGGCTCTCCCCCGCGGACAAGCCCCGCGCCACGCCGCCCATCCGCCGCGCTGCGGGATGCGTCGAGATGACCGCCCCGGCCTCTAGCGCCACCTGACGTCCTCGGTGGTCAAGGTTGTCCTTGTGGTCATCATGGCTTATCAGCGCGATATCGAGGTGCCCCAGTGCCTCGGGGCTCACCGCAGGTCCTTCGGTCTTGCGCAGCATCCCGTAGTCGGTCGGAGGGTCAAAGGTGGGGTCAGAGATGAAGCGAAGCCCGCCGAAGTCAAAGACGACCGTCGGCCCACCGACGACGACGTAACGGCCGTTCGACACGGCTGACCCAGAAGTATTCATGACTGCGTATCCTTCCGTCTCGCTCATAGGACAGTGGCAAGTCTGGCGACGGCGTCGCCCGCACTCTCGTGGCGGGCGCCACGCCATCCGGTGCCCGCCCACAGCGAGATCCGCTGCATGTCGCCCGCCCTGGCTGCTGCCCTGCGCAGGGGCAGCGTCAGACGGTTGACCGCCGGATAGGCGCTGGGAGCGTGAGGATGCCGCTGTGCAAATCCGTTGCACAAGGAGCGTGCCGGCCGCCCGCTGAACGCGCGTGTCACGATCGTGCGCGTGAAGGCCGGGTCCGCCAGGGCACGGCGATACGTCTCAGGGGTCCCCGCCTCGTCGGTGCGCAGCAGCAGCGTGCCGACAGCGACCATCTGCGCTCCGGCAGCCAGAATCGCCCGGACGTCCTCGCCGCCGCTCACTCCACCGGTACCGATGACGGGCAACGTGGTCGCCCCGCGTACCTCCTGAACCACTTCCGCCGTGGCCTGGCCACCGATCGTCCGAGAAGGGTCGAAGGTGGCGCTGTGACCACCAGCCCGCGGCCCCTGGACCACCAGCCCATCCACGCCAGCCTCGGCAGCGGCTACGGCTTCCTGCGCCGTCGTCACGGTCACCAGCACTGTGGTACCGACCGCGCGCAGGCGGCGGACGACGTCGTCCTCCGGAAGTCCGAAGGTGAAAGAGACCACCGGCACCGGGTCACTCACTAACAGGTCGAGCTTGGCCTGCCAGCTATCGTCATCATGGCCAGGCTGGACCCTCAGGTCCAGGTCGTAAGCCTGCGCCTCCGGGGCCAGCTCACGCGCGTAGGCCTGGAGCGCGGCGCCGTCGACCGGTGTGCGCGAGGGTACGAAGAGGTTGACGCCAAAGTCAGCGCCCAGCTGGCGGGCCTGACTGATCTGCTCAGCCAGCACCTCAACAGGCCGATAGCCACCCGCCAAGAAGGGGAAGGCACCTGCCCTGGCAACCGCACCGGCTAGCGCCACGGTGGAAGGGCCTCCTGCCATCGGCGCGGCAGCAAGGGGAAGCGAGGAGGCCAGCAGCGGGGTGGACGCCATGATGTCTCCTAGAAACGATAGACAGGATCCGCCCGTCAGGATAGAAAAGTGTCGCGTCCGAAGGGAAGTGCCTGTCAGTCCGCTACCCCCTGGCGGGAATACCCAGCGGCACAGTAGGCCGCTCAGCTGGCCAAGCGGTCCGCCCGTACACTCCGTCGCAGCAATGTCGCCAGAGCCCTGCCCCGATACCACCCCTCCCGGCCACCAGATCACGCCTGCCAATGGTGAAGACGCGTCTGTGGTGTGGGATCGAGCGCGTCAGACTCGATCCCACACCACAGACGCGATCACACGTCCCGCAGGTACGAAGCCAGGCCCTTGGCACGTCGTTTTCGCTCCTGAACAGTCGATTCCCATGCGCGCCGCAACGGAATCGAGTGTTCAGGAGCGAAAACGACGGCGGGCTAGCGCAACGACTGTGTGGCACGGAGCAACACGGCAGCGTGGTGGTGGAGCGACACGACGGTGTGGGTGCGCGCCGCAGCTCAGTGGTCGAGGTTCTCGTACAGAGGCAGTGCCCAAGGCCGACCGCTTGGCCCCGTCGGGGCCGGTGTACCGCACGCGGAAGCGGCCCAATGGCAGGCCGGTGACGGTGCCGAAGGCCAAGCGGGTGGCGCGGGCTGGCATGGGGGTCCTCTCCCGCAGCGCCCGGCGACTCCATTGGTCACGATTGGTCACGCGTGCACGTTTCCAGCGAGACGGCGCCGTCCCCTCGGCTGAGGAATCGGCGCCGTTTCAACGGAAAGTCATGGAGCGAGTGACGGGAATCGAACCCGCGTGTGCAGCTTGGAAGGCTGCCGTTCTACCATTGAACTACACTCGCCTGAGAACCGCGGAGCGGTCCAGGTCAAGGCTCAACCCTCAGAGCTCAGTGCTCCAGGAGGCCGGTCTTGTAGGCCTTCGCCAGGCGGCGGGGCACGGTGATCTCGCGGCCCGCGACGCGGATGGTGTTGAGCTCGGTGAGCTCAGCCTTCCACTGCGAGCGGCGGTTGCGGGTGTTGCTGCGGGACATCTTCCGCTTCGGCACTGCCATGAGCCCGCTCCTTCCAAAGTCTGGGGATCGCACGATCCATCGAAAACTGGACCGGGGGACACCATAACGACTTCCGCAGAGAACCTTCCACCCCGCTACCCTGCTTCGGCGTGTGAGATCAGTCCCTTGCTCTGGGACCAGGCCCTGTCCTGCGCGGAAGCCGTCCACACGCGCAGCACACGCATCTGGGAGGATCACGCCATGTCTTGCGCCTCCTCCCCCTCCATCCCTTCCCCGGTCCTGACACTGGCACGCCAACCTCACCCCGAGACCGACCTGGAGGTCAAGCGCTCTCACTTCCTCGCCCGCGCCGCACGCACCGACTCCGAGGAGGAGGCACGGGCCTTCATCGCCTCGGTGCGCGCGGCGCACCCTACCGCCCGGCACCACTGCTCAGCCTTCATCGTCTCGGTCCCCGGCGCGCTGCCCGTCGAACGCTCGTCAGACGACGGCGAGCCCTCCGGCACTGCCGGGCAGCCCATCCTGGAGGTGCTGCGAGGAACGGGGCTCACCAACACCACCGTCGTCGTGACCCGCTACTTCGGCGGCACCCTGCTGGGGACCGGCGGGCTCGTGCGCGCCTACTCCGACGCCGCCGCCCAGGGCCTGACCGCGGCCTCACGGGTCCGGCTCGTCACCCGCTACCTGTGGGACGTACGCGTTCCCGTCACTGACGCCGGCCGCCTGGAGGCGGATCTGCGTGCCCACCCAGACCTCAGTGTCGAGGAGACGATCTGGGGGCCGACCCACGCTGTCGTCCTGCTGGCCACGGACTCACCCGACCCTGCCTCCCTTGCAGATCTGCTCGCCTCCCTCACCCAGGGTGAGGCGGTTCCCGAGCCGGCCGGCAGCGCCGTCGTCGAGCTGCCCGTCTGAGTCCTGGCGTCTCGATCGTCGCAGGTCACCATGCGGACGTCTTGACGTCCTGCCCGCCGCAGGGACTATTGTCTCCTCAACCAGTCAGGCGCGGCCCCACACCGAGCCGCCACCCAGGAGAGGAGGACCCCACATGATGACCATCAGCATCATGTGTGCGATGTCCCTCTCCTGCTGCCAGTGTCGGTAGGGCGCCAGGCCACGAGCTTGGGTGCGCGCTCCCGCGTACCTGCCCGGCGCTCAGGGCACCTGCCCGCACCTGTACCAGCAGCGTCCTCCGCTGCGTACCCCTACCTGCACCTCTGACTGACACCTCCTCCGGGACATCAGTACCCGGGGTTCTCACAAGGAAGAAACCATGACCTACCTGTCCAACATCACCGAGGCCGTCGGCGGCACCCCCCTGGTCAAGATCAACCGCGTCGTCTCCGGCCCTGCCACCGTCCTGGCCAAGGTCGAGGCCTTCGAGCCCGCCAGCTCAGTCAAGGACCGCATCGCCCTGTCAATCGTGCGCGCTGCGGAGGAGTCCGGCGCCCTCAAGCCCGGCGGCACGATCGTCGAGGCCACCAGCGGCAACACCGGTGTCGGCCTGGCGATGGTCGGTGCGGCGCTCGGCTACCACGTCGTCATCACCATGCCCGAGACCATGAGCAAGGAGCGGCGCGCCATCATGCGCGCCTTCGGCGCCGAGCTGGTCCTCACCTCTGAGGGCGGGGTGGCCGGAGCCGTCAAGAAGGCGCAAGAGATCCAGGCAGCCACCGAGAACTCCATCCTCGCCTCCCAGTTCACCAACCCGGCCAATCCCAAGGTCCACCGCGAGACCACCGCGCTGGAGATCCTGGAGCAGGCCGGCAGCCTCGACGCCTTCGTCGCAGGCATCGGTACCGGCGGGACACTGACCGGCGTGGGCACGGTCCTGCGCGACAAGGTTCCCGGCATCAAGGTCTACGGCGTTGAGCCCGCCGAGTCCCCGCTGCTGAGCGAGGGCCACGCGGCCCCGCACAAGATCCAGGGGCTGGGCCCGAACGTGGTCCCCGAGATCCTGGACCAGGACATCTGGGACGAGCTGCTCCACATCACCTCCGAGGACGCCCTGACCTATGCCCGTCGCGCCGCGAGGGAGGAGGGCCTGCTGGTCGGGGTCTCCTCCGGCGCCGCCCTGGCAGCCGCGGACCTGCTCTCCCAGCGCCCGGAGCTGGAGGGCAAGACCATCGTCACGGTGCTTCCTGACACCGGCGAGCGCTACCTGTCGACGCCCCTGTACGCCGACTACCTCAACTGAGCACCACGCCCAAGGCGCGGTCCCTGCGGGTGAGTGTCCCTGAACCAATCCCGTGAGCCGACGGCGGCTCCCCCTGGGAACAGGGGAGCCGCCGTCGGCGTTCGCCTAGTGACCCGCTTCTTTCACCACCAGGACTACCCATGCGATCAACCCACCGCTCCCTGCTCCGTACGGCCAAGGAGGACCTGGCCGCCGCACGCCGCCAGGACCCTGCGGCACGCTCCAGCCTTGAGGTCGCTCTGCTCTACCCAGGTGTGCACGCGGTGTGGGCCTACCGCCTGGCTCACCACCTGTGGGGATCGGGGCATGCCTTCGCCGCACGGGCGATCTCCCAGACCGCCCGCAACCTCACCGGCATCGAGATCCACCCCGGTGCCACCATCGGCCAGCGCTTCTTCATCGACCACGGCATGGGCGTGGTCATTGGGGAGACCGCGCAGGTGGGCGACGACGTCCTCATGTACCACGGCGTAACCCTGGGCGGGGTCTCGACGAACCCCGGCAAGAGGCACCCCACGATCGGCAACAACGTCCAGATCGGGGCCGGCGCCAAGGTCCTCGGGCCCGTCACGGTCGAGGACGGCGCCAAGATCGGGGCGAACGCCGTGCTGGTGAAGAACCTGCCAGCAGATCACGTGGGAGTTGGCGTGCCAGCACGCGTGCGCGACCCGCGTACCGACCCCGAGCTCATGCTCGATCCGACGATCTACATCTGATAACGCTCCCTCTGCTGCCGATGGACAACCTTTTCGTTAGTCGGACAACCTAAAACCCTGTGTTTCGGTTGTCCGACTAACGAAAAGGTTGTCCATCGGGGGGCGGGCAGGTCAGCGCACGACGACGCCGCTGGCCAGGTCACGCAGGCGGCGGAAGACCTCTCCCCCGCTGGCGCGCGAGCCGTTGTGCTCGTACTCGCTGGTCACCCACGTGCGCAAGCCAGGCATGAGGGCCGCCGTGGCCAGGGAGGTCTCCATGGGCACGTACACGTCCCTCGCGTACACTGCCGCGGCTCCACGCACCCCACCGGCAGCCAGGCGTGACGGGTCGTAGAGCCCCGGCCACTCCTGCTGCGCCACGAGCTCGGCCACCTCACGCCACGGGCGCAGCGTCGCGTCCTCGCTGAAGAGCTCCGGACGGACGTGCTCCCCGGTCAGCAGCGTGGGGTCCTGGTCAAAGGCCGCCGGCCGCACGCGTGCCGCGGCCCAGTCGGTGACGCCGCCGTCGGCCCAGCAGGACTCGTGGATCACCGCGTACAGCGGGAAGCGCCCGCCGAAAGCCAGTAGCTGGCCAAGGTCGTAGCGGAAGGCCCAGCTGGACGGATCACGCTCCAGCAGGTAGTGCAGGGTATCTGTACCACCGCTGGCGCCCAGCAGCGATCCCAGCGAGCGCAGGCGCTCCGGCCCCACCGGCTCACCATTCGACGTCATCAGCCCGCCGCGCCCGGCCAGCTCGGCCAGGCGGGCCATCGTCTCCCGGTCACCGGGGTAACGCCGGTAGTGCTCCTCGGACTTGGCCTGCATGGCCTCGTAGGTCAGGGAGTAGACCTCGTCGATCGAGCGTCCCACAGCCGGCAGGCCGCCGGTGAGGTAGATGGTCTCCAGGCTGTCGGGGTGAGCACTGGCGTAGCGGATCGTGCAGAAGCCACCGAAGGACTGCCCCAGCAGGCTCCAGCGCTCGATCCCCAGCTCGCGGCGCAGGTCCTCACAGTCCTCAACGATCTCGTCGGCACGGAAGTGCGTGAGCAGGCGTGCTGTGCCCTGGGCGTCTCCCCCGGCGTCGGGATGGTCGATCGGCGTGGAGGCCCCCGTACCGCGCTGGTCGAGCAGGATGACACGGTAGTGCTCCAGCACCGCACCCAACCAGCCGGCTCCGCCGTCGCCGGCTGGACGCGGCGACTCGCAGCCCGGCCCGCCTTGGAGGAAGACGAGCGCCGGCAGGTCACTCGGGGCGCAGTCCCCGGCCTGGCGCCGGGCGACCTCACGGGCGTAGACCGTGATCTGCCTCGATCCGTCAGGAAGAGTGTCGGAGTCTCCCGAACGGTCCAGGGGCACCCGCAGGTGCAGGTCGCGGGAGAACAGCCCTGCGACCGAGGTGGTCCACGGGCTGGTGCGCAGGCGGGTCGAAGCACTCACAGGGCCACGCTACCCAGTGGCGGCCCGTGGCCACCGACGTCTGGTCGTCCATGTCCTTGCGGGCGTCAGCGCCGCTGGCACCCGGGGCACCAGAACAGGCGCCGCCCAGCCACCTCCTTCTCACTGACCGGCGTCCCGCAG
The DNA here is from genome assembly GCF_013184985.2 of Actinomyces faecalis. Taxonomy (NCBI): domain Bacteria; kingdom Bacillati; phylum Actinomycetota; class Actinomycetes; order Actinomycetales; family Actinomycetaceae; genus Actinomyces; species Actinomyces faecalis. The sequence goes on from NZ_CP063418.1 coordinate 1,883,234, forward strand.
CGCAGGCAGGGCCGCCCGGTTCGGTGGTAGACGTACCAGCGTGCCGCTTCCTCGTCCCCCGCCGGGACCGGCTCAGGCACGTCCTCGGGATCGACGGTGGTGATGAAGCCCGTGGCCACGCCGTACTCCATGAGCGGGACCAGGTCCTCCCACAGTCCTCGCAGTCGCTTCTCACTCACCCGGTTGCCGGCCACGAAGGGACTGACCCCGCCTCGCAGCAGCGTCTCCGCACGGTAGATGTTGCCGACTCCGGAGATCACTGACTGGTCCATCAGCAGCTCGCCGACCGCCTTACGACGACGGCGCACGGCATCCACAAAGACCCGCGCGTCGCCGTCGGGCCTCAGTGGATCGGGGCCGAGACGACGGCGCACGGCAACCACCCCAGAGGCGTCCAGGACCTCGCAGGCCGCCGGTCCGGTCAGGTCGGCCACTCCGTGCTCGCTCTCTAGCCGCAGGCGCACCGCGCCGCGGGGCCCAGGCGCCCGCCACTGACCAGGCGAGGGAGCCGGAGACAGGCCTGCGGCGTCGTCCCCACCAGACAGGCCCGACAGGGCTGAGCCGCCGCCGTGAGCCAGGGCGTGCTCACCACGCTCACCCACTCGCCGGCGGGGTGCCCCGATGGCGTGGGGCGCGGTAAAGGTGGAGTCACCGTCGAAGGTCCACGAGCCGTACAGCCCTAGGTGGACGCGCAGCCAGGTCACCGGGGCAGAGGCGTCGTCATCCGCCTCCCCAACCGTGCAGGCCCCTCCTGGCAGCCGGAAGGGGACATCGGCCTCGGGAGCGAAGGCCACGAAGAGGTGCTTGCCGTGGGCCTCGGCTCCCAGCAGCACCTGGCCGTCCAGGCTCTCAGCGCCAGCGGCAAAGCGCCCCTGCGGGGAGGACACGTGCAGGCGCCGGCCTCCGAAGAGCTCGCTGAGGGCAGCGGCGAGCCGGTGGATCGTGTGTCCTTCAGGCATGGGACAGACCGTAGCCCACTGAGTCACCGTTGCTCATCAGACACGTGGTTGTGCGTGCGGGACCGGCGTCTGCACGTGACGAGGCTACCGGTCCCGCACGCAACACCACGTTCTCGCCGTCAGTCTCCGACGTCATTGCTCTCAGGCCTGGTGGTGGGCGCGCTCTCAGGCCTGGTGGTGGGCGCGCTCGTAGTCCAGGACCTGGTCGATGCGTCCCTGGTGGCGCTCCTCGCCGGAGAAGGGCTCAGCCACGAAGGCGTCGAGGATCTCGATCGCCTCCTCGGTCGAGTGCTGACGGGCGCCGAGACCAGCAACGTTGGCGTCGTTGTGCTGACGGGCGAGCCTGGCGGTCTCGACGTTCCAGACCAGCGCCGCGCGCACGCCGTCCACCTTGTTGGCCGCGATCTGCTCACCGTTGCCCGAGCCTCCCAGCACGATGCCGAGCGAGCCGGGGTCGGCCACTACCGCCTCGGCGGCGGCGAAGCAGAACTCCGGGTAGTCATCGAGACGGTCGTAGACGTAGCAGCCGTGGTCCACGACCTCGTGGCCCTGCTCGGTAAGGTGGCTGACGAGCACGCCCTTGAGCTCGAATCCAGCATGGTCCGTTCCGATGTGAATACGCATGGCCGCAATTGTGCCTCACGCGAACAGCGCACGCCGACCGTGGACGCGATCCGGAACATCCGACGACGGCCACTAGGTTGTCACCATGACTGAGACCACAGCGACTCACGCCGCCCCTGTCCTGGCCGGAGTGCTGGACACCGCTGCCGCTGACACCAGCGTCCGGGTCCAGGACGACCTCTTCCGCCACGTCAACGGAACATGGCTGTCCACCGCCCCGATCCCGGCGGACCGCCCCAGCGCCGGCTCCTTCTACGACCTCCGTGACGCCTCTGAGGAGGCCTGCCACACGATCCTGGAGGAGCTGGCTGCCTCCCAGCCCGACCTTTCGACGCCGTCCGGCAAGATCGCTGGCCTGTACGCCGCCTTCATGGACGCCGAGCACATCGACTCCCTCGGCGCCCAGCCCCTTCAGGCTGAGCTCTCCCCGGTCCTGGCTGCCCCTACCAAGGAGGCCCTGGCTCGGCTGCTCGGCGCCATGATCGCCACAGGCTTCACCGGCGTGGTCGGTGTGGACGTGGAGAACGACCTCAACGACCCCGAGCGCTACACCACCTGGGTCGGCCAGGCCGGTATCGGACTGCCCGACGAGTCCTACTACCGCGAGGACGCCCAGGCCGAGGTCCGCCAGGCCTACGTCTCGCACGTTGCCACGATGCTGCGCCTGGCCGGGGTCGCGTCCGACGACGCAACCGCCTCCCAGGCGGCGGAACGTGTCATGTCCGTGGAGACCGCCCTGGCCAAGGGCCACTGGGACCGGGTGGCCTGCCGTGACATCGAGAAGATGAACAACCCCCGTAGCTGGGAGGAGATCGTTGCCGCCGGTCCAGGCTTCCCGTGGGGCTCCTGGCGCGAGGGTATCGAGTCGGCCGCCGCCGCAGCGGGCGCCGAGGCGGGTGACTTCCTCGTTCACACGATCGTCGAGCAGCCTGACTACCTCGCCCACGCCGCCAGCGTGTGGCGCTCCACGGACCTGGAAGACCTCAGGCTGTGGGCGGCGTGGCACCTGGTCCACGGCCGGGCGACGCTCCTGTCCTCCGACTTCGTCAACGAGAACTTCGCCTTCTACTCCCAGCGCCTGCAGGGTGTCGACGAGCTGCGCCCGCGGTGGAAGCGTGGCGTGGGCCTGGTGGAGGCGTGCCTGGGAGAGGCACTGGGCGAGATCTACGTCGAGCGCCACTTCCCGCCCTCGCACAAGGAGGCGATGGAGACCCTGGTCGCAGACCTCATCGAGGCCTACCGCCAGTCCATCTCGTCGCTGGAGTGGATGGGCCCAGCCACGCGCGAGCGGGCGCTGGACAAGCTGGCCCAGTTCACCCCGAAGATCGGTTACCCGACCACCTGGCGCGACTACTCCGCCGTCGTCATCACGCCTGGGGACCTGCTGGCGAGCGTGCGCAGCGTCGAGGCCTTCGACCTCGCCCGCGCGCTGCGCAAGCTCGCCGAGCCGGTGGACCGCGACGAGTGGCACATGACCCCGCAGACGGTCAACGCCTACTACAACCCGACGATGAACGAGATCGTCTTCCCGGCTGCCATCCTCCAGCCGCCCTTCTTCGACCCTCAGGCTGACGCCGCCGTCAACTACGCCGGCATCGGCGCGGTGATCGGTCACGAGATCGGGCACGGCTTCGACGACCAGGGCTCAACCTTCGACGGCACCGGCAAGGTCGTAGACTGGTGGACCGACGAGGACCGCAAGGCCTTCACCGAGCGCACCAAGGCACTCATCGCCCAGTACGACGCCTTCCAGCCCGCCTCGCTCATGGCCAGGGCCGAGCGTGAAGGCACCCCGCTGACCGAGGTGCCGCACGTCAACGGCGCACTGACCATCGGGGAGAACATCGGGGACCTGGGCGGGCTGGGGATCGCGCTCAAGGCCTACCGCCTGGCGCTGGCTCGCGAGGGTGTCAGCTCGGTGGCCCAGGCGCCTGTCATCGACGGGCTCAGCGCGCTGGAGCGCTTCTTCTACTCCTGGGCCCGGATCTGGAGGGGCAAGAACCGGGACGAGCAGGCCGAGCTGCTGCTGACGATCGACCCCCACTCACCTGCGGAGTTCCGCTGCAACGGGATCGTGCGCAACGTCGATGCCTTCTACGAGGCCTTCGACGTGGCCCCGGGTGACGGCCTGTGGCTGGCGCCCGAGGAGCGGGTGAGCATCTGGTGAGCCACGGCGTTGCCTCCTACCTGTCAGCCCTGAGCGCCTCCAGGTACCGCGCCACGGCCCGCGCGAGGTTCTCCGGCCCCTCTCTCAGCGCCTGCTCCACCGCGACCGTCTCGTCCACGATCGGTACCAGACGCGCCCCCATCTCCTCCAGGGCGCCGGCCCCTGGACGGATCCTGCCTGCGAAGACCACGCACGGCACGCCGGCGGCACGTGCCACCTGCGCCACTCCCGCCGGGGTCTTGCCCGCAGCCGTCTGCGCGTCCACCGAGCCCTCGCCGGTAAGGACGAGGTCCGCGCCGCGTACCGCCTCCTCCAGGCCGACGGCGCGAGCCACGAGCTCGGTCCCCGGCACCAGGCGCGCCCCCAGAAACGCTCGCAGCGCGAAGCCTAGACCACCCGCCGCGCCTGCCCCGGCCTCCCGGGCAACCTGCTGCTGCCCGGTGACCTCGGCCAGGTGCCCCAGCACGGCGTCCAGCTCAGCGACCTGCGCCTCACGCACACCCTTCTGCGGTCCGAAGACAGCCGTGGCTCCGCACGGACCGGTCAACGGGTTGGTCACGTCGCAGGCCGCCTCGATCTGAGTACCCGCGAGCGCCGGGTCCAGCCCGGACAGGTCGCTGCTGTCCACCGCGCCCAGCAGCGAGGGGCAGGCGGGAGCCACCTCCCGCCCCTGTGAGTCCAGCAACCGCGCTCCCAGCGCCGTCAGCATGCCCATCCCGCAGTCATTGGTGGCGGAGCCGCCGATCCCCAGGAGGATGCGTCGCACGCCGCGGGACAGAGCGTCACGGACCAGGAGCCCGAGCCCGGCGGTCGTCGATGCCATGACGTCCCGGTCGTCCGGCGCCACGAGCTCAAGCCCGGCACAGCTGGCCACGTCCATCACCGCGCGCTCCCCGGCCAGGCCGTAGCGCGCCCGGACCGGGCGTCCCAGGGCGTCGGTCGAGCTGGCCTCGACCGTCCTGGCTCCCCAGGCAGAGGTGACCGCGTCGACAAAGCCCTCACCACCGTCGGACATCGGGACGCAGCAGACCTGCGCCCGTGGCAGCGCCGTGTGCACTCCCCGCTCCATCGCCAGTGCCGCCTGGCGCGCGGTCATCGACTCCTTGAACGAGTCCGGTGCTGCCACGACTCTCATGACTGCTCCTCCCGCTGTCCGCTCCCACCGAGGCTAGCCGAGGCCCGGACGCTGTGCGCCTTGGGTCACGCACCAGGCGGTGAGAGGATGGCAGGCGGTGCCGCTCCGCCGTCGGGCCCGCCTGCGGCGGGACGCGTCGGTCGCGAGCCGTGCACCGCCAGCCGACCCAGACGAAGGAGACCCCATGCCCGGTCAGAACCTGACCCGCGAGGAGGCGGCCAAGCGCGCCGAGCTCCTCACCGTCGCCAGCTACGACATCGCCCTGGACCTGACCCGCGGCGAGGAGACCTTCCGCTCCGCCACCACCGTGCGCTTCAGCGCGACGCCGGGTGCCGCTACCTTCATCGACCTCATCGCCCCCACCGTCCACTCGATCGTCCTCAACGGCAAGGACCTGGACCCGGCCGAGGCCTACGTAGACTCGCGCGTCGCCCTAGACGATCTCCAGGACGACAACGAGCTGACCGTCGTCGCGGACTGCGCCTACATGCACACCGGCGAGGGCCTGCACCGCTTCACCGACCCGGCCGACGGCGAGACCTACCTCTACTCCCAGTTCGAGGTGCCGGACTCACGTCGCGTCTTCGCCGTCTTCGAGCAGCCTGACCTCAAGGCCTCCTTCACCTTCACCGTCACCGCCCCGGCAGGGTGGACGGTCTTCTCCAACTCGCCCACCCCGGAGCCCGTCGCCGGCGAGAAGGACGGTTCCCAGGTCTTCTCCTTCGCTCCTACCGAGCGCATCAGCTCCTACATCACCGCGATCGTGGCAGGTCCCTACCAGGGCGTGACCAGCTCCTACACCAGCGTTGACGGCCGCGAGATCCCGCTGGGCACCTACTGCCGCGCCTCGCTGGCCGAGCACATGGACTCCGAGGAGATCCTGGACATCACCAAGCGGGGCTTCGCCTTCTACGAGGAGCTGTTCGCCACCCCCTACGCCTTCACCAAGTACGACCAGGTCTTCGTGCCCGAGTTCAACGCCGGTGCCATGGAGAACGCCGGGTGCGTGACCCACCGCGACGACTACATCTTCCGCTCCCGGCCCGTCGAGGCTCGCGTGGAGCGCCGCGCCGTCACCATCCTCCATGAGCTGGCCCATATGTGGTTCGGGGACATGGTGACGATGACCTGGTGGAACGACCTGTGGCTCAACGAGTCCTTCGCCGAGTACACCTCGACCCTGGCCACCGCCGAGACCACCCGCTTCACCGACGCCTGGACCACCTTCCAGGCGCTGGAGAAGACCTGGGCCTACAACCAGGACCAGCTCTCCTCCACCCACCCCATCGCAGCCGAGATCAAGGACCTGCACGACGTCGAGGTCAACTTCGACGGCATCACCTACGCCAAGGGCGCCTCGGTGCTCACGGCGCTGGTGGCCTACGTGGGCCGCGAGTCCTTCTTCAAGGGCATCGCCTCCTACCTCGCCTCCCACGCCTACGCCAACGCCACGCTGGCTGACCTGCTGGCCGAGCTGGAGAAGACCTCCGGACGCGACCTGGGTGCGTGGACGAGGGTCTGGCTCCAGGAGGCCGGGGTCACCACCCTGCGCACGGAGCTGGTCACCGACGCCGACGGCGTCATCACCTCCGCCGCCGTCCTCCAGGAGATCCCGCAGGGCTCTCCGGCGAGCCTGCGCCCCCACCGTGTGGCGATCGGCAGCTACGACCTGGTCGACGGGGTGCTGACCCGTACCGGCCGGGTCGAGCTGGACGTGGACGGTGCCCGCACCGAGGTTCCCGAGCTTGTGGGGACAGCTCGCGCTGACGTGCTCGTCCTCAACGACGACGACCTCACCTATGCCAAGGTGCGTCTGGACGACGCCTCGCTGCAGGCCGGCCTGGCTGGCATCGCCTCCTTCACTGACTCCCTGCCTCGCTCGATCGTGCTCGCCTCGGCATGGGACATGGTGCGCGACGCCGAGATGCCGGCCTCGCGGTTCCTGGCCGCGGCCCTGGAGGCGCTTGAGGTCGAGACCCACTCCTCGGTGGTCCAGGGCCTGCTGGCCCGGGTCACGACCTGCCTGTCCTTCTACCTGCCGCCGGCCGCCCGCAAGGCAGCAGCTCCGGGCGCCGCACAGTCGCTGCTGGAGCTGGCTCGCGCCGCCGAGCCGGACAGCGACAAGCAGCTGCAGCTGGTGCGTGCCGTGGCCGCCCACGCCGTCACTGACGAGCAGACCGCGACCGTGTCCGCCTGGCTCGACGGCTCCGAGACCCTGGAGGGTCTGAGCGTGGACCAGGACCTGCGCTGGGAGCTGCTTACCGGACTCGTGGCCGCTGGCAGGGCCGGTGAGGAGGAGATCGCTGCCGAGGAGCAGCGCGACCGCACGACCACGGGCCGCGAGCGCGCTGCCCAGGCCCGGGCGACTCTGCCCGTGCCCGAGGCCAAGGCTGCGACCTGGCGTGCGCTGGTGGACAGCTCCTCGATGCCCAACGAGACCCAGGTCAGGACGCTGCTGGGCTTCGCCTCCGTGGAGCGTCACCCTGAGCTGCTCGTGCCCTTCGTGAGCGAGTACGTGCGCGAGGCGGACGCCATCTGGGCCTCTCGAACCTTCCACATGGCTGAGAACCTCCTGTCCGGCCTGTGGTCGGTGTCCACGGTGGGCCTGGAGGGCGCCGACCCGGTGGGGGCGCTGGAGGGCTGGATGACCTCGCACGAGGACGCTCCTGCCGCCTTGCGCCGTATCGTGAGCGAGAACCTGGACGACACCCGCCGCGTGGCCGCCGTCCAGACGCGCGAGCTGCAGGGCTGAGCGCGGGCAGGCGGGAGCGCGCGCCCGGGCCGGTCCCGCCTGCTGGCTGGCCGACTGGCGACGGCGCCCCTGACCACTGCGGTCAGGGGCGCCGTCGTCGTCTCTTGCGGATGTCGGCTCAGGCCTTGCGAGCAGCCTCAGCGTTCTTGCCAGTGGACTCAGCCGCAGCCTTCTGTGCGGCCGTGAAGGAGTCGGTCTCGTCCTCCTCGCGACCCGGCGTGGCGAAGCCAAGCTTGATGATGAGGAAACGGAAGAGGAAGTAGTAGATGACGGCGTAGACCAGGCCGATGACTGCCAGCAGGATCGGGCCGCCCACCGCGCCACCGGACAGCTCGGCCGACTTGCCGAAGTTCAGCACGTAGTCGATCGCACCGGCGGAGAAGGAGAAGCCGTCCTTGATGCCCAGGGCGTTGACCAGGGCCAGCGAGGTGCCCGTGAGTACGGCGTGCACCGCGTAGATCGGGAAGGCCACGTAGGCGAAGGCGTACTCCAGGGGCTCGGTGATACCCGTGATGAAGGCGGTCAGGGCGACCGAGACCATGAGGGCACCGGTGGCCTTGCGCTTGGCAGGCTTGGCGGTGTGCCAGATCGCCAGGGCGGCAGCCGGCAGCGCGAACATCATGATTGGGAAGAAGCCGGTCATGAACGAGCCCGTCCAGGCGTTGGTGCCGTCGACACCTGAGAAGAAGCAGGTGAGGTCACCGTGCGCCACGCTGCCGTCAGCGGTCTCGCACTGTCCCAGCTGGAACCACGGGATGGAGTTGAGCAGGTGGTGCAGGCCGAACGGGATGAGCAGACGGTTCGCGGTGCCGAAGACGAAGGCCGCCAGCGCCGCGGCGATACCGCCCTCGGTGCCAGCGTTCATGAGCCAGCCACCCAGCTGCTCGTTGATGAGCCAGTTGAAGGCCGGGTAGATCAGGCCCATGACGAGGGCGATGACGACGGCGGCGGCCGAGGTCACGATCGGGACGAAGCGGCGCCCGCCGAAGAAGGCCAGCCAGTCGGGCAGCTTGGTGCGGTAGTACTTCTGCCACAGCAGAGCGGCGACGATCCCCATGACGATACCGCCCAGGACGCCGTAATTGATCGTGTTCTCCTCAGGCGTCTGCCCGCCGGCGCCCCAGTAAGGCGCCAGGGCGCCGAGCACGCCGGAGAAGACGAGGTAGCCGATGAGGCCGGCCACGCCGGTGGATCCGTCAGACTTGCGGGCAAAACCAACAGCAACGCCGACGGCGAAGATGAGAGGCAGGTTGCTGAAGACAGCGTTGCCGGCGGCGCCCAGGACATCGGCGACCGGCTGCATCCAGCTCAGGTGCTGAGCGAGCCCGTCGGCCCCCAGCATGTCAGCCTGTCCCAGGCGCAGGAGGAGACCTGCGGCAGGCAGCGTGGCGATCGGGAGCATCAGGGAGCGCCCAAGTCGCTGGGCGACGGCGAAGACGCCACCCGATTTCTTCTTGTCAGACACGTTGTTCTCCAGTGTTCGGGAGGGAGCGGCGGCGGTGCCGCAGGGGTGCTGCCCACAGGGACAGTCATGGTCCGGCTGGGCGACGACGCACAGGTCTGGACCAGTGATACCAGCAAAGACCACGTGCCGGCCGATGTCAAGCACCTCGTTCTCCCGGTCGCCGTCAGGACGCAGAGCCGACCGCGTCAGAGGTTTTCCCACACGGGACGAGACGGGGCACAATGACCTTGTCAACCCCGCCGCCACGAGTCACGAGCCGCCCATGTCTCCACTCACTCCCCCGGGCCCCGCAAGGACGCGAGTCAAGCACGTCGCCGTGCGCGAGTACCTCCTCACCCTCATCGCCGACGGCCTGGGTACCGGGGACGCGATCCCCTCCGAGCGTGAGCTGTGCGAGGTCTTCAAGGTCTCCCGCATGACGGTGCGACAGGCGGTTGACACCCTCGTGGCCGACGGCGTCCTGGAACGCCATCAGGGCAAAGGCACCTTCGTGGCCCCGCCCAAGATGGACCTCCAGCTGCGCCTGACCTCCTTCCGTGAGGAGATGCAGCGGCGCGGCATGACCCCGGGGGCGGTCTTCCTCACGGCACAGACGGTCTCCGCCCCCACCCCGGTAGCCAAGGCCCTTGAGCTGGAGCCGGGAGCGCAGGTCCACCACCTACGCAGGCTGCTGACAGCAGACGCCTCCCCGATGGCGATCGAGGAGAACTGGATCCCGGCCACCATCCTCCCTGACCTGCTCCGCGGCCCCCTGACGTTCTCGGTGTACAACGAGCTGGCCAAGGTCGGTACACCACCCCAATGGGGCGAGGACGTCATCGAGGGCCACACCGTCACCTCCGAGGAGGCGGCCCTGCTGGGCGTGCCCGAGCGGTCCCCCGCGCTCGACATCACACGCCGGGCCTTCCACGAGCACCTGGCGGTGGACTACTCCAGGTCCCTGTACCGGGCTGACAGATACACACTGTGGGTGCCGGTCGCAGCCCCGGGACCCAGGCGCCGGCGTCCCGACCACGCTGGTTAAGCCACACACGCCCACGAGGCTATCCTTGGTGCCGTCCTCGACGCTTCCCGGCGCAGGGATGGACAAGCGCACAGCAGCCGGTACCATGGGCAACTGGTATGGACCACTCGTCCGGTACCGGGCGATGATGCCCGGACCGCACGCGCGCCCCACCGCATCTACCCGTGACGGCACCAATCTCAGGAGGACCCCATGTCCCAGGCCCAGAAGATCGTTGACGCTCTTGGAGGATTCGACAACATCGTCGAGATCGAGCCATGTATCACCCGCCTGCGCTGCGAGCTGGAGGACGGCTCGTTGGTCGACGAGCCCCTGCTCAAGCAGGCCGGCGCCCACGGCGTGGTCATGATGGGAGACATCGTGCAGGTCGTCGTCGGCCCCAACGCTGACACCATCGCCGAGGACATCGAGGACCTGCGATGAGCCTGGCCGTGCGGGCGCCGCTGGCCGGCACCGTCGTCGCGGTGGAGCAGGTCCCCGACCCGGTCTTCGCCGGCAAGTTCGTGGGGCCGGGGGTAGCCATTGACCCCTGCCGCGTCGGCGACGTCACCGCGGTTGCGCCGATCGACGGCACGGTGGCGAAAGTCCACCCGCACGCCTTCATCGTGGTAGGCGCTGACGGTCGCGGTGTTCTGACCCACCTGGGCCTGGACACCGTCGGCCTGGCCGGAGCCGGGTTCGTCGTGCACGTGGAAGAGGGGGACACGGTGCGTGCCGGGGACCCGATCGTCACGTGGAACCCGGGCGAGGTCGAGGCCGGTGGGCTCAACCCCATCGTCCCGGTCATCGCGCTGGAGGCCGACGAGGCCGCCCTCGCCCTGGCTGAGGCGGGGACGGAGCTGGCCGCGGGACAGACGGTTCTCGACTGGTCCTGAGCCTCACGGTCCCCTACCCCGCGGGGTGGTCGACGACGGCGGACAGCGGGTTGCGCCGTCGTCGACCACCGTCAGCCGCCGGTCCCGCGCTCCGCTGCCGGCCTGTAGCCGCTCAGTGACTGCCAGGCCGCTCCTGCCCCACGCTCTGGCGCACGCAGGCCAGCAGGCTGGCCAGACGCGCGTTACCCGGAAGGTCGTCGACGAGCACGATGTCGCCTGCGCCGTCGACCAGCGGCTGCTTCCAGTTGGGGTACTCCTGGTCCGTCCCTGGCTGGTTCTGGGCGCGACGGTCACCTACGCCGTCGACCAGCGCCACTGCCATGAGGGCGGCGGGCGTGCGCGCGACGTAGCGGTGCAGGGCCTCCACGACCTCCCGCTCCGACGGCTCCTGGCCGAGCAGGTCGTGCTCACGCAGGCGCGCCAGCATGCGTTCGCGCTCCAGACGAGCCTCAGCACGGACCTGCTCCACGGGCTCGGTGAGCAGTCCCAGGCTCTGGCGCAGGGCCACGTGCTCGTCCGCCAGGTAGCCGGCGGTCGGAGGCAGGTCATGGGTGGTGACGGTCGCCAGGGACAGGTGCCGGTAGGCCTCAGGCTGCTTGGGCCAGCCGTCGTCCTGCTTCTCGAACCACAGCACCGCCGTGCCCAGGATGCCGCGGCTGGCCAGGTAGTCACGCACCCACGGCTCGACCGTGCCCAGGTCCTCACCAATGATGACCGCGCCGGCCAGGTAGGCCTCGAGCATGACGATGCCGACCATCGCCTCGTGGTCGTATCGCACGTAGGCGCCCTGGTCCGCGCCCATGCCCTCGGGGATCCACCACAGGCGGAACAGCCCGATGATGTGGTCCACCCGCAGCGCGCCCGCGTGGCGCAGCACCGTGCGCGCCATGTCCCGCAGCGGCTGGTAGGCGTGCTCAGCCAGGTACACCGGGCTCCACGGCGGCTGGGACCAGTTCTGTCCCAGCTGGTTGTACATGTCCGGCGGGGCGCCCACGGCCATGCCTGGCGCAAAGGCCTGAGGAGTCGTCCACACGTCCGCCCCTCGCGGGTGGACTCCGACGGCCAGGTCCTCCATGATCCCCAGCGCCATGCCCGAGGCCTTGGCCTCTGCCTGTGCCCGGCACAGCTGCTCGTCAAGCACCCACTGCAGCCAGGCGAAGAAGTCGATGCGCTCGGTCAGCGTACGTGCCTCGTTGGCTACGAAGGCGGAGTCGGCCTCGCGCAGCCGCTCCGGCCACTGTGCCATCGGACCGTACTTCTCCGTCAGCGCGCTCCACAGGGCGAAGCGCTCCAGCCCCTGGCCCTGCTCGGCGCGGAACCGCTCGAAGTCACGCTGGCGCGCACGTGAGCGCCCGGCCGCGAAGATGACCTCCAGAGCCTCGACCTTGGCCTTCCAGGCGGCGTCCCGGTCGATCGGCGCCGTTGAGAGGTTCGTGGGCTGCACCTCCTCAGCAGCCCACTGGACCAGGGAGCGTCGCGGCCCGGAGAGCCTGGAGACCTCCAGGATGTTCTCCGGGCGGATGTAGATCGGGTTGACGAAGCGGCGGGTGACCGGAAGGTAGGGCGACGGCGTCATCGGCACAGTCGGCTCAGCCGCGTGCAGGGGGTTGACGAGGAGGAAGTCCGCCCCCTCGTCCCCGAGGAAGCTCAGGATCTCCGTCAGGTCGTCCAGGTCGCCGACTCCCCATGAGCCCCGTGAGCGCGTGGAGTACAGCTGTGCCATGGCGCCCCAGCCACGGCTGCCCAGCGCAGCGGGCAGCTCCAGGCGATCGGGAGTGACAGCGAGCGCCGCGGTCACGGTCCTGGCAGGTCCGGCCCAGCTGTCGCCGACGTGCACCACGATCTCGTGCCAGCCCAGCGGCAGGTCCGCGGGAACGATGACGGTAGCCTGCCCGGTCATGACGCCGTCGACCTCGCGGGCCGGCGTCCAGTCCTCAGCCTGGCTGAGGTCGCGCACCTGCCCGTCAGACAGGCGCACCTCCACCCGGAGCGGTGCGCCGTCGGGCAGGTGGACGGCGACGGGCCTGTCAGCGCCCGCACGGGCCACGACCGTGGCTGGCAGGACCTGGCGCCAGGGAGCGAGCTCGGCCTCACGGAGAGCGGCCTCGACCTCCTCCTCGGTCGAGGCGGCCACCCCCAGGGCCGCCAGCACGGCGACCAGGGTCTGGCTGGAGGGAGCGGCGGGGTTGCCGCGGAAGTCCCAGTGCTGGGTCGTCACCCCGTGAGCCTCGGCGAGCTGCCGGAGCCGCTCGGTGGCGGGGGCAGGAGCGGGGGAAGTGTCGGTCATGACGGAACTGCCTTGTGCTCAGGCGCCGACGGCGCAGGTGGACCAGGAGGGCGAGGGAGCCTGGGTGCCCGAGAGCCGGTTGATCGGTGCCCCGGTGCACCGTCGGGAAGGCTTCCTTGCACCTTGCTGCAAGCGTTTCACACACTGTAGCGCCGCGCCAACCTCAATGGTGGCGCGGCGCTCAGGAAATACGGATCCCAGGACACCTCTCCAGCCGTACCGCGTGGGAGGCACCCTGACGGCCAGGGCAGCCCTCAGTCGAGCGTGGCGATCTCAGCGGCCAGGTCGTCCGCGGTCGGGCCGACGACGACCTGAACCACCCGGCCCGAGCGCACCACACCGAAGGCGCCGGTCGCCCGCAGGGCCTCCTCATCGACCTTGTCCTGGTCCACGACCTCCACGCGCAGGCGCGTGATGCACGGCTCCAGGTCCGTGATGTTCTCGCGTCCGCCCAGCCCCTCGACGATCTGCCTCGCGTTACTCATACCGTTCCCCTTTCACTGCGTCGTGTCCGTTCTCACCTTATCTCAGATCCGCCCTCCACTATTCACCCGATGGCGGAATGGCGCACTCGGCCCTCGCAGGAGGGCACAATGAAGGTGACCACCTCTCCGGCACCGCTGAGGAGCGATCCCTATGCCAACGCCTCACGCAACACCGACCGCTCTGACCGGGATCGGCGTGAGCCCTGGGCTGGCGGCCGGGCCCGTCGCCCGGATGGCTCCCGGCATCCAGGAGCCTGCTATCGAGACCCTGGACCCCGGCCGCCAGACCGAGCACGAGTGCGAGCGCGTCGCCGAGGCTGCCCAGACCGTCAAGGCCGGTCTGGAGGCCTCCGCGGCCGAGGCCAAGGGTGAGGCACGCACCTTGCTGGAGATGACGGCGCAGATGGCGGCCGACCCCACCCTGACCTCAACCGCCCAGGCGCTCATCCGTGAGCGCCAGCTGGTACCCGAGCGCGCCGTGTGGGAGGCCGCGGGGACGCTCTCAGACATGCTGGAGTCCCTGGGCGGCTACATGGCCGAGCGCACGCGGGACGTCGCCGACGTACGGGACCGTATCGTCGCGGTCCTGACCGGCTCCCCCGTGCCCGGTGTCCCACGCCTGCCCGAGCCCTTCGTCCTGGTCGCCGAGGACCTGGCCCCGGCGGACACAGCGCTGCTGGACCCCGAGAAGGTCGTCGCCTTCATCACCTCCGAGGGAGGCCCGACCTCCCACACCGCCATTCTCGCCCGCGCGCTGGGTATCCCCGCGATCGTGGGGACCGGCACCCAGGTGACTGACGCCCTGACGGAGGGAGCCACGGTCCTGGTGGACGGCACCAAGGGCACCATCACGATCTCCCCCAGCCAGGACGAGCTCGACCGTGCCCGGGAGCTGGCGAGCCGCGTACGCGAGTTCAAGGGCGACGGCGCCACCAAGGACGGTCACGAGGTCCAGCTCCTGGCCAACGTCGGCGACGCCGCCGGAGCCCGTGCCGCAGCCGAGGCCGGAGCCATGGGGATCGGGCTGTTCCGCACCGAGTTCTGCTTCCTGGACCAGCCTGAGGAACCCACCGTCGACGCCCAGGTGGAGGCCTACCGCGGGGTGCTGGAGGCCTTCCCGGGCAAGAAGGTCGTGGTACGCACCCTGGACGCGGGAGCGGACAAGCCCCTGCCCTTCCTCACCGACGCCACGGAGGCCAACCCGGCGCTGGGCGTACGCGCCTACCGCACGACCCGCCGCGACCCCGAGGTGCTCGACCACCAGCTGGAGGCCCTGGCCAAGGCTGAGGCCCTGACCGAGGCCAAGGTCTGGGTCATGGCACCGATGATCTCGACCGCCCAGGAGGCCAGGGCCTTCACGGACAAGGCACGGTCCTACGGCCTGAGGACCGCAGGCATGATGATCGAGGTCCCCTCGGCCGCCCTCATGGCGGACAAGATGTTCGAGCACGCTGACTTCGCCTCGGTGGGCACGAACGACCTCACCCAGTACGTCATGGCAGCCGACCGCCTCCTGTCCTCCCTGGCGGACCTGTCCACGGCCTGGCAGCCCGCGGTCCTGCGGCTGATCGCCACCGCCTGCCAGGGAGCCGAGCCCCACGGCCGCCCCGTAGGCGTGTGCGGCGAGGCGGCAGCCGACCCGGCCCTCGCCGTCGTGCTCGTGGGCCTGGGCGTTGCCAGCCTGTCCATGACGGCACGCGCGCTGCCGGACGTCGACGCCGTCCTGAAGTCCGTCACCCTGGCTGAGTGCCAGCGCGTCGCGTCCCTCGCCGTCGGCTCAGCCACTGCCGAGCAGGCGCGCGAGGCGGTACGCGCTGAGCTGCCCGTCCTGGAGGAGCTGGGTCTGTGACTCACTCGCGCCCACAGCCTGGAACCTGCCCCGTGACCTCCCCCTACCCGGTACCGCCAGCCGCCGAGGAGCCGCTGGGGTCAGTCACGCGCGTGCTGGCGCTCAGCCCCGTCCCCGCCGCCAGCGAGGACCAGGAGAGGGCTGACGCCTTTACCGCGGGCTCGCTGCCCCAGCTGTCGGGGAGGGTGTACGGAGGCCAGGTCGTGGCGCAGGGGCTGCTGGCCGCTGCGGCGACCGTGGTCCCTGACGAGGACGGCCCGCGCCTGCCGCACTCGGTCCACGCCTCCTTCATGCGCGGGGGCCAGCCGGACGAGCCCATCCGCTTCGAGGTCGAGCGCCTGCGCGACGGTCGCTCCTTCACTCAGCGCCGCACTACCGCCCTCCAGCAGGGCAAGGCCATCCTGTCCATGATCACCTCCTTCCAGGAGACCCAGCCCGGCACCGCGGTCCAGCTGGAGGCCCCCGAGGTCCCAGGCCCCGAGGAGCTGCGTAGCGCCCTGGAGATCTTCCGGACCATCAACCACCCGGTCGCCAAGTTCCTGGGGCGCACCGCAGCCTTCGACCTGCGCCACGTGGAGGACAACCTCTACCTGCGCCCGGCCGCCGAGCGCTCGGGGCGCCAGCACCTGTGGGCCCGCGCCCGCGGCACGGTTCCCTCCAGCGCCTCACAGACCGTCCACCGCGCTCTGCTGGCCTACATGTGCGACCAGATCATGCTGGAGCCGGCGCTGCGCAGCCAGGGCCTGTGCTGGCAGACCCCGCAGATGAGCCTGGCGACCCTCGACCACGCCCAGTGGTTCCACCGCGACGTCGACGTCAACGACTGGCTGCTCTTCGTCCAGGACTCTCCCACCTCCCAGGGTGGGCGGGCCATGGCCCGGGCCGAGGTCTTCAGCTCCACGGGGCAGCTGGTCTCCACCATCGCCCAGGAGGGCATGATCCGCACCCCTGGCCCCGAGGCCACGGACCAGGCCGGTCACGGCCGCTGGGCGATCCGCCTGGACGACGGCGCTGGCGCAGACCCTCACGTAGGCTAGGCAGCGGAACCGCACCCGAGGACGCAGCCTGCGCTGCGCCGTCGGAACGCGCGCGAGGCACGCCGCTGCCTCGACCCCGCAACGACACGAAAGGCGTACCTCCCCCGTGGCTGAGTACATCTACCAGATGATCCGGGCCCGCAAGGCCCACGGAGACAAGGTCATCCTCGACGACGTCTCCATGTCCTTCTTCCCCGGCGCCAAGATCGGCATGGTCGGCCCCAACGGTGCCGGTAAGTCCTCGATCCTCAAGATCATGGCCGGCCTGGACCAGCCGTCCAACGGTGAGGCCCGACTGACCCCGGGCTACACGGTGGGCATCCTCCTCCAGGAGCCACCGCTCAACGAGGACAAGACCGTGCTGGGCAACGTCGAGGAGGGCGTGGCCGAGATCAAGGGCAAGCTCGACCGCTTCAACGAGATCTCCGCCCAGATGGCCGATCCCGACGCAGACTTCGACGCCCTCATGGAGGAGATGGGCAGGCTCCAGACCGAGATCGACGCCGCGAACGCCTGGGACCTGGACTCCCAGCTCGAGCAGGCCATGGACGCCCTGCGCTGCCCGCCGCCGGACGCCGAGGTCAAGCACCTGTCCGGTGGTGAGCGCCGCCGCGTGGCCCTGTGCAAGCTGCTGCTGGAGGCCCCGGACCTGCTGCTGCTGGACGAGCCCACCAACCACCTGGACGCCGAGAGCGTGCTGTGGCTGGAGCAGCACCTGTCCACCTACAAGGGCGCCGTCATCGCCGTCACCCACGACCGCTACTTCCTCGACCACGTGGCCGAGTGGATCGCCGAGGTCGACCGCGGTCACCTCTACCCCTACGAGGGCAACTACTCCACCTACCTGGAGACCAAGGAGAAGCGCCTGGAGGTCCAGGGCAAGAAGGACGCCAAGCTCGCCAAGCGCCTCAAGGAGGAGCTGGAGTGGGTACGTTCGTCCGCCAAGGGACGTCAGGCCAAGTCCAAGGCACGTCTGGCCCGCTACGAGGAGATGGCGGCCGAGGCCGAGCGCACCCGCAAGCTCGACTTCGAGGAGATCCAGATCCCGCCGGGCCCGCGCCTGGGCAACATGGTGCTGGAGGCCAAGCACATCTCCAAGGGCTTCGACGGGCGCACGCTCATCGACGACCTGTCCTTCACGCTGCCGCGTAACGGTATCGTGGGCATCGTCGGTCCTAACGGCGTGGGTAAGACGACCCTGTTCAAGACCATCGTGGGCCTGGAGCCGCTGGACGAGGGTGAGCTGAAGATCGGGCAGACGGTCAAGCTCTCCTACGTCGACCAGAACCGCGCCGGAATCGACCCCAGGAAGACTCTGTGGGAGGTCGTCTCCGACGGTCTGGACTACATCCAGGTCGGCAACGTGGAGATGCCCTCACGCGCCTACGTGGCCTCCTTCGGCTTCAAGGGCGCCGACCAGCAGAAGCCTGCCGGCGTGCTCTCCGGCGGTGAGCGCAACCGCCTCAACCTGGCACTGACCCTCAAGCAGGGCGGCAACCTCATCCTCCTGGACGAGCCGACCAACGACCTGGACGTCGAGACGCTCTCCAGCCTGGAGAACGCTCTGCTGGAGTTCCCTGGCTGTGCCGTCGTCATCACCCACGACCGCTGGTTCCTCGACCGCGTGGCGACCCACATCCTGGCCTGGGAGGGTACTGAGGAGAACCCGGCCTCCTGGTACTGGTTCGAGGGCAACTTCGCCTCCTACGAGGAGAACAAGGTGTCGCGCCTGGGCGCTGACGCCGCTCGCCCGCACCGGGTCACCTACCGGAAGCTGACGAGGGACTGAGGCCTCCCCGGACAGTCATGACGACGGCGCCGCCCACCTTTGCTGGAAGGTGAGCGGCGCCGTCGTCGTAGGACTCTGCGTCGCTCTCGCTCGTGAACAGTCGCCCTAGGTGCTGCCCGCGTGGAAAGCGACGGTTGAGGCGCGAGAGCGACGCCCGGCCGGTCGTGACCGACCGGGCGGGAGGGCTCAGTCCTCCTCAGCCTGCTCCTGCTGCTTGCGCCAGCGGATGCCGGCGTCGATGAAGCCGTCGATGTCGCCGTCAAAGACCGAGTCCGGGTTGCCGACCTCATAGCTGGTCCGCAGGTCCTTGACCATCTGGTAGGGGTTGAGCACGTAGGAGCGCATCTGGTCCCCCCACGAGGCCTTGACGTCCCCGGCCAGCTCCTTCTTCTTGGCGTCCTCCTCCTGCTGCTTGAGCAGCAGCAGGCGCGACTGCAGCACGCGCATGGCGGCGGCGCGGTTCTGGATCTGGGACTTCTCGTCCTGCATCGAGACCACCAGGCCTGTGGGCAGGTGGGTGATGCGCACGGCCGAGTCGGTAGTATTGACGGACTGGCCTCCGGGTCCGGAGGAACGGAAGACGTCGATACGGATGTCAGTCTCTGGGACCTCGATGTGGTCCGTGGACTCGATGAGCGGGATCACCTCGACCGCAGCGAAGGAGGTCTGGCGCCGTCCCTGGTTGTCGAAGGGGCTGATGCGTACCAGGCGGTGGGTCCCGCCCTCCACGCTGAGCGTGCCGTAGGCGTAGGGGGCGTGGACCTCGAAGGTCACCGACTTCAGGCCTGCCTCCTCGGCGTAGGAGGTGTCCAGGACCTTGGTGGCGTAGTCGTGACGCTCGGCCCAGCGCAGGTACATGCGTAGCAGCATCTCCGCGAAGTCCGCGGCGTCCACACCACCCGCACCCGAGCGGATGGTGACGACGGCGTCGCGCTGGTCGTACTCGCCGCTCAGCAGCGTGCGGATCTCCAGCTCAGACAGGTCCTTGGAGATCGCGTCCAGGTCCGACTCCGCCTCGGCCAGCAGCTCGGCGGCGTCATCGCCCTCCTCCTCCCCAGCCATCTCGACCATGGCCTCAAGGTCGTCGATACGCGAGCCAAGGTCCTCCACGCGCTTGAGGTCCGCCTGGGCGTGGGACAGGTTGGAGGTCACCACCTGGGCGGCGTCAGGGTCGTCCCACAGGTCCGGTGCCGCCGCCTGCTCGGAGAGCTCGGCAATGCGTGCGCGCAGCGCCTGCGGGTCAGTCACCGCCTCGATAGAGGCGTGAGTGTGTCGGAGTCGCTCGATCTCTGCAGGAAAGTCTGTGGCCACGGAGCCGAGTCTACGGCAGAGCAGTACGACGCCGTCTCCCAGGCCCTCGTACCCGTTCTAGCCCAGTTCCAGCGCCTGGGCCTGGGCGAGCAGAAGGTCAAGGACCGCACGGGTAGCGGCGCTGGGATCGGTTCTCGTGGAGCGGTGGCGCACCACGAGCTGACGCGTGCCCAGCCCAGGCAGACGCACCACGCTCACGCCCTCGGGAACCTGGCCGGACATGACCGCCAGCTCAGGAAGGAGCGCGTAACCGAGCCCGAAGCTGACCATCGCCAGGACGACGTCGTAGTCGTACCCGACGTGATGGGTGCTCAGCGGCGTCCCCAGCTGACGCGACAGACGCACCAGCGCCTCAGCACCGGCAGTAGCGGGGTCCAGGTCGATCCAGGTCGCCCGCACCAGGTCCGACAGCGTCGAGGGCGCGGGCTGCTCCGGAGGCACGACGACGAGCCAGGACTCGTCCAGCAACGGCACGTCCGTCATCGCCCTGGGGGCGCTGGCCAGCGACTGGACATCACGCTCAAGCAGGACCAGGTCGAGCTCACCGCGTCGCAGCCGCGCCAGTCCCGCCCGCTCCTCGGTCTCCTCGATCGTGAGGTGGAGTCCGGGGTGGCTGGCCACGACCTGGCCGGCCATAGGCAGAAGGAGGGCCCGGATCGCCGTGGCGAAGGAACCGATGCGCACCCGACCGGTCGGCGTGGACTCGTCCAGCTCCGCCAGCTCGCGGCGCGCCGAGGCGAGCTCGTCCTCAAGACGCTCCGCCGTCTCCGCCAGGATGCGTCCCGCCTCGGTCAGGACCGAGCCGGAAGGTGTGCGATCCAGCACATGCGTTCCGACCTCCTTCTCCAGCAGCTTGATCTGCTGACTGACGGCCGAAGGTGACAAGTGTTGAGATTCCGCGGCTGCCACGATGCCGCCGGAGCGATGGACGGCCAGCAGGAGGGCCAGTCGGTGCGCAGAGAGGTCCACAGCAGCCTCGCTTCAGTTCTACTTCATGCCGGATACAAATACCTTAGATTGAACTGTAGTCATTCGCAGGACAGGATCATCCTGTGACTGACGTGATCCCCACCCTGATCGCCGTCGGCGGCTGGATCGGTGCCGCCGAGTTCCTCCTGGCCTACTTCATGGTCTCCAAGGGACGCATCGCCGGCGACTCCCTGAGGTACCAGGCCCTCAACCTCTCCGCCTCGGTGCTGCTGCTCATCAACTGCGCACACACCGGCGCCTGGCCCAGCGCCATCGCCAACGTCTTCTACGTCTTCGTCGGTATCAACATCCTCCTGACCGTCAAGCGTGCCTACATCGCCCAGCTCGCTCGACAGCACAGCGACGACCTGCGCGCACGCCTGCACCGCCGCGAGCACAGCGACCTCAGCCTCCGCCAGGCCTAGTCCCAGGGAGGCGCTCGCACGCAGTCACCCTCAGCCTCCCGCCCCACCTCCCCACCAGCCCGCCGCTGACGTGTCAAGCAGCCAGAGCAGCACCGTCACAGCCAGCAGCGCCGTGCGACGCTCCCGCTCACGCAGGTCCGCTGCCTCCGGCCAGCGCGTCACCGACGACGCGCAGCGCTCCTCCCCTACGGTGGGGGTATGTCGACCACGCCTAACGACCCCACCCAGCCGTCTCGCGAGGCAGCACCTGAGCCACCCCAGGACTCCTCGGACGAGAAGGCCTCTGCCGGGCGTCCTCAGGCAACGGCTCCTAGCGCCCCGCAGGGCTCCGACGCCACCGGCGTCATGAGCCCGAGACCCGCCCTGACCTTGGCCGCCATGGCCGCCGTCGCGGTACCTGGTCTGGACCCCGCGCGCCTGGCGCTGCCTCAGAAGACCACCTCCTCCCTGCACACCGTCGGCGTCGTCGACTCACGTGGCCGCCACTGGGAGGTCGTGCAGGCACTGTCAGACGCAGCCGGCGCCTCCCTCGACGCCGAGGCCGAGGTACTGCGACGAGTCGCACGCAGCCACGACGCCGGCGCCGTCTCCTTCGACGTCTCCCGGCCGGCCGGCTCGTTACGTCGCGAGGGCCTGCACGTCCAGGTCCGCTCCCACATCGAGGGCAGGCCCATCGCCGTCGACTCCCTGCGTCCGGGCCCTGGCCTGTCGGCGGGACTAGGCAAGGCCCTGGGCGAGATCCACGAGCTGGAGACCACCGTGGTCTCCGAGGCGGGACTTCCGGTGTACGACGCTGAGGAGGTTCGCTCCACCTGGCTCACCCTCCTCGACGACGTGGCCGCCACCGGAAAGGTCCCGTCCCCGCTGCTCTCTCGGTGGGAGCAGGTCCTTGACGACACCGCTCTGTGGCGGTTCCGCCCGACCGTGGTCCACGGAGACCTGGCTGAGGAGAACGTGCTCACAGCCGGTGGCGCCGTCGTGGCGGTCCAGGGGCTGTCCCAGATCCACGTCGGCGACCCGGCGGAGGACCTGGCGTGGGTGTACTCCACCGCCCCGGTGGACTGTCTGGACTCGATCGAGGCCGCCTACGACCTGGCACGTACCGAGGGCGTGGACAAGCACCTGCGCGACCGGGCTGAGCTGGTCAGTGAGATGAGCCTGGCCAAGTGGCTGCTGCACGGTGTACGCAGCCAGAGCCAGGACATCATCGATGACGCTGTCTCCATGCTTGCCGACCTGCTGGACCAGGTCGGTGACGAGCCACTGGTCGAGCCCCATGAGCCGGTCCTGGCCTCGGTACCCGGCGCCCGCACGAGCGCAGGACCAGATGAGGCGACCAGCGAGATCACGATGGTCTCCTCTCCCTCTTCGGCTACGAGCCCGGACAGTCCGGACCTGGACGCTCTGCCTGGGGTCGGGGCGTCACCTGCCCCCGAGGCAGACAGGGCTGTGAACGCGGACCAGACCCCGACCACGGACATGGCCGCGGTGGTGCCGCTCACTGGCCGAGAGACTGCTCAAGACTGAGCGCCTGAGTCAGCGTCTCCATCGTCAGCAGCTCCTGGGAGCTGAGCTCGTCCACCTGCCCCCCGGGGAAGTCGACATAGGCATAGGCGGCCCTCACCGAGCTGGCGTCGATACCGTGCGAGGCGGCCCACACGTGCACGTAGACACTGAGCTGGTCCACGGGCACGTGGTGCCGCCCTGTCTTCCAGTCCACGATGAGCCAGGCACCCGGTTCGTCATCGCGTGCTCCCTCCTTGTGGAAGACGGCGTCGATCCGACAGCGCAGCGTCACTCCAGCGACGACCAGCTCCCGCTCAACCTCCGTGTCGCAGAGGGTGTATCCCTCCAGCAGCGGCAGGTTCTCGGCCGTCATGAGCCAGCGCTCCAGCTTCTGGCGGTCCTGGGGGGAGACGGTGTCCGGGACGCCTGCTTCCTCCAGGGAGAACAACGCCGAGCTGCGGGACAGACGCTGGGCCACGGCGTCGTGGAAGACCGTGCCCAGTCGCGCTGACGGGCTTGGCCGCGGTGGCAGAGGCCTGCGCAGGTGCACGGCCAGCTGCTGGGGGTCCCGCCTCAGCGTGTCAAGCTGGGTGGCTGCAAGGTGCGCAGGCAAGCGCAGCTGACGAGGACTGACGGCGTTCCTGTCCCGCTCGGCCAGAAGAAGCTGTGCCTCCTGCTGCCAGCGCGCGACAAGCGCCGCCACGGACTCGGCCGGTGCAGCTCCCGGTGCGGCCGGCGGCGCCGAAGCCGGCTCCGGTACGGCAGCACCTGCCACGGGGCCGGGTGGTGACCCGGCACGGCCCGACGCGACTGGCCTGGCCGAGGAGGTCACCGACTCCTGCGGCGCCGTCGGCCACACGACCCGTGAGGTGGCAGTGAGCAGCCCGTTACCTCGACTCGTATCACGCTCGGTCCATCCCGGTCCGTAGGGCGTCACCAGCTCGCGCCTGCGCAGCTCGGCGAGGAAGCGACTCATGGGACGAGGGGTCGTGGAGGTCTTGGACACGTGCGAGCCGGTGAGAAGGAGGTCGTGACGGGCACGTGTCAGCGCCACGTACGCCAGTCGGCGTTCCTCCGCCACCGCGTAGCGCCCCAGCGCCAGGCAGTACCCGTCAATCATCTCCTTCACCTCGGTCTTGTCCACCTCAGGTGGCTCCAGCCTCGCCAAGGTGAAGGGCGGCAGGGTCGCGGCGTCCATGCGCAGCGGGTGGGGAAACTCGTCTGCCGCCGCCATCCAGGACTTGGAGCGCACCGAGAGGTCGTCACGTGGCTGTGTCGAGTAGAGAGGAAAGCCCTTCTCGTTCAGGCCGATGACAGCCACATGGTCCCACTCCAGCCCTTTGGAGGCGTGAACAGTCATGAGCTGGACCGCCCCAGGTTCCGGCTCGACCTCAGGTGCTGACAGTGCTCGCTCATGGGCCTCGGCCGCGTCCAGCCACTCCAGGAAGCTGGCCAGGGTCGGGGAGTCCAGGTCCCTGGAGAACTGCTCGGCGACCTCACGCAGGGCGTCCAGGCCCCGGCGCCCACGACGGTCCCCCACCCTGGCCGCTACCTCGATGTCCAGGTCGAGCGTCTGCTCCGCCAGGGTCACCAGCTCGGCCAGAGGAAGGCGAAGCGCGCGGCGCACCCGTCTGAGCTGTCTGGCCAGGCGATCAGCCAGACGGGTCCCAGCAGGACTGAGCCCGGCCACCGTGACTCCCTCCACCCCCTGTGGGTGCCTGTCCGCGCTGCGTGCTACCGCCTCCAGGGCCTCAGCGAGCACGGGCTGGTCCGTGTCCTGAGCAGAGTCAGAGTCCACGGAGCCATCTGGGAGCACGGCGTCGCCCTGGGACGACCGGGTCTGGCGACGCGCGTAACGGTAGAGGGCAGCCAGGTCCCTCGCCCCGATGCCACCGGCAGTCAGCAGCCGCACCAACCAGTCACCACGTTCTGGGTCTGCGGCCACGGTGAGCAGCGCTCGGACGTCCGCGACCTCCGGAATCATGAGCATCCCGCCGATGCCTACGACCTCGTACGGAATCGACCGGTCCCGCAGGGCCTGCGCCACCGGCGCGAGCGCGTCCCGGGTACGACTGAGTACCGCCAGCTGCGCCTGAGGGTTCCATCGTTGCTCCAGGAAGTCTGCGACGACCTCTGCCTCCTCCAACGGGTCGGCAAGGTAGGCCCCCAGGACCGAGCCCGGAGCCAGGCCTGCCTCGGCAGGCCGGGGCCGGAGCTGGGCGACCGGGATCTGCGGGCCAGGTCCGTCACCAGGCTGCGGCGTGTGAGAGCGCAGAGGACCCGACAGCACGTTGGCAGCCTCCAGCACGGTGCGGTCGTTGCGCCATGCCGTCGACAGCGGCAGGACCGGAGCGGCTTTCCTGCGGTCCGCACCTGCCTGTACGGCTGCGCAGCCCGCCGGGTTGAAGGCGAGGTGGAACTCGTCCAGAGCGGCAGCACTGGCACCTCGCCAACCGTAGATGGCCTGGTTGGGGTCTCCGACGGCGGTCACCCCACCTCCTGCGAAAAGACGGGACAGCAACCGGACCTGTGCCGTGGACGTGTCCTGGAACTCATCCAGCAGCACCGCCCGGTACTGCTGGGACAGGGCCTGCACCACCTCCTGCGACCCCGGGGCCGTCAGTACCTTGTAGGCAAGGACGATCTGGTCGCCAAAGGTCAGCAGCCCCTGAGAGCTCTTGGTGTCCCGGTACTCCTGGACCAGGTCCAGCAGCGCCACACGCGTCTTCATCGCCGTGTCGAATCCCTTGAGCGCCGTCTTGAGACCACGTACCTGAGCCAGCGACTCGAAGAGCTGGTCCAGGTCGTGCATCTGCTCACGCGCCTGCTCCACCTCCAGGAGGTTCTCGCACAACGCGGAGTCAAGCCCTAGCACGAGCTCGGTGACCCGTGCGGGAGAGTCCAGCGGGAGAGGCTCCGTGCGCCGCTCGACGATACCGGCGACCACCTGCCATGCCCGTGCCTCCGTGATCAGGGTGGCGTCCGGGTCCACACCGATGCGCAGTCCGTGGTCACGCACGATCGTGCCTGCGAAGGAGTTGTAGGTTGCGATCGTCGGCTCCGCACCGTCCTCCTGGGGGCCGGCGATCCCCGAGCCCGCCAAGGAGCCTAGGCGCGTGCTGATGCGCTGAGCCAGCTCGCCTGCTGCCTTACGCGTGAAGGTCAGACCAAGCACCTCGTGGGGCTCCACCTGACCGCTGGCGACGAGGTAGACCACTCGCTGGCTCATCGTTGCGGTCTTGCCGCTCCCTGCCCCTGCGACCACCAGCAACGGCGACAGGGGGTGGGCAATGACCTCAGCCTGCTCTGCAGTGGGTTCGTCGATGCCCAGGGCCTGGGCGAGTGACACCGGGGTCAGTGCCGGCAAGGTCTGGGCCTGCCCGGTAGCTTCAGGGGTCATCATGCGAGGTTCCTCCGTCCCTCAGGTACCGCGGGGCACGCGCTCTTGACCGAGCAGAAACGACAGTGAGCGCCGACGCGCGCCTCAAAGTGGCTGCCGGAGGCGTCACGAGCAGCGCAGGCCACCAGCTCCGCGGCCCAGTCCTCGCCGCTCTCAGGGTCAGGAGACGCCGCGAGCGCCGCTCCGGCGGGATAGACGCGGGTGTCACCGTAGCGATCCGCTTCCTCACCCAGGACGACCAGCCCGGCGCCCGTCACCTCGTACCCGAGTGCGGCCAGCGCCATGCGGTAGGTGGCCAGCTGGGCGTTGCGTGCCGCCTCCCCCGCTGGCCTGCGCCCGGTCTTGAGGTCCATGACGCGCACACGGGTGCCGTGCGCCGGTGGCAGGAGCTCGGGCGCGTCAGGAGCGCACAGGGACGAGTCCTCACCGTCGTCCAGCTCAATCCTGTCGACTCGTCCCACCAGACGCACGCCGATCTCGGACTGGCCACGAGCAGCACCCTCCTGCGGCCCACCCGCGCCCGGATCCGTAGGCAGAGGAAGATCAAGCTCGACGTCAACACGCTTCTCTACCGCAACCGGTCCCGGCACCGTACCGAGATAGGCGTCCAGACGGTCGATCACGTCATGGGCGCGGCGGGCCTGGAGCTGTTCCAGCCAGGTCAACGGCTCGGCCAGCTGTGGCATCTGCTCCGTGAGGAGGTCGTGGAGCACCTGCCCGCGCAAGCCCTCTCGCTGAGCCCGCTCAGCGACTGCGTGGACGATCGTTCCCAGGGCCTGCTGGCTGGAGGCTCCGTTGTCCCCGCCGTGACGCTGGAGGAACCAGCGCAAGGGACAGGTCGCTACGTTGTCGACGTCAGAAGGACTGACCCTCACCCGTTGACCCGTTGCGACCAACGGGTCCACCGAGGTTACCGGCGCACCTGACCACCACTGGGAGTCCGCCTGCACCACACCGGCCTGCGCCAGCTGGTTAAGAATCTCGCCAGCCACGCACCCGGCCTGGCGCTGCTCAGCAGTGGCCTGAGGCAGGCCGCCAGCCGTCACCGCGTGCCGCAGCTCGCCGGTCAGTCCACGCAGGGTCAGCTCACCTACGTCCGGGCTGGTGAGGACCTCCCCGTCTGCGTTCGCAACCTGCGCCCCTGCGCTACGAGCAACTTCCAGGAAGAAGGAGGAGGGCGAGTGCTCCTCGTCCTGGCAGGACGTGACGAGGAGACGACGCGTCGCGCGCGTCAGCGACGCCAGGAGCATCCGTCTCTCGTCACCACGCACCTGTGCCCGAGCCGCCACCGTGTCCGCCTGGGCCACGCGCAGGCCCTCAGGGTCACGCGGAAGCCGGTCCGTCACCGCCTCGACCAGAAGACCCGCACGCGTCAGGGAGTCACGTAACCGAAGATCCGGCCACTGGTCCCGGTTCAGCCCCGTGACCGCCACGACCTCCCACTCTCGTCCCGCGGCGGCTGCCGGTGTCAGCACGCTCACGCCCTCGGGCCTGACACCTGTAGGAGCCACGGAGTCCGACGGGACGACCTCGCTGGCGAGCTCGCGAAGGAACACCGACGCGTCCTGGCCGGGATGGCGTTCAGCCCATACCTCAGCACGCTTGAACAGTGCCGTCACGACGTCGAGATCGTGCTCCGCAGCCTCGGCCAGCACCGCTTCCCCCGCCCCTTCAGAGGAACCCAGAGCCACCTCACGCCACCGCTGGGCACAGCCTGAGGCCTCCCACGCCGCCCACAACAGCTCTTCCACGTCGACCCTCGGCAGGTCAAGGCCCTCCAGGTCAAGGCCTTCGTCCGTGGCTGCAGGATCCTTGTCCTCCTGCCCTGCGCCGGTCTGCGCGCCCTCAACGACCGCACGAGCCGCCTCGACGACACGAGCAGCCCTCTCGATGCTCCGAGCCGGACCAGCCAGGGCCTCCTGCGCGAGCTCCTGGCTCAGTACCCGTGCCTCCTCAGTGCTGGTGACGAGGGACAGGAGAGACTCCTCTGCGTCGCGTCGCGGGAAGGCTGCCCGCAGACGCCGACGCACACGACGCAGGTCCAACGCGCTCAGGCCGATCAACGGGCTGGTCAGCAGCGCCAGGACTGCCTCCCGCTGGGCGGGCTGGCTCCGGTCCCCCAACCGGCCGGCCAGTGCCGCCTCAGCCACGCCCAGGAGCGCAGCCGCTGCCGGTTCGGCACGTAGCAGCACCGCTGGCGTGGATGCCGACAGCGGCACACCGCGTCGGCGCAGCTCACGCGCCACGGACTGCGCGGCACCGCTGGAACGGACGATCACGGCCATCTGCTCCCAGCCGGTGGCGTGCAGGACGTGCTCCGCCCTCAGCAGGCGGGCTACGTGTGCCGTCTCCTGGGAGACCGAGGAGGCTATGAGCGCCGTCACCCCACTGACGGCGGCCTCAGCCTGAGACGACGTCCTCGTCTGCCCCACTCCCTGGGAGGTGGCCCCTGCCTGCTGCGGACGACGGTGGGCAGGAGCGCCGACGACCGGCACCCGGTCCGCCTGGTCCTGCCACACACGAGCCAGTGCCTCATCACCGCGGTAGCGGGTGGTGAGCGTCATCCGTGCGGCTGCCAGGCCTGAGCGGTCCTCCGCCTCCACGAGCAGGCTCGGGGTACCGCCGCGGAAGGTCTCGACAGCGCAGTCAGGATCGCCCAGGACCACGACCTGGCTGCGTCGCCCGGAGGCGTCCGGTGACGCCAGGCAGGCAAGAAGCCGGGCAGTGGCTGCGGTGCAGTCCTGGTAGTCGTCCACGACGACCAGGTCAGGAACAGGAGGCGGGACCTGGACGCCGTCCTCCTCCCAGCGCTCCAGAGCCTCTCGGGCGCGGTCCTGGATCCGTGCCGAGTCCATCTTGCGGGTCTGGGATCGCCTCGAGGCGCTCGCACGTCCCTGAGCGTCCCAGGCCCGTAGCAGCGGTACCGCCTGCCTCCATATCTCCACGTCCAGCTCCTGGGCGAGCTCAGCGAGCTCAGGAGCACCGATCCCCAGCTCCCCGGCACGCGCGAGCAGGCTGCGCAGCTCGGAGCGGAATGCGCGTGAGGACACCGCCTGCGCAGGCAGCGGCTGCCAGTCGTCAGGGTGCAGCATCTGCGCCAGGGCGGCGTCCTCCTCCGCACCGACCAGCAGGACGGGAGCCGGCAGCGGGTCCTGGCGAGCTGTCAGCGAGGTACTCAGCACCATGAAGGCAAAGGACCCCGGGGTACGCACGCGCACGGCGCCACCTCCCTGGCCCGCCAGCAGCTGGGCGGCGCGCTGGCGCAGGACCTCTGCCCGAGCGCGGGTGGGCGCGAGGACCAACGGCTCCCTGCCTTGCGCCACGGCCTCGACCAGGAGCCTGAGGGCCAGGGTGGACTTCCCGGTGCCCGCGGCTCCTAGCACCACGAGATTGGCACCGCTACGGACCTGTTCGGTGACCTGACTGGTCTGCTCGTCAGGTTCCGGCAGGGGCTGCGGCGGCAGGGGTGGCAGGAGCCGGATCGGCTCGGTAGCGAGGTCCTCGGACATGGGGCCATCTCATCACGACCCACCGACACCAATTCCGTCCTCAGGCCCGTCACCTCCCTCAGTCCTGCCGACCACGCTCCGCGCGTCCCGTCCGCGTGAGGCGAAAACCACCCGTCGACGTCCCGGGATCACAGTCCTGGTTCCGCCTCTCCCTTAGGATCCCTGGCGACACCGTCAGGCGGCTCCACGCCTACTGGCACCCCGCCACAGCGCCGGTGCCCCGTCGTCCACCATGAGGAGTACCTATGCAGGTCACCATCGGAATCAAGCACTCCGGCCGCGAGCTCGCCCTGGAGACCTCCGCCAGCCAGGACGAGGTCCTGGCGTCCCTGGCAGGTGCCGCCACCCAGGACGTCACCCTGACCGACGACAAGGGCCGCAAGGTCTTTGTCCCCGCCGGCTCCCTCGCCTACGTCGAGCTGGGCGAGGCCGCTCCCCGACGCGTCGGCTTCGGTATCTGAGCCCGGCGCCCCGCAGCACCGCGATCGTCCAGGTCGCGCGTGCGACCGTCGTGCCGTCCCAGGGCGGGCTGCGCACCTCCAGAGCGCGCAGCCCGCCCTGGTCTTATGAAGCGGGCACGACACATGTATGACACACCACACCCACTAGTCTTCTGGCACCCTTATCCACCCAACCCAAAGGCATCCCTGTGAGATCTTCATACCGTTGCGGGCTCGCAGCGGTGGTGTCCCTGGCGCTCCTGGCGCCGGTCTCAGCCACCGCGAGCGCCGTCCCCGTCGCACCTCCACCGTCGACCGTCTCCGTCTCGGCCTCCTCGGAGCAGCGAGTCAACGTCGTGGTCCTTCTCAAGAACCAGCCCGCTGCACCCTCTCAGGGGCAGGAGAGGACCAACGTCGCTGACCAGGACACGCTGCTGGCCGCCTGGTCCGATCAGTACGGCCTGAGCGTGGAGCGTCAGTTCGGCTACCTGGTCAACGGCTTCTCTGCCTCCATGCCGGCTGGCAGGATGCTGGCTCTCGCCCAGGAGCCCACAGTCGCCTCGGTCAAGATCGAGCGCGTCTACGACCACGTCGAGACCGGCGCCGCGCCTGACCTCGCTGACGCCGAGAGCCTGGAGCTCACTCCGTCCCAGCACTCCGCACGCGTGGCGCAGGGGGTGCCGACGGCGCTCAAGGACTACGGCACGGACGGCACCGGGACCGTGGTCGCGATCATCGACTCTGGCATCGACCCGGAGCACCAGGACATGCGCCTGGACTCCAGCGCCCGGGACAAGGTCAAGATCACGACCGTCAACCCCGCCGCCGAGGGCCACTTCAACGAGAAGGTCCCGACCGGCTACAACTACGCCGACGAGAGCTACGTCGTCAAGGACGCCACCAAGGACCAGCACGGCATGCACGTGGCCGGCATCGTGGCGGCCAACGGCTCGCTCGACGGCGAGAGCGCCGAGCAGGCCTGGGCCAAGGGCCGCCTGGACGGCGTCGCCCCCAACGCCCAGCTGCTGGCGATGAAGGTCTTCTCCAACTCCGGCGGCGGCGCCCGCGACGCGGACATCATCGCCGCCATCGAGGACTCCGTGAAGCTGGGCGCTGACGTGCTCAACCTCTCCCTGGGATCTCCCAACGGCCTCAACGACACCTCGGACGGCACCTACCGTGCCCTTGCCAAGGCACGCCAGGCCGGCGCCATCGTGGACATCGCCGCCGGCAACGCCGGCCTCAACTTCTCCTCCGACGAGTCGACCTCTGACCTGCTGGGCCTCCTGGACGACGCCACGCTGGGCTCCCCCTCCTCCAACGCCGACGCCTTCACGATCGCCTCGATCGAGAACACCACGGTGACCCAGCCCCAGGCCTACGGGATCATCGACGGCACCGAGCAGGGCATGCTCTACTCCCTGCAGACCGGCACGGCTGACGGCCAGAACCACCCGCTGGTTGACGTGGGCCTGGGCCGGGCCGAGGACTACACCGAGGGCCAGGACCTGGCCGGCGCCTACGCGCTGGTCGAGCGCGGCGAGATCAGCTTCGCTGACAAGTTCAGCAACGCCGTCGAGCACGGTGCTGGTGGTGTCCTGGTCTTCAACAGCGCCGCCGGCGGCGATGAGCTCCTGTCGATGGCCGGGATCGACTCCTACACGCTCCCCGGTGGCTCGGTCCCCCGCAGCAGCGCCCTGGAGCTTCGCCAGGCGATCCAGGACGGCAAGACAGTCCAGGTCCGCCTGACCTCCGAGGTCCTGGTCTCGGACAACGAGAAGGCCCTCACGCCCTCCTCCTTCACCTCGTGGGGGCCGACGCCGTCGCTGGACTTCAAGCCCCAGCTCGCCGGCATCGGTGGCGAGGTCTACTCCACTCTCAACGACAACCGGTACGGCACGAAGTCGGGCACCTCGATGGCTACCCCGAACGTGTCGGGCATGGCCTCGCTCATGGTGGAGGAGTACGCCGAGCGCTTCCCCTCCCTGTCCGCAGCCCAGCGCGCTGAGCTCATCCGTGTGGCGCTGATGAACACCGCGCGGGTTCCTGCTGACGAGCAGGGGGTCCCCTACGCTCCTCGCCAGGTCGGTGCGGGTCTGGCCCAGGTGGACAAGGCCCTGGCCACCGGTGTCTACGCCACCGTTGAGGACCAGCCTGACCAGGCCGCTGTCGCCCTGCGCCAGGTTGACGGCCCGCGCTCCTTCACCGTGACCCTCACCAACCGCTCGGACAAGGACGTGAGCTACACCGTCCCTGCCCAGAAGGTGGTGGGCGAGTCCAACGAGGCGGGCGCGCAGACCACGACGCACGTCTCCTCCGAGTCCCTGGTCGCAGACGCCTCCGCCGTCACGGTCCCGGCCGGCGGCACGGCGACGCTCACCTTCACGCTGACCCCGGACACCTCCTCGACGCACTACGTCGAGGGCTGGGCCAGCCTGGTCTCCGCCACTGACGGAGCCCCGGACCTGTCCGTGCCCTACCTGGGCCTGGTGGGCGACTGGAACGCCGAGGCGATCGTGCGGGCACCGGGCGACCCCCTGCCCGCCTCCTACGACTCCAACGCCTCGACCACCGGCCTGGTTGCCACCTGGGGCGGCTTGACCGTGCCGCTCAGCTCTGCGCTCGGTGACTACGCGGTCTCCCCCAACGGCGACGGTGACATGGACGTCGTCGCCCCGAGCCTGGTGCTGATGCGCAACGCCTCGGACGCCGAGTACGAGGTCGTCGACTCCTCCGGCCAGGTCCTCAAGGTCATCGGTCAGGAGCAGGGACTGCGACGCTCCACCGGCTCCGAGGTCGCGGTGGCCGAGGAGCCCAGCACCTACGTCGCCACCACCCAGACCTTCGACGGCACCGTGTGGGACCCGGCCGCAGCCGAGCACGTCCGCGTGCCCGACGGCGAGTACACCTTCCGGGTGCGCACGCGCCTGAGCCCGGACTACCCGTGGCAGACCGTCGAGATGCCCTTCACCGTCGACGCCACCGCCCCGGTCCTCACCTTCGGCACGCTCCAGGACGGCCTCCTGCCCATCACGGTCACCGAGACCGGGTCAGGCCTGCTCGGTACGCCCACGGTGACCGGCCCCGACGGCAAGGACCTGACGGTCACCGAGACCGGTGGAAACACCTTCACCGCCGAGGTCCCGCAGGGCACGCCCTACGTCACCGCCTCGGTGGTGGACCGAGGCTTCAACCTCGCCGTCGCCACCGCCATCCTGGCGCCGGGCACCCACCTGGTGGTCCCTGACGCCCAGAGCCTGTCCTCCTCCGTCGTAGGCACCGCCTCCCCGCTGGTGTCCGACGGGCAGCTGCACCTGCAGGCCTTCGTCTCCTCCGACGTCGACCACCTCACCGTGGCCGGCAAGGACGTCGAGGTAGCCGACGGGCGCGCCAACGCCTTCGTCCCGCTGGCCGAGGGCGCGCAGGAGATCGAGGTCGTGGCCTACGGCGCGGACGGTACGGTCCTCCAGACCCTGACCATCCCGGTCACCTACGACTCCCAGGCACCGGTCCTCACCGTCACCGGGGTGCTGGACGAGGACGGCGCCCTCGCCCTCGCGCAGGACGGGACCGTCACCGTCACGGGCTCAGTCAGTGACGAGCGCGCCGGCGCCACGCTGTCGGTGACCGTGGCCGGCAAGGAGGTCGAGGTCGGCCCTGACGGCACCTTCTCCACCACCTTCACTCCTGCGGAGGACCTGGTGGCCGTGCCCGTCGTCGCCTCCGACGGCGCGAACACGACCTCGCAGAGCCTGCCGATCGCGGGCCGGGGCCAGGGGACCGAGCCGGCCTTCACCGCTCCCTCCTTCAACGGCAGCTGCCAGCGCCTGACGGCCTGCTTCGTCTCCTCCTCGGACGCCGGGGCCACCGCTACCAGCTACACCCTGAGCGGCTCGATGGGTGACGCCTCGGTCATCCGCCTGACCCCGGCCAGCCGCTTCGGGGAGGACGGCAGCCCCGTCAACCCGCTGCCCCTCGAGGCCAGGGACCGTGGTGACGGCACCTTCTCCCTCGACCTGCCCACGCAGCCGGGTATCAACCAGTTCCGTCTGGAGGTGCTCGACGCCGAGGGCAAGGTGGTGCCCGGTTACGACCACGCCTTCTTCCTCTACCTCGACGTCGCCATGCCAACGCTCAGCTTCACCACCCCCACGCTGTACGACGGCGTCCTGTACACCAGGGACAGCTCCGTCACCTTCGCCGGCAGCGCTGAGGACGACGGCTGGGGCTACAAGCTGGGCATCAACGACTCCTCCGTGGTCGAGGTCTACAACGGCTCCGGGACGGGCCCTGAGTCCAACAAGCGTGAGTTCTCCCGGGACGTCGCGGTCGCTGACGGTGACATCCTGCTCATCGAGGCCAGCGACTCGATGGGCAACACCTTGGCCGGCGGCATCCCGGTCGTCGTCGACGCCCAGGCCCCGGACGCCACGATCCAGACGGTCCGCGAGGGCGAGACCGTCTCGGACAAGCGGGTCCTCACGGTCTCCGCCACCGACCAGCACCTGGCGACCGCGCAGGTCACCGTCGACGGCCAGGTCGTCGACACCCTGTCCACGGACGCCGCGAGCAAGGCCGGAACCGTTCAGGGCGTCCTCGCCCCTGCGGGCCAGGACGCGCAGGCACAGGCTCGCAACGAGGCTGACCAGGACGGGCAGGAGGTCGCTGCGGCGGCTCCCGCGGTCCTGACGACCCAGGTCGCCACCGCTGACCTGGCGCTGGGACGTCACACGGTCTCAGTCACCGCCCGTGACCTGGCAGGTAACGAGACGACGCGGACCATCAGCTTCGTCGTCGACCTGCCTGCCCAGATCGAGGGTGCTGACTCCCTGTCCCTGACCGTCAACCGCGCCGACCTGGGCGACCAGGAGCTGCTGGCCGCCAAGGTCCTGTCCGCGTACAGGGCCACCGACGACGGCGCCGTGCTGGCTGACGGCAGCGTGGCGGGTGCCAGCGCCACCGCGCTGTCCCTGGCAGCGGGCACGGTGCTGACCGAGGGCAGGCAGCAGGTGACGGTCGTGGCCACGGATGCTGCTGGTCGTACGGTCACGCGCACGGTCACGGTCACTATCGACCTGGAGATCCTGACGCTGCGCGACGGCAAGGTCACGGCAACCGGCTCCTTCCGCCGCGACGACGCCCTGAGCGCGACGCTGACTGAGGACCGCCTCGTGGTGTCCAACCGTGAGGGCCTGGCGCCGGTCGACGCCGTCATCACCGTCCCCGTGGTAGAGGGAACCAGTGTGTGGCACCTCCTGGCCGACGGCCGTCAGGTCCCGGTGGCCGCGACCTGGGCCGACGGCGTGCTGACCTTCTCCGGTCCGTCGCGGGCGACCTACCTGCTCGTGGCGCCGAAGGCGTCGGACCAGTCCGGGACAGGTACCTCGGGCTCACGTACCGACGGCCAGCAGGGAGAGGCGGCCCCCGGAGTCAGCAGCGTCTCCCCCACCGGTGGCTCCTCGTCGCGCGCCGGCGGTGCCTTGTCACGCACCGGCGCCGACTCAGCGCCGCTGGTCCTGACCTCCGCGATGGTGCTCGCCGTGGGCGTACTCCTGGCCGCACGCCGTCGCCGTCGGGCCTAGGCCACAGCGGCTGGGGAGGGGCGCTGCTCCTCCCCACCCGCCCCTAGCGGCTGGACGACGTGGCGCCCGCCCCTGCAGCAGGGGCGGGCGCCACGTCGTCTGCTGAGGTCAGCCAGCCTCACACGCGCAGGCCGATACCGCGCATGCGGCGGACCGCTCCCTGGGACAGGGTCTCGTGCAGGTCCTCCCGGTCCGCCGGGCCCTCCAGCAGGGAGGGGAAGGTGGCGAGCACGCCCAGGAGGGTGCCGATCTCCTCGCCGACCACGCGCCTGCCCCACAGTCCCAGGCGTCCGGCCAGCTGGGGGTCTGCCTCGATCCCCGGTAGCAGCTGGGCCACCGCGAGGGACTCGAAGGAGCCCTCGCCGACGACCTGGGACAGAGGCCCGCCCAGGTCCTCAGGCGCTCCCGAGGCCAGCGCCTGGCAGAAGTCGGAGAGCAGGCCCAGGCTCAGGTAGGTCTTGAGCAGGCGCTCAGCCCAGTCGGCCGGACGCAGACGCTCGTCGAAGTCGCCCAGGGACCCGCGGAACAAGTCCGCCAGGGACGCGGCCTGCCACCCCTGCTGCGCGCACAGGGAGTCGACCTTGGCGAAGGAGTCCACCCGGTGGGCAGCCATCCGCAGCAGGTCCACGCGCAGCGCCATCGAGGGCGCCTTGTCCGAGTCCTTGGCGTGCCGGATGCTCGCCACGGTGGCAGCGTAGGCGACCACGCCCAGGACAGCCGGGACGTAGCCGGTGGACTGTCGGGCAGGAGCAGGCGATGAGGCGTCAGTCATGGACACAGCCTAGGGCGCCACGCGTCCCCGTGAGTTCGCCCACGCCGCCGCCGTGGAACAGCCTCCTGCAGGGACGGGGCCGACTGGTGACGGCTAAGGTGGCCCTGTCCACGGTTGCCCGGTCGTCCAGCAGCCACGCCCCGCCGGCTCAACGCCTTGAGCGGAGCAGATTCACGATCGGCTGCCATCTACGTCAGGCCGCCTCCGCCGTCGCCCACCTGCCTCCTACCAGGCAGGAGCTGGCACGGCTGACGCACCCCGTGCCGCAGGGCGGCACGAGCACGCACGCGGCCGATCAGACCGAAGGAACGTCGTGAGCGACGACATCACCACTCCTGACACCATCTCCGAGCCCGTGACCGGCTCTACCGACGAGCAGGCCAGCTCCGGCGTCATCGAGACCTCACAGGCCCACGCCCCCGTCCTGGACGAGGCCACCCCTGACATCACTGACGAGGGGGCCCAGACGGACCTGGGTGCCAAGACCTTTGCCGACTTCGACGTCGAGCCTGAGATCACCCAGGCCCTGGCAGACAAGGGGATCATCCACCCCTTCCCGATCCAGGCCCTGACCCTGCCGGTCGCGCTGGACGGGCGTGACGTCATCGGCCAGGCCAAGACCGGAACGGGCAAGACCCTCGGCTTCGGCATCCCGCTGCTCATGGATACCCTGGGCCCCGGCGAGGAGGGCTGGGACGAGGACCCCGCCTCAGGCTCCCCGCAGGCCCTGGTGGTCCTGCCCACCCGCGAGCTGGCCAAGCAGGTGGCCACTGAGCTGGCCCAGGCCGCCGCCCGACGTACCGTACGTATCGTCCAGGTCTACGGCGGTCGCGCCTACGAGCCGCAGATCGAGGCCCTGGAGAAGGGAGCCGAGGTGGTCGTGGGAACCCCGGGCCGCCTCATCGACCTCATGGAGCGCGGCGTGCTCTCGCTGGAGCACGTGACCACGGTGGTGCTGGACGAGGCTGACGAGATGCTTGACCTCGGCTTCCTGCCCGACGTGGAGAAGATCCTGGCTCGTACCCGGCCCGACCGCCAGACCATGCTCTTCAGCGCCACGATGCCAGGCGCCGTCGTCGCGCTGGCACGCCGCTACATGTCCAAGCCGACCCACATCCGCGCCCAGGACCCGGGCGACGAGTCGATGACCGTCACGAGCGTCAAGCAGGTGGTCTACCGCACCCACGCCCTGAACAAGGTCGAGGTCGTCTCGCGCATCCTCCAGGCACGCGGACGTGGGCGGACGATCATCTTCACCCGCACCAAGCGCACCGCCGCCCGCGTGGCCGAGGACCTCGGCTCACGAGGCTTTGCCACGGCCGCCCTGCACGGGGACCTGGGCCAGGGCGCGCGTGAGCAGGCGCTGCGGGCCTTCCGCCACGGCAAGGTCGACGTCCTGGTGGCCACGGACGTGGCCGCCCGCGGTATCGACGTCGACGACGTCACCCACGTCATCAACTACCAGTGCCCCGAGGACGAGAAGATCTACGTCCACCGCATCGGTCGTACCGGCCGCGCCGGACACTCGGGTACCGCCGTCACCTTCGTGGACTGGGACGACGTCCCTCGCTGGCGCCTGATCGCCAAGGCCCTGGGCCTGCCGGTCGAGGAGCCTGTGGAGACCTACCACACCAGCGACCACCTCTTCAGCGACCTGGACGTCCCCGAGGGAGTCACCGGCACCCTGCCCAAGGACCAGCGCACGCTGGCCGGGCTGGCCGCTGAGGAGATCGAGGACCTGGGCGAGACCGGTCGGCGTGCCCGCGAGGGCGGGCGCGGCTCCCGCTCTGGCGGCCGGAGCGGGCGCGGGTCCCGCTCAGGCTCACGCGGCTCCTCCCGCAGCCGTCGTGGCGGTGTCTCCGCGGGGGAGGGAGAGGAGACGACGTCGAGGCGGCGCGCCTCCGGCTCCCAGCGCACGCCTCGCACGCGCACCCGCAAACGCACCCACGGTGGTCGTACCGACCGACCGGCTGCCGAGGACTGACCCGTTCCCACGGCGGACTCACCGCGACTCACCGCTGGGCGGGGTGTCAGAAGTGCTGGTGGAACCAGGCGAGAATCCCGTCCCCCATCATCTGCACCGCGATCGCGGCCAGGAGCAGCCCGAAGATCCGGGTGAGCACACGGATGCCCGACTCCCCCAGCACGCGGTGCAGAGGCAGAGAGAAACGCAGCGAGAGCCAGATGACGACGTGGCACGCCACGAGCGCCGCGACGATACTGACCCAGCCGACCACCGGCGTGCTGGCCGAGTCCACGGCGACCATCGCGGCGACGATCGCACCGGGGCCGGCCAGCAGGGGCGTGCCCAGCGGGACCAGGGCCGCGTTGGCCGTCACCGCGTCCGGGTCCGGGTTCTCGTCAGCGCGGTCCGTCAGCAGCTCCAGGGCCACCAGCAGCAGGAGCAGGCCTCCGGAGAACTGCAGGGCCGGCACGGAGATGCCCAGGAAGGTAAGGATGTAGCGGCCGAACAGCGCGAAGGCCACGATGACCACGAAGGAGACCAGGGTGGCCTGACGTGCCGAGGCCTTGCGCTGGGCGTCGGTCTGGCGGCTGGTCAGGGACAGGAAGATCGGCACCGCCCCCAACGGGTCCTGAATGACCAGGATCGTGGTGAAGGAGGTAGCGAACAGGGACAGGCTGAAGATCGAGTCGAGCATGCGGGGTCTGGCGATCCTTTCCTAGGTGACGGATGACAGGCAGCGTAGACGCTCCCGGCGTGACCGGCCATCTCTGGCACAGCCGCAGACCTTGACCTCGTCAGGGAGTCAGGAGCGGCAGGCTGCCCTCGTCCACGACCTGCTCCAGCAGCTCGGGTGGCATGAGGTTCTCCCCCAGCCTGTTCGGCTTTCCCTCCCCGTGGTAGTCCGAGGCCCCTGAGCAGGCCAGTCCCAGACGGAGTGCCAGGACACGCGCCTGCTCACGCTGGGCGGCGTCATGGTCACGGTGGTCCACCTCCAGCGCCGCCAGCCCGGCCTCTGCCATGCGCGCGAAGGTCTCGTCAGGGACGAGACGGCGCTGACGCCCTCCAGCACGCGGGTGGGCGGCCACAGGCACGCCACCGGCTGCCCGGACCAGCTCACAGGCACGCACCGGGTCCAGCGCCCAGTGGCCGACGTAGTAGGGACTGTCCGTGGCCAGCGGACCGGCGAAGGCAGCCGAGCGATCCGGGAAGGACCCGGCGGCGACCAACGCGTCGGCGATGTGCGGGCGTCCGATCGTGACGGCCTGCGAGGCCTGCGCCACCACATCCTCCCAGGTGACGGGATAGTCCTCGCTCAGGCGCTCGACGATGCTCCTGGCACGGCCCTCCCGTGAGGCTCGCGCGTGCTCGAAGGCCTCCTCCAGGCCTGGGGCCTCGGGATCGGGCAGGTACGCCAGCAGGTGGAGGGTGACACCACGGTCCATGCAGGAGATCTCGATCCCTCGCAGCAGGCTCACCCCGGCCACAGACACAGCCGCTGCCGCCTCGGCCCAGCCGGCCGTCGTGTCGTGGTCGGTCAGGCCGACGACGTCGAGACCTGCCCTGGCCGCAGCCGCCATGAGCCCGGCCGGGGAGTCGGTGCCGTCAGAGCACGCGGAGTGGGTATGAGGATCGATGCGCACCCGTGCAGTCTAGGAGGCGCCCCTGGCGTCCCGGCAGCCTAGACAGGCTGCGTCCCGGTGGCTGGCAGTGACAGGATGAGGCTATGAACGACACCCAGAACACCCCGGCCCCGGCCCAGGAGGAGCCCCAGTCCCTGGCCCAGCGCGGCAGCAACCGCTCACGTCAGCCCACCAACCAGGCCTTCCGCGACTTCATCGGCTCCGGATGGGGGCCGCGCCCGGCCGAGCTGCCCCCGCTCAGTGAGGCGGCTGCCTGGGCGGCCAAGCGTCAGGCGGCGCTAGGCGCCAGGTTCCTCGGCGAGCGCCTGGTCATCCCCGCCGGGCCTCTCAAGACCCGCAACAACGACTGCGACTACCGCTTCCGCCCGCACTCGGCCTTCGCCCACCTGGCCGGTACCGGCACGGACTTCGAGCCTGACGCCGTCCTGGTCCTGGACCCGCTGACCACGCCCGGTCAGGCCCCGGCTGCCGGCGAGGCCACGCACGAGGCGGTGATCTACTTCCGTCCCCGCGCCTCACGTACCAGTGAGGAGTTCTACGCCGACCCCCGCTATGGCGAGCTGTGGGTCGGGGTACGCCCCTCGATCCAGGAGGTGGAGGCCGCCACCGGCATCCGCGCCGCCCACATCGACACCCTCGGTGACGCGCTGGCCAAGGACGCGGGAGTCGACGGCGTCCAGCTGCGTGTCATCGCTGAGGCTGACGCCGCTGTCACCGCACTGGTGGACCAGGTCCGTCAGGCCGCCGGGCTCGCCAGTGGTCAGGAGGCCACACAGGTCGACGACGCCCTGGCCGAGGCAGCCAGCGAGCTGCGCCTGGTCAAGGACGCCTGGGAGGTGGCCGAGCTGCAGAAGGCCGTAGACGCGACCAGGGCCGGCTTCGACGACCTCATCCGCTCCATCCCCCGTGCCACCGGCCACTGGCGCGGCGAGCGCGTGCTGGAGGGTGCCTTCGGCGCCAAGGCTCGTGAGGAGGGCAACGGCCTGGGCTACGAGACCATCGCCGCCGCCGGTAACCACGCCAACACCCTGCACTGGATCGGCAACGACGGTGCCGTGCGCCCGGGTGAGCTCGTGCTCGTGGACGCAGGCGTCGAGGTGGACTCCCTCTACACCGCTGACGTCACCCGCACCATTCCGGTCGACGGCCGCTTCACCGAGCCTCAGCGCCGGGTCTACGAGGCAGTCCTTGAGGCCGCCGACGCCGCCTTCGCTCGCGCCAGCGAGCCGGGCTGTCGCTTCCGCGACGTCCACACCGCAGCCATGCAGGTCATCGCCGCCAAGATCGAGCAGTGGGGCCTGCTGCCTGAGGGCGTGAGCGCCGAGGACTCGCTGTCTGCTGACGGCCAGTACCACCGCCGCTGGATGGTCCACGGCACGAGCCACCACCTGGGGCTGGACGTCCACGACTGCGCCCAGGCGCGCCGAGAGATGTCGATGGACGCAGAGCTGGCCCCGGGCATGGTCTTCACGATCGAGCCTGGCCTGTACTTCCGCGCTGACGACCTCCTGGTCCCGGAGGAGCTGCGCGGCATCGGGGTCCGGATCGAGGACGACGTCGTCGTACGCGCTGGCGGCACGGTCGAGTACCTCACCGCCGGGGTGCCGCGCACCGCGGACGAGGTCGAGGCCTGGGTGAGCGGCCTCATCGCCGGCTGAGAACACGCCTTCCGCCCGTGAGAACGCGGCTGTGGCGTGGGATCGAGCCCGCCTGGCTCGATCCCACGCCACAGCCGCGTTCTCGTGTCTTCGGCCCACCGATAGTGTCGTGCCATGACGACGACGCACACGCACGACCACGCCCAGGGTGCCGGCCGTACCCGCCTGGTGATCGCGTTGGCCCTGACGTCCACGGTGCTGGTCGGCGAGGCGCTGGTGGGGTGGCTCAGCGGCTCGCTGTCCCTGCTGGCCGACGCCGGTCACATGGCGACCGACTCCGCCGGCCTCGTCGTCGCCCTCCTGGCGGCGCACCTGGCCACCCGCCCCTCCACGGACCGTTCCACCTGGGGCATGCGGCGCAGCGAGGTGCTGGGGGCGGCGCTCCAGGCAGGCATGCTGAGCCTGGTCGGCGTCACTGTCGCGGTGCGTGCCGTGGTCAGCCTAGCCCGGCCGGAGGCCATCGAGCCTGCAGGGATGCTCGTCATGGGCGTGACAGGCCTGGGCGCGAACGTGGCCAGCCTCCTGGTCCTCGCCGGAGGTCGCGGCGCCAGCCTCAACATGCGCGCAGCCTTCCTGGAGGTGGTCGGTGACACCCTGGGCTCGCTCGGCGTCGTCGTCGCGGGCGTGGTCATCCACCTCACCGGCTGGGTCCAGGCTGACGCCGTCGCCTCCCTGCTCATCGCCGCCCTCATCGTGCCTCGTGCCGTGACGCTCCTGCGAGCCGCAGGCAGCGTGCTCATGGACTTCACCCCTACCGAGCTCGACCTGGCTGAGGTCCGCGCGCACCTGCTGCAGATGCCCGAGGTCCTCACCGTCCATGATCTCCACGCCTGGCGGGTGGCCAGCGACCTGCCGGTCCTGACCGCTCACGTCGTCGTCACCAGCTCCTGCCTGGACGCCGGGCGCTACGACGACCTGCTGGACGCCCTGCAGCGCTGCGTCGCCGACCACTTCCCGATCCGCATCACGCACGCCACCTTCCAGATCGAGCCCGCGGCCCACAGCCAGCACGAGGCGCACGGATGCTGCTGAGAAGGTGCCAGGCGCCAGCCGAGCAGCAACCAGACCGGCGTAGGCCAGCGCCCTCTGGTCAGTCCTCCAGGTGACGACGTGCGTAGGCCAGCGCCCCGGCCAGGCCCTCGCGGCGCTCGTCCTCGCTCATGCCGCGGGTACCGACCTCGACGACCACCTGGCCCCCGCGATCAGCGAACCCGGTACGTGTGAGGTAGCGCAGGAGCCCGGCGCAGTCCTGGTTGCCTTGCCCAGGCATGAGGTGGTCGTCGCGAAAGCCCGGCATCCCGTCAGTCAGGTGCACGTGCCTCAGCGTCGGGCCGAGGGAGCGTGCCATCGCCAGGGCGTCACAGCCGGAGGTAGCGGCGTGGGACACGTCGAGAGTCACTGACCGGTACCCCTGGCCCACCGGGTCCCACGTCGGGGAGTAGGCCTGGAAGTCCCGGCTGGAGTGCGGGTCGCGCGGGCGCCAGGTGAACATGTTCTCCACGGCGTAGAAGACCCCGTCGGCCTGCTCACGCTGGTCGATGCCGCGCACGAAGGAACGCGCGTAGCGCGTCTGCCAGAAGAAGGGCGGATGAAGCACGACCGTCGGCGCACCCAGGGCACGTGCCAGCTCGGCCGAGCGGTCGATCTTGCGCCAGGGGTCCACCCCGAACACCGAGCGTGTGAGCAGCAGGGTCGGTGCGTGCACGGCCAGCACCGGCTGGTCGTAGCGCTGGGTCAGACGCGCGAGCACCTCCGGGTCCTGGGTGGAGCGTTCGGACCACACCATGACCTCAACGCCGTCGTAGCCGAGCTCAGCCGCCAGGCGGAAGGTGCTCTCCACCCTGGCCAGCGGGCACGAGGCTGTGGACAGGCCGACCGGCGTCCTCATCGGCCTTCCCGGCCTCTCACGCTCCAGCGCTCAGGCCTGCGCCGACGGCGTACCTGAGCCGGTAGCGCCCTCGCCCTGCGCAGGAGCGGCCTCATGCTCCGCAGAGGCGGCCTCCTCCCGCGGGGCGGCGACGGACTCCTCAGCCGCCAGGTCACGCAGCTGGTCCTGGTCGCTCACGCGCACGCCGAAGCGGGGCTGCTCGTCCGGACGCGAACCAAAGGCCGTCGGCGCACCGTCGCGAGCGGCCTGGCGCGCCGCACGGCGCTCCTGGGCGCGACGAGCCGCCTCGCCGCCTCGGGTGAGGTTGCCCGGCAGACTGGCCAGCGCGCGGGCTGCGTCCGGCGCGTGCTGCGCGGCGATGATGGAGTAGCGCGAGGCGATGACGGCGCTGGTGGAGGTGAAGTCGCGCTTGCCCCGTGTCATGGCGTAGCCGATGACCTGGAACAGCGTCCCCCACACCACGCCCATGATGACGGCGGAGGCGATCAGCGCCGCACCACCCATCTGGCTGGGACCGACCAGCGCCAGGAGCGCACCGAAGAAGAGGCCGAGCCACAGGCCCGAGGCCGCGCCGGAGACGATCGCCCGCCCCCAGCTCATCCGTCCGGTGATGTTCTCCACCTGCCGCAGATCGGTCCCGATGATGGCCAGGTGCTGGACGGGGAAGCCCTCGTCGCTCAGGGCGTCGACGGCGTGCTGGGCCTCGGCGTAGGTCGAGAAGGAGGCGACCTCCTCCCCCGGTGGCATCGTTCGACCGCGCAGTGCGCGGGAGATCTGTGGGCTCGGGCTTCCGATGGGCTGGCTCATGACCGTATGGTCGCACGCTCGCCCCCGCCTGGCAGCGGCGGGCCGGACATTCACGCTGCTGGCGCATACTGTGTGCTTGTGGAGAACACGATGGCACGCACCACCCCGCGCAGCAGCACCACCAGGGTCTACGTCGCCCGCCTGGTGGGTACCACCG
Source organism: Actinomyces faecalis (assembly GCF_013184985.2). Taxonomy (NCBI): domain Bacteria; kingdom Bacillati; phylum Actinomycetota; class Actinomycetes; order Actinomycetales; family Actinomycetaceae; genus Actinomyces; species Actinomyces faecalis. Next base: position 1,927,712 of record NZ_CP063418.1, read on the forward strand.
TCTTCGACCCCCTGGGAGACGCGGTAGGCAAGGTCCACGACGTCGTCGTCCTCATCCGTCTGCGCGGGGAGCCCCGGGCGGTCGGCTTCGTCATCGACGTGTCGGGACGCCGCCGGGTCTTCCTCCCCCTGTCCCGAGTCACCGCGATCGAGCCGGGCGCCGTCATCACCACCGGGCTGGTCAACCTCCGTCGCTTCTCCCAGCGCAAGGTCGAGACGCTCGTGGTCGGCGAGCTGCTCGACCGCGTGGTCACGCTGCGCGACGGCACGGGCAAGGTGACTGTCCGCGACGTCGCCATCGAGCGTGACCGCAACAAGGACTGGAAGGTCACCCGCCTGTTCGTCCAGCGTGGCTCCTCCGGGCCCCTGGGGCTGCGGCGGGGTGAGACCCTGACCCTGCGCCCCGAGGACGTCACCGGGCTGGCCGGCTCGGTCGACCAGCAGGGGGCGACGGCGCTGCTGGCCACGATGGAGGACCTCAAGCCGGCCGACCTCGCTGACGTCCTGTCTGACCTGCCGCTGGCCCGCCAGGTCGAGGTCGCGGCCGAGCTGGACGACGAGCGCCTGGCGGACGCCGTCGAGGAGCTCAGCGACGACGACGCCGTCGCCCTCATCTCCGCTCTGGAGGTCTCCCGTGCGGCCGACGTCCTGGACGCGATGCAGCCCGACGACGCCGCCGACCTCATGGCTGAGCTCCCGGCCCCGCAGGCCACCGTCCTGCTCGACCTCATGGAGCCTGAGGAGGCCGAGGACGTGCGGCGTCTGATGACCTATGACGAGTACACCGCCGGTGGCCTCATGACCACCGAGCCCATCATCCTGCCCCCCGAGGCCAGCGTCGCCCAGTTCCTGGCTCACGCCCGCAAGGCGGAGATCCCCCCGGCGCTGGCCAGCGTCGCCTTCGTGTGCCGCCCGCCGCTGGAGACGCCGACCGGCCAGTTCCTGGGGATGGTCCACCTCCAACGCGCCCTGCGCGAGCGCCCCCAGCGCCTGGTGGGCTCGATCCTGGACCAGGACCTGGACAAGGTCCATCCCGAGGACTCCATCGGTACCGTGACCCGCCTGCTGGCCACCTACAACCTCACGGCACTGCCAGTCCTGGACGACGCCGGGCGGCTGCTCGGCGCGGTCTCCGTGGACGACGTGCTCGACCACCTCATGCCCGACGACTGGCGTGAGGCCGATGATGACGTGACTGACGAGATGATTGAGAGGAGCGCCAATGCCTGAGCCTCTTGACCAGCCCCTGCCCAAGGGCCGTGCCCGCTGGATGCGGTGGACCAACCCCGCCCGCGGATCCGCCTCGCGCTCAGACACCTCCGGGCGGGTGGCGGAGGCGATCGCGCGCTTCTCCGGCACCCCGACCTTCCTCATCTGGCTGACCGTCTTCGTGGCGGTGTGGATGATCTGGAACACCTACGGCCCGGCCAGCCTGCGCTTTGACAAGGCGGAGCTGGGGTTCACGGCGCTGACCCTCATGCTCTCCCTGCAGGCCTCCTACTCAGCGCCCCTGATCCTGCTGGCCCAGAACCGCCAGGACGACCGTGACCGCGTCACGGCCGAGCAGGACCGCCAGCGCAGCGAGTCCAACCTCCAGGACACCGAGTTCCTCACCCGTGAGATCGCGGCGCTCCGCCTGGCGATGAACGACGTCGCCACACGTGACTTCGTACGCGGGGAGCTGCGCGACATGCTCGAGGAGATCGTAGCTGAGGAGAGGCGCGGGCGCGAGGAGATCGTCGCTGAGGTCACCGAGGTGGTCGAGGAGCTCTCAGAGGAGGAGCGCGAGTAACCGGGTAACGCTGTCCCTACCTGCACGCGGCGCCGTCCTCACCTCCGGGGGACCACACTGTGATGAGGGCGGCCTACAGCGGCAGCGACCTCAGGGCGCTGAGCACTGCCTGGGCGTAGACCTGGCCCCCCTCGGGGCCGGGGTGGACCTGGTCCTGGGCCAGCATCTGCAGGCTCGGGGTGATCGCAGCATCCCAGTCCGCCACAGACACCTGCTCAGGGTGGGCCGCGGCAAAGTCCCGGATCGCCTGGTTGGCCTCGGGGATCCACGTGGTGCGCGCCGGGCCGTAGCCAGTGACCAGGACCAGACGACGCTCGTCGCCCAGGTAGTCGAGCAAGCCGTCGAGCTGGTCCTGCCCCACGGTTCCGTTGGTCGCCAGGGCCACGACCACGTAGGGACGTGCCCCGTACTGAGTGTCCATCTCCTGCAAGGTCGGCACCGCGGCGTAGAACGAGCGTGAGACCTCGGCGTCGATGACGATCCCCGGCAAGGCATCCTCCAGCCCCGGGGCGGCGGCCAGGGTCACCGAGTCGCCCACCGCTACCACCTGGTCCCCCGTGATCTCAGCGGCAGGCGACGGCGTGGCTGTGGGTGAGGGCTTCGCCGTCGTCGTCTCCTGGGTGGCCGAGGCCTTGGAGGAGGCCAGGGCCCGTGCACCGGAGGCGATCGCCTCCTCGGCACTGGAGTGACGGGGCTGGGCGGCAAAGGCCAGGGCCACGAGCAGCGCCATGGCGGTGACCGCCCCGGACATGGCCAGCACCGAGCGCGGGCCGGCGTGAGCAGCCCCTCGCAGCCATCCCACCAGCCCCTTGCGCCGGATCGGCGTCTCGACGTAGCGGTAGGACAGCTCGGCCACCACCAGGGTCAGCGCCATGACGATCCCTGCCACCACCCACGGGTTGGAAGAGGGCGGCATCGAGTAGAAGGCCAGCACCCAGATCGGCCAGTGCCACAGGTACAGGCCGTAGGAGCGCTGCCCCAGCCAGGTCATCGGCCGGGCTTCCAGCAGCGTCGTCAGCCACCGGGCGGGCCCGGGGCGCTCGCTGACCTCGGCAGTCACAGCCTGGATGACGGCCACGGCGCTGACCGAGGCGGCCACCAGCCACAGAGTCGTGACGACCGGTGACCCTCCGGCCTGGCCACCATCGTCTCCCAGGAAGGCACAGGTCACGAGTGCCACCAGCCCCAGCCAGCCCAGCAGCCCGCGGCCGAGCCTCTCACCCGTGCCGACCTCGCGCTCCTCACCGGCCTGGGCGTCCGTGGCCTGCCCGTGCCACATGGCTAGCGCCGCCCCGAGCATGAGGCCGAAGGCGTGGGTGTCGGTGCCCATGTAGACCCGGGAGGGTGAGGCCCCGGCCAGTGACAGGCCCACGGCGGCCGCTGCGGACACCGCGGCCAGCCCCAGGCACACCCAGGCCCCCAGGCGTGTGCGTCCACGGTCCGTGCCGCCCCGCAGCACCGCGATCACGACGAAGGGCCACAGGAGGTAGAACTGCTCCTCCACCGCCAGGGACCACACGTTGGTCAGCAGCAGCGGCTGAGCCAGGTCAAAGTAGGACGAGCCGGCCGCGATCTCGACCCAGTTGTAGACCAGGGTCGCAGCCCCCAGGACCTGGCGGCGTACCCCCAGCAGCACGTCTCCGCCCAGGATGGCGGCGAGTGAGACCACGACCACGACCGCGATGAGCAGGGCCGGCACGATCCTGCGCAGGCGTCGCGCCCAGAAGCGTCGCAGGTCGATGCGGCCGCTCGCCCGGCGCTGGGTGACCAGGAGGCTGGTGATGAGGAAGCCGGAGATGACGAAGAAGGCATCCACCCCGACCATCCCGCCTGGCATGAGGCCAGGCAGGAGGTGGTAGACGAGCACCAGGACGACGGCGACGGCACGCAGCCCGTCCAGCCCCGCCACCCGACGGACCGACCGCCCAGCGGCCGACGACGGCGCCGCCCCGGCACGGCTGGGACGCGGTTGCTGGCGCAGGAAAGAGGACATAGGCGGGTATCTCTCTGGCATCAGGGTCCCGGGGCCGGGACCTGCCACAGCCTAGGCAGTCCCCGCGCCCGCTCCAGGTTACGACATGGTGACACACGCGCTACGTGCTCCTCACCACGGTCAGGACAGTGCTCGTCCTACATAGGATGGGACCATGTCGATCATCCCAACACAGGACCAGGTGCACCAGGCGCTCGGACGCGTCATCGACCCTGAGATCCGTCAGCCCATCACCGACCTCGGCATGGTGGAGTCCATCGAGATCAGTGACGCGGGCGTCGTGACCGTCAGTATCCTGCTGACCGTGGCCGGCTGCCCGCTCAAGGACACCATCACCGCAGACACCCGCAAGGAGGTGGGTGCCCTGGAGGGCGTCACCGACGTCCAGGTGCGTATGGGTGTCATGAACGACGAGCAGCGTGCCGCCCTGCGCAACCACCTGCGCGGAGGGGCGGCCGAGCCGGAGATCCCCTTCTCCAAGCCCGGCAGCCTCACGCGCGTCTACGCGGTGACCTCCGGCAAGGGAGGGGTGGGCAAGTCCTCGGTGACGGCCAACCTGGCCGCTGCCATGGCCGCCCAGGGGCTGTCCGTCGGTGTCGTGGACGCCGACATCTACGGCTTCTCCATCCCGCGCATGCTGGGCGTGGACCAGGTTCCCACGCAGCTGGACGGCATGATCGTCCCGCCGGTGGCCCATGACGTGAAGGTCATCTCTATCGGTATGTTCGTCGAGGACAAGCAGCCGGTGGTCTGGCGCGGCCCCATGCTGCACCGAGCTGTCCAGCAGTTCCTCTCCGACGTCTTCTGGGGAGACCTGGACGTCCTCCTGCTCGACCTGCCGCCCGGTACCGGCGACGTCACCATCTCGGTGGCCCAGCTGCTGCCGGGCGCCGAGATCCTCGTGGTGACCACGCCGCAGACCGCTGCCGCCGAGGTGGCCGAGCGCACCGGTCTCATCGCCACCCAGACCAAGCAGAAGGTCGTGGGGGTCATCGAGAACATGTCCTACATGCCCCAGCCCGACGGCTCGCGCCTGGAGATCTTCGGCTCTGGTGGCGGGCAGGCGGTCAGCCAGTCGCTGTCTCAGACCCTGGGCTACGAGGTGCCGCTCCTGGCGCAGCTTCCGCTGGACATCAGGCTGCGCGAGGGCTCTGACGTGGGTGTGCCGGCCACGATCGTCCAGGACGGCAAGCCTGCCGCCGACGCCCCGGCAGCGCTGGAGCTGACGAAGGTGGCTCAGCAGCTGGGCCACAAGCAGCGTGGGCTGTCAGGCATGAAGCTCGGTATCAGCCCCGTGGGCTGAGCGGCGGCTCGCAGGTACGGGGAGGGACCGACCACCATGGTGGTCGGTCCCTCCCCGTACCTGCGAGCCGGGCTCCGTGGCGCACGCGACGACGACGTCGAGCCTTCTGGAACCGGCTCGGCGGCTCACTCGACGACGGCGCTGGCCGCCTCCCGGCGCGTGCGCGCGGCGGCGTTGGCCGCACGCACGATCTCACGCGGGGAGAGAGGGCGTGCAGGAGAAGCGGCGTCCTCGGCCACGAGGGTCGAGGGGACCTCAGCCAGGCCGGAGACGCCGTCCGTCACGTCCGTCACGGCGTCACCCATGTCCGCGACTGCCTCGGTCACGGTGTCCACGGCGTCGGTGAGCAGCTCACGGCGGCTGGTCTCCTCAGCCGGATCCATCCCTGCAGCAGGCTCGTCAGCGATATCGGGCTCGTCCTGCTCCTGCTGGTGCTGCTGCTCCTGGGCGGCAGGCTCAGGAGCCTCCTGCGGATCCAGGCCCTCCCCTGGTTCCTCGACGTCGTCGCCGGTCCCCTCCTGTGCAGGCGCAGGCTCCAGGTCCTCGGCCGTCTCGGGTACGGTCTCGTCCTGGTCGTCGGCTGAGGCCGCGGCCACCGCCTCGCGCTCAGCCGTCCCGGCGTCCGGCGTCACCGTCTGCTCAGCCTCCGCGACGGTCTGCTCGCCAGCGTCAGCAGGCGCCTGGTCACCGCCGAGGGCGTCCTGCTGGCTGTCAGTCTGCGTCTCAGGCTGCGGGGAAGCCTGGGCGCCGGCCCTGCTCTCCTCCTTGGCCTGCCGGGTCTCCTGCGCCTTGTCCTCGATCATCTCGGACAGCGACTTCTTCGAGCGGGGTCGGGCGTCCTGCGAGATCGCCGCGGCTGCGTCGTCGGAGGTCTTCCTGGCGGTGGACAGGACCGACTCAAAGGGGTTGGTCAGGTCCTTGCGGATGGCGTCCAGGTCCTCACCCAGCGCGTCACGCACGATCTTGCGCGGGTCGTAGTTGCGCGGGTCCAGGTCCTTGAGGCTGAGGTCGCCGAGCTCAGGCCCGACCTCCTCGGCGATCTGCTCCTTGGCGTTGTCGATGAACAGCCGCAGCTGACGCACCAGCTGCGTGAGCTTGCTGGTGTACTCGGGAAGCCGCTGCGGCCCCACGACGATCACAATGACGAGCAGGAGGACAATGAACTCGCCGCCGGAGATGCCAAACACGGTTGCCAGTATATGGAGGACGGGTGCTGATCACGTTATCGGTCCGGCTCCGGCCGGCGGCGAGAGGCCGGCTGCGCCGCGGGACGGAGCCGGCCACCGGACCGGAGGCTGATTTCCCGTCCAAGGCGGTCTGAGTCCCTGCCAGGACCTGGAACAATAGGCTTCGTACCAGCCCTACCCCAGGGCCGGCGAACAGAGGGAGAGGACACCGATGAGTGCCGACAAGACGCTGAGCTGGTCCTACACCGAGGAGTTCCCCCTCGAGGACGAGCTGACCAACCAGGCGCGTCTGCGCGGCCTGGAGCTTGGCACCTCTCCGGTCTCCCCCGCCACGGGCGCCGCGCTGCGGATGCTGGCGGCCTCGGTCGCGGCACGCTCCGTCGCCGAGATCGGGACGGGGACGGGGACCTCCGGGCTGTGGCTGCTGGCAGGGATGGGACCTGACGGCGTGCTCACCACCATCGACGTCGAGCCTGAGCTCCAGCGGGAGGCCCGCCGGGCCTTCGACGCCGCCGGCTACGCCAGCTCGCGCACGCGCGTGATCCAGGGCCGGGCCTCCGACGTCATGCCTCGCATGGCACCGCGCTCCTACGACATGGTCGTGCTGGACGTCAGCCCGGAGGAGTCCGTCGCGCTGGCTGGGCAGGCCTTGCGGATGCTGCGCGTGGGCGGGGTCCTGGCGGTCACCCGAGCACTGTGGAACGACCACGTCGCAGACCCGGCTCGCCGTGACGCCACCACGGTGGCCGCGAGGGAGCTGGGCAAGGCCCTTCGCGAGAACGAGGCGCTGTCCACCAGCCTCCTGCCGGTAGGAGACGGCCTGCTGGTGGCTGTACGGCGGGCCTGAGACCAGGGCCGACGGTTCTCTAGGCACAGCGAAGGGCCGGGTCCCTGGGGACCCGGCCCTGTCTGCCAGTGGTTCCTCGCGGAGCCTGGCCGTGTCAGATCTTGACCGAGCTCAGAGCCTCCTGGAGCTCACGGATCTCATCGGGCGTGATCTCGACCACGAGGCGGCCGCCGCCCTCCAGCGGGACCCGCATGATGATGGAGCGTCCCTCCTTGACAACCTCGAGGGGACCGTCTCCGGTCCTGGGCTTCATGGCAGCCATGTGCTCCCCTTTCACGTGCATACACGCGGATCCTTACCGCGCGACCCCGCCCATTCTACGACATGGGGCGGATCCGGACCTCGTAAAGGTGGTGCAATCCACTCGCTTCCCGACCTGGCGTCCTCGGCAAGGGAGGTCGAGGCTCAGGCCCGGTCCGCGAGCGGGGCACGGCCTCCTCGCACGCGGCGGGCCGCCCCCACCACGTAGTCAACCGCCTGGGCCGCGGTGTCCACCAGGTGGAAGAGCTCCGGGTCACCGGGGGAGATCACGCCCTCGTCCACGAGGGTGCCGCGCAGCCAGTCCACCAGGCCGCCCCAGAACTGCCGGCCGACCAGCACGACCGGGAAGCCGGCCACCTTGTGGGTCTGGACGAGGGTGAGGGCCTCGAAGAGCTCGTCCATGGTGCCGAAGCCGCCCGGCATGACGACGAAGCCGTCGGAGTACTTGACGAACATAGTCTTGCGGGCGAAGAAGTAGCGGAAGTTGACACCCAGGTCGACGTAGTCGTTCATCCCCTGCTCGTGCGGCAGCTCGATACCCAGCCCCACGGAGACGCCGCCCGCCTGGTGCGCCCCCTTGTTCGCCGCCTCCATGATCCCGGGACCACCACCCGTGATGACGGCGTAGCCCGCGCGGGCGATCCCGGCTCCCACCTGCTCAGCCAGGGCGTAGGCCGGGGCCTCAGGCCTGGTCCGCGCCGAGCCGAAGACGCTGATGGCAGGGCCGAGCTCCGCCAGGGCCCCGAAGCCCTCAACGAACTCAGCCTGGATGCGCATGACCCGCCACGGGTCCTTGTGCAGCCAGTCGGTGTCGTCGCGGCTGGACAGCAGCCGGGTGTCAGTGGTCTGGGAGGGGATCTGGGTACCGCGCAGCAGCACCGGGCCCTTGCGGTAGGACTCTCTCTTGCTCATGGCCCTGATCCTGCCCCACTTCGCGCCGCCCGTGGAGGCCGGCGCACCCCGGATACCGGCAAACACTGGGTGAACACCTGGCGCTGAGCCGTTCGACGTCGGCGGGTCGCAGGCTGGCCGCCCTGCCCTGAGACGAATGGTCGCACGGGCAGTGGCGCCCGGTATCGTCCGAGCCGTGAACGAGGAGCAGCGCATCCTGCGCGAGGACGACCCGCAGCACGAGGTACTCCTGGCGCAGGGCTGGACCGTGGCTTCCCGGTCCTGGGGCGCCAGGCTGGTCCTGGAGGACGACGCCGACCTGTCGAGGCTGGTCGAGGCCGTAGCCGCCGTCCAGGAGTCCGGGTACGTCCTGCACCGGCTGACCAGTGACGACCTGCCCGCACTGTCCCGTCTGGACGAGCGCGTGGCGCCCGACTTCCCAGACACCCCGGCGTCCCGCCACGAGCAGGTACCCGACGACCTCGGCCCCCGGCTGGACGAGGGCAGCGCACTGGGGTTCCTGGCAGCGACCGCACAGGGCGAGGCCGTGGCCTACACCTGGATGGACCGCCTGCCCGACCGGTGGGAGGTCGACCGGACAGGAGTGGCTCCCTCCCACCGCCGCCGAGGCCTGGCTACGGCCGTCAAGGCCGCTTGCATCCTGGCGACCTACGCATCAGGGGCCAGACGCTGGGGCACAGGAGGCGCTGCGGTGAACACCGGCTCGCTAGCGATGAACCGGGCTCTTGGATTCGTCCTGGAGCCCGAGTGGCATACTCTGGTGCCGCCGGGAACCGCGTAGCCCTTGGAGCTCCTGGCCCGCTCAGCGCACGTGAAGCTGGCGAGCAGCCTCAGTGATCGTCCCGGACAGCGAGGGATAGACGCTGAAGGCACTCATCACCTGCTCGACCGTCAGACGGTGGGTCACGGCCAGGGTCACGGCCAGGACGTGCTCGCTGGCAGCCCGGCCCACAATCACCCCTCCCAGCACCTCGCCACTGCGACGCTGGGAGAAGAGCTTGACGAAGCCCTCGGTCAGCCCGGACATCTTGGCCCGTGGGTTGCGGGCCAGCGGCACGGTCGTGGACACGGCGTCGCAGGCCTCGGCCTCGTCCTCACCGATGCCGATCGAGGCGATCTCCGGCACGGTGAAGACCGCCTGGGCCACGGTCCCCACCTCCAGAGGGGACACAGCGTCCCCCAGGGCGTGCCGCATAGCGATCCGCCCCTGCATCGCTGCGACCGAGGCCAGGGGCAGGACCCCCGTGCAGTCACCCGCGGCGTAGACCCGGTAGGCGGTGGTGCGTGAGACCCGGTCGACCTTGACGTGCCCGGAGCCCGTCAGCTCGACTCCCGCCTCAGCCAGCCCCAGGTCCTGGGTCGCGGGGACCGCTCCCACGGCCATGAGGCAGTGCGAGCCGGAGACGACCCTGCCGTCAGCCAGCTCAACCTCGACGTGCTCACCGCCAGGCCCGCCCTCGGCGTGGTCCCTGACGACCCTGGCGGCCACAGCCCGGGAGCCGGAGAGCACCTGCATGCCACGAGCACGGAAACGGCCCTCCACCAGCTCGGCGGCGTCGGCGTCGACCGTCGGCAGCACGCGCTCGCGGCTGGAGACGAGAGTGACCCGGCTCCCTAGCGCCAGGTAGGCGCCCGCCAGCTCGGCCCCGGTCACGCCGGACCCCACGACGACGAGCTGCTCGGGCAGCTCGTCGAGGTCGTAGAGCTGGGTCCAGGTCAGGACACGTCGTCCGTCAGGCTCGGCCGCCGCCAGGCGCCGGGGACGGGCACCGGTGGCGATCAGGACCACGTCGGCGTGGAGGTCGCGAGGCTCGCTGCAGCAGGCGGGAGCGTCCGCATCCTGCGGCCCCGCGCCCAGCCACGGCCCGGGCGCCGGAAGGACCTGGACCGTACGCGTACCGGTCTCGTCCAGCCCGCCCAGGCGGGCGCGGCCGTGAATGACCTCAATGCCCTTCTGGGCCATGCGAAGGGTCAGGTCGTGTGACTGCTCGCTCGCCAGCTGTCGTACACGGGCGTTGAGCGCCGCCATCTCGACCCGGTCAGCGTCCCTCCCTCCTGGCAGGGACAGCGACTCCGCCGTCGCCACGAGCGTCTTGGAGGGCACGACGTCGGTCAGCACGGCTGAGCCGCCCAGGCCCCGGTCCTCCACGAGCCTGACGTGGGCCCCGAGCTGTGCCGCAACGAGCGCCGCCTCGTAGCCCCCGGGGCCGCCACCGATGATGACGACGCGCTGGCCGCGCCTGACTGGTGAGGCGTCGTCGGGACGGGCGGTAGCAGCAGCGGTGCTCACACCTCCATGATGCCCGAGCCCTTGGTCCCAGGTGCCGGTTCGGCCCGACGAGCTTCAGCCGCACCGCCGTCGCCCCTGGCCAACCTTGTGTCTGGTACCACGCATGACAGCCATCACGAAGCCCACGGAAGCACGCGGCAGAACGGTAGCGTCATCTGCCATGAGTCAGTCTCCCGTGAGCTCCTCCCTCCCGCCTGTCGACACCGATGCCGTCACCGCCTGGATCAACGAGGACCCGGACGAGGCCACACGTGCTGAGCTGAGCCGCCTGCTCGGTGCCCACCAGGCCGGTGACGCCTCTGCGACCACGGAGCTCGCTGACGCCTTCTCCGCCCCCCTCCAGTTCGGCACCGCGGGTCTACGCGGCCGGCTCGGCGGTGGCCCCAACCGCATGAACCGCGTCATCGTCATCCGCGCAGCAGCCGGCCTGGCCGCCTACCTGCGCGAGCGGCTCGGCGAGGGCTTCACGGTGGTCATCGGGTACGACGCCCGCCACAATTCGGATGTCTTTGCCCGCGACACCGCCAGCGTGGTCACCGGCGCCGGCGGGCGCGCCATCCTCTTCGACCGCTCCTGCCCCACTCCGGCTCTCGCCTTCGCGCTGCGCGACCTGGGCTACGACGCCGGCGTCATGGTCACGGCCTCGCACAACCCTCCTCAGGACAACGGCTACAAGGTCTACCTCGGCGGCCGAGCCGTGACGGACGCAGGGCAGGGCGCACAGATCGTCCCGCCCTACGACGCCGAGATCGCCACGAGGATCGCCGCTGTCGGCTCGCTGTCCGAGGTGCCGATGCCCCAGTCAGGCTGGGACACCGTCGGCGAGGAGGTCCTGGCGGAGTACACCCAGACCGCTGCGCGCGCGGCTCGCATGGGGGCTGCCGCGCCGCTGAGGATCGTGCTCACCGCGATGCACGGGGTGGGCGGGCAGGTCTGCCGGGAGGCCCTTCAGCAGGCTGGATTTGAGGACGTCGTCGTGGTGCCTGAGCAGCTCGACCCGGACCCCGACTTCCCCACGGTCACCTTCCCCAACCCGGAGGAGCCCGGAGCGCTCGACCTCGCCCTGGCCCTGGCCCGCGAGGTCGGTGCTGACCTCGTCCTGGCCAACGACCCTGACGCGGACCGTTGCTCGGCCGCGATCCCGGACGAGCACGCCGCCGGAGGCTGGCGCCAGCTCACCGGTGACGAGGTGGGCTCGGTGCTGGGAGAGCAGGCGGCCGAGCTGGCGGCCTTCACAGGAACCGGGGTCCTGGCCAACTCCATCGTCTCCTCGCGCCTGCTGCGCAAGATCGCCCAGGCTCACGGACTGGGCCACCGCAACGCCCTGACGGGGTTCAAGTGGATCAGTCGCGTGCCGGGCCTCGTCTTCGGCTACGAGGAGGCACTGGGGTACTGCGTCGACCCTGAGCACGTGCGCGACAAGGACGGTATCTCGGCCTCGGTGCGCCTGGCAGTGCTCGCCTCGGTCCTCAAGCAGCAGGGACGCACGATCACCGACCTGCTCGACCGCCTCGCCCGCGAGCACGGCCTGTACGCCACGAGCCCGCTGAGCGTGAGGGTGGAGGACCTGTCCTTCATCACCGACGCCATGGAGAGGCTGCGGGCTGGCGGGGCCCCGGCCAGGCTCGCTGGCTCACCGGTCGTGGACGTCTTCGACCTGCTCGACGGCGCCTCGGACGGCAACGGTGGCCAGCTTCCTCCCACCAACGGCCTCATCTTCAAGACCGCGGCAGACGACCGCGTCGTGGTGCGCCCCTCAGGTACCGAGCCCAAGCTCAAGTGCTACTGCGAGGTCGTCATCCCCGTCGAGGTCGACGAGCCGGTGGAGGTCGCCCGCCGTACGGCCGCAGAGCGGCTGGAGGCTATCAAGGCTGACCTGCGCGGGGTGCTGGGGATCTGACCCGGCGCCACCGCGTCTTCCCGCTACCGGCCAGGAACCTGGCCCAGCACCGTCAGCGACGCACACCCCCAGGCCCCGGCACACGATTCACCATCCGCCTACTGGCCTGATGAGTACCGACCGGGTACGGCCCACGAGCGCCGAGACCACGTAGGCAAGGGCACACAGCACAGCAATGACACCCCCTGCGCTCAGGCCGTGCCCCACCGCGAGAGCAAGTCCTGCCACGCTTGTGGCACCACCGAGCAGCGCCGATCCCCAGACGAGGGCGTCAAGGGATCTCACCCACTGCCACAACGTCGCAGCCGGGGCCGCGATCAGGGCGATGGGCAGGATCGTCCCGACAGCAGGTACCAGCGCTCCGATGGTCAGGCACACCAGGACCATGACGCATGTCTCCGCCACTGCTGGGCGCATACCCGCGGCCCGCTCACTGACCGGATCGAAGGAGGCACTGGCGATGTGGTGCCCAGCCAGTGCATAGAGGGCCAGGGCCAGCACCAGGACAGCGGTGGTGATCGCGAGGTCACTACGGCTGGTATTCATGACTGATCCCGTCAGGAAGGTGTCGACCTTGAGGGGAAGAGGGGCGAACCACGTACTCAGAAAGTGCCCGGCGGCAAAACCTACTGACAGTACGGCGCCGGCAGCCGCCTGCGAGGACAGCCCGGAGGCCGAGGACAGCCAACGCGTGAGGACTGCCATCAGAGCACAGGCCAGGACAGCCCCCAGGACCAGAGCCAGGCGAAGAGCCTCATAGCCGACCCGTCCGCCACCAACCTGCTGCCCCACCCAGGCAGCCACGACGACGCCGCACACACCGCCGGGAAAAGTCGCGTGAGTCAAGGACTCGGTGGTGAACACCCGTCGTGACGCGACAGCCAGTGCACCCACGCCTCCGGCGAGCATCCCCATCAGGAGGCACTCGAGGGCGGGCAGCAACAGGAGCTCGAGACTGACACTCATCCTTGCCCTTCCATGCCACCGTCCATGACGAGGGCGGGCAACCCGGTGCCCGCCGGCCCAACCGCCCTGCACGCCGGCGCAGCCACCGGTCTTCCTCGTCGGTTCGTCCAGCGGCTCACCCATCGGGACCAGGCCGCCGCGGTGACAAGCACAAGTGCCATCACCAGGATGATCGTCGCCTGTGGCGACACTGGCCTTGAGGCCGGGACGGTGATGAGCACCAGGCCCACCATTCCGCTGAGAAGTCCGGTCATGGCCGCGATGAGGAAGAGGGACCGCACGCTCCTTCCCAGCAGACGTCCGGTGGCGGCTGGCAGGACCACATAGCCGATCACCAGCAGGGTTCCCACCGCGGTCGCACCACTGACCACCACGGCCGCAACCGCGATGTTGAGGACGAGGTCAAGCCACCCCGGCCTGAGGCCGCTGGCACGAGCGGCCGTCGCATCGAAAGCCAGGCACACCTGCTCCTTCCAGGTCAGGAGCACCACAGCTGCTCCGATGGCGCAGGTCACGAGCGCCTGGACAAGGCGCGCATCGGTCACCTCCAGCAGCCTGCCGAACATCAGGGCCTCAAGCTGCCCCGACCTGTCCCCCACCGCCAGCAGCACGACGAGCCCGGCGGAGAAGAACGAGGTGAGGACAACCGCTGTGCCTGCCTCGGAGGACTCCCTCCGTGCACGCGAACCGATCCAGGTCAGTACCACGGCAGCTCCCAGCCCCACCACAAAGGCCGTCGGGACGATGCCCGAGCTCCCGTGCCAGGCCAGCCCCAGCACGATACCGGGAAAGACGGCGTGCACCAACGCCTCCACCTGGAACTCAGCGCACCGGAGGTTGACCAGCGTGCCCACCAAGGCGCAGGTCAGGCTCAGGACCACCACGAGGACCAGTGCCCGCAGCAGATAGGGGGCGGAGGCAAAGGTGCTGACGACCGGCCAGGACCAGACGTCTCCGGGCACCATGGCAGCCACCGGGGACGTCACAGACACAGGCAGGCCTTCCAGGAGACCACTGACTGTGCTCATCCTGCGATCACCGCGCCTGGGCCGTAGGCCTGCTGGATCATCTCAGGCACCAGGACCTCCTCGCGAGGTCCGAAGCCAATCTGCCGGCCGCGCAGCAGCGCGACCTGCTCACAGGACTCGCGGGCCAGGACCAGGTCATGGGTCGAGACCACCACACCAACCCCTTGCGACTTGAGCCCAGCCAGGATCTCCAGCAGAGCGTCCCGGTTGGGCTGGTCCAGGCCGTTAAAGGGCTCATCGAGTAGGACGAGGACCGGGTCACTGGCCAGGCAGCGGGCCAGCAGGACCCTCTGCTGCTGGCCGCCAGACAGCTCGCCAAAACGGCGCCCCTCCAAGCCGTTGAGCCCGACGGCCTCCAACGCGCTCAGGCAGCGATCACGCTCGCGCCTGCCGGGACGGCGTCCCAGCCCCAGTGAGGGGAAGGTCCCCATGAGCACGACCCCCATGGCCGTGACAGGAAATCCCTGATCCAGGTCACTGACCTGCGGGACGTAGCCGACAGAGCCCGGACGCGCACGGCCAGCAGGGGCGTGGGCCACCTCCACCCGTCCCGTGGGGACATGCACCATCCCCAGCAGTCCTCGCAGCAGTGTCGTCTTGCCCGAGCCGTTGGGGCCGATCAGGGCGAGACCCTCTCCTGCCTCCAGCTGCCCTGTCACCGCTTCCAGGGCTACCCGTCGTCCGTAGGCGAAGGAGGCCTCCTCCAGCCTCAGGACGGGGCTATGCACTGGATGCCGCGCCGTCTCTCGGCGACGACGCCCCTCATCTCCTTGCCATCGCCTTCTCATGGCTCAAGGGTGTTCTGTGGCGCCCACGGCTGGAGGTCCTGAGGAAGGTCGGCTGGGGTGCCGCCCCAGGCGGTGGTGAGGTTGGTGACGTTGTGGAGGATCGATCCGATGTAGGTCTCACCGTCGGAGCCTGGCTCTCCCAGTGAGTCCCCGTACAGGGCCTCGTCCCCGATGACGGCCCTGACCCCAGCCACCTCGGCGACCTTCTGAACCGACCTGGGGTTGTTGGACGTCTCAGCAAAGATGGCAACCGCCCCGCTGTGGCGCACGGCGTCGACGGTCTGCTGGATCTTGTGCGCCGTGGCGTCCTGCTGAGCGTTGAAGTCGCTCAGGGCCGCCCCTTCGAAGCGCACGTCGTAGTCTGTGGCGAAGTAGCCGAAGGCATCGTGGGACGTGAAGAGCACCCTCCTGTCGCTCGCGACGGTATCCAGGCTCTGACGCACCCACTGGTCGAGCGCCTCCAGCCGCTGAGTGTAGGTCTCGACGTGCTGGCGCAAGGTCTGCGCCCCTGAAGGCGCCATGCGCTCCAGAGCCGCGCCGATATTGGCCACCTGGACCATCGCACCGCGGGGCGAGGTCCACACGTGCGGGTCATAGCGGAACTCCGGCTCACTGTCCCCACCCTCGGGTACGAATGGCCACTGACGTACCTTGACAGCCGTCTCACCCCGGTCGACGGAGTAGGCCAGTCCCTTCTCCCTCTCCTTCTGGGCGGCAAGGTCATCGATGTCTGCCGCCCCGAGCACCCCTGAGGTCACGACCATCGTCCCTGCAAAGCCTGTCGCGACGACGGCGTCATCGAGGAAGTGCTCCAGGTCAACCCCGGAGACGAGGAAGAGGTCCGCCTGGGCCAGGGCCCGCGACTGAGGTGCAGTCATCTCGTGCTCGTGCGCCGAGGCATTGGCGGCGAGCAGGCACGTCAGCTCCAGATGGACTGAGGCCTTGCTCGGCGGGGCCCCCAGCTGCGTGACAGTGCCATCGGCCCCCGTGCGGGTGACGGCAAGGTCGTCACCACCGCTGGCCAGCTGAGTGACATAGTCGGCAATCTGAGTGGTCGATGCCACCACGGTGAGGCGACTTGGAGAAGAATCCGCCGATTTCCCGGCAGTGGCAGGGCTGCGGTCACAGGCGGCCAGGGACAGAGCACAGGCGCCGCCGAGAACGGCAAGGGCACGGCGAGAGCAATGGAACGTAGGTCTCATGGCATCCGATCATAGTTTCGGGTATCCGAAATTTACAAGGGAGAGCCTGATCCCATTCATAGGACTATCGAATCACCCATATCCTGCTGTGACGACAACGGTCCCCCGGCTGCCTCAGAGGCAACCGGGGGACCTACTCACTCATCAGCGCCGCGAGTCCAGCCCGCTGACACACTCACCTGCTCAGGACTCCAGGCCCTCCAGGACGGCGGCCGTCGCGGACACACCCAGACGGCTGGCGCCAGCCCTCACCATGGCGACTGCGGTCTGCGCGTCACGGATACCGCCCGAGGCCTTGACCCCCAGGCGGTCGCCCACGGTGGCCCGCATGAGCTCCACCGCGTGGACGCTGGCGCCTCCAGCCGGGTGAAAACCGGTTGAGGTCTTGACGAAGTCAGCCCCTGCCCGCTCCGAGGCCTGACACACCGCCACGATCTCCTCGTCGCTCAGTGCCGCGGACTCGATGATGACCTTGAGCAGCGCCTGGCCCACCGCCTCCTTGACCGCGCGGACGTCGGCCTCGACGCCGTCGTAGTCGTGCTCCTTGACCAGCCTGAGGTTGACGACCATGTCGACCTCGTCCGCGCCCTTGGCCACCGCGTCAGCCGCCTCGGACGCCTTGACGGCCGTGGCGTGCGCGCCCGAGGGGAAGCCACAGACCGTGGCCACGCGCAGGCCCTGCGGGACCTGGACCGGCAGCTGGCTCGGTGAGACGCACACCGAGTAGGTACCGAGCTCAGCCCCCTGGGCGACGAGCGCGGCCACCTGCTCAGTGGTGGCCTCGGGCTTGAGAAGCGTGTGGTCGATGATGGCGGCGATCTCGGCGCGGGTGGTCATGTGGGGATCCTTTCGATCGGTAAGGCGGGAGGAGGAAGGACCAGGGCCCTGTCTGCCACAGGCAGGTGCTGGGCCCAGCCTAGGAGCCTCAGTACCCGGCAGCCAGACGGACGAGCTCTCGGCACACCCGATAGCTGGCCTCAAGGCTCGGTAGCGGCAGGAACTCTGCCGCGGAGTGGAAGTTGTGGGCGCCGGTAAAGACGTTAGGAGTGAAGATCCCCTTGGTAGACAGCCACGAGCCGTCCGTCCCGCCGCGCATCGCCAGAGGAATCGGCGTGATCCCGAGCCGGTCCAGAGCCGTGTAGACGTGGGTCAGGGCCTTCTCGTTGTCTGCCGTGCGCGCGTCAGCGAGGTTGGCGTAGACGTCGTCAACCTCCATCGACACCACCGCCCGCGGGTGCGCCGCCGCCACCTCGTTCACCACCGCGCGCAGCTCGGCCTTGCGCGTCTCGTAGCCCTGCCGGTCGTGGTCGCGTACGGAGACGGTGAGCACGCAGCCGGACTGGTTGCCGCGGACGTCATGGACCCACGTGTAGCCCTGACGTCCCTGCGTGCACTCGGGCGTCTGGGCCGGGTCCAGACGGGCGACGACCTCGTGGGCGATGAGGATGGGGTTGACCAGGATCCCCTTGGCGCTCATCGGGTGCGCGGACACACCCTGGACACGGATCGTGACGGTAGCGGCGTTGAAGGTCTCCTCCACCACCTCGCCGACCTGGCAGGAGTCCAGGGTGTAGGCCCACTGGACCGGGAAGCGCCCCAGATCCATGGTACGCACGCCACGCAGCCCGATCTCCTCGTCCGGGACGAAGGAGAGGTAGACGTCCCCGCGCGGCTCGGCCGCGCACCCCTCCCGGCGGGCGGCCGCGTCGTCGGCGAGCAGGTCGGCGGCCAGCTGCATGACGGTGGACACTCCTGCCTTGTCGTCCGCACCGAGCACGCTCGTGCCGTCGGACACCAGGATCCGCTGCCCGGAGTACCGGGCGAGCTCCGGGTGCTCAGCGAGCAGGATCCGCCGCTCGACGCCGTCGGCCCCGGTCCCCTGGACCAGGTCCCCTCCGCTGTAGTCCACCACCCTGGCACGCACCTGCGGCTCCAGCCCGGCGTCCACGGTGTCGAGGTGGGTGCAGAACCCGATCGCCGGAGCCCCTGGCTGCGTGCCAGGTACCAGCGCCGTGACGACAGCGGTGTCCGAGACGTGGACGTCTGCGGCTCCGGCCGATCGGAGCTCTACGGCCAGCATGTCCGCCAGGACCTGCTGGCCGGGCGTGGAGGGAATGACGTGCGCAGAGGCATCCGACTGGGAGGTGACTGCGCTGTACCGCAGGAAGCGCTCAGCGAGCGCGTCCTGGAGGGCTGGTCCGGCGGCCTGGACCATCACACCAGCCGGTCCAGGACGACACCGGCGTCGCGGCGAGCCCTTGCCGTCTCGGCGGCCGACGACCCGGGGTCGGAGATGACGATCCCCCCGGCCAGGGCCTGGATCGCACGCGTGAACCGTTCGGGGGTCGCGGTGTGGAGGGTCAGCAGCGGCTGCCCCTTGCGCACCGTGTCACCGGGCTTGGCGTGCATCTCGACCCCGGCCACGGCCTGGACCGGGTCCTCCTTACGCGCCCGGCCGGCTCCCAGGCGCCAGGCGGCCACGCCGACGGCGAGCGCGTCCAGTCGCGTGAGCACGCCGTCGTCCGGGGCGGTGACCTCCTCCGTCTCCTCAGCCACCGGCAACGGGGCGTCCGGGTCGCCGTCCTGGCGCCGGATCATCTCGCGCCACACGTCCATAGCACGTCCGTCAGCCAGCGCCCCACGCAGCTCGTCCTCGCTGACCGGGCGGCCTGCGGCGTCGAGCATCTCGCTGGCCAGTGCCACGGTGAGGTCGACGACGTCGGCCGGGCCTCCACCGCTGAGCACCTCCAGGCTCTCGCGTACCTCCAGCGCGTTGCCGGCAGTGCGGCCCAGCGGGGTGGACATGTCTGTCAGCAGGGCACGGGTGGCGACCCCGGCGTCCTTGCCCAGGGTCACCATGGTCTCGGCCAGCTCGCGGGCCTGGTCCAGGTCCTTCATGAAGGCGCCAGACCCCACCTTGACGTCCAGGACGAGGGCGCCGGTCCCCTCGGCGATCTTCTTGCTCATGATCGAGGAGGCGATCAGAGGCACGCAGGAGACGGTTCCGGTGGTGTCTCGCAGGGCGTAGAGCTTCTTGTCCGCCGGGGCCAGTCCCGCCCCCGCAGCGCACACGACGGCGCCGGGGCCGGAGGAGGAGAGCATGTCCATGATCTCGTCGTTGCTCAGCGCCGCGCGCCACCCGGGAACCGACTCCAGCTTGTCCAGGGTGCCGCCGGTGTGGCCCAGGCCACGGCCCGAGAGCTGGGGCACGCTCACGCCGAAGACGGCGACGAGCGGAGCCAGCGGCAGGGTGATCTTGTCCCCCACCCCGCCGGTGGAGTGCTTGTCCGCGGTAGGCCGGTCGAGGCTGGAGAAGTCCATCCGCTCGCCCGAGCGGATCATGGCCTGGGTCCAGCGGGCGGTCTCAGAGCGTTCCATGCCGTTGAGGTAGATCGCCATCGCCAGGGCGCTCATCTGCTCCTCAGCCACGACACCGCGGGTGTAGGCGTCGACGACCCAGTCGATCTGAGCGTCGGTCAGACGGTGGTGGTCACGCTTGGCTGCGATGACGTCAACGGCATCGAAGGGCTCGACAGCGGTACGAGCAGGCTGGGTGGTCATGGACGGCTCCTAGTGGTCCAGTGGTGCGGAAGGCGGGACAGGCAGGGCGGGACGCCTCCGGCAGCGGCCCGCGCTCGGTCTGTCACGGGCGTCGTCAGGAGCAACGGCTCCCTCGACCTGGGCCATGTCCTGGACGGTGAACCGGCCAGGTAGGACCTCGTCGATACTCATACGGCCACCGGGCATCGCCAGCACCATGTCCGGGTGGGCGTGCTCGGCCAGGACCTGACGGCACCGTCCGCACGGGGCGCAGGCCTCACCGCGCCCGTCCACGCATGCGAAGGCGACCAGCCGCCCGCCACCGGTGCGAACGAGCTCGCAGACCAGCCCGCACTCCGCGCACAGGGTGACGCCGTAGCCCGCGTTCTCGACGTTGCAGCCCGAGACGTAGCGACCGTCGTCCGTCAGTGCAGCGGCACCGACCCGGAAGCGAGAGTAGGGGGCGTAGGCGTGCTCCATCGCCTCGACGGCGAGCTCGTGCAGACGCGACCAGGTGGCCTCGTCGACGTCACCCGGGACGTAGGAGTCTGGTGCAGCGTGCTCAGTCATCCTGTCCTCCTCCACCGTGGGCGTCCCTGGCCCGCAGTGGAACACCGAAGATACACCCCCAGCGCTCGTGGGGCGTCTCCGCCTCACGCTGTCCTGTCCCTGCTGCGCGCCTGATACCGCCGATAAGAGCCGTCCCGCTCGCCTCCTTGAGGAGGCGAGCGGGACGCAACGGTCTCAGGAGCAGGTCCCTGGGACACCGATCACGGGTAGGGCACGCCCTCCGCGGCAGGGGCGCGGACCTTGCCGACGTACCCCGCCACCGCCAGGATGGTGACGACGTAGGGGATCATGAGGATGAAGTTCGCCGGAATCGGCGAGCCGACAACGGACAGCGTCTGTCCCACGGCGGTGGCAAAGCCGAAGAGCAGGGCGGCGTACAAGGTGCCCACCGGGTTCCACGCACCCAGGATCATCGCGGCCAGGGCGATGAAGCCGTTGCCCGCGGACATCTCCTTGGTGAAGGCCAGGCCCGAGCCCACCGTGAAGAAGGCGCCACCGAGTCCTGCCAGCGCGCCCCCCAGCATGAGGTTGTTGACGCGGGTACGCATGACCTTGATGCCGACCGTGTCCGCGGCCTTGGGGTGCTCACCCACGGCGCGCATCCGCAGCCCCCAGCGGGAGTGGAAGAGCATGAAGGACAGGACCGCGACCGCGACGTACATGAGGTAGACCAGGATCGTCTGGCGGAAGAGCACCGGACCGAGGACGGGCACCTGTGCCAGGACCGGGATCGAGATCACCGGCAGACGCGTGGCGCTGTTGAGGGTCGCGGCGTTGTCAGTCAGGACCGTGGAGAAGAAGAAGCCGGTCAGCCCCGTGACCAGCACGTTGAGCACGACGCCGACGACGATCTGGTTGACCCGGTAGCGCAGTCCGAACAGCGCCAGCAGCAGGGCGACGAGCACACCGGCCAACGGCGCGGCGCACATCCCGATCCAGGGGTTCCTCGTGACCGAGGCGACCACGGCGCCAAGGAAGGCTCCCCCCAGCAGCTGGCCCTCGATGGCGATGTTGATGGTTCCGGATCGCTCTCCGACGACGCCGGACAGGCCTCCGAAGACCAGCGGGACGGACAGCGCGAGCGCGGAGGACAGGATCGTCACCAGCGGGATGACGGTGTCCCGTCCGGCGCCGGCCCAGGTCAGGAAGGAGACGATGAAGGCCAGGCCCAGCAGGACGCTCGCCCAGGCAGGTACCGTCGCACGAGCCAGTGCCCGGCGGACGATGACGGCGGTCGCTGCTGCAGCCAGGACCGCCATAGCGGCGATGACGCCTCTCGCTCCCAGCTCCAGGACCGGGATGACGACGAAGTCTGTCGAGGTCGACAGCTGGAAGCGGGTGGAGCCGTGCGAGGCCAGGGCCATGAGCACGGTGAGCAGGGTGACGATGCCACCGGTCACCGGCATCTTGAGGGCCACCGGCTGCGTGATCTCGGCGGCCTTGGAGGCAACGGACGGCTGTGTCGCGGTCAGGGCAGTCATGGATCAGGCCTCCTGGGTCGCGGTCGTCGAGGCGGCGTCGGTGGAGGGCGAGGAGCCGGCCTCGCGGCGCGAGCGCTTCCAGGACCCGGGTGCCGGCAGGTGGTAGATCGCACGCACCAGCGGAGGCGCGGCGATGAAGAGCACGATGGTGGACTGAAGGACCAGGACGATATCGATCGGTGTACCGGTGGCGGCCTGCATCGTCGTACCGCCTGCCGTGAGGGCGCCGAAGAGCAGGCCGGCCAGCACCGTGCCCAGAGGCTTGGAGCGTCCCAGCAGCGCCACCGTCATGGCGTCGAAGCCGACCGACCCGGCGATCGAGGTGGTCAGGTAGTGCTGGGTGCCGAGCACAGGACCGGAGGCTGCCAGGCCGCACAGGGCCCCGGAGACCAGCATGACCAGCACCGTGACACGAGGGACCGAGATACCGGCAGTCCGTGCGGCCTCAGGGTTGAGACCCGTCGCACGGAACTGGAAGCCGATCTCACTGCGCTCCAGCAGCCACCACACGAACACGGCAGCTGCCAGCGCCACGAGGAAGCCCAGGTGGAGGCGGAAGGAGTCACCCAGCAGCCTGGGGTACTGGGCACCTGCCAGGATCGGCAGCGACTTGGGGTTGGCGTTACCCTCCCCGATAAAGGCGTCGGTCGTCAGGGCGTGCGAGAGCAGGAACAAGGCGATGGAGTTGAGCATGATGGTCGTGATGACCTCGCTCGCTCCGGTCAGGGCCTTGAGGAGGCCTGGGATCGCACCCCACAGCAGGCCGCCCAGGACGCAGCCCAGCACAGCAGCCAGCAGCGCCAGTCCCGCGGGCAGGTGCCAGGTGAAGCCGACGTAGCCACCCACCACGGCACCCAGGATGATCTGGCCCTGCCCACCCACGTTGAACAGGCCGGCACGGAAGGCTACCGCCATACCCAGTCCCGCCAGGATGAGAGGGGTCGCCACCGTGAGCGTCTCGGTCAGGGGCCGCCACATGCGGGCCGGGGTACTGGCCTGCCAGTCGAAGAGACCACCACGCACGAGCGCGGTATAGGCCTCGGTCAGGGAGGTACCGACGGCGCCGAGGAGGTCCGAGGGCCGGGCGAAGAAGTACCCGGCGCTGGTGCGTACGTCAGGGTCAGCGACGAGGATGAGGACCGAGCCTACGATCATCGCCGTCAGGACGGCCAGGACTCCCATCAGCCCGTTGGACTCGGCGATCTGTCGCAGGAGGCCAGGCCTGGCCTGGGTCTGCTTGGTGGGGGTGGTCACGGTGCTCTCGCTCATCACTTCTCCTCTCCGGCAACAGCGTGCGCGGCGGCAGAGGCCTCGTCCTCCTGGGCGCGGGCCGTGGCCTCCTCCAGGGGGACGCCGGCCATCATCAGGCCCAGGATCGAGCGTGGTGTGTCAGGCGGCACGATGCCGACCACCCGGCCGCGGTACATCACGGCGATGCGGTCAGACAGGGCGTAGACCTCGTCCAGCTCGGAGGAGATGATGAGGACGGCTGTCCCCCGGTCCCGCTCAGCAACGATGCGTTGGTGGACGAACTCGATGGATCCCACGTCCAGACCCCGGGTGGGCTGGGAGGCCACGAGCACCGTGAGCGGCCGGGAGAGCTCGCGCGCAAGAATCGCCTTCTGCTGGTTACCTCCCGACAGCGTGGAGATCGGGTCAGCCACGTCCGTGACGCGCACGTCAAACTCCTCGCGCAGCGCCTCAGCGTGAGCACGGACCTTGGCCGGGCTGATCGAGGGCCCCAAGCCGAACGCGGGATCGTCGTAACGATCGAGGATCATGTTCTCGGCCACGGAGAAGCCAGCGATCATGCCGTCGGTCGAGCGGTCCTCCGGGACAAATCCGAGCCCCGCCCCCAGCCGCCGGTGGACGTCAAGGCTGGTGACGTCCCGGCCGCCAAAGGAGACCGTGCCAGTGGACGGACGGTGCAGGCCCAGGATGACCTCGCTGAGCTCGGTCTGCCCGTTGCCCTGGACCCCGGCCACACCCAGGATCTCGCCGTCGTGCACAGTGAGGTTGACCTCGTCGAGCAGGACCGTGCCGTCCTGGACGAGGCTGAGGTCACGCAGCTCCAGGCCAGGCTCACCAGGACGTGCCGGCTCCTTGTCCACGGACAACGAGACCTCGTGGCCCACCATAAGGCTGGCCAGCTCGGTCTGGGAGGCCGTGGGAGAGGCGGTGCCCACCACCTTGCCGCGGCGGATCACCGTGATCGTGTCCGCGATCTCGCGGACCTCGCGCAGCTTGTGGGTGATGAAGACGATCGAGGTGCCCGCAGCCTTCAGGTCCCGCATGATCGCGATCAGCTCGTCGGTCTCCTGCGGGGTGAGCACCGCCGTCGGCTCATCAAGGATGAGCACCTTGGCATCGCGTGACAGCGCCTTGATGATCTCCACGCGCTGCTGGACACCGACCGGCAGGTCCTCGATGTAGGCCCCGGGATCCACGTCGAAGCCAAAACGCTCAGAAATCTGCCGGACCTTGGCGGCTGCGGCGCGCGCGTCAATGATGCCCCCGCCCCTGCCCACCGGCTCGTACCCCAGCGCCACCGACTCGGCCACGGTGAACACGGGCACCAGCATGAAGTGCTGGTGGACCATGCCGATCCCGGCCGCCACGGCCTGACCGGGCCCGGAGAACGTCACCGGCTCGCCGTCGATGAGGATCTGGCCGTCGTCGGGCTGGTAGAGCCCGTACAGCACGTTCATGAGAGTGGACTTGCCAGCACCGTTCTCGCCCAGCAGGGCGTGGATCTGGCCGGGTTCCACCGTGATGTTGATGTGGTCGTTGGCCACGAGAGATCCGAAGACCTTCGTGATCCCACGGAGCTCCAGCTGCACGTGTGCTCGCTTCCGTCGGGGCTGACGCCGGGAGGGGACGAATGAAATATAGAGCCTCGCGGCTGCCTGTGCACTGACGCCGTCGGCCCGGGCAGGCCGACGGCGTCAGCGTCACTCGTACGTGATCACACCTGGGGCACGGTCACGAGGACCGGATCACCCGGTGGTGATCAGGAGGGGTCGTAGGCGGTGGACACGTCCAGGGAGCCGTCAACGATCTGCTTCTGGATCTCCTCGATCTTGCTCTTGACCTCAGCCGGGACCTTGGAGTCCCAGTCGTGGAAGGGGGCGATGGACACGCCGTCATTGGCCAGGGTGCCGATGAAGGGGGCAGAGCTGAACTTGCCGTCCTTGGCCTCCTTGACGGTGTCGTACACGGCAGTACCGATCTCCTTGACCACCGAGGTCACCATGTACTGGCCACCGTCGGTAGAGTTGAAGCCGTCGGCGTCCACCCACACGATGCCGTTGGTGTCCGCGCTGGCGGCCTTGACGGCAGCCAGGGTGCCCAGGCCCACCGGGCCGGCGACCGGCATGATGATGTCCGCGCCCTGGGACAGGAACTGCTCGGTCAGCTGCTGGCCCTTGGTGGTGTTGGAGAAGTCACCGACGAAGGACCCGCCTGTCGGGTTGGCCGGGTCCCAGCCCAGCACCTTGACGGAGGCGGAATTGTCCTCGTTGTACTTCTCAACGCCCTTGGCGAAGCCCTCCATGAAGATCTGGACGGTCGGGATCGCCATGCCGCCGTAGGTGGCGACGGTGCCGGTCTTCGTGGTGCCGGCAGCCGCGTAGCCAGCGAGGTAGGCGGCCTCGGCGGTGTTGAAGATCAGCGGCTTGGCGTTGTCGTACTCCACCGTGCTGCCGTCTGCGTCGGTGAAGGTGGAGTCGATGAGGGCGAACTTGATGTCCGGGTTGGCCTTGGCAGCGTCACCCAGGTCCTTGGCCAGGTTGAAGCCGACGCCGATGATGAGGTTGCAGCTCTGCTGGATCAAGGAGTCGACATTGGTCGGGTAGTCAGCAGCGTCGGTGGACTCCACGGCGACCGTGGCCACGCCCAGCTCGGACTTGGCCTTGTCCAGGCCCTCCTTGCCGGACTGGTTGAAGGACTGGTCATCAAAGCCACCCTCGTCAGAGACCATGCAGGCCTTGAAGTCAGAGGCGGCGTCCGCGGCCATGGAGCTGTCGGAGGAGGCGGAGTCGGAGGGGGCCGAGCCGCAGGCAGCCAGGCTCAGCGAAGCGGCCAGGCCCAAGGCGAGAACGGAGTATGTCTTCTTCATCACAGTTGCGATCTCCAGGGGAGGTTGGGATGTCACATCAGGCCGCCGGCTCACGGACCAGGCGGCGCACCGCACCAGGATAAACGCTCCGTGTGCGCGCCCGACACCTGCTGGACATCTTCCCGACAGATTCCCAGCAAGCGCGCGGACCGCGCAGAGGGGCGGTCCGGTCTAGAGCAGCTCCTCGCGCCCGGCCTCCTTGAGACGGTCGACCACGCCCTTGACCTCCTGAGCGTGGTCCGGCGTCGTGACCAGAAGAGCATCGGGAGTGTCGACGACGACGAGACCGGGCACGCCCAGCAGCGTCACCTTCCGGCCCGTGGTCGAGGCGACCAGCGAACCGTCGCTGGCCCAGGCCTCCACGTCTGTCTCCTGGCCAGAGACGGCCAGCGCGTCAAGCACCGCGACACCGGCCGCCGGCCCCTGCTCACGCGCGGGGACGAGCTCGGCCAGGGCGTCGAAGCCACCGACGTCGTCCCATCCCATCGAGGCCGGGACCACGGCCACTCCCCCGGCGGCCGCCACGGGCTCGGCGATGGCGTGGTCGATGGCGATCTTCTCCAGCCCCGGCCACTGCCTCGCAAGGACCTCCTCGCGCTGAGGCGAGTCCCAGGACCCGGCGATCTCCTCGATCCCGGCCGCGAGCGCCGGGCGCTGGTGAGCCAGGTGGTCCAGCAGCACGCCGGCACGTGCCACGAACATCCCCGCGTTCCACCGGTAGCTGCCGCTAGCGAGGTACCGCGCTGCCGTAGCGGCGTCAGGCTTCTCGGTGAAGCCCAGGACGCGTCGTCCCTCAGGGGCTCCGGCCACCTCGATCGGCTCACCGGCGTGGATGTAGCCGAAGGCGGTGGAGGGGCCGGTGGCCTCAATGCCGATGGTGACCACCCAGCCCTCCTGGGCCAGGACCGCCGCCTGGCGTACGGCACCGGTGAATGCCGCCTCGTCGGCGATGACCTGGTCCGCAGCGAAGGAGCCCACGAGGGCGTCACGGCCGTGCCGGCTGGCGATGACGGCTGCGGCCAGCCCGATCGCGGCCATCGAGTCACGCGGGCTCGGCTCGGCCAGGAGGTTCGTGGCCGGGACCTGGGGCAGCTGGGCGGCAACGGCGTCCAGGTGGGCGACGCCGGTCACCACGGTGACCGAGTCGGCCACAGGCTCCAGGCGCGATACCGTGCCCTGCAGGAGGCTGCGACCAGTACCGGTGAGGTCGAGGAGGAACTTCGGGCGGCTGCGGCGGCTCAGCGGCCACAGACGGGTCCCGGCCCCGCCTGCCGGGATGATCACGTGGATACGGGGGGCGCTCTGGTGCTCAGTCACGGCCCCCAGCGTAGGCGACCGGCGGGCTAGAGCTGGCGGTAACGGGCCAGGTGCGCCTCCGCCTTGTCCTGAGCCCGACGGTAGCGCCACAGGGCCAGCCGCGCCCTGAACCCCTTCTTGCCCCCGAGCTCAGGCTCAGGCTTGTCCAGCGCCACAGGAGGCACGTAGTCAGGGTGGGCAGTGGTGTCCACCTCCAGGGCACCGGTCAGTGACTGGCGTGGCCAGGCCAAGGTGCTGGGCACCGACAAGGTGACATAGTTCGGCCTCTGGCTGGCACGGACCTCATCAGGGTGATTGATGGCCTGGGGACGGGGAGGGTTGGCCATCCAGGCGCAGACGTAGAGGACTACACGGCTTGCCAGGTGAAGCCACAGGATCAGGACCACCAGGGCGGCGAAGGAGGCCAGCATCGGGTTCTTCGACGCCGAGCCGACCGCTCCGGTCCCCAGCTGGCGCAGCACGCCGAAGACCAGGCCTCCCAGGGCTGCCCCGACCATCATGTCCCTGCGCGGGACCCGAGGACCGGACAGACGGATGATGAGCGCCAGGACGCCGGCGTCGATGAGGAAGGACAGGGCGAGCGTCAGCAGACGCACGCCGGTTCCGGACAGCCAGTCGGGGAGGAAGCCCATCGCCCCGGCCACCGCCCCGGTGAGCACCGAGGCCAGGGCCGTGGCCACCACCGCCACCATGATGACGAGGAAGCCAGCGAGGTTGGCCAGCTGGTTGACCACAGGGTTGTGCGGCAGGGTGACGATGCCGAACATGGCACGCACGCCGTTCTTGAGCGCGCCCATGAGTCCCATCGCGGAGTAGAGCAGGGTGAGCGCTCCAATGACGGAGCCAAGGTTAAGGGCTGAGTCCAGGGTGAGCTGATCGATACTGACCAGACCATCACCGCTGCCGTCGTCGACGACTCCAGGCAGCATGGAGTCGATGGCCTCAAGCGCAGCCTCCTTCATCGCAGGGTGGCGGCCGATGGTCGCCATGAGGACGCTGACGCCGATCGCCAGGCCCGCGAAGACGGAGAACAGGCCCGTGTAGGCGATACCTCCTGCCAGCAGCCCGCCACGGACGTTGCTGTAGCGGGCCAGCATGCGCCCGGACCGGCTGCGGTTCCACAGCTCCAGTACCGCCTGGAGGCGGGCCGTCACTGCGCCCAGCCCGCCCTCGCCCTGGTGCTCCTGGTCTGCCTGTGCCGTGGGTTCGTCCTCCTGGTGGTCCTGGGAACGGGCAAGTCGGCTGTCCTGGGCACGAGTGGTGTCCATCGAGAGTCTCCTGGGAGGTGTGTGAGGGGCACGACCCGTCTGGGGCCATCAGCATGTCGCTCCTCCAGCCTAGCGCGGTGGTCCGGGCGGCGCGCTTGGCGCGCGGCGGGCGGCGGGACCGCACAGCGCCCCAGGCACGTCTGGCAGGATGGAGCCATGTCCTACGAGAGCACATCCGCCGCCCACGACCCCGTCTTCTCGCCCGCGCTGTCTGCCGACGAGGGCGTCGCCGCTGCCACTGACCTGTTCCGCGAGGCCTTTGGCTGTGAGCCCGACGGCGTGTGGTACGCCCCCGGCCGCGTCAACGTCATCGGCGAGCACACGGACTACAACGGCGGCCTGGCCCTGCCCATCGCCCTGCCGCACCGCGCGCACATGGCTCTGCGACGCCGCGAGGACCGCACCATCCGGCTGGTCTCGCCCCAGACCCGGGAGACGATCGACGTCCTGGACCTCGACCAGATCGGTCCCAAGGGCACCCCGGGCGAGGTCCGGCACTGGAACGCCTACGTCGCCGGCGTGGCCTGGGCGCTGGAGCAGGACGGGCTGGGGCCGGTCTCCGGCTTTGACGCGGCCCTGTACTCCTGCGTGCCGCTGGGTGGTGGGCTGTCCTCCTCTGCCGCGCTGGAGGCAGCCACCGTCGTCGCCCTGGACGAGGTCAATGACCTCGGCCTGGCCGGTAGCGCTCAGGACCCTGACGACGCCGGCCGCGCCCGGCTCGTGAGCTCCTGCGTACGAGCGGAGAACGAGATGGCTGGCGCTCCCACCGGAGGGATGGACCAGTCGGCCTCCCTGCGCTGCCAGGAGGGCCACGCCCTGGAGCTGGACTGCCGTACCGGAGAGGTGGCCCAGGTTCCTCTGGACCTGGCAGGCTCCGGGCTCGCGCTGCTGGTCATCGACACCAAGGCCAAGCACTCGCTCGTCGACGGCCAGTACGGCGCTCGCCGAGCCGCCTGCGAGAAGGCCGCCTCGATCCTGGGGGTGGACCTGCTGGTTGAGGTCACGCCCGAGGACCTTCCCCAGGCGCTTGAGCGCCTTGCGGCCAGTGGCGAGGACGGTCGCGAGCTGGTCAGGCGCACGCGCCACGTGGTCACCGAGATCCAGCGGACCAAGGACCTGGTGTCCCTGCTCAGCGACGGTCGTGCGCTCACCGGGGACAAGCTGGCCCGGGTCGGCGCGCTGCTGGACGCCTCCCACGACTCGCTGCGTGACGACTACGAGTGCACCTGTCCCGAGCTCGACGTCGCCGTCGACGCCGCACGCGCGGCAGGCGCGCACGGAGCGCGGATGACCGGGGGAGGCTTCGGCGGCTCGGCCATCGCGCTGGTGGACGCTGGGGCTGTTGAGCAGGTGGCGCGCGCCGTCGTCGAGGCCTACGCGCGTGAGGGCTTCGGCTCCCCCGCCTTCCTGGACGCCGTCCCCTCCGCGCCGGCGGGCCGCCTGGCCTGATCTCCAGCCAGCCCCCAGGCCCGTGGGTCGCAGGCCGCCCCTGAGGCGTCCCTGAGGCCCACGGGTCTGTGCGTCAGGGACAGCTTCCTCCTTGAGGAGGACCTCAGACGGCGGCAGGCCTCCCTATGCTGCTGCTCGATCCCGTCCCCTCTTACCCTCGGTGGAGGCACCCGTGAAGCGCTACGTCCTTCCCGCCCTCAAGATCCTCATCGCCCTGGTGATCGCCGTGGCGTTGACCAAGATCGCCTTCTTCCCCAGCCAGAAGGAGGGCACCGCTGCCGGCCCGACGCCGGGCTTCTCCGTAGGGACGCAGACCACGACGGTGACGGTGGGGGACATCGCCAACACCATTGACGTCAAGGGACAGATCGTTGAGGACGCTGCGCTGGAGGCGCAGGCGACCCTGGAGGGCGTGGTCGAGGGCTTCTCCGTGGACAAGGGAGCCACCGTCACCCAGGGCGAGCCGCTGCTGACGATCCGCAGGACCGAGCCCCAGGAGCCCCGGATCGTCGAGGACCCGGCTGAGGACGCCCCACGCGAGATACCTCAACCGGACAAGGTCACGCGCGCCGTCGTCTACGCCCCGGCCACCGGCGTGGTCTCCTTCAACGTCATCAAGGACCAGCAGACCAACGTCGGCATGGTGGTGGCCACCGTCTCCCCCGGCACCTTCTCCGCCACCGGCACTATCACCCCCTCCCAGCAGTACCAGCTGACCAACGCCCCCACCACCGCCCAGCTGACCCTTGAGGGTGGCCCGGCGCCATTTGAGTGCCAGGGCCTGAGCATCGGCACGAAGGCCAGGACCTCGACGACGACGGACCCGTCCTCCGGCGACGTCACCACGACCACCGGCGACGGCACGAGCGTGGAGGTGCGCTGCCCTGTTCCTGGGGACCAGAAGGTCTTCCCCGGTCTGCCAGTGACGATCGGTATCGACGCTGGCTCGGCGACCGGGGCGCTGCTCGTACCCGTGACCGCCGTCGAGGGATCGACGACCCAGGGCAACGTCTGGGTCGTCACCGATCCCGAGGCTCCTGAGAAGGCCGAGAAGCGCGAGGTCGCGCTCGGTATCAACGACGGCGTGAGCATCCAGGTCACCGAGGGGCTGGCCGAGGGTGAGGAGATCCTCCTCTTCGTCCCGGGCAAGGACATCACACGCACCGGTGAACCGAACACCTGCGACGAGTACGCCTGCTACGACGAGAACGGGCAGGAGTACCTGTGACCACCTCCGTCCTGACTCCCTCCTCACCACCTGCCAGTGGTGAGCCCTTGCTGAGCCTGCGCGGGATCGCCCGTACCTTTGAGGTGCCCGACGCCAATCCGCTCCACATCCTCACCGACGTCAACCTCGACGTCCACCCCGGCGAGCACGTGGCCATCGTCGGGCGCTCAGGAACCGGCAAGTCCACGCTACTCAACATCCTGGGACTCATCGACCAGGCCAGCGCTGGCAGCTACCTCCTCGACGGCGAGGACACCGCCACGCTGGGAGAGTCCCGCCGGGCACACCTGCGCGGACGCACCTTTGGCTTCGTCTTCCAGACATTCAACCTCATCCCGGGCCTGACGACGACGGAGAACGTCGCCGCCCCGCTGCTCTACGACCGGGGGCTGGCCTTCTGGGGCCGCAACGCCCGCGCCGAGGAGCTGCTAGCAGCAGTAGGCCTGGAGGACAAGATCGGCGGGTCGATCAACCGCCTTTCCGGAGGAGAGCAGCAGCGTGTGGCCATCGCCCGGGCGCTGGCCCGCAAGCCACGGATCATCCTGGCTGACGAACCCACTGGTGCCCTGGACGTGGACACCGGTGCCTCGGTGATGAGCCTGCTGGAGTCCCAGTGCGCCCACACCGGTGCGGCGCTCATCATCATCACTCATGATCTGGCCGTGGCCAGCCGGGCGCGCACGCAGTACCGGCTGGAGGAAGGCCGCCTGACGCCCATCAGCGTGGAGCATCGCACCCACGGGTCCCTCCAGACCCTGGAGGAGGTACCAGCGTGAACGGGTTTCTCACTGGCGTGGCCGGCGCCCTGGTTGAGGCCTGGGCCCAGCTGCGCATCGGCAAGCTGCGCGTCATGCTCTCCCTCATCGGGGTGGCCGTGGCTGTGGCGGCGATGACCTTCATCATCGCCTTCGGGCAGGTCTCCTCCGCGGTGCAGCAGGAGCTGGTGGAGAAGTGGGCCGGGCGTCCGGGCACCGTGGAGATCATGGTCTCTCCCGTCTCCGACACGGGCGACGGCGCCGCCGCAGGCGGTCCCGACCTCGCCGCCAGGGCGGGAGGGGAGACCAGTCCTGGACGCTCAGGCGATGACGCCCGGGCACGGGTAGCCGCGGCTCGCGAAGACTTTGTCAACCGCTACGACATTACGAGGTGGGCCACGAGCTACCACCAGAAACTGCGCCTGAGCCTGGGTGACGGACCGGCCGCGGTGTCCGCCACGGTGGTCTCCGCCGGCTACGGCCTCATCCACCCCACCCAGATCACCCAGGGCCGGTGGCTGTCCGCGCAGGACGCCGACGACCTGTCCCCCAGCATCGTCGTCTCCCGCTCACTACTCACCCGGCTGGGGATCGAGGAGCTGACCGGGCCTGTCCAGGTCACCGGCCTGGCGCCGATGAGGGCCACCTACACGATCGTGGGGGTGCTGCCAGCCGACCCCAGCAGCGGCCAGTACTGCCCGCCCGGGATCGGCGGGACATGCCACGAGGAGCTGACGGCCTTCGTCCTGGCTGAGCCCTTCGAGAGGCTCTTGCCGGCCACCGTCGAGCACGATGAGCCGGTCCTTGAGGTGTGGGCGGGTGCCGGTCGCTCCCAGGAGATGACTGAGCTGGCCACGACCTATTTTGATGGCGTCTTTGGGCGCGGGGCCACCAGCGTCTATGACAACGACTTCTCCCAGTCCGAGGACTTCAACCGGATCTTCACCCTCTCGGTGACCGGGGCCGGCGTGTTCATCATGCTCCTGGGCGCCCTGGGACTGATCAACATCTCCCTGGTCACCGTGCGCCAGCGCATCCACGAGATCGGCGTGCGCCGATCCTTCGGGGCCACCAACCGGCGCATCTTCTTCTCCATCATGCTGGAGTCCGTGGTGGCCACGGTGGTGGCTGGCGTGGTGGGCATCATCATCGCCATCATCGCGATGCGTGTGGTCCCGCTGGAGACCCTGATGCAGACCGAGATCACGAACCAGCCCCCCTTCCCGATGTCCGCCGCCTTCATCGGCCTGGCGGCAGCCAGCGGGGTCGGCGCCCTGGCAGGTATCATCCCGGCCATCGTGGCGGTGCGGATCCGGCCGATCGACGCCATCCGGATCTAGCCAGCACCTCCTGCCCAACCGGGACCGGTGAGCCACTGGCCTGAGGCAGAGATGCTACCGCTCAGCCCCAGTCCTCCCGCAGGAGGCTTGAGGCGGCACGACGCCGCGTGTAACCGACCGCAGCGACGCCTGCGCCGGCCAGGCACAGGGGCATGGAGAGGAGCCACAGCGCTGCGGCGGCCTCGCCGTCGAGCGCCCAGGAGGCGAGGACCGGGAACAGGGCCGCGGCGAGCATGATCGTCAGGCCGGTGATGAGCAGGCGCCTGCCACGGGCCTGGTGACGGTGGGCACGCTCCAGGTCCGTCTCCGCCTCCGCAGCAGCGCTGATCTCGTCCACCATCACCGTCTCCTACCTTCAGCGCCCTGGGAACAGCACAATCCTACGTCCCGCTTGACCCGGCGCGAGGCTGACAGCCACGTACCCTGGTCATATGCGAATCGCGACTGTCAACGTCAACGGCATCCGTGCTGCCGCCCGCAAGGGCATGGGAGCGTGGCTGGAGTCCTCAGCACCTGACGTCCTGCTACTGCAGGAGGTGCGGGCGGACGAGCAGACGGCTGCCGCCCTCCTGCCCGGCTACTCCTCCCTCATCTGGCCCTGCCGGGTCAAGGGTCGCGCAGGAGTGGGTGTGGCCGTCCGTGAGGGTGGGCCTGTCCTCCTGGGGCAGTCGCGGTACGGCGTCGCCGGAGGGGGCGAGGAGCCGGACGTGGACTCTGGACGCTGGCTGGAGGTGGACCTGCTGCCTGCCGAGGGCGGGGACGGTCCTTCTCCGGTCCTCACGGTCATCTCCGCCTACCTTCACTCAGGCCAGATCGGCACTGAGAAGATGGACCAGAAGTACGCCCACCTGGCGCTGGTCGACACCCGCATGGCCCAGCTCCTGGCAGACGCTGAGGCGAACGGCCCACAGGTCGTCATGGCGGGCGACCTCAACGTGGTGCGCAGCGAGCGAGACATCAAGAACTGGAAGTCGAACCACAACAAGGTCGCCGGCGTCCTCGACGAGGAGATCGCGCACCTGGAGGGCTGGTTCGCCTCCGGGTGGGTGGACGTAGCCCGTCACCTGGAACCTGACGCTCAGGGGCCCTACACCTGGTGGTCTCAGCGGGGCAAGGCCTTCGACAACAACGCCGGCTGGCGTCTCGACTACCAGGTCGCTACCCCGGCCCTGGCTATCAAGGCTGCGAGCGCCGTCGTCGACCGCGCCGCCTCCTATGCCGAGCGCTGGAGCGACCACGCACCGCTCGTGGTGGAGTACGAGCGCTGAGGATCCACGCCTGACGGAGCCAGGCCGACGACCGGTCCTGGCCCGCTGAGACCGGGTAGGCCACGAGAGGAGGGACTGGGATGAGGATCGTCCTGGCGCTGGGCGGCAACGCCCTGCTCCCGCGTGGTGCCGCACCAGACACCGCCATCCAGGTGGCCAAGGTGCGCCTGGCCGTGGCGGCGCTGCTACCGCTCGCCACGCACCACGAGCTGGTCATCACCCACGGCAACGGACCTCAGGTGGGACTGCTCGCTGCGGCCACGGCCTCCTCGGAGCTGCCCGCAAACGTCTACCCGCTGGACACTCTCGTGGCCCAGACCCAGGGCATGATCGGTTTCTGGATCACACAGGCGCTGTCTGACGCCTTGCCAGGGCGCGCGGTGGCGGGGCTGCTCACACGCACCCTCGTGGACCCTGCTGACCCGGCGATGGCCCGTCCTAACAAGTTCGTCGGTGCGGTGCTCAGCGAGGAGGAGTCACGGTTGCTGGCCGCAGAGCACGGCTGGACGATGGCACGCGACGGCGAGCACTGGCGTCGCGTAGTCCCCTCCCCCACGCCCCGCTCCGTCCTGGAGGCCGACGTCGTGGATCGGCTCCTGGACCAGGGGGCCGTGGTGGTGTGCACCGGTGGCGGGGGCGTGGCCGTGCGCTCGTGGGAGGACGGTACGCACGAGGGCGTCGAGGCGGTGGTGGACAAGGACCTGGCCTCGGCGGTGCTGGCCGAGCAGATCGGGGCCGAGCTGCTCATCGTGCTGACCGACGTGCCCGGGGTGGTCGAGGGCTACGGGACCCCCGAGGCACGACTGCTGGAGGAGGTCACGCCGGCCCGGCTCCGTTCCCTCGGCCTGCCGGAAGGGTCCATGGGACCTAAGGCTGAGGCCTGCGCCTCCTTCGTCGAGCGCACCGGCGGGCGCGCTGTCATCGGGGCGCTGGGCCAGGCAGCCCAGATCGTGGCGGGCAGGGCAGGGACCCAGGTGGTACCGGGCTGATCCTGCCCGGGCCGTTCCAGCCGGATGGAGGAGCAGCACCGACAGGACGGAGGCGCTGTCGTCCCCTGAGTGGGTGACGACGGCGCCTCCTGGTACCTGGTACCGCTCAGGCCTGGCGCTCGGCCGTCTCGACGACGTTAGCCAGCAGCAGGGCACGGGTCATGGGGCCCACTCCCCCGGGGTTCGGCGAGAGCCACGAGGCGACCTGGTCGACGCCGTCGGCCACGTCCCCCATGATGCGGCCCTTGCCCGTGGAGGGGTCCACCACGCGGCTGACTCCCACGTCCAGGACCACGGCGCCGGGCTTGACCATGTCAGGACTGATGATCCCGGCCGAGCCCGCGGCGGCGATGACGACGTCAGCGCGGCGCACGTGCCCAGCCAGGTCCGCGGTGCCGGTGTGGCAGACGTCGACGGTGGCGTTGACGTCCTTGCGCATGAGCAGCAGGCCGATCGAGCGGCCCACGGTCACGCCTCGACCGACGACGCACACGTCCTTGCCCGCCAGCTCGATCCCGTGACGGGTGCTGAGCTCGATGCAGGCGCGCGGGGTGCACGGCAGCGGCGAGGTGATCGGCTCCGAGCCACGCAGGACCAGGCGCCCGAGGTTGGTCGGGTGCAGACCGTCGGCGTCCTTGTCCGGGTCGATGCGCTCCAGGATGGCGTTGGTGTCCACGTCCTTGGGGAGCGGCAGCTGGACGATGTAGCCGGTGCAGGCAGGATCGGTGTTCAGGCGGTCCACCGCCTCCTCGATCTCCGTCTGGGTAGCGGTCGCCGGCAGGTCCACGCGGATGGAGGCGATACCGACCTCGGCGCAGTCGGCGTGCTTGCCAGCCACGTACTTGACGCTGCCCGGGTCCTCGCCCACCAGGACGGTCCCGAGCCCCGGGGTGATACCGCGGGCACGCAGGGCGTCCACCCGCTCCTTGAGCTCGGTCTTGATCGCGGCCGCTGTCGCCTTGCCGTCCAGGACCTGGGCGGTGCCGGTCCAGGGGGCCCTCACTGGTCCAGCCCCGGGTAGAGCGGGAAGGCCTCGGTCAGGGCCTGGACACGGGCACGCAGGCCAGCGAGCAGCTCGTCGTCGGCCTTGCCCGCGGCACCAGCGACCAGAGCGGAAGCGATGACGTCCGCGACCTCAGTGAACTCGGTGGCGCCGAAGCCGCGTGTCGCCAGCGCCGGGGTACCGATGCGCAGGCCCGAGGTGACGCGGGCCGGACGCGGGTCGAAGGGGACCGCGTTGCGGTTGACGGTGATGCCAGCGGCGTGGAGGAGGTCCTCAGCCTGCTGGCCGTCCAGGGCGGAGTCTCGCAGGTCGACGAGGACCAGGTGGACGTCCGTGCCGCCGGTGACCAGCGTGATGCCAGCCTTCGCGACGTCCTCACGCAGCAGACGCTCGGCGAGGATCGCCGCGCCCTCGACGGTGCGGCGCTGACGGTCCTTGAACTCCTCGGTGCCGGCCACCTTCATGGCCACGGCCTTGGCGGCCACGACGTGCATGAGCGGGCCGCCCTGCTGGCCGGGGAAGACCGCGGAGCTGAGCTTCTTGCCCAGCTCCTCGCCGCGCGAGGAGATGATCATGCCCGAGCGCGGGCCGCCCAGGGTCTTGTGGACCGTGGTGGATACGACGTCGGCGTAGGGGACGGGGCTGGGGTGCAGGTCCGCGGCGACGAGGCCGGCGAAGTGAGCCATGTCCGTCCACAGGGAGGCACCGACCTCGTCCGCGATCGAGCGGAAGGCCTCGAAGTCGAGGTGGCGGGGGTAGGCCGACCAGCCGGCGATGATGACCCTGGGGCGCTCGCGCAGGGCGGCCTGGCGCACCTGGTCCATCTCGATGCGGTGGGTGCGCTCGTCCACGCCGTAGGCGGTGGCGTTGTACAGGCGGCCTGAGAAGTTGATCTTCATGCCGTGGGTGAGGTGGCCGCCGTGGGGCAGGGCGAGGCCGAGGATCGTGTCACCCGGCTGGGCCAGGGCGTGGAGGACGGCGGCGTTGGCCTGGGCGCCGGAGTGCGGCTGGACGTTGGCGTAGTCGCCACCGAAGACCTTGAGGGCACGTTCGATGGCGAGCGACTCGGCGACGTCGACGACCTCGCAGCCACCGTAGTAGCGCTTGCCGGGGTAGCCCTCGGCGTACTTGTTGGTCAGGACCGAGCCCTGGGCCTGGAGGACCGCGCGGGGAACAAAGTTCTCCGAGGCGATCATCTCCAGGGTCTCGCGCTGGCGGGCGAGCTCGCCGTCCAGGACGGCGGCGATCTCCGGGTCGAGCTCGACCAGCGGCATGGCGTTGAGTGAGGTGGCGGCAGGACCAGTCATGGTTCTCCTCGGTGCGTTGTCTGAGCGCGGCGTACCGCGCGGGGCGTCGACCTCGGCCCAGGCGGGCGACCAGGTACAGGTGCGCGCTCGTGGCCGGATACGGCAGGCCAGCAGCGAGGCTGGTGGGCGGTCAGGCCGTGAGCACGATCGCCGCTCCCCGGTGGTGGTCCACCCGAACGCCAGTCACGACGACGGGGACATCGTAACGCCCCAGGGTGTCGATGAGGCGGACCAGGGCAAAAATCCCCGCTTACGGGGGGGCCGGGCTCCGACACGAGAAAAACCGACACGGCTCTCAGCATCCCGGTAGTACCACCACGACGAGCACGCTGAACCCGTCAGCGCACGGAACGCCACGACGCACCCAGCGTCAGCGCCACAACCTCACACGCTTCCCACACGGAAGCACTCCCCGCCAGAACACTTCAGATCACGCAGCCTCAGCCTCTGTTCCGAGACAGCAGCGTCCTCGTCCTCACGCATCTCCTGCGGTGAGTCGACAGCCATACAGGCAGGCTACCAAGCCTGCCCACCTCTCGGACCTGGAGTACCGCTGTCGGGCCCCATCGCTAGGCTCTGGTCATGAGCGCCACCCCGACTCCCGCTACACCTGCAACGACGGCAGCCTCTGCCTCCTCCCCCGCCGCAGGTGACACCCAGCACCTGGTCCTCACCCTGTCCTGCCCTGACCGTCCAGGTATCGTCCACGCGGTCACCGGGGCCCTGGCCCGTCGCGGCGGCAACATCACTGAGTCCCAGCAGTTCGGTGACGCCGAGTCCAGCCTGTTCTTCATGCGCGTGGCCGTGCTGACCCGAGTTCCCCGCACCGAGCTTGAGGCGGACATCACTGAGCTCGCCGCCACCTATGAGATGCGCTGGTCCCTGGACGAGGCCGACCGCCCCGTCCGTACCCTTCTCATGGTCTCCAAGGAGGGTCACTGCCTGTCTGACCTGCTCTTCCGTGCCAAGAGCCAGGGACTGCCCATCGACGTCGTCGGCGTGGTCGGCAACCACGAGACCCTGCGTGACGTCGCTGAGTTCTACGGCGTCCCCTTCCACCACGTCCCGGTCACGAAGGACACCAAGGCAGAGGCTGAGGCCGCGCTCCTGTCGCTGGTGGACTCCCTGGAGGTCGAGCTCGTGGTGCTGGCCCGCTACATGCAGATCCTCTCCCCTGCCCTGTGCGAGACCCTCCACGGCAACGTCATCAACATCCACCACTCCTTCCTGCCCTCCTTCAAGGGCGCCAAGCCCTACCAGCAGGCTCACGAGCGCGGAGTCAAGCTCATCGGCGCCACGGCCCACTACGTCACCCCGGACCTGGACGAGGGACCCATCATCGAGCAGGACGTCACCCGCGCCTCACACACCGACTCCGCCCTTCAGCTCCAGCGCAAGGGTCAGGACGTCGAGCGCCGTGTGCTCGCCCAGGCTGTCAAGTGGCACGCCGAGCACCGGGTGCTGCTCAACGGCCACCGCACGGTCGTCTTCGCCTGAGCCCTCAAAGACAGCAGACGACGGCGCAGCCAGCCTGCGTCGTCGTCTCCTATCGCGCTGACACTCGCCGCGTCACAGGGCTGACGAACGCTCCTTGGCCTGGGAGCATAAGGCCATGGCTCATGACGACCCGACCACGCCCCTCGGCCCGAGCGCCAGCGAGCTCCTGGCACGCGCCACACACCACGCCGACGCCTTTGTCCCCGTCGCCCGCAGAGCACGCGTTGCCGTCGTCGTCTGCATGGACAACCGGATCCACCCGGCGGCCCTCCTCGGCCTGGACGACGGCGACGCCTACATCATCCGCAACGCCGGCGGCATCCTGACCGACGACGTCCGCCGGTCCCTGGCCGTGGCACAGCACGCGCTAGGCGTAAAGG
The DNA here is from genome assembly GCF_013184985.2 of Actinomyces faecalis. Lineage (NCBI taxonomy): Bacteria > Bacillati > Actinomycetota > Actinomycetes > Actinomycetales > Actinomycetaceae > Actinomyces > Actinomyces faecalis. Next base: position 1,967,689 of record NZ_CP063418.1, read on the forward strand.
AGATCATCCTTATCCACCACACCAACTGCGGCATGGAGGGCCTAGAGGACCAGGCCTTTGCCAGCCAGCTCGCTGACACCGCCGGAATCCGCCCCACGTGGCGCCCCGGCGGCTTCGCCAGTGCCGAGGCGGACGTGCGCGAGATGCTGGCCGCTCTCGCCTCAGACCCGCATATCCCAGCAGGTGAGCGCGCCCGGGGCTTCGTCTACAACCTCACCACCGGGAGGCTGAACGAGGTCAGTCGCTGACGACGGCGCCGCGGCGCACCACGGTCACGGGCCTCAGATCTGCGTCCGTGACCACGACGTCACCCCAGCACCCAGCCTCCAGCGCGCCGATACTGTCGTCACCGATAACGCGTGCCGGCTGGACCGAGGCGCTGTAGACCGCGTCCAGCAGGTCCACCCCGCCCTTCCACGTGGTCCGTACGACGTCGATGAGGTGCGCGGTCCCACCGGCGATAGCACCGCCGTCGCTCAGGCGTGCCACGCCGTCGGCCACCGTCACAGGCTGGGAACCCAGGACGTAGTCGCCGTCCGCCATCCCGGCAGCAGCCATGGCGTCAGTGATAAGGACGATATTCCCCTTGCCGACCAGTTCAAAGACCTCACGCACGATCTGCGGGGACAGGTGCACGCCGTCGCCGATGAGCTCAACGACGCAGTGCCAGTTCGCGGCGCCGGCCAGGAAGGAGGGCACCGGCCCGGGCTTGCGGTGGTGAATGGGACGCATACCGTTGAACAGGTGGGTGACCGTCGGCAGTCCCGAGCGCACCGGCTCGCCTGCCACCAGCCGTGCCTGGATGCGGGCCTCGGCGTCTGCCAGTGCCTCACGCACCGGCCCGGCCTCAGAGTCGGTGTGGCCGAAGGAGGGCAGCGCGCCGCCGGTCAGCAGAGCCTCAATAACGCCGTCGTCTCCAGTGACACCGGGCTTCTCCGGGGCGATCGTCATGGTCACCACGTGCCCGCGGCCAAGCTCCAGCAGCTCGCGGGTCAGGGCCGTGTCCGGGTCGGTGATGTAGGTGGGGTCCTGGGCTCCGCAGCGCTCAACCGAGACGAAGGGGCCCTCGAAGTGGATACCGGCGATCTCGCCTTCCTCGGCGAGGTCGGCCAGGAGCCGGGTACGTTCCTTAAGGACCTCACCACTGGCCGTCACGCAGGAGGTCACGAGGCTGGTGGTCCCGTGGCGACGGTGCTCCATGACCGCCGTCATCGCCTGCTCGCGGGTGGTGGCGTTGGGGAAGGACTGTCCGCCGCCGCCGTGGCAGTGAACATCAACGAGGCCGGGCAGGAGGTAGCCACCGTCGGGAGCGGGAGTCGCCGCAGCCACGGCCTGGCCGAAACCTGCGCGGTCTGCGCCGGCCACCTCCCCGACCCAGGCGATGTGGTGGTCGGTGAGGACGAGCGCGCCGTCCTCAATGATCTCGAAGGGGGTGATGACTCGGCCGGTGAAAGCGACAGTGCTCATGGGCCGATCATACGGCGTTCCCTTCACCCTATGACCAGTCCCGCCCCCAAGGTGCCCGGTCATTGACTGACACGGTTGACTGCCACGGTCCTTATCAGGGTCGGTAAGCCGTTACCGGGTCATCCCACCACACCGGCGAGTCGAACCTCCATCCGGTCGATCGCGCGCTCGACCCCTGCCTCCAACCTCCCGGAGCGCCGGGCTCCCTCAGCCCAGATCAGTCCCTGTCCGACCGGGCGTACCGCAACCACCCGACCACGGTCGACGAGGATCGGTCGGAACATGCCGTTCATCGACGGACAGATGAGTCTCTCCCCCGCAGCGTCGGTCAGGCACACACGATCCTTGTAGCCCACGTGCAGCTCGTCGAAGGAGGCCAGGAACAGCGTGCCCTGAGCGGCCGTACGAGCCTGGGCCAACAGGTCCGGCAGGTCGGCACGCATATAGAGAACCTCCCCCTCACGTCGCTGCAACGACGACGAGGCAGCACCAACCGCGCCTGCCTGCCTCTCCAGCACACGCACCCGACCTCGGTCCCCGCCCTCCGCCACGGCACGCACGAGGGGCACCAGTCCACGCTCGCTGGCACGGTCCTCGCCGGAGCCAAAGTCCACAGCGTTGCTCAGCTCGACGGCGTCCTCCAGAGCCCGGCGGCTCTCACCAACGGGCAACGTGGTCCAACGAGCAAGGTCCGCCGCGCTGACCGGGCCGTGGCTCGTGGCGTAGCGCCGCGCGATCTCCGCCAGCGCAGCGCGGTGCCCCTCAGTGCCACGAGCACAGCCTCCACTGCCACCAGGACCGGTACCGGCGTGGGGCAGACGCGTGGCGTCAGTGACAAGGTGCTCGTTGCCTCGGCGCGGCCCCTGAACCAGCACGCCTGTGACGTGGAGAGCGAGGATGAGGTGACGGCGGGCGTATCCCTCCGGCATCCCTGCCGCCACCAGCAGGCTCAGCACACCCTCGTCCCGCCACGCCGCCATCAGCTCGGCACGGGAAAGACCCTGCCGACCGTCCTGGCGAGCAGTCTCCAGAGCCGCTAGCGCCGTGCTCCCGGCCCGCCCGAGAACCGCTTCGGTGAAGCCGTACCTCTGACGGTCTGCTTCCATCCAGGTGTCCATACGGTGAGCGAGAGCCGTGCGCACCCAGTGGTGGTCAGCCGCGGTCGTGATGTGCACCGTGCCGCGCATCGGCCAGGAACGGACCAGAGCGCCAGTCTCGAAGGCGGTGTCCACGTCCGTCCGCGTCAGCCCCACCGGCACCCGGGACAGCACCGCGTGCGGCACCGCCGAGGGCTGCTGGCCCTGGACGGCGAGCTGGCGACGTACCGCCTCCACCGGGTCAGGCGCTTGGCTCTGAGGAACCAGACCCTGAGCCACGATCCGCAGCAGGGACTTCTCACGTGGTGAGGTCTGCGCGACCGTCCTCTGACGGGTGGAGGCACCCTTCATCGTTGCCATCGAGCTCCCTTACCTTGAGCCAGGTCGTGCCTGTGCCCTGTACGGACGAGGTCAGAACAGCCGTGAGGTGGGATCGTCCATCCCGCGCATGGCGTCGTAGTCCAGCACCAGGCACTGGATACCACGGTCCTCCGCCAGGACCCGGGCCTGCGGCTTGATCTGCTGGGCGGCAAAGACTCCGCGGACCGGGGTCAGCAGCGGGTCGCGGTCGAGCATGTCGAGGTAGCGGGTCAGCTGCTCCACGCCGTCGATCCCGCCCACACGTTTGACCTCGACCGCGACCGCCCTGCCCTCGCCGTCGCGCACGAGCAGGTCCACCGGGCCGATCGGAGTGGGGTATTCCCGGCGCACCAGGCGGCAGCCAGGGCCGATGAGCTCGGTCTGCTCGGCCAGCAGCTCCTGCAGGTGGGCCTCAACCCCGTCCTTAGTCAGTCCTGGATCCACCCCCAGATCCATGGACTCATCCGAAAAGACCTCGAACAGGCGGATGACCAGACGGTCGTCAGACTTCGTGGCCGTGACCTCCCAGCGTCGGGCGACACCAGTCTCTGCATCTTCCTCATCCACCTCCACCTCCGTCAGGCGTGCCGGCGGGCTCATCCAGTTCAGTGGTTTGTAGGAGCCACCGTCTGAGTGGACGAGCACCGAGCCGTCAGCCTTGACCATGATGAGTCGCTTGGCGCGGGGCAGGTGGGCGTCCAGACGCCCGGAGTAGTCCACGGAGCAGGAGGCAATGACAACACGCACCAACCCAGCCTACCGGGAGGGCAGTCACCGGCATGACGAAGGGCCCGAGTGCCTGGATATCACCTCAGCACGATGGGCAGACTCAGCGCACCGGCTCATAGACCGTCCCCTCAAGATCCCGCATCTGCTTCTCCACGCTCGCTGCCAAGGCTGGATCGTCCACGCGCAGGCCGAGCTCGACGTTGCGCTCCTCGGCGCTGTAGGAGAAGTTCGCGCTGCCTACAAGCAGGAACCGGTGGTCCACACTCAGGAACTTTGCGTGGCTCGTCACCGGCCACTCACCCTCACCTGGGGCCCGCGTGCGCAGAACAACGGCGCCCGGAAGCCTTCGCGCCATCTCATCACTACTCAGTGCCCGTGTGCTCCGTGATCCTCCCCCAGATCTTGCTACGGCACCAGGACTCCGGACGACGCGGCCGCCTCGTTGCACGAACTTGCCGTCAGCCGCCTGAGTATCGACGTACAGCCGAACCGCCACGCCTGGCCGTTCCCGCACGAGCGTCATCAGCGCTGTCCACAGCGAGGAGGTGGGCTGAAGGTTGTAGGTAGCGCAGACCACCGACGTCATCGCACTGCCCACCATGCCAAAGACATCTCCTGTCAGGGCACCCGCGCCCAACAAACCCGCAGGCGCCGTCCACACCGGCTCAGCCATGCGCATCCTGCTCGCAGCCCCGGCTACGGCAGTCAGCACGGCCTCACTACGCTCACGCTCTCGGGGCCCAAGTCCAGCCGCCTCGAACAGCTCCCGGGCCCGAATGCGACGCTCAGCCGGAACGACGACGAGCGCCTGGCTGAGCGTCGCACCGGCGGCCAGACGTGTGGCGACCCCCTCGGCCTCGGTGCCGGTGAGAAAGGCGCCGAGCATCCGCAAGGGCTTGCGATCAGCCGATGGCATGCGACAGCCCTGCCTCACCCGAGCCGGACATTGCGAAAGAACGCCAGATCCGCAGAAGCCACCGTTCTGCCGTCTACCGTGTAGTTCCCGGCCAGTGGGACAACGAAACACCGGTCAAGGAACCGGTTGGCCCGCTCGCAGGAGGTCTCCGAGACCATCGTGCAGCAGTGGCAGGCGGCGCCGTGAAGGAAGTCCTCGGGATCCTGCGGCACACGCCTGGCGCACACCGGGTCGGAGGAGCAGCGCATCATTCCGGCCAACGCGGCATCGACCACGTGGGCGAGCCGGTCGGGCGCGGACAGGGCGACAAGCCCGCCGAGCGTCCCGTCGGAGTCAGAGGCCGTCGTCGTCAGCAGCATCCCAGCCGCTGCGGGCCGCGACTTACTCGCCACCCAGGCGTAGATGCGTTCAGAGATCGAAGCGGCACCATAGCCCGACGACATCGCCATCTCCCGGATCAGCGCATGGGCGAGCGTGTGCACCAGCCAGTAGCGCGGCGGCACGAAGCGCTCATCAGGGTTGATCTCCTTGGCGGTTTCTGAGAAGCGCCGCTCCACGTTCCGTCGGTGAGCCTCCCGATGCGCCTTCCACAGCGGACTGGCGAGCACCCGCGTCTCCCAGGCGGCAACCGCCTCCTCATCAAGCTGGAGGAAGATCCCCTCACCGCGGTCCTCCGTGGCGGGCACCCAGGTCGGGCGGCCACCCCGGGCAAGAGGCACGAGCCGCGCCCCGGTGTCATCGATGCGGTCGAAGTCGTCAATGCGGGTGAAGCCGAGGACGGCGTTGACCTTCCTCAGCCGGTCGACGGCGAGGACCCGGCTGATCCCATCCGGCATCGCTCCGAGCGGGCGGGGCGACACCACAAGCCCGCTGGCAGGGTCCTCATGCCGTTCCCCCGAAGGCTCCTGCTGGAGGTAGTTCCACTCAGGGACGAGGAGGTCCACCGGGTCCCACTCCTCACGGCGGCGCAGCCGGGCCTCCTCGCTCTCAGCCGGAGCCGCGAGCTTCCTCAGCAGGCCGATGAGCTCGGCGTCGCTGAGGTCGAGCAGGCCCACAGCATCCGCGTCACCGCGCTTGAGGAGCATCCGGGCCATGGACACGTCCTCCCCGACGGCCTCACGGTCCTCCCCGAGTGCCCTGCTGAGCGCCGCCACTCGGTCCCGCTCAACCTCGGCGGGGTCGAGCCTGGGCATGTCGATGATGGACTGGGTGGTGGCGAACCAGAGGTTGGAGGCGCCCACGAGCATGACCCTGGGCTCGGCCTGGCACCCCTGGGGGTCGAAGACTCCCAGATGCGGGTGGCGTCCGCGGCAGCGCGGCAGCCGGCTGCGTCCCTCCTCACCCTGGGCCTGAGACATGGGGCGGCTGGCCCCGCAGGCCCGGCAAGAAATGATCGCGGTGGCTCCGCGCTGAGAAGTGTCGCGCATCTCCAGCTCGGGATTGGGGGCCTTGGTGCAGTGCGCCCCCTCATGCACCCACCAGTCGTAGGGGAACTCGTCGAGGTGGCCGGCCGGGCAGGCCAGCAGATAGCGCGCCGGCACGCATGGAGACCGGCGCTTCCCGCGCTTTTGCCCCGCCGATCCCGTAGAGCGTGAGCCAGATGGACGCCGACCATGCCCGGGGCAGTCGAGGTGCTCGAAGACGGCCTGGTCCGGACGGTAGGGGTGGGTGTTGGAGTACCCGGCGACGAAGCGGCTGACCGGCGCGAGCAGATCGCAGCCGGTGCAGCGCAGCCACTGGGGGAAGATCCTCGCGGGCACGCCCAGGTCATCGCCCTCGCGGCGCCGTCCTGGCCGGGTGGGCTGCCAGGGGAAGCGCCGCAGCTCACCGACCTGGTGGCCGAGCATGAGCTGAACGGTCTCCAGGAGGCGGGGCGCGTGGATGGTGACGGGCGCGGAGTCCCGACGCCGCCAGATGCGCTCCCAATCATCCAGGCCGGCGGGCATGACCGTGAAGTGCGGCAGGTCGATGACGGCACCGGGCCCGTAGGTGTATAGCAGAGCCGTGGGCCTGGCGGAGCCGACCTTCGCGTAGTTCTTCTTCGCCTGATCGGCCGCGAGCCGGTCACCATCACCCAGCGGGTCGACGGCGGTCAGATCGCCCTCGATGATGGTGGCGTCAGGATCGTTCCCCTGCGCGATGTCCTGGCTCACTGCCCCTCCTCCTGCTCGGTGCCGTCAGTGCTCGCGGGGTCCTGCCTCCGCCAGGCCGGTCCGTCCTCCACGGAGCGATCCACGAGACGGCTGGTATCGGGGGAGACGAGCAGGTTGATCTCCGGCTGCACCTCCCGCATTGAGCCGGCGACGGCGAACGGCACCTCGCCTCTCTGGGGGGCGTGACCGCCACCGGACTCCGCCGAGCGCAGGAGCGCGAAGAAACGCGCATCGTCCGCGCCGCGCTCGTAAACGAGCGCGCCACCCCGTGTGGTGACGTCGTTCCTGCGACGCTCCCATTCGCTGAGACGGGCCTTGAGGCGATGACCCGCATATCGGGCAGCGCCTTCGCCTCCTGCGGACAGCACCCGACGGTCAAGGGTCTCCACAAGCGCCTCAAGCGCATCCCGTTGATCCGACACATTCCCGGCGTCGTGCTCCGGGTTGAGTCCCCTAGGAACGGCCGCCTGGGTGACGCGGGCGGCGGCGACGAGCGCCCCGTCGAGGCCACGGTCCACGGCGGTCACTGAGAACGGCGTGACGGACAGCGGCTCGACGCGGGCGTAGAAGGTCTCGTGGAAGTGCCGGAACTGCTCATAGTGGGCAAGGTCCCTCGGGCGCGCCCAGTTGCCCAGCGTGACGACGAGCCCGGGGCGGCTCGCGTCGCGGCCGACTCGGGAAGTCGCCTGGATGTACTCGGCGGTGTTCTTGGGCTGCCCGACGACGAGCATGAGGCCGAGCCGGGACACATCCACCCCCACCTGGAGCATGGAGGTCGCCAGGACCACGTCGTAGGGGTTGGCCGCCGCCTGCCGGCGTGGGACGCTCTTGCCAGCAAGGGTCGCCGCCATGGCCGCGTCCTTCGCGGCCGTGGAGTCAAAATCGGGATCGAAGGTGAGTCCCATGCGGTCGAGGGTGGCGGTGATGTCGGCCGAGGAGATCCGGGAGGTGAGCTCGCCCAGGTGCAGGGCGCCGAAGTCCGTGCCCCGGCGGCGCGGCAGGCGCGAGTCTCGGCCGGGCTTGGCCAGGCCGGTCTGGATGTCGTCCTGGACGTAGCGGGCCATGCCGGCGAGCTCACGGGTGGCGGAGAAGTAGCCGACGAGCGTCATGTAGGGGTCGGCCGCCTTGCCGACGCGGTCGAGGAGCAGCTGGGCGCCGGCCATGAGTACCTGGGTCACCTGGATCTCGGCGGCGGTCAGGCGCACCCCCGTGGTAGACAGGCCCACGTACAGGCGCCCCGGGTGCTCCGCGTCCACAGGAGTGACTCGGGAGAAGAACGTGTCCGAGGCGTCGAGCACCTGGGGCGGGAAGATGGTGAGGTCACGGCCGTAGAGGAGCCGGACCTGGTCGGCGGCCTTGCGGACGGTCGCGGAGGAGGCGACGAGCAGCGGGGCGGCCGGGTGCCCGTCAGGGGCGGTCCAGGCGCACATGACATCGACGGCGGTCTCGAACAGGCCGACGGTGGTGCCCAGCGCCCCGGTGATGAGGTGGAGCTCGTCCTGGATGATGAGGTCCGGCGGCCGGAGCCTCACAGCGGGCCGGATAGTGGCGGGCCGAAGGCCTCCTTTGGCCTGGTGTCGCCCGTTGTCCGCCAGGGTGCAGCCCGCGTAGTCCGACTTTCCGCGGTGATCGAGGCCAGGGACGTAGCCGTGGCGCTCGCAGCGGCGGGCGACGTGCCCGAAGAGCGTGGCGGCGTGCCCCTCGCGGGCGAGCCGGGCGAGCTTGTCCACAGTGGCGATGACAAAGGCGGGGACCAGTCGGTAGATCTCCTCGTCCGTTGTCAGCACGGGCAGGCCGTCGGGGATGTTGTCGTCGCCGGCGGAGAAGGGGCAGTCCCCGTAGGGGTCGGGGCAGCGCACGACGACGCGCTCCGCCACGTTGTCCACGGTCACGTCGTTCGGGGTCAGGGGCAGGCCGCACCAGGGGCAGTGGCCGAGCTGGAGGGCGGAGAAGCGGCGGCCGGCACCGCTGCCTGGCTGGTCGCGCAGGCGCTTGAGCTCCTCGGCGGCCTCGCTCACGCGTTTGGGGGAGACGCTCGTGCCGACCCACAGGCCGATGCGGAAGGGCTCACTGCCCCAGGTGGCGGGGTCCTCGCGGCGGACGAGCTCGGCGGCGCACACGAGGGTGGTGGCGCGCTGAAACTGCTGGGAGGTGAGCAGGCGCAGCGTGTAGCGCATGAGGACGGTGACGCCGGCACGCCCGTCGATCGGCCCGTCCGGGGTCTCTAGGAGTCCCTGGCGGCGGCGGATGGCGAAGGCGTAGGCGGCCAGCCCCAGGTAGGCCTCGGTCTTTCCGCCACCGGTGGGGAAGAAGAGGAGTTCGACGGTGGCGAGGTCCCCGGCGCGCCGCTCGGCCGCCGGGTCCGTGAGGGCGGGCAACTGCATGAGGATGAAGGCGAGCTGGAAGACGCGCCAGTGGTGCGGGTAGCCGCCCGCGAGGACGCGCGCCTCGGCCTCGCGGACGCTGAGGCTCTGGTCGGCTGCACGCAGGGCGGCGATCTGTGAGTAGACGCGCTGGTCAGCCATGACCCGGTTCATGAAGGCGAAGCAGCGGCGGGCCTCAGCCCCCTCTGGAGTGTCGGCGGTGAGGTGGTCGAGGCCCTCGGCAAGCTGGTCCAGGACCTGGCGGGCCTCGGCGAGCGCCTCCTCGGCCGTCTGTCGCAGGTGATCGGGCAGATTCGCGGCCACTGCCGCCTGCTCCTTCAGCCAGACGCTGTAGGCGGTGACCATAGGCTTCAAGGCGTCGCGCAGCGCGGTGGGGCTGTCCGGGTTGGCGGACACAGTGGCCAGTGCGCGCATATCAAGGAGGGCGCCGGGGACGTCCGCGGCGGTGGTCTGGGGAGTCTCGACCGCGGGGATCCAGGTGGTGCGGACCTGGACGGCGAGACGGGGCGCCTCCTCGCCGGGGCTGGTGGGCGCCAGGCTCCAGTCGGCGGAGCAGGTACGGCCGACGGCGAATTCGAGTCGGTCGCGGTACTGGAGGTCCAGGCGGGCCTCCTCGCTGCCGGGATGCGGCCGTGGTCCGGAACCCAGGGCTGGCGGGAGCATCGGGTCGTGGACGGGGAGGAAGACGGCGCGGCCGCCCGCGTCCACGTCGATGCGGGTCTGGAACATCCAGGCCTCGGTGGGGATGCGCCTCGGGGTGGTGCGGTCATTGCACAGGGCGAGCTCAACAAGGTATCGGCCCGCGGACTCATCGAGGTAGGAGTCGATGCGCAGGGTGACCTCCCCTTCGAGGAGCCGGTCTTCGGTCGTGCCTGGAGTCAGAGTGGCCAGTTCAAGGCGAATGCTGTGCTCGTGGGGAATGCGGCGGTAACGGGTTCCCCCGTCGGCAGCAGCCGGGCCGGTGTCGCGTACTGCTGAGGTGGGCTCATAGGTGCCCCAGCTGACGTGAACACTGAGAGCATCGAGGTCGGCGGGGACCTGGAAGCGCAGGCCCATGGAGGCCGGGATCATGAGCCCACGACGGACGGGCTCATCATCAGTGTCCTCGCCCCGGTCCTCCTCCGCGGTGGCACCTAGCGTGTCCTTCTCCGCACCGGTGACGGGGACACCGGTGGAGGCCGCCGCGTCCAGCGGGTCAATGCCCTCGGAGCTGTCACCTGAAGCATCGGCGTCCGGACTCTCACCAGCGCCGCGCAGGCGAGTGGGGGCGATGCGCCCGAGGAGGTAGCGCTGACTGGGCTGGGTCGAGAGGACCTCCCGGTCGCCCTCGGCGGGGCCGAGGAGCTCGCGGCGCAGCACCTCCAGGAGCCCGGCCCTGGCCGAGGCGGAGGTGGCGGAGGGTGCCTCGTCGAAGACGTAGGCGGTGCCGTCGTGAGGCGTGGCGCTCCCAGTAGCCGAGTGGGTGGAGGTGCGGGGCGGTGTGGTCTTAGACATCGAGGGTCTCCTCCTGGACGGGAGCGACACTGCGCTTCCGACGCTGCGTCTTCGCGGGCTGCGCGGGTGCCTGGGCGGCGGCGCGGCGGTGGTTCTCCTCCAGCAGCCTGTCGAGCAGCTCGACGCGGGCGGCCGGGGAGACTGTCCAACGGGTCATCTTCCGGTAGGTGTGGAAGCCGTGATCCAAGGGAACATCTCCCCAGCCGTAGGCGGCGGCCACTGCCTCGTCGAGCTCGCGGTGGATCTGGCGCAGGCGGTCCACGTCCGGGTCCACGCCGGGCGCGAGGTCCGGGTCATTGACGAGGTTGTAGAGCTTGGTGAGGCCAAGGTCCCGGCGCAGCATCATCTCCCGGCGCTGCGTATCCAAGGCGCGGCCAACCGTCTCCAAGGCCTCGGTGGGCTCGGGGCGAGGGAAGGTCTCGAAAACGTCCGACGGCGTGTAGCGAGGATCGCCCCGCATTCCGGAGCCGTTCTTGATCGCCCAAGTTTGGTGCAGGGAGGAGGACAGCACCGCCTGCTCGCTGTATGAGTTCGTCGCGAAGACGACGATCTGCTCGCTCGTCACAGAACCCGTTGGGATGCGCACGGGAATGACTGTTTTGCTCACGCGCGCCATGACCAGCGCCTCGCCGAGCTCAGCAATAGCCCGCCGCAAGGCCGGTGCCCATGCAGCGAAGCGCCACCAATAATCGCGGCGGTAATCGATCTTGACGATATCGCGCTGCGGCTTGACATCCCGGACCACTCTCGCGAACGGCGTGGCATAGAGTTCAGCCTCATCTCGTGAACGCATACCGAAGTCAATAACCCATCGGGAGGCTGAGCAGTCGGGGCGGGAATTGAGGTCCTCGCCGTTGAGGTAGGGAAAGAGCACCTCGGCGTTGCGCGGGTCCTGCTCGATCCAGGCCTGCGCTTCCCCTGGCTCCAGGATGAATCCCTTGCCGAGGACGTAACAGCCGATGAAGGCGATGTCGGCGTTCTCAACGAGCTGCTCGGGCACGCCGCTCACGCGCCCCTCAGGTTCTAGGAGAGTGCTGATGCGGGCCACTGGCGTACCGTCGCACACGCGCACCGCCTCGTCCGCAACGTGACCCCGGGTACCCCAGACAGCGGCGTATTCGAGGTTAGCGCTCTTGGCCGGCCAGGTGCGGGACTGGATGGCGCGGGTGATGGTGAAGCCATCCTCGATCATGCGGTCGAGCCCCACCTCACGGGTGTCCCCCTGGGCGAGCGTGTTCGTCGCAATGAGCCCGAGCGTTCCTGTTGGTCTTAGGAGGCTGAAGGCGCGGAGGAAGAAATAGGCCACGAGGTCCGCGCTCCCCCGCTGCCCAGAAGCCAGGACGTAGACGAACCAGGCACGGATGTTCTCGCCCATGGCGCCAGTGAGTTTCTGCCCGCCCAGGAAGGGCGGGTTCCCCACAATCGCATCAAATCCACCGCGTTCCATGACCTCGGGAACGGCGAGCGGCCAGTGCAGGCAGTGCCAGCGCTCGTAGTCCGTCTCCACCATCGGGGTCAGCCCACGCTCAAGGATGGTTTCCAGCATCTCCGCGTCTGCCTCGCCCTCAGGCGGGAAAGCACGGCCGAGAGCGACAGCCAGGTCCCCGTAGGCCTCGTTCAGCCTCTTACCGGGCTTCGCACCAACCGCCGGATCCAGTCCCACGGCCACCACGGCGTCGGCCACGCGCTCCAGGAGCCGCAGGTTCTCCTCGTTGTCCCGCTGGAGCCGCTGCTTCGTCGTCGTCGAGCGGGCCGGATCCGCGTCATCTACCTCGGAGGCCAGGGCACGGCGCCGCTCCCGCACCTGCGTCAGGACCGCATCGATATCCAGGGCAGGCGCGTAGTCGCCTGTACGGTCGAGCTCGAAGAGCCGCGTCGCAGGAGCCTCAGCGGGGTCAATGTGCTGGGACCGCAGCTGGCGCAGGTCGGTGACCCCCAGCAGCGAGTTGCCCACGAAGACCTTGTCGTCCACGAAGCTGAAGGGCTTGTCCTTGTCCAGGGAGACGAGCCACAGGGAGAGCTTGCACATCTCCACGGCCATCTCATTGATGTCTACCCCGTACAGGCAGCGGGCCACCACCTGCCGCAGGGCGCGGCTGCGCACCTCGTTAGGCGAGCTCGTGTGGTTCCTCACGGCCTCCTCGCGGGTCCAGGCCTCCACCAGGTGGTCGGCGAGGAAGCGGGCCGCGGCCACGAGGAAGGCGCCCGAGCCACAGGCGATGTCCGCCACGTGCAGGCCGAGGATGTGGTCCGAGCTCAGCAGCCGCCAGGCCGAGCGGTCGTTCGTCTGGTGCGGGCCCGGGTTGAAGACCAGCGGCTCCAGAGCGTGGCGCACCACCTCCTCGGCCAGCGCGCGGGGCGTGTAGTGGGCACCAGCGTTGCGCCGCGATGGGGTCTCGGTCACGACTAGGCCACCGGCCTCGATGACGACCGGCCGGCCGCGCAGGTCACGGCGGATCGCACCGATCCACGGCCGCAGGGCCTCGCGCAGCTGCGCGTCCGGGGTGACGGCCAGCAGAGCCCGTTCAACCTCCGCCTGATCTCTCGCATCCCCGGATCGCAAGGCCTTGGCCAGGGCCCCCTTCGTAGGTGGTTTCGCTGCGCTCTGGTTCTCCTTGAGCCAGGCGATGACGGCCTCGGCAAGGTCGGCGTCGTCAGCGTGGTCCTCGGCCAGGTCCTCCAGGAGACTCAGGGGCACCTCCGGCTCCGCCCCATCAGTGCCAATGAGGCCCAGTACTGTCTCCTGGACGCGCGTGCACGTATAACCGAGCAGGCCCTCGTAGATATAGCCGATCTGCTCGACGTCAATGTCCCGGAAAGACAGACGGCGCATCTCTTGTCCCTTACCAATCCAGGCTGTCTGGAGCGAGCGCAGCACGTGCAGCATGACCCGGTCGGAGACCGCCAGGATCAGAGCACCACTGGCGTCCGTCGCCGTGAGGAAGGGGAAGCGGGAAGAATCAAAGAGAGAGCCACCGTAGGCGGGGATCCGCATGTCCTCGGCGTTGACGCCCCCGTACAGAGCCCGGGAACTCGCTAGCAGCCGGTGCCAGGTGAGGCTCGTGCCATCCATGGACTCTTCGCCCTCGTCCCGGGCTCGTGCCTCCAGCTCATCCAGGACTCCCACCAGACCATAACTGCCGGTGTAGAGGGACTGCGCGGGTAGGAGTCCACGCTCTTCAGCGAAGAGCAGGAAGACGGCACGCATCATGACGGTGACGACCGCCTCATAGACCTCGTGGGCGTCCTCGGACAGCGGGTGAGACCGGTCACCCACCTCGACGTTGAGAGCAGCCTCAGACACAGCAGTGACCACCAGCTCAACTGCCCGGCGCACCTGCGTGCCCAGAGCCTCCGTCACTTCCTCCGCCGCGAGGATGGAATCCTCGAAGAGGGCAGGTAGCCGATTCTTGACCTCCCCGCCTAGAAGGCGGCGCACGGATAAGAGCTCGCAAAAGGCATCACAGGTATCCGGCTCCTCCACCCACGTCTGGCAGTCCACGATGCCCGAGGCCACCGCCCCGCCCGGTGGAGCGCTCACCAGCGCCCACCAGCGCCCGTCCGTCACCACGCCGATCGAACAGGTCGAGTCCCGGCAGCGCAGCATAGCTGCTATCCGGTCAATGAAGTTGGCCGCCCATCCGTCGTCGCCCACAGCCCGCAGTGAGTCCACCGGATCAGTGACGAGCACGAGGGCACCAACCCCCTCCCCATGGGCCAAGGCGCCGCTCGGCGTCACCGTCACCGAGGACAAGCCGTCGGAGACCACCCGATAGACCTCACCGAGGGCCGGGCAGTCCGTCGCACTCACATAGTCGCTACCCCAGCCGATGACATCAGTGAGGACCGCAGACACCCAGGCATCGCGCGCTTGGCGGTAGTCAGCCAACGCCCGATGTGAGTCCCGGTCACTGTCCCAGGCATCCCAGGCACGGTCAAAGGAGGGCTTCACGGCACGCAGGACCGCCCGGCGGGCCCGGTTCAGCGAGGGCATCCCCTGCGGATACAGCCCTGTCATGACCGGGACGGACAGGAATGGCCCGTCAGTATCCACCAGCTCAAGCCACTCTCGATGCTGCTGCGCTACTGACCGAGTGGTGCTGCCCCTCGTGTTCGCACCGCAACCCCGCCCCATCATCGTTCGCCGGCCTGCTCCACGCCCCGGATTCATGACTGCGCCTCCCACGCTACCGCGTCCTCCTCAGTGACAGCCAGCACCAAGGCCACGGGCGAGACGTAGGGCCGCACGTCCTGGTAACGCAGCGCCATCGCCTCAGCCTCGCGCGCTTCCTCGCCGTCCAGGTCGACCAGGCGGTCCTCCATGGCGCGCACGTCCCGGGCGCGCTGGTGACGCTGATCCTCCGCCCACAAGGCAAGCATTCCCTGCTGCTCGCGCTCCTCGGCGCGCAGACGCTCCAAGGAGTCAGTGAGGTTGGCACGGAAGGCCGCGAAGATATCGTGGACGCGCTGGGCATCAGCCTGCTGGCGCTCCTCAAGGTTGGCAGTCACCCTGTCCTGGAGGGTCGCCGCCCGCCGTTCCGTCTCCTCCACGAGCCGGGCACGCAGGTGCCCGTCGTCGTTCCACACGTTGGTGAGGTGGCGCCGCACCTGTGGTCCCGCCAGCCGGTAACCGTCCGGATCCAGGGCACGATCGAGCACACGGGAGAGCGCGTCCTCAGCAACGCGGTGTCCGCGCAGCCGCACCCCGGTGATGAAAACCTCCTCGTGCAGCCGCAGGCCCCCGCGCCCCACGAGGACCAGGCGGGACAAGGATGCGGCGCAGGAGTGCTCCAGGCCAGGCAGCACAACTGCTGTGACCCGGCTCATCTGGGAGTGCGGGCTGAAGAGGTTCGCCCGCAGGGTGCGGGTCGCCTTGCGCATGAGTGCATGACCCAGGTGAACGTGGACGATCCCAGGTACACGCCTGGCCTCCTCGTCGAAGGTGATCGGCCGCAGCCGCCCCGGCGCCAGACGGGTGTCGAGGCCCACCAAGGCGTCCTGCCAGGAGCGCCCCAGAGTCGACACAGCGAAGACCGCCGCATCGGTGTCCTCACTGCCAACCTCCGTCAGAAGCGGCTGATGCGTCAGGCGCAGTGCCTCATCGACCACCCGCCGGGCCGCCGAGGGTGTCAAGTGCATTCGCTCCTTGCGGCTCTCATACCTCGCCGCGAGTGCCGTCAGCTGCTGGTTGAGCGTGGCCGAGCCGGCCAGGGCCTGCGTGATGGCCTGCTCGTCGCGCCCCTGCGCTGAGGCCTTGCGCAGGGCGCGCCCGAGGAACTGCGTGGTCACCTCCTCGTCGATGAGCGGGTTGATGGCACCCAGGTCCTGGGTCTCGGTGGCGATCTTCTCCGCGAGCCGCCCCAGGAAGTCCTGGTGGCCCGCGTACAGGCCGGTTCGGCCTGTGGGAGCGAGGTAGTAGATCTCCGGGACCTCGCGCTGACCGTAGCGGTCGATGCGCCCCACCCGCTGCTCCAGCCGAGATGGGTTGAAGGGGACGTCGAAGTTCACCAGGCGGTGGCAGTAGTCTTGAAGGTCGATGCCTTCGCCGGCGGCGTCAGTGGCCACGAGGACGCGCACATCCTCCTCGGTGGGGCTCGCGGAGAAGCGCGCCCGAACCTCCTCACGCTCCTCCGCCGACGTCGATCCCCGGATCACCTCCAGGCGCTCGCCGTAGCCCTGCTGGCGCAGCACGGAGACGATCCAGTCCAGGGTGTCCGCGTACTCGGTGAAGACGACCACCCGCTCATTCGTCCACGTCCTGCCGTCAGGCCGGCAGACGGCGTCGAGGAAGGAGAGGAGGGCCTCCAGACGGGAGTCGGGGCGGGACTGATAGCCCCGGGCCCAGGCGGCCAGGTCCTCAAGCTGACCACGCGTGGCGGCCGACAGCGGGTTCGAGGCGCGAGTAGCCAGGAGCGTATCCATCTCCGGCTGAGCAGCCAGTCCCTCCTCCTCATCGGACTGGCCGGAGCCCATAACCTCCGTGTAGTAGTCGTCGTCCAGGTCGTCGAAACCGTCCAGACCGCCGCCGGGGACCGACTGGTCGAGGTATCCCTCAAGCGTCCGCGCGAAGGCCCAGGGGCTAGACAGGAAGCGCTTCTTGAGCAGGAGTGCGGCGATGTCCAGGTGCCTGTGCCCCTGCGAGCGCCCAGATTCCCGCAGGAGGCCGTCGAGGGTGGCGTAGACCTGCTCCTCATCCGGCGAGGCGTCATAGGCGAGCACCTTGACCTCGCGGTGGCGAAAGTCCTTCTCCTTAATTTGCGTCTTCAGACGCCTCACCGTCACCTCGTCCAGGGCGGTGGCATCAATGTCCGCGCCGCGAGCGAAGCGGCGTGGGTCGATCATCTCCAGCAGAGCAGAGAAGGATTCGGTGTACCCGTTGTGGGGTGTGGCAGACAGGAAGAGACGGTGTTCGCAGCTGTCCGCCAGACGCCTCAGTGCCCGGGTCCGCTGGGAGTCGACCGCGTAGCCTCGAGTATCACGCCCCCCCCCCGCAGTTGTCGGCGCCGCCGGGGCCACATGGTGCGCCTCATCGACGACGAGCACATCGAAAGCGTAGGAGCGAGCCGTACCAGACCGGGCGGCGTCAGACAGGACCTCACGCAAGAGCCGTTGGGCGCGCATGCCGGGCAGCCAGGCCATGGAGACGATGACGCGCGGGTGGAGGCGCAGTGGGTTGGCGGCCAGCCCATAGGTGCGCCGGTCGGCAGCCATGCGGGCCGAGTCCACAATGACGAAGTCGAGACCGAACTTCTCACGCATCTCATCGCGCCACTTCAGAGCCAGGCTCGGCGGGCACACGATGATGACCGAGCGTGCGCGGTGGCGCAGCAACAGCTCCTGGATCACCAGCCCCGCCTCGATCGTCTTGCCCAGGCCAACATCATCAGCCAGCAGGAGGTTGGTGCGTGGGGCTGCCAGCGCCCGGCGTAGGGGCTCAAGCTGGTAGGGCTCCAGGGTGGCGCCGGAACGGAAGGGGGCCTGGAAGGCCTTCGGGTCGGCTGAGGTGACGGCACCCCAGCGCACAGCGTCAACGAAGGCACCAAGAGTCTCGGGCGAGTCGAAGGCGTCCGCGTCAATGGACTCAGCTAGACCGCGGTCCGGCACCACCGACTGCCCGACCTCCAGTTCCCAGACCACGGTGAGCTCCTCACCCATACGGTCCTCATCGAGAGACTGTAGATCGACGACGTGCTCGAGGCGAGAAACGCCGTCGTCGGCAGGACTGCGGGGAAGGCCCTGCTCCGCAACGTTGGTCACCGCCCACACGGAGCCTCGGACCTGAACGACCTGTCCGGTCTGAGGGACCTCAGGGGCACGCGATGGCGAGGTGATCTGGGGCACGAGGATTATCTCCGGTCGCCTGGAGCAGTGATTCGCGCGGTACGAGCCGCCACGCGGTCGCGTTATTCTAACGCGACCGCGGTGTTATAGCACACCACTCAGGCGCTTATGGGCAGGCCTCATCCAGGCCCCGACACCCCAGGTGACGTGAATGCACCGGTACTTTCTTAGAACAGCCGCGGCTGAGCGGGCGCGGCCGACTCCAGCCAGGCCACGAGCGCCGAGTGCGAGTCCTCCAGCATCCCCAGGTCATAACGGACCTGTCCAACCTGACAGGCCACGTCCACCACCCGGCCGCCTGCTCCACGCCTGCGGGCGTCAGCCAGCACCATATCCTGGCGCGGTATGCAGAGCTTTGGGCGCCAGGACAAGGACACGAGCCGGTACCACTCCACCGCCTCGTCCCCGAAGCAGGCCACCCCGCTCATCCAACGCCGGTCACCGGGACGGCGCAACGCGCACTCGAAGGAGCCGACCTGGCCAGCCAGCAGCCGTACCCGCAGCAGGATGAGGGCAACGAGCACCAGTGCAGCCGCGAGGACCGCGATCACGCACCAGCCCGCCGTCGTCATCTCAGTCCAGGTCCTGAGAGTCGGTCTCAACAATCTCCTCGTGGATGAGGTCGATGTCAGACTCGTCGCCCGTGATCTCGTCCCCGACGCGGTCAGCCGCCACGGTAACCACGTCGTGGTCCACCGAGCAGAAGCCACCGGCGACCTCGACGCTCTCGGTGGTCTCCTGCATCGTCACCACACGCACCGTGCCACGCCCGAGCAAGGCCAGGATCGGCTGGCGGCCGGGAAGGACCCCCAGCTCGCCGTCAACCAGCGGGACCGAGGCGCTTCGTGCAGGACCCTGCCAGATCCTCCCGCCGCGTCGGGAGACGATCGCGACACTCAGCTCACGTGCTCCTGACATGGTCACTTCTCAGCGAGCTCAGCGGCACGACGCTCGAGGTCCTCGATGCCACCGATGTTGTAGAAGGCCTGCTCCGGAACGTGGTCGTAGTCGCCATCGGCGATGCGCCTGAAGGCCTCAATGGTCTCAGCCAGCGGCACCGTCGAGCCGGGAACGCCGGTGAACTTCTCGGCCATGTAGGTGTTCTGGGACAGGAACTGCTCGATACGGCGGGCACGGTTGACCGTGACCTTGTCCTCCTCGCTCAGCTCGTCAACGCCGAGGATGGCGATGATGTCCTGGAGCTCCTTGTTCTTCTGCAGGATCGACTTCACGCGGGTGGCGACCTCGTAGTGCTCCTCACCCACGAACTGGGGAGCGAGCAAGCGTGAGGAGGATGCCAGCGGATCCACAGCCGGGTAGATACCGCGCGAGGCGATCTCGCGGGAGAGCTCGGTGGTCGCGTCCAGGTGGGCGAAGGTCGTGGCCGGGGCCGGGTCTGTGTAGTCATCAGCGGGCACGTAGATCGCCTGCAGCGAGGTGATCGAGTGTCCGCCGGCGGAGGTGATGCGCTCCTGGAGCTGGCCCATCTCGTCCGCCAGGTTCGGCTGGTAGCCCACGGCGGAGGGCATGCGTCCCAGTAGCGTGGAGACCTCGGAGCCGGCCTGGGTGAAACGGAAGATGTTGTCGATGAACAGCAGCACGTCCTGGTTCTGGACGTCGCGGAAGTACTCCGCCATCGTCAGCGCGGACAGGGCCACACGCAGACGCGTGCCCGGCGGCTCGTCCATCTGTCCGAACACGAGTGCGGTCTTGTCGAAGACTCCCGCCTCGTCCATCTCGACAATGAGGTCGTTACCCTCACGGGTACGCTCACCCACACCGGCAAAGACCGAGACACCGCCGTGGTTCTGGGCCACTCGCTGGATCATCTCCTGGATGAGGACCGTCTTGCCCACGCCCGCGCCACCGAACAGACCGATCTTGCCACCCTGGACGTAGGGGGTGAGCAGGTCGATGACCTTGATACCGGTCTCGAACATCTGTTCCTTGGCCTCAAGCTGATCGAAGGCCGGGGGCTGGCGGTGGATGGGCCAGCGCTCGGTCACCTCCAGCTTCTCACCCGGGGCGAGGTTGAGGACCTCACCGGTGACGTTGAAGACGTGGCCCCTGGTCACGTCACCCACGGGGACCGTGATGGGGGCGCCGGTGTCACGGACCTCGGAGCCACGCACGAGCCCATCGGTGGGCTTGAGCGAGATGGTGCGCACAATGTTGTCGCCTAGGTGCTGGGCGACCTCCAGCGTGATCTCATGGTCCTCATCGCCCTCACCGGTGGCCTTGATGGTCACCTTGAGGGCGTTGTACATCTCTGGGATGGCATCGGGCGGGAACTCGACGTCGACGACGGCGCCGATGATCCGCGTAATGCGTCCGGTCCCGGGGGTCGCCTCCGGGGCGGTGGTGGTCTCGTCAGCCATGATGCGTTCTTCCGTGTCCGTGTCTGGCAGTGGTCTGTGGGGCTAGATGGGCTCGGCCGGTGGTTACTCGGCTGCCAGTGCGTCAGCACCCGAGACGATCTCTGAGATCTCCTGGGTGATGTCGCCCTGGCGTGCCTGGTTAGCGAGCCTGGTGTAGGTGTTGATGAGGTCCTCGGCGTTGTCCGTGGCGGTGTGCATGGCCTGCTGGCGGCTGGCCAGCTCCGAGGCCGCGGCCTGGAGCAGGGCGTTGCGGATGCGGCTGCGCACGTATCGGGTCAGCAGCGCGTCCAGCACCAGCTCGGCCGAGGGCTCGAACTCGTAGATCGGAGCCGCTCCGGTGGACTCCGCCCGTATTTTCTCAGTGCCGGCGACGATGTCGTCGCGGTTGAGCTTGCCCGGTCCATCGACGTCGACGACGGTGAGGGGCAGCATCCGGCGGACCTCGGCGACCTGGGAGACCATGGAGACGTAGCGGGTGAAGACGATGTAGACCTCACCAACGCCTCCTTCCTCACCGGGAGCCAGGAAGCGCTCTAGCAGCTCCTGGGCGATCTCCTCGATCATCTCCTCGCTGGGGCGGTCCGACTCCCCGGTCCACGACTGCGCGACCTCACGGCCGCGGAAGGAGAAGTAGGACAGCGCCCGGCGCCCTGCAGTGAAGACCACCGGCTCCTTGCCCTCCTCAAGGAGCTGGTCGAGGAGCCTCTCGGACTCACGCAGGACAGTGGCCGAGTAGGCGCCCGCCATGCCGCGGTCCGAGGTGACGACGAGCACGGCCACCCGCGCGGTGTCCGTGCGCTCCTGGGTGATCGGGTGGTCGAGGCTGGAGTGGGTGCCAACAGCGGCCACCGCCTGGCTCAGGGCGTGGTCGTAGGGCCCTGCCTCCTGGGCGTTGCGGCGCGCGGCGCCGATCCGGGAGGAGGCGATGAGCTCCATCGCCTTAAAGACCTTCTGAAGGGTCTGGGTGGACCGGATCCGCTGCTTGTAGACGCGCTGGTTGCCTGCCACGTCAGCCCCTCTTGAGCACGATCTGCTCGCTCGTGCGCTCAGCCGGGGCCTCGTCCTCGGCAGCAGCGACCCCGCCGGTCAGCAGGCGGTCTCCGGCCGCGTAGGAGCTGCGGAAGGCCTCGACCTCGGACTTGAGCTGCGCCTCAGTCTCCTCGGAAAGCTGGCCGGAGGTGCGGATGGTCTCCAGCACTGAGGAGCCGCGGCGCAAGTGGCTCAGCAGCGCGGCCTCGAAGGGTAGGACCTCGCTAACCTCCAGGTCGTCGAGGTACCCGTTGGTCCCGGTCCACACGCTGACGACCTGCTCTTCAACCGGGTAGGGCGTGAACTGGGGCTGCTTGAGCAGCTCCATGAGCCGCTCGCCGCGGGTCAGCTGCTGACGCGTGGCAGCGTCCAGGTCTGAGGCGAACATGGCGAAGGCCTGCATCGAGCGGTACTGCGCGAGCGTGAGCTTGAGCGTGCCGGCCACCTTCTTCATCGCCTTGATCTGGGCCGCGCCACCCACACGGGACACCGAGATGCCCACGTCGACGGCGGGGCGCTGGTCAGCGTTGAACAGGTCGGACTGCAGGAAGATCTGCCCGTCGGTGATGGAGATGACGTTGGTCGGGATGTAGGCCGAGACGTCGTTGGCCTTGGTCTCGATAATCGGCAGGCCGGTCATCGAGCCGGCGCCGAGCTCGTCAGAGAGCTTGGCGCAGCGCTCCAGCAGACGCGAGTGCAGGTAGAAGACGTCACCGGGGTAGGCCTCGCGGCCCGGCGGACGGCGCAGCAGCAGCGAGACCGCTCGGTAGGCCTCGGCCTGCTTGGACAGGTCATCGAAGATGATGAGCACGTGCTTGCCCGCGTACATCCAGTGCTGGCCGATGGCTGAGCCGGTGTAGGGCGACAGGTACTTGAATCCCGCGGGGTCCGAGGCCGGGGAGGCGATGATGGTCGTGTACTCCAGGGCGCCGCGCTCCTCCAGCGTGGCGCGCACCGAGGCGATGGTCGAGCCCTTCTGGCCGGTGGCCACGTAGATGCAGCGCACCTGCTTGTCAGGGTCACCGGAGTCCCAGGCAGCCTTCTGGTTGAGGATGGTGTCCAGGGCGATGGCCGTCTTACCGGTCTTGCGGTCACCGATGATGAGCTGACGCTGACCACGACCGATCGGGATCATCGAGTCAATGGCCTTCAGACCCGTCTGCAGCGGCTCGTGCACCGACTTACGAGCCATGACGCCAGGGGCCTGGAGCTCCAGGGCGCGCCGACCCTCGGAGGCGATCTCGCCCAGACCGTCAATCGGTCGGCCCAGGGGGTCCACCACGCGTCCCAGGTAGCCGTCACCGACGGGAACCGAGAGCACCTCGCCGGTGCGGCGAACCGTCTGGCCCTCGTCGATCCCAGTGAAGTCGCCCAGGACGACGACGCCGATCTGGCGCTCATCCAGGTTCATCGCCAGGCCCGCAGTGCCGTCCTCGAAGGTCAGCAGCTCGTTGGCCATGACGCCAGGCAGGCCTTCGACGTGCGCGATGCCGTCTGCGGCGAAGACGACGTGCCCGACCTCCTCAGCAGCCACCTCGGCGGGCTTGTAGGACTCGACGAACTCGTCGAGCGCGGAGCGGATCTCCTCCGGCCTGATGGTCAGGTCTGCCATCTGTCGTCTCCTTAGGGTGGTGGAACCGGTCCGCTGGGGACCGCACGTGTGTGGTGCGAGCGGCGTCAGGACGCCAGAGCCGTCCGCAGGTCGTGAATGGAAGAGCTCACGGTGGAGTCGAAGACGATGTCTCCGGCGGTGATCTTGACCCCACCGACGACTGCCGGATCGACCATCGTGTTGAGCTCGACGTCGCTGCCTAGCCGCCGGCGCAGGATTGCGGTCAGCCGCTCCTCCTGGGCCACCGTCATCGGCACAGCAGTCACGACGTCCGCAATGACGCGTGACTGTATGGCTGCCGCCAGCTCGGTGACGCGGCGCAGGTTGCGCGGGACCCCGCCCTGCGCCCGGTGCCGCACGCACCAGGTCAGCAGGCTCATTGCCGGGGCTGACAAGCGTGAGGCGAACAGCGAGTGGGCCAGGCGCACACGGTCATCGGTCGTCGTGCGCCGCGAGGGCTCCAGGGCCTGACGCAGCTCGCGGTTGGAGGTGATGACCTCGGTGACGGCGAAGAGCTCCTGCTCAACGTCTCCTACCGTGCCGCCCGAGCGCGCGCCGGCCAGGACCGCGGCGATGCCGAGGTCGTGGAGTGCGGTGACTAAGTCCGCCGGTCGGGACCAGCGCCCATGTACGAGCGCCTGGAAGAGCTCGACGACGCGGTCATCGACCTTGCCCTCGAACAAGCGCCGAGCCAGCGCAGCCTTGTCCGCAGGCTCACGACCAGGGTCTGTCAGCGGCCCTGTGAGCCGGTGACGGGCAACCTGGTGCGCCACGGACAGAATCTGCTCGCCGAGCTCCTGGCCCTGCGCCCCCGCTAAGGCGAGCACAGGCTCCCAGGCCTCGCGGGCGGCCTGCCTGGAGGCTGCGGTTCCGGTGTTCACCGAGCCTCCCCGCGGGCAGCGGCCTGCGCGGCGGCGTCAGTATCCGCCTCCAGGCTGTCCAGGAAGCGGTCAATAACCCGTGAGGACGCGGCGGCGTCGCTCAGCTGCTCACCGACGATCTTCTCGGCCAGCGAGGTCGCCAGGAGACCGACGTCGGAGCGCAGAGAGATCTGCGCGGCCTGCTTGTCTGCCAGGATCTGACGCTGGGCTACCTCAAGCGCGCGACCGGACTCAGCCTGTGCCTCGGTGCGTGCCTGGGCGACGATGGCGCGGGCCTCGTCCTGGGCCTGACCACGGATCTGGGCGGCCTCACGGCGCGCCTCCTCAACCAGACGGGCGGCTTGGAGCTCGGCGTCGTGCTGGTCCGCCTTGGCCTTGTCCGCCAGGGCGAGACCCTCTTCGATCGTGCGGGTGCGCTCATCCATAACCTCGGTGAACCGAGGCAGGGCGTACTTGAGCAGCACAACAGCGATGAGGAGGAAGGCGACCGTTCCCCAGACCAGGTCCGGCAGGTGGGGGATGAACAGCCAGATGCCCTCGGGTGCACCGCTCGCCGGCAGCACTGCGGCGATCCCGAGCGGGCTCGCGGAGGTGATGGTCACGGCGAGCCTCAGATCAGAAGACGAAGCCGGCGGCGAAGCCGAGCAGACCCAGGGCCTCGATGAGGGCGGCACCAATGAACATGTTGGTACGCAGGGCCCCGGCGACCTCAGGCTGGCGGGCGGTGCCCTCCTGGGTCTTGGCGACGACCATGCCGATGCCGAGCGCCGGGCCGAGGGTGGCCAGGCCGTAACCGATGGTCGCGATGCTTCCGGTCATTGTGGTTCTCCTTGTGTGGTGGCGGCGTCGAGACGCCTGAAACAGATGGGCGAACCCGCCCGAGGGCGAGAAGGTCAGTTGTAGAGGGGCGCGGGACTCAGTGCATGTGCACCGAGGAGTCGATGTAGACAGCGGTCAGCAGGGTGAAGATGTAGGCCTGCAGGGCGGCGATGAAGGCCTCCAGCAGCAGGAAGGCGATACCTGCGGCCAGAGTGACCACGCCGATGGCCTTGAGCTCGGCCGAGGCGTAGACGAACAGCGCGTTCGTACCCACGAAGCACAGGGCCAGCAGCAGGTGCCCGGAGATCATGTTCGCCATGAGTCGGATGGTCAGGGTCAGGGGCCGCAGCACCAGGTTGGACAGGAACTCGATCGGGATGATGAGCGGGGCCAGGAAGCCGGGGACACCCGAGGGCAGGAGCGTGCCCCTGATGTAGTGCCCCACGCCGTTGGTGCGGACACCGGCATAGATGAAGACGACGTAGGAGACCACCGCGAAGATAAGCGGCATCGCCACCACACCGGTGGAGGCGATCTGCAGGCCGGGGATGACACCGGAGATGTTAAGGAAGAGGATCCCCAGGAACATCGTGGTCAGGATCGGGGCGTAGCGCGCGCCGTAGGTCTTGCCGAGGATCTCGTCCGCGATGTTCTTGCGCACGAACTCGATAAGCAGCTCCAGGACGTTCTGGAAGCGTCCGGGCACCGTCTTGGCCCGAGCGGCACCGATGCCAAAGAGCAGGACCAAGGCGATCGCCATGACCATCCGCACCATCATGACGCGGTTGAGCTCAAAGGGCGTACCCAGGAAGGCGAAGGCCGGTGGGAAGAAGTCATCCAGGGACGGTGGCTCAAAGCCGCCCTCCGACGCCACGAGGGTGCCACCCCCTTGTCCGGGTACTCCGGGTACGCGTAGCACCAGGCTCGCTGCGAGCGATGCGCTCGAGATCACCGGACCTCCTTGGACGATGGGCCGCGCCCCGGTGCGGGCGCTCCTGCGCGTCAGCCTAGCTCAAAATCACAGGCCTAAAGTCACACCCACGCTCAGGTCCGAGAGCCAGGGGCTCTCAGCTCCACCGTCAGCGCCCGCCCCCGGGCCAGGCCGACGACCTCGACCGCCGTGACCGCGAGGAGAATCACAGCCAGGGGGACGAGGAACCAGCCCTTGGAGAAGCTGTCCTTGTAGGGCCCGGCCAGCACGACGACCACGACCATGACCATGATCTTCGCGGCGAAGGAGAGCATGACGCCCCC
This sequence comes from Actinomyces faecalis, assembly GCF_013184985.2. NCBI lineage: Bacteria > Bacillati > Actinomycetota > Actinomycetes > Actinomycetales > Actinomycetaceae > Actinomyces > Actinomyces faecalis. The sequence continues at coordinate 1,993,603 of NZ_CP063418.1, forward strand.
GGAGGCCAGCAACGGGAAGCGGTCCCAGGGAACCGCCAAGGCAGCTGCGGTGATGAGGGTCAGCACTGCCCCGGCACCCGTCCCCCAGGCGGCTCCAGCCCAGGCAGGCCCGCCAGCCATGGCACCTCCTGCCAGCGCCAGCGCAGCCAGCACGAGGCCGACGCCGAGCACCCGCCAGGCGGTTCGGCGGAAGACCTCCTGGTGGCTGACAGGGCCGGTGGGCGCAGTCGGGACGGACGTGGTCCTCATAAGCGGTCCTCAGGTCGCAGACGACGGGTCGTGACACGCCGCCTCCACGCCTGGCGCAGGCCCGGCATGAGGTCGACGGTCAGGAGCACGGTAACCACCAGCGCGATCCCGGCTCCTGGCAGCACCCAGCGCAGCGGGAAGAAGGCCATCGCCGCTACGGAGTAGGAGGCCACAGCGGCCCACAGGTACATCACCAGCACCGCCCGCCGGTGGGAGTGCCCGGCAGCCAGGAGCCGGTGGTGCATGTGCATGCGGTCAGGGTGGAAAGGGCTGTGTCCCGCTCTGGTCCGCCGCACGATAGCCATGATCATGTCCGTCAGCGGCAGCAGGAGCACGGCCAGCGGCAGCAGGATCGGCAGGAAGACCGGCAGCGCGGTCTGGCCTGCAAAGGCGCCAGGGTCGATCTGGCCGGTGACGATGATCGTGGCTGCGGCCGAGAGCAGCCCCAGCTGCATCGAGCCGGAGTCCCCCATAAAGATCTTTGCCGGGTGGAAGTTGTGTGGCAGGAACCCAAGGCAGATTCCCAGCAGCGCCGCCACGACCGTGGCCGCCAACGAGGTGTAGGAGCCCGGCGAGGTCATGCGCGTGAGCACGTAGACGTAGGCGAAGAAGGCACTGGCTCCGATCCCGATGATGCCGGCCGCCAACCCGTCCAGCCCGTCGACGAAGTTGACGGCGTTGATCGCCGCGACCACGACGAGCACGGTGGAGACCAGTGACAGGCGCGAGGAGCCGATGGTCAGTCCCCCGATGGGGAAGGTGATGAGCTGGACCCCCTGCCAGGCCATGAGACCGCCCGCCAGCATCTGCCCGGAGAGCTTGGCCAGCCAGTCCAGGTCCCACAGGTCGTCGATGACGCCGAGGACGCACACCAGTCCTGCCCCCAGCACCACGGCCCAGGCCGACCGGTCAATGACGCCCCCGAGGAAGGGCACGCTGGAGGCCACCGCCATCGCGGTAGCGAAGCCGACGAACATCGCCACGCCTCCCAGCCGGGGAATCGGCGTGGAGTGCACGTCCCTGGCGCGCACGGGCGTGAGCGCGTGGGTGACGAGAGCGACGTGCCGGACCACCGGGACCGTCAGGTAGGTGACGGCCGTCGCGATGAGCATGATGAGCAGGTAGAGCCTCACGGGCGCCGGGCCTCGCTATCGGCTGTCATCGGGGCGGCACCCGCCCGTGCCAGGACGGGGTCGAGGACGGCAGCGAGCTGGCTGGCCGGGAGCACGCCGTCACGGATGACGACGGGATCCAGCGCGTGGCCCCCAGCCAGCGAGATGATCGTGGAGGGGACGGGGCCAGGGGTGGCTCCGCCGTCGAGCAGGAGGATGTCCTCCTCACCACGGCTCTCTGGGGCGGCGTCGGGTGAGTCTGCCTCGCGCACGCGACCAGGGAAGGCAGCCTTCCCCCCGGCCGCGTCGGCTGCCGGGGGCTGGCCGGTGTGGTTGGCGCTGGTAACCGCCATCGGGCCGGTGTCGCGTAGCAGCTCCAGGGCGAGGGGGTGGTCCGGCATGCGCACAGCGATCGTGCCGCCGGTCTCCCCCAGGTCCCAGCCCAGGTCTGAAGCGGCGTCGAGGATGATGGTCAGGGCTCCGGGCCAGAAGGCCTCCATCAGCGCCTGCGCCGTCGGGGGGACGGCTGCGACGACGCCGTCAAGCTGCTCCGGTCCGGCCACGAGGACAGGTGGGGGCATCTGGCGCCCACGCCCCTTGGCCTCCAGCAGGTGCGCGACGGCGGCAGCGTCGGAGGCGAGGGTACCGATGCCGTAGACGGTGTCAGTCGGGATGATGACGAGCCCGCCGTCACGCACGTGTGCGACAACGGTGCTCAGGGGCCGGTCCTCGTTCACGTCCGACATCCTCCCACGATCCTGCCCGCGCCTGGCGACCGCCTCACACGATGCGCCGCGCGGCGGCCCAGCGGGTGAGCTCGTTGCGGTTTGAGAGCTGAAGCTTGCGCAGCACCGCAGACACGTGCGTCTCAACCGTCTTGACCGAGATGAAGAGCTCGCAGGCACACTCCTTGTAGGTGTAGCCGCGGGCGATGAGCCGCATGACCTCGCGCTCACGCGCGGACAGACGGTCCAGCTCGGAGTCGGCCACGGCTACCTCTCCCGCCCCGGCGCCGAAGGCGTCCAGGACGAAACCCGCAAGCCTCGGGGAGAAGGCAGCGTCCCCTGCAGCCACACGTCGCACCGCCTGGGCCAGGTCCTCGGTGGAGATGGCCTTGGTGACGTATCCACGAGCGCCGGCGCGGATGACGCCGACCACGTCCTCCGAGGCGTCGGAGACGCTCAGCGCCAGGAAACGGGTGGCGGGGACGTCGTGACAGGAGGCCACGACCTCCGCTCCTCCCCCGCCGTTGCCGCCAGGCAGGTGGACGTCAAGAAGGACGACGTCGGGTACGAGCGCGTGGACCGCCGCGACCGCGCCCTCGACGTCGTCCGCCTCAGCGACCACCTCGAGGTCGGCAGCGTGCGAGGTCAGCTCAGCACGAACACCGGCACGGACCAGGGCGTGGTCGTCCACGACGAGAACGCGCAGGCGGGAGGGAGCCTCGTCGTCGACGCCGTTCTGGGAGACGGGAGCGGTGGAAGAGGAGGAGGTCGGGGCCATCATGATCCTGAGGATACGGAGGTGGGACGGGTTGTGGAGGATGCGGGAACCGGCGAGGCCAGCGTCAGCTGGACCTCAGTGCCCTGCTCCAGGCGGCGGATCCTGGCCTCGCCCCCGTGGCGAGACATGCGGGCGATGATCGACTCCCGCACGCCGTGGCGGTCGGAGGCGATGTCGTCAAGGTCAAAGCCTGGCCCGCGGTCACGCACGAAGACCTCCAGGCTCTCCGCCGTGATCTCGGCATAGACGCTGACCGGCGCAGCACCGTGACGCACAGCGTTGGACAAGGCCTCACGGGCCGCGGCCACGACGACCTCGGTCTCACGGTCCGGAGCACGGTCCCCAACGACGACGAGGCCGATCCCCACGCCATAACGGTCCTCTGTCTCCCCCACCAGGTCCCGCACGGCGTCCGCCACCGAGGTCCCCGCCTCCGGGCGGTCGGTGTAGAGCCAGGCACGCAGCTCTCTCTCCTGGGAGCGGGCCAGGCGTGCAACCGTCTCGGGCTCGTCGGCGCGCTTGCGGATGAGTGTGAGGGTCTGCAGGACGGAGTCGTGGAGGTGGGCTGCGATGTCAGCACGCTCTGCCTGTCGTACCTCGGCGGCCCGGGCCTGGTTCATGGCCCGGGTGGTCTGCAGCCACACCGGTGCCAGAACCAGCGCCACACAGATCACCAGCGCCCCGCCTGTCAGGGCCCCGGTGAGCAGGACGCGCGGAGGGGTGTCCGCCCCCAGGACGAGCAGGATGCCGACGGCAGCCAGGACGACACCACCCGCCAGCCGCAGAACGGCACCGCGGTCACGCTCAGGCCCGGTGACGGCGTCAACCTGGGACCAGGACAGGGCCGCCCCCGCCATGATGACGAGGGCCGGCAGCAGCCACTGCCCGGCCGGGAGGTAGCCAGCCCGCCACACGGTGACGAGCAGCGCAGCGAGCACGAGCGCTCCCCCACCGAGCAACGTGGTGGCGTTGGCGGACAGACGTGACGTACCGTCAGAAGGGGTCTGCAGTCGCGAGGCGAGCCGGGCACGCGCTGGCGGGACCTGGCCGGTGGCCTCAGCCCAGGGATCTCCTGCAGGCACGAAGGCCCACAGCAGGAGGTAGAGCAGAAGACCGGATCCGCCGATGCAGGCCGCCAGCACCATCACCAGCCGCGTCCCTGCTACCGGCAGCCCCAGGTGCGCGGACAGGCCGGCACAGACCCCGCCAACCACGCGGCGCGGAGTCTGCCTGGGCAGGTCTCTTCCTTCAGCACCGGGGACCACGGCTGGCCTGGAGGCACGCAAGGGGCGGCGCAGCGGCAGGCGCATGGAGGCGCGTCGTGGCGTGACCGTCGTCGTCATGGCTCCATCGTGGCACGCGGGTCGGACAGAAACTTCTCCCGGAGCCAGGAACCAGGGTTGAGAGGGAGGGGGATCAGGGGCCGTTCAGGGTCTCCCCTCATCGCGCCGCAACGGGTGCGACGCGGAGCATAGAGCCATGAGCAATCCTGAGCAGCCCTCCCAGGCTCCCCACGACCCCACCCTGGACGCGGCGCAGGCTGGTTCCCGGCCTGGCACCGAGCCGGGCACCGCCTCCACGCAACCGCCATCTGGACCTTCGGGGCAGGACCAGCAGACTGAGGCCGGCTTCCAGTCGGGCCCCGGCTTCCAGTCGGGCCCCGGCTACCAGGCGGACTCTGGCTACCAGGCCCCGCAGCCAGACCCCACCGGCTACCAGTACCAGGCTCCTGGAGGCCCACGTCCCACCGACCGCTTCTTTGACTCGGTGCGGCGCACCGGTCTGGTGCGGACCGAGCAGCGGTGGGTCGGTGGCGTGGCCGGCGGGCTGGCGCGTCGTCTCGACGTCGATCCCGTCCTCGTGCGCTGCGTGTGGGCCGTGCTGTGCGTCTTCACCGGCGTCGGGCTCATCATCTACGGGCTGGGCTGGGCTCTCATGCCTGAGGAGCGCGACGGGCGCATCCATGTCCAGCAGGCTCTGGACGGCGACGTCGACGCCGGGCTGGCCGGTGCGATCGCTGCCGTCGTGGCAGGGATCGCGTTGAGTGACCGCGGCTTGCTACCCGGGTGGTTCTTCGGCGAGGGCCTCGGTCACCTGGTCGCCGGCCTGGCCTGGCTCGGCCTCAACGTCGCGGTCGTGTGCCTGGTCGTCTGGGCCGTGGCCAGGGCGGTGCGGCGACGGCGCGAGCGCCGTCAGGCTCAGGCCGCCGGAACAGCGCCAGGACAGGTGCCTCCGCGCGACCCGACGGCGGGGCAGACTCCATGGCCCGCAGCCGCGCCGCAGCCTGCGCCGACCCCGTCGGCCGCACAGCCACCGGCAGGCACCGGTGCTCCAGCCGCCACAGATCCCGCCTCTGCCGCCGATCCTGCCGCCGGCTGGCCTGGACCGGTAGGGGCCGCTCAGCCCGCGCCGTCGGCGCCCCGCTACTCCTACCCGAGCACGCCAACGGCGGCCTCCGTTCCCGTACGCCCTATCCAGCCGGTCCAGCCGCCGCGTCCCCCCAAGCCGCGAGCTCCCGGGCCTGGCCGCACGGTCTCGCTCATGGTCCTCGGTCTGATGCTGCTCGCCCTGGCAGCCAGCGTCCTGGGTGTATCGACTGGCACGCTGGGCCTGCTCGGCGCCGGACTCGTGGCTGCGGGCGCCGTCGTCGGCCTCCTGGGGCTAGGGGTGACCGTCAGCGCGCTGCGAGGTCGGCGTGGTGGCTGGATGACCGGCTTCGGTTGGCTAGCGGCGCTGGTGTGCGTTCCTGTGCTGGTGCTGGGAACCATGATGCCCACAGGATCAGTGGAGGGCTCGGTCGAGCTGCGGCCGGTAGTCCACACTGTCACCGAGCCCATGCTCCAGGCTGCCGCCAGCACACCGGAGAAGGTCCTGGACCTAGGTAGCTACGGCGCTGCAGACGTCACGATCGACCTCACCAGGCTCAGCGACGGCCCCTACCCGGTCACTCGGATGAAGGTCACCACAGGAACCGGCGTCGTCCGGGTCGTGAGCAAGCAGACCCAGAGCATCGAGCTCAACGCCTCGACCAGCTTCGGCAAGGTCTACGGAGAGAATCCAGGACGCTGGAGCGCCCAGGGCGCAGTGGCGGCCCCGACGATCCTGTCATGGCCAGAGTCCTACGACGTGTCCGGCGAGCGGCTACTGGGCACCGGGATCTATGACACTGACATGTGGTCGAGCCACGTGACGCTGCGCTCGCAGAAGGCGAGCGAGACGGAGGCTGAGCTCACTATCGATGCCACCGTCGGGCTCGGCGCGATTCTGGTCCAAGAGCAGCGGGCGGGCGAGGTGTCATGGTCGGGCTACATGATGGACGGCTACTGGATCGTCGACTCGTGGACGGACGCCCAGGGCGAGCAGCACGCTAGCGATGACCTGCCGGTCCCAGGCATGACGCACCCTGCGGTCTCGTCAGCCCAGGCCCACGAGTGCCTGACACGGGTCAAGGCCGTCTCAGCCAAGGCCTCCAGCGACCAGGGAGAGCCCTCCTCCTACGAGGAGCCCGACGGCTGGGTCACTCTGGACAGTCTCAACGGGCTGAGCCCCACCGGCATGACCGCAATGGCCAGCTGCCTCGACCACGTCATCGATACCGGCTCTGTGCCCGAGGAGGAGAACCTCTCAGCCAGTGTGATGCCCTCAGCCACCCCGGTCCCGTCACACAGTGGTCCCACCGCCCCAGGTGGTGAGCCCACCGAGTCCGCCCAGCCCGGTGCGTGAGCCCCATCTCCTCATCCCGGGAAGAGCTCACAGCATGGACCATCTCCCGGCACCAACAAGGCACCTCATCCCATCGTCTCAGCAACCGTTACCAGGAGAAGAAGCCATGACCTCCCCCAACCAGCCTCTGTCTGCCCCCTCACCTGCCGACCTGCCCACCACCGTCATGACACCGGCGGAGGCCAAGGTGGCCGCTGAGGAGACGGCCCCGCTCCCGTCCCCGCTCACCAGCGACGAGGACGCGGCCACGACGGTCCTTCCTGGAGCGTCTCAGACCCAGGCGCTGTCCACAGCCGGTACCTCCGTCCCCCAGGCACAGGAAGGGTGGTCCATGCCTGCCACGGATGACGAGATCGCTCCAACCGACCCGCTGGAGGCAATCCGCTCCACGCGCCCCTGGCCTGGCGAACACAGCGCCGACGAGGTCACGCGCGCGTCCGGGACCTCCGCCTCCAGCACTGAGCAGGCGCTCGGCCTCGGCGCGGATCGGCAGGACCCCGACGCCGTGTGGTCCGCGTCCACGCTGGCGAGGGATCCCGAGGCCGACCAGCCTGCTCGCCGCCCCGGCCCGCGCCCAGGCACCCTCCTGTGGGGCCTCATCCTCGCCACGATCGGAGTCGTGCTGCTGGCCACGGGGCTGGGACTGCGGATCGACCCGGTCAGCGCCGCGATCGTCCTGCTGGCAGCGGCCGGGGCGGCGCTACTCGTCATCGCGCTCATGTCCAGACGCCGGCCTGCGCGCTGACGCTGCTTTCCTTCGGCCCGGCGGGTCGTCTTAGGCCCTGGACAGTCGGTTCCCACGTTCCCGGCACAGGAACCGACTGTCCAGGGCCTGAAGCGACGACGGCGCAGGACGAAGCCCTCGGGTCCGGTCTCCCGGACCCGAGGGCCTGTGTCACTGAGGTGCTCGACGTGGGTTCCCAGGCCCACGGAACGTTCCTCCTTCACCGAAGCGACCGCCCCGAACTCCCTAGTACTCGCGGCAGTCTCGGTCCAGGCCGGTCATCAGGTTCCCCAACCCTCACAGCCTGTTCCGTCCGGCGGTGACTCGTATGTAACCCGCTCACCCTGAACACTCACCCCCTGGCAACCTGAAAAATCCATGGGAATATGCCTCGTCATCAGACGGCCGGTGACGAGGGACGAGCCACTCCGTCCTTCCCCGTCCTTGTTCCCTGATTCGCTCCTAGCAGTACCGGCCCCATCCCAGAACCTCCTCCCCTAGCCTGGCGACGGCGCCGCACCGCGCGCCCCAACGTCCCGCATCTGCGGAAGGATCCCGATGATCACCACCCTGGCTGGCACCACGCCACTGGCTGACAACGCCCAGATGCCGATGATCGGCTACGGCACCTGGCAGGTCACCGACGCCGCCCAGGCCACGGCCGGCGTCAAGGAGGCCATCGCTGCCGGCTACCGTCACATCGACACCGCCGCCGTCTACGGCAACGAGGAGGCCGTGGGCCGCGGCATCGCCGAGGGCCTGGCCGAGGCAGGCCTGAGCCGCGAGGACCTGTTCGTCACCACCAAGCTGTGGAACGACCACCGCGGTCACGACGCGGCGCTGGTCGGGATCGAGGAGTCCCTGTCCCGTCTGGGCCTGGACTACGTCGACCTCTACCTCATCCACTGGCCCGCCAACTCCCGCCAGCACCCGCAGGACTGGCGCGCCCTCAACGCCTCCACCTGGTCCGGCATGGAGGAGATCTACGCCTCCGGCCGCGCCCGGGCGATCGGCGTCTCCAACTTCACCCGCAAGCACCTGGAGGCGCTCCTGGATGACGCCAGCGTGGCCCCCATGGTCAACCAGATCGAGCTGCACCCCGGCTTCGGCCAGTGGGACGCAGCTGAGTGCTCCAAGGCCAACGGCCTGGCCGTCGAGGCCTGGAGCCCGCTGGGCTCCGGCCGTGTCCTGAGCGATCCTGCGCTGGGCGCCGTCGCCGCCGAGCTCGGACGCACTCCGGCCCAGGTGGCCCTGCGCTGGCTGCTGCAGCAGGACATCGCCATCCTGCCCAAGTCCGTCACGCCCGAGCGCATCCGCTCCAACGCCGAGCTGTTCGACTTCGAGCTCAGCCCTGCCCAGATGGAGGCCGTGCGCACCGTCGTCGACGACACCGAGCACGCCGACCCCGACCAGGTCGACTTCTGAGGATCGCCAGCACCCCACCGCACCTAGCTGACGGAACGGGGCCTGGTGGTCGGGAGCAGCGTCTGCTCCCGACCACCAGGCCCCGTTCGCATCACCAGGACCGTGAGCGTACCAAGGCTCAGCCCTGGTAGACGATCCGCTCCTTCATCTCCTCCACGGCCGCGTCCCCGAGGTAGAAGCGCACCATCTCCAGCCCCAGGTCCACGGCCGTCGCCATGCCGCGGCTCGTCAGCAGCTGACCGTCGACGACGACGCTCGCCTCACTGACCTGCGCCCCGTGGTCGGCCAGTACCTGGACGACGCTCGGATTCGCCGTCGCCCGTCGTCCCTCCAGCAGCCCCAGCTCGGCCAGGATCGAGGGCGCCGCGCAGATCGCCGCCACCGGGCGGTCCGCACGCACACGCTGGGTGACCAGCTCACGTACCCGCGCGTCAGCCTTGAGGTTCGGGGTGCCCGGGATCCCTCCAGGCAGGAAGATCATGTCGTAGGACTCCAGGTCGGCCTCGGACAGATCGTCCAGGGTCGTGCTGCAGCTGAGCACGACCTGGTGGGAGCTCGTCACCTGCCGCGAGTCCGTGACCGAGATGAGGTCAGCCGGGATACCGGCGCGGAACAGGATGTCCAGCGGTGCCAGCGCCTCGACCTCCTCCAGCCCCGGGGCCACGAGCACCGCGACCTTCTTGCCCGTCGTCGCCTTGAGACCAGCCATCGTCTCGCGTCCTTTCCTCAGAGCGTTCGTGGTCACCGCTGACACTACGCTCCCGTGTGACAGGCAGCCGCTCACTCCGCCCGCAGCGCCTCAACCGGGTCCTCCTTGGCCGCCCGCCCTGAGGGCAGGATGCCGGCAACGAGCGTGAGTCCCACCGAGATCGCCACGAGCACGGCTCCCGCCGTCGCCGACAGGTGGGCGATCGGGTAGACATGGAACCGGGCCTGGACAAAGGCGTTGACCGGGAGCGAGACGAGCAGCGTGATCCCCACGCCCATCAGGCCCGCAATGAGCCCCTCGATCACCGTCTCAGCGTTGAAGACGTGCCTCACGTCTGACTTCGAGGCGCCGATCGCCCGCAGGATGCCGATCTCCTTCTTCCGCTCCAGCACCGAGATGTAGGTGATGATCGCGATCATGATGCTGGAGACCACCAGTGAGATCGCCACGAAGGCGATGAGCATCCAGGTGATGATGGTGACGATCCGCGTCACCGAGCTCATGAGCGTGCCCACGAGGTCGGTGTAGGTGATGACCTTGGCGTCCTGCCCGGCCGCGGCAGCCCGGTCGTTGTAGTCGTCCAGAATCGTCTTGACGGCGTCCTTGTCCGCGAAGCTTGTGGGGTAGATGTCGATCTGGGAGGGACGGGACTCCTCCGCCCACCCCAGCAAGGCGAGGTTGCCCTCGTAGGTGGGCACCGTCGTCGTCATGAGGGTGGCCAGGAGGGCAGCGAGGTCGTCCTGGTCCATCGTGGGCTGGAAGGCCTGGGCAAGGGCCGAGCCGTCCACGCTCACGGCACTGGCCAGCGAGGCGGCAAGCCCCTCCATCGCGCTGCTGAGCTGAGCGGCGACCTGGGTCTGGAGCGAGGTCATCATCTGTGTCATCGCCCCGCCCACGCTGGCCTCAAGCGAGGAGGCCAGCTGGCTGCCCACCTGCGAGGCCACCGCCCCGGCCAGGTCGGCCGAGACCTGCGAGGCGATCTCCTCCACCGAGGGGTCCTTGCCCAGCGCCTCGATGAGCCGCTGGGTCAGCAGCGCGCTGTCGATCACCTGGTCCGAGCCAGCCGCCTGCGCAAGCTGCTCACTCACCTCGGGCTGGGCGAGGTAGGCCTGGGCCAGCCTCGCCCAGTCGCGCTCGGGCGCGCCGTCGCCGTCGGAGTCCTCACCCGGCTGGGAGGCGACGTAGTCCGTGAAGCCCTGGAGCAACGAGCCCGCCACTCCTGCCAGGTACTGCCCCGCACCGTCCTTGATCACGCCGTCCTCCAGGGCCGAGGCGACGACGGCGCCGTAGTCGATCTGCCCCAGCTGCGGGTAGCGGGTGGCCAGGTCCGCCAGGTCCAGGTCGCTCACGTCCAGGCCCGACAGGTCCACCTGGTCCGCCAGCGCTCCCAGGTCCAGGCCCGACAGGTCCACCTCGCTGAGGTCCAGGGCACCGGCGTCCAGGTCCGGCAGGCTCAGCGACCCCAGGTCCAGGCCTGTCAGGTCCGCCTGCAGGGCGCTGGGATCGATCTGGAAGGCGGCCTTGAGCCTCTCGCCGTCGATGGTGAACAGCGAGGACATGTCCAGCTCGCCGGCGCCTGCTCCCTGGGCGAGCTCGGCGAAGGTCCGTCCGGTAAAGACGTCGGTGTCCGGGTGGTCGAGCTGGGAGCGCACGATCTGGGAGCCAGCCGCCTCACGTACCACCTGGCGGGTCAGCTCCGGGGTGTAGGCGACACCGGGGTGGAGGGTGGTGGTGTCGTCCTTCGCGCGCACCACCCCCACCACGCGCAGCTGCTGCCCCGCGGCGACCGCCTGGCGCATAACCTCCGCCTGGTCCGACCGGTCGGTCCACACCCGGTGCTCGGCGTCATAGGCGTACCGCGCCGACGCAGGCACCAGGGAGAAGGTCCGCCCGAGCACGTCGGCGTAGGAGTACGTACGCACGGCCGGCTCGCCGGTCGCCGTCGCTGCGGCGCTCAGCCCGGCCGACGGCGTGGGCGAGCCTGCGCCGTCGGCCCCCGCCGTACTCGCGGCGGTCGGAGAGGCGCCGGCCGACCCGGCCCCGATCTGCACGGCCCGACCGGCCATGAAGTCAGTCATCATCGACTGCAGCTCAGCGTGCGGGCGCAGGCCCAGGGTGTACTCGTACAGGTTGTCCAGCGTTCCCCGCTGGCTCGTGACCACGACCAGCTCGCTGGCCGATCGCGGCCAGTGCCCGGCGACGACGTCGTACTGGTCCTCGTACAGCGCGCTGGTCTCAGGGAGCTGGTGGAAGGCGTCGAAGGAGGTCATCGCTGACAGCGGGCTGTCCCCCATGGCCGAGGTCATCGGGCTCATCGCCTGGTCCGGGGAGACACGCACAGCGCCGTCAGAGGTGTCCGTGAGGTAGATCTGGGGCGTGACGTCGTAGGAGTACTCGATGGCTGCCACGTGCTCGGCCACGCCCGAGCCGGCAGAGTCCAGGAAGGTCTTGAGCGAGGCGAGGTCGTTGGCGGTGGTCGACTCCATGGTGGAGGTGACTCCCTCAGTCATAAGGATCTCACCGTCCTTAGCCTCGGCCCGCTCGCCCTCGCCGGCGCGCATGAGGCCGGCCAGGTCCATGCCCGTGGACTGGATGGACAGCGGGTAGGAGGTCAGGGCCTCCTCCTCGGTGCGCGCGATGTAGCCGTTGACTCCGTTGGCCAGGGCCAGGATGAGGGCGATCCCGATGATGCCGATCGACCCCGCGAAGGAGGTCATGATCGTGCGGCCCTTCTTGGTCATGAGGTTGTTGAAGGACAGCGACAGCGCTGTCAGCGCCCCCATACGCGTGCGTCGGACCTCCTTGGCCTCGCGCGCGTCCTCGGCAGCAGCCTCGTACGGGTCGGAGTCGGCGACCACGCGGCCGTCAGCCAGCTCGACGATCCGCGTGGCGTACTCGTGAGCGAGCTCGGGGTTGTGGGTGACCATGATGACCAGGCGGTCGGCAGCGACCTGGCGCAGCAGGTCCATCACCTGCACCGAGGTCGCCGAGTCCAGGGCGCCGGTCGGCTCGTCCGCCAGCAGGATCTCGGGATCGTTGACCAGTGCGCGGGCGATCGCCACGCGCTGCATCTGGCCGCCGGAGAGCTGGCTGGGACGCTTGTGCACGTGATCGGCCAGCCCCACCGAGTCCAGCGCCGCCAGGGCCCGCTCACGCCGCTGCGCCCGAGGGACGCCGGAGAGGGTCAGGGCGAGCTCGACGTTGGCCAGCACGCTCTGGTGCGGGATGAGGTTGTAGGCCTGGAAGACGAAGCCGATGCGGTTGTTGCGGTAGGCGTCCCAGTCCCGGTCCTTGTAGTCACGCGTGGAGATACCGTCGATGACGAGGTCACCGGAGTCGAAGTGGTCCAGCCCGCCGATGACGTTGAGCATCGTGGTCTTGCCGCTACCGGACTGGCCCAGGACCGCGACGAGCTCGTTGTCCCGGAAGGAGACGCTGACCGCGTCCAGGGCGGTCTGGGTGAGGGTCGCGGTGCGGTAGGCCTTGGTGACGTCGTGGAGCGCGAGCATGTGACCTTCCAGGACAGTGAGGTAGTGGGGGCGTCAGGCGAGCGGGCAAGGCCTGGTCCGCGAGCGCGATCCCGCCCGCAGACGGCGCACGTGGCATGGCCTGCGAGCACAGGCCGTGTGTCCTGCTGCGCAGCCGCGTGAGCGTAACCCGCCGACGCGTCCCGTCACGAGAGCGATTCACCACCAGCGAGCGAGGTCCCGTCCACGCCCTCGTGCCTCAGCAGCCACGCCTTGCGCTCGGGGCCGCCGGCGTAGCCCGTCAAGGCCCCGTCGGCCCCGAGCACCCGGTGACACGGGACGACGACGGACACAGGGTTGCGTCCGACGGCGCCTCCCACCGCACGTGCCGAGGTAGGCCGTCCCAGGACCGTCTCCAGCCGCGTCGCGATCTGGCCGTAGGTACGTGTCTGTCCTCGCGGGATGGCACGCAGCTGGTCCCAGACCCGGAGCTGGAAGTCGGTACCAGCCGGCGCGAGCAGCGGAGGCTCGCCCGGGTCAGTACCTGCGAAGGTGGCGTCCAGCCATGCGCGCGCGGCAGCGAGCACGGCCGGCTCGCCGTCGTCCCCCGGGCTGACCAGGGCAGCGTCGTCGGGCAGTCCGGCGCGGTCATGAGCCTGGCCGTCGAACCAGACGCCGGTCAGCGCTCCCGTAGCCGGCAGGCCGGTGCCGGTGGCCGCCGCCAGCGTCATCGGCCCCAGGGGTGAGGAGTAGGCCTGGACGTACATGGAGCGGGAGGAGGCGCCGGAGGTCATACCCCGATCCTGCCACCCGCTCCGGCACGTACCCATGGCTACGACGCCGTAGCCGCGATCTCACGCTTCACAAGCGCGGTCCCAGCCGCGCCTCGGGCTCGCCAGTCCCTCAGTCCTGAAGCTCGGCGAGCACCTGCGCCGTCGTCACCACGCGGGAGTCGAAGACGCGTGAGAAGTACTCCAGGCCGCCGTCCTGGGTACCGACGAGGAAGCTCGCGGTGGCGTCGGCCGGCACGATGGTGCGATAGCCCAGGTAGTAGGCGCTAGCCAGGGTGTGCAGGACGCAGATGTTGGTGTCGAAGCCGACGACGACGAGCACGTCCCGCCCCAGCTCGCGCAGGGTCAGGTCAAGGTCCGTGCCCACGAAGGCTGAGTAGCGGCGCTTGGGGACCAGGTAGTCCGCGTCCGTGACCTGGAAGGCGTCCAGGGGCCTGGAGTCCTCGGTCCCGCGCACGGAGTGCGCACCCCACAGCTCTGTCTCCAGGTCGTTGCCGGGCAGGTGGTTGTCGCAGGCGAACAGGACCGGGACCCCGGCAGCACGCGCTGCCTGTGCCAGGACGACGGCGTTGGCCGCCATCTCTCGCAGCGGCTCGATCACCTCGCCCGATCCTCCCAGGACGTCGACGACGACCAGGGCCGCGCGAGAGACGTCGATACCGGTCGACTGCTGCCAGGTCGTGGGCTGAGGCTGCGGGAGTGCCATGATGGTCCTTTCACGAGGTGTCTTGACACTAGCAGGAGCCCGTCCCTGCCTCTCGCCTCACACGTCGTGGCGGGTACTGACCGTACCTGGCTCGTCACAGGCCTGGCTCCTACCGTGGGGCCGTTCACCTGGTTCAGACCGCTGAAGGAAGCCCGATGAAGACCACTGTCCTCGTCTTTCACCCCAGCCTCTCCTCCTCACGCGTCAACGCGCGCCTGGCACGCGCTGCGCAGGCTACCGACGACGTCGAGGTCCGCTACCTCTACGACCTCTACCCCGACTCCCGCATCGACGTCGAGGCCGAGCAGCGCGTCCTGGAGGCGGCCGACCGTATCGTCTGGCAGTTCCCGATGTACTGGTACTCCTCCCCCGCCCTGCTCAAGCAGTGGGAGGACGACGTGCTGACCTACGGCTGGGCCTACGGGTCCACCGGCACCGCCCTGCACGGCAAGGAGCTGGCCGTGGCCGTCTCTCCGGGAGCAGCTGCCGAGCGCTACACGCCCACCGGCCAGTACGGCGTCACCGTCGACCAGCTGCTGCTGCCCTTCGCCACCACCAGCCGGCTCATCGGCACCCGGTTCACTGAGCCCTTCGTCACGCCCGGGGCCATGCAGATCAGCGACGCCGACCTGGAGCACCAGGCCGAGGCCTACCGTTCCTGGCTGACCGCCCCCGCCCGTTGACGCCGAACGCGTGTGAGCGCGACCTGGCGAGGAAGAACCTCTTCACCCGGTCGCGCTCACGCACGCTCACCCCACCGAGCGCCGGACCGGCGGCCGGCCCCGCAGTCCCAGGTCAGCGCCCGACCAGCTGCCAGACCATGCGCACCACACGCGCAGCCTGCGTGGCCAGCTCCTCGCGGCTGAGGGCCACGATCGCGCCCTCCTCACCACGCAGGGCAGCCAGGACCGCCTGACGGTCGTTCTCGCAGCCCGGCATGAACAGCTCGTTACCGGCCTTGATGGTCGCCGGAGCCGTTGCGCGCGGGTACCTGGCGTCCGTACGCGTCATCCCGTCCACGACCCAGTCCGTCATGACCAGACCCTGGTAGCCCCACTCCTGGCGCAGGATCGTCTCCAGCAGCTCGGCGCTCTCGGAGGTGTGCACGCCGTTGACCAGGTTGTAGGAGGTCATGAGGGCGTGGGGCTGAGCCTCACGCACCACGATCTCGAAGGACCGCAGGTACAGCTCGCGCGCAGCACGCTGGGAGACGCGGCTGTTGGAGTTCAGACGGTTGGTCTCCTGGTTGTTGAAAGCGAAGTGCTTGACCGTCACGCCGCGACCGGCGTGGGCCTGGACACCGCGGGTGATGCCGGCAGCCACGCGACCGGCCAGCAGCGGGTCCTCGCTCATGTACTCGAAGTTGCGCCCGCACAGGATCGTGCGGTGGAGGTTGAAGGCTGGGGCGAGCCACAGGTGCGCTCCGAAGTGCTCCATCTCCGCGCCCACGACGTCGCCATAGGAGCCCGCGAGCTCGGGGTTCCAGGTCTGGGCGACCGCCGTGCCGATCGGGATCGCGGTGGCCCACTGCTCGAAGGTGCGTTCGGGCACACGCGGCGCGATGCTCGGGTCCACGCCCAGCGCCGCCAGCGACTCCTCGTCCAGGAGCTCGGCGAACAGGCCCTCGAAGGCCGCTCCCACCGCGAAGGGCCCCTCGGCGTCCACACCGACCTTCGAGGCCAGGCGCAGGCCGGCAGGCCCGTCAGGCATGACCAGGGTGCCCAGCCCCTCCAGACGGGTGGTGGTCTGGCCGGCCGCACCCACGAGGTCCTCGCTCGCCTGGCCGATGACCGACTGCTTGTCCGCGGAGTCGTGGTACTGGCCGAGCACGAGGTAGCTCAGCTCGTCGTCGGACAGGCCGCCCACGTACTCCAGCGCCTCGCCCAGGTCCACGCTCCTGCCTGCGTCCTCGCGGCGCAGGTCAGCGGCCTGGACCGTGAGGCGCGGGGCGTCGTCGGGGACGACGACGGCGACCGGCTGCTCAGGACGCCAGTCAGTGAAGCCGGGGTCGCCGAGCACGTCGTGCACCTTGCGCACGAGAGCGGTCTGGGCGAGCTCGACGACGCCGGCCACCTTCGTGGCCCGGCTGGAGGAGCCTACGCGCACGACGTAGTCGCCGGCCTCCAGGACAGTGGCGACCTTGGCGGCGTCGTAGGAGGCCAGGTCGGCCAGGTCGAAGCGCAGGGCCAGCTCCTGGCTCTCGCCGGCGGCCAGCTCCTGGGTCTTGGCGAAGGTGGCCAGGGCCTGGAAGGGCTGGTCGATCTCTCCTACAGGCACGGAGACGTAGACCTGGACGACCTCCTTGCCCGCGCGCGAGCCGGTGTTGGTGACGCTCGTGGTCACGACGACGTCGCCGCCGTCGACGGCCAGGGTGGCGCCACCGATCTCGAAGGTCGTGTAGCCCAGCCCGTGGCCGAAGGGGAAGATCGGCTCCTTGCCCACCGAGTCGAGGTAGCGGTAACCGACGTAGACGCCCTCGGTGTAGCGGGTGTCGTCCGGGTCGCCGAAGTCCCCGGCGTCCGGGTAGCCGCCCCAGGCCGCCCAGGTCGTGGACAGGTGGCCGGAGGGGTAGGACCGGCCCGTCAGGACGTCGGCGAAGACGTCACCGGTGACGGCACCGAGCTGGGAGAGCAGGAGGATGTTGGGCAGGTCCGCCACAGGACTGAGGTCGACGACGCCGCCGACGTTGAGGACCAGGAGGAAGCGCTCGAAGCACGAGGCCAGCGTCTTGATGTCGCGGACCTCGGAGTCGGACAGCAGCACGTCACCTGGCACGGGCTTGCGGTCGTTGCCCTCTCCGGAGTCACGGGACAGGACGTAGACGGCGGTCTCTCCCTCCGCCTCCAGCGGAAGGTCGTAGGTGGGAGCCGGCTCGACGGCACCCATCCCGAACATGATCGCCGGGACGCCGGCAGCCTTGGCCTGCTTCTTCAGGTCAGCGACGAAGGCGACGTGGTTGGCGTCAGCCACCTCGTCGTAGGCGTCCAGCCAGGCCTTGGTCGTGATCTCGAAGCCGGCGTCCTCCAGCCCTTCCTCGACCGTGACGACGTGGCGGGAGTTGACGTCACCCGAGCCGGTACCGCCCTTGACGGTGCGTCGCGCACCGGCGCCAAACAGGGCGATCTTGCCCGGAGCGGCCAGGGGGAAGCTGCCGTCACTGGCCAGCAGCACCACGGACTCGGGGGCACCGGCCCTCACGGTCGCCAGGTGGTCGATCTCGTACTGCTCCATCGCGTTGCTCCTTTGCAGGGGGATCCGGTCGCCCAGACGGGCGGCGCTGTTGCGTCCGGCACTAACCTCCCCCATTTTTGCCGATCGGTCAATAGGGGTGGGGAGTTTTCAGGACGCGCCTCAAGAGCTCCGGCTCAGCGCCAGAACCGTGGTTTGGCGTACTGGATCGGGGTATACAACAGCACATATACCCCGGTCCAGTACGCCAAACCACGGTCTAGACGACGGCGGACGTCCCACCAGCCAGCGCCTTCTCACCCGGGCGGGCCAGCGGGCCGACGAGCTCGTGAGCACGGTAAGGCTCCTCCATGAAGGCGATCTCCTCCTCACTGAGAGTGAGGTCCAGGGCACGCACCGCGTCGTCGACCCGGCTCGGGCGCGAGCAGCCCACGATCGGCGCCGCCACGCCCTTGGCCCACAGCCAGGCCAGCGCGACGTCGGCCATCGCCGTCTCGTGGTCGGAGGCGATCTGCTGCACTCGCTCGATGATCGGCATGTCCAGCTCGCGGGCAGAGTCGTACTTGGCGCGCATCGTGGCGTCCGTGGTCGAGCGGGAGGAGGTCGAGTCCCAGGTCGGACGGGTCAGGTGCCCTGAGGCCAGCGGGCTGTAGGGAGTCAGGCTCATCCCGTACTTCTGGGTTACCGGGATCATCTCACGCTCGTCCTCGCGGTAGAGCAGGTTGTAGTGGTTCTGCATGCTGGCGAACCGGGTCCACCCGCGCTCGTCGGCCACCACCTGCATGGAGTGGAGCTGGTAGGCGTACATCGCGCTGGCGCCCAGGGCCCGCACACGCCCGTCGCGCACCAGCCGGTCCAGCGCCTCCATGGTCTCCTCCACCGGCGTGGAGTAGTCGAAGCGGTGGATGATGTAGAGGTCAAGGTAGTCCGTGCCCAGGCGCTCCAGGGTGCCGGTGACCTCGCGCTCGATCGCCCCAGCGGACAGGTGACCGTCGTTGAAGTAGACCTTGGACGCCAGGACGACGTCCTCGCGGGCCACGCCCAGGTTCCTCAGCGACTGGCCGATGAAGCTCTCCGAGGTGCCGTGGGCGTATGCGTTGGCAGTGTCGATGAAGTTGACGCCAAGCTCCAAGGCTCGGGCGATGACCTCCTGAGTGGCAGGCTGGTCGATGACCCACTGGTGGGTGTCGGGGAAGACCTCACCGAAGCTCATCCCACCGATACACAGGCGAGGGATCGTGATGTCAGTGGTGCCGAGGGTGGTGTGCTGCATGTTCTCTCCTGAGTCTTGGCCCGAGTGTGCGTCTTTCCCGCGAGCGCACAGGGTGCGGCGACGCAGTCGCGGGGAATCTGCACTTCCGACGGCGCTTCTAGCGTGATCGAGGCGCCTCCCCTCTTCCAGGGCCTGGCGAGACCTGGCTGCACAGCCCCGCTTCACCGGGACCCTGCTTTTCTGTCCGGAACCGGTGGTCAGTCCGCGCGTCAGGGCCGGTCCCGAGCGGAAAAGTACGGTCCCGACGGCGGAGAATACCCCTACCGAGTGATCGCCGCCTGACATCCACTGAGGATCTCCCGCCGAGCCCTCACTCCGCAGGCTGGCCTCACTCCTAGGAGTGAGCCAGGTCGTAGAGCACCCGCATCTGCTCGGGCATCTCATCAGGCAGGTTCTGCGCGAAGTCCTCACTACCGTCTTCGATGGCACGTTCGTAGTACCAGCATTTGAATCGGATCATTGCTCTGATCCGTTCCAGGTGGGCGATCTGGGCCTCAACGGTCGCTAGCTGTGTCTCAAAAAGCTCCCGCCGCTGCCCAAAAGTCTCAGACCCCTGTTCACACCAGTCCATGAACCGCCTGATGTCTTTGATCTCGACCCCCGCCCCCTTGAGGCATTCGATGACACGCAGAGCCTCGAGCTGTGTGGGGCCGAAGCGGCGCACGCCGTTACGCCGCTGAAGTCCCGGCAGCAGTCCTTCCCGGTCGTAGTAGCGCAGCGTGGACACCGGCAGATCAAGCATCTGCGCGACATCACCGATGCTCAGGGTGTCTGTATGCACGAGATCACTCCTCCCACTTCCTTGACCTAAAGTCAGGTTTAGGTTCGAGCATAGCGGCATGAGCACACCAGACACGACTCCCGCAACATCAACCTCTGCCCCAGCGACCGCATCCTCGGCCACAGCAACCACCCAGGCAGCGACACCGCCATCCCTCACCATGACCAGCCAGTGGGACAAGACCTTCCCACGCTCACAATCGGTCGAGCACGCGAAGACCTCCTTCCCCACCGGCTACGGCCTCACCCTGGCAGCCGACCTGTACCGCCCCACCAACACCGACGCACCGCTCCCCGCGATTGCCGTGTGCGGGCCGTTCGGCGCCGTCAAGGAGCAGTCCTCGGGGCTGTATGCACAGACGATGGCGGAGCGCGGATTCCTCACAATCGCCTTCGACCCCTCCTACACGGGAGAATCCAGCGGATCTCCGCGGTATATCGCTTCTCCTGACATCAACACTGAGGACTTCATGTCCGCCGTCGACTATCTCACCACCCGCCCCGACGTGGACGCTGACAGGATCGGCATCATTGGCATTTGCGGGTGGGGTGGCATCGCGCTGAACGCTGCCGCTGCGGACCCGCGTATCAAGGCCACCGTAGCCTCCACGATGTACGACATGACGCGCACGGCCGGAAACGGCTATTTCGACGCCGACGACGACCCCACGAAGCGCCTGGAGGCTCGCCGATCGCTTGCCGCGCAACGCACGGCAACAGCGGCAACGGGTGCGCGCCCGCGCATGGGCGGCGTCGTCGATCCGCTACCCGACAACGCGCTGCAGTTCGTCAAGGACTACCACGCCTATTACAAGACCGAGCGTGGCTTCCACCCTCGTTCGCTCAATTCCACCGACGGCTGGGCGACGACCGGCATCCAGGCATACGCCAACGCCCGGTTCCTGTACTACATCGGCGAAATCGAGAACGCCGTGCTCGTCCTGCACGGGGAGAAGGCGCACTCACGCTATATGGGTGAGACGGCCTACGAGAAGATGGCCAGCGGGATCCGGCCCGAGAACAAGGAGCTCGTCATCGTTCCTGGCGCCTCCCACACCGACCTGTACGACGGCGGAGCCAAGCACGCGATCCCGTGGGAGCGCCTGACCTCGTTCTTCACACAGGCCATGCAGCGCTGAGCTCGCCCGACAATCCGGCGGGACCGTACTTTTCTGCTCGGGACCGGCCCCTGCGCACTGCGTCAGGGCCGGTCCCGAGCAGAAAAGTACGGTTTCGATGGGGACATGCCGACGGTGGCCGCCGCTGATGAGCCGAACGATCAGCCAGGCTCACTCCCACTCGATGGTGCCCGGCGGCTTGGAGGTGCAGTCCAGGACGACGCGGTTGACCTCGGGGACCGAGTTGGTGATGCGCGTGGAGATGCGTGCCAGCACGTCGTAGGGCAGGCGGGTCCAGTCAGCCGTCATCGCGTCCTCGGAGGAGACAGGGCGCAGCACGATGGGGTGACCGTAGGTACGGCCATCACCCTGGACCCCCACCGAGCGCACGTCTGCCAGGAGGACGACCGGGCACTGCCAGATCTCCTCGTCCAGTCCGGCAGCCGTTAGCTCCTCACGGGCGATGAGGTCAGCCGCACGCAGGATCTCCAGGTTCTCCCGGGTCACCTCGCCGATCACGCGGATACCCAGGCCAGGGCCCGGGAAGGGCTGACGCGACACGATCTTCTCCGGCACGCCCAGCTCACGGCCGATCGCGCGCACCTCGTCCTTGAACAGGGTGCGCAGCGGCTCGATGAGGTCGAAGTTGAGGTCATCAGGCAGACCACCGACGTTGTGGTGACTCTTGATGTTCGCCGCACCGGTGCCGCCGCCAGACTCGACGACGTCGGGGTAGAGCGTGCCCTGGACGAGGAACTTGATCTCGCCGCCAGACTCACCAACCATCTCGATGACGCGTCGCTGAGCAGCCTCGAAGGAGCGGATGAACTCGCGGCCGATGATCTTGCGCTTGGCCTCCGGGTCGGTCACGCCAGCCAGGGCGCTGAGGAAACGCTCGGACTCGTCCACGGTGATGACGCGGATACCCATGCCTGCCGCATAGTCCTGTTCCACCTGCTCGCGCTCGCCCGCGCGCAGCAGACCGTGGTCAACGAAGATGCAGGTGAGCTGGTCACCCACGGCGCGGTGCACCAGGGCCGCCGCCACCGAGGAGTCCACGCCGCCAGACAGGCCGCAGATCACGTGAGCGTCGCCCACCTGGGCGCGGATCGCCTCGACCTGCTCGTCAATGATGTTGCCCGCGGTCCACGTGGCAGGAATACCGGCAGCAACATGGAGGAAGTTCTCCAGCGCCTTTTGGCCGTGCTCGGAGTGGAGCACCTCGGGGTGCCACTGCAGTCCGTACAGGCCCCGCTCGCGGTTCTCGAAAGCAGCCACGGGAGTCTCGGCGGTCGAAGCGGTCACGGCAAAGCCCTCCGGGGCTGCCTGGACGGCGTCGCCGTGGCTCATCCACACGGCCTGCTCCAGCGGGGTGCCGGAGAACAGGCAGGAGGAGGAGTCCACTGTGGCCTCGGTGTGGCCGTACTCGCGCGTTCCCGTGCGACCAACGGTGCCGCCCAGGGCCTGCGCCATGGCCTGGAAGCCGTAGCAGATTCCGAGCACCGGGACGCCGGCTTCAAAGACTGCCGGGGCGATCCCCGGTGCACCGTCGGCATACACCGACGAGGGGCCACCGGACAGGATGATGGCCGCCGGGCTCTTGGCAAGCATCTGCTCGACCGGCATCGACGAGGGGACGATCTCGGAGAAGACACTGGCCTCGCGCACACGGCGGGCGATGAGCTGAGCGTACTGGGCACCGAAGTCCACGACGAGGACAGGCCCAACAGCATGGGTGTCCGCAGGTGGAGCGGTGGTCTGGTGCGTGGTCGTCACCCGCCCAGGATAGCGGGCAGGGGCGACGCCGGGCACGGCGGGCTGAGCCCGCACGACCGCGGAGCGGAAGGTGCGCTCCAGACCCCCGCTAACCGATCGGTTGAAATAGTGACCCACTCATCAGACTTTGTATGGACAATAACCTCGACATTGGTGACGGGATCTGTCTATGATCAAGCCACCGGCCCACCAGGGTCGGATCCGACCACAACGGTCGGGCACACAGCCGTGCGGGGCCTCCTTCACGGTTCCGCACAACGGAACCGAAAGGATCACACCATGATTGCTCCCGTCATCGACCAGGTCGTCGTCACCACCCCCGAGTCCACCGCCTCCTCCGAGGCTGAGGCCAAGGCCGCGGACCTGCTCACCTTCAAGATCGGCATGGCCGTCGTCGCCGCCGTCATCGCTGTGATGGCCGTCGTCGGCGCAGTCATCGCCTCCGCCCCGCTGCTCATCGCTTCCGGCGTCACCGGCTCGATCGCAGCCTTCGTGGGTGTCTACACCGGCATCAACCTGATGACCGCCTGACACCACCCGAAGAGTTCCGGGAAGCCTCCGGGCTTTCCTGAGCTGCGCGGCCAGCGAAGCCCGCGCAGCGACGTCGACCGGGACGCCACCATCGTGAGGCTATGAGCAGGTCACGTCAGAAACGCGAGCGCCACCCCATGAGGGGTCGGCGCTCTTGTCGTATCAGCCCGTATCTGCGTCAGCTCCGCATCAGCGCGATCGGTCTCACGCCCCAGATGACTCGGCCGCCAGGCGGGCAACCGGCAGTCCAGCATGACGGCGTATGCGGCCGACGACGACGCGGCTAGACCAATGGGAACGCGCTGCGACAGATGGCGACGAGCCCATGCACCGCCGTCAGGCACGCCCCAAAGCCGGTTCGCACGCCCTCAACAGCTCACGCACGTCCTCACCCGCCCAAGCACGTCCTCACCCGCCCAAGCACGCCGCCAACAGACGGACGCCCCATCAGCGCAGTGCTGCGGACAAACGCGGCATCGCCAGCAGAACAAGCAGCAGGCTGGCGACCTGGAAGCCCAGGCAGACCCCCAGCACCACAGAGGCTGGCACCCCCAGAGCCAGCATGAGGGTCGGAGTCAGGACGGAGACCATCTGCACGAGCGGGCGCGTCACCGCCTCGGCTCGACGCTGCGACCGCAGCAGCCACGGCGGCACCAGCGGATCGGTCCCGCCCGTACACGCGGGAGCAATCAGCAGGTAGTGCGCCGTCACCAAAATCGTGGCGACGATCATCAGCACCCACAGATCCCCGCCAGTACCGAATTGCCCCAGCAGAGCGAGCAGCACTAATCCGCACGCCGACAGACCGGTTCCTGCCAAGACCCACGCCAGGAGCATCCGCTCAGGCCGACGGCGGCGCGAGACGAGCCCCAACGCCATCCACACACACGCCAAGACAGCGATCGTCCACACCGGCGCATCCCCACCGGCCCACAGCGCCAGGGCTGCTGGCGTCAAGCAGATGGCCGTCAGTCCGAACGGGAGTCCTTGAATGAGCTCAAGGACTGCACCGACGACGACAGTGCGGCGCACCCGCTCAACACGCAGGTCACCCGCACTCAGCGGCTTCTGCTCACCGAGCATGCCTGCGTCCATCATGACCCAGTCGATTCCGACCGCAGCCTCGAGCGGGTCGGTCATGCGGCGCAGCGAGGCATGCGCCGCCTCTACCTTGCCTTGAGCCACGTACCAGTGCGGGGTCTCGGGGAGACCGATGCTGAGCAGCACCACCATGACGCAGAAGGTCAGCGGGGCGAGCCAGCCACACACGAGCGCCTGGCCAGGAAGAAGCAGCTCCCCGCACTCGCCGGCGAGCAGCGCCAGTCCAGCACCCGCAGGTAGTGAGGCTGCTAGCCGTGGGATCAGCCTGCGATGTCCCCGCTCCGCGAGCTCGTGAGCCAGCTTGGGGGTCACGATGGCGAACCCGCCGATTCCCAGTCCTGCGATCAGCGCGCCGGCGGGCTGCCCCCAGGTGCGAGCGACAGCGCCCACGAGAGCACCCGTCATGACCAGGGTGGCACAGACGAGCGTGGCCGGACGCCGGCCGAGCGCGTGCGAGACCAGGTCGAGAGGCAGGGCGCCGATGAGCGAGCCGATCGGCACGGCAGCCAGGAGGAAGACCACGCGCATCAGGTCATCTGCGGGGATCTGCCCCCGGAGGAGAGCCGAGCTGGCGCTGTCATGCACCAGAGCGAGGGCCACCGATCCCCAGACGCCACCGGCTGCGGCACCGGTGCAGGCGAGTAGGAGGCGCAGACGACGTTGCGCTGGGCTACGTGCGATCTTCATCGATCGTCTCCTGTCGCCGGTGGAGTCAGATCATGGCATCCGGTCATACTTCTCGCCGCGGCGGGTGTACGTGAGACACCTACGGTACTAGGATGCCTTTGTGCTGACAATGTTGTCTACCTCGACCTGGGTGGTCCTCATCATCGCCGCAGCGGCCATCGGGATCTCCAAGACTGCGCTCCCCGGAGCGGCCACTCTCGCCGTCGCCCTGTTCGCCGCAGTGCTTCCCGCCAAAGCGTCCACAGGCACGATGCTGGTACTGCTTCTGGTCGGCGACGTCCTGGCCATCTGGATGTACCGCCGCGACGCCGACTGGCCGACGCTGCGCCGTCTGGTGCCAGGCGTGCTCGCCGGCGTCGTTCTCGGAGCCGTATTCCTGCGCCTGGCATCTGATGCCGCGACGAAGACCTTCATCGGCGCGCTGCTCCTTGTTCTCATCGCCGTCACTCTACTGCTCATGCGTCTGCCCAAGCCGCCCCAGATCCAGGGACGCGTAGGCCGTGCGATCTATGGCACGTTAGCCGGGTTCACCACAATGGCCGCGAACGCTGGCGGTCCAGTGACCACCATGTACTTCCTGGCCTCACGCTTTTCCATCACCACGTTTCTGGGCACCACGGCCTGGTTTTTCTTTCTGGTCAACCTGGTCAAGCTCCCCTTCTCGATCGGCCTGGGGATCATCCACGTCGACACTCTGGTGATGGACGCAGCTCTCGTCCCGGTCGTCATCCTGGCCGCCTTCGCTGGCCGCGCTCTCGCCACGCGCATGAATGAGAAGATCTTCAACCCTCTGGTCACCATCCTGACGATTGGCTCGGCAACCTACCTCCTGGTGTGATCCGCCCTATCCTGAGGGCTGCATCCCACGACCCCCTCGGAGGATCCCGTGCCTGAGGCCACCCCTACCCCGCGCCGCGCGCCTGCCACCCAGCAAGACGTCGCTGACCTTGCTCGGGTCTCACGCGGTCTGGTCTCCCTGGCACTCAAGGGTGAGGGGCGCATGTCCGCCAAGACGCGTCAGCGGATCACGGACGCGGCCAGGACACTGCACTACCGCCCCAATAGCGCCGCTGCGGAGCTGGCGTCGCGGCGCTCGCGGCGCCTGGCGGTGATCGTGCCCTACCTGGATAACCCCTTCTTCGACCTACTGCTGCGCGCTCTGCGCCGTCACGCCTCCCAGGCGGGCTATGTCTTGGCGGCTTTCGTTTCTGACTTAACGGATCGGGTCGAGCGTTCGACCATCGATGATGTCCTGTCGATGCGACCAGAGGGTCTCATCCTGCCTGGCACGTCAATGTCCTTGGCTGAGCTCATTGAACTGGCAGCACAGATCCCGCTGGTGGTCATGGACCGCCACCTCCATGCCGACACGCTCAATGTCGTGCGCCTCGATGAAGACGACGCCGCCGGACAGATCATCGAGCACCTCACCAGTCAGCAGGTGAAGGATCTGGTGTTCTTCAGTCCGAGTGAGTCGATGCACGAGACCCTGGTGGATGAGCGCCGCGAAGCCTGCCGTGCCGCTGCGACTCGTGCGGGCATGAGCTTCACCTCCCTCGTATGCAACGACGGCGCAACACCAGCGCTGGAGCAGGCCCGCACAGTGGTGGGGGGCCGTTTTGGTGCTGTGGCCTATAACGACGTCTTGGCCCTGGACCTCCACACTGCGCTGTTGACAGCCGGTCTGCGCCCCGGGCACGACGTCGCACTCGTGTCCTATGACAACTCGCCGTGGGCTGACCGCTCTGAGTTCCGTCTGACCAGCATCGACCAGTCCCCTGACCTCCTGGCGTCTGAATGTGTGGAGATCCTTTTGCGTGATCCGGATGCGCCACCAGCCCACCGTGAGGTCGCCGCTTCTCTGGTCGTGCGCGCATCCTCCCTTCCTTCCGCGAGCTACTGACGCCGACGGCGCGGTGCGCAGACCTGCACCCACCCCTGCCGCGCGCTCTTCGAACTGTTGCAAGACGGTGGCAGCCGGCTGCTTGACTCGGTTCTTCCGCCGCACACCCATGGGGACTGCGCTGCCCAGCCCCCCCCCGGCAACAGCGACCGCATCTCATTGGTCCTGACAAACCTCTTGCCTTCCCCATCCCATCGCTGCTACTTTTGTGCTCACACATTGATGACGCGCGTTACTAACGACGGTACACGTGGTCACACGCGTTTGCAGATCGACCAATGACGGTACGAAGGAGCCCACTGACCATGGCAAAGAAGAAGATCGGCGTCGGCGTAATCTCCCTGGGATGGATGGGCCGCCTCCACGCCCGTTCCTACCGCTCGGTATCCGAGCGCTTCCCCGAGCTCGGCGTCGAAGCGCGCCTGGTCGCAGCCGCCGACCCCATCGAGGAAGCTCAGCGCGCCGCGGTCGAAGACCTTGGCTTCGAGCGCGCCTACGCCGACTATCGCAAGCTTCTCGCCGACTCTGAGGTTGACGTCGTCTCCATCTGCTCGCCCAACTTCCTCCACGCAGAGATCGCCCTGGCCGCCATCGAAGCAGGTAAGCCGTTCTGGATTGAGAAGCCCATGGGCGTCAGCGCCGAGCAGGCACGCACCGTCGCCCAGGCCGCCGAGAAGGCCGGGCTGGTCACCGCCGTCGGCTTCAACTACCGCCACACCCCCGCCATCGAGTACATGCGCGAGCTCGTCCGCACCGGCACGCTCGGCCGCATCACCAACGTGCGTGTCTGGCTCATCGCCGACTACAACTCCTCCCCACTGGGCCCGCTGACCTGGCGCGCCTCACGCGAGAAGGCCGGGGCGGGCGTCGTGTGTGACCTCATGAGCCACGGCGCTGACCTGGCCCAGTACGTCGTCGGCCGGATCGCCTCCGTCACCGCAGCCACCGACACCTTCATCACCGAACGTCCCATCCCCACCAAGATAGGCTTCGGCCACTCCGGCTTCGAGATCGGCGACGAGCGTGGCCCGGTCGAGAACGAGGACTACGTCTCCATGCTGGTCCGCTTCGACGACGGCGTCATCGGCACGATGGAATCCTCACGCGTCAGCGTCGGCCCCCGCGCCGAGTACGTCGTCGAGGTCTACGGCACCAACGGCTCAGCACGCTGGAACTTCGAGCGTCTCAACGAGCTCGAGGTCTGCACCACCGTCGACGGCGGCCCCACACACGGTTACACCCGCGCGATGGCCGGCCCTGCCTGGGGTGACTGGAGCCGTTACCAGCCCGCCATCGGCACCTCCATGGGCTTTGACGACATGAAGTCCATCGAAGCCGCCCAGTTCCTCACGTCGGTTCTCACCGGCGAGCAGCTTGCCCCCTCCGCCGCAGACGCCTGGTGCGCTGCTGAGGTCGACGAAGCCGTCGTCGCTTCTGCCGCCGACGGCCAGTGGCACGACGTTCCACGCGTCCAGGGCCGCACTACCTTCGACGCCTGAGACCCACCCACCCCACAGCTTTTTTCCTGAGCGGACAAAGACGCCGCACCAGAACAACAGAAAGGACGAGGCATGAGCACCACGGCTCAACGGATCTCCCTCAAGGGGATCACCCGTGAGCAGATGGCCCAGGCCGTCAATGACACTCCACCCTCCGGCAAGCACCGCGGCATCCTCTCCATCGCCGCCGTCGCCACGCTCGGCTCCCTCCTGTTCGGCTACGACACCGGAGTCATCTCCGGCGCCCTGCCGTACATGTACATGCCGGACGCCGCGAAGGGCCTCCAGCTCACCAGCCTCGAAGAAGGCGCCATCGGTGGCACGCTCCTCATCGGCGCCGCGCTCGGTGCACTGTTCGGCGGCCGCCTGTCTGACCGCTACGGTCGCCGCCACAACATCACGCTGCTGGCCGTCATCTTCCTCGTGGGTGCGCTAGGAACGACTTTCGCCCCCAATGTGTGGGTCATGTACCCCTTCCGCGTCATTCTCGGCCTCGCCGTCGGTGGCGCGAGCGCTACCGTGCCGGTCTACCTGGCTGAGACTGCTCCCAAGCGCATCCGCGGCTCGATCGTCGCCATCGACCAGCTCATGATCGTCACCGGTCAGCTCCTGGCCTTCACCATGAACGCGATCATCAACACCGCCAAGGGCGGCCCGCAGGTCACCATCGAGGCTGACCCCTCCGGCCTGTTCTCCCCCGGCACCTACTCCTATGACGCCCTCACCGCCTTGCAGGCGTCCAAGGGCGGGTCAATGACCAGTGAGCAGTTCCACGCGTTCTTGGACAACCTCACCATCGCCTCCGGAAACGGTGAGGCCTGGCGCTACATGCTCGTCCTGTGCTCGATCCCCGCCATCGCCCTGTGGATCGGTATTCGCCTCATGCCCGAGTCCTCGCGCTGGTACATCGCCAAGGAGCGCCTGTACGACGCCATCGGCTCCCTCAAGCGCGTGCGCGAGCCGGAGAAGGACGGCGCCATTGAGGACGAGCTCATGGAGATGGCTGAGTCTCGTCAGCGGGAGCTGGAAGAGGCGAAGCGGGCCAAGGGCCTGGGCTACGTCTGGTCCACCCCCTGGCTGCGCAAGCTCCTGCTTGTCGGTATCTTCCTAGCCGTCATCAACCAGACCACTGGCGTCAACACCGTCATGTACTACGCCCCCAAGGTGCTGGAGTACGCCGGTATGTCCACCTCCGCCTCCATTACGGCGCAGGTCGCCAACGGCGTCATGAGCGTGATCGGCTCCGCCCTGGGCATCTGGCTCATCATGCGCTTCCGCCGTCGTCAGATCCTCATCGCCGACGTCACAGGCGTGGGACTGTGCCTGCTCGGCATCGCGGCCACCTTCCAGCTCGCCATTGCTCCTCACATGGACGCCGGTACCACTCCGCCGGCTTGGGCTGCCTACCTCATCCTGGGCCTCATGGCAGTCTTCATGCTCATCGTCCAGTCCTCCAACGGAACCGTGGTGTGGACGATGATGGGTGAGATCTTCCCCGCCGACGTCCGTGGCGTGATGAACGGGACGGCCATCTTCTGCATGTGGATTGCCAACGCTCTGATCACCTGGACCTTCCCCACCATGATGGAGAGCCTTGGCGGCGGTCTGACCTACACCTTCTACGGCGTGCTCAACCTCGTCGTGGCAGTCGTGCTGTTCAAGATCATGCCGGAGACTTCCGGTCGCTCCCTCGAGCAGATCGAGCGCGACATGGAAGAGCGTTACTCCTGACATGCGCGTTTCCTCGTGCGAGCTACCTGCTGGCCAACGCCCTCGTCATTGACCGCGATTCGTTCGGACAAATAAGATAACTCGCGTGAGCACTCGGAAGGGCGAGCACACCATCACACCTCTTCCGACCGGCCTACGGGCCACCCTCATCCAGCCTCTATCAAAGGAGATTGACATGGCTTTCCGCCTCGACCCTGCTACCGCGATCAAGGACCCGCACGGCATCTCGTGGGGCATGCACCCCATTGCCTGGCGCAACGACGACGTCAAGGAAGTTGGCGCCTACAACACCCTCGAGGACGAGCTGCTCGACCTGGCCGACCTGGGCTTCCTGGGCACCGAGGTCGCCGGCTGGTACCCCTCGAAGGAAGAGACCAAGGAGCGCGCTGACGCCCGCGGCATCACGATCGTTGCCCAGTGGTTCTCCTCCTTCATCATCCGCGACGGAATCGACGCCGTCGTTCCGGAGTTCACCGCCACCTGCGAGTACCTGCAGTACCTGGGCGCCACTCGCGTCGTCGTCTCCGAGCAGACCGGTTCGGTGCAGGGCGACCGCGACATCTGCATCTTCACCAACAAGCCCGTGCTCAAGGAAGAGGAGTGGCCGGTCCTGGCTGAGGGCCTCAACCGCCTGGGCGACATCGCCCACGAGCACGGCCTCGAGCTGGTCTACCACCACCACCTGGGCACCGTTGTCCAGACCAAGGAGGAGACCATCCGCCTCATGGAGCTGACCGACCCGACCAAGGTCTCCCTCCTGTTCGACACCGGCCACGCCTTCGTTGGCGACGGCGACGTCATGGGCCTGCTTGAGGCGACGATCGACCGCGTCAAGCACGTTCACTTCAAGGACGTGCGTCCGGAGAAGATGGAGGAGTCCAAGAAGCTCGAGCGTTCCTTCCTCGACTCCTTCCTCAACGGCATGTTCACCGTCCCCGGCGACGGCATGATCGACTTCACCGAGCCCTACAAGCTCCTCGTTGACCACGGCTACGACAAGTGGATCCTGGTCGAGGCCGAGCAGGACCCGGCTGTGGCGAACCCGCACGAGTACGGCGAGAAGGCTCGCAAGTACATCGAGTCCACGCTCTTCACGCTGTGAGGTTCTGAGACTCGCTGAGCGACTCACTGATGGGGCTGGCTGTGTGACGCAGCCAGCCCCATCACGTATGGGCCGCCCTCCCCTCGGGAGCGGCGGCCCATACGTGTCTGCCGGAGGGGACGACGACGTCGGGCTCCGCACTGCGGGCACCCGTCGCATTCGCCGACACCCACCGCATCTACAGACACCCTGAGTACCCGACTACAGGTGTCCACACGTGCCTCAGAGGTCCACCGGGGAAATCGGTGTCCACACACGGGACTACGGGTGTCCGCCTCACGCAGCCTCACGCAGCCGCCGCAGGCCCGCCGCGCCCCACCTCTTCACGCCCGCGCACCATGAGACAACGTGAGGGGTGCCTACCACCTCACCGGTGGCAGGCACCCCTCACGTGTGCGCGTGCTCGGCTCAGGTGCTCAAACCTGCTGAGCGCTCACAGGCTCATGTCGACGACGGCGCGACCCTGAATCTCGCGGTTGCGCAGCGCCTCGTAGCCAGTGCCAGCCTCCTCGAGCGGGAAGCGACGGGAGACGACGTCCTTGTAGTTGATGATGCCGCGCGCAGCCAGGTCGACCACTGCCGGCAGGTCCTGGCGGGTGCGCGCACCGTAGGAGCCAAGGATCGACTGGGAGCGACGCACGGTGCGGTTGATCTCGACCTCAGCGGTCTGCACACCGGCACCCAGGCCGATCGGGACCATACGGCCACCGTCGGACAGAACATCCAGAGCGGTCTTCCAGGTTGCCGGGATACCCAGGGCCTCGAAAGCCACGTCCACACCCTTGCCGCCGGTGAGCTTGAAGACCTCTTCGCGGGCATCCTGGGTGACGGAGTTAACCACAGCGGTAGCACCGTAGCTGAACATCGGGGCCAGCTTCTCGTCGGAGACGTCGATGGCGATGACCTGGGAGGCACCCATGGCGGAGGCGATCTGGACGATGTTGGTGCCCACACCACCGGTGGCGACGACGGCGACGGTCTCACCGAAGCGCAGGTCGGCACCGCGGCGCACGGCGCCGTAGCCGGTCATCGCAGCGCAGCCGAGGATGGCGGCGGGAACAAGGTCAATGGACTCCGGCGCCGGGGCGACAGCGGTGGCAGGAACGACGGCGTACTCAGCCAGGCCACCCATGGAGTACATGAAGATGGGCTCGCCGTCGAGGCTGGACAGGCGGGTGGTGCCGTCGTAGAGCAGGCCCTTGAGACGGTTGAGGTCGAAGAAGGGGCCGCACAGCTCGTCGTGGCCGGAGGCGCATGCGTCGCACTGACCGCAGGGCATAAGGAATCCGCCGGCGACGTTCTGGCCAACCTCGAGTCCGGTGTGCTCGTTACCGGGGCCGATCTCGACGATCGTACCGGTGACTTCGTGGCCCAGGACGGCAGGCAGGGGGAAGGCGATGGCTCCGCCGATCACGTGCAGGTCGGAGTGGCACAGGCCGCAGGCCGCGACCTTAATGAGGACCTCGCCGTTCTTGGGGCGGGGGGTGCGGATCGTCTCAACCTCAAGACCCTTCGCATGGTCGCGCAGTACCGCGGCACGCATCGTCTCGGGGATCTGGACTGCTTCGTTGCTCGTCATGGTTCAGTCTCTCTCGGCTGGGCGGTTGGGGCGCTTGCGCGTCCCCGTTCGTTGGCAACAGTACCCCACCAACACATCTTTGTCAGGACATAAATGCGCTCCCACCACCGCCCCACCCCTCCTCCCCCCATGCAAGCTGCGAAAATCCAACGAAAACCAACCTTTCGCTCCATTGCGCCAATTAACGCGCTCCAACTTGTACTGTCAAAACACTTGACAGAACGCATTCACGCGCATGAACATGCTCTACGGCACACCGACGTGCTCCCAGTACCGGCGGTCGCAGCGGCCCCCGGCAACGGAAGGACTGACTACATGACACCCCCGTCTCCCAGATCGTCTACCGGACCCACACGCGCCGAGCTAGATCAGCTCGTCAAGGACACACCGCCATCAGGTAAGCGCCGTTCAGTCGGCTTCGTCGCCCTGGTCGCCACCCTCGGATCCCTCCTCTTCGGCTACGACACCGGCGTCATCTCCGGCGCCCTGCCCTACATGCACCTGCCCGGAGGCGCCGGCGGTCTGCACCTCAACTCCCTTGAAGAAGGCCTCGTCGGCGGTATCCTCCTGCTGGGCTGCGCAGCCGGTGCGTTCTACGGCGGTCGCCTGTCCGACATGTACGGCCGTCGCCACAACATCCTCCTGCTCGCCGTCGTCTTCCTCGTGGGCGCTCTGGCCTGCGCCTTCTCCCCCAACATCTGCGTCCTCTACCCCTCCCGCTTCATCCTGGGTCTGGCAGTTGGTGGCGCTAGCGCCACCGTCCCCGTCTACCTCGCGGAGACCGCTCCCAAGTCCATCCGTGGAACCCTGGTGGGTATCGACCAGCTCATGATCGTGACCGGTCAGTTCCTGGCCTTCGCCCTCAACGCGCTGATCGCCAACATGAAGGGCGGCCCTGAAGCCACCATCGAGTCCATCAAGGCCGGCACAACCGTGACTGTCGACGGCGTCTCGCAGGCCATCGAGGCCGGCCAGACCTACTCGTGGGACATCCTCAAGCACGTCCAGGACTCCGCAGACATGGTCGTCGCCTCCGGTAACGGTGACACCTGGCGCTACATGCTCGTCATCTGCTCGATCCCCGCCGTCGCCCTGTGGATGGGGATGCGCGCCATGCCCGAGTCCTCCCGCTGGCACGCCGCCAACCGCCGCTACATCGAGGCCATCGCCGAGCTCCAGCGCGTGCGCAAGCCCTCCGACGACGTCGCCGGCGAAATCGACGAGATGATCGAGGTCAACCGCCTGGAGGCCTCCGCCGAGCACTGGAACCTGCGCCGCTGCTTCCAGACACGCTGGACCCGCCGCATCCTCGTCATCGGCGTCATGGTGGGCATCTTCAACCAGACCACCGGCGTGAACACGATGATGTACTACGCCCCCAAGGTCCTCCAGACCGCTGGCTTCGGCACGCAGGCCGCCATCACCCTCAACGTGCTCACCGGTCTGGCCTCCGTCATCGGCTCCGCCTGCGGTCTGTGGCTGCTGGCCCGCTTCTCCCGCCGCGGGGTGCTGCTGGGCGGCACGATCGGCCTGACCATCATGCTGTGGGTCATGACTGCCGTGTTCCTCTTCGGCATCAACCCCCACCTGGACGCCGACGGCAACGTCCTGTCCTCCATGCCCCAGATGGTCCCCTACCTGGTGATCGTCGTCATCGTCGTCTACATGCTCTTCATGCAGGCCGGTAACGCACCTGCCACCTGGGTTCTCATGGGTGAGCTCTTCCCCGCCCGTATGCGTGGAGCAGCGATGGGCTTCGCGGTGCTGTGCCTGTGGGTTGTCAACGCCATCATCACCTTCCTCTTCCCCGTCATGATGTCCAGCCTGGGTCCGGTAGTCACCTACCTGATCTTCGCGATCATCAACGTCGTCGCCGTGACCTACATGTGGCGCAAGGTCCCGGAGACGAAGTACTCCTCGCTTGAGGAGCTTGAGGAGGAGTTCCAGAAGCGCTACGCCTGACACAGCGCAGCCCTCCCTTCTTCCCCTCATCACAGCGTCCCCTGCCCTGTCCCCGCCGTTCGCGGCAACGGACACGGCAGGGGACGCCGCATGTCTACCGGTCGTCACGACCAGGCGCACAGCCTCCCGCGACAGCATCGCGACCGTCGCATGATCCGCCCGTCACCTTGCTAGGGTGAGGCTCTCAGGTGAGCGATCCTGATGTTCTGACAGTGAAAGGAGCGCGATGGCGTCTCGTGGCTCGGGCATCACTCAGTCCGATATCGCTGAGGCCGCCGGTGTCTCGCGCAGCCTGGTCTCCCTGGCTCTGTCAGGTTCACCCAAAGTCGCCGAGAATACTCGAGCCCAGATCCAAGCCGTCGCCTGTTCGCTCGGCTATCGGGTTAACGCCTCAGCCTCCGCGTTGGCTCGACGTCGCTCCACCACAATCGGTTTGATCCTGCCCAACCTGCGCAATGCCTTCTTCGAGAAAGTGGCACGCTGCCTTGATGACGCCGCCGCGCAAGAGGGCCTCAATGTCTTCGTGGCTGTGGGCGCCGAGAACCAGGATCGTCTGGAGCGCGCCATCGACTCACTCCTCGGCGTGCGAGTCCTCGGCCTCGTTCTCGTCTCCCCTTCTTTGACCGCCTCACAGCTACGCGAGATCGGCCAGGAGACGCCTACCTCTCTCATCGGGCAGCAATGTCCCGGCGGGTATGTCGACGCCGTCCATATCGATGAGGCAGCAGCCGCCCGTGAGGTCGTCTCCCATCTCATCTCCCGCGGAGCCACCTCCCTGGCCTATATCGCCCCGCGCATTGTCGACGACGCCTCCCGCGAGCTTCGTCAGGACGCGCTCGCCCAGGCAGCGCGTGATGCAGGAATCTCGATGACGACGTGGGAGGGCGACGGCAATGGTGCTGGCGGGGCCATCCGCGAGCTTCTGAGCGTCGACGACGGCGTGCTCGGCCTAGTCGCTCACAACGACATGCTGGCGATCGACGCCGTCGCTGTGCTGCGTGACCGCCGTTCAGCCGGCCAGGGGCGTCACCCCAGCCCGGTGCTTCTCGTCTCCTACGACAACACCTATCTTGCGCGGCGCTCGGAGTTTGATCTCACCAGCCTGGCCCAACCTGAAAGCGACCTCGCCCATGAGGCGATTGCCCTGCTCTTACGCCGGGCAGCGCACAGGGCCAGCAGCACTCCCCTACCAGGTGAGGAAGTCCTGCTGGCCCCGCAGCTCATCGTGCGCTCGTCGACGTACCTCTCCTCGCGTAGTGGATCAGGCCGTCCCGGTCACGGTCCCGATCCCACAACCTCGATCAGGCGGTAAGAATCCGCATGTGGTTCAGCAAGGTCTGGGCCACGAGGTGGAAGTCCAGCTCCGCTGACTTGGGGTGGAAGATCTCCGAGCAGTACCAGCCGTCGTATCCGGTCGCCTTAACGGCGTCGACCCACTCCTGCAGCGGAATGGAGCCGCCGCCAGTCCACACGTTGCGGCTCACCCCCTGATCGGGGACCTCGCCGTCCGGCACCGGCACACCATCACAGACGTGCACGGCACTGATGAGGTCCTTATCGAGCTTCGCGACGTCTTCCGGAGTGGAGCCGGTGACCCAGAAGTGCCAGAAGTCGACGACGATCTTGGCGTTGGGCCGGTTGATGCGTTCCAGGATCTCCAGGGCCTGGTCGAGGTGGTGGACGGGGGCCCAGCCCAGAGGCTCAAGGAAGAGGTCGAGACCGTGGTCCGCGGCAATGTCTGCGGCCAGGGCCACGTTAGCGGCGGTTCCTTCAATGACCTCCTGGTCTGAGCGTCCGAGCAGGCCACGGAAACGCGGGTCATCATCAGCCAGCTTGCCCGCCCTGAAATCCTGGACGACGCGAACATCGACGGGTCCGGTGCACATCTGCATCGCCGGCGCCCCCAGGATCTCTCCCACGGTGGCGAGCTTCTCAGCCTCGGCACGGAAAGCCTCGGGTTCTGCTTCCTGCAGGGCGCCGATGCCGGAGACCTCAATGCCTTCCAGGTGCGGCAGGAGGGACTCGGGCGTGTAGCCGGCGTCGAGATAGCGCCAGAGCTTTGGGCTCTGCAGCTCGATTCCTTCAAATCCCACGTCCTTGGCAACAGCGATGTCGTTGAGGGCGGTGCCGTGGAAGGTGGAGGTGACGTTCATCGACAGCTTCATGGTGATCTCCTGTGATCGTGTTGGGGGCAATGGGACGGTGTGGGATGCGTGCTGCCGTCTTCACGGCATGGACGATGCTGTGGCCAACGCGGCCTGAGCAGCGCTCCCGGGGCGCTACAGCCCTGGGTCGATTGCGACCGGACGGCCTTCCTTCAGCGAGCGGGTTGCCGCCTCCGCGATGACCTGGGCACGCAAACCGTCTTCGAGCGGAGCGGGGACTGGCGTGCCGTCCTCCAGTGCCTGGACAAAGGCGTCGAGGCAGGAGCGGTAGGTGTGGCGTACGCGTTCAAACCATCCGGCATCCAAGCCGTTGGTCCGCATTTCGCCTGGTCCGTAGTGGTTGACGAAGCCGGTGCGACGGCGTGCTGCTTCCACCATCCGCTCCGAACCGCCGACCTCAATGCGCTCGTCGTAGCCGTAGCCGATGCGGCGCTGGGAGTCGATCTGGACGAGGGCGCCGTTGGACATGCGCAGCACGGCAACGGAGGTGTCGACGTCCCCGATGTCGGCCACTGCGGAGTCAACCATGGCGGAGCCGGCGACGAATACGTCCACCGGTTCCAGGCCAGTGATCCAGCGGGCGAGATCGAAGAAGTGGATCGTCTGGTCACGCATCTGACCGCCGGAGACTTCGAGATAGGACAGCGGCGGCAGGTTTGGACCGCGGCTGGACATGGAGACGAGCTCGACGGTGCCGACCTCACCCGATTCCACCGCCTCACGTAGAGCGGCATAGGCCGGGTCGTAGCGACGGTTGAAGTCCATCATCACTGGCACACCACTGGCCTGAGCTGCTGCGGCGGCTTCACGCGCGACATCGAGGGAGAGGTCGATGGGCTTCTCGCAGAACACCGCTTTGCCAGCCTGTACCGCGCGGGTGAGCAGATCGGCGTGCGTGTGGGTGGACGAGGCGATGAGGACGGCGTCGATGGAGTCGTCTGCGAAAACTTCCTCCACGCTTGAGGTGGCACGAGCACCGTGGCGGCCTGCCAGCTCTGCGGCGCGGACGGTGTCGACGTCGAAGACCGTGGCGAAGGCGATGTCCGGGTGGGCGGCGAGATTCTCAGCGTGGACGTGGCCGATGAACCCGGCTCCAAGAAGAGCGAAGGTCTGCATGGGGGTCCTTCCGGGAGCGGAGCGTCAGTGCTCCAGACGATGGTTGGGACTGGATCGACATCTACAGTGATGCCGATTCCTCGATTTCACGCGCGTGAATTGATGGGTTCCATCATGCTCCCGCCACCATGTCGTGTCAAGTCCCGCCCCCCCACCGTCCTTGTGGCAGTGATGCTGGCCGAGGCTGACGACGTGCTCGCGCTAAGACGGCGTGGCCCCACTCATGGGGGCGTGACACCCCCGCCCTTGTGTCTGATCGGTTGTGACGGCGTGGCCCCACTCATGGGGGCGTGCCTTGCGCATGGGGGCGTGCGCTACGGCGCTCCGCAGGCACGCCCCCACACCGCAAACACGCCCCCCATTACCCCAAGCACGCCGCCGCCCCGCGCCCACCAACGGACGACGGCGCCCCCACCGCACATGCGGCAGGGGCGCCGTATCCGTCTCAGGCAGAGCCTCCAGCAACACTCAGGCGCTGGAACTGCTCATGCCGTTGATCAGCTGAACTCCTTCTCGAAGCGCGCCTCCAGCTCCTCCAGGGAGTGGTACTTCGTCTCGGGGACGAACTTGATGTAGAAGATGAGGGACAGGACGTTGAGCAGGCAGAAGATCAGGTAGGTGCCTGCACCACCCAGGTTCTTCATCATGATCGGGAAGACGATCGAGACCAGCGCATTGCCCACCCACAGCGTCCCCACCGCCAGGCCCATGGCCGTACCACGGATCTTGGACGGGAAGATCTCAGCAACCAGGACCCAGGTGACCGTACCGGACTGCTTGACGAAGACGAACAGGCAGACGATGACCAGTACGAGGACCGGCGCAAAGGCCGGGGCACCAACAATGTCACCCGAGTCATTCTGGTAGGGCTGGATGAGGAAGAAGAACACCGCTGCTAGCAGGCCCAGGGAGACCACGATGCCCGCCTCCTGGTAGATACCCACGTGGCGGCGGGCGAAGCGGGTAACCAGCCACAGGCCGACCGCAGAGCCAATGAAGGAGATACCACCGGAGATGACGTTGAGGCTGATAGCGTCCGTCACCGGGAAGCCGGCGGCTGCAAGCACCTTGGGGGTGTAGTACATGGCCGTGTTGATACCGGTGACCTGATCTGCCAGGCCCAGGATGATGCCGATGAGCAGCAGGTGACGAGTCCACTTGGTGTTCCAGATCTGGCCAAGGCCCCACTTCTCCTGGTTGGCTTCCTTGCGGCGGATCTCCAGCATCTCGTCGATCTCGTCAACGATGGAGCCGTCCTTGTCCTCGTTGCGTACGCGCTTGAGGGCGCCGATGGCCTCGGGGATCTGGAGGTTAGCGACGTACCAGCGCGAGGACTCCGGCATCATGCGGATACCGATCCACAGCGCGATAGCGGGCAGGGAGGCTAGAACCAGCATGTACTGCCAGGTGTGGCCGTTACCTGCGGTCACCACGGCGCCGTCAGCAACCTGAGCGGCAACCTTGTTGGTGTACTCCACCATCTTGCCGTCGATCTCGACGGCGGGGCCACCGTGCATCTGAGCAAGAGCAGCGTTCATGGAGAACGCGAGGAACTGACCGAAAACGATCATCATCTGATCCAGGGCAACCAGGGTGCCGCGGATGCGCTTGGGAGCGGTCTCACCGAGGAAGACCGGCACGGTTGCGGATGCGCCACCGACAGCGAAGCCGAGGATGATGCGGAAGATGTAGAGCATCCAGATGTTCAGGCTCAGTGCGCAACCCACCGCACCGAAGAAGAAGATGATGGCCAGCAGGGTGATGTTGTGGCGACGGCCGTACTTGTCCGACAGCTTGCCACCCACCGAGGCACCCAGCGCAGCACCCAGGCAGAGCAGACCACCGATCCAGCCCTCCTCGGCTGCGGTCAGAGCCAGACCACCAGCATCCTTGGGCAGGTACATGTAGGGCAGCGCACCGGAGATCACACCGGTGTCGTAACCGAAGAGCAAGGAGCCCAGAGTCGCGACAAGCGCGATGAGGCCAAGTGAACGCTTCTTGCCGGAGGGGGGAGTCGTCTCAACGAGCTCCGCCAAGCGCTCGCGCGACAGGTCCGTCGCTGATACAGGGGGGTGTGACACAAGATCTCCTTTGAGAGAGTGACCTAGCGCCTTCGCCAGGTTCGGGATCTGTCAGACCAGAGCATGTGGTCCAACTGGTAGAGGGCGCCCGCAGCACGCGCCCCACCGGGTGAGGGAAGAGCAATGGGCCGGCCCGCATCGCACGATCATGCGTGGCGCTGGCGGCGCGGGCCGGCCCAGTGATATCAGCCGAGTTCTTCCTTCAACCGGGCCAGAGCAGCCCGGTTGTAGTCGTCGGCGTACTCGTGCCATCCGAAGACGCACACGCTCAGCACGCCGTCGAACTTGACCTCGCGCAGGGTGGAGAACACCTGGTCCCAGGGGACCTCGCCCTGCCCGATGGCATTGTGCTGGTGAACCGTGACGTCAGCACCCGGAGGGTTGATGATGTAGCGGTTACCGTCGTTGGCGCGGTGGTTGAAGCCGTCAGCGACGTGAACCTCACGCAGCTTTCCAGCCTCAGCCGCCGTGCGAATCATGCGTGCCACGTCACCTGCGCCATCGGAGAGGTGGAAGGTGTGCGGGCAGCAGTACTCGTAGCCGATCCAGTCCTTGTCGATGGAACGAACCAGCTCGAGAGCGCGGTCGTGAAGCTCAACGAAGTCGTAGGGGTGAGCTTCCATGTTCAAACGGATCCCGTAACGCTCGAAGTCGGGAGCAAGCTCCTCCATCGAGCGGTACCACTGCTGCTCAGAGCGGCTGGCCTGGTTACGGTCGCCGGAGAACTCCGAGACGATGTCGCGCACATCCAGCGCGTCAGCGATCTCCAGCAGGCGGCGCCAGTTGCGCACCTGCGCCTGGCGCTCAGCCTCGTCCGGGGAGGACCAGTTGAACACCGGGTTGAGGGTACGGACCTTGACCCCGGTCTCCTTCTGCGCCTTGAGGATCTCATCAAGGAACGCACGGTCAGCCTTGGGGTAGTGGTGCCACAGGTGCAGCTCGTGGTTCGGCGAGAGCTCAACGAAGTCGAACCCCAGGTCACGCGCCTTGCGCAAGGTGTCCGGGGTGGACATCGTCATGTAGTACATGTTCGGATCCAGGGCAATGTCTACCATGGGTCTTCCTCTCTG
The DNA here is from genome assembly GCF_013184985.2 of Actinomyces faecalis. NCBI lineage: Bacteria > Bacillati > Actinomycetota > Actinomycetes > Actinomycetales > Actinomycetaceae > Actinomyces > Actinomyces faecalis. The sequence goes on from NZ_CP063418.1 coordinate 2,034,675, forward strand.
GAGTCGACTTCCTCGTCGTCCGGGACGAGTATGTCCTAACAAGTGCCGTTTGTCCAGATGTGATGCTCAGGACAAATCAGGCGTAGAAATCCGGACGCTCCACCATCGCGACCTTGACGACCTTGCCGTCATTCTCCAGGGACTCGACCGCTGCGTCGACGACGGCGGTAGCGGCGTAGCCGTCCCACGACGTCGAACCGGTGTGCTCGTCGGCAGCCACAGCGTTGATCCAGGACTGGAACTCGGTGTTGAAGGCGGCCTGGAAACGGTCGATGTGGGACTGGCACATGGCGTTGCGGTCACCGTGGATGTCACGGATGAAGATCCGCTCCTGGTCACCCAGGCGTACCGCTGCGTTCTCCAGCACGAGCTCGCACTCGATGGAGTAGCCGTACTCGAGGTTGACGTTGACCTCGTCGTCGATGAGGACGCCAGACTCGGTGCGCATGACGACGACAACCGGGTCAATGAGGTGCTCGAAGCGACGGTGGGTGGACTTCGGGCGGTCAATACGGACCTCGGTGATCTCCTCACCCAGCAGCCAGCGCATGGTGTCGATCTCGTGGATCGCAGTGTCGTCGATCGCCATGCGCGAGGTGTAGGACTCAGGCACGGCAGGGTTGCGGTGACGGTTGTGGACGAGCAGCGCCTCACCGTTGTCACCCTTGTCCAGAACGGCCTTCATCTCGTTGTAGGCAGCGTCAAAGCGGCGCATGAAGCCGACGGTGACGAGCTTCTTGCCGGCCTTCTGCTCGGCCTCCATGATGGCCAGGCAGTCTTCAGCGGTGGTTGCCAGCGGCTTCTCGCACAGGACGTACTTGCCAGCCTCGATGCACTTGATGACGTCGGGAGCGTGCACCTTACCGAAGGTGGCGATGACGACGGCGTCGACCTCAGGGTCGTTGATGAGTGCTTCGGAGTTGTCATAGGCCTTGGCGCCGTAGGGCTCAGCGGCGGAGCGGGCGGCGTCCAGGACGATGTCGGCGACGGCGGTGATCTCTGCGCCGGCCAGGTCATTGTGAATGCGGGCGAGGTGCGCGCGGCCCATGCCGCCGGCGCCGATGAGTCCGATGCGAACAGTCATGTCAGTGTCTCTTCCTTGAGTAGTGGGTGGTGAAGGATGTCGTGGGAACCGCCTGCGCCGTCACCGCGGCGACGGCGCAGGCGGTGTCGGAGGTGGGGAAGTATCAGGCCAGACCCAGGCCGCACTCGGCCAGGTAGGTGCGCATGTTGATGGCGTTCTGCTTCGGGAAGGACGGGTCACAGGGGTAGCAGTCCTGCTCGCAGATCGCGTAGAGCGGCTTGTCCAGCTCGGCCAGAGCGTCAACGAAGGCGTGCATCTCGGGCAGACCCTTGGGTGGGCAGACCGAAGCACCCTTGGTCACAGCCTCACCGAAGGGCCAGTCCTTCTCGTGAGCCTCGCGGGTGATGTCCTCGTCGAAGGCCTTGATGTGGACGTAGGCGATGCGCTCGGGGTACTTCTTGCACAGCTCGATCGGGTCGCCGCCACCGTAGACCACGTGGCCGGAGTCGAGGCAGAGGTTGACGTAGGTCGGGTCGGTCGCGTCGAAGATGCGGCCGATTTCCTCAGGCGTCTCGATGTGGGAGTCGCCGTGGGGGTGCAGGACCATCTTGAGGCCGTACTCGTCCAGGAGCATCTGGCCCAGCGCGTTGGCGTGCTCGACGTAGAGCTTCCATGCGTCGTCGCTCAGGACACGGTCGTCAGTCCACTCCCAGGTCTTGTCGTCGCGGTAGAGCGGAGGGAGGTGAACGATGTACTCGGCACCGACGGCGGCGTGAGTCTCAGCGATGGCGCGGAATGTCTTGAGGGTGTCCTCCCAGGCCTCCTGCTTGTGAAGGATGCCCCAGCCGGTGCCACCGACGACGCGCATGCCGTACTCGTCGCACCACTTCTGCAGCTCCTTGGGGTCGGTCGGGAAGTAGCCGAACGGACCGGTCTCGATGACCTCGAAGCCTGCCTCAGCCATCTCCTGCCATGCCTGGCGGGGGTCCATCTGCTTGGGATCCTCGGGGAACCAGACGCCCCACTGGTCGGGGCACACGCCGATGGTGAGCTTGGAGTACTTGGGGTCGAGGGTGTTGACAGCCTTAGACATCGTTGTCGCTCCTTGAGTGGAAGGATCCTGCGCGCCCGAATCGTTTCGGACACGATGTAGCGTACATGCTCCCGCAGCGACACGCCAGCCATTTGTGTAGACAAATTAAGCCCACAAGCAATTACCCACACTGTATGGCACGCGGAGCAAGCAGCAGGTTCACGCCACTCAGCCTTGCCTCCGCCCTGGTCAGCGCAGCTAACGCAGTGCCACCGCTGGATCGATGCAACTGGCCCGGCGCGCCGCCAGCAGCGACGCAACCAGCCCCGTACACACACCGACGACCAGCCCCAGCGGCACGCTGAGGGGTTCAAGGACCGGCTGCCACCGCTGGAGGATCGTGACAGCAAGGACCGCAAGAACCCCACCGACGCTCCCCAGAATGCCTCCCACCAGGCCCACAAGAACGGCCTCCCCCGCGATGAGGACACGCAGATGGACCCGCCTGGCACCCATCGCGCGCCGCAGAGCCAGTTCGCCCTGGCGGGCCTGGACGGCAGTGTTCATCGCACTGGAGAGGGTCAGCAACCCGGCCAGGACGGCCACGAGCGTCAGCGTCAGCAAAATGGTGCGGACGTTGGACTCCAGCTCTGCTCGCATCGCCTGCGGATCAGGTGGCGCCACGGTCGTTGTGTGGTCGGCGAGCGTAGGCAGCCAGGCCGCTGCCACAACCTTACCGACTCCCTGCGCCGCCCCCGGCCGCACCCAGACCTCGATCCCCGCGTCACTAGCCGCATCGATTTCAGAGGCCTGCTCCTGGCTGAGAATGACGGCGCTCAGCAGCTCCGGACGCACCCCCGCCTCGCTGACCAGGCCAGCCACCTCATAGGGCGCGCCATCCACCCAGATGGTCGGGGAGCCGTCCAGGGGCCCTAGTCCTATCTTGGCGGCGGCTCCCACTCCAACGAGTGCCTGACCTCTGCCCAGACCGGCACGCAGATCCATGCCCAGGGCGCCGTCCTGGACGGTGAGCAGGTGAGGCAGATCGGTGACAGCAGTGACTCCGTAGAGAGGGACAGGTGCCTGTGTCACACGCGGGTCCGTCGTGACACTGACGTCGCCATGGGCGCTAAGGGCCATGACCTCCTCCACGCCAGACACTGCTGCCACGCGCTCCAGCCCATGGCGGTCGGGCTGATCCGCCACCTGAGCAGGTCCTGTCTCCTGTCCGTCTTCCGTCACCCCCACGGCCACACGACGGTTGCGCTGGGCGTCAAAGGTGTCGGAGACCTGGTAGCGCGCCGAGTAGGCCAGGCCCGTCATGGTCAGGGTGAGCATGACCGCCACTAGGACGACTCCCACGAGCCGGGCCATGCGACCGGGCTCGGTAACCAGAGCCTGCACAACGTCATGCAGCATCATCGGCCAGGCCACGTGGCTAGGACGTCGCCCTTCCATATTGCTCACACCATCACCTGCCGCCACGTCAGGGTCGCCGCCAGCCGGAAGGCCATCGTCTGCACGTGCGCGGAACAACTCCTCCGAGACACGCGCGGGGCGCAGGAGGAGCGCGCTGCCACCCTCACACTCAGGTCCACGGGGCGCACAGGGCACAGGATCGGTGACCGCTGGTGGGCAAACCGCGAGTGCGGGCAGGCCGTCCGCTTGAGCCTCGCTGACCCGCCCGTCTACGACTCGAATCCGACGGCGGGCTCGCGCTGCCACAAGCGGATCGTGCGTAACGACAACTACTGTCGTCCCCCGCCGGCTCAGTGCCTGGAGCAGATCCATGATCGCGCTGGAGGAGGCCGTGTCCAGGTTCCCGGTGGGCTCGTCCGCCAGGAGGACCGGGGCTCCCGCGCTCACCGCCCGTGCGATAGCGACCCGCTGCCGCTCCCCTCCCGACAGCTGCCCTACCGCCATGTCGCTTCGAGGAGACAGACCGACGAACTCCAGCGCCTGGAGCGCCTGCTGCCGGGCCTGTGCCGGGGAAGAACCCTGGTACGCCATTCCGAGCATGACGTTCTCCAGGGCGCTTCGATGGGCGATGAGATGGAAAGACTGGAAGATGAACCCGAACGTGTGCGCACGCGTACGTGCGGCCTCACTGTCACTGAGACCAGCGGTCGGGCACCCGTCGATGAGGTAGCTGCCGCTGGTGGGACTGTCCAGCAGCGCCAGGAGGTTGAGGAGAGTGGACTTGCCCGCGCCCGAAGGCCCTTCGATAGCGACGAAGTCACCCTGGTGGATCGTCAGAGTCGCCCCCCGGAGTGCCTGGACAGGCACCGCTGCCGGATAGGTGCGTCCTAGCCCCTCCAGGCGCAACTGCGTCATGACTGGTCCACCCTTAGCTGCTCTCCTTCCTTGAGCGAGTCAGACTCCACCGCGCACTGTCCACCAACGCATCCCGTCAAGGTCACGCTCACCGACTCGAAAGTCCCGTTGGCGCGCATCACGAGGACGGTATGAGACTGGTCGCTGGAGGTGACAAGAGCACGCTTGGGTACGAGCAGGCTGCCAGACACCGCCGGGGTCCGCTCAATCGTCAGAACCATAGTGGTTCCGGTGGCAGGGAGCTGCTCACCTGGCTCCACCGCGAAGACGGCCACCATCTGCACGTGAGCAACCTGCATCCCCATAGCGCCCGTCCCACTGCTGTCCTGCTGGTTACCTGACGCACCTGCTGCAGCAAGCCCCGGCCCAGAGCCATTTGCGGTGTGTGACGTGTCGGCAGAACCTGAGGAGGAGGCGACGGGCTTGCGTACCTCCTGCAGAGTCAGCGTGATCTCACCGTTGGCCGTCGTCGCCCGGGCCTTGGCCCCGATGCTCAGGGTATCCGCCGTAGACTGAGGCATCTCAGCCTCCACGTGGGTCTGGCCGCTGGCCAGACCCATGACCGCGGTGGAGGAATCCAGCACCTGTCCCTGCCCGGGCAGGGCAGTGAGAACCTGGCCCTGGAGCAGGCCAGGGACGTAGACGACCTCCGAGAGCGGAACCGTCACCTTCAGTGTGGCGGCCTTCTGGTCGGCCTGGCCATCGACCTGTGCCTGGTCAGACTTGTCCGTCCCTGTCTTGTCCGAGTCCGTCTGATTCTGGTCAGAGGACTGGGCTGAGGCTCTCTCACGGACCGTCCGCGCCGTGTAGCCGCGCTTGACGTACAGGTCCTTGACCGCGCTGGCTGTCGCTGTCCCGAAGTCACCGTCTGCGCGCAGCTGGTATCCAAGCGCCGTCAGAGCCTGCTGAAGCTGGATGACGTCGTCTCCCTGGTCCCCCTCGACGAGGTCGCGGTAGGCCGGGAAGGCCCCCGGCAACGCGATGAGGGGACGACCGTTCACGTGCAGGACAACCTCGCCGGCGTGGATCTCCTGCCCAGCCTGGGCAAGTTGGCGGGTGACGACTGCTCGCCCCTCACCCAGAGGCAGAGCCACTGTACTTGCTGAGGCCTGAGCCACCGTGGCGGTCGCGGTGATCTCATCACGCAGGTCCCCTCTGGCCACGGCGACCGTCACTGGCTTCAGTGAAGGTGCAGCGGCCGCTGCCTCCCGCTGAGCGGGAGACTGGACGCTGCGAGCCAGCCACCAGGTACCGCTGATGACCAGAGCGAGGACCAGGACCACGGCCGCAGGGAGTGTCCAGCGGCGATGACGCGGCCGTGCGAGACCGGAAGCCAGCTCATTGTTATCATCCTGTATGTTTTCTGATGCAGCGCTCGTGGGTACGGCTCGCGCTAAACCAGCGTCTTCAAAGGGCTCCACTGTCTCAGCCCACCACTCCGCGATGGGCGTTAATGTAGTCCTTCAGTGCCTGCTCCTCCTCCTGGATCTTGGCATAGAGCGCTGAGTACTCTGAGGAGTGCGCCTTGACAAGCGCCTCGTCCTCCATCCATGCCAGGCCATAGGTAAGAGTGCCGTAGCCGCTGTCCTGCGTGCACTGAGCCTGGTGGACCGCCATATCAATCTCCTCAGTGGACAGGGTGGCAGCGTCAGACATGTTTGGATTGTCAGCCCCACCGAGCCCGAATCGTTCCAGTAACGAGGGGGCCGTCCCAGGAGCGTCCTGCGGAAGATCTGGGATCCCTAACGGTGCCATGCACTCTCGCCAGGCAGCCACGGCCTTCTTGACATCAGGGTTATCGTCAACCCCCGTGGTTGGGCCAAATCCGATGGCGGTGCTCGTGTGGTCCGCGAGCAGTGGATCCTCGTCGGCTTCCTCGCCGCACGCCACGTAGTCGGCGCGGTATCCCTCATCTTGCGACGCCATAAAGATAGCCATGGCATCCGCGAACTGCCCCCTGTCATTGCGCAGGAGGTGATAACCGTACTGGCGGGCCTCCTCAACCGTGTCTGGCCGACCCCAACCTCCTGAGACCGTCGCGCTCGGATCATTCCAGTTGTAGACCGGTACTGGAGGAGACTGCCTTCCTTTACCCACCATGCAGGTGGCCACGTAGACACCGCGGGCGTACCCGTACAGTTCCGAACTCACACCGCGGTAGGGATCCGTCGGCAATGTGCCACGCTGGTAGTCCTTGACTACCAGACCAGACGAGGAGACTGTCCCGTCCGGAGGGATCTGCGAGGAAGTCACAGACGATGCGTCAAACTCTGTCTCGAGGGGGGCACCGGTGCCGCCACCCGCCCCTGGGACCGTTGACTGGCACGCTCCACACAGCACGAGCACGAGGACAGCCGAGACACTAACTGTATGGCGAGGCCGACCGCGCAGCAGCCTCCCTAGCATGAGCGAAATCCGGTGAAGTACGCGGATGAGACCTGGTCGTTAAATCCGCGCGATGACAGATTATCAATCCACGTCTTCTTGCCCACCCTTAGGGATCTCCCGAGGCCATTCGCGCCGGTAAACAAGCAGACATCTTCATAGTTCCCGTTATTCCACACAGAACTCACCGCATTGTCGGCGCGATTACCATTGGTGAATGACCACAGAGACAGGTCAGGAATATAGCGCTGGAAAGAGACACCTCCCCCTTGATAACCAGCATGCTCCCACATGCACGCATACCCAGATCCACAGTCCCCCTGGGCAGCTTGGGCTGTGGAGGGCAATACCAAGGCACCCGTAGCAAGCAACACAGACGCAGCGACCGAGATAACTTTCCTCGACATCACAACCACTTCCTTGGGATCTTCAGGGAGAAGCGAGAGTGACAACTCTCACGCACATGAGAGTAAAACTGAGGGCAGTGCCATGTCAACATCTTCACACCATCAACTTTTCGTCAGGACAATCATGGCCGCTACCCTTTGATACTCACCGATCCTCCTTCACATTAACCACTATCCAATCAACCAACATCTTGGGTCGCGATCAGCATGAACGCGGGCACACATCACGCCCACGCCTGACTGGCCACACGACACACGTGAGGGGCGCGCCCTCCCGGGCACGCCCCTCACGATTGGTCAGCTACCAGGAACCTGGCGCCGCCTCACTCCTCGCGCTGGAAGGACATCGTGGCCGCGTAGGTCTTCTCGCTGGGCCAACGCTGCGTGATGGCCTTGGCGCGGGTGTAGAAGCGCACGCCCTCGGGACCATGGATGTGGGTGTCGCCCAGCAGCGACTCCTTCCAACCACCGAAGGAGTAGTAGGCCACCGGCGTCGGAATCGGCACGTTGACACCGACCATGCCGGCCTCGACGTCGAGGGTGAAGCGACGTGCCACACCCCCGTCGTTGGTGAAGATGGCCGAACCGTTACCGAAGGGCGAGGAGTTGACCTGCTTGATGGCCTCCTCGTAGGTGTCTGCGTGCACGATGGCGAGCACCGGGCCGAAGACCTCCTCGGAGTACAGCTCGGAGTCGAGCGGGACGTTGTCCACGATGGTCGGGCCGAGGAAGTGGCCGTTCTCGTGGCCCTCGATGACCAGGTCGCGGCCGTCGAGGACAACCTCAGCGCCCTTGGCCTCGGCGTCGTCGATCAGGCCGATGATGCGCTTCTTGGCCTTGGCATCGATGACCGGACCCATCTCGACGCCCTCGTCCATGCCGTAGCCGACCTTGATCTTCTCGGCATGAGCCTTGACGCGCTGAGCCAGGTCAGGACCGCAACCGCCGACAGCGACGACGACCGGCAGGGCCATGCAGCGCTCGCCGGCTGCACCGAAGGCAGCGGCAGAGATGTGCTGAGCGGCGAAGTCCAGGTCAGAGTCAGGCATGACGATGGCGTGGTTGTTCGCCCCACCCAGTGCCTGGACGCGCTTGCCGTGGGTGACACCCGTGTTCTGAACGATGTGGGCCACCGGGGTGGAACCCACGAAGGAGATGGCGTCAATACCGGGGTGCTCAAGGATGTCGGTGACCAGGTCGCGGTTACCGGACAGGACGTTGAACACGCCGTCGGGCAGGCCGGCTTCCTTGTACAGCTCGGCAGTCAGCAGAGCGGCCGAGGGGGTGGTGGACGCAGGCTTGAGGATGAAGGCGTTTCCGGTGGCGATGGCGATGGGGTGCATCCACATCGGCACCATGGCCGGGAAGTTGAAGGGGCAGATTCCGGCGACGACGCCGACCGGCTGGCGCAGGGTGTGAATGTCCACGCCGGTGGAGATGTCAAAGGAGTGCTCGCCCTTGAGGGCAACGTTGATCGCGGTGGCGAAGTCCAGGGTCTCACGACCACGCTGGATCTCGCCGATGGCGTCGGAGTAGTTCTTGCCGTGCTCGGCCACGATGAGACGGGCCATCTCGTCCTGGTGGTCCAGGACAAGCTGACGCATCTTGAACATGATGGCAGTGCGCTTGGCCAGGGAGACCTTCGCCCACTCCTTCTGCGCCTTGCGAGCAATCTCGACCACGCGGTTCAGGTCATCGGAGGAGGCCTGGAGGAGCTGGGCCTCAACCTCTCCAGTTCCAGGGTTCTCGACGTCAAAACGGCCGACGGGGTTTCCCTCGTCATACCGTCCGTCGATCCAGTGGGCAATCGTCTTCATCGTCGTAGACTCCTGAGTCGTCACGGGACAGGGCTGGTGGCCTCACCGTGGAGCGGGGTCGAAGCACCTGTCGTGCATGTGCAGTGTCACCCTAACCCCTCCTCCCCCGGCAGGGACACCTTTTGTCAGCACAATGAGACAGGATTTCTCCTCCAGCGCACATGCCGGGGCTGCTTCCTCGGCCAGTCCTCGATCAACCTTCGGTCAGCCATCGGCCGGTCCTGGGCCAATCCGCCATCAGTCCAGGACCAGGCCTTGCACCGATCCGCACCGAGTCTTCGCCGTCTTCGCTCCGTCCAATTCCATCCCCTTCCCCGACCCGCACCAGACATGACGACGGCGGGGCTGCGGCACGTCACCGCAGCCCCGCCGTCGCGACCGGGACCCGTCATCCTGTCATGGAAGGGACCTGGGGACACTATGCAGTAGGAGGCGAGGGCCCTCAGCCTGGGGAATCAGCTCACAGGTAGTGACGCTGAGGCTTCTTGTCCTCCAGGTAGTCCTGATAGGCCTTCTGGGTGGACTCGAGGCTCGAGACCTGAGACACCGCGACATCCCACCACGAAGAAGCCGGCGGGTTGGGGCCGTAGAGGTCGGTCTCAATGTGGATCATGGAGGCCTCATCTGCAGCGTGAGCCTTGGCGTAAGCCTCCTTGAACTCCTCGATGGAGCCGACGCGGTAGACCTTCAGGCCCCAGGACTCAGCGTTGGCAGCGATGTCCACCCCCTTGACCGTCTGCTCGTCAGCCAGGTGCGAGCCCTCGCCGCGCTGACGGTACTTGGTGCCAAAGCGCTGGGAGCCACGGGACTCAGACAGCGCACCAATGGAGGCGAAGCCGTAGTTCTGCAGCAGCACGTAGATGACCTTGACGTTCTCCTGAACGACGGTGGCCAGCTCCATGGGGAGCATCTGGTAGGTGCCGTCACCGACGATGGCGACAACCTCAGACTCGGGGCGAGCCAGCTTGCAGCCCAGGCCAGCCGGAATCTCGTAGCCCATGCAGGAGAAAGCGTACTCCACGTGGTACTGCACCGGAGTGCGGGCCTGCCACAGCGCCTGCAGGTCACCAGGCATGGAGCCAGCAGCGTTGATGACGATGTCCTCGTCACCGAGCATCTCGTTGAGCGCACCGAAGACCTCGGTCTGAGCCGGCAGCGGGCCGTGACCCAGGTGGTAGCACTCGGAGGTGCGAGCCAGCCAGGACTCACGCTCGCGAGCGATCTCAGCGGTGTACTCCTCGTCAACGTGGTAGCCCTTGAGTGCCTCGGTCAGAGCGACCAGGGCTTCGCGGGCGTCCGCAACGACCATCTCGGCGCTCTGCTTGGCGGCATCGAAGGGGGTGACGTTGATGTTGACGAACTCGACGTCGCGGTTCTTGAACTGGGTCTTGGAGGCCGTGGTGAAGTCGGAGTAACGCGTACCGATACCGATGACCAGGTCAGCCTTGTCGGCGATGTGGTTACCGGAGTCGCCACCGGTCGAGCCCACACCACCGATGGCGCAGAGGTGATCGAAGTTGATGGCACCCTTACCGGCCTGCGTGTCTGCCACCGGGATACCGGTAGCGGTAGCGAAGGCGCGCAGCTCCTCGGAAGCCTCGGCGTAGATCGTGCCACCACCGGAGATGATCATCGGGCGCTTGGCAGCCTTGATCCTGGCGACCGCGCGCTCCAGAGCGGCGGGCTCAGCCACGGGGCGACGCACGTGCCACACGCGCTTGCGGAAGAGCTCCACCGGCCAGTCGAAGGCCTCGGCCTGGACGTCCTGCGGCATGGCGATGACCACTGCACCAGTCTCGGCCGGATCAGTCAGGACACGCATGGCCGACAGCAGCGAGGGGATGAGCTGCTCGGGGCGGTTGATCCGGTCGAAGAAACGGGAGACCGGACGGAAGGCGTCGTTGACGGTCAGGTCCAGCGTAGTGGGGTCCTCAAGCTGCTGGAGCACCGGGTCCGGAACGCGGGTGGCGAACTGGTCGGAGGGGAAGATCAGGACCGGCACACGATTGGTGGTGGCCAGAGCCGCACCGGTGACCATGTTGAGCGAGCCGGGGCCGATGGACGCCGTCACCATGTAGGTGGACAGGCGGTTGCGCACCTTGGCGAAGGCGGCTGCGGCGTGAACAGCACCCTGCTCGTTACGCGGCATGATGTACGGCATCGGGTTCTCGCCCTCAGCCGGGTTGATCTCGTTCTGCAGCAGCGCCTGGCCGATACCGGCCACGTTGCCGTGACCGAAGATGCCGAAGGCACCCTCGATGAGGCGGTGCTCGACGCCGTCGCGCTCGGAGAACTGATTGGACAGGAAGCGGACAGTCGCCTGGGCGACGGTCAGGCGGATGGTGCCCTGGTAGGCCTCATTGCTCATGTGTCGTCTCTCTTCTGTGGACGTGATGGGTAGATAGGTGGTCAGTCGACAGTCGTCAGCGGGCCATCGGCAGGCGCGGGTCAGGCTCCTGCCCTTCCCAGGACTGGCGAATCCAGTGGTGCGCCGGGTCGTCGGGGGCAAGCCAGACCAGGTCCTCGCTTGGCCCAGCCATGACGTTGAGGTAGTACATGTCGTATCCGGGCGCTGCCACGCACGGACCGTGGTAGCCGTAGGGCACCAGTGCCACGTCGCCGTTACGGATCTCGACGCACACGTCGATCGGCTTGTCGGGGCTGGAACCGTAGGTGCGGTGCAGACCGAAGCCGGGGTCGCCAGCGGGAGACGCGGCGATCTCGAAGTAGTAGATCTCCTCGAGCTCACGCTCGTCGGCCGTGTGAGCCTCGTGCTTGTGCGCCGGGTAGGAGGACCAGTTTCCGCCGGGAGTGATGACCTCGGTGACCAGGAGGTGGGAGGTCTCAACGTCGTTGTTCAGCGCGTAGTTAGTGACCTGACGCGAGCAGTCCCCCGCACCGCGAATGCCGGTGGTGGCCTTCTCACGCGGGAGGTAACGCACCGGCAGGTCGCGGGTCGCCACCGAGGACGGCAGGGCGAAGCGACCACCCTGTGCGCTGGTGAGGGTGAAGGACTTGCCCCGCGGAATGTACAGCGAGTCCGTGATCTGCTCGAAGACTCCGGTGCGGCCGTTGATCTCGTAGGTCTCGCCGTCGACCTCCACGCTCACGCCGCCCTCGAGCGGCAGGACGAGAAGCTCAGAGTCGCCCGAGGCCAGCGCCACGGACTCACCGGCAGCCAGGTTGACCACCCGAAGACCGGAGAAGCCCCAGCCCGCATCGGTCGCGGAGATGTCAACAGAAAGCTGGTCGTGCGCGGTCTGACCGGCACGGACGTGCATGTCAAGGGTCATGAGAGAAGTCCTACGGTGTTGTCGACGGCCCCGGCGACGTCGTCGTCGGGAGGGAACAGAAGGGAACGGCCGATCACCAGTCCCTTGACGGTGGGCAGATCAAGCGCACGGCGCCAGCTGTCACGAGCGGCGTCGGCGTCCGCAGACACCGCACCACCCAGGATAAGTGCGGGCAGGGTCGATGCCTCCATGACCCGTTCCATCTCCGGCACAGCCGGAAGCTTAAGCCATGTGTAGGCGCTGGTGCGCCCCAGCCCGGAGGCAATCGCCATTGAGGCGATGACGGCGTCAGGACTCAGATCATTGATGATCCTGCCCTTATCCCAGCGCGAGATGAATGGCTCGACCATGGCCATCACCTGACGCTCGGCTAGCTCGTCAACAGCCTTGGCGCAGGTCGCCAGGGTGTCCACAGTGCGCGGGTCCTCGTAGTTGATCCGCATGAGCATCTTGCCGCCGTCCAGGCGCGAGGCCACTACTCCGGCGGCGTCGTACCCGGTCATGCGGTCATCCATCTCGAAGGTGGCGCCGGCCAAGCCGCCGCGATTCATCGAGCCGTAGACGAGCTTGCCGTCCAGGGCACCCAGCAGTGCGAGATCCTCGATGAGGTCGGCAGTTCCCAGGAAACCGTCAACACCGGGGCGCGAGAGTGCTTCCACGCACCGAGCCAGGACCTCTTCACGCGAGGCCATCGCCATGGGGTCGCGGCCAGCAGCCAGCGCACCACGTGCGGGGTGGTCACAGGCGATGATCATCAGCTTGTCATCGCCGGCCGGCATGGTGCCGCGCGGGCGGTCAGCCATCACCTGAGCAATGCGCTCAGGCGTGTGCGTCCGGATCTCAACGATCTTGTCAGTCAGAGGTGTTGATGACATGACTCGCTCTCACAGGTCCTTCAGCTCGGGAGCGCACTGGTCACGGTAGGTCCGCATGACATCCAGCAGCTCAGGCTCGGCAGGCATCGCCGTGGAGCACTCCAGCCGGGAGGCGACAATCGCTCCGGCAGTCGAGGCCGCGAACACGGTCTTCTCCAGCGGCCAGCCCGACAGCAGGCCGTGGCAGATCGCGCCACCGAAGGCGTCGCCCGCGCCCAAGCCGTTGAGGGTCGTTGCCGGCGTCACCGGCATCTCCACCCGCTCGTCGCGAGTCTTGGCGAGCGTGCCATGCATGCCCTGCTTGACGATGGCAACCTCCACTCCCGCTTCGAGCAGGGCGTCGGCTGCACGCTCCGGGTCGCTCTCGCCCACAGCAATGCGGCACTCCTCGCGGTTACCGATGGCCACATTGACGTGAGGAAGGGCCTCAAAGACGTACTGGTGGGCCTCGTCCTCGCTCTCCCAGAAGCTGGCACGGTAGTCCAGATCCATGATGGTAACGCGCTTGCGCTCGCGGGCACCGAGTGCGGCATGGTGCGCCGTACGTGAGGGTTCTTTACTGAGACCGGTTGCGGAAATCCAGAAGATCTCTGCCTCGCGCACGGCATCCATGGGGATGTCTGCCTGGGTCAGCTCCAGGTCTGGAGCCGAGGGCTCGCGGTAGAAGTACAGGGGAAAATCGTCAGGCGGGAAGATCTCGCAGAACGTCAGCGGGGTGAGGAAGTCGGCCTTGGTGACGACGTAGTCGTCGTAGACGCCCAGTCGCCGCATCTCACGGCGGACGAAGCGACCGAAGGGGTCATCGCCCACACCGGTGATGACGGCGGAGCGGTGGCGGTAGCGAGCGGCTGCCACTGCCACGTTGGTGGGGCTGCCTCCCAGGAACTTGCCAAAGGACTCCACATCCTCCAGACCGACCCCGGTCTGGAGGGGGTAGACGTCAATGCCGCAACGTCCGATGGTCAGGACGTCAAGCGGTGGGGTACTGGTCGAGGCTGTCATGGCCTTCCCTTCCACATCGTCGGGGCGGGCGCGCACGGAGCGGCCGACTTCGCGCACGCCCCAAGCGTGCCCCTTACAGTCACCGGCGTCAAGTCTTTGTCCGTACAAATAATCGCGTGGCTCGCGAAGACACTCGGAGTGGCACAATCCGCTCCACCGAGCGCTCTTGCCACCCTGTCGACAGCGATTGTCCTGACCGTTCGTGCCATCTTGGGACTTCGAGCACCTGACGCGAGCGCCGTCATCACGTACGGTAAGAACGAGAACACGGCCCCGCGTCCACAAGCACGCCCGGGGCTGCCCCCTGAAGGAACACAGATGCCCGCTCCCTCCTATCAGCTCGAGGTCACCGTCGACCGCGCAAGCTCCGTCCCCCTCCACATGCAGATCTCCGAGCCGCTTGCGGCCCTGATCCTCGACGGCACTCTCGAGCCCGGCACCCGTCTTGAGGACGAAGTCTCGATGGCGCACCGCCTCAACGTCTCCCGACCCACCGCACGCCAGGCGCTACAGCGCCTAGCAGACCGCGGTCTGGTCGCCCGACGTCGCGGCGCGGGGACAACCGTCACCTCCCCTCACGTCCGCCGCCCGATGCAGCTCTCCAGCCTCCTCACCGACCTCACTGAGGGCGGGCACCAGGTAGAGACCGCTGTCGTGAGCTACGACCAGCACCCGGCGTCTGACGAGGAAGCGACCTTCCTGCAGATCGACCCTGGCACCGACGTCGTGCGAGTCCAGCGCCTGCGGCGCGCTGACGGCGAGCCCATCGCCTTGATGACCAACCTCATTCCGGCACGCATCGCCCCCGCACGCGAAGAGCTGGAGCACGAGGGTCTCTACGACCTCCTACGGCGCGAAGGTCAGGTTCCTGCGTCAGCCAACCAGGTCATCAGCGCCCGCAATGCCACGGCGAAGGAAGCCGAGGCACTGGGTGAGCATCGCCGGGCAGCACTGCTGACTGCCACGCGTACGGCCTACGACGCCAACGGTCAGGTCATTGAGTACGGCACACATATTTACCGCGCCTCCCGCTACTCCTTCGAGACCACACTCTTCACAAGCTGAGGCCTCCAAGGGGCTAGGCGCCACGGCACCCCGCGCCTGACGCCTGTCTGTCACCCGATTTCTGAATTTGTCCAGACAAATACTTGACGTGGAGGCCTTGGGGCACTTGAATGGAGCCATCGGCCGGCACGGCGAGGAAGCCGACCGCAGTCTCACATCTTCAGGAGATGCGCCAATGAGCATTGATTACACCCCCGGCCCTCTTCTCGAGGCCGCCCGCACCACCCCGACGGTGCTGTGGAACGACTCCGCTGACCCCGACGAGCTTCGTCAGTCCATCGCCTTCGGAGGCGTGGGCGCCACCTGCAACCCGACCATCGCCTACACCTGCATCAACCAGAAGAAGGAGCGTTGGATCCCTCGGATCAAGGAGATCGCCGAGGAGAACCCAACGATGTCCGAGTCCGAGATCGGCTGGCAGGTTGTCCGCGAGCTGTCCATCGAGGGCGCCAAGCTCTACGAGGGCATCTTCGAGGAGCACAAGGGCCGCAACGGACGCCTGTCCATGCAGACCGACCCCCGTCTGGCCCGCAGCGCCAAGGCTCTGGCCGACCAGGCCGAGGAGTTCTCCCAGCTCGCCAAGAACATCATCGTCAAGATCCCGGCCACCAAGACCGGTATCGAGGCCATCGAGGACGCCACCTACCGCGGTGTGTCCATCAACGTCACTGTCTCCTTCACCGTCGCCCAGGCTGTCGCCGCTGGTGAGGCCATTGAGCGCGGACTCAAGCGCCGCGAGGCTGAGGGCAAGGACGTCTCCACCATGGGCCCGGTCGTCACCCTCATGGGTGGGCGCCTGGATGACTGGCTCAAGATCGTGGCCAAGCGTGACCGTCTCTTCGTGGACCCGGGCATCTTCGAGTGGTCTGGCGTGGCCGCCCTCAAGCGCGCCTACCACGAGTTCCAGGCCCGTGGCCTGCGCGCCCGCGTGCTGTCCGCAGCCTTCCGCAACGTGATGCAGTGGTCTGAGCTCGTTGGCGGTGACCTGGTGGTCTCTCCGCCCTTCGCCTGGCAGAAGCTGATCAACGACTCCGGCTACAAGGTCGTGTCCAAGATTGACGACGAGGTCGACCCGAGGATCATGAAGGCCCTGCTCGAGATCCCCGAGTTCCGCCGCGCCTACGAGCCCGACGGCATGTCCATCGAGGAGTTCGAGACCTTCGGTGCCACCGTGCGTACCCTGCGCGGATTCATGCAGTCTGACGAGGACCTTGACGGCCTCGTCCGCGACGTCATCATGCCCCAGCCGTGAGGCACCGGGTCCGGGTCAGGTAGCAAGGTCACCTGACCCGGACCCTTTTCCTCCGTGCTCGCCAGTGGGACAACCCACGACGAGCACATTTCACTACCGCCGCGCTGACGCGCGTCATCAATGCCGCAAGGCATACTCACGTCATCACCAGCACACACAACAAGGAAGTTCCTATGCTGAACATCGCCCTCATCGGCGCCGGCCGCATCGGCCACGTCCACGCCAAGACCATCGCCGCCCACCCCCAGGCCGCCCTGGCCCTGGTGTGCGACCCCTTCGGCGACGCCGCCGAGAAGCTGGCCAGCCAGTACGGCACCCGCTCCTGCAAGGACGCTGAGGACGTCTTCGCCGATCCCGAGGTCGACGCCGTCGTCATCGGGTCCCCCACACCGCTGCACATCCCGCACCTGCTGGCCGCCGCCAAGGCCGGCAAGGCCGTGCTGTGCGAGAAGCCCATCGCCCTGGACATGAAGGACGTCGTTGCCGCCCAGACCGAGCTCGACGCCATCACCACCCCCGTGATGTTCGGCTTCAACCGCCGCTTCGACCCCAACTTCGCCGCCGTCCGCTCGGCAGTAAACGACGGCCGCATCGGTGACCTGGAGCAGCTCACCATCATCTCCCGCGATCCCGCCGCCCCGCCGGTGGAGTACATCAAGGTGTCCGGCGGCATCTTCCGCGACATGACGATCCACGACTTCGACACCGCTCGCTTCTTCCTGGGGGACATCGTTGAGGTCCACGCCGTCGGCCAGAACCTCGACCCCGCCATCAAGGAGACCGGCGACTACGACGCCGCCGTCGTCACCCTACGTGCCGCTTCTGGCGCCGTGGCCACGATCATCAACAACCGCCACTGCGCCTCCGGCTACGACCAGCGTCTGGAGGCCTCAGGTCGCGACGGCGCTCTGTTCGCTGAGAACGTCCGCGCCACCACGGTGCGCCTGTCCAACGCTGAGGTGACTGACGCCCAGGAGCCGTACCTCGACTTCTTCCTCGAGCGCTATGCCGACGCCTACCGCATCGAGCTGTCTGCCTTCATCGAGGCCGTTGAGGCCGGCGCTCCGACCCCGACCACCATCGCCGACGCCGTTGAGGCTCTGCGCCTGGCCGAGGCTGCCACGGAGTCCGCCAGGACCGGACAGCCCGTCCGCCTGGCCTGATTCGCAGCCACGCACGAGCCGACCTGGACGGCACCGTCCTTCCAGCGCTTCAGACGACGGCGTCCGCCACCGGCGGGCGCCGTCGCTGTGTCTGCGCCCCCACGACCCGCTGCCTCTCCGTCAACCCATATGACACATGTCTGGCCTGCACCGCACACCGACAACTCACCGCCGATCATATGTTGCCAAACACGTGTGACGAGACTACTCTTGTGAGACCACAATCACTCCCCTTGCCTCTTGCATGGAGGTCACCACGAGTACCTGGGCAAAGACTCTTGCCACAATTGCAGCCCTGAGCTTACTCACAGTCACTCCCGCAACCGGCTCACCGAGCAGCGACATACCAGCACAGCCGGACTGTAACACAGTCACAGCAATTGATTCCCTTGACAGGGATGAACTCATCACAGCCACACAGACGCTCAGGACTTCATTGGAGGATTTGATCAGGAGCGCGCTACCGGAAATACTGAGTCACTCCCTTTTGTCGATATCACCATTGACACATCAGACCCTAAGAACCCATCACTTGCAGTCGCACAACCCGACGCCGTCTCCGCATACGAGAAAGAACCCGCGTTCGCAAGAATCGCAGAGGCGAACACCTCCCTCACAACGACAACCGGCGCTTGTCCCGCTGGCCTGGTTCATCGATGTGAGAATTATAGCTTGAACTGCCTCAAATCAATCCCCCAGGATGGCTGGAGTCAATCTGCTCGGGGCTACCCGGAGCAGTCCCAAAAATTGCATGCTTCGTGGCAACGCTTGCAGGTAAAGCAGGAAAGTGCTGCACTAAATGGACGTGCAGCCCCAGCCTTTAATAGAGAGGATGCGTCACCATGCGGACATCAAGAACGGTTGGAGCCCTGGTCACTCTTGCTCTTTGTTTGTCATTTACCGTGATCGCGACCTACCGGGCGACCAGCGGCGTCAACCCATTTTCAGTCGCCACGTGGGCGCTCGGAATCGGCATTTCCCTCGGCTGGATCGCAGAAGCAGGCGCGAGAATCGTCACGTCACGAGCTCGTGCACGGACAATTGTCACCATCGGAACCGTAGCCCCGGGATTAGCTCTCGCCTTTGCCTGCGGCGTAGCATATACGTTCAGCACCACGTTACGCATGACCGATGTGTTAAGCTCATACACCTTTGAGCTGACACATCCAGCACTGTTGTGTGCCGCACTGTGCGTCTACCTCTCTATCCGCGCGCTCCTCCTGACGCACGCCCTTGCAGACCCAGCACAGGACGCAAGCCCAGAGGCTTAGGCACACGGGACCAGGGGAGGTGAGTTCCGGCGCTCACCTCCCCCAGTCCCGCTCGTCGAGTCAGCACACGGCGGTGGAACCACGGACCACCAGCTGCGCCGGCACGGTGAACAGGCTGCCGCCTCCGGCCTGGGCGAAACGCAGTACCCCCTGCCCCACCGTGGTACGCCAACCAGGATCCTCACAGCCCAGCTGCTCAATGAGGTGACGAACGGCAACGTCAGTTATCACGTCAACGTCCTGGCGCATCGTGGTCAGGTCCACAGCGCTCAGTGCCGTCATCTCGATCCCGTCAAAGCCGGCGACCGCGACCTCCTGCGGCACCCGCACCCCTCGTCGCCGCAGCTCCATTAGGGCACCCAGAGCGGCGCGGTCGTTGTAGAGCAGGAGCGCCTGGGGCAGCCCGCCACAGTCCGCGAGTGCTGCCACCGCCCGGATCCCCACCTCCTCGTTATCCCCACCCGGTACCACGTGGGCCCTCATGCCACGGGCCTCCATCGCCTGCTGGTAGGCCTGAGCGCGCAGCTGCGCGGACGAGGCCGCCCCGCCGTCGACGTACACAATCTCCCGCCGCCCGGTGGACAGCACGTGCTCGACTAGCCGGGCCACGGCCACCTCATCCTGGGAGCGCACGGCGTCCACACCCTCGGCATGACTCTGCCGACACAGCAGGAGCAGGGGAACCGCTCCGGCGGCCTCCCGCAGCTGCTCATGGGGAAGGTGTGAGTCAACCACGATGATCGCCTCGCAGCGGTTGCG
This sequence comes from Actinomyces faecalis, assembly GCF_013184985.2. NCBI lineage: Bacteria > Bacillati > Actinomycetota > Actinomycetes > Actinomycetales > Actinomycetaceae > Actinomyces > Actinomyces faecalis. The sequence goes on from NZ_CP063418.1 coordinate 2,054,355, forward strand.
CACCAGGGCGCGGATTCCCTCCGCCTCTGCGTGGCGTGGAGTCGAGGCAGCCAGCCCCAGGCCATGCCCGTGAACCTGGGCGGCGCGGTACAGTCCGTCTACCAGCTCCGCCTGGAAGGCCTGGCCGGGGAAATAAGACACCCCGATGATCCCCGCGTGCGAGGCACGCATGAGCCGGGCGCGAGGATCGGCCTCGTAGCCAAGCTCCGCCGCGACCTGGAGAATCTCCCGGCGAGTAGTCAAAGCGACGCCGGGGGCGTTGTTGAGCGCAGCCGAGACCGTCGAGATCGATCGGCCTGCACGTGTGGCCACGGTCGCGATCGTGACCGCGCGCCGAGAGCGGGGCACCACGGAACCTCCTCACATCGCTGACGATCTACTTGAACCACCGCGATTGTGGCACGTCCACCCCAGGTAGCCACATCGAGTTCCTAGGCGATGAGGCTTGACACGCGTCAATCGCAGGCAGCATACTCCTACCATGCGTTAACGCGCGTTAACACTCCAGTGAACACCCCCGTCAATGAGGACACCATCATGGATCAGACACTCTCCGTCGCCGTCATCGGTGCAGGTATGGCCGGCACCACCCACGCCAACGCCTGGCGACAGGTCGGCACCGTCTTCGACCTCGGCCTCCCCAAGGTCCGCCTCGCAGCCATCGCCGACGCCTACGAGCCCTTTGCCGTCGACGCCGCGGAGCGCTACGGCTACGAGAAGGCCGTCACTGACTGGCGCGACATCGCCGACGACCCCAGCATCGACATGGTCTCCATCGTGGTCGGCAACGCCCTGCACCGAGAGATTGCCGAAGCGATGATCCGCTCCGGCAAGCACGTCCTGTGCGAGAAGCCCCTGGCGGACACACTCGAGAACGCCAAGGCCATGGCCGAGGCTGAAGCGGCCATCCCCGGCGTCGTCACCTCCACCGGCTTCACCTACCGCCGCAACGCGGCCGTGGCCGAGATCAAGAAGCTGGTCGAGACCGGCCACCTGGGCGAGATCAACCACATCAACGCCCGCTACTGGTGCGACTACGGCGCTGACCCGTCCACCCCGATGGCCTGGCGCTACTCCGGCCCCATGGGCTCCGGCGCCCTGGGCGACGTCGGCTCCCACCTCATCGACACCGCAGAGACCATCTGTGGTCGCCTGGTCTCCGTCTCCGGTGGCGCCCTCGTCACGGCGATCAAGGAGCGCCCTGTCGCCAAGGGCCACGTCACCCGCGGCACCGCGCTGGACACCTCCAACGCGGAGATGGCTCCGGTCACCAACGACGACGTCGCCTCCTTCACTGGAGTCTTCGAGAACGGCGCCGTCGGCACCTTCTCCGCCTCGCGCATCACTTGGGGCATGCCCAACGCCATGATGATCGACGTTCACGGCTCCCAGGGCCGCGCCTACTGGGACCTGGCTCGCACCGGCGAGATCATGGTCGACGACGCCTCGGCACCTGCCGGACTGTCCGGCCCCCGCCAGGTCCTGGTCAACCCTACCTTCCCCTACTTCGAGCGCGGTTCCTCCATGGCCTTCGGCGGCGTGGGCTGCACCCAGATCGAGCAGTTCACCTACCAGGCCTACGCCTTCCTCCAGCAGGTCGCTGGTGTGGCAGAAGCCGAGTCGCTGCCTCGCTGCGCCACCTTCGCCGACGGCTACCGCGAGATGCTCATTGCCAACGCTGTTGCCGAGTCAGCAGCCAACGGAGGCGCCGCCGTCGACGTCTCTCGCTTCAACAAGTGATCACCACCCACCACAGCTCTGAGGAGAACACCACCATGGCACTCACCTACGGCGCCTACACCGCCTGCCTCGGCGACCACAGCCTGTCCGAGACCCTCGACGTCCTCAAGGCTGCCGGCCTGACCGGCGCAGAGGTCAACGTCGGAGGATTCATCCCCTCCCCTCACTGCCCCGTTGACTCGCTGCTCGCCTCCAAGACCGCCCGCGAGGACTACCTGGGGATCTTCGAAGACAAGGGCATGGTCCTGTCCGGTCTCAACACCTCCGGCAACCCCACCTCGCCGCTGCCCAACGAGGGCCTCAAGCACGCCGAGGACCTGCGCAACGCTATCCGCCTAGCCGGCGCACTGGGCGTGAAGGAAATCGTCACGATGTCGGGCACCCCCGGCACCGACCCGACCGCCAAGTACCCCACCTGGGTTGTCAACCCCTGGAACGGGATCGACATGGAGATCCTGGACTACCAGTGGAGCGTCGTCGTTCCTTTCTTCAAGGAGATCGACGCGCTCGCCCGGGACAATGACGTCAAGGTCTGCCTGGAGCTCCACCCGCGCAACCTCGTCTTCAACGTTCCCTCCTTCGAGCGTCTGATTGAGGAGACCGCCGCGACGAACCTGCGCGTCAACATGGACCCCTCGCACCTGTTCTGGCAGCAGATGGATCCCATCGCCGCCACCAAGCGCCTGGGCAACCTCATCGGTCACGTCCACGCCAAGGACACCAAGATCTTCCCCGGAGCCTCCTACCGCGGCGTTCTCGACACCGACTTCGGCCACGTCCCGGCTGAGGCTGAGGGCAAGGTCCCCGTGGCCTACGGCTACTGGTGCAACTCCTGGCCCCAGGACCCGGCATGGCGCTTCGTCGCCTTCGGCCTGGGCCACGACACCGACTACTGGACCGAGTTCCTGCGCGCCATCGAGCAGGCTGACCCGAACATGAACGTCAACATCGAGCACGAGGACGCCGAGTACGGCAACGTCGAGGGCCTGCAGATTTCCGCCTCGAATCTGCTGGCTGCTGCCAAGGCGCTGTGACCCGGCCCTGACTGGTCTGGGCCGACTCAGTGCCCAGGCCAGTCAGACCAGGACTTTTCCTTGACGTCCCTTGCCTTTCCCTTCCCCGGCACACCCAACCTCGTCGATCCGCTGAGGTAGGGAAGCACAAGCCCGGGACTGCGGTGACGCGCGTGGCGCCACCGCAGTCCCGGGCTGACGTGTATCTGCTCGTCCCCGGCGCGCATGATCCGCCGATATCCGCCTCCGCGTGTGCAGAGCTGTTGCGGCTCACCCCAGGCGCACGTGTATCCGACCTGGACGGGGCCGGTACGACGGCGACTCAGCCCCGCAGGATCGACGAGGCACGCACCGCCAAAACCGGCGCGACCGTGACGTGACGCCCGGCACCCACGTGCGAGCGGCCCTGAGATGCGGCAGGTGGCAAGGCAGAAGCATCCTCTGCAGCGTCGCCGTCGGTTCCACCGGCTGCATCTGCGTCGTCTGCCTGCACTCGCCCTGAGCGCTCACACACAAAACGGATCGCGTCACGCGCCATCGTCTCAGCAGGCTGCTCCACGCTGGTGATCGAGAACTCCTCCCGGCGAGCCAGGTAGGTGTCGTCGTAAGAGACCAGAGGAACCCATAGTGCCGATCCACGCAAGACCGCGAGCGCATCCAGGGCAACGACGTCGTTGTGCGCCACCACCCCAGGGTGGAAGCCACGATCCCATGCGCGTTGCAAGGCCTGACGCAGCCCCGAGCTGCTCTGTGCCCCAGCAACCACCGTCTCCAGCTCCGTGTCTGCCTGGACGGCTGCGTGCCGCAAGGCTTCACCACGTTCAACAGCGTTGGGATCCTCGTGACGGGGCGGCGTGAGGTAGACCAGGCTGTCCGCTCCGGCCTCGCGCAGGTGTGCGACGACGGCGCTCGCAGCCGCCGCTTCATCCAGGCGGACGGTGTCAGTTGCGCCACCCGCGCTTGCACGGCCCACGAGGCAGACGGATGTCTCCTCGCCCAACGCACGGATAGCGGCGTCTGACATCGCCGGTGAAACCAGGACGAGCCCTTCGAGCTGCATGGCGAGCAGGGCTTCCAGGGCCTGGCGCCCTGCGCCGTCGTCGTCGGGACTGCCGGAGGCGATGGCGATGATGAGTGTCAGCCCCGCTTGTCTGGCAGCTTCTTGCAGACAGTGAGCGATGTAGTCGAAGAACGGGTTGCGTAGATCCGGGAGGACCAGGCCGAGGAGTCCGGAGTGTCCTGACGCGAGTGCCGCAGCGCTGCGGTTGACGCGGTAGCCCAGGCGCTGGGCCGTGGCAAGGATATGGTTGCGGGTGGTAGGAGCGACACGGGAGGACCCTGCCAGCGCCATGGAGACCAGGCCGCGCGAGACCCCCGCCTCCTGAGCGACCTCAGCCTGGGTGACGGCACGTGCACGGCCAGAGCCTTCCATGTCCCATCCCACTTCCTGCCGGTCCTGATGGGGCTGGAGTGCCCCGGTCCCGATCATCGTCGCTGGCCCTGACCACGTGCAAGCACCTTGATGCCGCGCAGAGGACTATTGCTCCCGCCCCACCCAGCCGCCCCACTATGCCTCTCGCCACAACGTGACCTTTGACGGTTGACCACCATACGGCTACACCACGCACACGCTTCGAGGCACAATCAGTCTGGGCGGGTTCGCTCGATCGACCCGCCCGGCTCGACTCCGAGATCCCAACGAAGGAACGCATCAACGTGGCGCGCAGTATCTACATCGCCTCACCCAATGCCGCAACCGGCAAGACGACCGTGGCCCTGGGCCTCATCGCCTCACTGACCAAGGTCGTCGCGAAGGTGGGCGTGTTCCGCCCCTTCGTCGCCACCCACGAGCAGGACCCGGTCCTGGAGCTCCTGCTGACCCGCGCAGGCTCAAGCGCAGACCCCGCCAGCTGCGTGGGTGTGACCTGGGACGAGCTGCGTGCGGATCCCGAGGAGTCCCTGACTCGTATCGTCGACTCCTACCGTGCCCTGGCCCGTGAGCACGACGTTGTCATCATCGACGGCTCCGACTTCGACGACGTCGCCGGCACCCCGGAGCTCTCTCTTAACGCCCGGGTAGCAGCCAACATTGGTGCCCCGGTTCTGCTGGTTGTCTCCGGTAGTCAGAGCGCTGCTGACGTACGCTCCTCCGCCGAGGTCTCCATCGCCGAGATCGCAGAGAACCACGCACGCACCGTTGCGGTGCTGGCCAACCGCTGCCAGGCTGAGACCCGTCAGGCCGTGGCTGACGCCATCGCAGAGATCCCCGGAGTCACGACGACGACCCTGCCCGAGGTCCCTTTCCTGTCTGCCCCGACGCTGCGCGAGATCGCCACGGCCCTGGAGGCCACCCTCATCGCCGGTGACGAGGCGCTGCTGGACCGTGAGGCGGAGTCCCTGCTCGTGGGCGCCATGGATGTCTCTCACCTCCTGGAGCGCCTGACTGAGGGGCAGGTGGTTATCACCCCGGCCGACCGCTCAGCCGTCCTGATCTCCCTGGCTGCCGCCAACGCAGCTTCCGGCTTCCCGAACCTGGCCGCCCTCATCCTCAACGGCGGCTTCGAGCCTGCCCCGTACGTCTTGCAGCTGCTCAAGGGCCTCGACCAGCCCATCCCGGTGCTCACCACCGAGCGGGACACCTTCGAGGCCGCCAAGGTCGCCGGCGCGGTCACCGGCAGCCTGGCACACGCCTCGGACCGCAAGATTGACGTCGCCGTCACCACCTTCGAGCAGGAGGCGGACCTGGACGCCCTGCTCAGCGCCCTGGAGGTCGAGCCCTCAGCCGTGGTCACCCCGGTCATGTTCCAGGCCGAGCTGGTTGAGCGCGCCCGCGCCGACCGCCGCACCATCGTCCTGCCCGAGCCGGACGACGACCGCATCCTCCACGCCGCCGACGCCATCCTGCGTCGCGGGATCTCCGACGTCGTCCTTCTGGGCGAGGAGGAGACGGTACGCACCCGTGCCACCGAGCTGGGCCTGGACATCGCCGCCGCGCGCGTGGTCTCGACCTCCGACCCGGAGCTGCTGGAGAAGTACGCCGCCGAGTTCGCGCGCCTGCGCGCCAAGAAGGGCGTGACCCTGGAGCAGGCGCGTGAGAAGGTCCAGGACGTGTCCTACTTTGGCACGATGATGGTCCACATGGGAGACGCCGACGGCATGGTCTCTGGCGCTGCCCACACCACCGCCCACACGATCGTCCCCTCCTTCCAGATCATCAAGACCAAGCCGGGCACCTCCATCGTCTCCTCGGTCTTCCTCATGCTCCTGGAGGACCGGGTCCTCGTCTACGGCGACTGCGCCGTCAACCCCGAGCCCACGGCCGCTGAGCTGGCCGACATCGCCATCTCCTCGGCCGAGACCGCCCGCCAGTTCGGCGTCGAGCCGCGCGTAGCCATGCTGTCCTTCTCCACCGGTACCTCGGGCAAGGGCGTGGACGTGGACAAGGTCCGTGAGGCCACCGAGATCGTGCGCTCCAAGGCGCCCGAGCTCGCGGTGGAGGGGCCGATCCAGTACGACGCCGCCATCGACCCCACCGTGGCGGCCAAGAAGGCTCCTGGCTCCGCGGTGGCCGGCAAGGCCACTGTCTTCATCTTCCCGGACCTGTCAGCCGGCAACATCGGCTACAAGGCCGTGCAGCGCTCCTCCGGCGCCATCGCGATCGGCCCGGTGCTGCAGGGCCTGAACAAGCCGGTCAACGACCTGTCGCGAGGCGCGCTGGTCGAGGACATCATCAACACCGTCGCCATCACCGCCGTCCAGGCACAGGGCTGAGCCACCGGGGCGTTGGACGCGGCCCTCAGGTCCGCGCCCGGCGCCCCGTGCTGCCGCCTCTCTATCCACCCCTCACGCGCGCCACCAGAAAGGCACCCCATGACCACGCGTACCGTCCTCGTCATCAACTCCGGCTCCTCCTCCATCAAGTACCAGCTGGTGGACCCGGACTCCGGCGACTCACTGGCCTCCGGCATCGTTGAGCGCATCGGCGACTCCACCGGCTCCATCACCCACAAGCACGCTGGCGAGAAGGTCGAGATCAACGAGCCTGTCCCGGACCACGGCTTCGGCCTGGCCGAGGTCCTGCGACTGTTCGAGGAGCACGGCCCCTCCCTGGCTGATGCCCGCATCGTGGCCGTGGGCCACCGCGTGGTCCAGGGCGGCCGCTACTTCTCCGGCCCGGCCCTCATCGACGACGAGGTCGTGGCCAAGATCGAGGAGCTCGTGCCGCTGGGCCCGCTGCACAACCCCGCCCACCTCAAGGGCATCGAGGTCGCCCGCAAGCTGCTGTCTGACGTGCCGCACGTGGCCGTCTTCGACACCGCCTTCTTCCAGAACCTGCCGGAGGAGGCCGCCCGCTACGGCCTCAACCGTGAGATTGCGGACAAGTACTCCATCCGCCGCTACGGCGCCCACGGCACCAGCCACCAGTTCGTCTCCCAGGCCATCTCTGAGCGCCTGGGCCGAGATGACCTCAAGCAGATCGTCCTGCACCTGGGCAACGGCGCCTCCGTGTCCGCCGTCGTCAACGGCAAGGCCGTGGAGACCTCCATGGGGCTCACCCCGCTGGAGGGGCTCATCATGGGCGGACGTACCGGCGACATCGACCCCGCTGCCGTCTTCCACCTGGTCCGCGTGGCCGGCATGAGCATCGACGAGATCGACCACCTGTTCAACCGCGAGTCCGGCATGAAGGGGTTGACCGGCGAGTCGGACATGCGCGAGGTGTGGAAGATGATCAACGCCGGGGACCAGCAGGCTCGCGAGTCCATGGACATCTACCTCCACCGCCTGACCAAGTACGTCGGCGCCTACACCGCCGTCATGGGCGGCCTGGACGCCCTGACCTTCACCGCCGGGATCGGCGAGAACGACAAGGGCGTGCGTGAGGGCCTGTGCGAGCGACTGGCCTACCTGGGCATCAAGATCGACCCGGAGAAGGACCCGATGCGCATCTCCGAGCCGACGACCATCTCGACGGAGGACTCCTCCGTCGTCGTCACGGTCTACCCGACCAACGAGGAGCTGGCAATCGCCCGCCAGGCGCTGACCCTCATTTAAAATCGTGGTTTTGCGTACGGGACCGGGGTATACAAGCTGTTGTATACCCCGGTCCCGTACGCAAAACCACGGTTCAGATGGGCCTCAAGGACAACCGCCCGCCGGCAGCCTCGCCCTCCTACGCCCCCGGCCAGCCCGGTCCCGAGGGCACAGCGGTTCCCTGCTGGTAGGCCGTCGCCGCAGCACGCGCGAGGTCGTCTGCGCGCTCGTTGGCCGGGTGACCCGCGTGACCCTTGACCCACTCGAAACGCACCTGACGGCCGGCCAGCGCCGCATCCAGAGCCTTCATAAGGTCCTCGTTGAGCACCGGCTTGCCGTCAGCCTTGCGCCAGCCTCGCCTCTTCCAGCCGTGACGCCACGTGGTCAGGGAGTTGATGACGTACTGGGAGTCGGCCTGGATGAGCAGCTCCTCCCCTGCCAGCCCGGCCGCAGCCGTCGCCTGCAGGAGCTCCAGGACAGCGGTGAGCTCTCCGCGGTTGTTCGTCGACTCCGGCCAGCCACCAGCCGCCCAGCAGGACTCGTCCACGTACCAGGCCCAGCCAGCGGGACCGGGGTTACCCAGGGCGGATCCGTCCGCCGCAGCGATGATCGTCATGGTCACACCCTAGCGGCAGGCCCGTCCCCGGCCACAGGCCGCGCCGCGCACCTCGGTCTGATGAGGAGGAGGGGGATGATCCGCCACCTCTCCGGCTACAGGAGGCGCCGCAGTCCTCTTCACGCGTTGGAGGGGTGCCCACCCCATGCGGATAGGCACCCCTCCAACGCGTGAAGAGAACGGGACTCAGGCGTCCAGGTCGGTCTCCAGGAGGGCCTTGAGGTCAGCCAGAGCCTTGTCGCTATCAGCGTCGGAGGACTCCAGGACAACCACGTCGCCGTATGCGGCACCCAGGGTCATGACACCGAGGATCGAGGCGGCGTCCACCGGAGCGCCCCCCTCCTTGGCGATGGTGACCTTGACACCGGAGTCGGCGACGGCCTTGACGAAGGTGGCGGCGGGACGGGCGTGCAGCCCGACCTTGGAGGCAATAGTGGCAGTAACCTGTGCCATAGGTGACTCCTTCTCAATGGTTGGGGGCATGCTGGACAGCGGTCCCGACAACACGTGCGGTCATCAGCGGGGCGCTGATGTTGACCATGACACTACCCGACTTCGCCCTGTCTGGGGCACCGGTTCAGCACATCGGGCACGTCACGGAGACCACTCAAACCCGCCGCCGGTCGACGTCCCTCTTCATCGTCATCGGCCAGAACCCACCCCTGCCTCCATGAGCCGGTATCCGGGCTCGCCTCAGCCCAGGCCACACAGAACGAGGCGCAGCCGCCTCCGCGCTCACCTGGCTTCTGGCTCAGCTTGGGTCATAAGGGGCGAGGACGACCTCAACGCGCTGGAGCTCCTTGACGTCGGCGTAGCCCGTCGTCGCCAGGGTACGGCGCAGCGCGCCGACGATGTTGAGCGTGCCGTCGGCCCGGTCCGAGGGCCCGCACAGGATCTCCTCCATCGTGCCCACCGTACCCACGTAGGAGCGGTAGCCACGAGGCAGGGCGTCGTGGCGCGCCTCCGCTCCCCAGTGGTATCCGCCGCCGGGAGCCTCCTGCGCTCGCGCCAGCGCCGCTCCGAGCATGACCGCGTCCGCTCCGCAGGCGATGGCCTTGACCACGTCGCCGGAGTTTCCTACCGAGCCGTCCGCAATGACGTGGACGTAACGCCCCCCGGACTCGTCGAGGTAGTCACGGCGTGCCGCCGCCACGTCCGCCACCGCCGTCGCCATGGGCATGTGCAGGCCCAGGACCTGACGGATCGAGGAGGAGGCCCCTCCCCCCTGACCCACGAGCACAGCAGCGGCGCCGGTGCGCATGAGGTGGAGCGCCGCAGTGTAGGTCGTCACACCGCCCACGATGACGGGGACGTCGAGCTCGTAGATGAAACGCTTGAGGTTAAGGGGCTCGGCGTCGCCCGAGACGTGCTCGGCAGACACCACCGAGCCACGGATCACGAACAGGTCCACGCCGGCCTCGACCACGGTGCGCCAGTGGCGAAGGGTCTGGGCAGGGCTCAGCCTGCCGGCGACGACGACACCCGCCTGACGAACCTGCGCCAGACGCTCGCGGATCAGCTCTGGTCGCACCGGCGCCCTGTAGACCTCCTGCAGGACGCGAGTGGCCTGCTCCGGGGCGGCCTGACGGATACGCCGCAGGGCGGGCTCGGGGTCCTCGTACCGGGTCCACAGACCCTCCAGGTCAAGCACCCCGATACCACCAAGGCGGCCGACCATGATCGCGGTGTCCGGACTCATCACAGAGTCCATAGGTGCGGCCATCACAGGCATGTCCACGTGGTAGGCATCGATCTGCCAGCCCAGGCGCACATCCCGGGTGTCCCGGGTCCGTCGTGCGGGAACGAGGGCGATGTCGTCAAAGGAATACGCCTGGCGGGCTCGCTTGGAACGTCCGATCTCGACCTCTGCGCTCATAGACGGATGGTAGGACACCCCAGGCGCGGACCGCCTTGCGCGCTGAGTTCGTGTCAGACCCTGGTGGCAGACTCGGGGTCATGAGCGAGCACCACCTCACCACGTCCTGGGCCACCGGCCCCTTTCTCGGCTTCGACACCGAGACCACCGGCGTCGATCCCTCCCGTGACCGTCTGGTCACCGCTGCCCTGGTCCACCGCGGCCCGCTCCAGGCCGACGGCGGGAGGAGCCAGGAGGTCCTGACCTGGCTGGCCGACCCGGGGGTCCCGATCCCCTCCAGCGCCAGCGCCGTCCACGGCATCAGTACCGAACGGGCGCAGGCCGAAGGTCGCCCGGCGCACGAGGTGCTGGAGGAGGTCGCCGTCCACCTCGCCACGGCGATGGCTGGCGGGACGCCAGTCGTTGTCTTCAACGCCTCCTTCGACCTCACGCTGATGGAACACGAGCTCACCCGTCACGGGCTGGACACCTTGCACCAGCGCCTGGGCGGTCCCCTGGCGCCTGTGCTGGACCCTTTGGTCCTGGACCGGGCGGTGGACCGATGGCGCAAGGGCAAGCGTCGCCTTGACGCCATGTGTCATGTCTACGGCGTCCAGGTCGACGAGGCCCTGCACACCGCCGAGGTCGACGTGGCCGCGACTCTTGACGTCCTTGAGGCCCTGGCCCAGGCGTATCCCGAGGTGGCGCGCATGAGCCTGGAGGACCTCCAGTCCTTCCAGGTGACCGCGCACCGCCGTTGGGCGGAGTCCCTCAATGACTGGCTACGTCGCCAAGGTCGTGTACCGGACGCGGGTACCACCTGGCCGCTGGCCACCGGCTGCTGACGCTGCTGTCTGACCGCGCAGGCCGGACCTGTCCCGGTCCGGGTGAGGGCGCAGAGCCCAGCCACCCTCGCACGCACGGGCCCGGCGGAAGCAGACCGCCTCGCCAAGGCCAACGAGGCCAGCCACCCTCGCACGCACGGGCCCGGCACCTTCACAGGTACCGGGCCCGTCAGCCAGACAAGGAAGAGGGTCAGCTACGGCCTGCGTAGTTGGGTGCCTCCACAGTCATCTGGACGTCGTGAGGGTGGGACTCCTTGAGGCCTGCCGCCGTGATCCGCACGAACTGGCCGTTGGCCTTGAGCTCGGGGATCGTGCGGGCTCCGACGTAGAACATCGACTGGTGGAGACCGCCCACGAGCTGGTAGACGACGTCAGCCAGGGAGCCGGAGTAGGGAACCTGCCCCTCGATGCCCTCGGGCACGATCTTGTCATCACCGGTGACGTCAGCCTGGAAGTAGCGGTCCTTGGAGTAGGACGTGCGTCCGCGCGAGCTCATGGCACCCAGCGAGCCCATGCCGCGGTAGCGCTTCCACTGCTTGCCGTTGACGAAGACGAGGTCGCCAGGAGACTCGGTGCACCCGGCCAGGAGGGAGCCGAGCATGACCGTGTCAGCACCGGCGACCATGGCCTTGGCGATGTCTCCGGAGTACTGCAGCCCGCCGTCGGCGATGAGCGGCACACCGGCCGGGGTGCAGGCGCGGGCGGCCTCGTAGACCGCCGTCACCTGCGGGACGCCGACGCCGGCGACCACACGCGTGGTGCAGATCGAGCCAGGGCCCACACCGACCTTGACCGCGTCCACACCCGCGTCGATAAGCGCCTGCGCACCCTCCCGGGTCGCCACGTTGCCGCCGATGATCTGGACACCAGCGAAAGCCGGGTCCTTCTTGAGGCGCGAGATCATCTCCAGTGCGAGCCTGGCGCCGCCGTTGGCGGTATCGACGACCAGCACGTCCACGCCTGCCTCAGCCAGCGCGCCCGCACGCTCCCAGGTGTCTCCCCAGTAGCCGACAGCGGCACCGACCACGAGCCGTCCTGCCTCGTCCTTGGTGGCGTGGGGGTACTGCTCGGTCTTGACGAAGTCCTTGACCGTGATGAGACCGGTCAGGTGCCCGGAGTCATCGACCAGCGGCAGCTTCTCGATACGGTGCTCAGCCAGGAGCGCCTTGGCGTCCTCACGCGAGATACCGGTGGGACCGGTGATGAGGCGCTCGCGCGGCGTCATGCAGTCGCGCACGTGCAGCGTGCCCCAGGTGTCCGCCGGCACGAAGCGCAGGTCGCGGTTGGTGATGATGCCAAGGAGGTTGCCCTCGTCGTCGACCACGGGCAGACCAGAGACCTTGTAGTGACCGCACAGCTTGTCCAGCTCGGCGATCGTGGCGTCCGGCCCGACGGTGACGGGGTCCGAGACCATACCTGACTCCGAGCGCTTGACCCGGCGGACCTGCTGCGCCTGGTCCTCAATGGACAGGTTGCGGTGCAGGATGCCGATACCGCCCTGCCGAGCCATGGCGATCGCCATCTCAGACTCGGTGACGGTATCCATCGCGGCGCTCAGCAGCGGGGTGGACAGGCTGATCTTCTTGGTCAGCCGCGAGGTCGTGTCGACCTCGGAGGGGATGACGTCGGTCAGCCTGGGCAGCAGGAGCACGTCGTCGTAAGTCAGTCCGGTGGGTGCGAAGAGGTCAAGGCTGGTGATCGAGTCGCTCACAGTGTGCATGGTAGGGCCAGGTACGCCTGCCGTGCACCCCGCAGTGGCGTCAGGATGCTCACGAGCCCCACGACAGCCAGCATCCCTAAGCCGCACCAAGGAAGGCAGGACCACACTGGTGCACCGGCTGCTTGCCGTTCTCCCGAAAGCCTCCTAGTCTTCCCTCAGACACAGGCGTGACGGCAAAGTCCGCCGTCGTCGCTGAGAAGGGACTCACTGATGCCTGAGCGGTCGCGCCAGCCTGGTCCCGTGACCGCGTTGTGGGAGTGGCAGTACCAGGGCGCGTGCCTGGGGATGGACTCCGCCCAGTTCTTCCACCCTGACGGCGAGCGGGGCAGGTCGCGCCGGCGACGTGACGACGGCGCGAAGGCCGTGTGCCGTCGCTGCTCGGTCCTCGCGCGCTGCCGCGAGCACGCCCTGTCCACGCAGGAGCCCTACGGGGTGTGGGGTGGCATGACCGAGGAGGAGCGCCGGGCCCTCCTCTCCAGCCGTCCGCACTGAGCCGTGCCTCCGGCGCAGGCACGGCCCACAGGCCGACCAGTCCGCCATGACGTAGCCGCCATCACGACTCTCGGCGGGGAGAAGGCCTTTGCCTTCTCCCCGCCGAGAGCTGCTAGTAGGTGTCTAGCCCAAGGTCACTTGGTGACGACGGCGAGCACGTCGCGCGCGGAGAGGATGAGGTAGTCCTCGCCCGCGTACTTGACCTCGGTGCCGCCGTACTTGGAGTAGATGACGACGTCGCCCTCGGCGACGTCCACCGGGATGCGCTTGCCGGAGTCGTCGACGCGGCCGGGGCCCACGGCCACGACCTTGCCCTCCTGCGGCTTCTCCTTGGCGGTGTCCGGGATGACCAGGCCGGAGGCGGTGGTCTGCTCAGCCTCAAGCGTCTGGACGACGATGCGGTCCTCGAGCGGCTTGATGGAGATCGACATGGTGTCCTCCCCTTCTCGCTTGTTCAGCGTACGGATGGTGTTGTGGTCCGCGTCCTGACTTGCCGGTCCGCCGTCGCGGGGGTCGGTCCGTCAGCGCCGAGGGCGCGTGCCGCAGGGCCTTCGTCGACCCTGCGTCCGGAAGAGAATCTACGCGCGCCGTTAGCACTCAGTCAACGTGAGTGCCAAAGTGTGCCCTCAGGTTCGCCGACGGCGAGGCACGGGCATGCCATCATCGTGCCGATGGCCTCTTCCACCTCGTCCTCCTCCCCCAGCGCCACCTCGCTCGCCCCTCTCCTGACTGCCGAGGGGTGGCAGCTGCTGTCCTCCCTCCCGCCCTACGACCCTGAAGGGGTCCTGAGCCTGGGCGAGGAGCTCCGCGCAGCCGGTCACAGCCCAGAGCTGGTGTCCGCAGCGCTGACCCAGCAGCGCCTGCGTGAGCGGGCCGCCGCGAAGTTCGGTCCCTTCGCCGCCCAGATGCTCTTCACTCCCGACGGGCTGGAGCAGGCCACGCGTCTGGCTGTCTCCGCCCACCACGCCGCGCGCTACGCACGTGCCGGAGTCCGCCGGGTGGCGGACCTGGGCTGCGGCATCGGCGGGGACGCCGTCGCCCTGGCAGGCCTCGACCTGCCGGTGCTCGCCGTCGAGCGGGACGAGGCGACAGCGGCCCTGGCCACTGTCAACCTCATGCCCTTCGACCACGCCGAGGTCCTGTGCGCCGACGCCCTCGGGCTCGACCTGGAGGCCCACGACGTCGACGCCGTCTTCGCTGACCCTGCCCGTCGTGCCGGCGGACGACGCCTGAACGACCCGGAGCAGTGGTCTCCGCGCCTGAGCCAGGTCCTGGCCCTGCGTGAGCGGGTCGCCGCCCTCGGCGTCAAGGTGGCTCCCGGGATCGACCACGGCCTCCTTCCGGCTGACTCCCACGTGCAGTGGGTGAGCGTGGGAGGCGAGGTCGTCGAGGCCGGGATCTGGTGCGGGCCACTCGCCCCGGAGGGGCCGGGCCGCTCCGCGCTCGTGATGAGCCCTGACCCAGCCTCGTCAGGCGACCAGGCCTCACACGTCCTGACCGACCCCGAGTGCTCAGACCCCTCGGTCGCTCCCACCCAGCTCGATCCCGTCATCGGGGCGGAGGGGCTCGGACCCCTGCTGCACGAGCCCGACGGCGCAGCCATCCGGGCAGGCCTCGTTGCCCACCTGGCCCGGCGCCTGGGTGCCCGCCCCCTGGCACCGCGTATCGCCTACCTCACCGGCTGCGCGCCGGTCCCCTCCGAGCTGCGTCCCTTCGTGCGCAGCTGGCGGGTCCGTGAGGTCCTGCCCCTGCACCTCAAGGTGCTCAAGGCTCGCGTGCGAGCCAGGGAGATCGGGTGTCTGGAGATTCACCGTCGCGGTGTCGACGTCTCTCCCGACGCGTTGCGTGCCTCGCTGCGCCCCAAGGGGTCTCAGGGCGAGACCTGGGTGCTCACCCGCCTGGGGGCGGCCTCTGACCGCGGCAGGGGCAAGGCCGCCAGCCCCAAGGGCGTCGTCCTCGTCGTCGAGAAGCTCGAGCCTGAGCGCGGGGTCCAGGCACTGCGGCCCGGCCACCAGGCCGGGGCCTAGACTGTTCACCACTGGTCTGGTCCGTGGCGGACTCTCGCCAGCCAGACCAGCGCTCGGCTCCCCTGACGAACGGCGCACGATGACCACGGCACCACGATTCAGCCACCTCCACCGCCAGGCTCTGCCCTTTGCCTCCTCACCGCGCTCCAGCGTCGGCATCGAGTGGGAGCTCCAGCTCCTGGACCGGGACTCCCTCGACCTGCGCCAGTGCGCTGCCGAGATCCTCGGTGCCGTGGGCGAGGACCCGCATATCCACGGCGAGATGATGCTCAACACCGTTGAGCTGGTCTCGGGAGCACGCCAGAGCGTCGCCGAGTGCGTGGAGGACATCGCCTTCGCCTACGACCGGCTGCTGCCCGTGGTCGACCCGCTGCGCGTCGACCTGGTCAGCGCCGGCACCCATCCCTTCGCCGACCCCCTGGTCCAACGGGTCACCGACGCCGAACGCTACTCGCGCCTGGTCGACCGCACCCGCCTGTGGGGCCACCAGATGCTCATCTTCGGCACGCACGTCCACGTCGGCGTCGAGGACCGGGACAAGGCGCTCCCGATCCTCAGGGCCTTGCTCACCCGGACGGCGCACCTGCAGTGCCTCAGCGCGTCCTCCCCCTTCTGGGCTGGTCATGACACCGGCTACGCGGACAACCGCGCCATGATGTTCCAGCAGCTGCCGACCGCAGGTGCGCCTCACCAGCTTGACACCTGGGAGGACCTGGAGGCCTACGCCGGGGACATGATCCACACCGGCGTCATCGAGGAGTTCAGCGAGGTGCGCTGGGACGTGCGCCCTTCCCCCAGGCTCGGGACCGTCGAGGTACGGGCCTGCGACGCAGCGACCAACCTCACCGAGCTCGCAGGGATCGCGGCGCTGACCCAGTGCCTGGTGGAGAGCTTCTCACGGACGCTGGACCGTGGTGAGGCGCTGGACGCCATGCCGGACTGGTACGTGGCCGAGAACAAGTGGCGCTCGGCCCGCTACGGCATGGACGCCATCCTCATCACCGGCTCCGACGGAGAGGAGGAGCTGGTCTCTGACACGGTCTCTCGGATGCTCACCGAGCTCATGCCGGTGGCGGAGGACCTGGGATGCGCCCGCGAGCTCGCCGGTGTCCAGGCGACGCTCGACGCCGGAGCCTCCTACCAGCGCCAGTTCGCCGCGGTCCGGGCAGCCGACGGCGCGAACCAGGCGGCGGTCAGGCTGATGCAGGCTGAGGTCAAGGCAGGCCGTCCTCTGCACCCCACTGAGGTGCTCTCCGTGGCCAGCACGATCCACCCCTCGACCCTGCCGGGCTCCCACCAGGGCCGCTACGCCAGCGCCTGAGCCGTAGGAAGCGAGCCGGCGCGCCTCAGCGCGCGATGATGACGTCCAGAGGCATACCGGAGTCAGGGGCGAAGTCCATCGGGCTGGGCTCCACGCCCGCCCTCACCGCTGCGCTGCCCAGGGCCGCGATCTGAGCGCCGTTGTCCGTGCAGTAGCGCAGCGGGGGCAGGCGCAGCGTGATGCCGGCGGCCTCGCAGCGCTCGGCCGCCAGCGAGCGCAACCGGGAGTTGGCGCAGAAGCCTCCCCCGATGACCAGGGTGTCCACGCCCTCGTCCAGGCAGGCCTGGACCGCCTTACCGGTCAGGGAGTCGTTGACTGCCTCGCAGAAGGCAGCACACACGTCCGCCTTGGGAACCTCACGTCCGGCGTCCTGCAGTGACTCCACGTAGCGAGCGACGGCGGTCTTGAGGCCGGAGAAGGAGAAGTCGTAGCGGTGACGGTCCTTGTCCTTGCCCGCTGCCAGGCCGCGCGGGAAGCGGATCGCCTCGCGGTCGCCCTCCTGGGACAGCCGGTCGACGTGCGGGCCTCCGGGATAGGGCAGATCGAGCAGACGCCCCACCTTGTCGAAGGCCTCCCCGGCGGCGTCGTCGAGCGTGCCACCCAGCTCACGTACATCCGTGGCGATGTCCCGGATCGACACGATGTTGGAGTGGCCGCCTGAGACGATCAGACCGATGGCGCGCTCAGGCAGGGCGCCGTCGACCAGCTCATCGACCGCCAGGTGCCCGATGACGTGGTTGACGCCGTAGACCGGCTTGCCGAGCGAGGCGGCAAGCGCCTTGGCGGCCGAGATCCCCACGGTGAGGGAGCCGATGAGGCCGGGCCCAGCGCACACGGCGACGGCGTCAACCTCGGACAGGTCGACGTCCGCCTTGGCCAGCGCAGCGTCCAGGGTCGGGACGAAGGACTGCAGGTGGGCGCGTGAGGCGATCTCAGGAATGATGCCGCCGAAGCGGGCGTACTCATCCATGGAGGTGGCGACGACGTCGCCCAGCAGCTCCCGGCCACGTACCAGTGCCACACCGGTCTCGTCGCAGGTGGACTCGATTCCCAGGATCAGAGGTTCGCTCACGCCCGACAGCCTAGTCCCTGACGCCAGCCCGCCTGCGACCCGAGAGCACGACGGCGGGGCCGCCACCAGTGAAGGTGACGGCCCCGCCGTTATCAGGTCTGCCTGGCAGGCTCGCTGGAGCTGCCAGGGGGCAGGCTCACACGTGAGCGTGCTGGCCCTTCCACAGGGCGTGGCCGAGGTCGCGGTTCAGGCGCGAGATGACCTCCAGCGGCACGGACTTGGGGCACACCGCAGCGCACTCACCGATATTCGTGCAGCCGCCGAAGCCCTCGGCGTCGTGCTGGTTGAGCATGGAGACCACACGGGGCAGACGCTCCGGCTGGCCCTGCGGGAGCAGGCCCAGGTGGGCGATCTTCGCGCCGGTGAACAGCATGGCCGAGGCGTTCGGGCAGGCCGCCACGCAGGCGCCGCAGCCGATGCAGGCGGCAGCCTCGAAGGCGGCGTCAGCCTTGTCCTTGCGGACCGGGACCGAGTGGGCCTCGGGGGCCGCGCCGGTGTTGACTGAGATATAGCCTCCGGCCTGGACGATGCGGTCCAGGGCGGAGCGGTCGACCACCAGGTCCTTGAGGATCGGGAAGCCGGCCGAGCGCCAGGGCTCGATCGTGATGGTGGAGCCGTCCTTGAAGGAGGGGTCCTCCGCCAGGTGACGCATGTGCAGCTGGCAGGTGGTGGAGCGGATCGGGCCGTGGGCCTGTCCGTTGATGACCACACCGCACTGACCGCAGATGCCCTCGCGGCAGTCCGAGTCGAAGGCGACGGGCTCCTTGCCCTCCTGGAACAGCTGCTCATTGAGCAGGTCGAGGACCTCGAGGAAGCTCATGTGCTCCTCGATACCCGACATGGAGTACTCCTCGAAGTGCCCCTCGGTGTTCTGGTTCTTCTGACGCCAGATCTTGAGCTTGATGTTCACTTGTAACTCCGCTGCTTGAGCTCGATGTCCTTGTAGATCAGGTCCTCCTTGTGGAGGATCGGGGGCTGGTTCTCGCCGCCCCACTCCCACGCGGCCACGTACAGGAACTCGTCGTCGTGACGCAGGGCCTCGCCCTCAGGAGTCTGGGACTCGGCGCGGAAGTGACCACCGCAGGACTCGCGGCGGTGCAGCGCGTCGATGCACATGAGCTCGGCCAGCTCGAAGAAGTCGAGCAGGCGGCCGGCCTTCTCCAGCGTCTGGTTGAGCTCCATCGCCTCACCCGTGATACGGGCGTCACGCCAGAACTCCTCCTTCAGCTCCCGGATCTGCTTGATGGCCTCACGCAGACCCTCGTCACGGCGCTCCATGCCGCAGTACTCCCACATGATGCGTCCCAGCGCCATGTGGAAGTCGTCGACGGACCGGGTACCGCGCAGCGCCATGAGGCGAGTCACGCGCTCCTCGACGTCCTTGCGTGCCTGCTCGATCTCAGGGGCGTTGGGGTCGACCTTGCCCTCACGGAGCATGTCCGCCAGGTAGTCGTTCATCGTGTCCGGCAGGACGAAGTAACCGTCGGCCAGACCCTGCATGAGCGCTGAGGCACCCAGACGGTTGGCGCCGTGGTCGGAGAAGTTGGCCTCACCGGCCACGTACAGGCCCGGGATGTTGGACTCCAGGTCGTAGTCCACCCACAGGCCACCCATCGTGTAGTGGACGGCCGGGTAGATACGCATCGGCGTCTCGTAGGGGTCGTCGCCGGTGATGCGCTGGTACATCTCGAACAGGTTGCCGTACTTGGCGCTGACCTGCTCCTTGCCCAGACGCTCGATCGCCTCGGAGAAGTCGAGGTAGACACCACGCGAGACCATGCGCTCGGTGCCGTCCGGGGCCTTCTCCTTGATGGCCGGTCCCACGCCGCGTCCCTCGTCGCACATGTTCTTGGCCTGGCGGGAGGCGATGTCACGCGGGACCAGGTTGCCGAAGGCCGGGTAGATGCGCTCCAGGTAGTAGTCGCGGTCCTCCTCCGGGATGTCCTTCGGGTCCTTCTTGCAGTCCTCTGCCCTCTTCGGCACCCAGATGCGGCCGTCGTTACGCAGGGACTCACTCATCAGGGTGAGCTTGGACTGGAAGTCACCGGACTGCGGGATGCAGGTGGGGTGGATCTGCGTGTAGCAGGGGTTGGCGAAGTAGGCACCCTTACGGTGGGCACGCCACACGGCGGTGGCGTTGCAGCCCATGGCGTTGGTCGACAGGAAGAAGACGTTGCCGTAGCCACCGGTGCACAGCACGACGGCGTCAGCCAGGTGGGTCTCGATCTCGCCGGTGACCATGTCGCGGGCGATGATGCCCTTGGCCTTGCCGTCGACGACGATGAGCTCGACCATCTCGTGGCGGCGGAACTCCTTGACCGTGCCGGCGCGCACCTGCCGCTCCAGCGCCTGGTAGGCGCCGATCAGCAGCTGCTGACCCGTCTGGCCACGGGCGTAGAAGGTACGCGAGACCTGCACGCCGCCGAAGGAGCGGTTGTCCAGCAGGCCACCGTACTCACGGGCGAAGGGAACGCCCTGGGCCACGCACTGGTCGATGATGTTGGCGCTGACCTCGGCCAGGCGGTAGACGTTGTCCTCACGCGCCCGGTAGTCACCGCCCTTGACCGTGTCGTAGAAGAGGCGGTAGACGGAGTCACCGTCGTTGCGGTAGTTCTTCGCCGCGTTGATACCACCCTGGGCCGCGATGGAGTGTGCGCGGCGGGCGGAGTCCTGGTAGAAGAAGCACTTGACGTTGTAGCCCTGCTCGCCCAGCGACGCGGCTGCGGCACCACCGGCCAGGCCGGAGCCGACGACGATGATGTCGAGCTTGCGGCGGTTGGCGGGGTTGACCAGCTTGGCGTTGAACTTGCGCTGCTCCCAGCGCCTGGCGATCGGGACGTCGTGGGGCGCCTTGGTGTCGGCGATCTTCTCGCCCTCGGTGTAGAGGCCCTCGATGAGTTCAGTCATCATTCACTCGCTCTCGATCAGTCAGTGGGCGACGGCCGCGCAGTGGTC
The DNA here is from genome assembly GCF_013184985.2 of Actinomyces faecalis. Lineage (NCBI taxonomy): Bacteria > Bacillati > Actinomycetota > Actinomycetes > Actinomycetales > Actinomycetaceae > Actinomyces > Actinomyces faecalis. Next base: position 2,075,045 of record NZ_CP063418.1, read on the forward strand.
AGCGAACTGCTCGGCAGCCGAGCCGATCGCGTCGCAGAACTGCGGGTAGTAGTCAGCAGCGGCCATGGGGGCGTCGACCCATCCGAAGAGGATCGCCGTGGGTACTGCCATGAAGCAGGCGAACAGCGCGAAGGCGACGATGAACGCGATGACGCGGACGAAGGGGACGACGTTCCCGCGCATGGCGCCGACGGTCTGCAGGGCGGACCACACGCCGTGCCACACGTGCAGGCACAGGGCAGCCAGCGCTACCAGGTAGATGAGGTAGACCCACCACAGCTGGAAGCCGTAGTACATGTTCTGGTACGCGCGACCGTGCACGTACTCCCCGCCCGGGGTGGCGGACAGGGTGGTGAACTGCAGGATGTGCCAGACGATGAACAGCAGCAGGATGACACCGCCCCAGCGCATGGTGCGCATGGCGTAGCGCGAGGCGAAGTACTCCGCTCCCGGCTTCTTCACGGCGTACTTGTCGCTGCCGCGCGCCTTCTTGTTGCGGTGCCACAGGTGGAAGGCGCTACCAGCGTGCGCCAGGAGCAGCACCACCAGCGCGATACGCATGATCCACAGGAAGCCCTCGTAGGGCAGCAGCGGGTTCAGCAGGGTCCGCAGGAACACCGCGTAGTGATCGTAGGCAATCTCACCCTGGAAGTAGTGGGTGTTGCCGTAGGCATGGAAGATGACGAAGAGCAGGAAGACGATGCCCGACCACGCCATGAGGCGCTTCATAAACACAGTGGTCGAGAAGGCGGTCCGCTTCTTCTTGGGTGAAACAGTCTGTGAGGCCACGGCGGAAGCGTATCCAGGGTGTGTGCGCCGATAGTCCTACTTGATCGCCCCGATCAGCCCCGTGGATCACGGAATGGCGTTATGACGGCATTTGCGGGCGTCCCAGACGCCTAAGGACCGCTCGTGTCGTCGTCATTCGTCAGGTCAAAAGAGCCCCTGTGCCCCGTCATTTCGTGAGGCTGCTCGCACCAAATATCTCCGAGCCCACAGGCCCCGGCCCTGGTCGCAGGTCCAGACGCATGACGACGGCGTCCTCCACCGGTGCGCTGTAGTAGCGGCGGCGCCTGCCCAGGGGACGGAAACCGTGCCTGGCGTACAGCGTCTGCGCTGCCTCATTCGAGGCGCGTACCTCCAGCAGGACGCCGGCGCACCCCGCCTCGCGGGCCTGCCTCACCACCGCCCGGAGCATGCTGGTGGCGACCCCGCGCCTCCGGGCCGCCGGGACCGTGGCGATGGTCAGCAGGTCCGCCTCCCCCCGGCCGTCGCCGAACCACAGGCCCGCGTAGCCCACCACGACGCCGTCGCCGTCGACGACGACCACGTAGCCGCGGTCAGCCTCAGGGCCTGTGGCCGCCTGAAGCTCGTCAGCCAGCAGGGAGGCGCTCCAGGCCTCCCCGCCGAAGAGCTCCCGCTCCAGGTGGGAGACCTCCGCGAGGTCCCCCACCTCCATCACCCTCAGTCTCAGGCCTGTGCCAGGCGTGCCTGAGGGCTCGGACCCGGCTGCCGTCACCGGTACCGCTTGCGGGTCGTGGGCACCTGGACGTCGGCGTGCCGCAGGTAGAGGGGCTCGGTGGGCAGCTCCTGGCCGGCCTCGAGGCGCGCCAGCGCCACTCGGACCTGGACCAGGGCGTCGCCCGAGACCGGTGCGAGGACCGTGCGGCCCTCTCCCAGCTCGGGGTAGAGGCCGACGCCGGAACCGGCCACGACCGTGACGCCGTCAGCGCTCATGACCTCCGCCAGCCGCGCGGGCGGCAGGACGCTGATCTCTCCCAGGCGCTCGACGTCGTCGGCTCCCTTGGCACGGTAACGGGCGGCGTAGACCTCCTTGCGGCGGGCGTCGGTAGCCACCTGGACCACGGAGCGTTCGTCCTCGCCCCCTTGCTGAGCCAGCTCGTCGAGCGCGCGGCGTGCGACGGCGTCCAGGCTCTCCACACCGTGTACCGGCAGGTCCCGGGCACGTGCGACGGTGCGGGCGGTCACGAGGCCCGCACGCAGGCCGGTGAAGGGTGCTGGTCCGGTCGCGGCCACGACGGCGTCCAGCGGCTGCGCGGCCACGGCTGGGTCTGTCAGGGCCTGGGCGAGCATCGGGCCCAGGGACTCAGCGTGGTGGCGTGAGTCCTCCTGGGCGGCACGAGTCAGGACGGTCAGGGCGCGTTCCTGGGTCTGGTCCGTGCGGGCCGGGGCCGCGTCGCAGACCAGGAGCTGGGTTCCGAGTGAGGAGTCGATCGAGACAATGCGCACGGGCCCAGCCTAGGCCCTGACCTGCTTCGGCCGCTCAGAGCACGAGGGCTCCCAGGTCCGTCTGTCTCCACCGCTCGCCCAGCGCGGTGATCGTGATGACTCGTCGGCCGTCGTCGACCTCGGCCAGGTCCGTGACCTCGTCCTCCTCATCCGTGACGCCCTCCTGGTCGTCAGGTCCCGTCGCGGCCAGACCGCCGTGCGGACGCGCGACCACGACCTCCAGGCGGTCGGCGGACAGGGCCTCGACCTTGTCCTCCCCCCACTCCACGAGGGTCACGGACTCCTGGAGGGAGGAGTCCAGATCCAGCGCGTCAATCTCCTCCAGGGAGGACAGCCGGTAGGCGTCGACGTGGATGAGGTCGGGGCCGTCTCCCAGGGCCGGGTGGACGCGGGCGATGATGAAGGTCGGGGAGGAGACCCTGCCACGCACGTCCATGGCTGAGCCGACGCCCTGGGCCAGCGTCGTCTTGCCTGCCCCGAGCCCTCCCGAGAGCATGACGAGGTCGCCCGGACGCAGGAAGGAGGCCAGGCGTGCCCCGAGAGCGCGTGTGGCGTCCGCGTCCGTCGTCGTCACGGTCACGGTCTGGGCTGAACGAGAGGTCATCACCACTCCTGAGGTCACGGGTCGCGCGGCGGGGCGGGCCGCCGGCACAACTCTAGGCGCCCGTGCAAGAAGGGACAGCGACCGCCGGGACGCAGGCCGTCACCGCCCGCCGTCCCAGCCCCTCCCCGAGGGGCCGACGGCCACGCGCGGGACCCTCGGCCCCAGCCGGGTGACGATCTCGTAGCTGATGGTGGAGCACACCCGTGCCCACTCCTCCGCCGTGGGCACCCCCTCACCGTCACGCTGCGGGTCCCCCCACAGGACGGCGAGGTCCCCGGCAGCCGCGGGGGCGGGCAGGTCGTGGCCCTGCGGGTCCCTTGCCGGCCCCAGGTCGACCACGACCTGGTCCATGCACACCCTGCCCACCAGCGTCGTGCGTCGACCCGCCACCCATACCGGGCCGGCGCTGGCAGCCGCCCGTGGGACACCGTCGCCGTACCCCACAGGCACCAGGCCCACCCACCGGTCGGTGGGGGCGACCCAGGTCCCGCCGTAGGAGACGGCCTGCCCGGCAGGGATGCGCTTGACCTGCACGAGGGGCGCCTGCAGGCGCATGACAGGACGCAGCCCCAGCTCCTGGGAGGTAGCCACACCCGGTTCGGGCGAGAAGCCGTACAGGCCGATACCGGCACGTACCAGGTCCAGGCGAGCCTCAGGGTGCCACTGGAGCCCTCCGGTCGCAGACAGGTGGCGCACGCGCGGGCGCAGCCCTGCCTGGTGAAGGACCTGCTCACCACGGCGGAAACGCTCCAGGTGATCCTCGGTCGAGCCGCTGTCCGGCTCGTCAGCCCGCGAGAGGTGGGACCACAGGCCGACGACGTCGACCAACCCCTCGTCCTGCGAGGCCCTGGCCGCACGTGCCAGGTCCGGCAGGTCCTCCGGCACCGCCCCCGCGCGGGACATCCCCGTGTCCACCTTGACGTGGATCCGGGCTATGACGCCCTGGGCGCGCGCCGCGGCACGAACGGCCTGCAGCTGCGTCAGCGTGGAGACTGACAGGTCGAGGTCCGCCACCAACGCCTCCCGCAGAGGCGAGCCTTCCTGAGCAGCCTGCTCCGGGCTCAGGACGGGGACGAGCCAGCACAGCAGGCGTGGCTCCCGGCTGGAGGCCGGCTCGGCGGACGAGCGCGGGCGCGCGACACCAGCTGCGTCGAGCAGGCCGCGCAGGTGCAGCGCCTCATCAAGCTGGGCGACGCCAAGCCAGCTGGCACCGGCGTCCAGGCAGGTCCTCGCCACCGCCTCGATACCGTGGCCGTAGGCATCGGCCTTGACCACGGCCATCCACGCGCGTCCAGCCGTACCGGCAAGGACACGGGCGTTGTGGGCCAGGGCCTCCAGGTCGATGAGGGCACAGGCAGTCGCGGCCCCGGGCGCCCTGACATCAGCCGCCCAGGTGCGTACCGAGGCCTGCGACACGGGTGAGTCAGCGAAGGACGCGACAGTCATGGGCGACATTCTCCCACTCTCACCACGGGCGAGCCGTCAGAGGGCCGGGCTGTGAGCGACCATTCGCGCCAGGACACCAGGTAGCGCCTCCGCGACGTCCAGGGCCGTGACCGGCCCGCCGTGCGCGCTCTCGCGCTCGCCGTCAGTCTCCGGCCCCTGTCGGGTCAGGCTCGCCGCCCAACCGGCGCGTGCGTGAAGACGGACCGCGAGCGCGGCACAGGCTGCGGGATCCAGCCTCTCGCCGCCCTGCTCCTCCTGCGCTCCCCGAGCGGCGAGCACGGTCCCCAGGACCCCCGCCAGGACGTCGCCGCTGCCGGCCGTGGCCAGCCAGCCGGGACCAGCGTCCAGGGACAGCAGTGGCCCGGTCTCGTTCCCGGCCCCTCCCGGCTCCGCCCCTGCTGGACGCGCCACGAGCGTCGGGGTCCCCTTGAGCACGACCGTGGCGCCGGTCAGCGTCGCCAGGTGCCGGACTGCGGCAGCCGGAGCCGCCTCGACCTCATGGCGGGTGCGCCGCACGCCGAGCTCACTGATCAGCGCTGCGGCCTCGCCCGCGTGGGGAGTCAGTACCCTGCGCTCACCCAGCCCGCCAGGCGCGGTCTGCACGGCTGCGAGCAAGGACGGCACCAGCGTCAGGGCGCCCGCGTCCACGACAGCAGGCAGGTCCTGGTCGAGGGCACGCTCCAGCGCCGCGGCCAGCTGGGCCATCCGCTCCTCGTCCCCCGGGTCGGTCCCCGGTCCGATGACCAGGGCCTGGCAGCGGCCGTCAGCCGGGACGACCTCGGGGCGGGACGCGAGCACGAGGTCCTCCACGCGACGTGGGGCGAGCAGCCGGACCATGCCGGCGCCCGTGCGCGCAGCCGCGCTCGCGGTCAGGACGGCGGCGCCGGGGTAGGTCTGGCTTCCGGCCCACAGGCCCACGACGCCGCGGGTGTACTTGTGGTCGGCGTCGCCGGGTACCGTCACCATCCTGGCGAGCGTGGCGTCGTCGGGACGCTGTGCCAGAGGGGCGCAGGCTGGCACCGGCAGCCCGAGGTCAGCCACCTCAAGCTCTCCGACGTACTGAGCGGCCGGCGGCAGGAGGTGGGTACCACGCAGGCAGGTGAAGGTCACCGTCCGGTCGGCGGCCAGCACCGGCCCGGATACGGTGCCGTCGTCGACGCCGGTCCCCGAGGGCACGTCCACCGCGAGGACCCGGAAAGGACGCTCGCCGCGCCCGCCCCGAGCGAGAAGAGGCTCGATGAGAGCGGCCGCCTCGGCGCGCAGGACCCCAGTGGCGCCGATGCCCGTCAGCCCGTCCAGGACGAGCCGGAAGGAGAGCGGACCGGAGGGCGCGGTCTCGTCGTGCAGCCAGGAGACCGCCTGCTGTCTGGCAAGGACCGTAACGCCGTCGGCGTGCGCCTGGGCCAGGGCTGCGGCGTGCGGGTGCTCGGTGGCCAGCAAGGCGGTCACGCGCGCACCGGCGCGTTGGAGCCCCGCACCTGCCAGGAGCGCGTCGCCACCGTTGTGCCCTCCGCCTACCAGGAGCACGACCCCTGCACCGACGATCCCGGCCACCTGGTGGCGGGCGACGTCGTCAGCCCGGACTGCCAGCTCCCGCCTGGAGGCGGCCAGCAGGTAGTGAGCTGCGGCGCTCATGTAGCGGTCGGTGCCCGCCGTCAGCGGCGCCTCGGCCTCGGCAATGGCAGACGCCGGGTAGGCGGTGGTCGGGTGGAGGGTCGGGCAGGTCTCACGCACCTGCCCATCCTCCCCTGCCTCGCGAGGCTGTGACAGTGCCTGGCCGCTGCCAGTCTCTGCGGGTCCTGGACCCAGGGCCACGAGCTGGTGAGGAAGGCCTCAACCGCGCGGTGACAGACGGAGTAGGGACAGGAGGTGACCCAGTCCCCACCTTGTGAGGCGTCCGTCGCGATCTTCCGCACGACCGAGGACTTAGCTGTTCCCGTCCCGTGCCCACGGACGGCCCCACCCGTCACTTGGCCTGCGCCCTCAGACCTGGTTACCTGGAGGGGTGATCGTAGGAGTCGGCACCGACCTGGTGGACGTGGCACGGTTTGAGGCCGGGTTACGCGATACCCCGGCACTGGCTGAGCGGGTCCTGACCGACCGCGAGCGCGAGGCCTGCGCCACCCGACCAGCCTCGCTGGCCGTCCGCTTCGCGGCCAAGGAGGCGGTGCTCAAGGTCCTCGGCTCCGCACTCGCCCAGCGTGGCCGCCAGGCCCCCAGCGGCTGGAGCTACCGGGACATCGAGGTCGTCACCGCTGCGGGCGCGCCTCCGCGCCTGGCGCTGCACGGCGTCGTCGCTCAGGTGGCCGACGAGCTCGCCGTCTCGCACTGGCACCTGAGCCTGTCCCACGACGGCGGGGCCGCCGTCGCCGTCGTCCTCGCCGAGGGCTGAGCCCGCCTACCCCCTCTCACCGCGAGCGCGCAGGTCGGTGGGTGAGTGCGCACCATGGTCATGCACACTCACCCACCGACCTGCACATTGGAGCGCCCGGCTCCCCTCACCAGCTCCTACTCGACCGTGACGGACTTGGCGAGGTTGCGCGGCTGGTCGACGTCCAGCCCCTTGGCCCCAGCCAGCGCAGCCGCGAAGACCTGGAGCGGGACCACCGTGAGCAGCGGCCACATGAGGGTGGGCGTACGCGGGACCCGGATGACGTCATCGGCGAAGGCGTCCACCGCGGCGTCGCCCTCCTCCGCGATGATGATCGTGCGCGCACCGCGGGCACGCACCTCCTGGATGTTGGAGATGACCTTGTCGTGCAGCACGGGTCGGCGCGGAGTGGGGACGATGATGAAGATCGGCAGACCCTCCTCCACCAGGGCGATCGGCCCGTGCTTGAGCTCACCTGCGGCGAAGCCCTCGGCGTGCACGTAAGCCAGCTCCTTGAGCTTGAGCGCTCCCTCCAGGGCCACCGGGTAGCCCACGTGACGGCCCAGGAACAGGAAGGAGCTACTACCAGCCAGCTCAGCCCCCAGGGCCTTGACCTTGTCCTCCTGGGTGTCGAGCAGCTGCTCGATCTTGGCAGGGATCTGGGCGAGGTTGTCCAGGTAGTCGGCCACCTCGTCCGGCCACTTGTTGCCCCGCAGCTGGGCGAGGTAGAGGCCCAGCAGGTAGCAGGCCGTGATCTGGGCGAGGAAGGCCTTGGTCGAGGCCACGGCGACCTCGGGGCCGGCATGGGTGTAGAGCACGGCGTCAGCCTCTCGAGCGATGGTCGAGCCGTAGGTGTTGACGATGGCCAGGACCTTGGATCCCTGCTCGCGGGCGTGACGCACCGCCTGGATGGTGTCCATCGTCTCCCCGGACTGGGAGATGGCCACCGTCAGCGTCTTCTCGCTCACGATCGGGTCACGGTAGCGGAACTCGTGCGCCAGCTCGATCTCCACCGGGATCCGGCACCAGTGCTCGATGGCGTACTTGGCCACGTGCCCGGCGTAGGAGGCGGTGCCGCAGGCGATGACGATGATCTTGTCCACGCTGCGCAGCACGGAGGGGTCGATCCGCATCTCGTCCAGGACGATCTCGCCGCGCTCGTCCACGCGCCCGCGCAGGGTGTCCGCCACGGCGGTGGGCTGCTCGTGGATCTCCTTGTCCATGAAGGTCTCGTAACCGCCCTTGACCGCCGCCGAGGCGTCCCAGGACACCTCCCAGGTGCGCGGGGTAACCCGGCGGCCCTGCGCGTCCCAGACGGTGACAGACCCGGCCTCCACGAGCACCACCTGGTCATCGGCAACCTCAGCGGCCTTCTTGGTGAAGGCGACGAAGGCGGCCACGTCTGAGCCCAGGAAGTTCTCCCCCTCCCCTAGGCCGATGACCAGGGGGCTGGAACGACGCGCTGCCACGATGACGCCGGGAGCCAGCGGCGTGACGGCGAGCAGGGTGAAGGCGCCCTCCAGACGCTTGGTGACCGCCTGCATCGCCTCCACGAGCAGGGCGGCGACGGTGTCAGGTCCCAGGTCCTGACCAGCGCGCTCAGCCTGGGCCAGGCGGCCGTCAAGGTCCATGTCCAGGACGTGGGCGGCTACCTCAGTGTCCGTGCAGGATGCCAGGGTGCGGCCAGCAGCCTCGACCTCGGCGCGCAGGGAACGGAAGTTCTCGATGATGCCGTTGTGGACCAGCGCGATATTGCCGGCGCGGTGGGGGTGGGCGTTGTCGGTCGTCGGACCGCCGTGGGTGGCCCACCGGGTGTGTCCAATACCGGCGAAGGCCGGGTGGGGCGGGGTGTCGGCAAGCGCCGCACGCAGGTTGTCCAGCTTGCCTGCCGCCTTGACGAGGCTGAGCCCCTGCGGGCCAACCAGCGCGACCCCCGCAGAGTCGTATCCGCGGTACTCCAGGCGTCCCAGGCCGTCCAGCAGGACGGTGAGCGAGCGGTCAGAGGCTGTCAGTGGACCGGTGTGGCCGACGATTCCGCACATGGGGCGATGCAACCACGCTCGAAGGCGTCGATCAACGCACTGCGCTGTCAGCGTGGCGGGCAGGCTTAGGCGTCACGGACCCCGATAGGACACACTGGAGCCGTGAGCGCACCGTCTCCCTTCATCGAGCTCTCCCGTGACCAGTGGCGAGCCCTGGCCTCCTCAGCCCCGCTGCCCCTGACCCAGGCGGACGTGGAGAATCTGCGCGGCCTGGGCGACCCGATCGACCTGCCCGAGGTCGACGTCGTCTACCGTCCCCTCACCGCGCTGCTGGAGACCTACATCGCCTCCACCCGGGCACGCGGCCAGGCGACGGCTGACTTCCTCGGGGTGGACGAGCGCCCGACCCCCTTCATCATCGCCGTCGCCGGGTCGGTGGCGGTGGGCAAGTCGACCACCGCCCGTCTCATCGCCCACCTCCTGCGCCGCTTCCCGGACACGCCCCGGGTGGGCCTGGTGACCACGGACGGCTTCCTCCTTCCCAACGCCGCCCTGGAGGAACGGGGACTGACCGCCCGTAAAGGCTTCCCCGAGTCCTACGACCGTCACGCGCTGCTCGACTTCGTGGCTGCGGTCAAGTCCGGGGCTCCCCGGGTGGAGGCGCCGGTCTACTCCCACACGGTCTATGACATCGTGCCCGAGCGACGTATCGCGGTCGAGCGCCCGGACGTGCTCGTGCTGGAGGGACTCAACGTCCTTCAGCCCGCCCCACGCGGGCACCAGCCTCTGGGCGGCTCCACCCTGGCGGTCTCCGACTTCATCGACTTCTCGATCTACGTCGACGCTGACCCCGAGCACATCCGCAGCTGGTACCTGGACCGCTTCCTCACCCTCAAGCGCACGGCCTTCCGCGACCCGCGCTCCTACTTCCGCCGCTACGCCTCCCTGCCCGACGACGTGGCCCTGACGGTCGCCGGGGGGATCTGGGAGAGCGTCAACCTGGCCAACCTCAAGGAGAACATCGAGCCCACGCGCGAGCGCGCGACGCTGGTGCTGCACAAGGACGCCGACCACCACATGAGCCGGGTGCGTCTGCGCAAGGCCTGAGTCCGGCCCGGCTGCGGGCACGCGGCAGCACGGGTCCCTGCGGCCCTCGCGCGGCTCCACGTGACGACGGCGGGGCCCGCTTTTCCAGCGAGAGGTGGGCTCCGCCGTCGTGCGGATAACCAGGGGCCTACAGCGAGAGCGTGTCCTTGACGACGCCAGCCAGCCGACCGGCGACCTCGTCCGCCTCCTCCTGCGTGGCAGCCTCGACCATGACGCGTACGACCGGCTCGGTGCCCGAGGGACGCAGAAGCACGCGGCCGGTCTCGCCCAGGCGCGCCTCGGCTGCGACGACCGCGTCCTGGACGGTCTTGTCCGTGCCGGCAGCCACCTTGTCCACGCCGCGGACGTTGATGAGGGTCTGGGGCAGGCGGGTGACCACGCTGGCCAGCTCCGCCAGGGACTTGCCCGTGCGCTTCATCCGCGCGGCCACACGCAGGGAGGTCAGGACTCCGTCGCCGGTCGTGGCGTGCAGGGAGTCGATGACGTGACCGGACTGCTCCCCGCCCAGGGTGTAGCCGCCCTGAAGCATCTTCTCCAGGACGTAGCGGTCTCCCACACCGGTCTGGACAGTGCGGATGCCGTGCTCCTTCATAGCCAGGATGAGGCCGAGGTTGCTCATCACCGTGACCACCAGGGTGTCAGAGCCCAGGGTGCCGTCCTCCTTCATGCCGATAGCCAGCAGGCCCATGATCTGGTCGCCGTCGACGAGGGTGCCCTCGGTGTCCACGGCCAGGCAGCGGTCGGCGTCTCCGTCGTAGGCCACGCCCATGTCCGCGCCCACACTGCGCACGTAGGCCTGAAGCTGCTCGGGGTGGGTGGAGCCACAGGCGTCGTTGATGTTGAGGCCGTCCGGGGAGGCGTTGATGACGATGACCTCGGCGCCGGCGGCACGCAGAGCGGCCGGGCCCACGGTCGAGGCGGCCCCGTTGGATGCGTCGACGACGATGCGCAGGCCGGACAGGTCAGTGGCCACCGAGTCGACGAGGTGGTTGATGTAGTTCTGGTCCGCCACGGTCTCACCCTTGATGACCCGGCCGACCCCAGCGCCTGTGGGCAGCTGGTCGATCGTGCCGAGCAGGGACTCGATCTCGTCCTCGACGGCGTCGGCGAGCTTGTAGCCACCACGGGCGAAGAACTTGATCCCGTTGTCCTGGAAGGGGTTGTGGGAGGCAGAGATGACCACGCCCAGGTCCACGTCCTGGGACGCCGTCAGGTGGGCGATGGCTGGGGTCGGCAGGATGCCCACACGGGTGACGTCCACGCCGGAGGAGGCCAGGCCGGCCGAGATGGCGTGGTCGAGGAACTCGCCGCTGGCGCGAGTGTCGCGGCCCACGATGGCACGTGGCCGTCCGCTGCGTGAGCGCTTGGAGGCTGGGGTCTGCCGGGTGAGGACCTGGGCCGCTGCCTCACCGAGCTGAACGGCCAGGGCCGGGGTGAGCAGGTCGTTGGCCAGGCCGCGCACGCCGTCGGTGCCAAAGAGTCGTGCCATGGGTGTTCCTCCTGAGGTCGATACCGCCTCATCATCCCACGCTGGTGCCGCGGTCTCCGCCAGCCGTGCCTGTCCGCCGCCTGTCAGGCAGGTGCCTGCAGGCCGCTCAGGAGTCGTCTCCCGGCTCATGCACTAGGTTGTGGTGATGAGCAGTGTGCACGAGACCACCGATCCCTTCGAGCTTGCGCGCCAGGCCGCTGACGTCATCGCCGGTCGCTCCGGGGTCGCCTCCCACGACCTCGCCCTGGTGCTGGGCTCCGGGTGGGGCGGCGCGGCCGACCTCATCGGCGAGACGGTCAGCGAGATCCCTGCCTCCGAGGTCCCCGGCTTCCACGCCCCGGCGGTAGCCGGCCATGTTCCGGTCATGCGGTCGGTCCGCGTGACCGGGACGAACCGCCACGCGCTGGTCCTGGGCAGCCGCACCCACTTCTACGAAGGACGTGGCGTGCGCGCCGTCGCCCACGGCATGCGCACTGCGGCCGCCGTAGGCGCCACGCAGGTCGTCCTCACCAACGGCTGCGGCGGACTGAACCCGGAGTGGAAGCCAGGACAGGTCGTCCTCATCCGTGACCACATCAACCTCACGGCCGCCTCCCCGCTTGAGGGCGCGACCTTCGTCGACCTCACTGACCTGTACTCCCAGCGCCTGCGTGACCTCGCCCACGATGTCGACCCGAGCCTGCCCGAGGGCGTCTACGTCCAGTTCCGGGGCCCCCACTACGAGACGCCGGCCGAGGTCAGGATGGCTGGGATCCTGGGAGGCGACCTTGTCGGTATGTCCACGACGCTCGAGGCCATCGCCGCCCGTGAGGCCGGGATGGAGGTGCTGGGCCTGTCCCTCATGACCAACCTGGCCGCCGGCATCTCCCCCACGCCGCTGTCTCACGCCGAGGTCATCGAGGCCGGGCAGCAGGCGGCGCCACGCATCGCCCGGCTGCTGGCTGACGTCGTCATGCGTATGGGCTGATCGGCGTCGTCGCAGACTCACGGTCATCACGGCAGCCTGTCCCGTGCCGCGAGCTCACCCGCTCACGGCACGGGACAGTTGTTCCAGGCGAGTGCCCGCGGCGGCAACAACGTCGTCAGCACAGGTTGGCGGCGTGCTTCGGCGATGGCGGCGTGCTCCCGCCAGGTGGCGGCGTGCCTGCATCGATAGCAACGTGCTCCGGCAAGGTGGCGGCGTGTCATGGGAATCTCGCGGCGTGCATCCATCACATCGCGGCGTGCCTACCTGTTGGAGGCGTGCGTACAAACGTTCCAGCACACGCCGCCTCGACAGATGTACGCCGTCGCGGTACAAAACACGCCCCCAACGTGTCTAGGCACGCCGCCACCCGCTCGGTACACGCCGCCAGCACTGAAACGCGACGGCGGCCGGCCACCTCGTGAAAAGGTGACCGGCCGCCGTCGTCAAGCAGACGCAGCGCTGGCGCCAGGCGCCAGCTGCCGGATCAGCGCTTGGAGTACTGCGGGGCGCGGCGGGCCTTGTGCAGACCGGCCTTCTTGCGCTCAACGATACGAGCGTCGCGAGTAAGGAAGCCGGCCTTCTTCAGGGTGGCGCGGTTGGCCTCGCGGTCAATCTCGTTCAGGGCCCGGGCGATACCCAGACGCAGGGCGCCGGCCTGGCCGGAGATGCCACCGCCATCGATACGGGCGATGACGTCGAAGCGGCCCTCGAGGTCGAGGATGGTGAAGGGGGCACGCACGAGCTGCTGGTGCAGCTTGTTGGGGAAGTAGTCCTCCAGGGTGCGGCCGTTCAGCGTCCACTGGCCGGTGCCAGGAACGAGGCGCACGCGAGCGACGGCCTCCTTGCGGCGACCCAGGCCAGCACCGGGGGCGGTGATGGACTGGCCGCGGCCCTCGACGGAGCCCTCGGTCTCGGTGGTGTAGCTGGAGGGGGCGTTCTCCTCGTCCAGCGCGTCGATGTCGACAGTGGTCTCAGCCACGATATGTCCTTTGCTTGTCGCGGGGTGCCGAGCGCTGGAGCGCTTACTGGGCGACCTGGGTGATCTCGAAGGCCTGCGGGTTCTGGGAGGCGTGCGGGTGCTCCGCGCCGGCGTACACCTTGAGCTTCTTCAGCTGGGCGCGACCGAGCTTGGTGTGCGGAACCATGCCCTTGACAGCCTTCTCGACGGCGCGCTCAGGGCGAGTCGCGAGCAGCTCGCGGTAGGAGACCGCGGTAAGGCCACCGGGGTGGTTGGAGTGGCGGTAGGCGAACTTCTTGTCAGCCTTGCCGTTGGTGAGGGCGACCTTGTCAGCGTTGATGATGATGACGTAGTCGCCGCAGTCCGCGTTCGGGGCGAACTGGGGCTTGTGCTTCCCACGGAGCAGGGTCGCAGCCTGGGCCGCGAGGCGGCCGAGGACGACGTCGGTGGCGTCGATGACGTACCAGTTCTTCTCGACGTCGCCGGGCTTCGGTGTGTACGTGCGCACGGGCGTTGCCTTCGTTTCTCTTGGCGAGTGGACACGCTGGAACCAGCGCTCTAAGCAACGCTGTCCAGCGAGACCACCATGGTCAGGTGAGTGGTCGGAGCACTGGCGTACCGGGGCGAGTGGGACGGCACCGCGGAAGCGCACATACGTGCTGCACGACGATTGCCCACAATACCGGCGCGCCCATCAGGGGGTCAAAAGGTTCGCGGCTCCTGACCCCGTGAAACCCGCCACGTGAACCCGTCCCGACGGCCCAGGAGCACGCCGGACCGCACGGCACCGGTCAGCAGCCGCAGTCGTCCCCCTGGTTCCCCGGCAGCCTGCGCACCACCCGGGCACGCCGAGCCTGCACCGCCAGCTCCTCGTCCGGCGGGTAGGACACCTCCTCCAGCGTCAGACCGTGGGGCGGAGCGACTGGTGCCGCCCGCTCACGCGTGCGGGCGGCGAGCAGCTGTGCCGGCCAGGTCACCGGCTTCCGCCCCTGGCCGACGGCGAGCCCGGCGCCGACCAGCGAGCGGACCATCGAGTGGCAGAAGGCGTCAGCGACCACGGTCAGGACGACCAGGCCAGCGTCCGGCCCTGAGGCCGGCCTCTGCCACTCCAGGCGTCTGAGGGTGCGGATCGTCGTCGCTCCCTCGCGCGGCTTGCAGTAGGAGAGGAAGTCGTGCTCCCCGAGCAGGGCCTGAGCCGAGGCTGCCATGGACTCGACGTCCAGCTCCTGAGCGGTCCACAGCACCTGGCCACGCCGCGTCGGGTCGTAGGGCCGAGGGTTGTCGACGCCGGCACCGTCGTCAACGCGGTAGACGTAGCGGCGCTCCAGTGCTGAGAAGCGTGCGTCAAAGCCCGGCGGTGCGATCCGGGCACGGCGTACGACGACGTCGCTCGCCCCACGCGGTAGCGGCCCGATCTCGCCAGCCTCCACCGCCGCCTGCGCCTGGCACGCCAGGACCCCAGCCAGGCGGGTCACCAGAGCCTGCTGCGGCTGCCGGTCGGAGCGTCCGGGCAGGCTCCGCCACGCCTGCGCCCCGACGTCCAGGTGAGCAGTCTGGCCGGCTGCGTGCACACCCGTGTCCGTGCGCCCGGCGACGGTCAGTCTCACCGCTACGCGCAGGACGGTCTCCAGGGCACGAGTCAGGGTCCCCTCGACGGTACGCAGGCCCGGCTGCGCCGCCCACCCCTTGAACCCAGCGCCGTCGTAGGCCAGGTCAAGGCGGACACGGACCAGATCCCCCGCCGCCACGAGGTCATCTGCCCTCTTGTCCTGCTCCTGGCCGAGCGACTGGACGCTGGGCTGAGCGTTTCCGTCGTTCAACGCGCCGCTGCCGCGGCGGACCGTAATCCCGCCCTGGGCTGCGCTACTCGTCACTGGGTCCCACCACCTGGTCCACGGCGCGCACGCCGGCGATACTCGAGATCGCGTACATCAGGTCCGGACGGGCATGCGGCGAACCACCGTGCAGACTCATCTCCACCCGCAGAATCTTGCTCGGGTCCTCACGCACAGTCTGGGTACGCAGGAGTGCGGCGGTGAATCCGTGCTGGGTCGCCACCGCAAGGATCTGGGGCATGACTGCTGACCCCATCTCATACTCGATCACGGTCGTGATATCGCGATCCGCCTGAGGCAGTCGCCGAGCCACACGTGCCACCACGAACACCACGAGGTAGTGCAGCAGCAGTGCCAGAAAGGCGATCGGGATGAGACGCGCTCCGCAGGCGGTACCGATCGCTGCGCTGAGCCACACCGTCGCGGCTGTGGTCAGCCCCCGCACCGTGTCATTGTTGACGAAGATGACACCGGCCCCCAGGAAGCCGATCCCGGAGACGATCTGGGCGGCCACACGCGAAGGGTCAAAACCGGCGACAGCCGTCTGGTCCGGATGAAAACCATAGGCGCCGACGAGGGTAAACAGGCACGCCCCGACCCCCACCAGGATGTGTGTCTTCACCCCCGCGGACTTCAGGTGCATATGGCGTTCGACACCCAGGGCCAGGCACAGGAAGAAGGCGGCAAGCAGGGCGACAGCCTGCTCCCCCAGCAATTGCCACGTCATCCGATCTCCTTCACGGTTCCCAGGCCCGACACGGCGCCTGAGACCGTGACACTCATCGTGTAGGGATGCGCCACCGTGCCCTCACCTTCCCTGCGCCACATCGACGAGTGGGGGCCGGCTCCCCGCGGCCTCCCGTGTCCGGTCAGCAAGCGTTCGCCCGTCCCGGAGCGTGCCGACGCAATAGTGACGACGAGCAACCTCACGCCCCGCGATGAGGTCCTCGAGGACCTCGATAGCAGTGAGAGCCGTTTCCTCGATGGGATTGCGCACGGTCGCCAGGTCGGCGAGCTCCACGTCAATTCCAAGCCCGTCCATCCCCGTCACTGACACCTCACCCGGCACATCGAGCCCAATTTTTCGCGCCTGCACCACAAAGCGGACCCCACGCACATCATTGGCAAACATCACGCAGGTGTATGCACCGCCACGGACGTCAGCAGCAATGCGATGGGCCAGGGCGTCGGGGTCATGGATCAGGGCAGCACCATGAATCGGGAGGACGTCGATCCCCCTGGCCTGCAACGCGCTCTCCATGGCCGTGGCTCGGGCGAACTCGGTCCGAGAGCGTTCGGGGGTGTTGAACACCACCCCCACACGGCGGTGACCACGTTGGATCACGAGGTCCACGATCATCCGTGCATTGGCTCGCTCGTCATAGGCAACGTTGTAGAGATTCTCATCACTCTCTGGACGGGGCACGACGACGGTCGGGACCTGTGCTGCGATGGCAGCCACGTTCTTTGCAGGAATCATTCCCGAGGCCACGATGATGCCAGCCGGGCGGAGCTCAAGGAAGCGGAGCAGCTGATCTGTCTCCGTCACATCCTGCCCCTCGATCTCCTCCGCTATCCCCGTGGACACAGTGACTAGGAACAGTCCACGTTCGTGAGCACAGGTAATCAGCGCCTGCTGCAGGTAGGCATAGGAAGGAATGGTCGCATCCCGCAGTAGCAGTCCGATCAGCCCGCTGCGTCGGCGGGCCAGCTGGGCAGCCGCGGCATTGCGCACGTACCCCATCCTGGCAGCGCTTTGACGCACTCTCCTGGCTGCCGTCGGATCAACACGGGTATCACCGTTGAGCACCCTAGAGGCAGTCGCGCGCGATACTCCTGCATCCTGGGCGACGGCCGCCATCGTGACGCTCAGCTGGTTGAAGGACATGGTGCGATTCTCGTAGGTCAGACCGCCACCGTGTTGTGGCAGGGACGGGCAACAGGACGTCAGCCACGCCAGCTCCATCCTAGGCCGAGCCGCTGCACCAGCGGTAAGGCCGGTCAGCCCCCGTCCCGGACGCTCCATCACAGAGCCACCCTCAGGCCTGCCTGGCCTCAAGGTAGGGGCGCAGCAGCCACGGGTAGTCAGTCTGGATGACATCGGCCCCCTGGCGCACCAGACGCCCCCACCCCTGGTCAGGATCCTGGCGAAGACTCGTCAGGTCGTCCCACCCGCAGTAGCGGTCCCACCCGTCCTCGAGGTTGATCGCATTGAGCCAGATGAGCAGCCCCTGGGCCTTGAGGCCAGCAAGGTAGCCGGCGTCCGCCAGCTGATCGTCCGGGCGCTCGGCCAGGACCTCAAGCCCGATGAGGTTGATCCCCTCCCACGCCCTGACCCGATCGATCTCTTCCTCGCTGCGCACGATCGGGATAAACGGGAAGGCCGTCTCGCACTCAGCCAGTGCCCGTAAGCAGGTATCGCGAACCGGAGACTTCAGCACCATCAACGCCGGATCCGCCCACGTGGCCAGCTCGTCAAGAAAGCCCAGCTCCCAGTAGCGGTAGGAGCGGTCCACGTTGACCACCACCTCGGGCAGCGCACCGATGACGTCCCGGTAGGCCTCCACCGGCGCGACGCCGGCATTGGTCTGGAACCGCCCGTAACGTTGGGCCTGCACCTCTGTGGCCGACATGTCAGTCAGGCTCCGCGAGGCGCCCAGCAGTGTGCTCTCGTAGCCATCATGGAAGGTGACATACTGCCCGTCGCGCGTGCGGACGACGTCAAGCTCCACGATGTCGCTGCCGGACACGAGTGCCAGCTGCGCGGCTGCGAGCGTGTTGGGGTACACCAGGCCGCCTGCTGTGCCGCGGTGGGTGGCGACCAGCGCTCGGCCGGCCTGCTGCCGGCGTCGGGCAAGGATGTTGTCACTCATGAGTGTGCCTTCCGTCGTTGTGACAGTCGCTGCGTGAGACGGGTGTGATCGCCGTAGACCCCCCAGACCACCAGGGCGTTGACCACCATGAGCAGCACCGTGTAGACGAAGACGAGCCCGGTGGCGTCTCGACCGGTCTCCCCGACAGTCGCTTGCTTGATGAATGGCCCTAACGGCTGCAGGAGGGGGTGGGACAGGAAGATTGACATGTCGAACTCACTGAGCAGCGAGATGA
The DNA here is from genome assembly GCF_013184985.2 of Actinomyces faecalis. Taxonomy (NCBI): domain Bacteria; kingdom Bacillati; phylum Actinomycetota; class Actinomycetes; order Actinomycetales; family Actinomycetaceae; genus Actinomyces; species Actinomyces faecalis. Next base: position 2,093,162 of record NZ_CP063418.1, read on the forward strand.
ACGCGAGCCCGCTGACCGCGAGCGCGGTTGGCGCGATGAGCGGCACGATGACGCGTCTGAGCGTGTAGCCAGCACGTGCCCCCATCATTCCGGCAGCCTCCTCCAGCGAGGCGTTAATGCCCGAGAAAGAGGCCTTCATCAGACGGAACGTGAATGGGATCTTCTCCGCCACGTACCCCACCAGCAGCAGCAAGGTGGTGCCGGTGAGCACGACCCCGCCCACGATCGGGTGGGGCCGGGAGTAGGTCAGCACCAGACCGAGAGCGATAAGGATCGACGGCAGGATCCAGGGGATATGGAGGAGATACTCCATGACCGTGGTCAGCACGTTATGGAACTTATGCGCCGTGCGCGCGGCCAGAGTAATAAGAACGACGACGATGAGCGCGGCGAGCGTGGAGTAGACAAGCGATACCACGAGTGGTCGGTATCCGGCAGAATTTGTGACCGCGTAGGTGTAATTGTCCAGGGTCAGGGTGTCCAGGCTGAGTCGGCCGGTCTGGATAGCTGATGACTGCGTGAACGAGAACACGATGATGAGTACCGGTGGGAGGATGTAGACGAGCCACAGCAGCCACGCCGCGGCGTGCACGCAGATACTGGCTACCGGATTGTCAATCTTCTGCTTGTGGATCGCGCTCGGGACCTTCGAGACGGAAAAGTACTGGCCGCGCCGCTCCAAGCGGTTTAACAAGGTCAGCAGCACGATCGTGGCGCCGCCCAGCACGATCGCCAGCCCTGCCGCAAGATCTCGGCTCCCCGGCGACTGCGAGAACGTGAGAATCATCGGCGAGATCGTCTGGAAGCGTTCTCCACCGAGGATCAACGGGGCCATCAGGGCATTGAGTCCCCCGAGGAACGTCAACGTGGTGATGGCAAAGATCATCGGTGCCAGGGTCGGGAGCACCACTCGCCTCAGCGTCGTCCAGGCCGACGCCCCCATGAGACGAGAGGCCTCGACCGTCTGGTAGTCAAGCTTCCCGATTGCTGAGGACAGGAACAGCATATGGTTGCCCGTGGTCGCGAAGGTCATCACGAAAATGACTGCGAACGCGCCGGAGAACCAGGTGGGATCGAGCGAGGGCCAGAAGGACCGCAGGGTCTTCGTGATGACACCGGTAGGTCCGTAGATCATCTTGTATCCCGCTACCAGCGTGATCCCGCCATAGATCATGGAGGTCGCGAACCCCACTGAGAGGACGCGAGATCCCTTGATGTCAAAATAGCGGGTGACCAGGACGATGAAGATCCCGGTGACATTCACAGTGACTGACAACGCTATGGCGAGGATGAGCGAGTTCCTCAATGACGCCACGGCCTTGGACGATGCGAGGATCCGGTCGACCACACGGAACGACAGACGGCCATCGACGATGAACGTGTGCCCCAGGAGGGTCAGGGACGGCATCAGCAGGAACGCGATGATGAACCATGCGACAAGCACAAGCGTGACGACGTTGAGCGGGCTGCGCAGCATCGTGCGAACGGAGGCGCGGTCCTGGTTCCGTGCCGTCCTCCGCGACGCCCTCGCAGCCGCTGGACGCCGGGGAACCGACGGTCCCCTGCCAGCTGCACCATGAGTGGAAGTCGTCATGTGTCTCACGCCCCGTACAGCAGGATGTCATCTTCATGGACGGTCAGGACGCAGTGGTCCCCGACAGCGAGGACGGTGCGCCCGTCCTCCTTGACGACCACCTTGACGGGCTGCTCGTGACCGACGTCCACGAGATAGGTGGTCATGATCCCTTCGTAACGCGTGTCCGCGATCCGTCCGTGCAGCTCAAGCACTCCGCGCCCATCACCCAGCGGGCGCGCACGTGTACCTGACGGCGACGGCGTCGCGCCACTCAGCCCGTCACCTGCCGGGCAGATGCCGACTCTCTCGACGCGTACGTATGCCGCAGTCGCACGGGTCCGCATACCTGCGGCGACGAGGGAGTCAACGGGCAGAGCGTTCGCGTCACCAATGAAGGTGCACACGAACTCGTTACTCGGACGCGAGTACACCTCTCGCGGGGTGCCGGCCTGCTGGATCGTCCCCGCGTCCATGACGGCGATGCCGTCCGACATACTGAGCGCCTCAGTCTGGTCATGGGTGACATAGACGCGCGTGATACCGAAGTGCCGCTGCATGTCCTTGAGCTGGAGCCGCAGCTGATGACGCAGTCGCGCGTCAAGATTCGACAGCGGCTCATCGAGCATGAGGATCTTCGGGCGCATGACCAGTGCGCGTGCAATCGCCACACGCTGCTGCTGGCCACCACTCATCTCAGAGATATTGCGATGCAGCTGTGCGTCAGTGAGCTGAACCTCTCTGGCGATGGCGGCGACGCGCTCAGAGATCTCCTCTGAGGACAGCTTGGCCACCTTCAGCCCGAAGGCAATGTTGTCCCATACGCTCATGGTGGGAAACAGTGCGTAGTTCTGGAAGACCATGCCGAGCTGTCGCTTGTCCGGAGGTAGTCGCGTCACGTCCTTGCCATCGATCCAGATGGCGCCGCGGGTGGGGGTGACGAGCCCGGCCAGGGTCCGCAGCGCCGTCGTCTTCCCGCACCCGGACGGGCCGAGCAAGGTGAAGAAGGACCCCTCAGGGATCTCAAGACTGAGGTTAGGTATGGCGACAAAGTCCCCGAAGGCGACTTCAATATTGTCAAAGCGAATCATGTGAGCATCCTTGGTCGTTGACATCGCACCAGCCCTGCGCACGAGGGCTTCATACTGAGATGGTGTGCTGTGTGCCGGCGAGACAGCAGGTCCGTTTCGCAGCGGGACCAGGCGGGTGGGTGACGCCAGCCACCCACCCGCTGAGGTCACTTGATGTAGTTAAGCTGCACTTCCTCGACCCAGGCGTCCAGGTTCTTCGCCACGAAGTCCCAGTCAATGTCCTGCTCCGCGAAAGACGCAGTGAAGTCGATAGCTTCCTTGGAGCCGTCCGCCAGCGCGTCGACATTGGTGGGAGCGGTGCCGAATTGCTGGGACCACGCTGCCTGGACCTCGGCGGAGCCTAACCAGTCCGCGAATTTCTTCGCGGCGTCCAGGTTCTTCGCTCCCTTGATAATGGCCACCCCTTGGCGGACGATCGGCACTCCCGTGCTGGGACGCGCAGCATCTGTCACGATGCCGTACTCTGCGTCTCGGCTGAGCTTTCCTGCCAGCCACATCTGCCCGCAGGCGACATTCCCCTGGCTCATCTGGGCATAGAGGTCCGTGCCCTCCTCAGCACGCCGGCCATTGGCGTACCACTGGCTGACTGCGTCCCAGCCCTGCTGAGAGATACCCAGCTTTCCATCGGCATCACGGTAGGGCATCAGGATCGATGTCATCACCATCTGGACGGTGGCACCACTGAGCTTGGCCGGAACCTCGTACGCGCCTGCGAACTCGTCTTTTGTCCACAGGTCGGACCAGTCTGACGGCATCTGGCCGTCCACGAGATTGTCTCGATCGCACACGAGCATGATGGGCTCCTTGACGATCGGGTAGTAGAAGCTGCGGGTGTCGACGACGTCGTCGCTCACCTTGTCAGCCCATGCTGGGGTGTACTGCTCGAGGGTGCCTGCCTCGATGAGCTTGTTGAAGAAGACGTCATTGAGGCCGAAGACGACGTCAGCGACCGGCGCGTCCTTCTCTGCCACGATGCGGTTGTAGACGTCACCGCCTCCAGCGTCAACGTACTCGATGCTGAAACCAGCAGCTTCTGCCTGTTCTTTCAGCCATTCACCGCGTCCGTCGGACACGGAGTTGGAGTACACCGTCAAGGTCGCGGAGTCGGAGCCTGCCGATGACGCCCCTGGGTTGATGAGGCTGGAACAGGCAGTGAGGGAAAGAGGAACCACGGCAACCGCGAGAGCCGCTGCCAACTGACGGATACGTCCCATGAAGGGTCTCCTTTGATCTTCTTGGATCGACTGTCCGTGAACGCGCGTTCACGGCTACTATACATGATGAACACGCGTTCTCAAGAGACAGTTCGGCAACCGTGGTACTCCGGTTCTCCTCCCAGGACGCACGCGGCCGCGTGCGCAAGGAGACGCCCTCGCCCGTGGACTGCGGGGCGGCGGCCTCAAGGCCTGCTTGCTCAACGGTCCCGCAGTCGCAGGCTGGTACCTGGAGCACACTCTCTCCCGGTACCCCGTGCACGGATCGTGTCCACCTGGTCACCCTGCCCGGACTCGCACGCCGTCCCTGCCCACCGGGGCTTCTTCAGTCCTCCAGCGACAGGGACAACACACCCTCGCGTGAAGACAGGCGTACCTGTCTCCGGTACTCCCCGGGCCGCACGGCCACCCAGGTAGAGCCAGCTGTTGGGAGCGTTATCGGTCATCAGCAGGCCGAGGTACAAGCACACGGCACGTACGAACCGTCTGCACAGGCGCACCTCCCACAGGACAGCTCATGCCAGGGTGGCGAGACACAGCCAGTCACGTCCCACACGGATGGAGACGGATCCTCGCCGGGCAGGTACCGTCACACCATGACCAGTGACACCACCCTGTCTGTGGACTGCGGCGGCGGAGGCATCAAAGCCTCCGTCCTCAGCTCCGAGGGCGCCATCATCTCCCGTGCAGTGCGCACGCCGACGCCCTATCCCCTGCCGCCGAGCAAGCTCGTCGAGACGATCACCAGCCTGGCCGAGCAGCTCCCCACCGCCGACCGCGTGACCGTCGGGATGCCAGGAATGATCCGGCACGGCGTCGTCGTCGCCACACCGCACTACATCACCCGCGACGGACCCCGTTCCAAGGTCCTGCCTGAGCTCGTCGAGCAGTGGGCCCGCTTCGACATGGGCCAGGCCATCAGCTCCCGGCTTGGTCTGCCCGCCCTCGTGCTCAACGACGCCGAGGTCGCCGGTGCCGGGGTCGTCACAGGCCACGGGTGCGAGATGATCGTGACCCTTGGAACCGGCCTGGGCAACGCTGTCTTCGACAACGGCGTCCTGGCGCCTCACGTCGAGGTCTCCCAGGGTCCTGTGCGGTGGGGCCTGACCTATGACGACTACATCGGTGAGCACGAGCGCCTGCGACTGGGCGACGCGCACTGGTCGCGCCGCGTGCGCCGGGTCGTCGACGCCCTGCGCCCGATGTACATGTGGGACCGCCTCTACCTGGGCGGAGGCAACTCCCGACGCATCACCCCGTTGCAGCTCTCCCGCATGGGCGACGACGTCGTCGTCGTGCCCAACGAGGCGGGAATGACCGGCGGGGCACGCTGCTGGTCCATGGCGCGGTTCTAGCCGGTCCCTGCTGCCTGCCCCCCGGCAGCGTCTGAGGGGCCCACCTGGATGATCCAGGTGGGCCCCTCAGAGGTGGTCGTGCCCCAGGCACGACCGGGGAACGATCAGGCCTCGTCGACCTTCTGGGCGGCGGCGCCACCAGCGGGGGCGAAGCCAGCGGCCTCGGCGTCCTCGGCGGAGGCGAACCAGACCTCGGCCACGGTGGCGTCGTACCAGCGCGAGCCGGGAACGTGGTACTTCATCGAGTCCTCGTTGCCCTTGACCTTGTGGTCCTCGTCAGGAGCGTCGGTGGAGCCCTCAGCCAGGCGCACGGCGCCGGCGTACTCCTCCTTCGCCTCAGCGGCGGGAGCCTCAGTCTTGTCCTCCTTGGCCACGGCGGCCTCGGCGGCGCGCTTGGCGGTGGCGACGGCGTCGGCCACGACCTCCTGCTTGGCCACGGGCTCCAGGACGAGGGAGATCACGGCCATGGGAGCGTTGTCGCCCTTACGCGGAGCGGTCTTGACGATACGGGTGTAGCCGCCCTCACGGTCAGCCAGCTGGGGAGCGATCTCCTCGAAGAGGCGGTAGACCGCGAACTTGTCGGTGACCTTCTTCAGGACGGTACGACGAGCGTGAAGGTCGCCGCGCTTGCCCTTGGAGATGAGCTTCTCGACGTAGGGACGCAGGCGACGGGCGCGAGCCTCGGTGGTCGTGATGGACTCGTGGATGAAGAGCTGCGTCGCGAGGTTGGCGAGGATGTGGCGCTCGTGCTGGGCGGAGCCGCCCAGGCGGGGACCCTTGGTGGGGCGAGGCATTGTTGTCTCCTAGATGAATGACGAGCGGGCTCAGGCCTGCTGCTCGTCGCTGAACGTGGGGTTGGTGTAGTCGTCGTCCGCGATGTAGTCGACCGAGGAGCCCTTGAGGGACAGCCCCAGCTCGGCCAGCTTCTCCTTGATCTCGGAGATCGACTTGGCACCGAAGTTACGGATGTCGAGGAGGTCCGCCTCACTGCGCGCGACGAGCTCACCGACGGTGTGGATACCTTCGCGCTTGAGCGCGTTGGAGGAACGGGCCTGCAGGTCCAGCTCGTCGATCATGAGGGCGAGGTCCTGCTGCAGGGCCTGGTCCATCGGCGAGGGGCCGACCTCGATGCCCTCGGCCTCGACGTTGAGCTCACGGGCCAGGCCGAAGAGCTCGACGAGGGTCTTGCCCGCGGAGGCAAGAGCGTCGCGAGGGGTGATGGAGGCCTTCGTCTCGACGTCGACGACGAGACGGTCGAAGTCCGTGCGCTGCTCCACACGGGTGGCCTCGACGGCGTAGGAGACCTTCTTGACCGGCGAGTAGATCGAGTCCACCGGGATGCGGGAGATCTCCCCGTTGGGGTCCTTGTTCTGGTTGGCTGAGACGTAGCCACGACCACGCTCGACGGTCAGCTCGATCTCCAGCTTGCCCTTCTCGTTGAGGTTGGCGATCACCAGGTCAGGGTTGTGGATCTCCACGCCTGCCGGCGGCGTGATGTCACCAGCGGTGACGACACCCGGGCCGGACTTACGCAGGTACATGACGACCGGCTCGTCGTTCTCGGACGAGAGCACGATCTCCTTGATGTTGAGGATGATCTGGGTGACATCCTCCTTGACGCCGGCGATGGTACGGAACTCGTGGGGAACTCCGTCGATACGGACGCTGGTGACCGCCGCGCCCGGGATGGACGACAGCAGCGTGCGCCGCAGGGAGTTGCCCAGGGTGTAGCCGAAGCCGGGCTCGAGAGGCTCGATGACGAACCGCGAGCGGCGGTCCTCCTCGACGACCTCCTCGGAGAGCGTGGGTCGCTGTGCGATCAGCACTAGGTTTCCTTTCGTCGCGGCGCCCGCTATATGACGCCGTTCCTCCATGGTGGTGCAGCGGCCCGGAGCCCAGGCCCTGCACCCGCCCGTCGTCGGTGACGGCGGGCGGCTAGCAGCCGACGACGTCGCTCACCGGCGGGCGAGGACGGCGTCGGCCGCGGACGTCAGACGCGACGGCGCTTGGGCGGACGGCAGCCGTTGTGAGCCTGAGGGGTGACGTCGGTGATGGAGCCGACCTCCAGGCCAGCGGCCTGGAGGGAGCGGATCGCGGTCTCGCGGCCGGAGCCCGGGCCCTTGACGAAGACGTCGATCTTCTTCATGCCGTGCTCCTGGGCACGACGGGCAGCAGCCTCAGCGGCGAGCTGGGCAGCGTAGGGGGTCGACTTACGCGAGCCCTTGAAGCCGACCTGACCGGAGGAGGCCCAGGCGATGACGGCGCCGTTGGGGTCGGTCAGGGAGACGATGGTGTTGTTGAAGGTCGACTTGATGTAGGCGTGACCGTGGGTGACGTTCTTCCGGTCCTTGCGACGCGGCTTACGCACGGTGGTGCGGTTCTTGGGAGGCATATTTCCTTCTTCGATCTAGGTCGTCGTTCCATGGCGGGCTGCCGTGCCCGCGCTGTGGACTACTGCTTACTTGGCCTTCTTCTTACCGGCCACGGTGCGCTTGGGGCCCTTACGGGTACGCGCGTTGGTCTTGGTGCGCTGGCCGTGCACGGGCAGGTGGCGGCGGTGACGCAGACCCTGGTAGCAGCCGATCTCGATCTTGCGGCGGATGTCCGCCTGGACCTCGCGGCGAAGGTCACCCTCAACCTGGTAGCTGGCGTCGATGTGGTTACGCAGCAGGACGAGCTCGTCCTCGCTCAGGTCCTTGACGCGGGTGTCCGGGTTGACCCCGGTGGCGGCGAGGGTCTCGTGCGCGCGGGTGCGCCCGATTCCGAAGATGTACGTGAGGGCGACCTCGACTCGCTTCTCGCGAGGCAGGTCGACACCGGAAATACGTGCCACGGTGTGGTTCTCCTGTGTGCTCCCGGAGGTCGTCGCCCACCTCCCCCGCCTCGTACGACGGCCCCGGCCTCCAGGAACCGAGGGTTGCGACCGGTTGGACCGGGTCGCTGGGGTGGGTGCTTGTCACTGGCCGCCTGGTGGCGACCTGCGTCGGGACTCAGCCCTGACGCTGCTTGTGCCGCGGGTTCTCGCAGATGACCATGACGCGGCCGTGGCGACGAATCACCTTGCAGCTGTCACAGATCTTCTTGACGCTCGGCTTGACCTTCATGATGTTCCTCCGTCCCCCTCACGGGGAGGACTGTCACTTGTACCGGTAGACGATGCGGCCACGGGACAGGTCGTAGGGGCTCAGCTCCACGACCACCCGGTCCTCGGGGAGGATGCGGATGTAGTGCTGCCGCATCTTTCCGGAGATGTGCGCGAGCACGACGTGCCCGTTGCTCAGCTCCACCCGGAACATCGCGTTCGGAAGGGCCTCGACGACCGATCCCTCGACCTCGATGACGCCGTCCTTCTTAGCCATGTTCCTCCATCGGTGCTTTCTCGCTCGAGTGGCCCGACGGCCTCGCCGTCAGGCGGCACGCCCCGCCGACTGACGCGCTCCAGGTGGAGGCGACGGACGGCTTAGACGCACCAGACGACAACGATACGGCACAGCCTGGCACCCTCACCATGCGAGAAGCCGCACAATTGCGGTGTTTCCCGACACAGCAGGGCTCGGACCCTGAGTCTGCGCTCAGCGCAGCGGGAGCGGCTCGATGCCGTACGGGGCCAGGCCCTCGACCCCGCCGTCGGATGCCGTGAGCACCCACACCCCTCCGGGAACGATCGCCACGGTGTGCTCCCACTGGGCCGCGCGCGAGCCGTCCTCAGTCACGACGGTCCAGCCGTCGTCGAGCTCACGGACCGCACCGGAGCCGGCGGTCAGCATCGGCTCGATAGCCAGCACCATCCCCGGGCGCAGGCGTGGTCCCTGACGCGTCACCGAGTAGTTCAGGACGTCGGGGGCCATGTGCATCGCGGTACCGATGCCGTGGCCCACATAGTCCTCAAGGACGCCCAGGTGCACACCGTCACGTCGCGCTGCCTGCACCACGACCTCCTCAACCGTGTCACCCACCGTGTTGAGCCTGGCTCCGCGACCAGAGGCCTCCCCCGCCGCCGCACGCGCCACGGCCGCGATCGCAGCCCACAGGGCCTCGTGCGTCGCGGAGTCCAGGACGCTGTCAGTGGCGCTGGCGTAGCGTCCCCCGACCACGGTGGTGAAGGCGGCATCTGCGTGCCACTGGGTCCCGTCCTCGTCCAGGACGTAGGCGCCGCAGTCGAAGGTCACCAGATCGCCCTCTTCCAGGACCCGCGGCCCGGGGATGCCGTGGACGACCTCGTCGTTGACCGAGATGCACACGGTCGCCGGATATCCCTCGTAGCCCAGGAAGTTCGAGCCTGCGCCGGCGGACTCGATGACCTCAGCACTGACACGGTCCAGCTGCGCCGTCGTGACGCCTGGCCGTACCGCCTCACGCAGGGCGGAGTGGATGTCCGCGACCACCAGGCCTGCACGCCGCATGTGGCGCACCTGCTCGGGCGTCTTGATCTCAATCTGCTCGCGTCCCAGCACGGGGGCTCCCTTCTCTCTTCGGTACGCCTCGGCCCGTAGGCCGGGTACGACGACGGCGGACCAACCCGTCAGCCAGGTGGTCCGCCGTCGATGGGTCTCAGGCGCCGACGCCCTTCGAGGCGAGCGCGCTCATGATGCGCTCGGTGACCTCGTCGATCTCGCCGATGCCGTCCACACGCACCAGCAGCCCCTTGGAGTCGTACAGGGCCGCGAGCGGCTCCGTCTGCTCGGCGTAGACCTCAAGGCGACGACGGATCACCGGCTCGGTGTCGTCGGCCCGGTTCTGCTCGGTGGCGCGCTTGAGCAGACGCTGCACCACGACCTCAGCGTCGGCCGTGATCTCCAGGACGACGTCCAGAGCCAGGCCGGCCTCGGCCAGCATGGCGTCCAGCTCATGGACCTGCGCCTCGGTACGGGGGTAGCCGTCGAGCAGGAAGCCCTGTGCGGCGTCATCGGCAACGAGCCGGTCCTTGACCATGGCGTTCGTGACCGAGTCCGGTACGTACTCGCCTGCGTCCATGTACTTCTTGGCCTGCTTGCCGAGCTCGGTCTCGCCGGCCACGTTGGCCCGGAAGATGTCACCGGTCGAGATGGCCGGAATGCCGAGACGCTCGGAGATACGGGCGGCCTGGGTGCCCTTGCCGGCCCCGGGAGGGCCGAGGAGGACCATACGTGCGCTCATGAGAGGAACCCTTCGTAGTGGCGCTGCTGGAGCTGGGAGTTGATCTCCTTGACCGTCTGCAGACCGACGCCGACCATGATGAGGATCGTCGTACCACCGAAGGGCAGGTTCTGAGACAGTCCGAGCCAGGTGACGGCCAGGGTCGGCAGCAGGGCCAGGACCAGCAGGTAGACCGAACCAGCGGTGGTCACGCGGTTGATGACGTAGGAGAGGTAGGTGACGGTCGGCTCACCGGCACGGATGCCCGGGATGAAACCGCCGTACTTCTTCATGTTGTCCGCAATCTCTTCCGGGTTGAAGGTGATCGTGGTGTAGAAGAAGGTGAAGAAGAGGATGAGTAGGCCGTACCCAATGAGGTAGACCGGGTCGGTCTGGCGCAGGTTCGTCGAGATCCACTGGACCCACGAGCTCGTCGGCGAGCCGAACTGGGCGATGAGCTGGGGCATGGACAGGATCGAGGACGCGAAGATGACGGGGATGACGCCCGCAGTGTTGATCTTGATCGGGATGTAGGTGGTCGAGCCACCGTACTGACGACGGCCGATCATGCGCTTGGCGTACTGAACCGGGATGCGCCGGGTGGCCTGCTCGATGAAGACCACGGCCACGGTCGCCAGCAGGATGACAGCCAGCACGGTGAGGAACTTCGACGCACCGCCGTTGCCACCCAGGATCGAGAAGAGGTTCTGGGGCATACGTGCCACGATCGAGGTGAAGATGAGCAGCGACATGCCGTTGCCGATGCCCTTCTCGGTGATGAGCTCACCCAGCCACATGATCAGGCCGGTTCCTGCGGTCATCGTGATGATCATAAGAGCGAGGTTGACGGCCGAGGAGTCGGGGATGACGGCGACGGAGCAGCCCGTGAACAGGTTGCCGGAGGAGGCGGTCGCCACGATGGTGGCCGACTGGAGCACGCCCAGGCCGATCGTGAGGTAACGGGTGTACTCCGTGAGCTTGGCCGTGCCGGCCTGCCCCTCCTTGTGCAGCTCCTCGAAGCGGGGGATCACCACGCGCAGCAGCTGGATGATGATCGACGCGGTGATGTAGGGCATGATCCCCAGCGCGAAGACGCTGAGCTGGAGGAGCGCCCCGCCGGAGAAGATGTTGATCAGGCTCAGAAGCCCAGCGTCCTGGCTCTCACCGATGCACTGCCGGACGTTCCTCATGTCCACGCCAGGCGTCGGCAGCACCGACCCGAACCGGAACAGCGCCATGATACCCAGCGTGAAGAGGAGCTTCTTCCTCAGGTCGGGCGTGCGGAACGCCTGCATAAACGCGCTGAGCACTCGGACTCCTCATAGTGGCGGGGACGTGAGAACCTCCGGCTGGCGGACCCGCCACCGAGGGGCGCCAACAGGCACCGTGCGCCACCTTACAACGCGAATACAGGCGGTAGTACAGCCGTCAGCAATTCGGTACGGGGTATAGGTCACGCTCCTACGGTTCTGAACGACGACGAGGCCCCTGCCCACCAGCGTCGGCTGGTGGCCAGGGGCCTGTGATCCCTCCGAGAGGGATGTCGTCGTCAGCGGGCCGCGATGGACCCGCCAGCCGCCTCGACCTTCTCCTTGGCGGAGCCGGACCAGGCGTCGACAGTGATGTCGAGCTTGACGTTGACGTCACCGCTGCCGAGCACCTTGACCAGACGGCCGCCGCGGACGGCGCCCTTGGCCACGAGGTCCTCAACACTCACCGCGCCGCCCTCGGGGAAGAGCTCGGCGATACGGCCGACGTTGACCGGCTGGAACTCCACGCGGTTCGGGTTGCGGAAGCCACGGAGCTTGGGCAGACGCATGTGCAGCGGCATCTGACCACCCTCGAAGCCCGCGCGGACCTGGTAGCGGGCCTTGGTGCCCTTGGTACCACGTCCCGAGGTCTTACCCTTCGAGCCCTCACCACGACCCACGCGGGTCTTGGCCTTCTTCGAACCGGGGGCCGGACGCAGGTGGTGCAGCTTGACGACCTGGACCTTGTCCTCGTTCTTCGTGCTGTCAGCCATCTCAGGCCTCCTCAACGGTGACCAGGTGGGTCACCGTGGCGATCATGCCGCGCACAGAGGGGTTGTCCTCACGCACGACGGACTGGCGGATCTTACGCAGGCCAAGAGAGTGCAGGGTCTCGCGCTGGCGACGCGTGCCGCCAATGCCCGAGCGGACCTGCGTGATCCTGAGCTGCTTGTTCTCGGTGGCGGAAGCCATCACGCACCCACTCCTTCAGCGGCCTTCTCGGCCTCCTTCTTCTCGGCCGCGGCGCGCTTGTCAGCCTCGCCCTCAGCGCGAGCCCGCAGCATCGACTGCGGGGCGACGTCCTCCAGGGGCAGGCCACGACGGGCGGCCACGCCCTCAGGCTGCTCGAGCTGCTTGAGCGCGGCCACCGTCGCGTGGACGATGTTGATCGCGTTCGAGGAGCCGAGCGACTTGGACAGGATGTCGTGGACGCCGGCACAGTCCAGCACAGCGCGCACCGGACCACCGGCGATCACACCGGTACCCGGGGAGGCCGGACGCAGGAGGACGACTCCGGCGGAGTCCTCGCCCTGGACCAGGTGCGGGATAGTGCGGCGAATCATCGGGACGTGGAAGAAGTTCTTCTTCGCGACCTCGACCGCCTTGGCAATGGCGGCGGGAACTTCCTTCGCCTTGCCGTAGCCGACGCCGACCGTGCCCTCACCGTCACCCACGACGACCAGGGCCGTGAAGGTGAAGCGACGGCCGCCCTTGACGACCTTGGACACACGGTTGATGGTGACGACGCGCTCGATGTACTTGTCGTCGTTGCCGCGGCCGTTGTTGCGGTCCCGGCGGTCGTTGTTGCGGTCGCGACGGCCGCGGCCCTCGCCACGACGCTCGTCGTTCTCGTTGCGGGCCGAGCCGTCAGACGACGCGGACCTGTCTCGCTGCGGTGCAGCCATCAGATGTTCCTCTGCTTTCTCGTCGTCTGGCTCAGAGCTTCAGGCCGCCCTCACGGGCGCCCTCCGCGACGGCCGCGACGCGACCGTGGTACTTCATTCCGCCACGGTCGAAGACGACCGCTTCGATGCCCAGGGCCTTGGCGCGCTCGGCGACGAGCTCACCGACCTTGTGCGCAGCGCCGACCTTGTGGCCCTCGGCGCCCTTGACGGCGTCCTCGAGCGTGGAGGCGGAGCACAGGGTGTGGCCGATCGTGTCGTCGACAACCTGGGCCACCATGTGACGGTTGGACCGGGTAACGACGAGGCGGGGGCGCTCGGCGGTGCCGTTGACGTGCTTGCGCACGCGCTGGTGGCGGATCTTGCGGGCAAGGGTCTTGGACTTGCCCCTCTTGATCGCGTAAGCCATGGTCACTTACCAGCCTTTCCGACCTTGCGGCGCACGTTCTCGCCGGCGTAGCGCACGCCCTTGCCCTTGTAGGGCTCCGGGGGGCGGATCTTGCGGATGTTCGCGGCGACCTCGCCGACCTGCTCCTTGGAGATGCCGGAGACCTCGATCTTGAGGTTGCCGTCCACCTTGAGGGTGATGCCCTCAGGAGCCTCGACGACCACGGTGTGCGAGAAACCGAGCGAGAGCTCGATGCCCGTGCCCTTCTGGGCAGCGCGGTAACCGGTTCCGACGATCTCGAGGTTCCTCGTGTAGCCCTCGGTCACGCCGACGATCATGTTGTTAATGAGCGTGCGCGACAGGCCGTGCAGCGAGCGGGACTCACGCTCGTCGTTGGGACGGGTCACCAGGATGGTGCCGTCCTCCTGTCGGGTGACGCTCAGCGGCTGCGCGATCGTGCGCGACAGGGTGCCCTTGGGACCCTTGACGGTCACGTCGTTGCCGTCGATGGTCACGTCCACTCCGGCGGGAACCGGAACGGGAAGACGTCCAATACGAGACATTGCTATTCCTCCGTTCCCTGTGTCACCAGACGTAGGCGAGGACTTCGCCGCCCACGCCCTTGGCCTCAGCCTGCTTGTCGGTCAGGAGGCCGGAGGAGGTGGACAGGATGGCCACCCCCAGACCGCCGAGGACCTTGGGCAGGTTCGTGGACTTGGCGTACACGCGAAGGCCGGGCTTGGAGACTCGCTTGAGGCCCTGGATGGCCCGCTGGCGGTTGGCTCCGTACTTCAGGCTCAGCGTGAGCGTCTTGCCGACCTGTGCGTCGGAGACCTCGAAGTCGGCGATGTAGCCCTCGGCCTTGAGCATCTCGGCGATGCTCACCTTGAGCTTGCTCGACGGCATCGAGACGGCGTCGTGGTAGGCGTTGTTTGCGTTACGCAGACGGGTCAGCATGTCTGCGATCGGGTCTGTCATAGTCATGAGTGGGCCTGCGCCCTTCCTCGTCGTGGTTTCCTTCTCGGACCTGCGACGTAAGTTCTTACCAGCTGGACTTGCTCACGCCGGGGAGCTGGCCGCCGAGGGCCATCTCGCGCAGGCAGATACGGCACAGGCCGAACTTGCGGTACACCGAGTGCGGACGGCCGCAGCGCTGGCAGCGCGTGTAGGCACGAACAGCGAACTTCGGCTTACGGTTGGCCTTCTCGATCAGAGCGGTCTTCGCCATGTCACTTCTCCTTGAAGGGGAAGCCGAGCTGCTTGAGCAGCGAGCGGGCCTCCTCGTCGGTCTTGGCCGTGGTCACCACGGTGATGTCCATGCCGCGCACGCGGTCGATGGAGTCAGCATCGATCTCGTGGAACACGGACTGCTCCGTAAGACCGAAGGTGTAGTTGCCGTTGCCGTCGAACTGCTTCGGGGACAGGCCGCGGAAGTCGCGGATGCGAGGAAGCGAGATCGAGATGAGGCGGTCCAGGAACTCCCACATGCGGTCGCCGCGCAGCGTGACGTGCGCACCGATCGGCATGCCCTCACGCAGCTTGAACTGGGCGATGGACTTGCGGGCCTTGGTGACCTGGGGCTTCTGACCGGTGATGGCAGCCAGGTCGCGCACGGCGCCCTCGATCATCTTGGAGTCGTGAGCAGCCTCGCCGACACCCATGTTGACGACGACCTTGACGACACGCCCGACCTCCATCACGTTGCCGTGCTGGAACTCGCTCAGCAGGGCGGGGCGCACCTCCTCGGCGTACTTGGCCTTCAGGCGGGGGGTGGTGTTCTCAGCCATGGTCACAGGTCCTCCCCGGACTTCTTGGCGTAGCGCACGCGGACGGTGCGCTTGGCGCCATTGGGGCGCTCGCCCTCCTCGACGCGGAAGCCCACGCGGGTGCGCTCCTTGGTCTTGGGGTCGACGAGCATGACGTTGGAGGCGTGGATCGGGGCCTCAACGGTCTCGATGCCGCCGGTGGTGGCGCCCTGGGCGGACTGGCCCACGCGCGTGTGCTTCGTGACGCGCTGGACGCCCTCGACAATCACGCGGTCCCTGCTGGGCAGGACCTCCAGGACACGGCCGGTCTTGCCCTTGTCCTTACCGGCGATGACGATGACCTGGTCGCCCTTCTTGATGCGTGCCATGTTCAGATCACCTCCGGGGCGAGCGAGACGATGCGCATGAACTTCTTCTCGCGAAGCTCACGGCCGACGGGACCGAAGATGCGCGTACCGCGCGGGTCGCCGTCGTTCTTCAGGATGACGGCGGCATTCTCGTCGAAACGGATGTACGAGCCGTCCGGACGCCGGCGCTCCTTGCGGGTGCGCACGACGACCGCCTTGACGACGTCGCCCTTCTTGACGTTGCCGCCGGGGATGGCGTCCTTCACGGTAGCGACGATCGTGTCGCCGATGCCCGCATAGCGCCGACCCGAGCCGCCGAGCACACGGATGCACAGGATCTCCTTGGCACCGGTGTTGTCGGCGACCTTCAGTCGCGACTCCTGCTGGATCATTGGGTGTTCTCCTGTCGTCGAGCCGGTTCTCGACAGCCCTGGTGGGGCGCGAGCCTGGCCGAACGTTCCTTCTTCTCATGCGCACTGCTCCCCCGCCGAGGCGTTGGATCCCGCGGCGCGTGGCTCCCAGCAGACACAGGCGCACAGGGCGCGAGGTCTCTGCCGGGCGCACCGAGGGCGCGCGCAACTCTCACAGCCTAGTCCAACCGCATGATTCCGCGGAACCGGGCCGAGGCGAATCCTCCTGTGCCTTTGCTCACCGCGGTGACTCCCCGCCTCACAGCACGACGACGCCGTCGCCTCCCACGCAGGAAACGACGGCGTCGCTGTGACTCAGGCCCGAGGCGTCAGGTCACTTGGCCTTCTCGGCGATCTCGACCAGGCGCCAGCGCTTGGTGGCGCTGAGCGGACGGGTCTCCATGATGACGACGAGGTCGCCGACGCCGGCCTCGTTGTTCTCGTCGTGGACCTTCACCTTCGAGGAACGGCGCAGGACCTTGCCGTACAGGGAGTGCTTGTAGCGCTCCTCAACCTCGACGACGATAGTCTTGTCCATCTTGTCGGACACGACGTAGCCGCGACGGACCTTGCGCTGGTTGCGCTCGGTGGTCTCGATGTTCTGCTCGCTCACTTGGACTCCTCCGTGCTCGGAGCGGTACGGATGCCGAGCTCACGCTCGCGCACGATGGTGTGGATGCGGGCGATGTCACGACGCACAGCCTTGAGGCGACCGTGGTCCTCCAGCTGTCCGGTCGCAGAGGCGAACCGGAGGTTGAACAGCTCGGCCTTGGCCTTGGAGAGCTCCTCGGCGAGGCGCTCGTTGTCCATGGCGTCGAGGTCGGTCGGGGTCAGTCCCTGGGAACCGATAGCCATCAGACGTCACCACCCTCACGAGTAACGAAACGGGTCTTCATCGGAAGCTTGTGCTGCGCGCGGCGCATAGCCTCACGGGCGAGTGCCTCGTCGACACCGCCGAGCTCGAACAGGATGCGTCCAGGCTTGACGTTGGCGATCCACCACTCAGGCGCGCCCTTACCCGAACCCATACGGGTCTCGGCGGGCTTCTTGGTCAGAGGACGGTCCGGGAAGATGTTGATCCACACCTTACCGCCACGCTTGACGTGACGGGTCATGGCGATACGGGCCGCCTCGATCTGGCGGTTGGTGATGTAGGCAGGCTCGAGAGCCTGGATGCCGTAGTCACCGAAGGCGATCTGGTTGCCGCCCTTGGACAGGCCCGAACGGTGCGGGCGGTGCTGCTTGCGGAACTTGGTCCGGCGAGGGATGAGCATGGCTCAGGCCTCCGTTCCCTGCGGAGCGGCAGCGCTCTCGGCGGCCGGCGTCTGCTCGGCCTGCTGCTCGCTGTTGTGACGCGGGGCGCGCTCGCCACGGCGCTCACCACGACGACGGTCTCCACGACCGCGACCGCGCGGGCCGGACTCAGCCTGCTGACGGGCGAACTCGCGCTCCGTCATGTCGCCCTTGTAGATCCAGACCTTGACGCCGAGACGTCCGAAGGTGGTCTTGGCCTCGTAGAAGCCGTAGTCGATGTTCGCGCGCAGGGTGTGCAGCGGCACGCGCCCCTCACGGTAGAACTCGCTGCGGCTCATCTCAGCGCCGCCCAGACGGCCGGAGCACTGGACACGGATGCCCTTGGCGCCCGCGCGCATGGCGGACTGCATGCCCTTGCGCATGGCACGACGGAAGGAGACTCGGCTGGCGAGCTGCTCCGCGATGCCCTGGGCGACGAGCTGGGCGTCCAGGTCGGGGCTCTTGACCTCGAGGATGTTGAGCTGGACCTGCTTGCCGGTCAGCTTCTCCAGCTGACCGCGCAGGCGCTCGGCCTCAGCGCCACGGCGACCGATCACGATACCCGGACGGGCGGTGTGCAGGTCGACACGGACGCGGTCACGCGTACGCTCGATGTCGACCTTGGAGATACCGGCGCGCTCCATTCCGTCCTCCATGAGGCGACGGATCTTGACGTCCTCCTCGACGAAGTCGCGGTAACGCTGACCGGGCTTCGTGGAGTCGGCGAACCAGCGCGAACGGTGGTCCGTCGTGATGCCCAAGCGGAAGCCGGTCGGGTTGACCTTCTGCCCCATTAGCGGGCTCCTTCCTTCTTGGCGGCGTCGGCCTTGTCGCCGACGATGACGGTGATGTGGCTGGTGCGCTTGAGAATCCGGCTCGCGCGCCCCTGGGCGCGGGGACGGAAACGCTTAAGGGTCGGACCCTCGTCAGCGAACACCTCGGTGATGAACAGCTCGCTCTCGTCGAAGCGCTCACCGGCCTGCTGGGCCTTGACGCGAGCGTTGGCGATGGCGGACTCGATGACCTTGCGCACCGGCACCGCAGCGGCCTGCGGGGCGAAACGGAGCATGTTGACGGCCTCGAGGGCGTTCTTGCCGCGGACGACGTCCACGACACGGCGTGCCTTCATCGGCGTGCAGCGCACGTACTTGGCCTGCGCCTTGGCTTCCATGTTCTAGCCTCTCTTCCTGCTACGGGCGTCAGCGACGCGACTTGCGGTCGTCCTTGACGTGCCCGCGGAAGGTACGGGTCGGAGCGAACTCGCCGAGCTTGTGGCCCACCATGGACTCGGTGACGAAGACCGGGACGTGCTTACGACCGTCGTGGACGGCGAAGGTGTGTCCGAGGAAGTCCGGCGTGATGACCGAACGACGGGACCAGGTCTTGATGACGTTCTTGGTGCCCTTCTCGTTCTGGGCGTCCACCTTCTTCATGAGGTGGTCGTCGACGAAGGGACCCTTCTTCAGACTGCGCGGCATATCAGGCTCCTATCAGCGCTTCTTGCCGGTCCGACGACGACGCACGATGAGGCGGTCGCTGGACTTGTTGGGACGACGGGTACGGCCCTCGGGCTTGCCCCACGGCGACACAGGGTGACGACCACCAGAGGTACGGCCCTCACCACCACCGTGCGGGTGGTCAACCGGGTTCATGACGACACCGCGGACGGTCGGGCGCACGCCCTTCCAGCGCATACGGCCAGCCTTGCCCCAGTTGATGTTGGACTGCTCGGCGTTACCGACCTCGCCGACGGTCGCGCGGCAGGCGGCCTCGACGTTGCGGATCTCGCCAGAGGGCATACGCAGCTGGGCGTACTTGCCCTCCTTGGCCACCAGCTGGACCGAGGTGCCAGCCGAGCGGGCGATCTTGGCGCCGCCACCAGGACGCAGCTCCACGGCGTGGACCACGGTACCGGTGGGGATGTTGCGCAGCGGCATGTTGTTACCAGGCTTGATGTCGGCGTTCGGACCCGACTCCACCACGTCACCCTGACCCAGGCGGTTGGGGGCGATGATGTAGCGCTTCTCGCCGTCGGCGTAGTGCAGCAGCGCGATGCGAGCGGTGCGGTTGGGGTCGTACTCGATGTGAGCGACCTTGGCGGGCACGCCGTCCTTGTCACCACGACGGAAGTCGATGACGCGGTAGGCGCGCTTGTGGCCACCGCCCTTGTGGCGGGTGGTGACGCGGCCGTTGGAGTTACGGCCACCGGTCTTGCTCAGCGGACGGACGAGGGACTTCTCGGGCTCGCTGCGCGTGATCTCGACGAAGTCGGCCACGGAGGAGCCGCGGCGACCCGGCGTCGTCGGCTTGTACTTACGGATTCCCATGTCGATGCTTTACCTTCCGTGTCACTTCGCCACGTCGCCAAAGATGTCGATGGTCCCCTCGCGCAGCGTGACGATCGCGCGCTTGGTGTCCTTGGACTTGCCGAGCCCGTGGCGGGTGCGGCGGGTCTTGCCCTGGCGGTTCTGGGTGTTCACGGACGCGACCTTGACACCGAAGATGGCCTCGACGGCCTGCTTGATCTCGGTCTTGTTCGAACCCGGCGCGACAAGGAACGTGTACTGGCCACGGTCCATGCAGGCGTAGGACTTCTCGGAGACGACCGGCGCGACGATGACGTCGCGGGGGTTCTTGCTCTTCTCGAGGCTCACTTGGACTCCTCCTCGCCCTTGCCGAGGAAGCTGTCCAGGGCAGCGGCAGTGAAGACGACGTCGTCGTTGACCAGGACGTCGTAGGTGTTGAGCTGGTCGGCCCAGATCACGAGCGCCTCAGGGGCGTTGCGCAGGCTGAGCGCGGTGAGCTCGTCGGCGCGGGTGGCGACAACCAGGGCCTTGCGGTCGGTGAGGTTGCGCAGAGCACCGAGGGCCGACTTGGTCGACGGCTTCTCAGAGGTGACGAACTCAGTGATGACGTGGACGCGGCCGTTGCGGGCGCGGTCAGACAGGGCCGAGCGCAGGGCGGCAGCCTTCATCTTCTTGGGCGTGCGCTGGGAGTAGTCACGCGGCTGGGGACCGTGCACGGTGCCACCGCCGACGAACTGCGGAGCGCGGGTCGAGCCCTGACGGGCGCGACCGGTGCCCTTCTGGCGGTAGGGCTTGCGGCCACCACCGCGGACGGCGCCACGGGTCTTGGTGGCGTGGGTGCCCTGGCGGGCCGCGGCGAGCTGGGCCACGACGACCTGGTGCATCAGCGGGATGTTGGTCTCGACGTCGAAGATCTCGGCGGGCAGCTCGGCCGAGCCGGTCTTCTTGCCCGTGGAGTCGACGATGTCGACAGTCAGTGCGTCAGCCATGGTCTCAGGCTCCCTTCACTGCGGTGCGGACGACGACGACCGAGCCCTTAGGACCGGGGACGGCGCCGTTGACGAGGAGGACACCCTTCTCGACGTCCACGCCACGAACCTTGAGGTTCTGGACGGTGGTCGTCTCGTGGCCCATACGGCCGGCCATGCGCAGGCCCTTGAAGATGCGGCCAGGGGTGGCGCAGGCGCCGATGGAACCGGGCTTGCGGTGGTTGCGGTGAGCACCGTGGGAGGCGCTGACGCCGGCGAAGCCGTGGCGCTTCATGACACCGGCGAAGCCCTTGCCCTTGGAGGTACCCTGGACGTCGACCTTCTGGCCGACCTCGAACAGGTCGGCGGTCAGCTCCTGGCCGGCCTCGAACTCGGAGGCCAGCGAGGTGCGCACCTCGGCGACGTGGCGGCGAGGAGCGACCCCGGCCTTCGCGAAGTGGCCCGCGAGGGGCTTGGTGACCTTGCGCTCGGCGATCTCACCGAAGGCGAGCTGGACGGCCTCGTAGCCGTCGGTCTCGACAGTGCGGACCTGGGTCACGACGTTGGTGTCAACGCGCACGACAGTGACGGGACGCAGGACGCCGTTCTCGTCCCAGATCTGCGTCATGCCGAGCTTGGTGCCGAGCAGCGCCTTGGCAGGCGCGGCGGCAGCCGGCTGGTTAAGCGTAGTCATGGCTTCAGTCCTCAGAGCTTGATCTCGATGTTGACGTCGGCCGGCAGGTCGAGTCGCATGAGCGAGTCGACGGCCTTGGGCGTCGGGTCGACGATGTCGATCAGCCGCTTGTGCGTACGCATCTCAAAGTGCTCGCGGCTGTCCTTGTACTTGTGCGGCGACCGGATGACGCAGAACACGTTCTTCTCGGTCGGCAGCGGCACCGGGCCCACGACCGTCGCACCTGCGCGGGTCACCACGTCGACGATCTTGCGCGCCGAAGAGTCGATGACCTCGTGGTCGTAGGACTTGAGCCGGATGCGGATCTTCTGTCCCGCCATGGCGCCTAACCTCTCTTGCTTTCGGTGACCGGTCCACGCGCTCGGGCGTGTCGCAGTGCGACTCGCACAAGTACCTCGCTGTGAAGGAATGGTGACCCGGTCTGGACACACGGAAACCCGGGGGCCCGGGTCCGTCAGACTGGTTCCCGGGTCGACCCCGGGAGGTGGCGGCCAAGGCTCGCGCCCTGACAGCCAGACAAACCTACCAGCGGCCGTGCCAAGGAGGGAACCCGCACAGGCCCTCATACGCTGTGAGACTGCGCACCCGGTCCACGCGCTCGGGCGTGTCGCCCACTCCCCCCCCCCGAGACCGTACGTTTCACGCGCCGAGACCGTATCTGCCCAGCGGGCACGCCCCTCTGCTCGCCCACGAGCGGGGCGCCGTCGTCGAACCACATGTGGACAACGATCACGACGGTACCGTTATCCACAGTCTCGATATGCACTCTGGTAGAGAAGTCGGCGGGTCGCAACCATGTCCGTATGGATCCAGACATCGCGGCTGACACCTTCCACCGGGAGCCCCTCAGCCCGACCCCACCCACCGCGGCACCACCGACGACGCCGTCCCTCACCCAGCACGTACGCCGCGGCGTCCATCTCGAGATCATTCCCGGCACACCCCACTGGGAGCATGTCGATCAGATTCGCACGGCCGTTCTGCAATCACAAGATCTCAGGCGTTCAACGTGCGTCATCTGTCTTGACAGCGCGGCGATCCTTCACGGGGCGGAGTTGCTCCATCTCGATCCTGCCGTCCACGTGCTCACCGATTACAAGGCTTCAGGCTTGCCCCGCGGACGCGACCGATTTGGTCGCACCCATGTCTCTCCTCGCTCCCTCGGCAAGCGCAACCACCGCCTGGCTCTGAAGATGCGCCCCCTTGTTCGTCACCACTACCCTATGAGCTCCGACGACGTCGTCGTCCTCGACGGCATGAGAGTGACGTCCCCCGAACGGACCATGGTGGACTGCGCGCGGTTCCTTCAGCCCGACGACGGCCTTGTCGTGCTCGATTCCCTCTTCTCGGTGCTGACTGGCGCCGCAGAGCTGACGCGCCCCTGGGATCACGCGGAGCAGATCGACGACGCCGCTGCCGCCCTACGCAGACGCCTCCTCAAGCGCGTGGATGAGTATGCCGGCCAGCGGGGCGTGCGACGTGCTCGCGCCGTGATCCTCGCCGCGTCCCCATGGTCCCAGTCGCCTTGGGAGACAGAGCTACGACGACTGTTGCTGGCAGCCGGCACGCTCCCCCCAACGCCGCAATACCGAGCCGTCACCGCGGACGGAACCTATTTTCCGGATCTGTCCTGGCCCCAGGCTCGTACGGCAGTCGAAGTCAATGGCGCTGTCAAGTATCGAGACCAAGGCGATGCCACCCGTGCCCGTGAGTCACGACGTCGCCAAGCGCTCATTGATGTCGGGTGGACTGTCGTGGATGTGACTCCGGCTCTCATCGCGCATCCCGAGCAGGTCCTGGCAGCGATTCACGACGCCGTCCCACCGGTCCTGTTTCGCGGCCGCCCTGAGGTGGCCCTAAGGACGTCACAGGAAAAGCGCAAGGGAAAACTGTATGTCTGAGGCAGGGCATACGGTCTGGATGCCTGAAACATACGGTCTCGAGGGGAATAAGGAAGGCTCCCCCGGACCTCCGTGCGGAGATCCGGGGGAGCCTAACGGCTGTGTCAGCCCAGTGCTCTGGCGAGCCGAGTCAGATCATCACTTGATGATCTTGGTGACGCGGCCGGAGCCCACGGTACGACCACCCTCACGGATGGCGAAGCCGAGGCCCTCCTCCATGGCGATGGGCTGGATCAGCTGGACGGACATCTCGGTGGTGTCGCCGGGCATGACCATCTCGGTGCCCTCGGGGAGGGTGATGACACCGGTGACGTCCGTGGTACGGAAGTAGAACTGCGGACGGTAGTTCGAGTAGAAGGGGTTGTGGCGGCCGCCCTCGTCCTTGGTCAGGATGTAGACGTGGCCCTCGAACTCGGTGTGCGGGGTGATGGAGCCGGGCTTGACAACAACCTGGCCGCGCTCGACGTCCTCACGACGGGTACCACGCAGGAGCAGACCACAGTTCTCACCGGCCCACGCCTCGTCCATGGACTTGTGGAACATCTCGATGCCCGTGACCGTGGTCTTCTGGGCGTCGCGGATACCGAGGATCTCAACCTCGGAGTTGATGGCGAGCTTACCGCGCTCGACACGACCGGTGACGACCGTGCCACGACCGGTGATGGTGAAGACGTCCTCAATCGGCATGAGGAACGGCTTGTCCATGTCACGCTCGGGGGTCGGGATGTACTCGTCGACCGCGTCCATGAGCTCCTTGATGGTGGCGGTCCACTTCTCGTCACCCTGCAGGGCCTGGAAAGCGGAGACGCGCACGACCGGGGCGTTGTCGCCGTCGTAGTCCTGGGAGGACAGCAGCTCGCGGACCTCCATCTCGACGAGCTCGAGGAGCTCCTCGTCCTCGACCATGTCGCACTTGTTGAGGGCGACCAGCAGGACCGGCACGCCGACCTGACGGGCGAGCAGGACGTGCTCACGGGTCTGGGCCATGGGGCCGTCGGTGGCGGCGACCACGAGGATGGCGCCATCCATCTGGGCCGCACCGGTGATCATGTTCTTGATGTAGTCGGCGTGGCCAGGGGCGTCGACGTGGGCGTAGTGACGCTTCTCGGTCTGGTACTCGACGTGCGCGATGTTGATCGTGATACCGCGCTGGCGCTCCTCAGGAGCCTTGTCGATCTCGTCGAAGGGGGTGAAGGGGTTGAGGTCCGGGTACTCCTCGTGCAGGACCTTGGAGATCGCGGCGGTCAGCGTCGTCTTGCCGTGGTCGACGTGACCGATCGTTCCGATGTTGACGTGCGGCTTGTTCCGCTCGAACTTGGCCTTGGCCACTGGTGTCCTCCTGGGACTCGGGTAGTTCTCTTCGTCGGGACTCGACTAGGCACATGCTAGCCGTGACGACTCTGAGAGTCTCTACTGTCGGATTGTTGGAAATCTTACTGGAATCACACCCGGTCCCCGCAACGGGGCCGGGCGTCCCGGGGACCGGACACTACTGTCCGGTCCCCGGAAGGACCGAGGACTACTCGCCCTTGGCCTTGGCGATGATCTCGTCCGCGACGTTCTTGGGAACCTCAGCGTAGGAGTCAAAGCTCATCGAGTACACGGCACGGCCCTGGGTCTTGGAACGCAGGTCACCAACGTAGCCGAACATCTCGGACAGCGGCACCGCAGCCTTGATGACCTTGACGCCGACGGCGTCCTCCATCGACTGGATCATGCCACGACGGGAGTTCAGGTCACCGATGACGTCACCCATGTACTCCTCGGGGGTACGGACCTCAACGGCCATGACCGGCTCAAGGAGAACCGGCGAGGCCTTCTTGGCACCCTCCTTGAACGCCATGGAACCGGCGATCTTGAAGGCCATCTCGGAGGAGTCGACCTCGTGGTAGGCGCCGTCAAGCAGCGTGGCCTTGACGTCGACAACCGGGTAGCCGGCCAGGACACCAGTGAGCATGGCGTCCTGGACGCCGGCGTCCACGCTGGGGATGTACTCGCGCGGGACACGGCCACCGGTGACGGCGTTGACGAACTCGTAGTGCTGCTTCTCCTCGCCGTCCTCGGCCTCAACGACCTCCAACGGCTCGAAGGACATCTGCACCTTCGCGAACTGGCCGGAACCACCGGTCTGCTTCTTGTGCGTGTACTCGACCTTGTCGACCTTCTTGCGAAGGGTCTCGCGGTAGGCGACCATCGGGTTACCGACGTTGGCCTCAACCTTGAACTCACGACGCATACGGTCAACGAAGACGTCCAGGTGCAGCTCGCCCATACCGCCGATCACGGTCTGGCCGGTCTCCTCGTCGAGCTCAACCGTGAAGGTCGGGTCCTCCTCGGACAGCTTCTGGATGGCCACGCCCAGCTTCTCCTGGTCGCCCTTGGTCTTGGGCTCGATGGCCACGTGGATCACCGGGTCCGGGAAGGTCATCGACTCAAGGATCACCGGCGCGTTCTGGGCGCACAGCGTGTCACCGGTGGTGACGTCCTTGAGGCCGATGAAGGCGTAGATGTGGCCGGCGTGGGCCACCTCAACCGGGTTCTCCTTGTTGGAGTGCATCTGGAACATCTTCCCGATGCGCTCCTTCTTGCCCTTGGTGGCGTTGAGAGCCTGGTCGCCGGAGCCGACCGAGCCGGAGTAGACGCGCACGTAGACGAGCTTGCCGTAGAAGGGGTGGGTCGCCACCTTGAAGGCCAGCGCGGCGAAGGGCTCACCCTCGTCAGAGGGACGGGTGAGGATCTTCTCCTCGTCACCGGGCTCGTGCCCCTCCACCGGCGGGATGTCCAGCGGGGAGGGCAGGAAGTCGATAACCGCGTCCAGGACAGGCTGGATGCCCTTGTTCTTGAAGGCGGAGCCAGCCAGGACCGGGTAGGCCTCGCCAGCGATCGTGAGCTTGCGGATACCGCTCTTGATCTCCTCGACGCTCAGCTCGCCGCCCTCAAGGTACTTCTCCATGAGCTCGTCGTCGGCCTCGGCGACGGTCTCCAGGAGCTCAGCGCGGTAGGCCTCGGCCTTGTCGACCAGGTCAGCGGGGATCTCCTCGTACTCCACGACGGCGCCACGAGTGTCCTGGCCGTCGGCGTCCTTCTCCGGGAAACGCACAGCGCGCATCTCGATGACGTCGACGACGCCAGAGAACTCGCTCTCGGCACCGATGGGGAAGTTGAGGACGATCGGGGTGGCGTGGAGCCGGTCGCGGATCGTCTGGACGGAGAAGTCGAAGTTCGCGCCCAGCTTGTCCATCTTGTTGATGTAGCAGATGCGCGGGACGTTGTACTTGTCCGCCTGACGCCACACGGTCTCGGACTGTGGCTCAACGCCCTCCTTGCCGTCGAAGACGGCCACGGCGCCATCGAGTACGCGCAGGGAGCGCTCGACCTCGACCGTGAAGTCCACGTGTCCGGGGGTGTCAATGAGGTTGATCTGGTTGTTCTTCCAGAAGCAGGTGGTCGCGGCGGAGGTGATGGTGATACCACGCTCCTGCTCCTGCTCCATCCAGTCCATCGTCGAGGCACCGTCGTGGGTCTCACCGATCTTGTAGTTGATGCCGGTGTAGAACAGGATGCGCTCGGAGACGGTGGTCTTACCGGCATCAATATGGGCCATGATGCCGATGTTGCGGACCTTCTTGAGGTCAGTCAGCACGTCGAGTGCCACTAGTGAAGTCCTTCGTGTTGATGGTGCGGGGAGGAAGCGTCAGCCAGGACCACCAGGCGGGCCTGACCACGCAGAGATGATTTACCAGCGGTAGTGGGCGAAGGCCTTGTTGGACTCGGCCATCCGGTGCATGTCCTCGCGGCGCTTGACAGCGGCACCCAGGCCGTTCGAGGCGTCCAGGATCTCATTCATGAGACGCTCGGTCATCGTGTTCTCACGACGCTGGCGAGAGAAGTCCACCAGCCAGCGCAGGGCCAGGGTGGTGGCGCGGTTGGGGCGGACCTCAACCGGGACCTGGTAGGTGGCACCACCGACACGGCGGGAGCGAACCTCCAGGGCCGGGCGGATGTTGTCCAGCGCGCGCTTGAGGACCGAGACCGGGTCCTGGTCCGTCTTGGCGCGCACCCCTTCCAGGGCGCCGTAGACGATGCGCTCAGCGGTGGACTTCTTTCCGTCCAGCAGGACGCGGTTGACCAGCTGGGTCACAGTCGGAGAGCCGTAGACCGGGTCGACGGCGAGCGGACGCTTGGGAGCGGGACCCTTACGAGGCATTACTTCTTCTCCTTCTTCGCGCCGTACTTGGAGCGTGCCTGCTGACGTCCCTTGACACCCTGGGTGTCGAGGGAGCCACGCACGATGTGGTAGCGGACACCGGGGAGGTCCTTGACACGACCACCGCGTACGAGCACGATCGAGTGCTCCTGGAGGTTGTGACCCTCACCGGGGATGTAGGCAGTGACCTCGATACCGGTCGACAGGCGCACACGGGCGACCTTACGAAGGGCGGAGTTCGGCTTCTTCGGGGTCGTGGTGTACACACGCGTGCACACGCCACGACGCTGCGGGCTGGCCTTGAGCGCAGGCGTCTTTGACGACGAGCGCTTTGTCGAGCGGCCCTTGCGGACCAGCTGCTGAATGGTAGGCACTACGGATTCTCCATCTTGAAGTGCATCTGGACAGTTGCGCTACCCTCGCGCCAGTCCGCTCTCTGCCGGGCACACGCCACCGCGGGACTGGGCCGGCCCGCCTGCCCGGCATCGGGACTCACAGCGTCCGGAGCCCCACGGAAAGGGGCCCGTCGGTTCCCGCCGCGGCAGACCCGCGTCACGCCGTCGGCCCGTAGCAGGGCGCAGCGCTGGGAACGGAATGGAGAACGGCAACCCGCGCACGGGCAACCTCGCGCAAGACTACCGACGACGGCGCACCGACGCCACCGTCAGCCCTCGCCACTCGACGTGGTATCGCACACGCCGTCAGGCCGGCACCTCAGGCCACCTGCCTCGTCTCCGCCACCAGCCCCTGCTGCGCACGCTCGCGACGCCCACGCCGACGACGCGCCACCAGGCCGTGCCGAGGAGCAGCCAGCCATGACAGGGCGAAGGCCGCAGTCAGCACCAGCACGATCGTGCCCCCTGCTGGCAGGTCGATGGACCATGACAGGTACAAACCGACAACGGATCCGAGCACGCCCACGCAGGGGGCGACGATCATCATCGTTGACAGGCGATCCGTCAGTAGCCGGGCCGTGGCAGCCGGGGTGACGAGGAGGGCAAGGACAAGCACGTTGCCAATCGTCTGCACCGACATGACGACCGCCAGGGACACCGCGACATAGAGGGCGATATCCAGCATGAGCACAGGAAGCCCAGCCGCCCGCGCCGTCTCGCGGTCCAGGGTCACGGCGGTCAGAGGCCGGTGCAGCAGCCCCACGAACGCCAGGACGAGGAATCCGCCCGCCAAGGTCACCGGGACGTCAGAGGCTGGCACACCGGTGATAGAGCCGAACAGGAAGTCCTGGAGGCTGCCCGCGTACCCGGGAGCACGTGAGATAATCACCAGCCCCAGCGCAAAGGCTCCTACGAACAGCACCCCGATCACGGAGTCCTCCTTGAGCCGGCGGTGGTGGCTGAGCAGCGCGACGAGCACCGCCGTCGCCGTCCCGGCCAGGGCTCCCCCGAGCACGAGGGAACCCTGCATGATGAAGGCCACCGCCAGGCCGGGAAACACGGAGTGGGCCACGGCATCACCGATAAAGGTGGTCCCGCGCAGGGTCACGTGAACGCCGACGACGGCGCACACGAGCGCGCACACGCAAGCGATGAGCAGGGCTCTGGGCAAGAAGACCAGAACCGGGTTGAACAGGTCATGAATGAAGTCAAGTGGACTCAGCACGTGGATACTCCCAAGGCGGCCAGCAAGGGGTTGTCGGGGCGGACATGGAACGTGCGCTGCCAGGGCTCGGCCTCCTGCAGCTCATCGGGTCGACCCGAGGCGATGACCGTCCCCGACACCAGGTAGAGGCGGTCGCACTGGGCGCGTGCCGCGATGAGGTCGTGCGTCGTCATCAGCACGGCCCGTCCCTCATCGGCGAGGTCGCGGAACAGCTCGGACAGCATCTCCTGGGTCGGCATGTCCAGTCCGGTGAATGGCTCGTCAAGCAGCAGCAGGATCGGGTCGAGCACGAGGGCACGCGCCACCAGCACCCGTTGACGCTGCCCGCCTGACAGCTCCCCCACGGGACGCGAGGACAGGTGCCTCATGTCCACCCGCTCAAGCACCTGCTCCACGCGACGCTGGTGCTCCAGACGTGGACGGCGCACGAGTCCCAGGTGCAGGGTGAGGGCAGCCATCACCGCATCGCGCACGGTGAGGGGGAAGTCCCACGCGAATTCGTGACGCTGGGGCACGTAGCCAATACTCCGCGTGCGCTCACGAGTGGAGATCGTGCCTGCGGACACTGGCACGAGTCCCAGCACGGAGCGCAGCAGGGTGGTCTTGCCTGCTCCGTTAGGGCCGATCAGCCCCACCAGTTCCCCCGGACGTACCTGCATGCTCATGTCCGTCAGGACGCGGCGCCCGCCGAGGCTCACTTCCAGGCCCTCAACCTGGAGCGGCAGGCGCGTCTTATCACGACTCACAGCTCCTGCTCCCGGTTCTCCTGGCTCTCCCGGCTGATGATCTCTGCCTGCGCCTGGGCGCGCTCGGCCGCCACGAGCCGACGACGGCGAACAAGCAGCACACTGACTCCCGCCACTGCGGCGAGGCCTGCCAGGCCGCTCCACAGGACCACCGGGGACAAGCCTGGGCGTGACCGCTCATCTAAGGGCGATGGGGCCGCGTCCTGGGTCGTGGGGTCCTGGGCGTCGGACGCGGCTGACGTGCTCGTCTCGGCAGCGTGCGGAGCCGGAGCGTGCGGGGCCGGGGCCGCCAGGGCCTCATCGGTGCTCGTGGCGTCCCCGACGGCGAAGCGCAGGGTCGTGGTCGCGCTCAGCTGCTGCCCGTCCCTGGTCTCGGCCCGAAAAGCCAGCTGCGCCGTGTACACACCCGGCTCAGTGAACACCCAGTTGGCGTGGACATGGCTGTTGGCATCCACCCACACGTCCTGGGCGGTGTTCTTCTGACCGTCCATCAGCAGCGTCGGCTCGCCGAACGTACCAGACTGGAGGAAGAGCCAGCTGCGCCCTGGACCGGTGACAGGCCCCAGGGACATGGTCACTCCCCTGTCCACGAGATCCACCACACCCGGATCCTGGGAGTTCCAGCCCAGCCACACCACGCGGGGGTCCTGCGTCTGGGGGATGACGTACCAGCGCTCACCTTCCTTGGCACCCATGAACGCGTACTGCTCGCCTTGGGGAGCATCCATGAGCGCAGCATCGGTGACTTTGAGGGCGACCTTGTCCGGATCGCGCAGCACAGGGCGCGAGCCGGAGTCGTCACGCGCCATGACGGACCAGGTCCCGGCCACGTAGCGGGGGCCCACATCCACGTGGCCGGCGTCAAGAACAGCCGGACCGTCAACGATCTCCTCGTGCGCGCTGACCGTCTGGCGCAGGTCCGGATCCTCCTGGGCAGGATCAGCCCACGCTGGTCCCCCCGGGGCTAAGGCGAGAACGGCGCACAGGGACGCCAGGGTACGGGAAAGGGCTCGAAGTGAGGTCACAGTGGTCTCCGTCAGCAAGGGGATCAGTAGGTGGGTGTGGTGCTGTCAGTGCCCGCCGGAGGCAGGCGGCCCCTCGCCGCCCAGGCAGCGGGCCAGGGAGTCGGCGTTGGCGCGCATCATGTCGATATAGGTAGGGGCGTCCTGGTCGAGTGTGTCCCCGTAGAGGCCACACACCTGCACCCCTGCCTCCTGGGCCACGGTGCGCAGGGGTGAGCGGGTCCGCGCGAGGTTGGGCTCAAGGAAGACGGCGGGCACGCGCAGGTCCGCCAGGGTGGTGGACAAACGCACCCGGTCAGCCACGCTCGGCTCCACACCCGGGTTGGGTGCGAGGAATCCCGTGACCTCCAGCCCGTAGGCGTGGGCGAGATAGCCGTAGGCGTCATGGGTGGTCACCAGCCGTCTGCGATCCGGGGGGATGGACTCCACCGTGGTGCGCACATAGTGGTCAACCTCATCAAGCTGCTGGATGTACTGATGCGCGTTCGTCTCATACTGCGTGGCGCCCTCAGGGTCGATCTGGCTGAGGGCATCAGCGATCACACGCGCGTAGGCGGCAGCGTTATGCGCGTCATGCCACAGATGCGGATCGATGTCTCCGTGGACGTGCTTGCCTAGGACCGCTTGGGGCAGGAGGTAGACCTGCTCCCCCGGAGCACCCAGGAAACGGAACCCCGGGGCACCCGGAACCGCTGCCAGGGTGCGTGGCGGGACGTCGAGGACCACGTCATCGAGGTTCACCATGCTCATGGACGACCCGATAGTGGAGGACACGGGTGTGGTCTTGCCAGACAGTCCCTGGGGCACAGAGGCTGTGTCCACCGCCAGGCCTACCTGGCCGTGCTCCAGGTCGGCGGTGATGTCCGCGTGCCCCTGGGACAGGACTGTCCGGCCTTCACGCGTGGCCACGTCCTGGGCACTGACCCCTACTGCGAACACAGCAGTGGCCGGGGCGATTGGCTGTGCGGGGCTGTCTGGTCGCGCGCGCACCGCAGCAGCCAGGGTGACGCGGTAGATGCCGGGCCTCGTGAAGCCCCAGCTCATGTGCTGGTGGGCATCCGCAGGCAGGACCGTGGTGTCAGCACCTTCCGGTCCCGGCACCTCTAGGCCATCGGAGCTGGCGAAGCCGATCTGTGGGTCTCCGAAAGAGGTGGTGAGGTAGGAGGCGGCCTGCCCCGGTCCCTCCACCTTCGTGGCTGACAGCTCAACGGTGGAGGCTCGGTCAGCGCCGTAGGAGGCACCGTCGCCCACGACCCTCATTCCCAGCCACACCGTGTCCAGAGAGCGATCCTCAACCAGCGGCAGGATCGTGGCGCCCTTCTTCGCCGCCGCCTCAGCCACTGACACGCTCGTGGCCGATGCCGGGAGGTTGGCGTCGAGCGTGCGGATGAGTGCGTGCTCCTCTAGGAGGAGGTAATTGGACAAGGCCAGGTCTGCGTAGGCGACATCTCGCACGGAGCGTAGTGTCGGCTCCCAGGAGTGGGGGTCGGCGCCGTCGGGCACAAGCTGACTGACCTGCGCCCGGTCACCGGCGACATGACGTGCCAGGTCAGCCAGGATTCCCGTCGTGGTCACCACACGCAGTGCACCATCGTGGGCTGGGTCAACCGCCGCGAGCCGTGAGTGGGTGCACCCCGCCCCGGGCAGGACCAGTGCCGCTGCGGCCAAGGCCGCCAGCACCCGTCCTGCCCGGGATGGACGAGATGGGATCATGCTCCAGCCCGCCGACGACGGCGCGCGGCCATGAGCAGACCGCCCAGCATGACGGCACCGAGAGAGGCGACGGCACCAGACCAGGCGTCGCTACCGGTGCGGGCCAGGCTCAGGTCACAGGGCTGTCCATCTGGCGTGCGCCCCACGACCTCCTCGACCATCGGCCTGCCGTTGGGCCCCTTCTCCCCAGTGGGCTTGAGGGCACCAGCCCCCGATGCGTCCTGTGCTCCCGAGCCGTTGAGCTGCCCCGAGGTCGGGGTGACCTTCATCGACAGCGTGAGACGGTACGTCCCTGGCTCAGTGAAGACCCAGTTCTGGTGGGCGTGGGTATTGGCCGGCAAGGTGTAGGACGAACCTTGACCGTTGAAGACGTGGGCCCCCACGCCTCCCCCGAGTGAGCCGGCGCTGAAGACCGCGACCTGGCCGGGGCCGGACACAGACTCAAGCCGGAAGGTCACCCCGCCGCTGGTGCGGCTGACAATCTCCTGGTGCTGGGAGTTCATTCCCAGCCAGGGCACCCCGGCGATCTGGGTCGAGGGGATCATCCACACCTTCGAGCCCGGCTTCGCCACGAAGGACAAGGCCGAGGGCGCGTCCAGGGACGCCGCGTCTCCCAGGGCGAAGGTCAGGGAGGAGGGGTCCGCCCACGTGGCGGGTTGCTGACGGTCATCCTTGATCCTGGCCTTGACAGTGTCGCCCTCGATGACGGGTCCAAGGTCAAAGTGCCCATCAGTGGCATTGCCCTGAGCACCGGGACCAACATTGAACGTCAGTGTGGTCACTGCCGTGTTGGCATCGGCGCTGGATCCGCCTGCGGAGGACAGCGACGCTGCCTCCTCTGCGGTTGCCTCGCGGGTGATGGTGGTCGACAGGCACTGTGTGGAAGACGCACCCGTTGTCGCTGAGGTTCGTGCGTCCTGTGAGCCAGCCGTCCCACCCTCGTCGCCAGCCTGGTCCGGTACACTGGGCTGGTCCCTGCGGCCAGACTCGGCCGGGACGCCCTGGCTGGGAGGCAGCTCGGGGCCTAGGCAGCTGACGTCACCAACATCAATGGTGTAGGTGCGAGGCTGGCTGGAGACCTGGGTCCCGTCAGCGCGCGTGGCCTGGGCGACAACCCGCAAGGTGTAGCGCCCCTGCTTGCTGAACAGCCAGTTGACATGCGAGTGCGCCGGGAAGGGCTGAACGATCTCGGCTCCCGAGGCGGGCAGGGTGAAGCCCCCGTCCGCCAGGCGGGAGGTGAAGCCCCCGAAGGCGTCGGACTGCGCCATGGTGATCGTGCCGTCCTTCGGTCCACTGTAGGAGACCTTGAAGGTGGTGGCACCGTAGCCTGCGGCCTTGATGCCGAGCGTGTCCCATCCAGGCCAGACCAGCTCAGCATCCTGGGTCTGAGGAAGAAGATAGCCGTGGTCGGGTCCGGGGAAGCCGGCGGGCAGGGACGTGGTGTAAGCGTGGGCACCAACCTTGACCAGGACACTCTCAGGCTGACGCGTCACTGCCGTCCCGGTCACGTCCTCCTTGACTCCCAGGTCCACGCCACCCGAGGCATTGGCCGTCACATTGAACAGGTCCAGGTGCCCCTTGCTCAGGACTGTGTCCACACCCTTGGGGGTGCACATGACAGGCAGTGCCGTATCGGGGTCGAGAGGCAGACCAGGGTTGCCCTGGTCGCCGGGAGCAGCCGACGGCGGGACCGGCGCAGGCGGCGTGGGCGTCGCTGGGGCCGGCGTCGGAGCGGGGGCAGGGGCCGACGGCGTCGGCACGGGCGTAGCCGTGTCTCCCTGCCCGTCTGAGTCCGGGTCACCCACTATCCAGGTGTAGGTGACAGGAGCTGAGGTGACGGTCTTTCCGGTTGTCGCAGACACTGCGCTGGCCTGCACCGTCATCGTGTAGCGACCCGGTGACTCGAAGAGCCAGTTCGCATGGGTATGGGCAGGACTCTCCTGGCGGATGACCTCACCCTCCGCCAGGGTCAAGGATCCAGAAGCCAAGGAGGCACGGATGTTGCCCGCTAGGTCAGAGGAGAAGAGGAACACTCTGCCTGGCCCGCTCACGGACGCGATGGTCAGGTCCACGGCAGAGAAGTCAGGACGGACCTGGGTGGTGTCCCAGCCTGGGAACAGCGCCTCCTGCTGCGTCGAGCCGTTCTCCGGCAGGTAGTAACCACGTGCGGGCAGGCGGTCGTGGAGACGTGCGGGGATGTCACGCAGCGTGTTGTCACGCACCGCAAGAGTCATCCACGCCGGATCACGCAGCACCGCCTTCCCCGTGGACTCGTCCTTGGCTGCCAGGATCAGCGTGCCCCGATGGGCCAGGACATTGAAAAGGTCAATGTGTCCGTGGTCAACCGTGACGGGGTTCTGGTTGAGGGGCACCTCAGGCTGCGGGGCCGGAGCCGCAGATGGCTCAGCACTGGGCTCAGCACTGGGCACAGGGGCCGGAACCTCAGACGGAGCATCGCTCGGCTCAGGGGCCGGAGCCTCGGACGGCTCAGCAGTCGGCGCAGGGGCCGGAGCCTCAGACGGAGCATCGCTCGGCTCAGGGGCCGGGCGGGTATCCTGCCCAGCCTGCTCAACACGGAAACGCACGGTGAAAGGCTGTGAGCGCAGTTCTTGACCATCGCTTGCGGTGACCACAGCCTGTCCGGTCATCGTGTACAGGCCCGCGTGGGTGAAGAACCAGTGGGCGTGGGTGTGCCCCAGGATCGGCAGCGTGGTGCCAGACTCAACGAAGTAGCGGTTGTCAGCCAGGCACGGGACAACCGCCGAACCATCCTCGGAGAGGGGATCGTTGGCGAACAGTGCGACGCGTCCCGGACCTTCCACGGATGAGAAGTCAATACGTGTGGAGGTAAAACCGTTCTCCCGGAACCCAGGGGCTGACCATCCGGGCTCGAAGTAGTGTGAGGCATTCTCACTGCCGGTGAAATACCCCTGACGGGTCGCCTCTCCCAGCTTGGTGAAGGTGTAGTCGTCCCCGTACGTGCTTGAGCTGATGACGAGCTCAGTCTCGTCGGGGACGTACTGGGTGTTCCGGATTCCGTTAACGACCCGGACAACGGGCTGTCCTGAGTCGGTCAGAACATGAAATGCGTCCGTGTGGCCGGTGGACAGCACCACCCTGCCATCGGCGGCCTGCGCAAGCGCAGGCATGAGGAACATCGTGGCGGCGAGTAGCACCGTCAGACAGGCAGACAGTGCACCCGCAAGACGGGATCGAGTGAGCGTCATGGGCGTCCTTGGGGTGGCAGATACAGCATCGCCCACCCCGACGGAGGCTCACACCTGATGGGAACGACCGGACGTGACGGGCAGGGACATTCTATTGAGAACGGATTTCATTCACAACTGGCACCCCTGTCTTCTCTGCGACATCACCCACGAGCGAGGAACTAGCTGGTCGCAGCCCGCGCCGGAGCGCGGCACGCGGCTGTCACGATTGACACCAACTTTTCCGCAGCGTTCCTCACGCGTCATGACGCTGCCGAGAAACGGCGTCGTTCCAACGACTCCCGGCAAGGACAACGGCGCCGTCCCCCGGACAGAAAAAATCGTTGCCGATCGTGACAGGAGCCAGCCGACGGCGAGCCCGCTCGCGACACACCCGGCCCTGTCTCCCGCCCTCAAGCAACACACGCGCACCGACATCCCACGCATCCACCCACGTCCAGACAAGCAGGTACCGCGGCACCCACTGATGGACACCTTACGTGCCCTGTCAGTGGAGGCCGCGGTACCTGCTCGCTGTCTCAGGCCCTGCGGTGCAGGCGGGTCACCGACTCGGCCCCGCCTGCGCCGTCGGAATCAGAACTGGTAGTCCTCCGAGGAGAAACCGGTTCGGAAGTCGTCGGAGAAGTCCGCGCGGAAGTCAGCGCCGAAGGAGAAGTCGTCCAGCGCGACCGACTCGCCGGTCCCAAACATGTCACCGAAGCCAGCGCGGGAGAAGACTTCCTGCTTGACCTCCTCGGTGGGCTCGACCTCAATGTCGGAGTAACGGGCCAGGCCCGTTCCAGCCGGGATGAGCTTACCGAGGATGACGTTCTCCTTCAGGCCCAGCAGCGGGTCCGACTTGCCGTTCATCGCGGCCTCGGTCAGCACGCGCGTGGTCTCCTGGAAGGAGGCCGCCGAGAGCCAGGAGTCCGTGGCCAGCGAGGCCTTGGTGATCCCCATCAGCTCGGTACGGCCCGAGGCGGTCTTGCCACCCTCAGCCATGACCCGGCGGTTCTCCGCGCGGAAGTGCATGACGTCAACCAGGTCACCCTGGAGCAGGCTCGTGTCGCCGGACTCCAGCACCGTCACGCGGCGCAGCATCTGGCGCACGATGACCTCAATGTGCTTGGAGTGGATGTCCACGCCCTGGGAGCGGTAGACCTCCTGGACCTCCTCCACCAGGTGGCGCTGGGTAGCGCCGACGCTACGCAGGCGCAGGACCTTCTTCGGGTCCACCGGCCCTTCTGTCAGGGCCTGGCCGGGCTCGACGTGGTCACCGTCGGCCACCAGCAGGCGCTGGCGGCGCGAGACCGGGACCACGAGGTCCTCCTCGCCGTCGTCACGCGTGATGACCAGGCGCTTGCCCTCGGCGTCGTCCTCGATCTTGAGCGTGCCGGCAGCCTCGGCCACAGCGGCCTCGCCCTTGGGGGTACGAGCCTCGAAGAGCTCCTGGACACGAGGCAGACCCTGCGTGATGTCCGCGGCACCAGCCGCACCACCGGTGTGGAAGGTACGCATCGTCAGCTGGGTACCGGGCTCACCGATGGACTGGGCGGCGATGATGCCCACAGCCTCACCAATGTCCACGCGCTTGCCGGTGGCCAGCGAGCGGCCGTAGCAGGCCGCGCAGGTGCCGACGGCGGAGTCACAGGTCAGCACGGAGCGGACGGTGATCTCCTCGGCACCGGCCTCGATGGCAGCCGCGACCTCAGCCTCGCCCAGGTCCGTGCCAGCGGCGACGACGACGTCGCCGGTCTCAGTGACGACGTCACGTGCCAGCGTGGTGCCGTACACGGTGGTCGCCAGGATCTCGCTGGGCTCCTTGACGCGCTCGCCGTCAACGTCCTTCCAGGTGAAGATGCGCTTGGCCAGGCCCTTGCGGGTGCCACAGTCATCCTCACGCACAATGACGTCCTGGGACACGTCCACCAGACGACGCGTCAGGTAGCCGGAGTCCGCGGTACGCAGCGCCGTGTCCGCCAGGCCCTTACGGGCGCCGTGGGTGGCGATGAAGTACTCCAGGACGCTCAGGCCCTCACGGTAGTTGGACTTGATCGGACGGTCGATGAGCCGCTGCTTCGGGTCCGCCACCAGGCCTCGCATACCGGCGAGCTGACGGATCTGGTCCCAGTTTCCACGGGCACCGGAGACCACCATCTGGTAGACGGTGTTGCGCTCAGGGAAGTTCTCACGCATGGCCTCGGCCACCTCGGCGGTCGCCTTGGTCCAGATGTCGATCAGCGACTGGTAGCGGTCCTCCTCGGTGAGCGCACCCATCTCGAACTGGTCCTCGATCTCGGCTGCCTCGGCCTCGTAGCGTGCCAGGATCTCCGGCTTGGAGGCCGGGGAGACGACGTCGGCGAAGGCGACGGTGATGCCGGACCAGGTCGACCAGTAGAAGCCGTTGGACTTCAGCTCGTCCAGGGAGGCGGCCACGTCCACGCGCGGGTAGGACTCGGCCAGGCGGTTGACGATGTTGCCCAGCTTCTTCTTGTCCACCACGTCATTGACGTAAGGGAAGGTCTCGGGCAGCGCCGTGTTGAACACCGCGCGCCCCAGCGAGGTACGCAGGGTCACGGGCTCGCCCTCGGTCCACCCTTCAGGGGCCTGCCAGCCGGTGGGGGGCGTGATGCCCTCCTCGAAGCGGATGTCGCAGACGGCGTTCATGTCCAGCTTGCCGAAGTCGTGCGCCATGAGCGCCTCGGCGAAGGAGGAGAAGGACGGCACGACCGGGTTGCCCTCGGCGTCCACCTCGACCTCGACCGTGGGGTCAGGGGTCTGGGTGAGGTAGTAGGTGCCGATGATCATGTCCTGAGAGGGCATGGTCACGGGGCGGCCGTCGGAGGGCTTGAGGATGTTGTTGGACGACAGCATGAGGATGCGAGCCTCAGCCTGCGCCTCGGCACCCAGCGGCAGGTGGACAGCCATCTGGTCGCCGTCGAAGTCGGCGTTGAAGGCGCCGCACACCAGCGGGTGCAGCTGGATGGCCTTGCCCTCGATCAGCTGCGGCTCAAAGGCCTGGATGCCCAGACGGTGCAGCGTAGGGGCGCGGTTGAGCAGCACGGGGTGCTCGCGGATGACCTCGGCCAGCACGTCCCACACCTTCGGGTTGGCCCGCTCGACCA
This sequence comes from Actinomyces faecalis, assembly GCF_013184985.2. Lineage (NCBI taxonomy): Bacteria > Bacillati > Actinomycetota > Actinomycetes > Actinomycetales > Actinomycetaceae > Actinomyces > Actinomyces faecalis. The sequence goes on from NZ_CP063418.1 coordinate 2,132,154, forward strand.
TCCGCTTGGCGGCCTTGACGTTCTGGGCCTCCTTGAGCTCGACCAGACGCTTCATGACGAAGGGCTTGAACAGCTCCAGCGCCATCTGGCTGGGCAGACCGCACTGGTGGAGCTTGAGCTGGGGGCCGACGACGATGACGCTACGGCCGGAGTAGTCCACGCGCTTGCCCAGGAGGTTCTGGCGGAAACGACCCTGCTTGCCCTTGAGCATGTCGGACAGGGACTTCAACGGGCGGTTACCCACACCGGTGACCGGACGGCCGCGTCGGCCGTTGTCGAACAGGGCGTCCACGGCGTCCTGAAGCATGCGCTTCTCGTTGTTGACGATGATCGTGGGAGCACCCAGGTCCATCAGCCGCTTGAGACGGTTGTTGCGGTTGATGACGCGACGGTAGAGGTCGTTGAGGTCGGAGGTGGCGAAACGACCACCGTCAAGCTGGACCATCGGGCGCAGGTCCGGCGGGATGACCGGGATCGAGTCGAGCACCATGGCCTCGGGGGCCGTGCCGGTGACGCGGAAGGCGTTGATGACCTTCAGGCGCTTGATCGCGCGGGTCTTGCGCTGCCCGGTACCGTTGGCCACGACCTCGGCCAGGGCCTCGGCCTCACCCTCCAGGTCGAAGGTGCGCAGGCGGGCCTGGACGGCCTCGGCGCCCATGGCACCCTTGAAGTAGATGCCGTAGTCGGCCACCATGTCGCGGTACAGGACCTCGTCACCCTCCAGGTCACCGACCTTGAGAGAGACGAAGCGGTCCCAGACCTTGTCCATGTGCTCCAGCGTGCGCTGGTTCTTGCGGCGCAGCGCACCCATCTCACGCTCGGCGGTCTTGCGCAGCTTGTCGCGCTGGGCCTGGTCGGCGCCCTCGGCCTCAAGCTGGGCGAGGTCCTCCTCCAGGCGCTTCTGGCGCGCCTCGACGTCGGCCTGACCGGCCTCCTCAACGTGCTTCTTCTTGACCTCGAGCTCGTTACGCAGCGAGGGAAGGTCGTCGTGACGGCCCTCCTCGTCCACCTCGGTCACCATGTAGGCGGCGAAGTAGATGACCTTCTCCAGGTCCTTGGGCGCGAGGTTGAGCAGGTAGCCCAGGCGCGAGGGAACGCCCTTGAAGTACCAGATGTGGGTCACCGGCGCGGCGAGCTTGATGTGAGCCATGCGCTCACGGCGCACCTTGGAGCGGGTGACCTCCACACCGCAGCGCTCGCAGACGATGCCCTTGTAGCGCACGCGCTTGTACTTGCCGCAGGCGCACTCCCAGTCGCGGGTGGGGCCGAAGATCTTCTCGCAGAAGAGTCCGTCCTTCTCCGGCTTGAGGGTGCGGTAGTTGATGGTCTCGGGCTTCTTGACCTCACCGTGGGACCAGGACTTGATGTCCTCGGAGGTGGCAAGGCCGAGCTGGATGCGATCGAAGACGTTGGCGTCGAGCACAGTTCCTACTTCCGATGTGTCAGCTCATCGATTGTCTGGTGGGGCTGGCGAGCGTTGTTCCAGGACGCTCGCCACCCTGTGGGGCCCGGGAGGGGCGGCCGCTCAGGCCGCCCCTCGACCGGGGCCCGTGGTGGTCAGATCTCGTCGACCGTGGAGGCCATGGCGCCACCGGGGCGGCGGCCCAGGTCGAAACCGAGCTCGTCGGAGGCACGGCGGCCGTCCTCGTCGGTGTCGTCCAGGCCGATGACGTTGCCCTCGGCGTCGAGCGCCTCGACGTTCAGGCACAGCGACTGCATCTCCTTCATGAGCACCTTGAAGGACTCGGGGATGCCGGGCTCGGGGATGTCCTCGCCCTTGACGATGGCCTCGTAGACCTTGACTCGACCGTTGACGTCGTCGGACTTGACGGTGAGCAGCTCCTGGAGGGCGTGGGCGGCGCCGTAGGCCTCCATCGCCCACACCTCCATCTCACCGAAGCGCTGACCACCGAACTGCGCCTTACCACCCAGCGGCTGCTGGGTGATCATGGAGTACGGACCGGTGGAGCGGGCGTGGATCTTGTCGTCCACAAGGTGGTGGAGCTTGAGGATGTACATGTAGCCGACCGAGATCGGGTACGGGAAGGGCTCACCAGAGCGGCCGTCGAACAGACGGGCCTTGCCGTTGGGCGCGATGAGCTGCATGCCGTCGCGGTTGGGCAGCGTCGAGGAGAGCAGGCCCATGAGCTCGTCGTCACGCACACCGTCGAAGACGGGGGTGGCCACAGGCGTACGGGGCTCAGCCTTGACACCGTTGGCGGGCAGACGCACGGCCCACTCCTCGCCGGCCTCACGGGCCGCCGTGGCGTCCCACCCGCGGGAGGCGACCCAGCCCAGGTGCAGCTCCAGGACCTGGCCGACGTTCATACGGCTGGGCACGCCCAGCGGGTTGAGGATGACGTCGACCGGGGTGCCGTCCGCCAGGAAGGGCATGTCCTCGACCGGGTTGATCTTGGAGATGACACCCTTGTTCCCGTGGCGGCCGGAGAGCTTGTCACCGACGGTGATCTTGCGGCGCTGGGCGATGTAGACACGGACCATGTGGTTGACGCCGGCAGGCAGCTCAGCGTCCTCGTTGGAGGCGTCGAACTCGCGCACACCGGTGACGATGCCGTACTCACCGTGGGGCACGCGCAGCGAGGTGTCACGCACCTCGCGGGCCTTCTCACCGAAGATCGCACGCAGCAGGCGCTCCTCGCTGGTCAGCTCGGTCTCGCCCTTCGGGGTGACCTTACCGACCAGGATGTCACCGCTGCGCACCTCAGCACCGATGCGGATGATGCCGCGCTCGTCAAGGTTGGCCAGCGTCTCCTCGCTGACGTTGGGGATGTCGCGGGTGATCTCCTCCGCGCCGAGCTTGGTGTCACGGGCGTCGACCTCGTGCTCCTCAATGTGGATCGAGGTCAGCAGGTCCTCGGAGACCACGCGCTGGGACACGATGATCGCGTCCTCGTAGTTCAGACCCTCCCAGGTCATGAAGGCGACCAGGAGGTTCTGGCCCAGGGCCAGGTCCCCGCCCTCGGTCGCAGGTCCGTCGGCCAGGACCGAGCCAGCCTCAACGTGCTCACCCTCAGTGGCCACGACGCGCTGGTTGTAGCAGTTGCCCTGGTTGGAGCGACGGAACTTGGCGGCCTTGTAGACGGTCTCGGAGCCGTCGTCGTTGGCCACGCGCACGAAGTCCGCGCAGACCTCCGTGACGACACCGGGCTTGGAGGCCACGAGGACGTCGCCGGCGTCGACGGCTGTGCGGCGCTCCATGCCGGTACCCACCAGCGGGGCGCCGGGACGGATGAGCGGCACGGCCTGGCGCTGCATGTTGGCACCCATGAGGGCGCGGTTGGCGTCGTCGTGCTCCAGGAACGGAATGAGGGAGGTGCCCACCGACACCATCTGGCGCGGGGAGACGTCCATGAGGTCGACGTCACCGGCCGGGACCAGCGCGGGCTCGCCGCCGGTGACGCGGCACAGCACGTGGGACTCGGCGAAGTGACCGTCCTCGGTCAGCTCCACGTTGGCCTGGGCGATGACGTGGCGGTCCTCGTCGTCAGCCGTGAGGTAGTGGGTCTCGTCGGTGACCTGGCCGTCCTTGACCACGCGGTAGGGGGTCTCGACGAAGCCGAAGGGGTTGATGCGGGCGAAGGTCGCCAGCGAGCCGATCAGACCGATGTTCGGGCCCTCAGGGGACTCGATCGGGCACATACGGCCGTAGTGCGAGGTGTGGACGTCGCGCACCTCCATGGAGGCGCGCTCACGCGACAGACCGCCCGGGCCCAGCGCGGACAGACGACGCTTGTGCGTCAGGCCGGCCAGGGGGTTGTTCTGGTCCATGAACTGCGAGAGCTGGGAGGTCCCGAAGAACTCCTTGATCGCCGCGGTCACGGGTCGGATGTTGATGAGGGTGTTCGGGGTGATCGCCTCGACGTCCTGGGTCGTCATGCGCTCACGCACCTGACGCTCCATACGGCTCATACCAGTGCGCACCTGAGACTGGATGAGCTCGCCGACGGCGCGGATACGACGGTTACCGAGGTGGTCGATGTCGTCGAACTCGACGGCGATATCGACGATCTCGCCGTCCTTGACGCCCTCGACGCTCTCGGCACCGGCGTGCAGCGCCAGCAGGTACTTGATCGCGGCGACGATGTCCTCGATGCGCAGCACCGAGTCCGCCAGGTCCGCGGCCAGGCCCAGCTTCTTGTTGATCTTGTAGCGACCGACCTTGGCCAGGTCGTAACGCTTGGCGTTGAAGTAGAAGTTCTCCAGCAGGGTGCGGCCGGCCTCGACGCTCGGCGGCTCACCGGGGCGGATCTTCTTGTAGATGTCCAGCAGCGCCTCGTCCTGGTTGGTGACCTTGCGGTCCTCGTCCAGGGCGGAGGTCAGGGCCGGGTAGGCCTTGAACTCCTCGCGGATCTCCGACTCGTCCATGCCCAGGGCGAGAAGGAAGATGGTGATGTCCTGCTTGCGCTTGCGGTCGATGCGAACGGCCACGTGGTCGTTCTTGTCGATCTCAAACTCCAGCCACGCGCCGCGCGAGGGGATGAACTTGACGTTGTAGACGTACTTGTCCGAGGCCTTCTCGGTGGTGCGCTCGAAGTAGACGCCCGGGGAGCGCACGAGCTGGGAGACGACGACGCGCTCGGAGCCGTTGACGATGAAGGTTCCCTTGTCCGTCATGAGCGGGAAGTCGCCCATGAAGACCGTCTGGGACTTGATCTCACCGGTCTGGAAGTTCTCGAAGTCCGCCACGACGTACAGCGGCGCGGAGTAGGTCAGGTCCTTCTCCTGGCACTCCTCGGCCGTGTACTTCGGCTCCTCGAAGCGGTGGTCGTGGAAGGACAGCGCCATGGTCTCGCCGAAGTCCTCGATCGGGGAGATCTCCTCGAAGATCTCTTCCAGACCGGAGGTCTCGGGCAGCGAGCCGGGCCGGGCCGAGTTCGCAGCGTCCACGCGGGCACGCCACTTCTCGTTGCCGACGAGCCAGTCAAAGCTCTCGGTCTGCAGGGCGAGAAGGCTCGGAGCCTGCATAGGCTCAGCGATCTTCGCGAAGTTGATGCGACGCGACGCGGTGCGCGCGGCAATGTCAGCGGCAGTTGGTGCAGAGGTGCGCGAGGCAGCCAAAGGGGATCCTTCCCTCATCTCGGGGATCACTCTGCGTACACTGCGCACGGCGGGTGCTCCGACGACCCTGGGACACAGAGGGTTCCCGTGAAGGGAGCCGTCCGTCCGACGGTGCCACGAGCGCCACTACACACAATGCACGCAAAGCGCTAGCGTACACGCCCCTAGCATTGACATCTACGCCTGCACGGTACCGACCCTTGCGATTCGCGCCACACCCGCGCATACTACCCTCCCGCTCGTCGCCGGCGCCCTACGAGCTGTCATGAAATGGGTTATCTGCGTGCACGCCGACCGTCAGGAGGCTGCGAACACGCCCCAGCACGTCCCCACAGCTCTCGCGGCGTGCCCAGTCCTCGTGGCGGCGTGGCCAGACACCTCGGCGGCGTGGCCTCTGCCTTGAGGGCGTGCACACGTGCGCTGGCGGCGTGGCCCTGTTATGGCGGCGTGCGTACCAACGTCCTCACGCACGCCGTCACAACGCATACACGTCTTCACTACGCGGACACACGCCGCCAAGGCTCCGAAGTACGCCGCCACCGGAGGACTGGTGGGGCGGCGAGCACGCCGATGTCCTCCCGGAGCTGTTCCGCGCGCCTCGACGTCCGTCCACCCCTCCTGACGACAGCGCTCCGTCCTCGTTGGAGACAACAGCTGGCCCTGACCACCAGTGGTGGTCAGGGCCAGCGATGCAGTAGCTCCCCGAGCCCGCGCGAGCCGCGTCAGGCGGCGACGGCGGACGGGGCGAGACTCACTTGAGGGTGACGGTGGCGCCGGCGCCCTCGAGGGCCTCCTTGGCCTTCTCGGCGGCCTCCTTGTTGGCGCCCTCGAGGACGGGCTTGGGAGCGCCGTCGACGAGCTCCTTGGCCTCCTTCAGGCCGAGGGAGGTCAGGGCGCGCACCTCCTTGATGACCTGGATCTTCTTGTCGCCAGCGGACTCGAGGATGACGTCGAACTCGTCCTTCTCCTCGGCAGCGGCAGCCTCGCCGCCAGCGGCGGGGGCGCCGGCAACCGCGACAGCGGCCGGGGCAGCAGCGGTGACGTCGAAGGTCTCCTCGAAGGCCTTGACGAACTCGGACAGCTCGATGAGGGTGAGCTCCTTGAAGGCCTCGATGAGCTCGTCAGTGGTCAGCTTCGCCATGATGGGCGTTCCTTCCTGGAAAAGGGTCCTGCACTGTCTTCAGCACAGGGATGAAAGTGGTGTTGAACGAGGCACGCGGCTCAGGCCGCGGTCTCCTGCTTGTCGCGCAGGGCGTCGACAGTGCGGACCGCCTTGGAGGCGGGCGCGACGAAGAGGTACGCAGCCTTGGACAGGGACGCCTTCATGGCACCCGCAGCCTTGGCGAGCAGAACCTCGCGGGACTCGAGCGAAGCCAGCTTGTCAACCTCGGAGGCGTCCAGGACGTTGCCGTCCATGACACCGCCCTTGACGACGAGCTTGGCGTTGTCCTTGGCGAAGTCACGCAGCGCCTTGGCAGCCTCAACCGGCTCGCCGGAGACGAAGGTCAGGGCCGTGGGGCCCTTGAGGTCGTCAGCGATGGCCTCCAGGCCGACCTGGCGGGCGGCGATGGCAGCAAGCGTGTTCTTCACCACGGCGTACTCGGCGTTACCAGCGAGTGAACGACGCAGCTCCTTGAGCTCGGCGACGGTCAGTCCGCGGTACTCAGTCAGCAGCACCGCACCGGAGTCGCGGAACTTGCCCGCGAGCTCGGCAACAGCCGCTTCCTTGTCAGGCCTTGCCATGGGCCCTCCTTCCGTGGTCTGCCGCAGGCATCCAGGCTCCGGCACGAAAAAAGCCTCGCGCCGGCAAGGCACGAGGCTCACGCTCCACAACCGTGGAGGAGTCACGTTCTCACCTGCGCTGGCTCCATCGCTCCGAGGAGCTGGTGGACTTGGTCCCGCCGAGGCGGGAGACCTGCGGTCTTTGGCAGGTGCCAGACTACCGGCTCTCCTCCCCTGATCCGCAAGGCCGGAGGCTGTGGAAGTCCGGTGCGATCGGTCACGCTGTGGACGACGACGGTGACGGCTGACACGATCATGTGGTGGACATACTGCTTCCCACCTGCCTCAGCCTTGCACTGACCACCGCGGTGGCCTGGCTCGGCTCACGCACCGTCGCCCGCTACGTGGCGAGGCAGCGTCCGGAGGCCGCGGCCTCGCCTGCCCGGCTTCGCTGCCGTACCACCGCCTGCTGCGTCCTTCTCCACGCCGTCGTCCTCACCGTGCTGGCGCTGTGGGAGGTTCTCGACGACTCCTCCGGTGCGGGCACACGTCTGGTCCTCGCGACCCTGGCCAGCCCGGTCGCTGTGCTCGTGACGCTCGCGTGCCTCTGCGACGCCCTGTGCATGCGGCTTCCCAACCTTCTTCTGGGCCTGGCCGCGGTCCCGCTGGTTTTGGTCCACCTGCTGCGCGCCGCCGTGATGGCCAGCGAGATCGCCGATCCGTGCTCCTGGGCGTGGGACCACCAGGAGTGCCAGGTGGCGTACACGGGCTACCGTGCCGAGGCATCCAGCTACTGGCCTGTCCTGGCCCCGCTGCTCGTGGCCGCCGGCCTCACGGCCTCCTTGGCCCTGTCAGCCCGGCTCAGTCGCCAGATCGGAGCCGGCGACGTCAAGCTGGTCGCCGTCCTGACCTTCACCCTGGCTCCTTTCACCACCACCGGCCAGGTTTACGCCCTGTGCCTGGGGCTCGGGGCAGCAGGTATCGCTGCCGGCTTGCGCATCGCCCTGGGCCGTGCGGACCGACGCACCCCGGTTCCGCTGGGCCCGTACCTCCTTGGCGCCTTCACGGTCTCGTGGTGCCTGGCACTGTGAGGCTCCCGTCCCGGTCCCGCTCCTTCAGGACGCGACGGGGACGTCAGTCGGACGAAGCACCGGCGTGGCGACGCTGTGCCCGGTGGAGTCTCCTGGCAGGTCGATGACGACGACGTCCTGTCCCGTGTCAGGCCAGATCACCGGGACCGTCGCGGGCACGCCGGCCTTGACCGCGGGCAGATTGAGGGCCGTCAGCGGCCTGCGCGCCCCTGAGCTTGACTGGTAGTCGGCCGTCAGCAGACGGGTCCCGCCGACCAGGACCGTCAGGAGGTCCGTCATCTGCCCCAGGCGTTCGACGACGGCGCCGCTCGCCTTCCGCGCGGAAGGCGAGCGGCGCCGTCGTCTCCAGGAGGCCTATGCCCAGGCGAGGCCTCCCGCCATGATCACTTGGTGACGTCGAGCGGGATGCCCGGGCCCATGGTCGTGGTCATCGTGGCCTTGAGGATGTAGCGGCCCTTGGAGGTGGCCGGCTTGAGACGCAGGATCTCGTCCAGGGCGGCGCGGAAGTTGTCCACCAGCTGCTCCTCGGTGAAGGAGGACTTGCCGATGATGAAGTTGAGGTTCGCGGCGCGGTCGACGCGGAACTCGATACGACCGCCCTTGATGTCGGACACGGCCTTGGCCACGTCCATCGTCACGGTGCCGGTCTTGGGGTTGGGCATGAGGCCACGGGGACCCAGGACACGGCCCAGGCGGCCGACCTTGCCCATGAGATCGGGGGTGGCGACGGCGGCGTCGAAGTCCGTCCAGCCGCCGGCGACCTTCTCGATGAGCTCGTCGCCGCCGACCTCGTCGGCCCCGGCGTCAAGAGCCTGCTGGGCGCGGTCGCCCTGAGCGAAGACGATCACTCGGGCGGTCTTGCCGGTACCGTGCGGCAGGGACACGGTGCCTCGCACCATCTGGTCGGCCTTGCGGGGGTCGACACCGAGTCGGAAGACGACGTCCACGGTGGAGTCGAACTTCGTCACGGCGGTCGCCTTGGCGAGCTTGACGGCCTCGGCCGGGGTGTAGAGGATCCCGGACTGGATCTTCTCAGCGGCGGCGCGGTAGGCCTTGGAGCGCTTAGTCATCTGCTTCTCCTTGCAGTCGTGGTGAACGGGCCGCGCAAGGCCCTTCCACGGTGGTCAGTTGGGATGTGGCGACGCTCAGGCGTCGACCGTGATGCCCATGGAACGGGCGGTGCCGGCGATGATCTTGGAGGCAGCCTCGACGTCGTTGGCGTTGAGGTCCGCCATCTTCATCTCGGCGATCTCCTTGACCTGGGCGGCGGTGAGGTTGCCGACCTTGGCGGTGTGGGGGGTCGAGGAGCCCTTGGCCACACCGGCGGCCTTCTTGATGAGCTCAGCGGCCGGCGGCGTCTTGGTCACGAAGGTGAAGGAGCGGTCCTCGTAGACCGTGATCTCCACCGGGATGACGTTGCCGCGCTGCGACTCGGTCGCGGCGTTGTAGGCCTTGCAGAACTCCATGATGTTGACGCCGTGCTGACCGAGCGCGGGGCCGATCGGCGGGGCGGGGTTGGCCTGGCCGGCCTGGATCTGGAGCTTGATCAGCCCAGCGACCTTCTTCTTGGGAGCCATGTGTTGGGTCCTTCTTGTCCGGAACGTCGCACGCCTGCCGTGCGACGGCGCGAGGCCCGCCACGCAGGCACACGCACGAACGACAATGCTAGACCCGCCAAGGCTGCTGTAGCGAGCTCGGTGCCTGGAATCACAGGCATATCCGTGTGAGGAACGCTACCCGTATCCCTCTCAGGCCCGACTTCAGACCCGGCCACTAGTAACGCGGCGGGCCGTCGGAACCACGTGGTTCCGACGGCCCGCTCGACAACGTGCAGCCCGCCCCGCCAGGGACGGGCCCAACGGTCAGATCTTGGCGACCTGGGTGAAGGAGAGCTCGGCCGGGGTGTCGCGGCCGAAGAGGGAGATCAGCACCTGCAGCTTCTGGGTCTCGGGGTGGATCTCCGAGATCGTGGCGGGCAGGGACTCGAAGGGGCCGTCAGTGACGATGACGGACTCGCCGACCTCGAAGGCCACCTCGTAGACCTGGCCGCCCTCGACCACCTGCGTACGACCACCCTCCTCAGGAGCAGCGTTGGCGGCAGCAGCCTGCTTGGCAGCAACCTCCTCAGGCGTGGGGCCGAGCTGGGAGACGGCCTCGTCGACGGTCAGCGGGACCGGGTTGTACCGGTCGCCCACGAAGCCGGTGACAGCCGGGGTGTCCTTGATGGTGCGCCACACGCGGTCCGAGGTCTCCGGGTCGTCCAGGTCCATGCGGACAAAGACGTAGCCGGGGATGCGCACGCGGGAGACTTCCTTCTTCTTCCCCGCGTTCTTGACCTCGATCACCGTCTCCATCGGGACGACGGCGTCGAAGACGTAGTCCTCCAGCTCAAAGTTCTCGGCGCGGGCCATGATGTCCGCAGCGACGCGGCGCTCGTAGCCGGAGTAGGTGTGCAGGACGTACCACTCGCCAGGCAGCGAGGACATCTGCTTGCGGAACTCCTCGACCGGGTCGACCTCAGCCACCGGCTCGGGCGCCGCCTCAGCCGGCTCGGCAGCCTCGACGTCGTCGGCCGAAGCCTCCTGGTCCACCTGGTCGGCAGAGTCCGCCACGGTCCCCTCGGGGAGATTCTCCTCTGACACGATTACCTGCTTTCCTGTGCGTTCTAAGGCGTGCTATCGCGTGATACCTGCGTCCGCAGGTCAGGCGAAGACCCACATGACGATGCGGTCGAAGACGAGGTCGAGGACCCCGGTGTAGGCCATGATCGCCACGATGAAGACCACCACCACGAGGAAGTAGGTCCACAGCTCGTTGCGGGTCGGCCACACGACCTTGCGGAGCTCGTCGATGACCTGGCGGAAGAAGAGCGCCAGGCGGCCGAAGGGGCCTGCCTTGATCTTCTTCGGCTGTGCGCCCTTGGCGACAGTCGCGCCTTCACTCATGCTCAGGATCCTCGGGTCGTCGGTTCGTTCAGCGCCCAGACGGGCGAGAGGGCGGAACCGACGGGATCTCCCGACAGATCCGCCGTTCTCAGCAGGGCAGGCGGGACTCGAACCCACAACCGCCGGTTTTGGAGACCGGTGCGCTACCAATTGCGCCACTGCCCTTCAGCGGGAACTGATCATGCCACACACTATACGTCTGGGGAAATCAGCAGCGGGTGGGCTACACCACGTACTGGCATCTAGATAGGTCCGGATCACAGCCAGGACAGGATCAACCAGGACCACCCTACGCCGTCGCACCCCATGACACCCGGGCGGGGCGGAGCCGTCTCAGACCCATTGCGATCACTACACCTAACCCTGTGATGCGCCTCATAGTGCATGTCAGTCAACCAACCTGCTAGCCCAGGAACCCCACAATGCCGGCCCTCCGCCCTTCACGCCGTGCACTGCTCACCCTTGCAGGGCTTTCCTGCACCGCGTCCCTCACCGCGGTAGTACCTGCCGCCTCAGCCGAGCCCACAGATGCCCCCACCGACTTCCTCAACGACGAGGACACCTTCAAGCAAGAGCTCCAGACGGCTTTCAGCACTCTGTTCTCTGTCGTACTTACCCAGGACTCCGACGGCGCCTGGAGCGTCAACCAGCGCGCTGCCAGCCAGTTCCTCCCTGGCGAGGAAGACAGTATCAACGCGCTGTGCGAAGCCCTCAACGTCCGTGACGGGCATCAAGTCCGTGACACCTCGCGCGATGCCGCAGGCTATGCCAGGTGCGTCGTTCTCGGCGCAATCGGGGTCGACAGCCTCTTCGATATCAGCTACCGGCAGATCGCCGACTGGATCTGGAGCGAGTCATGGAAGAAGGTCGCCGACTACCTGTGGCCCAAGATCGCCAAGCATGCGGGGAAGGTCGTCCTGAAGGGAGCCGTCAAGTTCAGCCCTGGCGGGCTGGCCATCGCCCTGGCCCGGGCTGCGGTGGAGTGCGTGTGGGCCTCATAGACCAGGCAACGGCATTGAACACTCGCCCACGACACCTGGCCTGGCTGGTGGTCTCCAGCGTGCTGTTCGTACTGCTGACAAGCTGGCTCAGAAAACACTCACGCCAACATACGCACAAGGACGCACTCAGTCGTTGACTGTGGGACCATGGACCCGTGAGTACTGCACCTCGGGCACGTGTCTCCGCCCGTCTCGCTGCCATTGCCCCCTCAGCCACGCTCGCCGTCGACGCCAAGGCCAAGGCCCTCAAGGCCGCTGGTCGTCCCGTCATCGGCTTCGGTGCCGGCGAGCCCGACTTCCCGACCCCGGACTACATCGTCGAGGCCGCCGTCGCCGCGGCCAAGGACCCGCTCAACCACAAGTACTCCCCCGCCAAGGGGCTTCCGGCACTGCGCGAGGCGATCGCGGCCAAGACGCTGCGCGACTCCGGCTACGAGGTGAGCCCGGACGACGTCATCGTCACCAACGGCGGCAAGCAGGCCGTCTACGAGGCCTTCGCCGCACTGGTGGACCCGGGTGACGAGGTCATCCTCCCCGCTCCCTACTGGGTGACCTACCCCGAGTGCGTGCGCCTAGCCGGCGGCGTCCCGGTCGAGGTCTTCGCCGGCGCGGAGCAGGGGTACAAGGTGAGCGTCGAGCAGCTGGAGGCGGTACGCACCGAGCGCACCAAGGTCCTTCTGGTGTGCTCGCCCTCCAACCCGACCGGCGCGGTCTACACCCCCGAGGAGCTCACCGCCATCGGCCAGTGGGCCCTGGAGCACGGGATCTGGGTCGTCACCGACGAGATCTACGAGCACCTCCTCTACGACGGCGCGCAGGCTGCGCACATCGTCCGGCTCGTCCCGGAGCTGGCTGAGCAGACCGTGGTGCTCAACGGTGTCGCCAAGACCTACGCCATGACCGGGTGGCGCGTGGGATGGCTCATCGGCCCGAGCGACGTCGTCAAGGCTGCCACCAACCTCCAGTCCCACCTGTCCTCCAACGTCGCCAACGTCTCCCAGCGCGCTGCCCTGGCGGCCGTGGCCGGTGACCTCGCTGCCGTGGAGAAGATGCGTGAGGCCTTCGACCGCCGGCGCCGGCTCATGGTGGACATGCTCAGCGGCATCGAGGGCCTGACCGTTCCCCACCCTCAGGGCGCCTTCTACGCCTACCCGAGCATCGAGGGCCTGATCGGCAAGAGCCTGCGCGGCACGGTCATCGACTCCTCGATCACCCTGGCCGGCACGATCCTCGAGGAGGTCGACGTCGCCGTGGTCCCCGGTGAGGCCTTCGGACGCTCCGGGTTCCTGCGCCTGTCCTACGCGACGAGCGACGACGCGATCCGCGAGGGTATCGGCCGCCTCGCCTCGCTGCTGGCTGAGGCTGAGTAGCCGCAGCACGTCCCTTGAGCGGGAAGGGGATCACCGTCCGTCGTCGACGGTGAGCCCCTTCCCGCTCAAGGGCCCTAGTGCGCGCCTCGACGTGCCTGGATCTCGCGAGCCTGGGCGAGCCAGGTCTCGGCACGAGCCAGACGTCCCTCAGCGTCGGGCCTCCACGGCCCTCCGTCCTCGCGACGAGCGCCAGCCACGAGTGAGAGCACCACACCGGCACAGCGCGCCCGCAGCGCCACCGGATCGCACTGGGCCTGTGCCAGGGCCGTCCAGGTCTCCAGCACCGGACGCAGACGCGGGTAGGAGGCGGGCGCCAGGTGGTCAAGCACGCTGACGTGCCCGAGCAGGCAGGCCAGGTCGTCCACACGCCGCCCAGGCCCCAGCGAGTCCACGTCCAGCAGGCTGGCCACGGCCTCGCCCTCCATCAGCACGTTCGCCTCGTAGAAGTCCCCGTGGACCGGGACCACCGGCCCCGGGTCCGAGGTCCTCATGAGAGCCTCGACGCCGTCAGCCACCGCCCGGGCGCGTGCGGCGTGCTCGGGAAGCACCGTGGCTGCCGCGTGGGCGTAGTGACGTACCCGGTCCGACCACGCCGGCCTGGCCTCCAGCGCCAGCGCCTGGGCCGGCAGGGTGTTGAGCACCTGGGTCAGGGAGGCGAACACCCTCGCCGACGTCGTGGAGTCCATACCCCGGGAGAGCAGCACGGACAGCGCCACGCCGCGTCCGGTGGACAGCAGCACCAGCCCGTCAGCATCGGCACGCAGGACCTCGGGCACCGGCACGCCCGAGGCCCGCAGCATCCGCTGCCGCTTGGCGAAGGCTGCCGCCTGTCCGGGGCGGAAGACCTTGGCGTAGGCCGTGGTGCCGTCCCCGAAGGTCACACGCACCACGGCGCGGCGCGTAGGCCGGTACGCCACGATCGAGGTCTGGACAGGGACTCCCAGGCGCTGGCTGAGCAGAGCCGGCGTGCACGCCACGGGCAGGGCCGGCAGCTCCGGGTCAGCGGGATGGCGCCACACGCGGATCGGCGCCGGGGAGCGCCTCAACAGGCCTGCCGGGGCGACCGTCATGAGGCCCGGGGCCTGCGGGGAGGACAGCCGAGCCGTCGTCGCGCACAGGTACTGGGTCGTACGCAGCCCGCCCGTGGAGGCGACGACGACGGTATAGCCGACCGAGACGCCGGCGCCCGGCCGGTGATGGACAGAGTGAACCTCCCAGCTCACCAGCTGCTGGCCTGCCGGCACCAGCGCCGCGGCAAGGACCAGGGCCGCCTGAGGGCCTGTCAGGAGCGCGACATCCTCTGGCTCGTAACCGGCCGGTGCGTTGCTCATGCCCCAAGCATGCCCTAGACCGGCGCCGAGGCCAGGCCTGACGGGGCCACGGTGAGAAAGCCGTGGGACAATCCGGCCATGCGCGACCTGTCCACCCTGCCCAAGGCGCACCTGCACCTGCACTTCACAGGATCGATGCGCCTGGAGACGTTGGTGGACCTCGCCCAGGGCTCACGCACCCGGCTGCCGTCCTCCTTCATCGACGGCGACCCTCTGCGCGTCCCGGCTGACCACCGCGGCTGGTTCCGCTTCCAGCGCGCCTACGACACGGCCCGGCACCTGGTCACGAGCGAGGAGACGATGCGACGTATCGTCGTCGAGGCCGCGCTCGACGACGCGGCGGAGGGCTCCCGTCGCCTGGAGATCCAGGTGGACCCCACCGCCTACGCCCCCTACGTCGGCGGGATCACCCCGGCCCTGGAGATCATTCTCGACGCCGCACGCCAGGCCACGGTCCTGTCCGGCGTCGAGGTCGCCGTCATCGTGGCGGCCTCACGGATCCGCCATCCCCTGGACGCCCGTACCCTCGCGCGCCTGGCAGTGCGCTACGCAGGCGACGAGCCGGGGACGGTCGTCGGCTTCGGCCTGTCCAACGACGAGCGGGCCGGGGACACCGCCTCGTGGGGACCGGCCTTCGGTATCGCGCGGCGGGCGGGGCTGGCCTCGCTGCCCCACGGCGGTGAGCTGCTGGGCCCCTCCCACGTACGCGACGTCGTCAGCGCGCTCGGTCCCACCCGCCTCGGGCACGGGGTCCGTACCGCCGAGGACCCGGCACTGCTGGACGAGGTCGTGGCCCGCGGTATCAGCCTGGAGGTGTGCCCTGCCTCGAACGTGAGCCTCGGGGTCTACCACGAGCCCGCAGACGTACCGCTGCCGACTCTGCTCGACCACGGCGCGCAGGTGGCGCTGAGCGCTGACGACCCCCTGCTCTTCCACTCTCGCCTGACCGACCAGTACGAGATCGCCCGTGGTCTGGGACTGGATGACGCCGCCCTGGCCGAGCTCGCACGAGGATCGATCCGGGCCTCGCTGGCCTCGCCGTCGTCCAAGGCAGCCTGGTTGGCCGAGGTCGACCAGTGGCTGGCTACCCCGCAGGACTAGGCGAGGGCTCCAGCCGTTCCGGCCACGACGACGAGGACGCTGCCGGCTGCCACCGAGCGCTCAGGAGCGGACACGAGCCTGTCACTACCAGCCCACGTGCACGGGCTCGGGAACGAGCATGATGCCGTAGGCCCGACGCACGCCCTCGACGACGGCGTCACGCAGGTCGGTGACGTCGCGGGCTCGGGCGGAGCCTCGGTTGGTCAGGGCCAGCACGTGCTTGGTGGACAGGCTGGCGGCCGGACCTGCTGCTCCCTCACAAGCCACGCTGAAGCCCTTGGAGAATCCTGCGTGCTCGATCAGCCACGCGGCGCTGGTCTTGACCAGGCCCTCCACCACGGGCGCAGGGACCGTTCCCGGCACGACGCGGGTGTGGTCGGTGACCGGGTAGCGAGGAGCGTCAGCCGGCAGGTGCTCGGCCTGCTCAGTGGTGAGCACCGGGTTGGTGAAGAAGGAGCCGGCGGACCAGGTGTCATGGTCACCAGGGTCCAGCACCATGCCCTTGGAGCGACGCAGGTCGAGGACCGCCTCACGCACGGCCAGTGCGTCCACCCGCTCGCCCGGCTCAGTGCCCAGCGCCTGGGCCAGCTGGTTGTAGGCGATGGGCGACGACAGTGAGGCCTGGCGCACCGAGAAGGTCGCGGACAGCACGACCCAGCGACCTGTGGGCCCCCACGTCCGCCCGCCTCCGACCTGCGGGTCGGTCAGGGACCGCTTGAGCTCGGAGTCCCGGTAGGACAGCCGCAGGCGGGACAGAGGCAGCTGCAGTGCCTGGCCGGCGGCCCGGTCCCACACGCGCACGCTCGCCAGGAGCTCGGCGACCTCAGTGCCGTAGGCCCCGATGTTCTGCACCGGCGCCGCTCCGACCGTGCCGGGGATCCCTGACAGGGTCTCGAAACCACCCCACTGGCTGGCCACGGCCTGACGTACGAGGTCGTCCCAGGTGGTGCCTGCGGTAGCGCTGATCTCGACCCCGCCACAGCGGTCGTCAGCCAGGAGGGAGACCTCCTGACGGGAGTCTCGCAGCACCAGGCCGTCAAAGCCGGCGTCGGAGGCGACGATGTTCGAGCCGCCGCCGATGACGAGCAGGGGACGCCCGGCGTCGTCAGCCTGACGAACGGCGTCGATCATCTCGGCCTCGGTCGTGGCCTCGACGTACTCGCCCACGGGACCGCCCACGCGCATCGTCGTCAGCTCGGCCAGCGTCGTCGCAGGCGTAGCCGCCCCGGGCTCACGAGCGAGCGAGGGCACCGGTGCGGGCCACTGCTCCGGCGAGGCGTCCACCGAGATCGGCATCATGCACTGCTCGGTGTCACTGAGCGAGTCTCCGATGATGTTGCTGGTCCCGAGCTGGTCGCTCATACGGTGAACTCCTTCGCGGTCATGGGCAGGGCGTCC
The DNA here is from genome assembly GCF_013184985.2 of Actinomyces faecalis. NCBI lineage: Bacteria > Bacillati > Actinomycetota > Actinomycetes > Actinomycetales > Actinomycetaceae > Actinomyces > Actinomyces faecalis. The sequence continues at coordinate 2,149,192 of NZ_CP063418.1, forward strand.
CAGGGCCCGCCGTTCCTGTGCGCTCACGCAGGCCGCTGCGTGCAGGCCCGGGCGCCACGTAGGGACGCCAGGAACAAGTGTGCCCGGAGCACGGGCTCCGGGCACATCTCGTCACTTCTTGTTGCGACGCTGGTGACGCGTCTTGCGCAGCAGCTTGCGGTGCTTCTTCTTGGACATGCGCTTGCGGCGCTTCTTGATGACAGATCCCATGGGGACTCCTTGTGGTCGTGGGTGCCGGTCCGCTCGCAGCCGACGGCGTCGCGCCAGCACACCGACACCAGGTCGGGCGAGCAGGGTGGTCGGGTTGGGGGCGAGCCCGCCCGATCACACAGGTGACCGGCTGATTCTAGCGGTTTTCAGGAGCCCGTCGACGCCGAGTCCTCGTGGCCCCAGTCACCTAGGCTCGCAGCCAGGTACTCCTCGACCGCGCGCTCAGGCACGCGGAAGGAACGACCGACCTGCATCGCCGGCAGGTCGCCGGAGTGCACCATGCGGTAGACCGTCATCTTGGACACGCGCAGCATGGCTGCGACCTCGGCCACGGTCAGGAACGAGGGGGCGCCTGATGCGCCGGAGGGAGAAGTACCCGGTGCCATGGAAGCAAGGTCCCGTCTGCTGGAGTCGTCGTGGGGATAGGACGCGACGCGTCGGGCACGAAGCCACAGGCGTCAGCGACGTCACTATATCCTGCGCCTCAGCCGACGCACACGTCATCAGCACCCCCTGACGTCACAGGCGTCGCATCTCACATATTTCGTCTCAGCAGACGCTTCCGTCACTGTGATCGGCGCCAGGACGACGCGGTGGCAGCACTGCATACGCAAAGAGGCCACAATGGCGTCCGTGCCGACTCAGCCCTCGCCGTCCCGTATGCCGCGCCGCGCCCGCCGCACCGACGGCGAGCCCAGCCGCCCTCGTGGCTGGCACGCGCCACTGCCCCTGGGCGTCATCAGGCGCCGGGCCGCCCAGCCCCGGCCCGTCAACCCCGATCTCGTCTACTACCGCCCGGTCACCAAGGAGGACGGCTGGCTGCACCGGCTGACCCAGCGGTTCCAGGTCCGCGCCCGCGTCGAGCGGGCCGCGCGCTTCGCCCCGGCACGTCTGGCGGTCCTCGTCTTCGCCTTCATCGTCGTGGCAGTGACTGCCCTGCTGTGCCTGCCGATGTCGACGCCGGGCGACCAGCCGGCCGCCAGCTTCGTTGACGCGCTGTTCACCGCCACCTCAGCCGTGTGCGTGACCGGCCTGACGACCGTCGACACGGCGACGGCATGGTCCACGTTCGGCCAGGGCGTCATCATCATGGGCGCAGCCGTGGGCGGCCTGGGCATCATGACCATGGCGTCCTTGCTGTCCTTCGCCGTGTCACGCCACGTGGGGCTGACCCAGCGCATGCTCGCTGCCACCGAGAACCAGTCGCGGCTGGGCGACGTCGCCTCCCTGCTGCGGGCCGTCATCTACACGGCACTGGGGGTCGAGGCCGTCCTCGCCGCGATCCTGCTGCCGCGCTTCCTGACCCTGGGGCTCGACCCGTGGCACTCACTGTGGTACGCGGTGTTCATGTCAGCCTCGATCTTCAACAACGCGGGCTTCGTCATCATGCCCGAGGGGCTGGCTCCCTACGCCTCGGACTGGTGGATGGGACTACCCATCATCCTGGGCACCTTCGTGGGCGCGATCGGCTTTCCCGTGATCCTCGACGTCGTCAGGCACCGCCGTCGTCCTCGGCTGTGGACGCTGCACACCAAGCTGACGCTCACCACCTACCTGGCCCTCACCGCGCTCTCGTCAGTCACGATCGCAGCCTTTGAGTGGACCAACCCTAACACCTACGGACCGCTACCGGTGGGGGGCAAGCTACTGACCGCCCTGCTCAACGGCGTCAACGCTCGCTCCTCAGGCCTGTCCACGATCCCACCAGAGCACATGCACGAGGCGACCTGGTTCCTCCAGGACACGCTCATGTTCATTGGCGGCGGCTCCGCCTCCACGGCCGGAGGCATCAAGGTCTCGACCTTCGCCGTCCTCCTGCTGGCGGTCGCTGCCGAGGCACGAGGAGACCAGGACATCGAGGCCTTCGGCCGGCGGATCACGCTGCCCACCGTCCGCCTCAGCGTGGCGGTGGCGCTGATCGGCTCAGCGGCGGTCGGGATCTCGACGCTGCTGCTGCTGCAGATCACCGACCTGTCCCTGGACCGCATCCTGTTTGAGGTCATCAGCGCCTTCGCCACCGTGGGCCTGTCCACCGGGATCACGCCGGTCCTGCCCGAGAGCGGGAAGTACGTCATCATCGTGCTCATGTTCGTCGGCCGGGTGGGCACCATGACAGCCGCCAGCGCCCTGGCCATGCGCGAGCGCCGCCGGGTCATCCGCATGCCAGCCGAGCGCCCGCTCATCGGCTAGGCCACCAGACGGCTACGCTCTGACCACGACCGTCCACCCAAGGAGCACTGATGGCGCCCTCCCTTGACCGCACTGACTCCACCCTGGTCATCGGCCTGGGGCGCTTCGGCTCGGCCGTGGCCGCGACACTGGACAGGCTGGGCCGCGAGGTCCTCGCCGTGGAGTCCAACCCCACGATCGTGCGCCAGTGGAGCGGCCGTATCCCCCTGGTCGAGGCGGACGCGACGGATATGGAGGCCCTGGAGCAGCTGGGCGCCACGGAGTTCGGGACCGCGGTGGTGGGCGTAGCCACCTCCCTGGAAGCCAGTGTCCTCATTACCGGCAACCTCGTGGACCTGCAGACCCCTCAGATCTGGGCCAAGGCGATCTCACGCGCCCACGGACGCATCCTGCGCCGTATCGGTGCGCACCACGTCGTCTACCCCGAGTTCGACGCCGGGCAGCGCGCGGCCCACCTGGTGTCCGGACGGATGCTGGACTACATCGAGATGGAGAAGGGCGGCTTCACGATCGTCAAGATGCGTCCTCCCACAGAGCTTCACGGCTTCACGATCGGCGAGTCCAAGGTCCGCTCACGCTACGGAGTCACCGTCTTCGGTCTCATGAGCCCTGGCGAACCCTTTGAGTACGCGACTCCAGACACTCTGGTCTCAGCCGAGGACGTGCTGGTGGTCGGCGGTGACGCCACGCTCCTGGAGCGGTTCGCCAACCGCGCCTGAGGAAGAACGGCTGCGTCTGGGCTCCGGTAGGCATGGGGGTGCGGCTCGCCCATGGGTGAGCCGCACCCCCATGCCTACCACTGCGACAGCCCGGCCCTCACCAAGCCTCCCGTCTCACGCCAAACGGACAGAGATCCTCTCCTCCTGTCCCCGCGCCAGGTTGAGGTCCCCCTGCTTGTCACCGCTCCTCAGTCGATACCCGCCCCGGAACCCTTCAAGCCGTACGCAACCGTCGTCGTCTGTGCGAACGCGTGTCGGCGGGATCCACCACTCTCCCTTGATGAGCGCTCGCAGGGCCTCATAGCTGGGCTTCGCCGAGCCGTCACCACGGACCAGACCGACCGGAGCCCCGAGCCAGGAACCGTTGTCCGTATACCCCCAGTAGGTGATGACCTCGACACTGGGGTGAGAGACCAACGTGGAGTAGTGACGGACGATCTCGTCCGCCTGCCGGGCCTCGCCCTCGGGTGTCGAGGGCCACTCAGGGACCTGGTAGTCGTTGAGGTCCTGAATGTGCCTGGGCATCAGGTGACCTGAGACCAAGGTGGACTCGGTGAAGTGGATGGGCAGGCCAAAACGGGAGAAGCGCTCAAGCACCTCTAGCGTCCGCTCCTCACCCCAGTAACCTTGATGCATATGTGACTGGAGCCCAAGAGCATCAATCTGGATGCCGGCCTGTAAGCACTCCTCAATCAGCTGCTCGTACTTCGGGGACATGTTGAAGTCATTGAGCACAAGCACAGCGCCGGGATTGGCTGCGCGCGCTGTCTCGAAGGCCAGCCGGACTGTCTCCACCCTTCCTAGCCTCTGAGCCAGAGGGGTGATGGCGTTGTCCTCGGCAGTGAAGACCGGCATGATGACTGCTTCGTTGATCGCGTCCCACATATCGATCAAGCCGCGAAAGTCCGAGACCTCTCGAGTAATACGCCCGCGGAGCAGCCGCTCAGTCTCCGCACTATCCCGCCCAAGAAGCCACCGCGGTGCGACGGTGTGCCACGCAAGCGGGTGTCCCTTGAGCTGCGCGCCACGTTCTCGTACCCACTGAGCTGTGCGCCGCAGCCGCTCGGTATCTGGGCGTCCCTCCTCCTGCTCGAAGGATCCCCAGTAAAAGGGCAGCGTGGCAAAGTTGAACAGATCGAAGAATCCGTCTACCAGGCGGCTAGCGAGCGCAGGTTCGGCACCACCGAAGAACGATCCTTTGTGGTCGCTCTCGCCATTCGCCACGCTGACGAAGTCAAACGCGATGTTACCGAAGCCGATCTCATGGCCTGTCTGCTCGATGACGACATCTGTCAGGGCAAGAGGCTTGCCAGCGCCGTCGACGACTCTCAGGGTCCTGGACTCAGTCCGGTGGGAATACTGGTCGTGACAGGGACAGCAGACTGTGTCCACCACGCACCTACCTTTCTCTCTCGGTCTCATTCAGTCTGATCGGCTCTCGCCCTCAGACCTGGCTCATACCGCCGTCCACGACTAGCTCGGCCCCGGCGACGTAGCTCGACTCGTGACTGGCTAGGAAGAGGACAGCCGCCGCAGTCTCATCGATACTGGCGATGTGCCCCACCGGGATCATCTGCTCAATGCGCTCGACCGCGGCCTGACCTCCGACAAAGGAGGCAAATCCCTCTGACAAGGTGGGACCCGGGCTGATGGCATTGACCCGGATCCCGCGTGATCTCAGGTCCGAGGTAAAAGACCGGGCTAGCGAACGAACGGCAGCCTTCGAGGCGTTGTATACAGAGTGACCAGGATCCCCGTTCGCTCCGGAGATCGAGGACACGAGAACGACGCGCGCACCGTCGGCCATGTGGGGCAGCGCCTTGCGGACCGTGAAGTAGGCGCTCTTCACGTTCAGGTTCATCACGCGGTCATAGGTCTCCTCATCCATCTGATCGACTGCCCGGTCGCCTCCGCCTCCAGCATTGGCCACAACAATGTCCAGCGGGTGCCCCAAGGACGAGATATAACCCGTCAGACGGTCCAGGTCTTCCATACATGACATATCACCCTGGAACGTCAGACAGGCCGGTCCTAGACGGTCAGCAGCGTCCTGGAGCCTGTCCCTCCGCCTTCCTGTCACGACGACCTGAGCCCCCTCAGACACGAAACGTCGGGCGACGCCAAGCCCAATACCAGCGGTTGCCCCAGTCACCAGCGCAAGCTGGCCCTCGAGCGCAAGTCTCTCCACGGTTCTCTTCTCCTGCCTCAACAGATTCCGGTACCACGAGGAGCGGCGCACACAGGAACGGCTGCGCTCCTCCCCCAGATGACCTCAGCCTCGTTCACCGCGCGCCCCTGGGTACCAGTCCTCAAGCTGGTTCTCCGTTACCGCGATAAAGACATCGTCTGGGCGTACTCCTGCAGCCTCCAGATGGCGTGCAACAGCTTCGTACATCGCACGTTTCTGATCGACCCCGTACATCCTCACCATCAGGACCCGTACGTACACGACGTCCCGGCGTTCTCCTCCAAGGTAGGTCGGGTGAGCGACGAGCCGATCGGCCGGCAGCGTGTGGATGACCTGGAAGCGATCCTCTCGGTCCATCCCCAGGCCTTCGACGAGCCCTTCGTGAACAGCGTCCGCATACTTCTTGACCGTCGTGTCAGGGAGGTCTTGCGAGACCTCAATCGTGACCAGTGGCATCAGGCCCATACCTCCTCGGATGCCCGGACCGCACGTCCAGAGCGAATCGACTCCTCCATGACAAGAGACAGGTAATGGTCCTGGCAGGCGTACCGCAGCGGGTAGGGGTCCGGCCCCTCGCCACGGGCCCATTGCCCTGTCATCTCAAGGAACGAGGCGACAGCGATGTCGTCCTCAGACAGGCGTGTCCCGCGCCAGGGATTGCGGTATACCACCTGCCCGTTGAAGGAGACGGTGTCCAGCTCGTTTCCTTCAAGGTTCATGTCGATACCAAGTCGGCGATAGGACAGTGCCGACCGTACGACATCCTCGCCGGCCAGGTACGTGACTGAGTCGTCAACGATCTCCCCCTTGTCACCACGGACCACAAGACGACGCGCCAGCAGAGGGTTCCACCACTGATTATCGACAAAGACGTACAACCCTCCCCGGCCGTCTCCAAAGTCCAGCGTCGCAATCGTTGTGCTCATGTCCTTCGACGGCGCCGAGGCCCGCCAGCCCGTGAAGCTCAGCGGATCCACCAGCGGGGCTGTGAGGCGGGAAGCAGTCACCTCAGCTTCCTCGGTACCCGTTCCTAGGAACGTCCTCATCATTGACACGGCGTGATACATGTGCGTCGAGGCCACCTCAACGAAGGCCGGCCGACCGATAACGCCACGACGAATCACCTCAGCCCGCGAGGCGTGGCCAGGCATCAACATGTACTGCTCTGCCACCTGGACCAGCCCTGTGGAGCCAACGGCATGCCACAGGCGCCTGAGCCCATCGAGATCTGGTGCCGGTGGTGTCTCGGCCAGGACCTTGACACCACGAGCGACGAGATCCTCGACGACCTGCGGCATCGCAGGCCATGAGACGCAGGCGATGACATAGTCGGGGTATGTGGCCAGGAGGTCCTCAACAGTATCGACTACAGGGACAGCCGATTGTCTGCGCAGCTCCTCACGAGCCTGCGGGCGCCGAGCAAGTGCGGCAGTACACTCCAGGCGATCCGGAGCAGCCTGCGCCATCCTGATATGGAACTGGGCGCGCCACCCAGCGCCAATCACGGCAAAGCGGGCAGGACGATCATGACGACTCATCACTCACTCATTCCTTAAGATCAATATTGACGACATAAACAAGGTGTAATACTTCTGCGCTCACTTCAACGCACCTGCAGCCATTCCACGCTCGAAGTACTTCTGTGCGGACAGGTAGGCGACGACGGCCGGCACAGCCGTAATAACCGCAGCGGCAAGCACTCCCGTCTGGTCATTGGTGTACTGACTCGTAAAGAAAGAAGGGAGCAGCGTCACGACCTGCTTGCTCGGGTCGTTGAGCATCAGCATCGGCAGCAGGTAGGAGTTCCAGGAGCTGATGAACGTGAGCACGATGATGGTCGCAGCGATCGGCCGCGTCAGCGGAAGCACGATGTGCCAGAAGACCTGAGTGATTCTCGCGCCGTCGACTCGCCCGGCCTCAAGAAGCTGGCTGGGTATCCCATCGACGAAATTTCGCGCCAGCATGACCGCGAACGGTGTCTGCAAGGCCGCTAGCGGAAGAATGACTGCGATATAGGAGTTGTACAGGTCGAAGCGCGAGGCCATGACGAACAGCGGCGTCAGCAGTACGGCCTCCGGCATCGTCAACGCCGCGATCAAGGCCCAGAACCAGATTTCCTTGCCGGCGAATCGAAGCTTAGAGAACCCAAAAGCCGCCAGCATCGTCGCCAGGTACACGATGACGACCACGCTGACCGCGATGATCGCACTGTTACGGAAATAGGTTCCGACCACCCCGGTGTCAAAGACCTTCCCATAGTTCCCGAGACCGCGTCCCGCAAAAGATCCCCGCACCATCGCGACAAGGGGAAGCAGATAGGGCAGCGCAAGTACTGTCGCGATAACCTGAAGGAGCACACGCGTTCGTCGGTGTCTCAGATCAAACATCTCACGCCACCTCCCTGCGACTGCGCACCGTGCTCAGCACGCCGCCCGTGATCGCAAGCACCAAGAGAATGACCGCCAGCGCGGCCGCGTACCCGAAGTGTTTCTGCTGGACCATCATCTGGTAGATATATGTTCCAAGAAATTCGGTCCCGTGGTTGGGGCCACCCTTGGTGACCAGATAGGGAACATCAAAGGTCTTAAGCGCCCCGACCATCCCGAGAATAGCGAGCGCCCCCGTCGTCCCCTTGCACATAGGCCACACGATCGACCACAGAGTGCGGATTCCGCCGGCGCCATCAATACGAGCAGCCTCCAGAACCTCAGAGTCAATCTGGCTCATCGCCGCGTAGTAGAGGATGAATGTCATTCCCGTCCACTGCCAGACCGTCACGAGCATCACCACCCCCATTGCGGTCGATGATGACGCCAGCCAGGGACGCGTCAGGACGTCCAGTCCCACAGTGCTGAGAGCCGCGTTAAGGTAGCCGTCCGCGTCAAATATCTGACGAAAGACCGGCGCCATGGTTGCCGGAGCCAAGATCGTAGGCGTGAAGACGACGAGCTTGTAGATATTCGTCAGCCGGATCCTGGAGTGGAGAAGTGCCGCCATCGTGAACCCAAGGAATGTCTGGACCACGAAAGTAGTGACAAAAAAGTATAGGGTGTGCCACAGCGCCCCCCAGAAGACTCCGTCACCGACCATCTTCTGATAGTTCTCCGGACCAACGAAATCGGGCGCCGAGAGAATAAATCCGTTCCAGTCCAGGGTTGAGACGTAGCCGGTATACCCGATCGCGAAATAGATCAGGCCGAGTACAAGCACTACTGCAGGCAGCACCCATGGCAAGCCCCAGGTCTGAAGCGATCGTGCACGCGGCGGCGCTGGAGCCGCCCGCCTTGGCCGCCTACCATCCACGCTCAGGCACCTCCTCCGAAGTCTCGTCGACGCTGCTCAGGCAGTCCCGACACCCCAGCTCTCGGCTCCTGTCACCCCTGTGCATCGACAACCGCCTGAAGCGATGACAGCAGCTCCTCGGCGTCCATCTCTCCCGCGACCAGCCCGATCAGACCGTCCTTGTAGGTGCTGTTGAGGTCCGAGCTGACATCAGCAAAACGCGTCGAGGTCGCCCTCGCCACCTTGGCGGTGTAGTCCTGCAGCGGCTGCCTCTGCACCTCAGGATTAACGAGGTCAATCGCTTCCCAGTCAGGAGAGATCCCCGACAGCGCTGGCACGTCATTAAGAGTGTCCGCGACCGCCTGCTGCCCCTGCTCACTCGTCGCCAACCACGTGGCGAACGTTGTCGCGGCCGCCTGCTGGTCAGACATACCCGAGACGGCCACCCCGTAGTCAGCGTCGCCGAAGTAGTGGCCTACCTCTCCGGTCCCAGCAACGTCAGGGAAGTCGATAGGCAGCATCGTGAACGGCTCCGGGTGAGAGACTCCAGCGGCTTCCATAGCAGCCACCATCGAGTCCTTGACCGCGTACTGGGTGTACCAGGACCCCATCATGATCATGGCGTACTTGCCCGCCATGAATGCGTTATTGGCATCCGGGTACTGCTGCAGACCGATCGCTCCTTCCTGCATGATTCCCTCATCGAACAGCTGCCTCCAGATATCGAGCCCCTGCTTAAAGATCGGGTCCGTAAAGGGAATCTCTCCCTTCGCCGCAGCCATGTACGAGCCAGGCCGGATGTTCTCCATGATCGCCTCATAGGTGTCCATGTCGAACGCGTGCTGCCCGGCCCCCTGCACGAAGCCGCCCACACCATGGGACTCGAACTTGGCACATACCGCCTTCCACTCCTCGAAAGTCGTGGGGTGCGAGAGACCATACCGATCAAAGAGGTCCTGATTCACCCACAGGCCGCCTGAGTAGACAGCCCCTGCCGACAGACCCACAAGCTTCTCGCCGACGGTCAAGCCATTGACCCCGATCTGCGCAAGCTGGCTCCTCCAGTCCTCACCCAGCGCCTGCGTCACGGCACTCGTCAGGTCAATAGCCCCGCCCTCATACACCTGGACGCCACCGTTTGCTGACCCGGGAGCCACGTTAAAGACATCAGGCCCGTCCTTCGAAGTAATGGCAGGGCTTAGCACAGAGTCGTAGGAGTCAATGGGCTTGGACACGAACTCGACGTGAATCTCGGGGTACTCCCTGTTGAACTCCGCAATGAGCTTGGCCGCATTGGCAGCATCCGGGGTCCACCCCCACCAGGTGATGTCCCCACTCGTCGCTGTCCCCTTCTGCTCCCGTGAGGAGTCACCACATGCAGACAGTCCGACCGCTGCAGCGGAAGCGAGCGCAATCATCCCCAGACTACGCCGACTCACAAGAAACTTTCTCGCGATAGCATTCATCGTCAACTCTCCAATCCCGCTACCCCATGCGGAGGAACGTCCTTGTCCGTGATTGGTATGTACGAAAGTTTCTATTTTCTTTCGCACGGCTATAAAGTAGTTCCTGTCACAGAACCTGTCAAGAGCGGAGGGACCATGACCGACAAGCGGGTCACGATCGCCCAGATCGCACAGCGGGCCGGGGTCTCATCACCCACCGTGTCCAAGGTGCTTAACGGCCGCCCCGGCGTCTCTGACGCCACACGACAGCAGATCGAGACGATCATTGCTGAGCTGGGGTACGAACAGCGTTCCGCCCCACGGCAAAGCAACAGCCACCTTGTCGACTTCGTCATCTCCGGACTGGACACGCAGTGGGCAGCAGAGCTCGTCAGCGGCGCCCAGACAGAGGCCACTCGTCGAGGAAAGGACCTCGTCGTCACCGCAACCCACGGCGCCCCGGTCGGCGGAGCCCACTGGATCGACCACCTCGTACAACGAGGAACCAGCGGTGTCGTCGTCGTCGTTTCCGAGCTGCTGGAGGTCACCCAACGCAAGATGCATCAGCTGAAGGTCCCGGTGGCCCTCATCAATCCGACCGGTACGCAGTACCCGAGTATTCCAACTGTGGCAGCCACTGACTGGGCGGGCTCACGCGACGCTACTGAGCACCTGATATCTCTGGGCCACCAACGCATTGCTTTCATTACAGGCTCCCTGGACCTCCTGTCTCACCGTGACCGCCTCGACGCCTACCGTTCAGTCCTCAGCCGTCATCAGATCACCTACGATCCTGACCTGGTCCTGACAGGCAACTCCTTGTTCGAAGGCGGACGCCGCCTTGCCTCGGAGCTGCTCAACCGGGCTCCGAGACCCACGGCCATCCTCAACGGCTCGGACGAACAGGCCTATGGGGTCTACCGCGCCGTCAAGGAGGCAGGATTGCGGGTACCTGCCGACGTCTCAGTCATCGGCTTCGACGACGTGGACCTCTGCCAGTGGGTCGATCCACCGATGACCACCGTCCACCAGCCCCTGCGGGAGATGGCGCAGGAGGCAACCCGCATGGTCATCGACCTCTCCGAGGACCCGCACGCTCCGCGTCTTGGCATGGAGCTGCCTACGCACCTCGTGGTCCGAGGATCAACCGCTCCACCACCGCGGGTGCCTTAGCCGCCACCCCTGATCGCCACGTGGCATCACGGTGAACCGCTGTGGTTACACGACAGCCTTGAGGTCGACTCTAGGCCGCTGAGAAGGGTGGTCCTGCCTGAATCACTTCAGGCAGGACCACCCCTACGTAGACCGTACATGCATGAAGCATGCAACGAGCCCCGGTCTCAGTCCCTCGCCACACGCACCACCACGGCGTCACCGATGCCAAGGGCGTCCGGACCAGCCAGCAGCCTTCCGCCCAGGCTCGCTGCGACGTCACGGCTGTCTCCCAAGGCCTTGCGACCCCGGTTCGTCAGCGTCCAGTAGTCAGCATCCTTCCCGCGGCGCAGCGAGGCGATGGCCTCACCCTGTACCGCCTCTGGCAGCTCAGCGCCGAGCCCGACCGACTCCGCGAGCTCGCGGACCAGAGCCCCCAGTGCCTCGTCCTGCAGCCGGGTCGACACGTAGGTCGCGCTACCGGCACCCACCTGACGGCGGGTGACCGCCGGAGTGCCACCGGGAATCCCGGGCGCCTCCTCATAACGTCGCAGCACCGCGACGGACTCGTCCGTCACGTCAACCACCTCGCACCAGGTTCTGCCGACGGCGTCGCTCGCTCCTCCGCTAATCCGCACCTGCTCGTCATCAGGCAGCGGAGAGAGCTCCTCAACCTGGACGCCCAGCAGCTCCCGCAGCGCCCCCGGGTACCCACCAAGGAGGACGTGATCGTTCTCGTCAGCGGTGCCGGAAAAGTAGGTGGTCACAAGATGGGTCCCGCCCTCAACCGCCTGCTCCAGCCGCTCACGCAGTGCCTGCGGCACCAGGTGGAGCAGGGGAGCCACGAGCAGGTCGTAGTCACCGAGCTCGTCACGTGAGCTCACCACGTCCACCCGCACGCCCAGGTCCAGCAGCGCCCGGTACCACTCCAGGAGCTGCCCGCGGTAGTCCAGGTGGGTGTGGGGTAGGAATTCCTGGGTCAGTGACCACCAGGACTCGTAGTCGATCACGATCCCCGCCCGAGCACGCACTGAGTCGGATCCAGAAAGCTCTGCCAGCCCCTTCAGGCTCGCTCCCAGCGCCTCCACCTCTCGGAAGAGACGGGAGTCCGCTCCGGCGTGAGGTAGCAGGGCGGCGTGGTACTTCTCCGCGCCGACCCTCGAGGCCCGCCACTGAAAGAAGCAGATCGCGTCCGCCCCGTGTCCCAGGTGGGTCAGGGCGTCACGAGCCAGCTCGCCCGGACGCTTGGGCGGGTTGACCTCACGCCAGTTCACGGCTGAGGTCGAGTGCTCCATGAGCCACCAGGGACGGTGGCCTGCGATCGAGGAGGTCAGGGACGCGGAAAAGGCGAGCTCGTCGATCGCACCTGGTCCAGGCTCGAGGTAGTGGTCGTTGGAGACGAAGTCGACGTCATCAGCCCAACCCGGGTAGTCCATCGCGTTACCATCACCCATCACCATGAAGTTCGTGGTGATCGGGACCTGCGGGGTCACCTCACGCAGAATCTCGCTCTCCGCCCTCAGGTAGTCACGCAGGGCGTCCGAGGAGAAGCGCCTGAAGTCGAGCAGCTGGGTGGGGTTGGGCTCAGAGGCAGCCAGCCGCGGTGGCAGGATCTCCTCGAAGTCGTAGTAGGTCTGGGACCAGAAGGCCGTGCCCCACGCCTCGTTGAGCGCGTCCAGGGACCCGTAGCGCTCCCGCAGCCAGAGGCGGAAGGCGGCTGCGGCGTCGTCCGAGTAGTCAAAGGCGTTGTGGCATCCCAGCTCGTTGTTGACGTGCCAGGCGATCAGCGCTGGGTGGCTGCCGTACCGCTGAGCCAGGCGCTGTGCGAGGTCCAGCGCGTAGCGCCTGAAGATCGGTGAGGTCGGGCGCCACTGCTGGCGGCCTCCCGGCCACAGCGTGTCGCCGGTCCTCGTCACGGGCAGGACTTCCGGGTGGGCACGGGTGAGCCAGGCCGGCGGCGACGCGGTGGAGGTGGCCATGTCGACGTCGATGCCCGCCTGAGCCATCATGTCCATGATCTCGTCGAGCCACTCGAAGTCCCAGGTATCGGGGCCAGGCTGAATGTGGGCCCAGGAGAATACCGGCAGAGTCACCACCGTCACTCCGGCTTGTCCCATCAGGGCGATGTCCTCGGCCCAGACCTCGCGGGGCCACTGGTCCGGGTTGTAGTCAGCCCCGAAGTGAAGTCCTCGCCTGGCACCGTCCAGACCCAGTGGACGTCGAGGGAAGCCGGGAGAAGTGCTGTCGTTGGCGATCATGAGGTCCTTCAAGATGCTGTTGGCTGTTGGGGGCACGTGCGCCGGCAGGCTTAAGACCGGCGGTTCAGGAGCGGAAACGGTTGGCTGTACGGCGGGGCCGGGATGGTGCACGTCCACCCCGGCCCCGCCATCTGTCCGTGGCTGGCGCACGCCAGCCACGTCGTCAGGCGATCGTGAATCCCTGCTGCTTGCCGTAGGTGATGCAGGCGTCACGCCAGGAGGCCAGACCGTCGCTGATGGTGGTCGCGCCCTTGGACGTGTAGGCCTTGCCCACGTGGTCGTTGAAGATCGAGTTCGCGTACACTTGGAAGGGCAGGTAGGTCCATCCCGGCAGCACGTCCTTGGCCGCCTGAGACAGAACCTCATTCGCCTTCTGACCGCCGAAGTACTCGAACTCCTTGCCCAGGAACTCCTCAGACTCCAGCTCAGCGACCGTCGAGGGGAAGGCTCCGCCATCGATACGGACCTGGATACCCTCCTGCGCGGAGCAGAACTGCATGAACGCGTAGGCAAGAGCCTGGTTCTTGGAGTCCTTCATCGCCGCCAGCGAGGAGCCGCCGTTCTCAGCGCAGGCAGGCTTGTCCGCCTCCCAGCGCGGCTGCGGAGCAACCCGCCACTTACCCGAGGCCTGGGGTACGGACGAGATGAAGTTGCCGGGCATCCATGCACCCAGCACCAGCGTCGCGATAGTGCCGTCACCCAGTCCCTGGAACCACTCGTCCGTCCACCCCGAGATCGGGGCGAGCAGGTCCTCCTTGATCATCGTGGTCTGCAACTCGGCGTAACGCTCAGCCTCCGGACCAGAGAAGTCGATGGAGACCTCGGTCCCCTTCACGGAGTACGGACTCACTCCGGCCTGCCATAGGCCGGACAGCGTGGCACCCGCGTCACCGGTGTCAGCCGCGATGTACTTGCTGGGGTCAGCCGCATGGATCTTGCGTGCGGCGTCGAGGTACTCGTCCCAGGTCGTCGGCACCTCGACGCCGAGGGAGGTGAACACCTCTTCGTTATAGAACATAGCCATCGGCCCGGAGTCCAGGGGCAGGCCGTAGACGCCGTCACCGCTGCGCACAGCGCTCCAAGGTCCCTCGGTGAACGTGCCCTCGTACTCGGCGGCCCCGAAGGCGGTGAGGTCCACCAGCGACTCTGAGATAGAGAACTGCTGGAGAGCGAAGTACTCGATCTGCGCGACGTCCGGCCCACCCTTGCCAGCTGACACCGCGTTCTGCAGAGCGGTGTACTGGTCCGCGGAGGTACCGACGTTGGTGACGGTGACCTTGACCTTCGGGTACTTCTCCATGAAGGCCTGGGCGCAGGGCTCGATCGTGTTGTCCCAGGCCCACACGAGGAGCTCTCCGCCCTGCTCAGCGGCGTCGGCCGCAGCCGAGGGATCTGCGTCCGCAGCAGAGCCGGACGAGTCCTTGCTCCCAGAGCCGCAGGCCGCCAGTGCTGCGGAGGCGACTCCCGCCACGGCGACGGCAGAGGTCGCGCGTAGGAACATTCGACGGTTGACAGTCATGGTTGTTTCCTTTCCAGTTCGCACCCTTGCGGTGCTGGTGAGGTGTCAGATGGGGACTGAGAGGGGATGACGACGTCGCAGCGGGCTACTCCTTGACCCCTCCCGTCGCCAGGCCGGCCTGCCAGAAGCGCTGAAGACCGAGGAACGCTGCGATGAGCGGGACGATCGTGAGCAGCGACGCCGTGATGACCAGGTTGAAGATCGCCTCGCCACCGGCCGTGGCAGCCTGTGCGTTCCATGCGTTCAGACCGATCGTCAGGGGGTACCAGTCCGCGTCCTTTAGCATGATGAGCGGAAGGAAGTAGTTGTTCCAGGTTGCCACGATCGCGAACAGGGCGACTGTCACAATGCCAGGCCCCAGGAGAGGGAGGGCGACCTGTCGGAACGTCCGCAACTCGCTCGCCCCGTCGATACGCGCCGCCTCGATCAGCTCAGTGGGCACCGCGTCCCGGGTGAATTGCCACATCAGGTAGAGGCCGAACGGTGAGATGAGCGAGGGGATGATGACTGACCACGGGGTGTTAGTCAGACCCAGCTTGGCGAACATGAGGAACGTGGGCACTGCCAGCGCCGTGCCGGGGACTGCCACCGCCCCGATGACGATAGCGAAGACAGCGTTTTTTCCTGGGAAGTCGAACTTCGCCAGGCCGTATCCCGCGAGCACCGACAGGACCACCGACCCACCGGCGCCGAGCACGACATAGAGCAGCGTATTCACGAACCACCGAAGGAACTGTCCGTCGTTGTAGGTCAGGGTGTCACGGATGTTGTCCCACAAGGCGAAGTCGTTCCCGAACCAGAGCCCGAAGGTTGAGAACAGGTCACCCTGGGTCTTGGTGGAGGAGATGAAGAGCCACAGCAGGGGCAGGTAGGTGTAAATCAGCATGAGGCCCATAGCGAGCGTCAGAGGCCAGCTCTTGCGAGGATTCTCGACGTTGTAGCCGCGGTGGGCGACAGCAGGGTGCGACGTCTTCTTGGTCATTGCTCAGCTCTCCCGACTTCCACGCAGCTGGACCACGTACGCCACCGCCATGGTGATCAGGCCCATGACAATGGCAACCGTCGCGGAGTAGTTGTACTGCTGGCCCGCGAAAGAGAGGTTGTAGGCATAGTAGTTAGGCGTGTAGTAGGTGGTGATTGCGTTCGGCGCCAGGTTCTGAAGGATGGACGGCTCGTTGAACAGCTGGAAGGAACCGATGATCGAGAAGATCGTCGCGATCCCCAGAGCGCCTCGCAGTGCCGGAACCTTGATCGCGGTCACGATCCGCCACTCGCTCGCACCGTCGATCGCTGCTGCCTCGTAGAGGCTGTGCGGGATGGTCTTGAGCGAGGAGTAGAAGATCAGCATGTTGTAGCCAAGGAACTCCCAGGTCACGATGTTGCCGATCGAGACGAGGATGACCTCGGATCCCAGCGGGTCCGGGAGGGAGACCCCCAGCAGGTCCGACAGCGAACCCACGAGCCCGAACCTGTTGCCGTACATAAATCCCCACATCAACGCAGCCACGACGGCCGGGACGGCGTAGGGCATAAAGATCGACACCCTGAAGAACGCGGTGCCCCACAGCTTCAAGGAGTCGATAGCCAATGCCGCCAACAGCGACAGGAAGAGCATGATCGGCACCTGGACCACGAGAAAGAGCGTCACGCGGCGGAAGGCCTCCCAGAACTGAGCGTCCCCGAGGAGTTGGACGTAATTGTCTGCACCGACGAACTGGTTGCCGCCGATCATGCGCTTCTGGAACAGGCTCAGGTAGATCGAGTAGGCGATCGGAGCGAGGAATACAAAGACGAAGACCGCCATGAAGGGGCCCACGAAGCCCCAGCCTGTCCAGCGCCTGCGCTGGCGCCGCGACGGCGCCCGCGTACCGCCGTCCGTGACAGCGCGCGCGGCAAGAGAGTTTACCGACATCTTCGTCCTTCCGTCTCTGCAGTGAGCGAGTGTGCCCCACAGATTTCCAATGTTTACGTCAAAACCACTCGTTGCAATGATGTTCACGTAAACATCTGGGATGGGTGTTACCCTGGCACACGGATCGATACCGTGTCAACTACCACTTCCCAGCGTCAGGAGGTCCCCGTGCCACCCCGGAGACGCCGTCAGGTCTCCATGGCCGACGTTGCTGAGGCCGCAGGAGTCTCACCCCAGACCGTCTCTCGTGTCTCTAACGGCTATGAGGGCGTCGTACCCGCTACCCGCGAGCGCGTGGTCGCCGCCATGAGACAGCTGGGCTACCGTCCTAACGCAGCCGCACGGGCCCTCAAGCGTGGTTCCTTCCGCAACATCGGTGTCGTCATGTTCGACCTGACCACGGTCGGCAACACCTCGACCCTCGCGGCGATCTCGGAGTCAGCTGCCGCCCACGGCTACACCGTGACCCTCCTGTCCCCACAGTCCCGTACGGCGGACTCGCTCTCCGGGGCCTTCAACCGCCTGGAGGAGATGCTCGTCGACGGCGTCATCCTCGTCATGGAGTCCGCTCCGGAAGGGGCAGCAGGCACCTCCTTCGCTCTTCCTGACGTCAGCCACCTGGTCGTCGTGGACTCCGCGCTGGGACCCGATCACGCTGTGGTCGACACTGATCAAGCTGCTGGCACCCGTTCCGCAGTTGAACATCTACTGGCCCTAGGGCACCGCACAGTCCACCACATCACCGGCCCCGCCCACTCATACTCAGCCATACGTCGAGAGACCGCGTGGCGCACCGTGCTGACTGAGGCGGGCCGCGAAATCCCCGCACCCTTGACGGGAAACTGGAGTGCTTCATCCGGATATGCAGCCGGCCGCATACTAATGGAGGACCCCGACTGCACTGCGGTCTTCTGCGCCAACGACGAGATGGCACTGGGCGTGATACACGCAGCCGAGGAGGCTGGACGACGGATCCCGCAGGATCTGTCCATCGTTGGGTTCGATGACATCCCCTTGGCTGCCGACTTCGCGCCTCCACTGACGACTGTCCACCAGGACTTCGCTGGGCTGGGCCGGGTTTGCGTGGCGAGATTGGCTCACATGATCGCCACCGACGAGATCTCCACCGGCATTGAGCTCGTACCAACCTCTCTGACGGTACGCGCATCGACGGCACCACCTCGCCATGACAGAGCACATATCCGCCACACACACTCTCCAGCCTGACAACTGGCAGCAGTCTTCACTCATCTACTTGAGTAGATCCTTGCACCCTTGACGCCTACCCCTCACATACGCGAGGATGCTCACATCCAATAATGGTTGCGTAACCATCATTGGAATACCAGACGTTGACTCAAGGGAGAGAACTGATGCTGACGCGTTCCCTACGTCGTCGGTTCCTGTCGTTCCTCGCCATCACTGCATTGGCAGGAACCGGAGCCGTCGCGCTGATACCCCCCACCCAGGCAACTGCCGCCACACCGGATGTCACCATTACCCCCAACCCGAGTTACCAGTCAGAAGCCTTCGAAGGATGGGGCACTTCCCTAGCATGGTTTGCCAATGCCACTGGCGATTACCCAGACGATGTCCGTAACACGCTGAGGGAGGCGGTCTTCGGAGAAGATGGCCTGAATCTCAACATCGCGCGATACAACATTGGCGGCGGCGACGCCTCCGACGTCCCTCCCTATCTAAGACCTGGAGGTGCCGTCGAAGGGTGGTGGAACCCACAGCTCGAGGCCACCGACTCCCAGGGGCCAATCACTTCAACCTACGCCGACCGTGAGCGCTATCGCTCAGCCTGGGACGGGGATGACCTGGCGTCCTACAACCTTAAAGCCGATGGGACCCAGCGCTGGTGGATTGACGCCTTGAAGAAGGACATCACCAAGTGGGAGGCCTTCTCCAACTCACCACCTTATTTCCTCACTGCTTCAGGTTTTGTCTCCGGCGGTCGTAATAACGCGACCTCCGAACAGCTGGCTGAGGCAGACATGGAAGCCTTTGCAGATTACCTTGTCGCCGTTGTGGACGAGTTAGAAAAGGTTCACGGTATCTCCTTCGCCACCATTGACCCCTTCAACGAACCCAACACCAACTACTGGCAAAGCCGTATCGGGGCCAACGGATGGCCAACCTCAGAGTCCCGCCAAGAGGGGGCGCACATTGGCCCCCGTGCCCAGGACAAGATGATCCAGGTCCTAGCCTCACGCCTGGCCGAGAACGGGACTCAGACCAAGGCGATCATCTCCGCCATGGATGAGACCAACCCCTCGACCTTCGTACGTAACTGGCAGGCCTACTCGGCCGATGCCCGTCAAGCTGTGGGCCAGTACAACGTTCACACCTACAGCACCAGCGACCGCCAGGTAGTCCGCGATATCTCTAAGGTCGAGAACACCAATCTGTGGATGAGCGAGGTTGAGGGCGACTGGAGTCCAGGCAAGGGCTTAGACCTAAGCGAGATGGGCAATGGCTTGGGAATGGCCCAGCGTATTGCCGACGACCTGCGCGAGCTGGAGCCACGTGCCTGGGTCTTCTGGCAGCCGGTTGAGGATCTTTACAACATGGAGAAGGTGGAGAAGCTGAACTGGGGGTCAGTCCTTATTGACTTTGACTGCGACGCCAACGGCAACTCCGCTCGCCGCTTGGCTGATGGCGATGCGGATCCTTCATGCAAAGTGCTGACCAACTCCAAGTACAACACAGTTCGTAACTACACCCATTACATCCGTCCCGGCGCGCATCTGATCCCAACCACTTCCAACGAGTCAACGGCAGCAGTGCGGGCGGATGGCTCAGGTGTGGACATCGTCCACACCAACTCCTCTTCCGAAGAGCGTACCGTCGCCCTGGACCTGTCCCGATTCGCTTCGGTCGCGGGCGCCACGGTAACCCCCGTGGTGACAACACAGTCGCCTGCAGACAGGCCCACAGCCAATGCGCTGGTCAAAGGGACCCCTGTGGCAGTGGATCAGGCTACAGCCACCGCCACGCTGACAGTTCCTGCCCGCTCAGTGACCACCTTCGTCATTGATGGCGCCACCGGTATTGCCGACGACGCACCGCTACTGAAAGACGGCCATTCTTATGATCTGCGCGGGGTCCAATCCGGACTGAGCCTAACTGCCAAAGACCGAGGCATCGTCATTGACAACACAGCCGCAGAGACGGCAGCCGACCAGGTGTGGCGCGTGACAACTCTGTCCGGTAGTGGCACTAACGAGCAGAAGGTGACGCTGACCAATGTCCGCGGTCAGGTCCTGGCCAACGTCGACGGTTCCGCAGCCGCAATCGACCCGGAAGAGGTTTCCCCCCAGGCACGATCGTGGATCGTGACAACGACCAATGGCGTTGATCTTTCTCTTGTCTCTGCGACCGAGCCGGTAGTGGCGGAGGTCAATGGACAGGCTCGCGAGCCCGGCAGCCGCGTTGGCACCTACACGTCCAACGGCGGTGGCAACCAGCGGTGGACCGCCCGCGACGTGACCATCTCAGGATTTAAGCCTGTGACTGTGAATACCGCGGTCGCTCAGGCTCCCACGCTGCCGAGCACGGTGACTCCACTGTACGCCGATGGTGCAGGTTCAGCTGTTACCGTGACCTGGAATCTCGAGGAGGCAGACTGGAGTACTCCTGGGACGGTGACAATCACTGGAAGCGGCACGGACCAGTACGGTGCTGCTTTCGACAACGCCAAGGCGCGTGTGGAAGTTGGCCCTGCAAGCAGCACCGATCCTACAAGTGTGACCCTCGCCGTCGGTACAAAGCTCGCCGACGCCAAAGCGATCTTACCGACGACGGTGCCAGCCCAGGCTGGCTCCTCTGCCTTTCGCTTTCAGGCTCCAGTAACGTGGGACCTGTCCGGCCTCACTCAGGAGTACCTAGACACACCGGGGATCTACCCCGTAGCCGGAACCGCAGTGTCGGGAGGCGCGCAGCTGGAAGCGCGACTCAACATCCTCGTGGTTGAGGCCGTACCTACCAATATTGCCCCCAGTTCACGCACATCCGCTTCTTTTGTTGAGCCCGGATACTCCACAGACGGGACGGTCAATGGGATCCGAACAGACAAGGCGTGGTCAAACTGGCGGTCTGGAGCGAAGAACACCACAGACACGCTGACCTACACCCTGGCTCGGGCAGAGACCATCAAGGATGCCAGCCTATTCTTCTATAAGGACGGAGAATCCAAGAGCTGGCCCGTATCTATCCTGGCCGAATACCTGCCCGCAGAGGGAGCCACGTCCACCCACAGCGAGGCCACAGATGCTTGGCTCCCTGCCCATGAGGTCCCTGTGCCTGACAGTGACCAGGCACCGGTGGTCACTGTCGATTTCGATGCGGTTCAGGCCAAGGCGATACGCTTCACACTGACCGCACGGCCGCAGACGCACATGATCCTCTCCGAGGTGGAGATTAACGCCCTGCAGCCTGCTCCTTCCTCGGTCTCGTCCCTCGCCAGGCTGACCGTTGACGGGGCGGACGTTGAAGGCTTCAACCCTTCTCACACGTCTTATGAGCTGAGCGCGGCCGGAACCGAGCAGCCTTCCATTGTCGCGATTCCCACAGATCAGGACGCGACAGTGTCTTCTTCCCAGGACGCACATGGGACAACGACACTCACTGTCACCGCCCCAGACGGGTCGACGACGGTGTATACCGTGTCCATCAATCTATCCCCTCCTACAGCGGGTCCCGAGGACCCTGCTGAGTCCGAAGGGCCGCAAGATCCTGAGGATCCTCGAGAACAGGACGATCCCGATGCCCCGCAGGACCCGGCCGACCCGCCGATCCCAACCGACCCGCCGGGCAAGGACACACCATCGAAAGCAACGTCGCTGGCATCAGAGAAGACACCTCGTCGTGATACCGATCAGCACGGTCAGGCCACATCAGGTGCATACTCCGAGAACGGTTCTCTGACACGCACTGGCGTCGACAGCTCACTGCTGACGGCAGCCGCAGCCCTGTTCCTAGCCGGCTCGGCCCTTGTCGGACGCAGACGTCGTCAGGCCTAATCAGCGGGTTCTCAATGCTTTGGGGGTGGGTGGATTCCTCCCACCCCCAAAGCATTGAGAACCTTTCCGTGGATGGAGCAACTGAAGTGGCGGATTGCTCCACCTCAAGTAGAGAAAACTCAATTTTGTCGTATTCGAAAGTATCCGGCGGGTAGGATGCGAACTCCACCACGATGGAGTGCCCTAGCTTTTTAGGTCCAGGCGACTTGACTGTTGTCCATTGATGCCCTACCTGTGGGTGGGGAGGATGGATGAATGGTGAAGAAGCTCAGCAAGCACACTCCCGAACAGATCGTTCGTCAGCTGGATAAGGCGCGGGAGATGAAGGAGTCAGGGTCGACCACGGCTCAGGTCCTCACGCAGCCAGGGGTCAGCAACCCATAGGCTGAACCGGTGGCAGTCAACGTATAGGTCGATGACCAAGAGCGCAGCCACAGAGCCGCAGCGACTGCGTGAGGAGAACACGCGCCTCAAGCGGCTCCTTGGTCAGGCCGAGCTGGAGAAGGCAGCATGGAAGGAGCTGTCGGAGGGAAGCCTCTCAGACCAGCCCACCGCCGGGGACACCAGCGCGCCTGGGTCAACGCTCTCGAACAGGGGTATGGGGTGTACCGGGAAACGTTCCGCCGCCTGTGGCGCGAGGAAGGCCTACGGGTGCTGCCGCGTCGGAAGCGTAAACGCGTCGAAGGGTCGTTGATGAGCTCACGCGCGAGCACCTCGCCTTTGGGACTGACCGCAAGCCTGACACTGTTTCGGTGATTGAGCTGCTGGACGTGGCCTGTCTGGACCATAGTGGGCGAGCGCGGGTGACCCGGATGGATAACGGGTCAGAATTCATCACCCGTGCCCTCGACACGTGAGCCAGGCGGGACGGGACGATCCAGGCGTCTATCCCGCCCGGTCCAGTCCTGGCTAGGCGGGTACGTCGAGTCATTCCACAACCGGATACGTGACGAGCTCTCGGAGGACAACAGTATCGACAACCTAGCCCACGCCCGAGCCCTCGTGGCCCAGTGGTCACGACGCTACAACGACTTCCATCCGCACCCCTGCCTGGGCTACCTCAGCCCACGACGGTACGCGGAACAATGGAAACAAGAAAACACGGTCAACACTTAAACCCACTAGACCTAATTCCCAGACCACTCCAACCAGCATCCAGCTAGTTCCCGCCTCATTCATGGTCCGGGCCTCGGCGGCGCCTCCACGAGCCTGAGTGCAGCAGGCCTCGACACCCCAACGAGCTGGCCAAGACAGGTGTGGTGGGCCCTTCCCGTATGAAGGTACCCACCACACCTGCACGGGCAGGTACGAGACTCACACGGCCTTGGCCGCACGTTTCTTGTTGACCAAGTCGAAGGCAACCGCACCAAGAACCACCAGGCCCTTGATCGCCTGCTGGTAGTCAATGCCGACACCCATGAGGGACATGCCGTTGTTCATCACAGCCATGACAAGGCCGCCGATGATCGCACCAACCACTGTGCCGATTCCACCAGTTACCGCTGCGCCGCCGATGAAGCACGCCGCGATCGCGTCAAGCTCAAACCCGGTGCCAGCCTTGGGGCCGGCCATGTTGAGGCGAGAGGTGAAGATAATGCCCGCCAGAGCACACAGCACACCGTTGTTCACAAAGACCCAGAAGCGAACCCACTGGACCTTGACACCGGACAGAGCCGCGGCCTCCTTGTTGCCACCGATGGCGTAGATCTGACGCCCGATCACCGTGCGGTTCGCGACGAAGGAGTATGCGAGGATCAGGACCGCCAGGATAATGAGTACATACGGCGTCCCCTTGTAGGTGGCTATCTTCCACGCAAAAGCCATGCCGACAACGCAGACCACCGCGAGCTTGGCGATCCACACCCCCATGGCAGGCACAGGTACGTCATTGCGCACGGAGCGTCGGCGGCTGCGCAGCTCACCGAGGACAAAGGCAACCAGGATCAGTCCCACCAGCACCAACGTGAACAGGTCGTATCCGTATCCTCCTAGGAGCCCGTTGAGGTAGCCCGAGGAGATCTCACGGAAGCCGTTAGGGAAGGGAGAGATCGACAGGTTGTTAAGAACAATCATCGTCAGCCCGCGGAAGATCAGCATGCCGGCCAGCGTCACGATGAAGGCAGGGATACCAACGAAGGCGATCCAGAAGCCTTGCCAGACGCCAACCAGCAGTCCGGTTCCCAGCGCGGCAAGGACAGCCACAGGCCACGGCATCCCATGGTTGACCGTGACAACTCCCGCGACAGCACCTGTCAGCGCCACCACTGACCCCACGGACAGGTCGATGTCTGCCATGAGGATCGCAAAGAGCATGCCGATGGCCAGGACAAGCACATAGGCGTTCTGGACGATGATGTTCGAGACGTTCTGGGCGGACAGGATCTGCCCGTCAGTCAGCACCGCGAACAGGACAATGATCGCAACGAGAGCGACGACGAGGCCTCCCTGCCGCAGATTAGTGCTCAGGGCACGCCTGAGAGATTGGAGCGTTTCGGCCATGGTCAGTCTTCCTTTACCTGAGTCATATAGCGCATGAGGACCTCCTGACTCGCCTCGTCTCGAGGGACGTCAGCAGTGATGCGGCCCTCGGACAGGGTGTAGATCCGGTCGCAGATCCCCAGGAGCTCTGGCAACTCGGAGGAAATGACTAGAATCGCCTTCCCCTCGTCCGCAAGCTTGTTGATGATGGTGTAGATCTCATACTTGGCCCCAACGTCAATTCCTCGGGTTGGCTCATCAAGGATGAGGACGTCAGGCTCAGTGGCCACCCACTTGCCGAGGACAACCTTCTGCTGGTTGCCTCCTGACAGCCCACCAACCCGGGACTCGATCGTGGGAGCCTTAACATTCATCTCTTTAGACAGGGCCGAGACCGTCACCCGCTCTTGGCCAAGGTCGAGGACCCCACCACGAGAGAAACGACGCGGAGCAGCCGAGGACATGTTGCTCTGGATCGAGCCAATGAGATTGAGGCCGTAGCGCTTGCGATCCTCAGAGACATAGGCGAGCCCGCTGGCGATCGCCTCAGAGACATTCTTGAGCTCGATCTCCTTGCCATCCTTGAAGATCTTGCCCTGGATATCGCGTCCGTAGGCGCGACCAAACACACTCATCGCCAGCTCGGTCCGCCCAGCCCCCATGAGGCCTGCCAACCCAACGATTTCCCCGTGACGCACATGGAGGTTGACGTCGTCAACAACGCGTCGAGTGGCATCGGCAGGGTGACGGACGGTCCATCCCTCCAGGCGAAGAGCCTCCTGACCGATCACTGACTCGTGATCGGGGTAGCGGTTGTCCAGGCTGCGTCCGACCATGTGCCGAATAATCTCGGCCTCATCTACTCCCCCGTCAGCGTGCATATCCATGGTCGTGATGGTCCGACCGTCACGAATGATCGTGGTGGAGTCTGCAATTTCACGGATCTCGTTGAGCTTATGCGAGATGATGATGCATGTGATGCCCTGAGCCTTGAGCTGGCGCATGAGAGACAGCAGGTGCATCGAGTCGTCATCGTTGAGGGCCGCCGTCGGCTCGTCGAGGATGAGCAGACGAGCGTTCTTCACCAGCGCCTTGGCGATCTCGACTAGCTGCTGCTTGCCAACCCCAATGTCCTGGATCTTGGTACCCGGATGCTCGTCGAGCCCAACCTTGGCCATGATCTCTTGAGCCTGCGCATTAGTCTTGTGCCAGTCGATGACACCACGTGAGGCCCGCTCGTTACCCAGGAAGATGTTCTCCGCGATCGACAAGAACGGGCTAAGTGCGAGTTCCTGGTGGATGATGGCGATACCAGCGGCCTCGGAGCTCTTGATGTCCGAGAACGCGCACTCCTGATTGTCAAAAATGATCTCACCCTCGTAGGTGCCGTGCGGGTGGACCCCAGACAGCACCTTCATGAGTGTGGACTTCCCAGCGCCGTTCTCTCCACAGATCGCGTGGATCTGTCCACGCTGGACCTGGAAGTTGACGTCATCTAGCGCCAGCACACCCGGGAAGCGCTTGGTGATATGACGCATTTCGAGGATCATGTCCCCCACGTCGCTCTCCTCCTTCTCAGCAGTGGGTGCGGGCCTCGGCTCGCACCCACGTGAGCCGCTGCTCCAAGCCGGACTACTTCAGCTCGTTCTGAGTGATGTAGCCGGTGTCAACGAGGGAGGACTGGACGTTGTCCTTGGTGATGATCTCTGACTTCAACAGGTAGGACGGGACAACCTTGACCCCGTTGTCGTAGGTCTTGGTGTCATTGACCTCCGGCTCACCGCCGTCCAGGATCGCCACGGCCATCTGGACGGCGGCGTCTGCCAGGCTACGGGTGTCCTTAAAGATAGTGGAGTACTGCTCATCGGCCATGATCGACTTGATCCCGGCAACCTCCGCATCCTGTCCCGTCACCGTCGGGTATGGCTGCGCTGCAGTACCGTAGCCGGCCGCCTTAAGGGCACCGAGGATGCCGATGGACATGGAGTCCAAGGGCGAGAGGATGCCATCAACACGAGAACCATCTGAGTAGGTGGAGGTGATGAGGTTGTCCATGCGGGACTGGGCGGTGGCTGCGTCCCAACGCATGGTGGCGACTGTGTCAAAGGCGGTCTGCCCGGACTTGACGCTGATGACGCCCTTGTCAATGAACGGCTTGATCACGTCCATGGCTCCGTTGAAGAAGAACGGTGCGTTGTTGTCATCCGGGGAGCCGCCGAACAGCTCAATGTTAAAGGGACCGGCCTCTCCGGTCTCCTTGCCCTCGGCGTCGAGCAGACCCATGCCTGTCAGGAGCGAGGTGCCCATCTGGGTACCAACGTCGTAGTTGTCGAAGCTGGTGTAGTAGGAGACGTTCTCATTGTCGCGGATGAGGCGGTCGTAGGAGATCACGGGGATACCAGCCTCTCCGGCAGCATCAAGCTGGCTGGACAGGGCTGTACCGTCGATCGGGGCGATGATAAGAAGGTTCGCACCCTGGGTGACCATGTTGTCGATCTGGTTGGCTTGGGTCGGGATGTCATCCTCAGCGAACTGAAGATCGACCTTGTAGCCCAGCTTCTCCAGCTGAGCCTTGACATTCTCGCCGTCCTTGATCCAGCGTTCGGAGGACTTGGTCGGCATGGCGACGCCGATCTTGATCTCCGAGGCATCCTTGCCAGCGGTGTCGTTACCACTGCCGCCACTGGCTCCGGAACCACCACAGGCAGCCAGCAGCGCGACACCAGTGACAGCCAGACCACTGGCCAGGACCGAGCGACGCGTGAGCATTCGGGACATGGGATTCTCCTCCTTGAGAGACAACTGCGCTCACTCACACCTCGATGTGGGAGCATCCAGCACCCCATCAGTGTGAACGTTCATCTTCCGGCTGTCAACACACGGACGACACCTACTCTGTCCTGGACACGAAATAAGCCAATACACCAATGAAATTCACAGGTTTTCACCGCCAGCACCAGTTATCAACAAGACCTGTGACGATCTCAGTGAGCGTTCACACAGACCTCGGATACTCACCCGCGGCTAATGCTCTTCTCATCAGCGCTACAGGGAGGAGGAGCGTCGTACCTTGAGCGTCGGAGGTACAGAGTGCCTGACGCCCGCCTCCCCGGCGATCGCCCGCAGCAGCACCTCGACGCACAGCCGCCCCATCTCCTCAAAAGGCTGGCTGACGGTGGTCAGTGGCGGGGCGTAGTACTCAGCCCCCGCGGTGTCGTCATAGCCCACGACGGCCAGGCGCTCGGGCACCGGCACCCCCTGGTCACGTGCCGCGGCAAGCACACCGAGTGCCATGAGGTCATTGGAGCAGAAGAGCGCGTCAAGCGGCTCCCGCTCGAGCCGGACCAGGATCTCTGTGCCCAGGGTGTAGCCCGACTCCGCAGTCCAGTCGCCCCAGTACAGCTCCGAGGCATCCAGGCCAGCATCCTCCATCGCAGTTCGCCACCCACGCACTCGAGCCTGTGCATCGAACCAGTCACTAGGGCCGGCGATATGGGCGATCCTGCGCCGCCCTGCACCGATCAAGTGACGCACCGCCATTTTGGCTCCCAGCTCCTGATCCACGCAGACAGCATGGAGACGCGCCGAGGGCTCAAAGCCGTCAGCCACCACCACCATGGGTGCCGTGCGGGCAGCAGCCCTGGCCGCGTCAGCGATGCCAATCGACGGCGCCACCACGATGATGCCGTCAACTCCCCGCGTCGCAAGGAAGCCCAGGACCTCATCTACCTCCGAGTCATCCCCCTCACGCAGGGACGTCACGAGGGTCCCATACCCCGCGCCGCGGGCCGCCAATTCAATCGCCGCCGTGGTTGATGCAGGCCCGAAGTACGAGGACCGGCCCGAGACCACGCCGATCATCCGGGTGGAGTCGGTGACCAGCGCACGCGCTGCAAGGTTGGGCCGGTATCCCAGCTCCTTGATCGCGGCCAGCACACGCTCGCGCGTCGCCGGGCGGACGGAGTCAGGGCGGTTGATGACGCGAGAGACTGTCTGGTGCGAGACGCCCGTAGCCCGGGCAACGTCCATCATCCCGGGGCGGCGGCCCTGAGGTGCCGATGCCGTCCCCGCAGACGTCTGCTCACGAGTGCCTCGCACGCCGTCGGCTGGTCTCGCTCCCGTCATAGCCCTATCTTGCCCTGACAACAGCGCGATCCGGGCACCGACAGGACCGCCGCCCACCGGTCAGGCCCGAGCCTGGCCCAGCAGGTAGGCCGCGAGCGCGGAGTCGTCCTCAGCCTCCAGCCCTGCGGCCTTCGCCACCCGGTAGAGGTTCTCCGCCGCACTGGCCACAGGCGTCGGCAGCTGCGCCGCACGGGTGAGGCTGCCGACGATGCCCATGTCCTTGAGGATGACGTCCAGGCGTGAGCGCAGCTCAGGGGTATGTCCCTCCATCTGCTCGACCATGCGCGGGCCACGGTCAGCCAGCATGAAGGAGGCCGCGGCACCGGTACCCATCACCTCGATGCACCGCATGGGGTCCAGCCCCAGGGTCTTGGCCATGGCCAGCGCCTCGGCGGCCGCGGCGGTGTGGATGCCGCACAGGAGCTGGTTGACAGCCTTCATGTTCTGGCCGGCCCCGCACTCCCCCATCTCCACAAGGTTGGAGCCGAGCGCCTGGAGCACCGGACGTGCGGCTGCAAGCGGCTCCTGGCTGCCTCCCAGCATGATGAGCAGCTCGCCGTCGCCGGCTCGCACCGCTCCGCCAGACACAGGGGCGTCCACCAGCCCGACGCCACGGGCGGCCAACCGAGCCTCCGTGTCCAGGACGCACTCAGCGCCGACCGTCGAGGTCACGACGACGACGCTTCCCTCCCTCAGCGTCTCGGAGGCGCCGTCCGCCCCGAAGAGGACCGCCTCCACCTGTGGCGCGGACCGGACGGCGATGACCGCCACGTCGACGTCCTTCGAGGCCTCCGCGGCGCTCGTGCAGGCCTGCGCACCGGCCTGCTGCGCCAGGTCCCGGCGCGCTTCGAAGGGGTCAAAGGCCTTGACCGGGAAGTCCTTGACCAGGTGCTGCGCCATCGGCAGCCCCATGGCGCCCAGACCGAGTACCGCGACCGTCATATCCGTCATCGTGCTTCTCCGCTTCCTTGTGGCGCTCGTCAGTCAGCTGTTCCGCTTCCTTGCTGGAACGCTGTTAGTGCGACGATAACACTTATTCGTGGCGCAGTGGTCCTTCTCATGGCCCCTTGTTCCAGCTCTCCCCACCCAGCCTGAGCTGGAGACGAGCGGCACCATGCAGGCAGACCTGTCGCGGGCCGCCGAGCCGCTTGTGCTCGGCGACCCGCGACAGGTCTGTCTCAGCAAGGCTGAGCCCCGTCAGTCCTCCTCGAAGAGGCGGTAGGTGAACTCGTGGGACTGGCCCACCTCCAGCGTCACCAGGTCCTGCCCGGAGTTGAAGGCGTTCGGAGGACAGGTCATGGGCTCGACCGCGACCCCACGGCGCCCCAGGTGCTCACCGGAGTAGACCTGCACCCACGGCACGTCTGAGCTCATGACGGCGGTGCGTCCGCCCTCGCCACCGGTCAGCCGCACCTGCCACACTCCGTCAGGCAGGCCGGTGTAGGCGTTGTCCGTCGAGGTCTGCCCCACGAGCCGGCCCTCGCGCCAGTCCCAGTCGGTTCCCGCGATCTCGCGTTCACCGGCCGGTGCCATCGTGCCGGGCTCGACGTCGAGGACACGCTCGGCCGGAACCGTGAGCACGCACTTGTCCAGCACGACGCCACGAGTGAGGTAGGGGTGGCAGGACACTCCGTAAGGGGCGGGCGCGAGCACGCCGTCGAGCTCCGGCGCACCGGCGACGTTAGCGGCCGGCGCCGCCGCGGCCCCAAGGTTCGTTGAGGTCGTCGTGACGGTCAGGCCTCGCTCGGCGTCCAGGGCGAAACGGACCGCGATCTCCAGGGCCCAGGGGTAGACGTAGGAGGGCGGCAGGGTCAGCTCGAGCGTGACCTCGCTGCGCGGGGCAGCGACGTCGTCGTCGCCGGTCTCGGAGGCGACCTGGAAGTCCGACCACCCCACGAGCCCGTGGAGCGCCGAGCCCGTGTCAGGCTCGTTGCAGGGGACGAGGAAGTCCGCTCCGGCGTAGGTGTAGGTGGAGTCCTTGATGCGGTTGGGCCAGGGGACCAGGGTCTTGCCCTGCCAGGCAGCCGGGAGCGTCCGCTCGGCGTCGAAGGGGACGACGACGTCGCGTCCCTCGCGACGCAGGTGGACGAGCGTGGCGCCCGAGGTGGCAATGCGAGCCTCGTAGGGGCCGGCTACCAGGTCGATGAGCTCTCCGTTGATCATGCTGCTCCTCGCTAGCAGTGGGACGGCGTCAGGCGCCAGGTTGAGGTGTCAGATCGCGCGGCGTCGCGTGAACGCTCACGATCCTAGTCGCCCACCCGCCTCGGAAGCAGTCCTACTGACCGCCCAGGCCCGTGGTGGCCACGGCCTTGATGATCTGGCGCTGGAAGACCATGAACAGCAGGGTCAGTGGCAGCGCCGCGATCATGGCTGAGGCCATCGTCTGGGCGTAGATGATGCCGTAGGCGTTCTTCACCGTGGACAACCCGACCGGCAGGGTCATGAGGTCAGGGTTGTTGGTGACGATGAAGGGCCACATGAAGTTGTTCCACGCTCCGATGAACACGAAGATCGCCACAGCGGTCACGATGGGCCGTGAGATCGGCAGGATGACGTTCCAGAACAGGCGCCAGTTCCCGGCTCCGTCCACTCGGGCGGCGTCCTCGACCTCCTGGGGCACCTGGTCGAAGTACTGCTTGAAGATGTAGACCATCATCGGGGCAATGGTCTGGGGCAGGATGACTCCTGCGAAGGTGTCCACCAGGTTCAGGGCGTCCATCTCCTTGAACAGGGGGACGATCAGAATCTGGCCCGGCACCATGATGAGCGCGATGGTCAGCAGGAACAGCACTCGCCGACCAGCGAAGACCGTGCGCGAGAAGGCGTATCCGGCCAGCGCGCAGATAATGACCGTCAGCACCGTGACCGCAGCCGCGATGAGGAAGGTGTTGCCCATCCACGTGAAGACCTCACCGCGCGCGAAGACCACGCGGTAGTTCTCCAGGGTGAACCCGCCTTCGGGGAACCACCTCAGCGGCAGCGACTGTGCCTGGTTCTCAGTCTTCAGCGA
This sequence comes from Actinomyces faecalis, assembly GCF_013184985.2. Classification (NCBI taxonomy): domain Bacteria; kingdom Bacillati; phylum Actinomycetota; class Actinomycetes; order Actinomycetales; family Actinomycetaceae; genus Actinomyces; species Actinomyces faecalis. Next base: position 2,180,707 of record NZ_CP063418.1, read on the forward strand.
GGTGTCGATCGCCCAGGCCAGCGGCAGCAGCCAGCTGGCGGCCAGGAAGGCGAGGAGGGCAAAGGCCACCACCCGGGCGACCTTGGACTGGCCGAGCAGGAGGTTGCGCGTGCGACGAGTCTCCGCCTTACGCTCGGCACGAGAACGGGCCATGGCAGCGAGCCAGGGGTTGGTCACCGTGGAGGCGGCGGTGGTCTCAGCGCTCATTGTTCTTGCCCTTCCGCGAACGGGTCACCATCTGGAAGACGACCGTGATGACGATGACGACGGCGAAGAAGATGTAGGACATCGCCGAGGCGTAACCCATCCGGTAGTTCGTGAAGCCGGTGTCGTAGATGTACTGGAGAATCGGACGGGTCGAGCCCTCAGGTCCGGAGCCGCCGTTGAAGGCGATGAACATCTGGTCGAAGATCTTCAGAGACGCGATCACCTGCAGCGTAGCCACGAGCACCGTGGTCCCACGCAGCTGGGGCAGAGTGACCGACCACAGCTTGCGCCAGAACCCGGCACCGTCTACCTCAGCGGCTTCGTAGAGCAGGTCCGGGATCGCCTGGAGGCTGGAGAGGTAGAGCAGAAAATTGAAGCCCACCGTCCACCACACGGTGAGGATGACCATGGACCACATGGCGACGTCGACGTCCGTGAGCCAGCCGACCTTGTCCAGGCCCATCTGCTCGATCCAGTAGTTGACGAAGCCGACGTCGGAGTTGAACAACCAGGTCCACACCTGGACCACGACGGCTACCGGCAGCAGGTAGGGCGCGAAGAAGGCCAGGCGCCAGAACCACTGGCCGGGGATGCCGATGTAGACCAGGAGCGCCATCACCAGGGCGATGAGGACCAGCGGGATGGTGCTCATGACGGTGAAGGCGACGGTGTGCCCCAGGGTCTGCCACATCGTGGTGTCACCAAAGGCCTCGACGTAATTGTCCAGGCCGACCCAGCCACCGTTGCCCATGAGGGACTGCTCGGTGAAGGACAGCCACAGTCCGTACAGGATCGGCAGGATCAGGAACAGGACCGCGACGACGAGGAAGGGCACGAGGAAGGGCAGGCCTGAGCCCAGCCGCTTGATCGAGGGCTGAGAAGCCCTTGCAGCCTCAGCGTGACGCGCTGAGCGCGAGGAGGTACTGACTGACATGATGCGTTGCTCCTCGTCTCTCAGGCGGGCGGGTTCTGGGCGAGCATGGCGTCGAGGCGGTCCACGAGACCGTCAACAGCCTGCTCAGCCGTCAGGGAGTGGGACAGCCAGCACGACTGCATGACCTCGGCCACGCGCGCCTGGAAGTCGCCTCCGGAGCCTGTGAACCACGCTGCGGGCTCGAAGACGCCTTCATCCATCGCGTTGGCGTAGTGGGACTGCGGGACCAGCTCCTGGTACTCAGCCGAGTCCGTGACCTGGAGGTTGGCGGGAGTGTGTCCGCCTCCTGCCCAGTCAAGGGAGTTCTTGAGCATCCCTGCCACGACCTCGTAGGCCGCGTCACGCCGCTCCTCGTCCACCTTGTCCTGGTGAGGAAGCACGAAGACGTGGCAGTCACCGAAGGTGGCGGGTGCCCCGAAGACGGTTGGCATCGTCATGGCGTCGAAGGGGATCTCAGCCTTCTGGAACGAGGGAAGCTCCCAGTTGCCCATGAAGGTGATACCCGTACGACCGGTAGAGAAGGAGGCGATGGCGCCGCCGTAGTCCATGTTCGGGTCAGCGATCTGGCCGTCGAGCATGTCAGCGACGAACTGCGTGACCGTGACCGCCGCCTCGCGGTCCAGGTCCGCCTTCTTGCCCGGCGTCAGGGTCGCCGTGGCGCCGGTCTGGAAGTACAGCCCCCACCACAGACGGCACACCTGAGCACCGTCGCCGGTGTAGCCGTAGGAGATTCCCTGGCCTCCGGTGACGTCCGCGAGCGCGCGCCCCGCCTCCAGGAAGGCCTCGGGCGAGGTCAGCCTGCTGAGCCTGCCGCTGGAGTCCAGCAGCCCGGCCTGCTCGCACAGGTCGGTGTTGTAGAACATGAGGAAGGCGTGGAAGTCCAGGGGGACGGCGAACTGCTTGTCGTTCACGAAGCACTTCTCCCACAGGGTGGGAGAGAACATGTCCTGTGTGACGCCGTGGTCAGCCAGACGGTCCAGGTCCCAGGTGTCGAGCAGCCCGCCTGGAGCGTAGCCGACCACGCGGGTGGCGTGCATGACCGCCAGGTCCGGAGACCGTCCACCCACTGAGGACATCGCGAGCTTGGTGTAGTAGGGCCCTCCCCAGGTCAGGACGACCGGGTCGATCTCGATCCCAGGGTTCTGCTGGCCGACGGTGTCCATCATCGCCTGGAAGACGCCACCGTCACCTCCTGTGAACAGGTGCCACAGCTGGACCTTGGTACGGTCCTGTGCCGAGGCGTTGGAGCAGCCCGACAGCAGCCCTCCTCCCGCGACAGCGGCGCCGCCGAGCATAGCGGCGGTCAGGAAGCTGCGCCGGCTCGGCATTCCCCGACCGGGGACCCAGAGCTGACTCATCATTGACCTCCTTGTCAATGAGTGCTGATACAGATGTGCGTCGCGCAGCGCCTCGCGCACGACTGGCCGGTGCTCGTAGGGGACGGGAACGCTGCCTGGGGTCGTCAACCGGCTGGCGACCCCAGGCGGCAGGCGCTCAGGCCAGCTCGACGGCGAGCCAGCTGGCCGGAGGCAGCGTGGTGGTGAGCACGCCGTCGGACAGCTCCACGGCGTGGGGCACGGGGACCACGGCGTCCGGGTTGTCCGCGGTGTTGACGGCGTCCAGGTCCTCAGGCGCCAGGACCTGAGCCTCTACGACGCGGCTGACTCCCAGGCCGTCGAGGACGGCGCTGAGGTCCACCGGCTCAGTCAGTGAGCGGTTGAGAGCGAGCAGGGATCCGGTGCCAGCCTCCTTGTCCCAGGTGACGACGGCGTCGAGCTGGTCGACCTCGCCGTAGCGCTCGGTCTGGGTGCGCGGAGTGGAGACGACGGCGTCGTAGGCCGTGCCGCGAGCGATACGAGATCCGATGGAGAAGGGGTAGAAGGTGGTCTGGCGCCAGGCCCGTCCACCCTTCTCCGTCATGATGGGGGCGATGACGTTGACGAGCTGGGCGATGCACGCCGCCTTAACACGGTTGGCGTGGCGCAGCAGGGAGATAAGCATGCCGCCCAGGGCGAGCGCGTCGGCACCGGTGTAGACGTCCTCGATCCGTTTGGGGGCGAAGGGCCAGTCGTCGGTGGCGAAGCCGTGCTCCATGGAGTTCCACTCCGACAGGCGCCACACGTTCCACTCGTCGACACTGATCTTGATCTTCTTGTCCGAGCGCTTCTTGGCGCCCACGGCGTCCGCGGTGGCGATGACGCCGTCGATGAAGCGGTCCATGTCGTAGCCGGCGGCGAGGAGGCTGGCGCGGTCCTGGACGTCAGGATCGACGTAGCGGTGCATGGAGATGTAGTCGACCTCGTCGTAGTTGAGGTCGAGGACGGTGCGCTCCCAGTCACCGAAGGTGGGCATCTCCCAGGCGGAGGACCCGCAGGCCACGAGCTCCAGGTCCTGGTCCATCATCTTCATGGCGCGGGCGGTCGAGCCAGCGAGGTAGGCGTAGTCCTCGGCGTTCTTGTGGCCGACCTGCCAGGGGCCGTCCATCTCGTTGCCCAGGCACCACATGCGCACGTTGTAGGGCTCGGTGTGGCCGTTGTCCCGGCGCATGTCCGCGTACTGGGTGCCGAGCTCGCCGTTGGTGTAGTCGAGGATGTTGACAGCGTCCTCCTCGCCACGGGTACCGAGGTTGATAGCCATCATCGGCTCGATCTCAGCCTGACGGCACCACTCCATGAACTCGTCCAGGCCGAAGGAGTTGGGCTCGGTGGAGTGCCAGGCCAGCTCGCGGCGGGTGGGACGCTCGGACACCGGGCCGATGGCGTCCTCCCAGCGGTAGTTGGACACGAAGTTGCCGCCGGGGTAGCGGGCCACCGTGATGCCGAGCTCGCGCACGAGCTCCATGACGTCCTGACGCAGACCGTGCTCGTCTGCCGTGGGGTGGTCCGGCTCGAAGATCCCGGTGTAGACGCACCGGCCCATGTGCTCCACGAGCACGCCGTACATACGGCGGTCGATATCGCCGATGGGGCGGTGGGCGTCAACCGCGATGCGTGCGTTAGCCATAGGGACTCTCCTTGAGGTGTAGTACATCGAGCTCGCCAACGGCGTCCACATGTCTTCCCCGTCCGGCGGCAACGTAAGCGTCCCCCATCACTTCATCGTTGTCAACCCTTTTGGACAACATCATCAGCATCGTTCATCAGATACGTTGTCACTACGTGGCTCCTCAAGCACCATTGTGAATGACAGCGATGAATATGCCTCGGAGCACATTCCGCGCCCATATGAGTAGACTGCACCCATGCCGCCCACGATCCTCGACGTCGCTTCGCTCGCAGGCGTGTCCGCCAAGACAGTCTCACGCGTTGTCAACGATGAATCTGGCGTGTCCGAGGGCACGAGGAACAAGGTGCTGCAGGCGATTCGGTCCCTGGGCTACTCCCCCGACCGGGCCGCCACGTACCTGAGAACCGGACGGTCCGGCGTCATTGGTCTAGCGGTCCCCGAGCTTGGCCAGCCCTTCTTCGCCGAGCTCGCCGACCGCATCACCAGGACCGCCGCCCAGCACGGCCTCTCGGTCGTCCTCGGGGTCACCGGACAACATGGCGAGGGCGAGGAAGAGTTCCTCGCCCGCCACGTCGAGCTCGACGGCGTCATCCTCTACTGGCAAGGGCTGGAGGCACGCCACCTGAGCATCGAGGCCCGTCGTCGTCCCGTCGTCGTCCTGGGCGAGAACGAGCATGGCGAGGTCGACCGCGTCACGATGGGCAATGACGCAGGTATCCACCTCGCCCTAGCCCATCTGCTGGCCCTGGGCCGCCAGCACATCGCCGTCCTGGGAGTCCCCGAGCAAGGGAGCCCTGGCCACGGGGCCGCCCGCGCCAGGACCCGCGCCCTGCAGTCGGCCACCGCCAGGCTTGGCACAAGCATCGAGGCGCCCCTCCTGGTCGCGACGGACGACTGGCGACGACCCGAGGGAGCAGCTGCTGTCCGTCGTCTGCTCGCCTCCGGTCACCCTTTCGACGCCGTCCTCGCCTTCAATGACGGGCTCGCCCTGGGAGCACTGCACGAGCTGAGCCGCCAGGGCCTGCGCGTGCCCGACGACGTCGCCGTCACAGGCTTCGACAACCTGGAGATCTCCCGATTCTCCGTCCCCTCCCTCACGACCGTCTCCCCACGGCTCAGCTCCTACGCCGACGACGCCCTCGACCTCCTCCTCACGCGCCTGGACAACCCGTCCCTGCCCGCTCGCACACGCGTCGAGGACGTCACCCTTCTTCCACGCGACTCCACGATCGGAGGGACCCGCCCGTGGACACACGAGTGACGATGCAGGACGTCGCGCAGGTCGCGGGAGTCTCAGCGAAGACAGTCTCCAACGTCCTGCGCGGGGCGGGCGGGGCCTCCGAGGAGACCCGACAGCGGGTGCTGGCCGCAGCAGCCAGCCTGGGCTACCGCATCAACGCAGGCGCCGCCGCCCTGCGATCGGGCCGTCACGGCGCCGTCGCGCTCGCCGTTCCCACCCTGCAGCAGCCGATCTTCGCAGACCTGGCAGCCGAGGTGATGCAGGCCGCGACGGACCTGCAAGTGGTCCTAGAGCTCACCGGGGGCGAGCGAGAGCGAGAGGCAGCCCTTCTCGCAGGATCGTGGCGCAGCCAGTGCGACGCGCTCATCCTCCTCCCCCGCTCCATCACCCCGGGCCATGACGCTGCGGACGCCAGGGGCGTGGTGCTCGTGGCCGAGGACGGACCCACGCACCTGCCTCGCCTGTCCTGCTCCTCTGCTTCCCAGACGCTCCTGGTCGCCGGTCACCTCCACCAGCTTGGTCGCACCCGGGCCGCCGTTCTCGGCGTCAACGAGCCTGCCGACCAGTGGACCGAGACCTGCTCCCACGGGCTGCAGTCGGCCGGCATCGAGGTCCCGCCTGGCGCGGTCCTGCGCCTGACGGACCCGGACTCCGTGCGCTCGGGCGTGGAGGCCGTTGCGAGGCTGCTTCACTGCGGCCCGAGGGTCGACGCCGTCGTGTGCCACAACGACGCCGTCGCCGCAGGAGCTGTGACCGCGCTGCAACGACACGGTGCTCGTCTGCCCGAGGACGTCGTCGTCATCGGGCGCGGGGACACTGAGACGGCTGCCTTCGCCTCCCCCGGGATCACGAGCGTGTCCTGCGGGGCGCAGGCCCTGGCCGCTGAGCTGGTCAGGACCGTCACCGCCGTCCTGGCCGGTGCGCCCGCGCCCCCTCCCGAGATCGAGGTAGCCCCAGCCCTCACGATCCGGGAGTCCTCCCGGCGTCCCGCCCCGACCTCCTCATGACTCCCGCCGGTGCCACCGCCGTACCAGGACCCAGCCCGACCCCGCAGGTCCGCGACGCCGAGAACCTGCCTCACCACACCGAGAGGACCGTCATGACCACCGACCTCCACGAGGACCCCACGCAGGGTCACCCCTTCCCCCAGCTGCGCCGGCCCTCCTGGCACAGCCTCGACGGGCAGTGGGACTTTGCCTACGACGACGCCCGCACCGGGGTCCGCCAGGGCTTTCCCGCTACCGGGGTCAAGGACCGTACGATCACGGTCCCCTTCCCTCCGGAGAGCTCCCTGTCCGGGATCGCAGACACCTCCTACCACCCTGTTGTGTGGTACTCACGCGTCCTGGAGGCCTCTGAGCTGACCGGCCTGCGGGAGGAGGCGGGGGAGGCCGGGCGCGTGCTCCTGCACCTCGGCGCCGTCGACTACCGCGCCAGCGTGTGGGTCCAGGGCCAGCACGTGGGCGACCACGAGGGCGGGCACGTCCCCTTCACGCTCGACGTCACGGACGCCCTGCCTGCCGATGGCACGGCACTGGTCGTCGTACGCGCCGAGGACGAGCCCCTGGACGTGGGACAGCCGCGCGGCAAGCAGGAGTGGCAGGAAGAGCCTCACGGCATCTGGTACTCACGCACCACCGGTATCTGGCAGTCCGTGTGGCTGGAGGCCGTACCCGCCCTTCACCTCACGGAGATCGCCTGGACGCCGTCGAGGGCCTGCGACGCCGTCACGCTCGAGGTAGGCCTCAGCGCCATGGCTCCCGAGGGAGCCGTCCTGCGCGCCGAGCTGAGCCTGGACGGCCGGCCGCTCGCCGCCGCCACCACCCGGCTTCCCGCCACGAGCACGGCCCGCCTGAGCGTGGACCTGCGCGAGATGGTCCACGGCCAGCACTACGAGGAGCTGCTGTGGTCGCCTGAGCACCCCAGGCTGATCGACGCCGTCATCACGCTGGAGCCGGCAGGCTCGGCCGGAGCCGACCGCGTCGAGAGCTACCTGGGTCTGCGCAGCGTCGGGGTGGAGAAGGACCGCTTCCTGCTCAACGACCGCCCGTACTACGTGCGCGGCGTCCTGGAGCAGGGTTTCTGGCCGGACTCCCACCTGGCCGCCCCCAGCGACCAGGACCTGCGGGACGAGGTGGCGCTCATCAAGGAGCTCGGCTTTAACGCTGCCCGCATCCACCAGAAGGTGGAGTCCCCCCGATTCCTGTACTGGGCCGACCGCCTGGGTCTGCTCATCTGGGGAGAGATTGCCGCTCCGTACGAGTTCACGGTCCAGTCCCTGCCGCGTCTGGTGTCCGAGTGGACGGCAGCCGTGCGCCGCGACCGGGCGCACCCGTGCATCGTCACCTGGGTGCCGGTCAACGAGTCCTGGGGCGTCCAGCACATCGGCAACCGGGCCGAGCAGCAGGCCTTCTCCCGCGCGATCAGCGACCTGACCCGAGCCCTCGACCCGTCGCGCCCGGTGGTCTCCAACGACGGCTGGGAGCACACGAGCTCGGACATCATCACGATCCACGACTACGACGCGGACAACTCGGCCGTGCGCGAGCGCTACGCCAGCGCCCAGGCACTGGCCCAGGTCCTCCACGGCTTCGGCCCCTCGGGCCGCAAGACGATGGCCTCCGGTCACGCGGTGCCTGAGGAGGCGCCGGTCATGGTCAGCGAGTTCGGCGGCATCCGCTACGTCACGGACGACGGCGCTACCTCCTGGGGATACACGACAGCCTCCGACCCTGAGGACTTCGAGGCGCGGCTGGCCGAGGTCTTCGAGGCGCTGCACGCATCGCCGGTGCTCTGCGGATTCTGCTACACCCAGATCACGGACACGATGCAGGAGGCCAACGGTCTGGCCGACGCCCAGCGCCGGCCGAAGATCCCGGCTGAGCGCATCCGAGAGATCGTGGTGGGCACGCACCCGACCGAGTAGCCAGTCGGCTGGCCCAGCCACCGCCCTGGACCGACCGCGAGAGCCACGGCCGACCACCGTACTAACGCGAGTACGGTGGTCGGCCGTGGCTCTCGCGGTCGCTGGAGGCGTGCGCAGTCCGTCGAGCGCGGCCCGGCCTGTCGGTCGTCGTACACGTGCCAGGAGCGCTGGCCTCAGGCCTGGTTCAGGCGGTAGTAGACCTGGTTGAGGCGCAGGTTCTGGGTGAAGCCGCGCGTCGTCGTCGACTCGTCGATGACGGCCAGCTCCATCTGCGCGATCTCAGCCAGGTCCTGCCAGGTCTCCAGCGTGGTGGCGGTGGACATGACCGTGTGGTGAGCAGCGCCGGACATCATCCAGCACTCGGTGGAGGTGTGGAAGTCAGGAGCCGGCTCCCACACAGCGCGCGCCACGGGCAGCTTGGGCAGTGGCTCGTCGGGGCCGACGACCTCCACGACGTTGGCAGTCAGGCGGAAGCGCTCGCGCATGTCCGACATGGCGACGACGACGCCCGGGCCACGGTCGGCGTCGAAGACCAGGCGCACCGGGTCCTCACGATCCCCGATACCCAGCGGGTGGATCTCCAGCCGCGGCTTCGACTCAGTCAGGGACGGGCAGACCTCAAGCATGTGGGCGCCGAGGATCTTCTCCTTGCCCTCACGCATCTCGTAGCAGTAGTCCTCCATCAGGGAAGCACCACCGGGCAGGCCGTAGCCCATGACCTTGGCCGCACGGACGAGGATGGCGGTCTTCCAGTCACCCTCAGCACCGAAGCCGTAGCCAGCAGCCATGAGACGCTGGACGGCCAGGCCCGGGAGCTGGCGCAGACCGCCAAGGTCCTCGAAGTTGGTCGTGAAGGCTGTGGCGCCGTGCTCCTGGAGGAAACGGCGCATACCAGCCTCGATCCGGGCGCCGTAGCGCAGGGACTCGTGGCGCTCCCCGCCAGGGAGCAGCTCGGGGACGATCTCGTAAGCCTCCTGGTACTCGGCAATGAGCTCGTCGACCTCGGCCTCGCTCACGGCGTCGACGACGGCGACCAGGTCGTTGACGCCCCAGGTGTTGACCGAGACGCCCAGGCGCAGCTCCGCCTCTGTCTTGTCACCCTCGGTGACGGCGACGTTGCGCATGTTGTCACCAAAACGCACCAGGCGGGTGTGGTGCAGGGCGTCCCAGCCGGCGGCGGCACGCACCCAGGTACCGATCTTGGCCTGGGTGGCGGGCTGGGTGGCGTGGCCGACGACGACCTTCCGGGGCTGGCCCAGGCGCGAGAGGATGTATCCGAACTCGCGGTCGCCGTGAGCGGCCTGGTTGAGGTTCATGTAGTCCATGTCGATGGTGTCCCACGGCATGGCGGCGGAGTACTGGGTGTGCAGCTGCAGGAGCGGCTTGGACAGGGCGTCAATGCCGAGGATCCACATCTTGGCCGGGGAGAAGGTGTGCATCCACGCGATGACGCCGATGCAGGACTCGTCCGCGTTGGCCTCGAGCATGGCGGTACGGATCGAGTCACGGTCCTTGAGGACCGGCTTCCACACGATCTTGACCGGGATCGACTCCGCCTCATCCAGCCAGCCCGCGACCTGCTGGGACTGGTCAGCGACCTGGGCGAGGGTCTCCTCGCCGTACAGGTCCTGGGAGCCGGTCAGGAACCAGATCTCCTTGCCGGTAAAGGGGTTTGGCAGTGCTGTAGCCATAGCGTCTCGCTCCTGGTAACTGGTAGTGGTGTGGGCCGGCTGGCGCCGGAGAGACGGTGCGTCGCAGAGGTTAATAAGGGCGCATCACTGGGCCTCACAAGGCGCTGCGGCAGGTCCAGGCAAGCCGGACGCTTCCAATTGTGAACGTTCACTTTCAGGGAGTCAAGGCGCCCGACTCGGCCACGGCCAGTCGGGCGCCCCACCTCACCCCTTGACGCTCCCCGCCGTCAGCCCCGTGACGATCCAGCGCTGGCAGAAGATGAAGAAGATAAACACCGGAATCAGCGCGATCACCGTCATCGTCATGAACGAGGGCCAGTCGGTGGCAAACTGCCCGACGGCGTTGTAAACCTGAAGCACCATGGTGCGCTTGTGGGTGGAGGAGATGAAGACGTTGGGTGTCATGAAGTCATTCCATGTCCACATCGTCTGGAAGACGACGACGGTGGCCAGGATGGGACGAATCAGCGGCAGGATGATCCGCCAGTAGATCTGGAATGGTCCTGCGCCGTCAATACGGGCGGCCTCCACCACCTCCCAGGGAAGCTTGCGCATGTACCCGATGATGAGGAAGTAGCAGAAGACCGCCCCTCCCAGGTAGATGAGGACCAGCCCGCTCAGGGTGTTGACCAGCCCCATCCTGGCCTCCATCCGGTACAGGGGGATCAGGGTCGCCTGGCCGGGGATGACAAAGGCAATCATGAGAACCAGACCCACCACCGAGGTCAGACGGCTGCGACGCATGATGATCCCGTAGGCCGCCATCGAGCCGATCAATACCTGCAGGGCCACACCCACCACCGTCACAAACAGGGTGTTCAGGAAAGAGCGCAGCACCGGGGTCTTGGCCAGCACGGTGGCATAGCTCTCCAGATTCAGCCTGGCAGGCAGCCCCAGCGGCGAGGCCGCCATCTCCGCGTTGGTCTTGAACGTATTGACCACGATGTAGTAAAGCGGCACCGCCATCATCACTGCCAGGGCGCCCATGAGGATGGTACGCACCCAGTACCAGAGCCGACGACGTACAGCAGGACTCATTGCAGGCCCCTCTCAAGACGGTGGGAGATCGCCAGCTGCGCCAGCACGATCAGCGCCACGGCAAGGGTGAAGATGACGGCGAGCGTGGAGCCAATATCCACACGCCCCTGGGAGATGCCCTGCACGATGATCGACTGGGTGAGGGTATTAGTTGCGAAGCCCGGCCCTCCCTTGGTCAAGGTGAAGGGAAGGTCGTACACCTTGAGCCCAGAGGTCATCAGCAGGAAGGTTGACACCACCATCCCCGGCGCTAGCTGAGGCAGAGTGATGTGCCGCAGCTGCTGGAGCTGGTTGGCGCCGTCGATCTCGGCCTGCTCGTACAGGTCAGCGGGGACCGCCTGGAGGTAGGCCAGGTAGAGCGTGGCGTGCCATCCCACCGCGGCCCACACGGCCACGGCAATGACGCACGTTCTCGCCAACGTCGAGCTGCCGAGCCAGGCCACGGCCTGCGAGCCGAAGAGAGCATGCAGAACCCGGTTGGCCACCCCGGTCTCCAGCGGGGAGAGGATGTACTGCCATACCAGCCCGAGGACCGCCATTGAGGGGACGGACAGGAAGAAGAACAGCGAGCGGACCACGCTCCGCCCGAGGAACCGTTTGTTGAGCACTACTGCCAGGGGCACCGCTAAGCAGGTGACCAGGACCGTGGTCGCCACGGCGAACAGGATCGTGAAGGCCAGCCCCTGCAGCAGCGAGGGATCGGACAGCACCTGGAGGTAGTTTCTGAGCCCTACGAACTCAGCCCGGCCGGAATACCCCGAGAAGCTCGTGAGGCTGTAGTAGAAGGTGTGAGCCAGGGGTACCGCGAAGAGCACCACGAACACCGCCGCGATCGGCAGCAAGAAGGCATGGGAGGCGAGAGACTCCGAGCGGTCCCGGCGGCCGGGACCAGCCTCCGCGTCGCCGTCGTTCTTTCTCATGAGCATGGGACGCCACCTGTGTAATCCACCTGACTTACCACCGCCGTCAGGATCGACAGCCGCCTCACAGAGAGGCCAGCTTTCTGTCCAGGGCCTGGCCCACCTGCTCGGGGCTGACCTGCCCCTGCACCAGCTGCTGGAGCTGGGCCTGGGCCTCAATCTGTAGTGCGTCCGGCGCCTTGTCCCAGTAGCTCATTGGCAGGTAGTAGCGTGACTGGCGGACGTAGTCCTCGTAGAGTCCCTCATACTGCGGGACCACTTCGACGCTGTAGTCCGCAGTGTTGATCATGGCACCGAACTGCCTCGCCTGGAGCTCAAGCCCCTCCTGGGAAGCCAGGAAAGAGACGAACTTCAGCGCCGCCTCCTTCTTCGCTCCTTCCAGCCGGGACGCGACGGCGATGCCCGGGTCAGCAGCACCAGCCACGTAGGGCTGGCCATCAGCTAGGGCCGGGACCGGGGCCAGAGCCCAGTCAAGCCCGGCCTCGGTGAGCCTGGCGAAGTTCCATGGCCCGGTGACGAACATGGCGGTGTTCCCCGCCAGGAAGTCGTCACGTACCTGGTCTGCGGTCAGGGACACAGCCTCTGTTCCAACAATGCCCTCGGTATAGAGACGGGACCACTGGGTGACTGCGGGCGTCCACTCCTTGGCAAAGGTGGTCTCACCAATGAAGATCTGCCGCTCACCTTCACTCTGCCCCGCCTTCTCGTAGCGCGCGCCAAGGAAGGCGGCAAGGATCCCGGGGATCTCTGCCAGGCTCTCGCGGTAGGGGGTGATGCCCTTGTCCTTGAGTTCCTTGCACATGTCCAGGAAGTCGCCCCAGCTCTGGGGCACGGAGCTGAAGCCGGCCTGCTCAAGCAGGCTCTTGTTGTAGACGACGCCGGCGGCCCAGGCCCCGAAGGAGGCACCGTAGAGCCCTGTCCCGGAGGAGTACGCGTTCCTGTTCGCCTCGGCCAGCGCCTCTGCGAAAGGTTCGGCACTTAAGTCCGCCACCAGCTCCTCGCCGATGAGGTTGGCTCTGGTCTCGGGATTGATACAGTGGATGTCAGGCTGCTGGCCCCCAGCAATCCGGGTTTGCAGGGTCTGGAAGTACTCGGCCACCGGCGGAGAGTAGGAAAAGTCGATCCGGATTCCTGGGTTGGCCTGCTCGAAGGCGTCGATGAGCGGACGAGAGGTCTCCTCATTCTGCCAGGACAGGTACGTCAGCGTCACCGCCCCAGAGGAGTCCTCGCCGGCGCCTGCACACGCGGCCAACGCGGCAGCCATGGCGCCGGCGCCAAGCCCCGCCAGAGCCTGACGGCGGGTCAGGGGCAGGCGGACGGTCTGCGCGAGATGAGCGGGAAGACGGGTTGACATGGGTGCTCCTTTGCACGTCAACGGAGGAGAACACCTCCGACGATTCGATTTAACGATACATCGACAGTAGTACGCACCTTACTCCCCCGTCAAACAGCGTGCCGTCGACGCTATGGTGAGGGCTCAGGCACCAGGAAGGAGGCCCCAGTGACGACCCTGGCCGACGTCGCCCGCGAGGCCGGCGTGTCCGTCATGAGCGTCTCGAACGTGCTGCGCGGCAAGCCGACAGTCTCCGACTCTATCCGCGAGCGTGTTCTGGCCGCGGCGGACAAGCTCGACTACCGGGTCAACATCGCCGCCAAGAGCCTGCGCTCGGGACGCACCGGAGTCATCGGCCTGGCCGTCCCCCGCCTGGAGATGCCTTTTCACGCCCAGTTCGCCGCCGAGGCCACCTCTGCCGCCGAGGCCCGCGGCGTGCAGGTGATGGTCCAGCAGACTCACTCCAGACCCGAGACCGAGCTTTCGCTGCTACGAGGAGCCGCCGCCTCCCTGGTGGACGGCACCATCTTGTGCACCGTCAGCTCCGATCCCGCAGACCTTGAGCCAGCGTCCAAGGGTCACGCCCTCATCCTCTTCGATGAGCAGATTGAGAACACCACCCTCGACGTCATCTCCTGCCCCAACCACGAAGGTAGCCGGGACGCCGGACGGCACCTGATGAGTAAGGGCTGTCGCACGATCGCCGCCGTCGGAACCTCACTCGCCACGGTAGGCCACTCCCCCATCCCGGGCGGTGGGATCGACCACCGGTGGGCTGGTATCAACGCGGCACTGGAGGACTTCCCTGGCACCCGGCTCATTCCGGTGCCCTGCGCCTGGGACTCTGAGGCCGCCAGGCGCGCCCTCAGCGCAGTGCTGGCCACAGGGCCATCGATTGACGGGGTTTTCGCCATGACCGATTCGATGGCCCTGGGAGCGCTACGAGCCCTGGCCGACCATGGTCTGCGCGTACCGCAGGACGTGCGGGTTATTGGCTTCGACGGGATCGCGGAGGGGGCCTGGTCCACGCCGTCGTTGTCCACCGTCAGCATCGGGATCCCACAGATCGCCCACACCGCGGTGGAGATGCTTCTCCACCGCATGGGTACCCCGCTAGACCAGGAGCCTGGGCACCGTTTCACCCCGTCCTACACGCTGATCGAGCGCGAGTCCTCGCGCTAGGACCGGCCCTTGTGCCGGCCGGTGTGCCAGCCCCCGCCCGGCACAACCCACATGGGGCAGGACTCTCGTGGGGCAGGTAGTCCAAGGCCCGGAACAGCCCACGCCCCCCTGCGCGGCAGGACGCCAGCGCTGTACGCACCTCACGTAATGTATCGATACACTGAGGCTCGGGACGTGATTTCCCACGTGCCCCCACCGCGAAGGCAAAGGAGCTTCCTCGTGCGCACCACCGAGAGCGCCCCATCACCCCAGGCCCCACGCGCCGTCGTCAACCTCGACGTGCCCGGCCCCACCATCTCCCGTCACATCTATGGCCACTTTGCCGAGCACCTAGGCCGGTGCATCTATGACGGGTTCTTCGTCGGCAAGGACTCCCAGATCCCCAACGTGGACGGCCTGCGCACCGACGTCATCGATGCCCTCAAGGCGATCGACATTCCCAACCTGCGCTGGCCCGGCGGATGCTTCGCCGACGAGTACCACTGGCGCGACGGCATCGGCCCGGTTGATCAGCGTCCCACGATGGTCAACACCAACTGGGGAGACGTCGTCGAAGACAACTCCTTCGGCACCCACGAGTTCATGCACCTATGCGAACTGCTGGAGACCGAGCCCTACATCACCGGCAACGTCGGCTCGGGCACGGTCCAGGAGATGAGCGAGTGGGTCGACTACCTCACGCGCGACGGCGACTCCCCCATGGCCCGCCTGCGCCGCGCCAACGGACGCGAGGAGCCCTGGAAGGTCCCCTTCTTCGGGATCGGCAACGAGAGCTGGGGCTGCGGCGGCAACATGACGCCACAGACCTACGCTGCCGAGGCCCGCCGCTACGCCACCTACGTGCGCAACCACGGCGGCAACAAGATCACGCGCGTCGCCTGCGGCCCCAACACCGACGACTACCAGTGGACTGACGTGCTCATGCGGGACCTGGTGGACTGCGCCACCTGCCCCAAGGCCGAGCCTGGCCCCTACCAGGCCATCAGCCTGCACCACTACACCTTCACCCACTCCTTCCAGGACAAGGGACAGGCCACGCGATTCTCCACCGCCGAGTGGTACAACACCTTCACCCACGCCTGGTGGATGGACGAGCTCCTCACCCACCACTCCACGATCATGGACCGCTACGACCCCTACCGGAAGGTCGGCCTGGTCGTGGACGAGTGGGGCGCCTGGTGGGACGTCGAGCCAGGCACCAACCCGGCCTTCCTGTACCAGCAGAACACGCTGCGCGATGCTCTCATCGCCTCGCTCACCTTCGACATCTTCCACCGTCACAGTGAACGCGTCATCATGGCCAACCTCGCCCAGACGGTCAACGTCTTGCAGTCCCCAGTCCTCACCGATCCCGAGACCGGGCAGATGATCCTGACGCCCACCTACTACGTGCTCCTGATGAACAAGGGGCACCATGATGCCCGGCGTCTGGACCTGCACTGGGTTGACGAGCTGCCCACGCTTGACACCGGGGCTACCACTCCACTCCAGCTGGTCTCTGCCTCTGCCTCCGGCAAGGACGGGGCGGTGCTGACCTCGTTGAGCAACCTGGACGCGCGCGACTCCCACACTCTGCGCCTGGACCTGCGCGGGCAGGAAGTCACGGGATCCAGTGCTCAGATCCTCACCGCCCCCGAGCTTAACTCTCACAACACGGCCCAGGCGCCCGACGTCGTCGTTCCCGCCGCCTTCACGGATTACCAGCTGGCCGACAGCGTGCTGACAGTGACGCTGCCACGCGCATCTTTCGTCACGTTGAGCCTGACGTTGGGATGATCTGGAGGCCGTAGACCGTAGTCATCCGGCGTATCGGGGGTTGCGCGGGCACCTCGGGCTTATATCGCCCGATGCGCCGCGCAACCCCGACGCCTTCCCTGTGGAGCGTGCCTGCACCGTCACCACAAGATCCTGACGAATCCGCGATCCAGGCTCGGCGAATCCGCGATCCAGGCTCGGCGAATCCGCGATCTAAGCCTTGCGAATCCGCGATCAACGGGCCACAATTGGCGCGATGACACCTCTTTTTCCTCGCCACAGCATTCCCCTCGGACAGGAGATGCTCCGCTCGTTCCCTGCCATCACCATCCAGGGGCCCAGGCAGGCAGGAAAAAGCACTCTTGCCAGGATGCTGGTGGGCGAGGAGGCAACCATCGCCACCCTCGACGATGAGGAGACTCGCGCCGCGCTGTCGGCAGACCCCAAGGCTTTTCTTGACCAGCACCGCAACAGCACCCTCGTCCTTGACGAGGTTCAGCGTCTTCCCAGCCTCCTGCTTGAACTCAAGGCAAGCATCGATCGCGATCGCCAACCTGGACGATTCGTCCTGACGGGCTCAGTCAACCTTCTTCACGTCTCTGGGATCGAGGAGTCCTTGGCCGGACGCATCGTTGACCTACCTCTGCGACCGTTGAGCGTGGGCGAAGTCCTTGACGCGTCCGACGACTTCGTGGGGGCCGTTGTCTCTGGGACCATCGACATACCCACAGTGAGCTCAACCTGGACTCGCTCTGATTACCTCACCGCGATGGAGACCGGCGGCTATCCCGAGCTCCAGGGCATGAGCCAGCGCATGCGACGTCGATGGATCGACGCCTACCTGGCACGGGTTCTCAGTCGGGATGTCGCCAGCGTCCCTGGCGGTTCCAACCCAGAGCGTCTTCACTCCACCCTACGTCTGCTCGCCGCCAACCAGAGCGGAGAGCTAGTCAAGGCAAGGCTCGCCCAGGCTGCGGGATACCCCGAGACGATGGTGACTGGCTACATGGACGCGTTGCGCTCGGTCTACCTGCTTGACGTCCTGCGCCCCTGGACCCAAAATCTCACGAAGCGTGAGGTAGGTCGCCCCAAGGTCAGCGTCGCAGACCCCGCACTGGCGATGCACCTAGCCGGCCAGTCCGCCGCCTCGCTGACCCCCCTGACAGCCGATGGAGTTGGCGCGCTATTGGAAGGTTTCGTCACTAGTCAGC
Source organism: Actinomyces faecalis (assembly GCF_013184985.2). Classification (NCBI taxonomy): domain Bacteria; kingdom Bacillati; phylum Actinomycetota; class Actinomycetes; order Actinomycetales; family Actinomycetaceae; genus Actinomyces; species Actinomyces faecalis. Next base: position 2,198,150 of record NZ_CP063418.1, read on the forward strand.
TACGAGCCCAGCAGGGCTGGAGCGAGGAGGACTTCAACCTTTTCCACTACCGGGACCGCAGTGGCAAAGAGGTCGACCTCATTATCGAGCTTCATGACGGTCGAGTCATCGGCATCGAGGTCAAGGCCTCATCCTCCTACAGGGCTGAGCAGTTTGCCGGGCTCCAGTTCCTGCGCGAACGTCTAGGTGAGCGCTTCATCGGCGGATTCGTCCTGGGGATGTCCGATCACGGATACCAGTACGCCGAACGACTGTGGGGGCTCCCCATCTCTGCTTTGTGGGCCAGCCCCGGGCCGGGCCGCCGATGAGACCAGCGACGACACTGCGCACACGCCGGTTCGCCCACTCCCCTAGACTCTCAGCACACGTCACAGACGACGCGGCCCTGAATGGAGCACCAACAGATGGCTTTCTATGACCTACCGCTTGAGGAGCTGGAGTCCTACCGCCCCGAGATCGTCGAACCCGCCGACCTCGACAGCTTCTGGTCCGCCACCTTGGCAGACCACGCCTTCGACCCGGCCAGCGTGACCGCGGTTCCGGTCGACTCGGCGCTGCGCACCGTCGTCGTCCACGACGTCACCTTCGGAGGGTACGCCGGCGATCCCATCAAGGCCTGGCTGGTCACGCCTGCGGATGCGCAGGAGCCGTTGCCAGCCGTCGTCGAGTTCCTCGGCATGGGAGGAGGCCGCGGCTTCTCCTTCGAGCACCTGCGCTGGGCGAGTGCCGGCTACGCCCACCTGGTCATGGACACGCGCGGCGAGGGTGGGCACTGGGGCTCAGGCGGCGAGACTCCTGACCCTCACGGCAACGGCCCGATGGTCGCCGGTTTCGTCACCCGAGGCATCCAGGACCCGGAAGGCTACCTGTGGCGCCGCCTGTTCACCGACGCGCACCACGCCGTCGAGGCGGCTGCGACGCTCCCCCAGGTTGACGCCAGCAGGATCACCGTCACCGGCGTCTCCCAGGGCGGCGGCATGACGATCGCCGCCGCGGCCCTGAACCACCGCGTCATCGCGGCCATGCCTGACGTCCCCTTCATGGCTCACCTGCAGCGCGCCGTCGGACTGACAGACGCCGGCCCCTACCCGGACGTCGTGCGCTTCCTGCACACCCACCGCGACGAGGCCGAGCAGGTCATGCGGACCCTGTCCTACTTCGACGGTGCGGCGCTGGCGCGCCGGGCACAGGCCCCCGCACTGTTCTCCACCGGCCTGATGGACACCACCTGCCCACCGTCGACCGTCTTTGCCGCCCGCAACAAGTGGGGAGAGCTGGCTGACGGGGGCGGTACGGCAGGCACGGCCACCCGGCCAGCGGCTGACATCCGGGTGTACCCGTACAACGGCCACGAGGGCGGCGAGGCCTACCAGTGGCGTGAGCAGGTGGCCTGGCTCGCGGACCTGCTCGCCACTACCCCAGCCTGACGGCTGCTCCCCCGTCCTGACACTCGCTACCCCTTCCCTCATCTCGCTCCCCAACAGCGCGCCCTATGGGGTAGCGAAGGACACCATGGGGTGGCGGACACGGTACTGGGATAGCGGCGGGTCCTGGTGAGACCGTTACTCACCAGGACCCGCCGTCGTCTGTCACGGGGCTACACCGTCACCGGGACCCCGGTCACCACACCCGCACGCGACTGGAACCAGCCTTCAGCGAGGCGAGCGGACCAGCCGGGTAGGACGACTCGTGGTCCTTGACCTTACCCACCAGGTCCACGTCCGCGAACAACGCGCTACCATCCGGGTTCTCAAACGTCTGGTCCGGGTACCAGGCCCGTCCCAGGTCAGTACCTGCAACGGTCTTGACCGAGGTGGTCGCGATGGCCTCCGGCAGGTCGGCGACGAGGTAGACCTCCTCGCCCTCCACCTCCAGATGGGCACTGGCCTGGCCGATGTGCACCGGCCGCTCCTCGGACTCGTAGGCAGGTGCCTCGTTGCCGTAGGCGTTGTCCCGGATGAAGACAGGCAGCGGCGCGCCCTCGAAGCGCTCGTGATCACCCTTGGAGGGGTCGTTGACGAGCTCCAGGTAGGCCTCGACTCCGGCCGGGTGGCCGTCGAACAGCGCCGTGCCGTTAGAGATCTTGCGGTGCGACGGCGGGTTGACGAAGGACTTCTCCCCCACCGTGGACAGGAAGAGGTTGCCGATGTAACGGTCGTCCCCGCCTCGGATGGCGGCGTAGCCGGCAGGCTGCGTGGAGTGGGGCAGGTGGTAGGGCGTCGGACGCTCGATGATCGGCTGGTTGGCGACCACGCCGAGAACGAGGTTGTTGACGTAGGCGCCGCCCTGGGAGTGCCCCTCCAGGGACACGTCCGAGGAGAAGACGTTGTGGTCGACGACGTAGGGGCCGTGGCTGACCTCGATGAACAGGTCACGAGCATTGTTCCTGAAGACGTTACGGGTCACGCGCGTGCCCTGGGCCTCCCAGTCCAGCCAGATACCCAGCGTGCACTCCTCGATGAGGTTGTGCCGGATCACCGTGTCCAGAGCCGCGTGCAACTTGATACCCGCGATCTCGTAGCCGTAGAACTCGTGCTTGGTCGCGATGTGGTGGATGTGGTTGTCCTCGATCGTGGAGAACACGCAGCCCAGGTGCCCCACCACCGCGTTCTGCCCGCAGTCGTGAATGTGGTTACGACGCACCACGTGCGAGCCGATCAGGTCCCTCGACCAGCCGATGTGGAAGGCGGAGTACACGGCCTCGAGCTGGTACTGGTAGCCGGGCTTGTCCAGGCGCTCGGTGGCCCAGTTGTGCCCGGAGGAGCTCTCCTTGCCCAGGGAGACGGCCGAGCACTTGGCGTCGTGGATGTCGCAGTCCTCGATGACCCAGCCCTTGGCCCAGTTCGGGCCGATCAGACCAGGCTGGTCCGCCGTCGGAGGAGCCCACGGCGTGGCGGCCTGAGCCAGCTCCAGACCACGCACGGTGATGTAGTTGACGTGGTGGACCGTGGGGTAGAAGACGCTGCGGCGCACGTTGATCTCCACCAGCTCCTCACGCGGGTCCGCACCCCGGAAGTTCGCCCAGATCGTCGTCACCTCAGCACCAACCTCAGCAAACCAGACGTAAGGCGTCTGGTCAGGCTCGCGCACCGACTCGGCCACGCCGGTCCAGCGGTCGTAGTCCTCGGTGCGGCGCTCGGCGGTATCCACCTCCTCGCGGCTGGTCACCTCATAGAAGCTCTTACCGTTGAGGTAGACATCGCCCAGGTGCTTGCGCGGGGCGGTTCGCGAGGCGTAGACGGTCCAGTCGCCCTCGACCTCGATCGCAAAGGGGTTGAACTCACCGAACAGGGTGTTGGGGACCTCGGCCCTCCACACCGTGGACTCCGAGCCTCCCTCCTGCACCCAGTCAGTCACCTGCTCGGAACCCTTGATGACAGCGTGCTCACCAGGAGCGGCCTCAAAGGTGATCCGGCGGTCGTCACTGCGACCGGTACGGGTGGGCTTGACCCACTCACGGTAGACACCCTCGTGGATCTGGACGGTGTCACCCGGGTAGGCCGCAGCCACAGCCCGGTTGATCGTACGGAACGGAGCCTCCACCGAACCGTCAGCGGCGTCGGAGCCAGAAGGCGAAACATGAAGAACAGGGGACATCGTCGTCTCTTTCGTTGTGTCGTGAGAACAGTGGTACCGGATTCATCGGCCTGCAGGCAGGCGGACAGGGTCGGTGGAACGGGCCGCGGCTGAGTGTCCCAGCCCCGCCCCCGAGAGCATCTACTTTCCGACGCCGGCCGTCAGACCGGCCACCATCTGCCGGCGCCCGACGGCGTAGGCGATGATGAGCGGCAGTGCCGACAGGACGACCGCGGCAAGGATCGCGGGCGTGTCCGAGCTGAAGGAGCCCTGGAAGTTCCACAGGGACAGCGGCAGTACCCGCTTGTCCGCGCTCTGGGTCAGGATGAGTGGGAACAGGAAGCCGTTCCACACGTTGAGGGCGTCATAGATACCGACAGTCACCAGCGCAGGCTTCGACAGGGGCGCAGCCAGGCGCCAGAGCATCTGCCAGTCAGTGGCGCCGTCGACCCGCATCGACTCGAACAGCTCCTTGGGAACGTCACGGAGGAAGTTCGTCAGGATCAGCACCGAGATCGGGATCGCGAAGGCGATCGAGGGCAGGATGAGGGCCCACAGGGTGTCATACAGCCCGAGCCGCACGATGAGGTAGTAGACCGGGACGATCGTGGCCTGGATCGGGATAGCGATACCAAGCAGGAACAGGGAGAAGATCCTGTCCGAGAACCGCGTACGGCTCCGCACGATGACGTAGGAGGCCATGAAGGAGATGATCAGGACGATCGCCACCGTTGCCAGCGTCACCAGCACGGAGTTGATGAAGTAGGTGGCAAAGTCGTTCTGGAACACCGAGATGTAGGCGCGCAGCGTCGGGTTGCTCGGCAGCGACAGCGGGTTCTCGACGTAGTAGTCGGCCTGCGACCGCAGCGAGGTGACGACGATGTAGTAGATAGGAACGACGGCGACCGCCAGCCACAGCCAGCCGAACAGCCCGCCCAGGATGTTGGGGCGCTGCCCTCCGTGACGCTTGAGCATCAGACTGCTCCTTCCATCGTCGACTCCATCTTTGAGCTACCCGACAGCTTGTTGAGCAGGTAGGAGATCGTCAGCCCCACCACGACGAGCAGCACACCGATGACGGCGGCACCGCCCATGTTGTAGGAGCGGAAACCGGTGAGGTACATGTCCAGCGGCAGCACCCTGGTGGCGTTTCCTGGGCCTCCTGCCGTCATGACGAAGATGAGGTCGAAGTAGGTCAACGATCCCACGATCATGAGGGTCGAGGAGGTGACGATCGTGTTGCGCAGCTGCGGGAGGGTGATGTGCCAGAAGGTCTGCCAGCGTCCTGCGCCGTCGATCATCGCCGCCTCCATCACGCTCTTGGGGATCTGCCGGGCGGCACCCTGGTAGAGCAGCGAGTGGAAGGGGACGAAGCACCAGGCGATCACGAACATGATCGTGTAGAAGGCGAGCGTGGGGTTACCCAGGAAGTCCTGCGAGAGGAAGTCCAGGCCGAAGGCGCGCGACATCCCGAAGTTCGGGTCGAGCAGGGCGCTGAAGGCGATACCCACAGCCGTCGCCGAGAAGAGCAGGGGCAGGAAGTAGAGCACCGAGAGCACGGCGCGGTACTTCTGCTGACCGGCCATAAAGACACCCAGCAGGAGGCTGATCGGGGTCTGGATGACCCAGCACAGGACCGTCATCCCGAGCGTGAGCAAGATGGCGTGCTGGGTGACTCCGTTGCCCAGCATCGCCTTCCAGTTGTCCACGCCGGCGAAGGTGATGGTGCCCAGCCCGTCCCAGCTCATGAAGGACAGGACGAAGACTCCGACGAGCGGGATGAGGGCGAAGAATCCGAAGAAGGCCAGGGCGGGAGCCGCGATCCAGGGGCTAGGCCCCGTCCGCAGCTTCTTGCCCTTCTTGGAGGGGAGGGACTCGCTCATGCCAGCGTCGCGTTCATCTTCTCGACGAACTGCTCCGGCGTGATCTGCAGGAGGAAGATCTGCGAGAGGTTGGTCAGCAGCTCCTGCGCCTGTGCCGGGGGCAGCGCCTGGTCCCAGGACATCTGGAAGCTGCCGGCGTTCTTGACGAGCTCGTAGCCGAAGGAGAGGTACTCCGCGTTGTCCGAGGCCTCGATAGCCGCCTCAGCGTCCAGGGCCGCCGGGATCGTTCCGGAGTCCACCAGGGCCTTGACGTAGGCCTCGGAGTAGAGCTCCTCGTTGAGGTAGTCGGTAGCGGTCTTCTGCGCGGTCTCGTCACCCGAGGTAGACACGGACCAGTAGTTGGCAGGGTTACCGGTGATGTTCGAGGCGTCGCCCTTACCGCCCTCGACGGCGGGGAAGGTGGCGTATCCGAGGTTGCCGGCCGCCATGAAGTCAGGGGCGTCAGTGAGGAAGTTGGCGTAGACCCAGGAGCCCTGCAGCACCATCGCCGCCTTGCCGGTGTGGATCAGGGCGATGTCAGCGCCGCCATCGGCGTCCACCGAGCCGTAGGAGTCGCCCAGGCCACCAGCCTTGACCATCTGCTGGATCTTGGTCAGCGCCTCGGTGAAGGCCGGGTCGGACCACGCTCCGGCCTCACCGGCGACGACCTTGTTGAAGACCTCCGGACCGCCGATGCGGTCAGTGAGGTACTGGATCCACATGAGGTAGGGCCACTGGGAGGAGCCGGCCTCGGCGATCGGGATGTAGCCGGCGTCCTTGAACTTGGGGATGAGGGCCATGAGCTCGTCCCAGGTCGTGGGCACCTCGACGCCAACCTCCTCGAAGGCAGGCTTGGAGTAGTAGAAGAGGACAGGCTGGGTGTTGTTGTTGGGTAGGGCGTAGACCTTGCCGTCCACCTTGCCGACCTCCAGCAGGGCGGGGATGATGCGGGACTGGGCGTCCGCGGTCGAGCTCGTGATGTCCACGACCTGCTTGTTGGAGACGTAGTCGACCAGCGTGCCACCGGCCCAGTTGTAGAGCAGGGTCGGGGCGTTGCCGGCGCCGACGGCGGTGCGGATCTTCTCCTTGTAGGCGTCGTTGGCGAACCACTCGGTAGCGAACTGGGCGTCAGAGTGGGCCTTGTTCCAGCGGTCGAAGGAGTCGCGGAAGGTCTGCTCGGGACCACCGGTCAGCACCCAGGCTGTCGCGCCCTTGCCTGCCGCACCACCCGGCTTGGAGCCTCCGCAGGCCGCGAGGGTGGCGGCCACACCGGCGGCCAGGAAACCGGCGCAGGCCTGACGACGTGAGATGACGAGCTTGGTCATGTTGCTTCCTCTCAGATCTGGGCCCCTCATCGGACCCCTTCCGACGTCCTCGTCAGAAGCTCATGGATGACCGCGTACGCGGCGGAAACCGTGGTGAAAATTTTCGTTCGTTTCACCGACAAACAGAAGGGTACACCCATCCTGTGGGATCAACCACGCGCCTCTATAACGATTAGATAACTTTTCTTGGTTTTACTGCGGAGTTTGCGCAAATTTTGCTTGGATCAGCCGTTTCTCGTCTACGGTTGAGGCAGGCGCGCCGCAGCGCCGACACATCTCACCGCCCACATGCCGCAACGACGACGACCGTCCCCGCAGAGGAGGACCGATGCCGCGCACCCGCTCATCTCGCCCGACGCAGGCCATGATCGCTGCAGCCACGGGATTCTCCATCCCCACCGTGTCCAAGGCGCTGCGTGCCGACGCGTCAATCTCACGGAAGACCCGCGACCTCGTGCTGGCAGCGGCCGCAGACCTTGGTTACCCGCTTCCCGCCAGCCCGGACGCCTCGATGAGCCCTGGGCCCCCGCGCCAGAAACGCGTCGCGGCGCTCTTCGACACCGTCACCAACGCCTATGCCACCGAGATCCTCGGTGGCATGCTGTGCGCCGCTGACGAGCTCGCCGCCACGCTCCAGGTTCATCACATCGGCGTCTCGGCCGACCAGATGGGGCCGGACGCCACGCTGCTGACGCAGGATCTCGCGGCCCGGACCGCCGACGGCGCAGACGCCCTCATCCTGGTGACGACCCCGGTCAGCGCGGACATCGTCACCTTCGCCCAGGAGCGCGACCTCCTGCTGCTGTCCATCGACCCTGCCACGCCCCCGCCCCCCGGGCTCGTGACCCTGTCCGCTACCAACTGGCGTGGTGGGGTCCAGGCTGCCGAGCACCTCATCAGCCTCGGTCACCGCCGGATCGGGATCGTGGCCGGTCCCGACTCCTCGACCCCGACGATCGAGCGACTGGCAGGCTTCCGCTTTGCCTGCGCCCGCGCTGGCATCGAGGTCGACGAGAGCCTCCTGACCCACGGCCCCTACCTGTACTCCACCGGCGTGGTGCACGGGTCCTTCCTCCTGGAGACCGAGAACCCGCCCACCGCCGTCTTCGCCCTCAACGACGCGATCGCCGGAGGCATCCTCGAGGCGGCACGACGGCACGGCATCCGTGTCCCTGACGACCTGTCAGTCATCGGCTTTGACGACACCTCGATCGCCTCGCTGTGCTCCCCTCAGGTCACCGTCATCCGCCAGCCTCTTCAGGAGATCGGCGCGGAGGCCATCCGGACCGTCATGGACGCGCTCAACGAGGGGCGCAGCCTCGGTAGCCCCGTTGAGCTGCTGACGACTCTCGTCGTCCGCAGCTCAACAGCAGCGCCAGCACGCTGACCGAGCCACCTCAGGCGGCGCCGTCGCCAGGACGTCTCTTGCCTAGCAGCGATGTTCCTCGCTGCCGGACAAGAGGCGCAGCCTCACAGCGTCGCGTTCATCTTCTCGACGAACTCCTCCGGCGTGATCTGCAGGAGGAAGATCTGCGAGAGGTTGGTCAGCAGCTCCTGCGCCTGTGCCGGGGGCAGCGCCTGGTCCCAGGACATCTGGAAGTGCGCCGCGTTCTTGGCCAGCTGGTAGCCGAAGGACAGGTACTCCGCGTGCTCAGACTTCTCGATCACCGACTCAGCGTCCAGCGCGCCCGGGATGAGCCCCTGGTCCACACACTTGGCGATGTACGGCTCGGAGAGCATCTCCGTGTTGAGGTACTCCAGGGCGACCTCGCGCGCCTCCTGGCTCGCCGTCGTCGTCACAGACCAGAAGTTAGCCGGGTTTCCGGTGAGGTTGCTCGGGTCACCCTTGCCGCCCTCAACCGTCGGGAAGGTGATGTAGCCCAGCTTGCCCGAGGAGACCATCTCCGCGGCGTCAGCCAGGAAGTTGGCGTACACCCACGAGCCCTGAAGGATCATCGCCGCCCTGCCAGTGTGCACCAGAGCGATGTCAGCGTTGGCGTCGGCATCGACGGAACCGTAGGAGTCACCCAGTCCACCTGCCTTGACCATGCCCTGGATCATTGTCAGCGCCGTGGTGAAAGCCGGGTCAGACCACGCGCCGGTCTCACCAGCAAGCACCCGGTCGAAGACCTCGTGCCCGCCGACACGGTCGGTCAGGTACTGGATCCACATGAGGTAGGGCCACAGTGACGCGCCGGCCTCCGCGAACGGGATGTAGCCAGCGTCCTTGAAAACAGGGATCAGTGCCATGAGCTCGTCCCAGGTCTGAGGAGGCTGTACACCGACCTTCTCGAAGACCTCCTTGTTGTAGTAGATGAGGACGGGCTGGGTGTTGTTGTTAGGCAGGGCATAGACCTTCCCGTCCACCTTGCCAATGTCCAGGATGGACGGGATGAGGCGCTTCTGCGCCTGCGCGGTCAGGTCCGTGAGGTCGATGACGTGGTCGTTGCTGACGTAGTCGACCAGCGTGCCTCCCGCCCAGCTGTAGAGCAGGGTCGGGGCGTTCCCAGAGCCGACCGCGGTGCGGATCTTCTCCTTGTAGGCGTCGTTCGCAAAGACCTCGTAGGCGATCTTCTTGTCGGCGTGCTCGGAGTTCCAACGCTCGAAGGAGTCACGGAAGGTCTTCTCCGACCCACCGGTCAGGAACCAGGTCGTAGCACCGCCACCCGACGCCCCGCCCGGCTTCGACCCGCCACAGGCCGCCAGGGTGGCCGCGATTCCTGCAGCGAGCACACCCGCACATGCCTGACGACGTGAGATCACGAGCTTGTTCATAGTGCTTCCTCTCAGATCCGGGCCCGTACGGCCCTCCGACAACGTTGTCGGTTCCCAACGATCCGTCAGCGATGACGGCGCAGGTCACGAAACACAGTGTTCGTTTCACTGACATACAAACCGTAAGCCCCTGCTGTGTGGCCGACAACCTTCCGTGGGTCACAATTTCATAACATTACTTCGATTTGACGCCAGAAAGAGCAAAATAATGAAAGTTATTGATGTCCGCCGCCAAGGAGCACTCCATGCCACGGCCTCGCTCTGACACGCCCACCCAGGCCGCCGTCGCCTCCGCCGCGAAGGTCTCCGTACCGACGGTCTCCAAGGCGCTGCGCGGCGACCCCACGATCTCCGCCCGAACCCGCGAGCGTGTCCTCGCCACCGCCCGCCGACTGGGCTACCCGGTCCGACCGCTCAGCCGGCCAGAACCCGCCCCCGTCACCGGTAGCAGTGCCGCGTGCGGACCAGGCGCGGTCCGCAAGCAGCCGCATGTCGCCGTCCTCTTCGAGACTGTCGACAACGCCTACGCACCCGAGGTGCTCAAGGGCATGCTCATGGCCGCGGCCGAGCTCGACGTCATCGTTCACATCGACGAGATCGGCGCTCCCACCCATGCCTCTGGACCTCGGTCGCCCGAGCGGACCATGGAGCTAGCCACACGCGCCGTCGAGAGCGCAGACGGACTGATCCTGGCCACCACTCCCTGCTCGGTCGAGCTGTTCCGCTACTGCAGCGCCCGGGGCGTCCCCGTCGTCTCCATCGACCCTGCCTGCGCCCCGCCCGAGGGCCTCGTCGCCCTGTCCGCCAGCAACTGGCGCGGCGGCGTCCAGGCCACGCGCCACCTGCTGGCCCTTGGTCACAGACGTATCGGCGTCGTGGGCGGCCCGTCAACCTCCGTTCCCAGCGTCGAGCGGCTGGCAGGCTACCGCTCCGCCTTGGCCGAGGCCGGCATAGCCTTCGACCCTGAGCTGGTCACCAGCGGCAGGTACACCTATGAGGCCGGGGTGGCTGGAGCCGCCCAGGTTCTTGAGGTCAGCAACCCTCCGACCGCGGTCTTCGCCCTGTCGGACTCCATCGCCTTCGGCGTCATGGCCTACGCCCACAAGCAGGGCATCTCGATCCCGGAGCACCTGTCCGTCATCGGCTTTGACGACACCGCGCCGGCACGCCTGGTCTCCCCCGGGCTGACGGTCATTCACCAGCCGCTTCGCGACATGGGCCGAGAGGCCCTGGAGCTGATCAAGCGTGCCGTTGACGGCGGTTACGTCCCAGGACGTCCCGTCGAGCTGCAGACCGCACTCGTCCAACGTGGGTCGACGGCGCCACCGGGCTCGCGGTGACGGCGTCGTCTCGGGCTCAACCTGACCGCCGCGGCAGACGACGGCGGTCGCGCAGGCTCCGGTCAAGGAACCCGCACGACCGTCGCGTGGAGGGCGTGCGCTGGCTCAGTGGCCCGGGTGGACCATGGACTTCAGCGTGGTTGGCGCAGGCTTCACCTTGAGCGGGGTCTCCGCCTCGTCCAGGCCGTAGTGGTCAGTCACCAGGCGATCGAGGTCTACCTTGCCCGAGGCCACCAGCTCGATAGCCGTGGGCCAGGTGTTGTTGTACCGGAAGATACCGGTGACGTTGACCTCGTGGCTCGTGATGTAGGAGACCGGCAGGAGCATGTCGTCATCCCCCATGCCTATGATGATCGCTGAGCCCCCGGCCTTGACGTGCTTGATGCCGTCCACGACGGCCGCGGTCACGCCAGTGGCGTCAAAGAAGGCGTCAAAGCCCCGTCCCTCCAGCTCGGGGGCCCCAGGCTCGTAGGCCTCGGTGGCGCCGAGCTCCAGCACGGTCTGACGACGACCTGCCACCATGTCCGTCACCACGACCTCACGGGCACCGTACGCCTTGGCCACCTGGGCGACGATCGCACCGATCGGGCCGGCGCCGGCCACCAGGACGGTGTCGCCGACGGTCAGGCGGGCCTTGCGCGCTGCCGCGATCCCCACACTCAGGGGTTCGAGCAGCGCACCGGCGTCCCAGGACACCGAGTCCGGGATCTCGTAGGCGAAGTCGTCCTGGATGAGGGCGTACTCACTGAAGCAGCCGTCGATCGGCGGGGTCGCGTAGAACTCGATGTGCGGGCAGAGGTTGTACTCACCGCGCTTGCAGAGCTCGCACACGCGGCACGAGCGCTGGGGCTCGATGGACACGCGCTGGCCGACTCGCCCAGGGTCCACCTGCTCGCCGACGGCGACGACGGTGCCGCAGGCCTCGTGCCCCAGGATCATCGGCTCCTTGACGATGAAGTCGCCGATGCGTCCGTGCTGGTAGTAGTGCACGTCCGAGCCGCACACGCCCACGGACTCGATCTTGACCAGGACCTGGTCAGGGTCGGGGACGGGGACAGGGCGCTGCTGGATCTCGACCTCGTGCTCACGCAGGAGAACCTGAGCACGCATCGTCTCAGGGACGGTGAGGACGTTGTCCGTCATGGTTCTTCGTTCTTCCTTGCTTCTCAGACCTGCGTGCCGGCGACCACCGCGGCCGCCCTGTCATACGCGGCCCGGACCTGCGGCTGCGCGGGAGCAGTCAGGTGCTCGGCGCCGGCCAGCTCCCAGGCCGGCGGCTCGGCCCCGCCGTCGAGGACCCAGGCCGCCTGCCTGGCCGCGCCGATGGCCACGTACTCCCCGGCCGGCGGGACGTTGACCGGCACGCCCAGCACGGCCGGGCTCAGCTCCTTGGCGCTGCGCCACCTGACGCCGCCGCCGACGATCGCGACCTCGCTGATGTCCACGCCCTGGGCCCGCACGGCGTCCAGGCAGGCACCCATGAGACACAGCAGGCCCTCGACGGCCGCGCGCGCGTAGTTGGCAGGGGTGAGGCTGGACAGGGTCATGCCCGTGAGCGTGCCGGTGGCCTCGGGCAGGTTCGGAGTACGCTCGCCCTCCAGGTAGGGCACGTGGACGAGGCCGCCGGCACCGGGCTCGGCAGACAGGGCCAGCTCGTCGAGCTCGTCGTAGCTGACTCCCAGGACCTTCTTGGCGGCGTCCAGGACGCGTGCGCCGTTGAGGGTGCAGGCCAGCGGCAGGAAGGCGCCGGTGGCGTCAGCGAAGCCGGTCACCAGGCCGGACGAGTCATGGGTGGGGGTGGCGGAGACGGCCGCGACCACGCCGGAGGTCCCCAGAGACACTGAGGTCTGGCCGGGGCGCAGCCCCAGTCCCAGCGCGGCACCGGCGTTGTCACCACAGCCGGGCCCCAGTGCCAGGTGGGTGAGGTCGCTGCCGAGCACGTCGCGACCGCCGTGACCGGCAACCGCGTTCGGGCCCACCACGCGCGGCAGGACGATGCCCGCAACCTCGTCCTCACTGCGGCGCAGAGCCAGGGCAAGCAGGTCGCGACGGTACTGGTTGGTCACGGAGTCGAAGTAGCCGGTGCCTGAGGCGTCAGACCGGTCCGTGGTCAGGGTCTCCAGGCTCGTGGCCCCCGAGAGCCTCCAGGTCAGCCAGTCGTGCGGCAGGCACACAGCCGCGACCCGCGCGGCGTTCTCAGGCTCGTTGTCCGCCAGCCACCGCAGCTTGGTGATGGTCAGCGACGCGACGAGCACGCTGCCCACGGCGTCCGCCCAGGCCTTGCGACCAGCAGCCTCGTCCCCCTCGCCCAGCTCGACGATGAGGTCGCGGGCGGCACCGGCCGACCGGGTGTCGTTCCACAGCAGGGCGGGGCGGATGACCTCGCCGTCGGCGTCGAGCACGACCATGCCGTGCTGCTGGCCGCCTACGGACAGGGCGTCGACGTCAGCCAGTCCGCCGACGGCGTCGGCCACCTCACCCAGGGCACGCCACCACTCATCGGGGTGGACCTCGGTGCCGTCCGGGTGAGAGGCCTTGGCCTCGCGGACCAGTGCGCCGGTGGCGGCGTCACGGATGACGATCTTGCAGGACTGCGTCGAGGAGTCGACGCCGGCGACGAGTGCCATGAAGGTTCCTTCCGCGGTGAAGGTGGCGGTAGCGAGAGGGTGTCGGATGGTAGTGACAGGGTCAGGACAGGCGAGGGGACGACGGCGGTGCTCGCCGTCGTCCCCTCGCTCGCCTGGCAGGGACCCTTGCGTGCCGTGCCCCGGCACGCAAGGGAGCCGGCTAGGACCGGCCTCAGCCGATCAGGTGCATGACGGCCTTCTGGTAGAGGTCGACGAAGTGGTAGTCGCGTGCGGCGGCGGCCTCAGCGTCGAAGTCCTCGTAGGCAGAGCGGTCGGCGATGAAGTCCTCCAGGGACTCGCCCTCGGCCAGGGTGGGCTCACCGAGCTCGTAGATGCCGGAGAGCTTGAGAGCCTCCTGGACCTCAGGGTCGGCGCGGAAGGCCTGGGCCTTCTCCTTGAGCTGCAGCCACATCTCCATATTGGCAGCCGCGGACTCCCACACACCCTCCATGCCGTCGGTGCGCGAGGGCTTGTAGTCGAAGTGGATCGGGCCGTCGTAGCGCGGGCCGCCGTTCGGGAAGCCGTTGACGATGAGGTCCACGGTGAAGAAGGCGGACAGCAGGTCGCCGTGGCCGAAGACCAGGTCCTGGTCGTACTTCAGGCCCTTCTGGCCGTTGAGGTCGATGTGGAAGAGCTTGCCGTGGTTGAGGGCCTGGGCGATGCCGTGGGTGTAGTTGAGGTTCGCCATCTGCTCGTGGCCGACCTCGGGGTTCAGACCCACGACGTCACCGTTGTCCAGCTGGCCGATCAGGGCCAGGGCGTGGCCGACGGTGGGCAGGAAGATGTCACCGCGGGGCTCGTTCGGCTTGGGCTCCAGGCCGATCTTGAGGTCGTAGCCCTTGTCCTTGATGTACTGGGCGACGGTGTCCAGGCCCTCCTTGTAGCGGTCGAAGGCCGCGTTGAGGTCCTTGGAGGAGTCGTACTCAGCGCCCTCGCGCCCGCCCCACATGACGAAGGTCTTGGCGCCCAGCTCGGCGGCCAGGTCGACGTTGCGCAGGATCTTGCGCAGGCCGAAGCGACGGATCGAGCGGTCGTTGTTGGTCAGGCCGCCGTCCTTGAAGATCGGGTGGGTGAAGGTGTTGGTCGTGACCATCTCGATGGTCAGGCCCGTGGCGTCCACCGTGTCCTTGAGCCTGCGGACGATCTCGTCACGCTCGGCGTCGGTGGCGTCGAAGGGGAAGACGTCGTTGTCGTGGAAGGTGATGCCCCAGGCACCGAGCTCGGCGAGCTTCTCGGTGTACTCCCACGGACGCAGGGCGGCGCGGGTCTTGTCACCGAAGGGGTCGGCGGCGAGCCAGCCGACGGTCCACAGACCGAATGAGAACTTGTCTTCCTTGGTGGGCTTGCGAACCATGGTCTCCTCCTCGAGCCGGTATTTGTTCGTTGGTGCAACTATGACATGTCCATGAGGTAGGGTCAAGGCGTGGTTCGAAGCACATCCCAGACGACGGCGTCTGCCGCGGCTCGCGCCCGACGCTCTCCAGCACGCGCCGGCGCGACCCGTGGCGCGCGCACCACGGCCTCAGCCCGTCAGTCGACACTGCGCACGGCCAACCTGGCACTGGTGGCACGCCAGGTCCTGTCCTCCCCCACTCCGATCTCACGGGCCGACGTGGCCGCCGCGACCGGGATGACCAGGTCCACGGCCTCCCGCCTGGTCGACGAGCTCGTCGGTACCGGGATCCTCGTCGAGCTCGACCCGGCCCCGTCCTCAGGCCCAGGCCGCCCCGCCGTCCCGCTCGCCCCGCCGCACGCGACCTTTGTGGCGCTGGGGCTGGAGGTCAACGTCGCCCACATGGCAGTTCGCGCGATCGACCTGTCCGGAGAGCTGCTGACCGAGCGCGTGGTCCTGGACGACTTCTCTGACTCAGACCCCGCCGTCGTCCTTCGTCGCCTGGCCGCCCTCGTCGCCGACGTCCTCGCGCTGCCCACGATCCGCGCTGCGCGGCTCGTGGGAGCCGGTATCGCCCTGCCGGGCCTGGTCTCCGACGGCGTGCTGCTGCGCGCCCCGAACCTCGGCTGGTCCGGAGTGCGCCCCGCCGACCACCTGGCCAGCGTCCTGGACGGCAACAGACTGAGCCTGGAGGTCGGCAACGAGGCGAGCCTGGGCGCGCTCACGGTAGGACGCTCCCGCCCTGTCCTGGCTCCCCAGTGGCCCTCCTTCATCTACCTGTCCGGAGAGAACGGCATCGGTGCCGGCATCGTCCGCGACGGACAGGCCCTGGCAGGGACCAACGGCTTCGCGGGCGAGATCGGACACGTCCAGGTCGACCCCAGCGGACCGCTGTGCACGTGCGGCAACACAGGCTGCCTGGAGCGCTACGCCGGGCGTCGCTCGATCCTCACAGCAGCCGGCCTGACAGAGGACACCCGCCCCGAGGAACTCGTCGCAGCCTGGCAGGCCGGCGACGTGGGCGCCCGACAGGCGATCTCAGCGGCCGCGCACGCACTAGGAGTCAGCCTCGGTGCGGCGGTCAACCTGCTCGACATCCCCGTCGTCGTGCTCGGAGGACACCTTGCGCCACTGGCCGAGGTCCTGCGCTCCGAGGTCGAGGAGGAGCTGGGCAAGCGGGTCCTGGCCTCACAGTGGACCGAGCTGGAGATCCTTCAGGCAGGCAGCGACCAGATGCCTGGCGCCACCGGTGCCGCCTGGTCCCTCCTGGAGACCGTGGTCGCTGACCCGAGCGCCTGGATGTAGGGTTCCCGCCCCGTGCCAGGGCTTACATACCTCCTCCTTCAGAGATGAGCGGTGCCACATGCTCGCGCAGATACTCCCTGACATACGGCAGGATGAAATCAACCTGTCCCCATCCCACGGACTCAATCATCTGGGCGTCAATGAGTCTCTTCCTATACACACCCGCATATTGGGCATCCACACCCATACGCTCAGCGATGTCAGCCATCAATGAGGGCCCATCGTCAACCGCCATAGCAACGAGGAAAGTGCGATCGACGTCCGACAAGTCAGATACTGCCGGCTCGTGGACAAGCGCGCCAATCTTGCGACGCGCCTTCGCTATCCCCTGCGCTGCAGCCTTGGGTGTAATAAGCACCCCCTGCGCATACCGACAAGCCCATCGCCCTACGAGTTGAATCATGAAGGGATAGCCCGCGCACGCCCGTACTGCCGCTGCCAAGGCGTCAGGATCCCACCGCGCCTCAACATCCTCCACAGGCTCCTGCAAGGCGCGCTCGACATCGGCGTCGCGGACGCCGCCAAGAGTCACCATATTCGCGCGCCGCAGGAAGGTAATCGGGTTCGAGTCGTCACTGGAAGCCAGGAGAGGGCGAACCGCTGCGGGAATCCCTGCCATAACAAGGCAGATCTGCCGGTCTTCACGGATCAGGTGTTGGATCGTGGCGGCGAGCTGCCGGATTTCATCAGTGCGCAGATGGTGAAGTTCATCAAGCGTGATCATGACCCCTGCTGCCTGTTGCCCGAGTACGCCCGCTTTATCGATCAGCTGGTCAAGCAAGCCACTCAGCGCACCTCGCAAGTCCACCGGCGGCAGGGTAGGAGCCTCGTGAGAAACTCCGATAGACACCCCAAAGAGCCCAAGGTCAGTCAGCCGCGTGCGCGCACCGGGATCCTGTCGCAACAGTTCCCGAACAACGGCATCGCGCAGACGATCCATGAATCCGATCGTTCCGGTCTCGGAAAACACGATCCAGCCGTAACGCTCACGAGCTAGACGCTCGAGTTCATTGAGCATGACGGTCTTCCCGATGCCGCGCATGCCCGTGAGGACAGTCACTCGCTCGTGCGCCCCCGGGCCGGAAGCGAGAGCGTCATCAAACTCCTCCAACACGTCCTCACGACCGACTAGGAGAGGCGGAGTCTTGCCTAGCGTCGGACTGAAGGGATTCGACACGATCATGCTGTCATGATACACGCAAGGAGAGTGAAGTTTTTAGATTTTTTATAAGTTTTTGATTGCTTTATACCTCTCGCCGCGCAGACCTGGATGGCCAGGATTCCATCCATAACATCATCTCTTGACAAGTATCTTGGCCATCACCACGATGATGACATGGCAAAAAGTTGGCATCCCGCCACCAGACGCAGGATGAAGACCATCGGACCGTCCATCCGCTCATGGCGACTGGCCCGAGGCCTGTCCGCGACCGACGTCGCAGACCGCTCTGGCATCTCACGCACCACCTTGCGCCAGATCGAGACAAACCCGTCCGGCGTCTCCTTCGGCAACGTCTTCGCCGTGCTGTCCGTCCTCGGTATTGACCACAAGGTCGCTCAAGCCGTCGACCCTCTTGAGGACCTCGTCGGCCGGACGCTCGTCCTCAGCGCGCTGGAAAAGAAGTCCCGATGAGCTCCGCCGTCCCGCTCCAGTGCACTGGACCCACCCAGACGGTACGACCTCGTGGGTTGGAGCTCTCTCGCTGGCCGGTCACGCACAGATCCAGTCATTCACCTACGCTCCCACCTGGCTGACCTCAGGTTGCGAGATCGGAGTAGGCCTGCCCCTCCAGACCGGCCCGTTGAGCCCACCTGGAGGTACGTCGACCTTCGGCGCCCTGGATGACGCCGGACCGGACTCCTGGGGACACTGTGTCATCAGCCGTAGCCGACCGTTGGAAGAGGTCAGCACAAGTCTCGGCGTGTTGGCAGCCGTTGCCGATGAGTCCCGGCAAGGAGCCCTACGTCTGAGCACCGGGACAGGTGACTGGCTCACCTCGGGGCAGGTAGCGCGCGTCGAGGAGCTGGCTACCGTCCTGGCCGGCGTCGAGGTCTTCACCCGTGGCGAGGCGATCGCTCCCAGCGCTGCATGGGATGCGGGGCTTGCCGTCCCCGATTTCCGCCTCATCCGGCTTGACGAGACCCGCGCGATCCTCCTCCTCGACCGGTTCGACCGATGTGTCGAAGGCCGTTACGGCTATCAGTCAATGCGCACTGCAGCAATGCTCGGCCCGTACGACTCAATGACCTACCAGACGGCCGCCGAGACAGCACGCTATCTCGTGGGCGTCCGAGCGGTCAGACAGGTCGTTCAAGCCGCTGCCCTGGCGATGTGCGTGCACAACATCGATGACCACGCCCGCAACCTCAGTTTCATCCACCGTGGCGACGGCTGGGAAATCGCTCCCCTATTCGACGTCGTCCCCTATCCAGATGAGCAGGAGGGGACCCCACTCACCGCGGGCAGCTCATCGCGTAGCCTGGAGCAGCTGCTTGGCACCGACTGGGGCCTGCCGCGAGACGCGGTTGCGGCCATGACGGCCCGTATCGCCGCCTGCACACGTTCCGTCTGGTACACCGCCCCGCAAAAGTGGGGACTTGATCCGGAGGTTGCCCAGGCCTGCGGACACGTCATCGCAGAGTCCTGCGACTTCTCCACCGTGCTCGACGGCGGTGTGCCCCGCTACGGGCCATAGCGGGGCGCACCAGCATCATGCCGACCGGGCTCAGAGCTCGTAGATCCTCACGCCGTAGGGCTCGACCTCGACCTGCTCACTAGCGCCGCTGAGCAGATCCGTGTACACCGCCGGCAGCCGGAGGACCTGGGGCTCGTCCTGGTAGTTGAGGACGAACAGCCACTGCCGCTCGTCCTTACGACGCACCGCGAGCTCGACCCCCTCAGGTGCCTCGATCAGCCCAGCGAGCGGCGAGGCCAGGCCTGTCCCTGGCCCAGCACACACCGGTCAGCACTGGCTGGCGTAACACAGCGGGGTGGGTCCCCCTCATGCTGCTGACAGGAGGGGCCCACCCGATCACCGTTCAACGAACGGCACGACTCTGGGTCAGATCCCGATCTCCGCGCCCTCGCGGCGGAAGACCGGAATGTACTCATACGGCGCAGCCACTGTCACCCGCTGACCACCGTCGAAGGTCTCACCGGAGTGAATCTCGACCCAGCGAGCGCCAGCAGGCAGGTAGACCTCACGCTCGCTGACGCCAGCCTCCAGCACGGGCGCCACGAGTAGGTCAGGGCCAAGCATGAACTCGTCATCGATCTCCCAGGCAGCCTCGTCCTCGGGGAACTGCAGGAAGAGCGTGCGTATGGCCGGAGTACCCTGCTCGGCAGCCTCGCCCATGACCGTGGCGATGTACGGCCGTAGCTTCTCTCGCAGCTCCATGTGCTCGCGCGAGACCTCCAGGCAGCGCTCGCCATAGCTCCACACCTCGTTGGGGCCACCGCTCAGGGGTGACCCGAGCTCCCCGCGAGGCTCGCGGTGACCGTGCAGACGGAAGAGCGGGCAGAAGGTGCCGAAGGCGAACCAACGGGCGTACAGCTCCTGGTAGTCCGGGTCGGAGGGGTCACCTCCGTGGAAGCCACCAATATCCGTCGTCCACCACGGGATCCCAGACATTCCGATGCTCAGTCCTGCCCGGATCTGACGGGCCAGGGAGTCCCAGGTCGGCGGGATGTCCCCGGACCATACCGCCGCGCCGAACTTCGCCTGGCCAGCCCATGCCGAACGGCACAGCAGGACAGTCGGCTCCTCTCCCGCGTCGCGGTTACCCTCGTAGAAGGTGCGCGCGTTGTCACGCGGGTAGATGTTGGCCACCGCGGCACCAGGACCAGCGTAGAAGGACAGGTTCTTCGGGTGACCAGGGTTGAGCTCGGGCTCGCAGGCGTCCAACCACCACACGCGCACACCTAGGTCAAAGTAGTGACGCTTGACGGTGTCCCACAGGAACTTGCGCGAGCGCGGGTTGGTCGGGTCGTAGAAGGACACCGGCAGCGAGCGTGGCATCTTCTTGTCGTGGATGTCCTGGTGGAACTCCACCCCCTGGTCGGCCCCCACTAGGAGGCCGCGTGCGCGCATCTCGTCATAGTTCTCGGAAAGCGGCGAGATCGTCGGCCAGATCGAGACCATGAGCTTGACACCCATCTCATCCAGCTCCCGGATCATGGCCTCTGGGTCCGGGTACTCCTCGGGGTCGAACTTGTAGTCGCCCATCGCGGTCCAGTGGAAGAAGTCTGTGACGATCACGGACAGTGGCAGACCACGGCGCTTGTGCTCGCGAGCAACGTCAAGGATCTCCTGCTGGCTCAGGTAGCGCAGCTTGCACTGCCAGAAGCCCGAGGCCCACTCCGGCAGCTGCGGGGCGTGTCCGACGGCGTCAGCATAGTGGGACATGATCTCCACCGGGTTCTCGCCCGCTGTCACCCAGTAGTCCAGGGCTGGCGCGGCATCCGCGACCCAGCGAGTAGCGTCGTCGGAGAACTCCACACGCCCGACGGCCGGGTTGTTCCACAGGAAGCCATAGCCGCGGCTGGACAGGTAGAAGGGGATGTTGACCTCGGTGTTGCGCTGGACCAGGTCGACGACCAGGCCCTTGTGGTCCAGGCGTCCGTGCTGGTGCTGTCCCAGGCCGTAGACGCGCTCTCCCTCGTAAGCCTTGAACTGCTGGTGGATCTCGTACAGGCCTAAACGCTGTCCGTAGAACACGTGGGAGCCTGGCCACCAGAAGTGCTCGCGCTTCTCAGCCAGCAGCTCCGCGCCGTCACGGGTGCGCAGGAACTCCAGCATGACCGCAGGCTTGCCGTCGCCAGAGTCC
Source organism: Actinomyces faecalis (assembly GCF_013184985.2). Taxonomy (NCBI): domain Bacteria; kingdom Bacillati; phylum Actinomycetota; class Actinomycetes; order Actinomycetales; family Actinomycetaceae; genus Actinomyces; species Actinomyces faecalis. The sequence goes on from NZ_CP063418.1 coordinate 2,219,180, forward strand.
AGACGGGCACGCACGGTCAAGTTGCCGACGACGAAGCGGACGGTTCCGTCCTCGTCCTGCGAAGCGCTGGCTGCGGGCAGCCCTTCCGGTCGCTCCTCCAGCGCGCCGACGTCGCTGCTCGGGATCTGGTGCTGCGCGGCTCGCACGCGCACAGAGTCCGGCCCCCACTGCTCCACACGCAGCACCTCGTGCTCGTGCCGAACTTCAAAGCCGTCTTGGATTGCTGTGTACTCCAGCATATGAAGCTCCTTCGCTCCTGGTGTCAAAGATGATGAGTACGGTTGGCCTGAGCGGTCACGCCCGCCCCAGAGCCAGGGTTGTCAGGGACGTCAGGCCTTCACCGCCCCTCCAGTCGCGCCGGCGGCTACGTACTTCTGAGCGACCACAAGCAGGATCGCAGCAGGCAGGGAGGCCATCGTCGCCGTCGCCATGACCGCGCCCCAGTCAGCGACGTAGCCACCTATGAACTGGTAGATACCCAGGGTGACCGGACGGGCCGAGGAGTTGGAGCTCAGCGTCAGGGCGAACAGGAAGTCACTCCACGCGAACAGGAAGCTGAACAGCGCCGCCGTGATGACGGCATTCGTGCTCAGCGGCAGCACGATAGAGAAAAAGGTGCGGAACCTACCTGCGCCGTCGACCCTGGCAGCCTCCAGCACGGACATGGGGATCGCCCGCATGAAGGCCTGGATGATGAGAATGGAGAAGGGAACGCCCAAGGCGGAGTCAGCAAGAATGAGGCCTAGTGTGGTGTTGAGGATGCCCAGGTCGTTGTAAGCCGAGTACAGGGCGTTGGCAATGACGATGCCCGGGATCATCTGGCTGATGAGCAGGGCGAACATGACCAGCGCGGACCCGCGCACACGGTACAGCGAGAGCGCGTAGGCCGCAGGAGTCGAAATCACCAAGCTGAGTACCGTGGCACCGACTGCCACCACGAGGCTGGTCACCAGATTGCCTCCCTGGCTGGCGAACGCAGAGCGGTAGCCGTCCAGGCTCGGGTGAATCGGGAACCAGCTGAGATCGACGGTGGCCACACCCGGCTGCAACGAGGCGTTGACCATCCAGTAGACGGGGAAGAGCATGAGGGCCAGGAAGAACAAGCCCAGCACCACGTGGAACCAGGTGCGGTTGCTTGAGTGTCGCATGTTCGTTGCCGCCTCTCAGTCCTGGTCGCTGGAGCGGGAGACCCGCAGGTAGACCAGAGCGAAGACCAGGGCAATGATCACGAGGATGTTGCCCAGTGCTGCTCCCTGGCCGAACTCGAAGTTGGCGAAGGACAGCTTGTAGGACTGCGTCGCCAACGTCTCCGTGGCGTTGGAGGGCCCGCCTCCGGTCAGTCCCAGGATGATGTCGAGAACCTTGAGGGTGTAGACCACGCCAAGAATGAGGACCACCGAGACCACCGGGCGCAACAGGGGCCAGGTGACGTTGCGGAAGGCCTTCCACCCTACGGCCCCGTCCAGTGCCGCGGCCTCGTACAGCTCGTCCGGGATGTCCTGGAGCCCGGAGTAGAGGATGGTCATGTTGAAGGGGATCCCGAGCCAGATATTGACCATGATGACGGCGATGAGTGCCACCGAGGTGCTCGTCAGCCACGGCACGGCGTCAATGTGAAGCAGCCCCAGGACCTGGTTGATGACTCCGCTGTCCTTGTCCAGCATCCACTTCCAGATGGCGCTGGAGACAATCATCGGAAGCAGCCAGGGCAGCAGCAGGAGCGAGCGCATGACGCCGCTGAGCGGAAAACGCTTCTTGAAGAAGACTGCCAACGCCAGACCAATGGTGAACTGCCCGATGATCGATCCGACAGTGAACAGGACCGTATTCAGCAGGGCAGTGGTGAAGACCGAGGAACGGATGACCGCGATGTAGTTGTCCAGCCCTACGAAGGGTGCCTCACCGGTGTAGAAGGTCTTGGTCGTGTACTCCTGCAGGCTCATCGTGACGTTCTTGATGATCGGATAGCCGAAGAACAGTAGCAGGAAGACAATTGCGGGGGTCAGGAAGGCCCATTTCGCCAGCTCCTCACGTCGTTGTTGGCGACGGCGTGCTGGCCGGATCGTTTCAGAAGGCACCGTTGCGCTCCTTTCTCGTCAGTAGCGACGCCGGGGCTCGTCTCCGGGCCCCGGCGTCGCCGTCAGGACAGGAAGTCAGACTTGGCTGTCTCAAGTGCGGCCAGGGGCTCTTCCTTGCCCGTCAGCGCCGACTGGATCGCGTTGTAGAGAGCCTCGGCAGTCTTGGGCCATGCCTCACCGAGCTGGGCGGTGCGCGAACGGCCGTTGTTGACGGCGGTAACCAGTGACTCCATCTGAGGCAGCGCCTCGATGTAGGCGGCGTCCACGGCCTCCTTCGTGGGGATGGTGAAGCGGGTGGTGTTGAGCTCCAGGACCGTGTCATCGTCCAGGAGAGCCTGCAGCAGCTCCATCGCCTTGGCCTGCTTGGCCTGGTCCCCGGTCTGCGGGACCGTCCACAGCTCGCCGCCTAGCGGGGCGACTGCGGTGTCACCGGCCGCCGGAACCGGAATCTGTGCCACGGCCCAGTTGACGTCCGACTTGTCGAACGTCGTCGTCAGCCACGGGCCATCGATGACCATCGCCGCCTTGGCCGAGGTGAACTGTTCTCCCACCTCCGTCTGGGACCAGTTGAGGACAGACTCCGACGCCGAGCCTTCGCGCACAAGGTCCACCCACAGCTGCAGCGCGCTTGCCGCCTCCGGAGTAGCGATATTCGTCTCCTCAGCCCCAGCGGACCAGAAGAAGGGGAGGAACTGCCAGGAGCCCTCATAGGAGGCCTTGGCGCAGAAGGCGATGCCGTAGGTGTCGCCGCTTGTCAGTGTCTTAGCGGCAGCCTTGAGCTCATCCCAGGTGGTCGGTACGGTCACACCTGCCGCGTCAAGCAGGTCCTTGTTGTAGTACAGACCGAGGGTGTTGGCGCACGGTCCCATGCCGTAGAGCTCACCCTCGTAGGTGCCAGCACCTACGAAGCCTTCGATGAAGCCGTCCGCCTTGAAGCCAAGGTCTCCCAGCGGAGTCAGCGCGCCGGTAGCCGCGATCTGCTGGAGATCTGGGTTGTCCAGCATGAGCAGGTCAGGCAGCGTGTGCGAGGAGCTCATCTGCAGAACCTTCTGGATCAGGCTCGTACCGTGGACAGCCTCCCGCTCGATCGTGACACCTACCTTCTTCGCCGCAGCCTCAAGAGCCTCAGCAAAGATGCCGTTGTCGGGGTCGTCGGCGTAGTAGTCGAGGATCTTCAGGGTCGTAGCGTCACCAGAGCCAGACTGACCACCGCCGCCTCCGCCACAAGCGGCAAGCGGCACAGCGGCAAGTGCGAGGGCGGTGCCCTGGAGGAGACGGCGGCGGGCGATCGAGGTCATGGGCATCGTTGCAGACATGAGGGGATCCTTCCTCCTCGTCGAAACGTTGAAATCTCAGAGGGATACGTATGCGCATACGTATGAGAACTGGTCCTTCGACGCCTCAGACGATGATGTAATGGGGGTTGGGCACAGCTTCGTCGTCGTGCCCCGTGTCACGAATGTATCGTGAGGTTAAGTCGATCGCAAGACATTTTTAACCTCTCCCCGTTCTCGACCAACTGCACCGGAGACACAGATGGCCACTTCCGTCACCAGCCGAGACGTCGCCGAGGCAGCTGGCGTCTCACAGTCGACGGTCTCCTACGTCCTGAGCGGCAAGAGATTCGTCGCGCCAGACACTGAGGCTCGCGTCCTGGCAGCCATGGACGAGCTGGGATACCGCCCTCACGTGAGCGCCCGCGCCCTCAGAAGCCGACGCAGCGGCATCATCGGCGTCGTTGTGCCCTACCACGCGCTGACGGACACCGCGAACCAGTACCGCTACGTCGTCTCGATCGCCGCGGCCTGCCGCGAGTATGACTACGAGCTACTGATGGCCTCCTCCGAAGAAGGTATTGAGGGAATGCGTCGCCTCATCGACTCCGCCCAGTGCGACGGCCTGGTCATCATGGATGTCCTGGACTCCGACCCTCGCGTACTTCAGGCGCACGAGGCTCGCATCCCCTCCATCTTCATCGGCACCAGTCACGACTCCGATGTGACAGCGGTCGATACCAGCTTTGAGGAGGTCGCCGAACGCTGCGTCGACCTGGTAGCTGATCGTGGCCACACCGAGGCCCTTATCCTGACTAGCACCTCGGAACACGTACGCGCCATGGGCTTCTCACACCGTTTTAACCGCACGCTCAGCAACCACGCCACCGACCGAGGCTGCGACCTGGTCCACGCCGAGGTCCAGCGAGGCCTAGCCCCTATGCGCGAGGCGATCAGCCAGGCCCTCCAGACCCGCCCAGAGCTCTCGGCCATCATCACCGGCCCTACCTTGTGCGCTGACGATGCCGCTAACGCCTTGCTCGCTCTGGGCCTCACTCCCGGGCAGGACGTCTCATTAGTGGCCGCCGCCCACCCAGCCGACTCCCCTCACACGGAGATCGACTACACCTACTTTGACGCCGACGTTCCCACGGTGGTGTCCACCGCGATTGAGATCCTCATCAACACCCTTGAAGGAGGACCCCGCAACCTCAATCAGGGCCTACAGACCATCTCCCCGATCTTTCACGCCGGAGCGTCTCTGCGCCCCGCCACGTGACGAGGGGCGGACCGAAGCCACCCTCAACCGAGACGGCACCGCAACCTACTCATCGGTGTCCTTGCTCGTCGAGCGGATAGCGACATTCCGCAGATGGCTCGCCAACGCCTCCAGTGCGTCCTCATCACGCCCTTCCTCCAGGGCCTGCAGGATCTCTTCATGCTCAGCCACGGCGATCGGCGCGTCCGTGGTGCCCGCTCCGATCGTCTGACGCATACGGTGGACAGAGAAGGACAGCGCGTTCACTGAGCGGTTGATGTACCGGTTCCCGCAGTGGTCGAGGATCGCCTGGTGGAACGCCCAGTCGATCTCGAAGTACTCGTGCACCGCCTGGACATCGGTCGCCAGGGCCGGATCAGCGAACTTCTCCGCCTCACGCCGGTGCCGCTCCCACGCCTCGCGAAGATCGGCGACAAGCGCCTCCTTGTCCTCCAGCGCACGCTCAAGCGCTCCAGCCTCCAGGACCAGCCGCGCCTCCACCAGCTCTCGCATCTGTGCGGCCGACATCGGCGGGGCAACCCGGTAGCCGCGACGGGTCGTGCGACTGATCAACCCGGTTGACTCCAGCCGAGCCAGCGCCTCCCTGATCGGCGTGGGAGAGACTTGCAGGCTCTTGGCCAGCCGATCGATGTAGAGCGGGGCGTCAGGCTCGAAGACGCCTGAGGTGAGCATGTCAAGGAGCGTGTCATAGACGTCATCAGTCAGACCGCGTGCCGGGATCGGCTCCAGGACAGGCTGTGGGACGGGGCTGGGCGACATGGGAAAACCTTAGAGGGAACATCAGTCTGCACACGGCAGAGGACGTACCGAGAAGTGAGGTATCCCACGCCTTGACATCTCACACTCGATATCCTATAGGATATTCCCGTAACGCAGGACACACCTGCATCACGTCGCAAGGAAGCGACGGAGCCGAAGAGGAGTTCACCGTGACATTCCTGGTCAACGACCCACTGACCTTCGCCGCAGACAGCCTTCGCGGCTTCGTTGCCGCCCACGCCGATCTGGTCCAGCCCGTCCACGGCGGCGTCGTGCGCGCGACCACCTCCCCCGAGGGCGAGGTCGCCGTCGTCGTCGGCGGCGGCAGCGGCCACTACCCGGCCTTCGCCGGCTGGGTGGGTCCCGGCATCGCCCACGGCGCCGTGTGCGGCAACATCTTCGCCTCCCCCTCCGCGTCCCAGGTCATCTCCGTCACCCGCTCGGCCGACAACGGGGCCGGCACGCTCCTGCTCTTCGGCAACTACGCCGGCGACTGTCTCCAGTTCGGCCAGGGCGCCGAGGCACTGGCCGAGGAGGGCATCGACGCCCGTATCGTGACGATCTCCGACGACGTCGCCTCCGGCAAGCCGGACCAGCACCGCGAGCGCCGCGGCATCGCCGGTGACCTCATCGTGGCGAAGGTCGCCGGCGCGGCTGCCGCACGGGGAGACAACCTTGACCAGGTCGAGGCCCTGGCCTGGCGCTCGAACGACCTCACCCGCTCCCTCGGTATTGCCTTCTCCGGGCCGACCCTGCCAGGCGCCACCGAGCCGCTCTTCGAGGTCGCTGACGGCACCTACGAGCTGGGGCTCGGGATCCATGGCGAACCCGGGCTGTCCAGCCACAAGCTGGTTGGTGCGACCGAGGTCGCCCAGCACCTGGTCTCCGGCGTTCTCGCAGAGGAGCCTGAGCGCGGCAGGGACGGTTACGACGGCCGCGTGGCCGTGATCGTCAACGGCCTGGGCGCGACCAAGTACGAAGAGCTCTTCGTCCTGTACGGCGACATTGCCGAGCTGCTGGAGCAGGCAGGGCTGACCGTCGTCGCTCCCGTCGTCGACGAGGCTGTCACGAGCCTGGACATGGCCGGAGTCTCCCTGACGGTCTGCTTCCTCGACGAGGAGCTGGAGTCGCTGTGGACCGCCCCGGCCTACACCCCCGCCTTCACTCGCGGCCAGGTTGACGGAGCCGCGCTGGGCGGCGCCCGCCGTGAGGTCAAGGACGACGCCGCGACCCAGATCACCCGGGGCGGCGAGGCCTCGGTCGCGCAGGCCCGGCGCGTGACCGAGCTGCTCGACCTCGTGGCCCGTACCTGCAAGGCGAACGCCGAGTCCCTCGGTCAGCTCGACTCCATCGCCGGCGACGGCGACCACGGTCAGGGCATGGTGCTGGGCGCTACCGCCGCCTCCAGCGCCGCGCACGCCGCACTCGAGGCCAGGGCTGGAGCGGCCACGCTGCTGACGCTGGCTGGCCAGGCCTGGGCCGAGGGAGCAGGGGGCACCTCCGGAGCCCTGTGGGGGCGCACCCTGGAGACGATTGCCGCAAGCTTGAGCGACGAGACCCGGACGGAGGAAGGCGAGCTGATCCAGGCGGTTGCCGCCGGCGCCCGTGCCGTCGCCGAGTTCGGCGGGGCCCAGATCGGCGACAAGACCATGGTCGACGCCACCGAGCCCTTCGCCCAGTCCATGAGCGAGGCCGGCGCTGACCTGGCAGCTGCCTTCCGGGACGCCGCCGAGGTCGCTACCCAGGCCGCCGCCTCCACCGCGGACATGGTGGCCCGCAAGGGACGTGCCAAGACTCACGGGGACGCCTCCCTGGGACACCCCGACCCCGGCGCGGTCTCCTTCTCGCAGATCGTCACCGCCGTCGCCCAGGAGCTGACGGCCAGCTCCTGACGGCTGCCCCACCACATACCTCAAGCCTGACCCGCCCCGGAGCGAGCCAGGCCAGGACCTACGCACCCTGAACGACACATCAACTGAACGCATCAAGGAGGATGACGTGTACACAGCAGACGGCTGGCCCATCGCAGCCAAGATCAGCTACGGCCCGTACACCGAGGACGGCCAGCTTGCCGCAGAGGCACCGGCGAGCGTCTGGCGCGAGCAGCTGTCCCAGGTGGCCGAGCTGGGCTACCGCTACATCGACCCCATGGACGACTGGGTGCCGATCGGCGACATCAGCGACGAGCGCTTCGCTGAGCTCAAGGAGGTCCTGGACGACCTCGACCTGCGCATCATCGCCATCTCGATCGGACGCAACTCGGTGATCGACACCGAGCGTGGCGATGAGAACCTGGCGATGGTCCACCGCACCATCGACCGCGGTGCCGAGCTGGGCGCAAAGTTCGTCAACGTCGGCTTCCTGCAGGAGCTCTACCCTGCCCAGAAGGAGGCCCTGTGGTTCTGGCTGGCCGACGGCCACCACGACGACCCTGCTCTGTACGACAAGGCCGTCGAGCGCGTCCGCGAGCTGGGCGAGCACGCGCAGGGCCTGGGCATGCAGATCAGCCTGGAGATGTACGAGGACACCTTCCTCGGCACCCCCGAGGGCGCTGTCCAGTTCCTCAAGGACGTGGACCACGCCGCCGTCGGCATCAACCCTGACATCGGCAACCTCATCCGTCTGCACCGGCCCATGCCCAAGGGCGAGGACATGTACGACATCGTGCTGCCCTACGCCAACTACTGGCACATCAAGAACTACATCCGCGACGAGGACCCGGCCACCGGCTCCTACATGTCCGCACCCGTGCCCCTCAAGTACGGGACGATCAACTACCGCGCCGTGATCCGCAAGGCTCTCAAGCTCGGTTACACCGGCCCCTTCATGGTCGAGCACTACGGCTCGGACTGGCTCGGCGTAGGCGCCGAGAACGCCGAGTACATCCGCGACGTCATCCGCTCCTACCTCAGCAACAAGTAGGGACGACGTCCCGACAGGCCTTCCACGGCCACGCCTGTGCTGGGGTGCGACCACTCGCACCCCAGCACAGGGAGGGTGCGCCCTGAGCGCCCCATGACGACCACACGTCGTCTCCCACCTACCACCCCCTCAGACGTGACAAGGAGGTCACACATGACCCACCACCCCCCTCTGCGCACCGGCTTCACGCCTAAGCCCGCCATCGTGGAGTCCGCTCTGTCCAAGGTGACCAAGCGCCTCATTCCGTTCCTGCTGCTGATGTACGTCATCGCCTTCGTTGACCGCACCAACCTCGGCTGGGCACAGCAGGCCTGGGAGGCCGACTACGGCATCTCCACCGCCGCCTACACCTTCGGCGCCACACTCTTCTTCATCGGCTACGCCGTCTTCGAGGTCCCCTCAAACCTCATCATGCACCGAGTCGGTGCACGCTGGTGGATGACCCGAATCATGATCAGCTGGGGCATCGTCGCCGCCTGCTTTATGTTCGTCCAGGGACCAACAAGCTTCTACATCCTCCGTTTCCTGCTGGGTATCACCGAGGCTGGGTTCTTCCCCGGCGTCATGCTCTACCTGACCTACTGGTACCCGGCTGCTCGCCGCTCCTGGGCCACAGGCCTGTTCTACATGGGCCTGCCTATCGCCAACATGTTCGGCAACCCCCTGTCCGGCGGCCTCCTGGAGCTTGACGGCCTGCTCGGCATGGACGGCATCCACTGGATGTTCCTAGTCGAGGGCCTGCTCGCCGTCGTCGTCGGCCTCATCTGCCCCTTCGTGCTGGTCGACCGCCCTGCCAACGCTCGCTGGCTGACCCAGGACGAGAAGGAGCACTTGAGCGAGCAGATCGCTCACGAGGAGAGTGCCAAGCACGAGGCCAAGCCGATCTCGTGGAAGCAGGCGATGCTCGATCCTCGCATCCTCTACTTCTGCCTCATCTACCTGTGCATCCAGGCCTCCGTCTACGGCCTGACCTTCTTCCTGCCCAAGCAGGTCGTCAACATGACCAATGGTGAGGCCGGCCTCAAGGCCTCGCTCATCACCGCCATCCCGTGGGCCGTGGCCCTCATCGGCGTCATCATCCTGCCCAAGATCGCGGACCGCCGTCAGAACCACGCCGGCCTGGCTGCGCTCATGCTGGCCTTCTCCGGAATCGGTATCGGCGGCTCGGCATTCTTCCTGCACAGCCCGGTGCCGGCCCTCATGCTGCTGTCCATCGCGGCCGTCGGCTTCGTGACCGCCCAGCCAGTCTTCTGGCAGCTGCCCACCCGTTACCTCAGCGGTGCCGCTCTTGCTGGCGCCACCGGCCTGATCAACGCCCTGGGCAACCTCGGCGGCTGGCTCGCCCCGCTTCTGCGCACCTGGGCGACCACCCACGTCGGTGGCAGCGTCGAGGCCCCCAACGAGGCCGCCGGACTCATCGTCCTGGGCCTGGCCGGCATCATCGGTCTCTTCCTCGTCCTGGGGCTGCGCCTGTTCAAGGCCAGCGACAAGGAGCGCGCAGCCGCTGCACTCCAGGAGTCGCTCTGACCCGCACCATCCCGTTCCAGAACCACTACTCACAAATCTCAACTGATTGGAGAATCCCATGAAGGACTACACCAAGCCCGTCTTCCCTGAGGCTCGTACCGCCGTCGTCTCCGGCTGCGGCGCCCCGCGCGGCATCGCCCGCGCCGTTGCCCGCCGTCTGGCTGACGAGGGCTGGAACATCGTCGCCGTGGACCTCAACCCGGCCGTCAAGGACTTCGAGACCGAGCTGGGCCAGGCCCACCCCGATCTCAAGGTCCGTGCCCTCGTCCTGGACATCGCCGACCAGGAGGCCGTGGCCGCCGCCTTCGCTGAGGTCGCGAAGGAGATGCCCCCGGTCGTCGGTCTGGCCAACGTGGCCGGTATCGCCTGCCCGGTCCCGCTGGAGGAGCTCGACGCCGAGCTGTTCGACAAGGTCGTCGGCGTCAACTGCCGCGGCACCATGCTCATGATGAAGTACGCCGCCGAGGAGATGAAGAAGTACGGCATCGGCCGTATCGTCAACTTCTCCTCCATCACCGCCCTCGACGGTGGCGGCACCTTCTCCAAGTTCGCCTACGCCGCCGCCAAGGCGGGGGTCCTCGGAGTCACCCGTGGCGGCGCCCGCGAGCTGGGCCAGTACGGCATCACCGTCAACGCCCTACTGCCCGGACCGATTGACACCGACATCATGGGCGGCAAGCTGACCGACGAGCGCAAGGCGCAGATGTCCTCCAACATCCCAGTCGGCCGCGTGGGCCAGCCCGAGGAGATCGCGGCCGTCGTCAGCTTCTTCCTGTCGGCAGACGCCTCCTTCGTCAACGGCGTGTCCATCAACGTCGACGGCGGCAAGCACATGCACTGACGTCACGCGCACCAGGCGCTGTGGTCAGCGGGTGGCAATGCCGTCTACCCGAACTTATGAAAACAGCGAGGCCAGTTCTCCCAAACCTTCCACACAACTCGATAATTTTCACGGTCAACAGATAAGCAAAGGGGCTTATTTAATGATATCCAATAGCCAAATATACGCGCCAGACAAGAAGGCGACACACAAGAGATTTGGTATATTCGTCATCCTCTGGCTTCTCGTTCTTCTGAACTATGTTGATCGCTCCACACTATCCATTGCCCTCCCCTATATGGAAAAGGACCTGGGGCTCTCTGCAGACATGCAAGGATGGATACTTTCTCTCTTCTTCTGGACATACCTTGTGTTCCAGGTCCCCGGTGGCTGGCTCCTTGACAAGTTCGGCCCCAGGCGGGTGGTCAGCATTGCGGGCCTACTTTGGGGGTCGCTCCAGCTCGGAATCGGCTTCCTCACATCGGGTACCGCGCTCGGCGCAGCCCGACTCGGGCTTGGCGCCTTTGAAGCACCCACCGCCCCTTCAGGGGCGAAGGTCAACTCAAGCTGGCTAAGCGAGAGCGAACGAGGCCGTGGAGCCACCTTCGTCGATATGGCAGGCCCCTTTGGTAGCGCCGTCGGAGGTGTACTCGTCACTGCCGTCATCGGAATATTTGGTTCATGGCGCTGGGCATTCTTTGTCACAGGAGCGCTGACGATTGTTCTCGCAATCATCTATTGGACCTACGTACGCGATACCCCCGAGGAGCATCCAGGGGTCAACGAAGCAGAACTGGCTCACATCAAAGGCCAGAACGTTGAGAATGCAGGAAAGCAGCAATCAACCATTCGCGTGGTGAAGGAAGATGCTCCTCTACCCTCCTTGAGAGATTACGCTGTCTCGATCTCCTGGTGGGGATTCTGGCTCGGCCGCCTCGGCTGGGCGACAGTGTGGTGGGGCATCATCTCCTGGACACCTTCCTACCTTCATCAAGCCAGAGGATTTGATCTCATGGGACTAGGTGGGGCCACATTCCTCATTTTCGGTATGGGAGCCGTCGGTCAGCTGGTTGCAGGAAGCCTCGCCGATTGGGGGCGCAAACAATTTGGAAACTATAACATGGTGATGAAGAGCATCCTCGTCGGCTCTGCATTTTTCATGGCAATGAGCGTCCTACTGATCCCCATGGTTTCGAGTGCCACCCTATGTCTTGCCATGCTCTCATCAGCAGTATTTTTCACAAACTTCGGTGGACTGTACTGGGCTATCCCCGCCTGGCTTGCTCCAGGCCCACAAGTGGGCGCCGTCGGTTCCGTCATGAATATCGCTTCAAGCCTCGGAGGCGCCCTCGCGCCCGTGATCATGGGATACACGATCAAAATTGCAGGAGGATCATACTCCGGCGCCTTTTTCTTCCTCGTGGCGGCCGCAGCCCTCTACATGCTCGGCTCGGCACTGATCAATTTCCGCAAACCCCTAGCTTCTGCTAGATCCTGAGCACAGGAAACACTATGACTACATATAATGGACCGGTTATCGATGCACATCACCACTTCTGGGAGCCTTCTCTCGGAAAGCAGCCCTGGCTACTTCCAGGAGTAGATATAGGCTTTCGTTACGGCCCCTACGAGAGCATCAAGCGCGACTACCTCCCGCCGGACATCATCAAAGATGCATCCACAGCAGGTATCAACCTCGTCGGCACTGTCACCATGGAGACAGAATGGGAAGAGGATGATCCGATTGGAGAGATGGAATACACCGCCAACATCTCGAAGAAATACGGTCTGCCCAACGCCGCTGTCGCACATGCTCTACTCCACCACCCAGATGTTGAGCAGACACTCGAAGAACTATCCAACATACCATTGGTCCGAGGCGTGAGACACAAACCGGGGCAGGCGCCGTCACCCAAGATGGCAGCACAGTACAAGACACTCATGACCGACAGTGCCTGGCTTCACGGCATCAGCCTCCTTCGCAAATACGGTCTCAGTTTTGACCTCCAGGTAGCCTGGTGGCATCTGGATCAAGCAGAAGAAATGCTGCGGAAAAATCCTGAGCTTCCAGTCATCATCAACCATGCCGCACTACCTTCAGACCGTTCTGAAGACGCCCTTACGGCATGGCAAGAAGCGACCGCGCGAATCTCACAGTTCCCGCAGGTCACCGTAAAGGTGAGCGGCATCGGATTACAAGGAATTGCTTGGACGGCGAACAACAATCGGCGAATCGTCGAGCATCTCGCAACTTCATTCGGACCAGATCGCATGATGTTTGCCTCGAACTTCCCAGTGGATAGCCTGACAGCCTCCTACTCAGAGATCTGGAACGGATTCCTTGAGATCGTCAAGGACTACAGTTCGACTGAGCAAAAGAAAATGTTTGCCGGAACAGCGCAGCACGTCTACCGTCTTCCCCCAGACCTGTTAACCGAGTAGCACCACCACAACCAGTATGCAGAAAAAGATCGAGACGCAAGGAGAATCCTATGCCCTCACATAACAAAATTCCTAAAATTACGATAACTCTTGGCGACTTTTCAGGTGTCGGACCAGAACTCGCGGTAAGGCTGCTGTCGAATCCGACGAACCTTGAGAAGGCTGCCGTTTCTATCTTCGCATCCGCCTCGGAAATCGCTACCATCTCAGACGAGTTTAATGTCACCGTTCCGATCGGTGACGATCCCGGTCCTGGTCACGTGTGCCTACTCGGATCCGAGCTGGCAGATATCCCCGTAGCGGCCAAACAGACTTCTGTTGCCGCCGGCCGTCGCGTGATGTCTGATCTGCGCGCTGCAGTCCAGCGCTATAGAGATGGGTTGTCGGACTCATTGATGTTCCTGCCTCTGAACAAGACCTCACTACACCTCGCTGGCATGCACGAGCACGATGAGTTACGGTGGTTCGCAAATCTCCTTGGCTTTGACGGCTTCACCAGCGAATTGAACTTCGTTCCTGGGCTGACTACCTCTCGGGTTACCTCTCATATCCCTCTGTCTGAGGTCGCTTTCGGGATCACGGCCCGAGCAGTCCGTGATGCCATCACATTGCTTCACCGTGTCATTCAGGGTACAGGTGTTCCCCACCCACGTATCGCGGTGGCTGCCCTCAACCCGCACGCGGGTGAGCACGGTCAGTTTGGACGCGAAGAGATCGAACACATCTCGCCAGGAATTGAATTGGCCAGTCAAGTCGATGGGGTCAATGTCGAAGGGCCATTCCCTTGCGACACGATCTTTATCAAGGCGAAGAAAGGTGAGTATGACGGTGTCGTGACCATGTATCACGATCAGGGTCAGATAGCCATGAAACTCATGGGTTTTGATTCTGGGGTCACTGTCCAAGGCGGCTTGCCTGTTCCTATCGTAACTCCGGCACACGGGACCGCATACGAGATTGTTGGTCTCGGCAAGGCTTCGCTTGGCCCCTCACAGCGAGCCTTCGACATTGCTGTGGATCTTGGGCGGCAGCACATGCACTGACGTCACGCGCACCAGGCGCTGTGGTCGGCTGAGCGGTCCTGCCGTCTGCCGATCACGGCGCCTGCGTCGTCCTCCCGTCTTCCACCCGGCACCGCCCCCCTGCGCCAGAGCCCGGTGCCATACTGACCGGGGCGCAGCAGCAAGACCTTTTCTCACCCCTGTAGGAGCTCTCGTGACCATCGTCGCCGTCAGCCTCAAGATGTACTTCGAGCGTGCGCGCACGCTGCGCTACTGCGAGGAGGTGGCCCGTATCGCGGCCAGCGTCCCTGCCACGGCCGAGCTGCAGATGGCGGTCTACACCGACTTCCTCACGGTCCCGGCGGCAGCCCAGCGCCTGGCAGGCTCCTCTGTCCTGCTGGGGGCCCAGGACCTGGCTCCCGAGGACCGCGGTGCCCTGACCGGTGAGGTCTCCGGAGCGGACCTGGCAGACCTCGGGGTACGCACGGTGGAGGTCGGCCACTATGAGCGCCGCACGGTCTTCGGCGAGGACGAGCAGATGGTCGCTGCCAAGACCCGTGCAGCCCTGCGCAACGGCATGGTCCCCATGCTGTGCGTGGGCGAGCCTGAGCAGACTGACCCCGCCAAGGCGGCTGAGGCGTGCCTGGCCCACGTCCGCTCCGCCGTCGGCCAGGAAGGAACTGACGCCCCGCTGTGGGTCGGTTACGAGCCCTACTGGGCGATCGGCGCCCCGCAGCCCGCGCCGGTGGGCTATGTCCAGGAGGTCTGCCAGGCCCTGCGCGCCGGGCTGACAGAGCTCGCTCCCACCGCCAGCGTCGTCTACGGAGGCTCAGCCGGACCGGGACTGCTCACCGAGCTCGTCCCGGCTGTCGACGGCGTCTTCCTGGGCCGCTTCGCCCACGACCCCGCGGCGCTGGAGCAGGTCGTGGCTGAGGCACTCGCTGTGCAGCCATAAGAACCTGGCGGGCGACGCCTCACAGCGACGAGGGAGGGGGCCACCAGTCGGTGGGTCCCCTCCCTCGTCGCTGTACTCGCCGCACCCAGGCGACGACGGCCCCGGCTCAGTCTCCTAGCCGCTGAGCCACGGTCTCCGCCACGAGGGCGAAGGAGACCGCGCCCGGGTCAGGAACCTGACGGGCCTTCTCCCCGTGGGAGCGAGCCCGTCCGAGTCCCGGCATCATGCCGACAGTCGAGGCAGCCCCCTCGTGAGCCGCAGCGGCAGCCTGCCGCCACACCGCCTGAGCTGGCTCCTCGGCGTCGGCGAAGACGCGGGCAAAGGGAGCGAGGGCGTCGACAAGAGTCTTGTCCCCCACCTGTGCCCCGCCCTGACGAGTCACAGCCTCGTACGCTGCCTGGATCCCCTGGCGAAGGGAAGAGAGGTCTGCGCCCTCCTGGTCACCCAGCTGACGTCCGAGCGTGGCGAGCATCGTGTCCCACAGCGCGCCGGACGTCCCGCCTGCTCCGTCAGACCAGGCCCGGCCCGCCCGGACGAGCAAGGTACCGGCTCCCGCGCCTGCTGCTGCGAGCTCGGCGGCGCTCGCCGCGGCGGCCCTGGCCCCGTTGTGCATACCGATACCGTGGTCGCCGTCGCCGGCGATGGCGTCGATACGGCCCAGCTCATCCATCTGGGCGTCGACTGCGTCGCTGACAGCACGCAGGACGTCCGCGACTCTCTCGGCAAGTCCTTGAGAAGCCAGCGAGGCGACCGGGAGGTCGGGCTCTCCATGCCGCGGGACGGCAGCCGTCTCCTCTCTCCGCTCAGACCGCACGACGGCGATCTCACCACCATCCGACTGCCCCACCTGGTACTCGGCCGAGCGGGCCGGCGCCCGCCACAGCTCCTCCAGCTCAGGATCGAGCCAGGCCAGGGTCAAGGACATCCCAGCCATCTCAAAGCTGGTGCAGAACTCTCCCACCTGGACGTCAGCCACCTCCACGCCAGCCGTCTCCAGCGCCTGTCTGATCTCGCCCCAGACGACGTAGAGCTCGTCCATCTTGACCGCACCCAGGCCGTTGACAAGGGCCACGACCCGCGAACCACGAGCACGACCGCCTGGAGCCTCTGCAAGGAGGCGGGAGACGAGCAGCTCAGCCAGGCCGGCCGGGTCAGGCGTGTCGACCTCGTCCAGGCCCGGCTCGCCGTGGATGCCCAGGCCAACACCCATCCGTCCTTCGGGGACGGTGAACAGCGGAGCCTCGGCACCCGGCAGCGTGCATCCCGTCAAGGCCACTCCGAGGGTCCGGGTCACTGCGTTCGCCCGTCCAGCCAGTGCGTGGACCGTCTCCAGGTCGTCTCCGCGCGCGGCTGCCGCGCCAGCGACCTTGAAGACCACAAGGTCTCCCGCCAGGCCTCGACGCCATTCGGCCTCCTCGGGAGGGGCCGATGAGACGTCGTCGGTCACGCGCACGGTGCGTACCGGGGTCCCTGCCGCCTCCAGCCTGGCGGCCGCGGCGTCGAACTGGAGCCTGTCACCTGCGTAGTTGCCGTAGCTGAGCAGGACGCCACGGCCCTGCTCCACGGCTCGGGCCACGCCCTCGACCTGGCCGGCTGAGGGCGAGGCGAAGATGTTGCCCAGCACCGCGCCGTGGGCCAGCCCCGGGCCCACGAGCCCGGCGAACGCCGGGTAGTGGCCGCTGCCACCGCCGATGACGAGCGCTACCTGGTCCTCGCAGTCACGCGTGGCCCGCGCGACTCCGCCGTCGATAGGCTGAACCAGGTCAGCATGAACCTGGGCGAAGGACTGCACGGCCAGGGCCGCGAAGGTCGAGGGATCGTGCTTGAGATAGGTCATGACTCAGCACCGTCCTACGCAACCAGCCACAACAGGCTGATGATCGCCATCCCGAGGAAGCCTCCTACGGTGCACAGCACCGTCCACGTCCTCAGGCCACCGGCAACGCTCAGGCCGAGGAGGCGCGAGGAGATCCAGAACCCGGAGTCGTTGATGTGGGACAGCGAGACCGATCCCATCCCGATTGCCAGGATGATGAGGGCCACCTGGAAGTCGGTGTAGCCACCGGTCTCCACAGCAGACTGCATGAGGCCGGCTGCTGCAAGCGTGGCGACCGTACCGGACCCCTGAGCCACCTTGAAGACCAGGGCCACAAGGAACGCCATGAACAGGATGGGCACCCCGGCGTCCATGAGCAGCCCAGCCACAGCCTCACCGATGCCGGACTCCGTGAGCACCTTGGCGAAGACACCGCCGGCACCGGTGACGAACACGACCACGGCTGCCGGCCCGAGTGCTGCGTCCATCAGGGCACTCATCTCCTGCTGGGGCCAGCCGTTGCAGCGTCCGAGCACCCACATGGCCAGGACGACCGCGACGATGAGCGCGAAGCCAGGAGCTCCGACGAAGGAGGCGACGCGGCGGAAGGTGCACCCCTCCTCCGCGACGACGGAGACGATGGTGCCGAAGGAGATCATGAGGATCGGCAGCAGGATCATGGCCACCACCGTCCACGCACGCGGCTTGCGCAGCGCCGTGGCAGCCTGCCCCGTCTTGCTCGCAACGGCAGAGAAGTCAGCGGCCCCTGTGGAGTCGTAGGTACGACGCACCTCCGCGGACAGCGGAAGGTCCTGACGAGTCAGTCGGTTGGAGACCAGGTAGATCACCACACCGATCGGCACGGCCAGCGCGATGCCAAGCATGGTCACCAGGCCGAGCGCGTCGCCACGCAACAGGGCGGTTGAGCCGGTGACACCGGGGTGAGGTGGGACGGAGTTGTGGATGAAGACCATCGTGGCAGCCACCGGGGCACCCAGAATAACTGGGGAGCGGTGGCCCGCAGCCTTGGCAAAGCTGAAGATGATCGGGACCAGGATGATGAAGCCGACGTCGAAGAAGATCGGGATCGCGATCAGGCCGGACGCGATCAGCAGCGCTGGGCCGAGTCGCTCCTTGCCCAGCAGCTGGACAGCCCGCGTGGCGACC
Source organism: Actinomyces faecalis (assembly GCF_013184985.2). NCBI lineage: Bacteria > Bacillati > Actinomycetota > Actinomycetes > Actinomycetales > Actinomycetaceae > Actinomyces > Actinomyces faecalis. The sequence continues at coordinate 2,237,220 of NZ_CP063418.1, forward strand.
ACCTCGGCACCACCGGTCTTCTCGATGATTCCACCGAGCATGGCTCCGAGCCCGACCAGGAGCGCCACGGACCCGAGAGTGCCACCCATACCCGCGATGACAGTCGGCACGATCTCGTCGATCGGGATCCCGGCGGCAGCCGCGGTAGCCACCGAGACGGCAAGCAGCGCGACGTATGCCGGCCATTTCAGACGCATGACGAGCAGGAGCAGGGCGGCGATCGCTAGCGCCGCGACAATGAAGAGATAGGTCACGCTCATGACGAGGAGTCCTCCGTGTCACGCCCCGGGCTGGCGCCACCGCCTACCGCTGCGGCGCCAGCCCGGTGCCAACACGTCTCAGTGCTCGACCTTGTCGAGCTTGAGCATCTTGGCGATGACGACGTCAAGGTCGTCGTCCTTCCAGATCTTCTTCCAGTCCTCCTTGATGATCGCCTCGCGACCGTAGTCCATCGCCAGCAGGCAGGCGTCGGAGAAGGGGTTGGAGCCACGCAGGGCGTTGGTCAGGGCGATGTAGATGTGCCCGTAGAAGATGGCCTTGACAGCGTCCTCGGGGATTCCGATCTCCTTGACCGCGTAGTCCATCGAGTCCTTGAGGAACTGTCCGATCATGCAGCCGGTAGTCTCAACCAACGTGGGCTCCAGCTGGGCGAGCTGGTGCACAGTGACCCAGTGGACGTCGATGACAGGGGCGTACTGGGCACGGATGACGGCGTCAGCGACCTCCTTCTGGCGGTCGGTCGCGTCCTCGACAGCCGCCACGACCTCCTGCGGGGCGCTGATACCGCCGAAGGTGTCGTTCCACTGGTCACCCTCACGCTCGAGGAAGACAGAGGGGTGGCAGGGGTGGGCACAGGCCAGTGCCACGCCGTCGGCTCGGGCGATCAGCCCGGCGTAGGCGGCAGCCGGGTCCAGCGTGAGCAGGACCGAGCCGGGACGCATCAGCGGCACGACGGTCTCGGAGACCGGCCCAAGAGCGATGTCCGGCACAGCCAGGATGACGACGTCGCACTCAGCGGCGACGTCCTCAATCCTGCTGATCTCGCGTCCCAGCTCCTTGACCGCGGCCTGGCCGCGCTCAGAGGACTCGCAGTAGTAGATCGTGGCGTCAGTGAGGTTGAGGTTGTTGGACACACGCGTGCCCATCTTGCCGGCGGCGCCGACGACGGCAATCCTCAGGGAGGGGTCAAGCTCCACGGTCTTGCCGTACAAGGGGTTGAGGGTCTTCGAGTCAGTCATGACAGGTCCTTTCTGAGACTGGGCATCGTTGCCAGGTCGAAGGTGAACGGGACTATCAGCCACTGCGCCGCGCCACGTGCGCGCACAGGGCCCACCGCGGCCGGTTCCGTTCAGCACCGGCCGCGGAGCTTGTGGGACGGACGGGCCGCTACCGCGCGGCGGCCCTCAGGTCCAGGAGCCTGCGGACCGCGGTCTCGGTCCAGCTGCGCTCCAGGGCGATGGTGGTCTCGATATCGCCTTGCCAGGGCACCCAGTGCTCGACGACGGCGCTCGGCCGGTCCGGGTCGCTGCCGCCCGCTCCCGAGTCGCCGTAGACGGCTTGGATCTCGGCGTCCAGGTCGAGCAGCCCTTCACCCAGCCGGGCTCCTGCGTACAGGAAGCCGACCCAGCCCTCGTTACGGGTGAAGGCGAAGTCCTTCACGTGCAAGTTGGTCACCAGGCCGGAGGTCTTGGCCATGACCGAGTCCGGTGTCTCCAGAGCCGAGACGCAGTTGGCCGGGTCCAGGCAGATTCCGACTCGCTCGGAGTCGACCGCTCTGACGACCCGTACCAGGTCGTCAGTCGGGACCTGCTCATAGGTCTCCAGAGCAAGGGTGACGTCCGCGGCCTCCAGCACCGGCACGAGCCTTCGCAGCCGGTCCACGACAGGCTCCAGACCGCCCGCGACCTCAGTCGCCTGGACCATGGAGCGCAGCAACCTGACCCCCAGCCTCTGCGCCCGCCGGACGTAGGCGCTCAGGTGTTCCAGGCCGGTGCCACGTGTCCCCAGCTCCAGCTCAACGTCAAGGCTGCGGGCACGGTCCGCCACAGCGTCGAGCCCTTGGTCGTCATAGTCCTCGATGCGAGGATCGTCGCAGATCTGGAAGACGTCGCAGCCGAGCTCCTTGGCCCAGTCGATCATGGCCTCGATCCCCAGAGGGTGGGGACAGCGCTCGTTCCACTCCCAGAACAGGGCATAGGTTCCGATTCCGACGCGCATGGTCACCTCATCGTGAAGCACAGGTGTCTGTGAAGATATCGGTCAACCACATACGCATCATTGCGTGATGGAGACCACTGACACGCACGAAGATAGTGCCAATCATGCAATTGGTCAACCAGATTGGTTGACCAATTTGATCTCCTGCTGAGCCTTCTCGCGTCCCCTACGATCAGGGCATGTCCTTCCCACCTCCTCCCAGCGCGGACGACTCCGCGCCACTCGGCTCCTCACGAACCGCCGAGCAGCTCCTGGAGCTGATCCTCGAGTCGGGACTACGCCCCGGCGACCGGCTGCCCGCCGAGCGCACGCTGGTCAACCAGCTGGGCGTGGGGCGCTCTGCCGTCAGGGAGGCCATCCGAACTATCGAGTTCCTCGGCCTCGTCGAGACGATCGGCGGATCAGGGACCTACGTGCGCAACTCGGTCAACAACCTGCTTCCCACTACCCTGAAGTGGGGAATGATGCTCTCACGTGGACAGACCGAGGACCTTCACCAGGTCCGCGCCGCCTTGGAGGTCTCTGCCGTCGAGGTCGCTTCACGGCGCTACAACCCCCAGACCCTGGCCGAGCTCGAGTCCTTCATCACCCAGCAGGAGGGGGCGCTGGAGGACCCGGCCCACTTCGTGGAGGCCGATGCCGCCTTCCACCTGCACATCACCACCGTCGCCGGCAACGCCATCCTTGCCGACCTCCTGGTGACCACCCGCTCACTCCTGCGCGTGTGGGATGAGCGATCGGTCCATGATCCCGCCGACATGCGGGACGCCCTGCGCGAGCACGCCATGATCGTCAAGGCGTTGAAGAACGGGGAAGCCGCCAACGCTGCCGCAGCCATGCGCCTGCACATGATGACGGCCCAGACCCGCCTGCTGGCAGCAATACCGACCGAGCAAGAGGCCGGCCCCTACTCCCATCCGATATCCGGACCCCTCGCCACCACCGCGCACGGCGGGATGCTGTCCCGCATCCCGCCCGCACCCACCCATTGAGACCCGAAGGCAAGGGCGCTGACGTATGCTGTGGTTGACCACTTTCCTAGATAATATTTGATTCCACCACAGACAAAGGAGTCCTGTATGAAGCTCGCATTCGGGTGCGACCCCAACGCCACCGACCTCAAGGCCGTCCTCATCGAGGAGGCCAGGAAGCTCGGCCACGAGGTGGTCGACTACCCCTCCGAGGACCCGATCTACGCCAACGTCGCCATCGCGGTGGCCACCGACGTGGCCGCCGGCAAGGCGGACCGCGGCGTCCTCGTGTGCGGCACCGGCATCGGCGTGTCCATCGCGGCCAACAAGGTCCCCGGCGCCTACTGCGCCTGCGTGGCCGACGTCTACCAGGCACAGCGCGCCAGCCTGTCCAACAACGCCAACCTCATCTCCATGGGCTCCCAGGTCGTGGGCACCGAGAGCGCCAAGGTCTTCCTGCGTGAGTACCTGGCCGGGCAGTTCGACCCCAACGGCCGCTCCGGCCCCAAGGTCGAGCGCATCTGCGAGTTCGAGCGCACCCAGGCCTGACCACAGACCCCTCCCCACTTTTGTTCTCCCCTGATACTTTTGGGGCGGGAACACCACTCTCCCGAGCGCGGGGCGTGCTGCGCACAGTTGAGCCAGCACGCCCCGCGCGGGAGGATCAGCACAGTCGGGGCAACACTCATCGTCGCCCCACCCACGACTAAGGAGCCTCAAACGATGAGCCCTGCCCCCTTCTCTCTGACCGATGACGACCGCAAGGCCATCGTCGTCTCCAAGGCGCTGGCGGCTGACGCCGTCGAGAAGGCCGGATCCGGTCACCCGGGTGCCGCCATCTCCCTTGCCGGCGTCGCCTACCTGCTCTACCAGTACGAGATGACCTCGGACCCCGCCAATCCACACTGGCTGGGCCGCGACCGCTTCGTCCTGTCCGCCGGGCACGCCTCCGTGCTCCAGTACATCCAGCTCACCCTGGCGGGCTACGGCCTGGAGGTCAGCGACCTCAAGCAGCTGCGTCAGGCAGGCTCCCTGACCCCTGGCCACCCCGAGTACGGCCACACCAAGGGCGTGGAGACCACCACCGGCCCACTGGGTGCGGGCCTGACCAACGCCGTCGGTCTGGCCATGGCCGCCCGCCGTGAGCACGGCCTGTTTGACGCCACCACCCCGGCCGGGGAGTCTGTCTTTGACCACTTCGTCTACACGATCATGGGCGATGGCTGCCTCCAGGAGGGAGTGTCCGCCGAGGCCGCCTCCCTGGCCGGCACCCAGCAGCTGGGCAACCTCATCGCCATCTACGACGACAATGACATCTCCATCGAGGGTGACACCGACATCTCCTTCACTGAGGACCCCTCCGCCCGCTTCGCCGCCTACGGCTGGCAGGTGCTGGACGTGGACTGGAAGAAGGGCGGCACCTACCACGAGGACCTGGAGGCCCTCCACGACGCGCTGGAGGAGGCTCGCGCCGAGACCTCGCGCCCCACTCTCATCCGCCTGCGTACCATCATCGCCTGGCCCTCCCCCACCAAGCAGGGCACGGCCGGCTCCCACGGCTCCAAGCTCGGCACCGACGAGGTCGCCGGCCTCAAGGAGGCCCTCGGCCTAGACCCGTCCACAAGCTTCGACGTCCCCGCTGACCTGCTGGACTACACCCGTGGGCACGCGGCCGAGCGCGCCAGGGCTGCTCGCGAGGACTGGGACGCACGCTTCGAGGCCTGGAAGTCCGCCAACACCGAGGGCGCGGCCCTGCTGGAGCGCCTAGAGGCCCACGCCCTGCCCGAGGGCCTGGCCGACGCACTGCCCTCCTGGGGGCTTGGCGAGTCGGTGTCCACCCGCTCCGCCTCCGGCAAGACCCTCACCGCCCTGGCTCCGGTCATGCCGGAGCTGTGGGGCGGCTCGGCCGACCTGGCCGGCTCAAACAACACCTCGATGGCCGGCGAGCCCTCCTTCCTCCCGGCCAGCCTCGCCCGGAACGAGGGGGACGGCCCCTACGGCCGCACCCTCCACTTCGGCATCCGCGAGCACGCCATGGGTGGCATCCTCAACGGCATCGCTCTGGACGGCCTGACCCGCCCTTACGGCGGCACCTTCCTGGTCTTCAGCGACTACATGCGTCCGGCCGTCCGACTGGCCGCCCTCATGGGCCTGCCCTCGACCTTCGTGTGGTCCCACGACTCCATCGGCGTGGGCGAGGACGGTCCCACCCACCAGCCGGTCGAGCACCTGGCCGCCCTGCGTGCCATCCCGGGCCTCGCCGTCGTCCGCCCGGCCGACGCCAACGAGACCGCGGCTGCGTGGCTGGCGGTCCTGGAGCAGCGCGGCCCTGCCGGACTCATCCTGAGCCGCCAGAACCTCCAGGTCGCGGCGACCCCGCAAGCGGCCCGCGAGGGCCTGCGCAAGGGCGCCTACGTCCTGGCCGAGGCCACCGACGCCTCCGGCGCCGAGGTCAGCCCCGCCGTTGTTCTCGTGGCCACCGGCTCCGAGGTGGGCGTGGCGCTGGGCGCCCGCGAGCTGCTGCAGAAGGAGGGCACCCCCGCACGCGTGGTCTCCGCACCCTGCCTGGAGTGGTTCGACGCCCAGGACGAGGCGTACCAGGCCTCCGTCCTGCCCCAGGACGTCACCAAGGTGGCCATCGAGGCGGGCATCGCCATGGGGTGGCGCGAGTACGTGGGCGACGGCGGCGCGATCGTCTCTCTGGAGCACTACGGAGCCTCGGCCCCGGGCTCGCTGCTGTTCGAGGAGTACGGCTTCACGCCCGAGCACGTGGCTGAGGTCGCCGCTCAGGCTCTCAGCAGGGCCTGACACCCCCGTTTGGCCCTCGGGTCACGGATCCCCCGCAGGCGGGGCTGCCACGACGGCGGCCCCGCCTGCTTCCTGTAGTCACCATGCGGATTTTGCCAACAAGAACCTTATGTATTAGGTTGAACTTACTTAGGGTCACCTTTCCTTATCTTCCCGAGAGGTAGGGACCCTCCCTGATCCGACGACTCAAGAGGCCCCATGGTGAACAAGTCCTCCGCCCTCCTTGCCCTGGCAGCAGCCTGCCTTGCCCTGACAGCCTGCGGCTCGACCCCCTCCACATCCGCCACCGCCACTGCATCCTCCACGGCCCAGGAGCAGGCCAGCGGCCCCATCACGATCGAGACGAACAACGGCCCGGTGGAGGTCACCCGTCCCGCGCAGCGCGTCGTGGCACTGGACAACCGCAGCTTCGAGATACTCGCCTCCTGGGGGGTGCCGCTCATCGCCGCCCCCAAACCCCTCATCCCCTCCACTGTCACCGCCTACAACGGCGATGAGGTGACTGACATCGGAAACCACCGCGAGCCCAACCTCGAGGCCCTGGTCGCCGTGGAGCCCGACCTCATCATCTCCGGCCAGCGCTTCAGCCAGCATGATGAGCAGATCGCCACCCTGACCCAGGGCACCCCGCTGCTGGACCTCGAGCCCCGTGAGGACCAGCCGCTGGACAGCGAACTCATTCGCCACGTCACCGCCCTGGGTCAGGTCTTCGGCAAGGAGGCCGAGGCCACCACGCTCATTGACGACTTCAAGGCCGCGCTCGCACGCGCCAAGGAGGCCTATGACGGTTCCTCAACCGTCATGGCGCTCAATGTCTCCGGCGGAGAGATCGGCTACGTGGCCCCTGTCAAGGGACGCACCTTCGGCCCCCTATTCAACCTGCTCGGCCTGTCCCCCGCCCTGACGGTCGACGGTGCCACTACCTCCCACACCGGTGACGACATCTCAGTCGAGGCCATCGCGCAGTCCAACCCGGACTGGATCCTGGTCCTGGACCGTGACGCCGCCGTCGCGGCCAACACGGAGGGCTACACCCCCGCCCAGGACGTCATCTCGGGTAACGCCGCGCTCGGCAACGTCACCGCGCTAAGCAAGAAGCAGGTGGTCTACGCACCAGCCGACACCTACACCAACGAGTCGATCATCACCTACACCGAGATCCTGGGTGCTATCGCCGACGCCTTCGAGGCCGCCGGCAAGCAGGCCTGAGACTCTCTCGCGATGGCTTCTCCCACCCAGTCCTGTCGGGCGCTGGCACCTGCCGGCGCCCGACAGGCCGTCCCAGCCCGGTCCGCACTGTGGTCCCCCGCCCTCGTCCTCGGCGTCGTCGCCGTCCTGGCGCTGCTCGCCCTGAGCCTGGCAACCGGGGAGTACTCCATCAGGTCCCATGACGACGGCTGGCAGATGTTTGGCAACGTCCGCGTGCCACGCACGATCGCACTGGTCCTGGCCGGGGCAGCGATGGCAGCTTGCGGGCTCGTCATGCAGCTGGTGACCCAGAACCGGTTCGTCGAGCCGACGACGACCGGCACCACGGAGTGGGCCGGCCTCGGTCTGCTCGTGTGCATGATCGTCCTGCCACGCGCGAACGTACTGACGCGTATGGCCATGGCCTCCATCAGCGCCTTCATCGGGACGATGGTCTTCTTCCTCCTGCTGCGACGGGTCTCGCTACGTGACTCCCTCCTGGTACCGGTCATGGGGATCATGCTGGGCGCCGTCGTGGGCGCCCTGACCACCTTTCTCGCGCTCCAGGCCGACGCCCTCCAGCAGCTCGGCATCTGGTTCCAGGGCTCTTTCACCTCGGTGTACAAGGGGCAGTACGAGGTGCTGTGGGTAGTGCTCGTGGTCCTGGCCGGGGTGGTCCTCCTCGCCGACCGCCTGACCGTGGCGAGCCTGGGCGAGGAGGTCGCCACGAGTGTGGGCGTCAGCTACCGGCACACGGTGCTGGCCGCCACCGCCCTCATCGCTCTGGCCACAGGCGTGGTGACAGTCGTCGTCGGCTCCCTGCCCTTCCTGGGGCTGGTGGTGCCCAACCTCGTGTCCATGGCACGTGGGGACGATCTGCGCTCGAACCTGCCATGGGTGTGCCTGGTGGGCATCGGCCTCGTCACCGCCTGCGACCTGCTGGCACGCACCATCATCTCCCCCTTCGAGGTCCCCGTGTCCGTAGTACTCGGCATCATCGGTGCCGCCGTCTTTTTGCTCCTCATCATTCGACGCACGAGGGCCGGCGTATGACCCTGACCTCGGCCATCCCCGCAACCCGTGGAGGCGACGCCACCGGCACCCCGCCAGCGACGCCGTCGTCCACGACAGGCCGCGAGCGCTCCTCGGGCGCCTTCCCCACTCTCACCGCACGACGGCGCTGGTGGCTGGTCTACCTGGCCATGACGGCGGCCGCGCTTGTGTGCGCTGTAGGTCTGCTGACCTGGAACAACCCGATGCCCCCCGGCTCACGCGGCTTCTGGCTCATTGCTCAGCGCCGCGCCTGGTCCGTCCTGGCAATGGTCGTAGTCGCTGTGTGCCAGTCCCTGGCCACCATCGCCTTCCAGACCGTGACCGCCAACCGCATTGTGACGCCGTCGATCATGGGCTTTGAGTCCCTCTACCGCGCGATCCACACCTCGACCGTCTTCTTCCTGGGGGCCGCAGGCCTGACAGCAGCACGGACCACAACCACCTTCGTCGGCCAGCTGGTGCTCATGGTCGGCTTGTGCCTGGTGCTGTACTCCTGGCTGCTGACCAGCAAGCAGGCCTCGATGCACGCCATGCTTCTCATCGGCGTCGTCCTGGGGGCGGGGCTGGGATCGGTGTCCACCTTCATGCAGCGCCTGCTGACCCCCAGCGAGTTCGACGTGCTGACGGCACGCCTGTTCGGATCGGTTAACAACGCTGATCCTGCGTACTACCCGATCGCGCTACCCGTGGTCGTCATCGCAGCCGCGGCCCTGATCGCCGCCTCTCGCCACCTCAACATCCTGGCGCTGGGGCGCGAGGCCTCAACGAGCCTAGGACTGGACCACCGGAAGATGTCCGTGACCGTCCTCGTGCTTGTCTCCGTCCTTATGGCCACCTCGACGGCGCTGGTGGGGCCGATGACCTTCTTCGGGTTCCTCGTGGCGACGCTGACCTACCAGATCTGCGGCACCTACGACCACCGCTACTTGTTCCCCATGTCCGTCAGCCTGGGTACAGCGGTCCTCACCAGCGCCTACTTCCTCATGAACCACGTCTTCTCCGCCCAAGGTGTGGTCTCCATCATTATCGAGGCGGTCGGCGGCCTGGCCTTCCTCGTCGTCGTCCTGAGAAAGGGGCGCTTGTGATTACCCTGACCGATGTCTCGAAGGTCTACACCTCCTGCGGGCACGCCACCACCATCGGACCGGTGGACCTGGAGATCCCCGCGGGCGGGATCACGGCTTTTATCGGGCCCAACGGTGCCGGGAAGTCCACACTGCTGACCATGGTGGGGCGTCTGCTGGGGCCCGATGCCGGGACAATCACAGTGGGAGGCCTGGATGTGCGGCGCACGCGCTCGGCAGAGCTGGCCAAGGTGGTCTCGATCCTGCGCCAGGACAACCACTTCGTCTCCCGGCTCACGGTACGTCAGCTTGTGGGCTGTGGCCGCTTTCCCTACAGCCACGGTCGCCTGAGCGAGCAGGATGAGCAGATCGTCTCCCGCTACATCGACTTCCTGGCGCTGGGCGAGCTGGAGAACCGCTTCCTTGACGAGCTCTCCGGCGGGCAGCGCCAGCGGGCCTACGTGGCGATGGTGCTGGCCCAGGAGACGCAGTACGTGCTGCTGGATGAGCCGCTCAACAACCTCGACATCGCCCACTCGGTAGAGATGATGCGCCACCTGTCCGTGGCCGCGCGCGACCTGGGACGCACGATCGTCGTGGTGCTGCACGATCTCAACTTCGCCGCCCGCTACGCGGACTGGGTGGTGGCGCTCAAGGATGGGGGTGTGGCGTACAGCGGCACGCCCGATCAGGTCATTCGCTCCGAGGTCCTCACTGAGGTCTTCGGGACCCCAATTACGGTGGTGGACGCGCCCGGCGGCCCCCTGGCCTGCTACTGCTGAAGGGGGGCTGGACCAATGGCGGCTGACACCGTGGGCGGCAGGCGCTACCCTGGCACCAAGGTGAACGTTCACATTGCGGTGCCGTCCGACGCCGGAGCCCCGGCCCGCCAGTCCTCTCAGGAGCCATCATGACCACCGTCCCTGTCCTGACCGAGCTTGACGACAGCCTCCAGGTCGCCGTCGCGGCCACCCGCGAACGCGTAGCCGCGCTCCACGCCGAGCTGCCCCGCTGGGGGCTGGTGGTGTGGACCGCCGGCAACGTCTCGGAGAGGGTGACCGTGGACCGGGGCGAGGGCCTCGAGCCAACCGACCTGTTCGTCATCAAGCCCTCGGGCGTCTCCTATGACGAGCTGAGCGCGGACAACATGGTCGTGTGCACCCTGGACGGCACGAAGATCGTGGACGGAACGCCTGAGCACCTCGTCCCCTCCTCGGACACCGCGGCGCACGCCTACGTCTACCGGCACATGGACGGGGTCGGTGGCGTGGTCCACACCCACTCCACCTACGCCACCGCCTGGGCCGCCCGACGTGAGCCGATCCCCTGCGCCCTGACCATGATGGGAGACGAGTTCGGCGGCGAGATCCCGATCGGGCCCTTCGCCCTCATCGGCGACGACTCCATCGGCCGGGGCATCGTCGAGACCCTGCGTGGCTCCAAGTCCCCCGCGGTCCTCATGGCCAACCACGGTCCCTTCACCATCGGCAAGGACGCACGCGCCGCCGTCAAGGCCGCCGTCATGTGCGAGGAGGTCGCCCGGACCGTGCACGTGGCGCGCCAGGGGGGCGAGATCCACCTCATCCCGCAGGACCTCGTCGACCGCCTCAACGACCGCTACCAGAACGTTTACGGGCAGCACTGAGACGCAGGCCCGCAGCCAGGTTCTGGCTGTCACGATTGACACCAACTTCCTCCAGGCCTCGCAGAGGGACGACGACGCAGCCAGGAGACCGTTGAGATCCTGCGGTTTTCCTGTGCCCGTTGCTCACAGTGCGCCGACACCGAGAAAATTGGCACCAATCGTGACAGCCTCTCCGTCTCTCGGAGACTGGCACTAGCCTGCTGCCATGTCTTCGACGACGACTACCGGCGCAGCTCGCAGCTCCCGTAGGAGCCGCGTGTCCTACGTGTGCACCGAGTGCGGGTGGACCAGCCCCAAGTGGCTGGGCCAGTGTCGCGAGTGCCGCGAGTGGGGCACCCTGGAGGAGTTCACCGAGGCCAGCCTCGGCAAGGGCACCGCGCTGGCTCAGCAGCCAGTCGTCCGGCCGACCGTTCCCGCCCGCCCGATCGGGGAGGTCAGCGCTGAGGAGGCCCGCGCACGCTCCACCGGGGTCGGTGAGCTCGACCGCGTGCTCGGCGGAGGGATCGTGCCTGGTGCCGTGGTCCTGCTCGCCGGCGAGCCGGGCGTGGGAAAGTCCACCCTCCTGCTCGACGTCGCCGCCAAGGCCGCTGCGGTCTCCCGCGAGCGCGGCGAGGGACCGGTCCTCTACGTCACAGGTGAGGAGTCAGCCAGCCAGGTCCGTCTGCGCGCTGAGCGCATCGACGCGATCGACCCTGCCCTGCTTCTGGCCAGCGAGACCGAGCTCGGCGCGCTCCTCGGGCACGTCGAGGCCGCCAGCCCCTCGCTCCTCGTCGTCGACTCCGTCCAGACCATCGCCTCCGCGCAGGTGGAGGGGTCCGCAGGAGGGGTCACACAGGTCCGGGCCGTGACCAGCGCACTCATCGCCGTAGCCAAGGAGCGCGCGATTCCCGTGCTCCTGGTCGGTCACGTGACCAAGGACGGAGGGATCGCCGGGCCACGCGTGCTGGAGCACCTGGTGGACGTGGTCTGTCAGTTCGAGGGAGACCGCCACGCCCGGCTGCGCCTGCTGCGCGCCGTGAAGAACCGTTACGGCCCCACCGACGAGGTCGGGTGCTTCGACCTGGGCGAACGAGGCATCGTCGGCCTGGCAGATCCCAGCGGCCTGTTCCTGTCCCAGGCCCGCAGCGAGGTGCCGGGCACCTGCGCCACCGTCACCTTGGAGGGGCGCCGGCCCATGCCGGTCGAGGTCCAGGCCCTCGTGGCACAGACAGCCGCGGGCTCGCCCAGGCGTACCACCTCTGGGGTGGACCACTCACGCGTCTCCATGGCGCTCGCCGTGCTCACGGCTCGGCTGCGGGTCGACACCTCCTCCTCAGACGTCTACGTCTCCACCGTGGGCGGGGCCCGGGCGGTTGAGCCTGCCACGGACCTGGCCGTCGCCGTCGCCGTGGTCTCCGCCGCGCAGAACCTGCCCACTCCCCCAGGGCTCGTCGCCTTTGGCGAGGTCGGGCTGACCGGTGAGGTACGAGCGACGGTCGGCATCCAGAGACGCTTGGCTGAGGCAGCACGCCTCGGTTTCGACCGAGCGATCGTGCCCCTGGCCGGCTCCCGGGAGCTGCGCCCTGTCCCAGGGCTGCAGGTCCTTCCTGTGTCTCACGTCGGGGAGGCGGTGGGAGCGGCCCTGCCACGAGGCTGACCGCACCCTGAGGACCTGTGAGCGACGCAGGTCACGACGTCCTTCTCAGCCACCCCGATACGATTCCCAGTCGGAGCCGAGCACCACCCCAGGACCTGTCCTGCTCACACCCAGGAGCTGTAGCCATGACCGATCCCCACTCCCTCATCTTGCGCGAGACCCTGGCGCTCATCGCGCCGGGAACCGTGCTGCGTGACGGTCTGGAGCGGATCCTGCGCGGACGCACCGGAGCGATTATCGTCCTCGGCTTCGATCCTACGGTCGAGGCCATCTCCTCCGGAGGCTTCGAGCTCGACGTCGACCTGTCCGCCGCACGGCTGCGTGAGCTGTCCAAGATGGACGGGGCCGTCATCGTGGACCGGGCCGCCGGGCGGATCCGACGCGCTAACGTCCAGCTGCTTCCCGACTCCTCGGTCGAGACCACCGAGTCCGGCATGCGCCACCGTACCGCTGAGCGTGTGGCCCGGCAGACCGGCTACCCCGTGATCTCCGTGAGCCAGTCGATGCAGATCATCTCGCTGTACGTTGACGGCAAGCGCCACGTCATCGAGCCCTCCGAGTCCATCCTCGCCCGTGCCAACCAGGCGCTGGCCACGCTGGAGCGCTACACCACCCGCCTCGCCCAGACCTCAGCGAGCCTGGACGCCCTGGAGATCGAGGACCTCGTGACCGTGCGCGACGTGGCCACCGCTGTCCAGCTGCTGGAGATGGTGCGCCGCATCGCCTTCGACGTCGACGGCTACGTCGTCGAGCTCGGTACCGACGGACGCCTGCTCGCCCTCCAGCACGAGGAGCTCACCCGAGGGCTCATGGCCGAGCGCGACTTCCTCCTGGCCGACTACCTGCCCGAGGACCTGGACACCTCCACCGTCGAAGCTCGCCTGAAGTGGGTGGGCTCACCCGCTCTGCTAGACCTGGCCATGGTGGCCCGCTCGATGGGTCTAGGCGGCCCGGACGGGCAGGACCTGGACGCCTCCCTGTCCTCCCGCGGCCTGCGCATCATGTCCAAGATCCCCCGGCTCCCACTGGTGACGGCGCGAGCCGTCGTCGACCACTGGGGTTCCCTCCAGGCGGTTCTGGGGGTGAGCCTGGAGGAGCTGGAGGCCCTGGACGGCGTCGGCCCCCGCCGGGCGCGCACGCTGCGCGAGGGCCTGTCCCGCCTGGCTGAGATCTCCCTGGTCGAGCGGTACTCCTGAGGCGGACCGTCGGCCGCAACACCCCTGGGCGTCGCGGCCGGGCGTGCTGCGTGCAGGCACCGGCGACAAACCGCCCACCGGGCCACAGGACGCGCTGGGACCGAGCACGCGAGGAGCTCCTGCTCCTCCCCGCCACCAGCGCTCAGACCATCAGCAGCGTGAACGCAGGCCCCAGGTCCTGGCCACCGAGCTGGAATCGCAGCTGGTAGGTCCCGGCCGTCGCGTAGTCGCCACCGCCGGAGACGCTCACGGCGCTGGGCTGGCGGCCCGCCTGGGCACTCGCCTCGACCGTTGCGCTCGGGGTAGGCGTGGGCCGGTCAGACGCCGCGGTACCAGAGCCCTCGGCTCCAGGCGTCGCGTCCGCCTGCGCCTCCTGCTCGCCCGTCTCAGCAGCCGGGTCTGGGGTGGCGGACGCAGCGGCGTCGTCCTGCTCCTCCGTCTGCCCGTCCTCGCCGGTGCCAGGCTGTACCTGCTGGTCGTCTGCGCCTGCCGGGGAAGTAGCCGCCTGGCTCGGCGCACCTCCGGCCGCGCTCACGCACGAGGACGAGGCGACCGTTCCGTCCCACCACAGGGACACGCTCGCAGAGTCACCGGCGTCCACCAGGAGCATGCGGCTAGCCGGGGTCGAGGTGCACATGGCTGAGCTCAGCAACGTTGCACCTCCCGAGGTCACGACCAGCGCGAGGTTCTGACCACCCACGTCCAGCAGGCAGGCGTCGTCGCCCTGGTTGCGCAGCGTCAGGGAGACGGTGGCCCCGGCCCCGGCGCTGACCTGCGAGGGAGCGGTGACAGAGACGTCAATATCTTGCGGCCTGCAGGCCACCGGCACCGGATAGGTCGTCGGGGTAGCGCTGGCCGCGCGCTCAGTCTCCTGCTGCCGGATCGTGTCACGCACCCATATCGCCGTCGCGATGGCGCCAAGGCAGAAGGAGGCGATCAGCGCCACGGCGACGCCGAAGACGACGGCGCGCCGCAGCCCGTAACGCGGCTGGGTCGAGCGACGTGGCCCACCGGCGCCGCCGCGGGAGGCCGACGGCGGCCGGCCAGGTCCTCCGCCACGGCCGCCCCCGCCCCCTTGGTGAGCAGCACCTCGCTGCGCGGCCCGGCGCTCGGAGGCCCGTCGTGCCGCACTGGCACGAGCACGTGCCGCTGACTCGCCTGTGCGCTCAGAGGCCGGAGCGACGACGGGCTGACCAGCCCCCGGGCGCCCGCCTCGACCGCGTCCTGCGGACGCGCCAGAGGCTCCTGCCCGCCGCGGAGCGGGCGTCCTGGAGGCCTGACCGGAAGCCGCTGTCCTGCTCCCCGAGGAGGAGCGGCGACCTGCCGTGCCGCGCTCACTACCACCTCCGCGTCGGCCCTGTGATCCCACCCCGGTCTGTCCGTCCTGCTGGCCGCGCGGGCGCAGCTGGTAGACGCGCGCACGGCGCTCCTCACCCTCACAACCGCGTCCGTTAGCCATGACGCCGACTCTACCTGCGAGTACCTCGCGCACCGGGCAGCGGCCCGCCCGGTGCCTATAGGGCCACAGGCCTCACAGCCGCCGGCACCCGCCTCAGGCGGCTGCGGCGCACGCGTGCGGGCCCTGGCCGACGTCCACGGGGACACTCTCAGGGAAGACGGAAGCTGGCGCCGTCGTCGTCAGAGGCGATGAGCCCGTCAGCCAGTAGACCGGCCAGGGCACGGGCCGGCTGCTCAGGATCCCTCACCCCGGCCCACTCGGCGGCGGCCTCGCCCCGCCCGCGCCGGCTCGTGCCCGCACGCGCTGCCTCGGCCAGGAGCTCAGCACGCGTCACCGCAGAGCCTGCCCCGGCCAGGCGCAGGCGTGCCATCACCAGCCCACGGGCCTGGCGGTCGGTGCCGTGCCAGGCCTGGCTCCGCCGTCGTCCGGCGTGCTCGTCCGCAGGCTTGCCCTCGGCCACCCACCGACACTGCCCCAGCCACGGGCAGTCCTCACAGCGCGGGTCACGGGCCGTGCACACGAGCGCCCCCAGCTCCATGACCGCCACCGACCAGCGGGCGGGATCCACCGCGCCTCCCTCTGGCGGCAGAAGAGCCTCCGCCCGTTCCCGCTCGGCACGGGTCAGGGCCGGAGCCGGCAGGGCCTGGCCCCCCGCAGCCCGTGCCAGGACGCGCCGGACGTTGGTGTCCAGCGTAAGCGCGCGGCGCCCGTAGGCGAAGGCCAGCACTGCTCCGGCGGTGTAGTCACCAACACCTGGTAGGGCAAGGAGCTGGTCGCGGTCGCACGGCAGCTCCCCTCCGTGACGTTCGACGACGGCGCGCGCTGCCTCCACCAGCCGCAGGGCACGCCGGGGGTAGCCCAGGCGCCCCCACACCAGCAGCACCTCAGCCCGCTCAGCCCCTGCCAGCGCGGCGGCGTCAGGCCAGCACCGCATCCACTCCCGCCAGGCGGGCACGACGCGGGCCACTGGGGTCTGCTGGCTCATGACCTCCGAGACCAGCACCGCGTACGCGCTCGTCCCGCTCGCCCTCCACGGCAGGTCGCGAGCGTGGACGCGGTACCACTCGACGACGACGCGCGGGTCCGGGCCGCCCAGCGCCTCCTGCAGGGGGCTCACAGCTCCAGCAGCATGCGGGAGTTGCCCAGGGTGTTGGGCTTGACCCGCGCCAGGTCGAGGAACTCGGCCACGCCGTCGTCGTGAGAGCGGACCATCTCGGTAAAGATGTCCGTGCCCACGGGGGCTCCCGCGATCGGGTGGAAGCCGTGGGCGGTGAAGAAGTCGACCTCGAAGGTCAGGCAGAAGACCCGCGTGAGGCCAAGGGCCCGGGCGCGGGCGACCAGCTCGCCCAGGAGCGCCGAGCCCACCCCACGGTGGAGGTAGTCGCTGCGCACCGCCAGGGTACGCACCTCCGCGATGTCGTCCCACATGACGTGCAGCGCCCCGCACCCGATGATCCCGCTGACCGCTCGACCGTCCGGCCCCGCGGCCGAGCTCTCCGCCACGGTGAACTCCTGGATGTCCTCGAAGTAGGCGATGAGGTCCTTGCCCAGCAGGATGCGGCGCTCGGCGTAGGGACGAACGAGCTCTGCGATGGAGCGGGCGTCCGCAGGGCGCGCCGACCGGAGCACCAGGTGGTGTCCGCCAGGGTCGCCGGCGGCCCTCTCACCACGCGGCTCATGGTGGGGTGCCGTGCTCATACCGTCTCCTTCCGGTGGGCGAGCGCGAGGACCGCACGCGCCGTGGCGTCGTCGATCACCAGGTCCGTCGCGACCCGGGCCCGCAGCGCGGCCAGCGTCGCCCGGGCCTTGCCGGTGCCTGCCACGATGCACAGTCTGCGCGGGATCCGAGCCAGCTGGACCGGGGTGGGACCGGTGGCACGCGCGTTGAGGTCGATGTCACCCCAGGTGCCGTCGCCTCGCAGGAGCACCGTGCACACGTCCCCCACCACCTCCTCGCGGCGCAGCAGCGTCATGTCCGTGCGGGACAGGTGCCCACCGGCGTAGACCTGGGAGGGCACGTCCGCCCCGAGCGAGCCGACGCCGAAGACCGCCAGACGGGCGCTGCGGGCCACCGCCAGGACGCGCTTGACCGAGCGCTCGGACCACATCGCCTGGCGCGTGGCCACCTGGTCGAAGAAGGCCGGTACGGGGAACGAGATCGTGCGGGCCCCGAGCACCTGGCCCATGCGCGTGAGCACCTCGGCGGCGCTCGGTCCCTCCCGCAGCGGGTCCGAGGCGCCGTTGAGCTGGACCACGGTGAGCCCAGGGACCTGGCGTACCGGCAGCGCCGCCGCCACCTCGCTCATCGTGGTCCCCCAGGCCACGCCGACGACGAGGCCCGGCTCAGCCGTCGCCTGGTTCTCCCCCGCGGACGCAGGCAGGGGCGAGAGCTCGGTGATGAGATCCATCATCCGCGCCGCACCCACAGCAGCCACCTGCTGGAGGCGGTGGATCTCCGTGGTTCCCTCACGCACGGGGACGATCTGGGTGCGCACCCCCAGCTCGTCGTGCAAGGCACGCTCCAGGCTGCCGGCACCGCCGGGCTGAACGACCTCGATGCGCACGATGCCCTGTGAGCGGGCACGTGACAGCAGGCGCGAGACGGTTGAGCGTGAGACACCCAGGTGACGGGCAATCACTTCCATGGTCTCGCCCTGGGCGTAGTACATGGAGGCCGCCTCATAGGCGACCAGGGCGTCCTCGGAACCAGACAGGGAGGAGGCGGTGGCGTCATCGTCCTGAGGACGGCTGGTGTGGCCGCCAATCACCTCACCGACCTGTCTCGTAGGCCGCGGCCTCAGCGGGCTGGCCATATTCCCTCCTCCACGGACCCGACATGCACATCCGTGCATCTTTCTTGCCCATTGTCACACCTGCTCGGGATGCTCGGCCACAAACCGCCAGGGCACACGCCGTCGTGCCCACCGGCCACTGTCTGCGACCCGAGGAGCATCATGAGCACCACCCGGCCCACTGCCCTGACCACTACCCAGCGCGCCGAGGCACTGGCTGCCATGAGCCAGGCTGAGGGACTTGACGTCCTCGTCGTGGGAGGCGGGGTCACCGGGGCCGGGATCGCCGTCGACGCCGCCAGCCGCGGGCTGCGCACCGGCATCGTCGAGATGGGCGACTGGGCCTCAGGCACCTCCTCCTGGTCCTCCAAGCTGGTCCACGGTGGCCTGCGCTACCTCTACCAGCTCGACTTCGCCCTGGTGCACGAGGCCCTGACCGAGCGTGGCCGCCTGCTGGAGACCACCGCCCCGCACCTGGTCAAGGCCCAGCCCTTCCTGTGGCCGCTGAAGAACCAGATCGAGCGCTCCTACTCCGCCGTCGGCATCGGCATGTACGACGCCCTGGCCATCGCTGGCGCGCACGGGCGCCAGACCGTTCCCGTCCAGAAGCACCTGGGCCGCAAGGGCACCCGCGCCCTGGCCCCCGCGCTCGACCCGTCCAAGATGGCCGGGGCCATCCGCTTCTACGACGCCCGTGTGGACGACTCCCGCCTGGTCATCGACCTGGTGCGTACCGCCGTGGGCCTGGGCGCCTACGCCGCCAGCCGCACCAAGGTCACCGGCTTCCTCAAGGACGGCTCCGGTGCCGTGCACGGGGCGGTCGTCACGGACCTGGAGACCGGCGAGAGCCACGAGATCAAGGCCACCCAGGTCATCAACGCCACCGGCGTGTGGACCGAGGACACCCAGGACCTGGCCACGGACGCCGGAGGCCTGAAGGTCCTGGCCTCCAAAGGCATCCACATCGTGGTGCCCAAGGAGGCGATCGACGCCGAGACCGGCATCTTCCTGCGTACCGAGAAGTCCGTCCTGTTCATCATCCCCTGGCCGCGCTACTGGGTTATCGGGACCACGGACACCCCCTGGAACGAGGACGTGTCCAAGCCCGTGGCCACGAGCGCGGACATCGACTACGTGCTCGACCACGCCAACGCCGTGCTGGCCAAGCCGGTGCGTCGCGAGGACGTCATCGGCGTCTACGCCGGCCTGCGTCCCCTCCTCCAGCCCCGGCTGCGTCCGGGCGCCGAGGCAGCCAGCACCAAGGTCTCGCGCGAGCACACCGTCACCCGCGTGGCCCCGGGCCTGACCGCGATCGCGGGTGGCAAGCTCACCACCTACCGAGTCATGGCCGAGGACGCCGTCGACCACGCCCTGGGCGAGGCCGGCGCCAAGGCCCACCCCTCGACGACGGCGACCCTGCCGCTGGTAGGTGCCGCCGGCTACCACCAGCTGGCCAGGCAGGCCGGCACGATCGCCCGCGAGCGCAGCTGGACCCTGGCCCGCGTCACCCACCTGCTCGACCGCTACGGCGACGAGCTGCCGGCGATCCTGGAGGCGATCGACTCCGAGCAGGGCCAGGCCGGGCGCTGGGGCGAGCCGCTGGCCACTGAGCCCGCCTTCCTGCGCGCCGAGGTCGCCTGGGCCGTCACCCACGAGGGAGCCACTCACCTCGATGACGTCCTGCTGCGCCGCGTGCGGCTGGACATCGAGCGCCGCGACCACGGTCTGGGCGCCGCTGACGAGCTGGCCGAGGTCATGGCCCCGCTGCTGGGCTGGGACGAGGAGACCGTCAAGGCGGAGAAGGCCGCCTACGCCTCGCGCGTGGAGCAGGTCCTGGCTGCCGAGGCCGAGGCTACTGACGCGGCCGCCGTCGCCCACGTGACCACGGCTATCTGACCCCCTGCCCCCAGATGGACAACCTTTCCGTCAGCCGGACAACCGTCAACCCCAGGTTTACGTTGTCTGGCTGACGGAAAGGTTGTCCGTCTCGTGGGTGAGTGGGCGAGAGGGCGAGCGTTACTCCTCAACGCCTGCCAGGCGGCTGAGACCGTAGGCGGCATGCAGGACGGCGATCGGGTGGACCGTGCGCACACCCGAGGACTTCTCGATCTGCCAGCGGCAGGTCTCGGTGTCGCACACAGCCAGCTGGTCGTTGACCTCGCGCACCATGTCGAACAGGGGCCGGCCCACGGCCTGGGCCACCTCGTACTTCTCCTTCTTCAGCCCGTAGGTACCAGCGATCCCGCAGCACGCCTTGCCTGACTCCACCGCGTGGAAGCCGGGGACCAGGTCCATGATCTCCACCGCTGGTAGACCCATGTACTGCCCCTTCAGCTGGCAGGGCGCGTGGTAGGCGACGGTAGCCTCGATGCGCCGGAAGTCGTGCGGAAGCTCTCCGACATCCTCCAGCTCGCGGAAGAACTCCGAGATCTCCACGATCCTGGTGGAGACGTTCTCCAGGTCCTCGCTTCGCACACCCATGATGTCGTGCGCCTCATGCTTGAGCATCCCGGCGCAGGACCCGGAGGCCGTGACGATCCTCAGCTCCTCGCCAGCAGCACGCAGCTGCCCGGCCAGCTTGACCACGGAGGCCGAGGCCTGCCCGTACAGGCTGTTGGACTGGGCCGCCAGCCCACAGCAGCCCTGGGGCGGGACGATGACCTCGTAGCCCAGGTGCTCAAGCACCTCGACAGTCTGCTTGGAGGTCTCGACCTCGAAGTACCCTCCGGCGCAGCCGTGGAAGAAGACCACCGGTCCGCGGCTGCCACGCGGTACCAGGGTGTCGGAGCGCGGCGTGCGCCGCCGAAGCCACCCGTGGAAGGACTGTGTCTTGGCAGTCGGCATCGGGGCGTCACGGTGGATGCCCACCACCTTCTCCACCACGGTACGGATCGGCTTGTTCGCCAGCGCGGCGTTGGCCACCGGGGCCATCGGCGTCATCACCTTACCCATGAGCGTGGTCTGGGTGATGAGCCGGTCACGCAGCGGGATCGCCCCCTTCTGCTGCTTCATGACGGCACGCGCCTGGGAGTTCAGCTCAGCGATCTTGACGCCCTGGGGACACACGCGCGTGCAGGTCCCGCACGAGGAGCAGTAGTCGATGGAGTGGTCCACGCTCAGGCCGTGACGGAAGCGCTCGGCCTGCGGGCCGACGAACTTCGGTCCGGGGAAGAGGTCGGTGACGGCAGCAACCGGGCACATGGTCTCGCAGATCGTGCACTTGACGCAGGAGTCCAGGCTCGCTCTGGCCAGGTCGTGCGCGGGCTGCTCGACGGCGAACCCTCCCGAGCGCACGTGCTGCCCACCGGCGCCGGGAAGGGGAAGGTCCCATCTGGTGGCAAGGGCGTCGACGTCGAACATCAGTAGGTCTCCTTTGTCATCTCAGGTCCGCCAGCCGATGGAGGCGCCGACGACGGCGTCCTCCCGGCTCCCTCATTCGCTTCCCCACCCGTGGCCTCGGCCTCAGCCAGGAGCGAGTCGGTGGCGGCCCGGGCCGAACCGAGCGCGATTCCCTCTCCTGAGCACTCGCTCCAGCGCACGGCGCCGGCCAGCAGTCCGCCGACGGCGCGCAGACCGTCCAGGACCGGCTCTCCGTCGGGGCCGATCGGACGCATCTGGGAGTCGGTGAGCACACCGACGCGGAACAGGCCCTGGGGCTTGCCCCAGTAGTCGTTGTGGACCAGGCGACGCAGGTTCTCCTCGCCATCGTCCACCACCCCGGCCACAGGCAGGCCGAGGACGGTCTCCCTCACCTGCCCGTGGGAGTCCAGCGTCAGCGCCCCGGACTCGAAGCCGCCGGTGGCCAGCACAAAGGCACCTGCACGGTGAGTCAAGGTACGGCCGGCAGCCGCACTGGTCACACTGACCAGCCGCCCGTCGCGAACCTCGGCACTGACGACGCCAGCCCCCTGGACCAGGCGCACGCGCTCGTCAGAGGCCAGGCGTGCCAGCCGGTTCTCCAGGCGCAGCCCGGGCACCGAGGGCGGGGGCAAGGGGATCTCCCCCACGGGGGCTCCCAGGCGCTGGGAGAGCCAGGAGAAGACCTGCGGGTCCTCCATCCCTAGGACGGCCGGCAGCAGGACGGTCTCCCCCTCACGTACGTGGCCGCTCAGGGCCTGGACCAGGCTCTCGCGTGCCGGGGTGCGGTCCAGGGCGCGGGCGTGGACCAGGCCGCTGGAGTCCTGCTCACCATCGCGTACCTCGAGATCGATCGTCAGAGCCCGGGCCTGGACCCTTCCACCGCCGGGCAGCTCCGTGCGGTTGAGGTTGCCGGCCACGAGCTCAGGGGTCAGGTCCTTCAGCCGGCGCAACCCCACCACCAGGTAGCGCCCACCATCAGTCAGGACGCTGTCCTGCATGGAGGGCGGGACCAGGAAGCTGGGACGCACGGCTCCCACAGCGGTGGGCAGCCAGAGGTTCTCAGGCCCGGCTGCGCCGTCATCCTGCCTCCAGGTCAGCAGTTGAGGGCCCACCAGCGCGGCGAAGTCCTCCACGCCGCGCACCACGGCCTGGCGGCCGATGGTGAGGTAGGGGTGCCCGGCAGGCAGGAGCCCTCCGTCCTGGATCTCACTCAGGGGCCGGGCCACCGGGCGCCGGACCATGCGCTCGCTGTCCGTGGCCCCGCCCGCTGGGCCGCAGGGGCCCGCCGCGCCACCAAGGCGACCGAGCACGTCGATCGTGCCGGTGGACAGAGGTAACCCGCCCACCCCCTTGGTCACCAAGGTGACGGTAGCGCCAGCCCGGCGCAGCCACAGCGCGGTGGCGTAGCCGGCGATACCGGCTCCGACGACGACGACGTCACTGCTCATGCCAGAACCTCCTGTCCTCTCGCAGATGATTCGGTCCCGGTGGCGACCGGTGAGATGGTGGGCAGGGCGCTGCCTGCCAGCACGGGCGGGTGGGACAGGGCCTGCTCAGCAGCAGCCTGCTCGTCCGCGGTCGCCATGCCGTCCTCGGCGTCCACCAGAGCGGTGGCCACGGCCGATGGTGCAGGCGCTTGTGGCAGGTCCTCGATGTCGAGGGTCCCCTGGAGCATCCAGAAGTCCAGTGCCGTCTCTCGCACCTGTTCCCCGTGCAAAATGGTCCACAGGCCGATCCAGCGGTGACGCAGGAAGGTCTTGAGGCTCTCCGAGGCATCGGCAGCCGAGTACCCCGAGCAGCAGGCTCGCAGACCCGCCACCCGTGGGGCACAGAAGCCCCCCTGGCACGGCCCCATGGCCACCCGGAGCTGGCGGCGCAGGTCATCGAAGGAGGCGTCAGGCTGCTGCTCCATGAGGTCGGTGACCGCCTTCCGCCCCACCAGCTCACACTCGCAGATGGTCTGGTCCCCCAGGCGGTTGTCCTCCCGCTCCCCCAGGCGGTGGGTGATGTGGTAATTCGGTGTGCCGACGCTGCCGGGGACCTCCTCCTGCGCCGTCCGGCAAGGGGCGGTGACCCCCAGCTCGGCGCACATGGCGTCCACGGCGTGCTGGGCCATCAGGCGGTAGGTGGTGAGCTTGCCGCCGGCCACCGTGATCATGCCGGCCAGCCCCTCGGCCCGGGCGTGGCTGATCACTGTCATCCCTCGGCTCATGTGGCGCGTGTCATCGGAGGAGACGGAGGTGTCCAGGACGAGCGGGCGGGCGCCAGCCCAGGCGTGCAGAGCACGGACCTGGCGGAAGCCAGGGATCAGGACCTCCCCGGCGTCGAGCATCTGGGCAACCTCCTGGCGGGGGATCGCCAGGTGGTCAGGGTCCTCGGCACGGCGGTCGGTGGTACCGATGATGGAGACGGTGTGGTCGGGCACGATGATGTCCCCGTCAGCGGGGTGGACGCAGCGGTTGACCACGTGGTTGACCAGACGGTGGTTCATCGCGATCATGACGCCCCGGCCAGCGGCGATCTTGACCGAGGTCGATCCGGCCATCGTGGCCAAGCGCCCGCCCCAGGGGCCGGCGGCGTTCATGAGCATCCGGCAGCTGACGGTCAGCTCCTCGCCGGTCTTGACCCCACGGGCACGCACGGCCACCACGCGGCGGCCCTGCCCCTCGCCCTCGACGATGACATCGGTGACCTCGTGATAGGTCAGCACCTGAGCGCCATAGGCCTGAGCCGAGCGGGCCGCGCCCCAGACCATCTGCCAGCCGTCAACGGCGCCGTCATGGACGCGGAAGGCCCGTTTAATGCCCGGGTTCAGGCGTGGCTCCAGGCGCAGGGCCTCAGACAGGCTGATCTCCTCAGCCGGCACCCCCGTGGCACGGGCACCGGCGATGAAGTCGTCAGAGAAGGCGAGGTCGTCCTCGGGCGTGACGACGAACAACCCTCCCACCCGTTCAACGGCGGAGGAGTGGATGCGTGAGACGATCTCGTTCTCCTGGGCGCACTCCGTAGCCGACTGGGGGTCGGAGACCACGTAGCGTCCACCTGAGTGGAGCAGGCCGTGGAAGCGTCCGGACGTGCCCTGGGCCAGGTCCGCCCTCTCTAAGAGCACCACGCTCAAACCTCGCATCGCCGCGTCCCGGGCTATGCCGACTCCCGTCGCACCGCCTCCCACGACGACGACGTCGGCACTCAGGCTCTTCATGCTGGACCTCCTCGTCCCTCGATCACATGGACCCCCTGGGGTACCGCTGAGCACGTGCACCGCTGCTGCGGGGTTGTCATGAGCCATGACTAGCACCAGCAGACTCCTGCGCCGGGAAAAGTGCACGCCCGCTGCACATTCGTGCACAGAGAGTCTGCTCCTCTCGCACGTCCTTTCGCCCCTACACCAGGACGCAATCAGAGATTGTCCAGTGATGACGGCACAAACAAGGCCTCAGGGTGATGGTGCGGGCCGACCGGTACCCACACTCACGGGCCGCTCGCACGGTACGTTCTCACCGGCACCGCAAGAACCTGGCCCGCGCGGCTGCGATGCCGCCGCCATCAGCGCACAACGTCGTGCAGAAAGGGAGCGATCATGACTCCGACTACCGGACAGATCTTCCTGTCCGAATTCTTCGGCACTGCCGTCCTCATCCTCTTTGGTGCGGGCGTCTGTGCCGGAGTCACCATGAAGCGGTCCAAGGCCAACTCCTCAGGCTGGATCGTCATCACCTTCGGATGGGGACTTGCCGTCTTCATGGGCGTCTACGCCGCCTACGCCACCGGTGGGCACCTCAACCCCGCCGTCACGGTCGGCAAGTGGATTGCCGGCCAGGACCTGGCAGCCAACGTGCCCGCCACCGCCACCAACGTGACGATCTACATCATCGCCCAGATGCTGGGTGCCATGGTTGGTGCTGCCTGCGCGTGGCTGGCGTACAAGAAGCAGTTCGACGACGACCTTCCCGCCGCCTCAAAGCTCGGCTGCTTCGCCACCGCCCCTGAGATCCGCTCCTACGGCTGGAACTGCGTGACTGAGGCGATCGCCACCTTCGTGCTGGTGGCCTGGTGCCTGTACGCCGGCAAGTCCCCCAGCGAGCTCGGCCCTCTGGCCGTCGCCTTCGTCATCGTCGCGATCGGCCTGTCCCTGGGCGGCCCGACTGGCTACGCCATCAACCCCGCCCGTGACCTTGGCCCGCGTCTGGCCTACGCGATCCTGCCCATCCCGGGTAAGAAGGGTGCTGACTGGGGCTACGCATGGGTCCCGGTGGTTGGCCCGATGATCGGTGGCGCCGCAGCCGGCCTCCTGATCCCACACATGGCTGGCCTGTTCTGAGCCAGCACCCACCCTCGCCTCACACAACGAAGTGAAAGGACACCATCGTGAGCAAACAGGAAAAGTACGTCCTCGCCATTGACCAGGGCACCACCTCCTCGCGCGCCATCATCTTCAACCACTCCGGTCAGATCGTGGCCGTCGGGCAGCAGGAGTTCACCCAGATCTTCCCCAACCCCGGCTGGGTTGAGCATGACCCGGTGGAGATCTGGGGCTCGGTGCGCGCCGTCGTGGCCGAGGCCCTCCAGAAGGCGCAGATCAACCGCCACCAGCTGGCCGCCGTCGGCATCACCAACCAGCGCGAGACCACCATCGTGTGGGACAAGAACACCGGCGAGCCGGTCTACAACGCCATCGTGTGGCAGGACGTGCGTACCGGCGACATCGCCCGCGAGATCGCCGCAGGTGACCCTCTGGGGACCGAGCGCTACCGGCAGATCACCGGTGAGAACATCTCCACCTACCCCTCCGCCACCAAGGTCAAGTGGATCCTGGACAACGTCGAGGGCGCACGCGAGAAGGCCGAGGCCGGCGACCTGCTCTTCGGCACCCCGGACACCTGGGTGCTGTGGAACCTGACCGGCGGGGTCGACGGTGGCGTCCACGCCACCGACGTCACCAACGCCTCACGCACCCTGCTCATGGACGTGCGCACGCTGCAGTGGCGCGAGGACATCTGCGCCGACTTCGGTATCCCGATGTCGATGCTGCCTGAGATCAAGTCCTCCTCCGAGGTCTACGGCTACGGCCGCAAGAACGGTCTGCTGGTCGACACCCCGATCGCCGGCATCCTCGGTGACCAGCAGGCAGCCACCTTCGGCCAGGCCTGCTTCGAGAAGGGGACGGCAAAGAACACCTACGGCACCGGCTGCTTCATGCTCATGAACACCGGTGAGGAGCCCATCTTCTCCTCCAACGGTCTGCTGACCACCGTGCTCTACAAGCTGGGTGACAACAAGCCGGTCTACGCCCTGGAGGGCTCGATCGCCGTGGCCGGCTCACTCGTACAGTGGCTGCGGGACAACCTGGGCATGATCGTGAAGTCCTCGGACATCGGTGAGCTGGCCAAGACGGTGGAGGACAACGGCGGGGTCTACTTCGTCCCGGCCTTCTCCGGCCTGTTCGCCCCCTACTGGAAGGACGACGCCCGCGGCGCCATCGTGGGACTCACCCGCTACGTCAACAAGGGCCACATCGCCCGCGCGGTGGAGGAGTCCACAGCCTTCCAGTCCGCCGAGGTCCTCGACGCGATGAACGCGGACGCCGGCGTGCCGCTCAAGGAGCTCAAGGTCGACGGCGGCATGACGCACGACGACCTGGTGATGCAGTTCCAGGCGGACCTGTGCGGTGTGGACGTGATCCAGCCCGTGGTCGCCGAGACCACGGCACTGGGTGCCGCCTACGCGGCCGGTATCGCCGTGGGCTTCTGGAGCGGCACTGAGGACGTCGTCGCCAACTGGCAGGAGGGCAAGCGCTGGAGCCCGTCGATGGACGAGGCGGAGCGCGACCGCACCTACCGCCTGTGGAAGAAGGCCGTGACCCGGACCTTCGACTGGGTTGACGAGGACGTGAAGTAGCCAGCGACCGGGTACGCCCACTCCTCTCCGCAGGCCGTGGCCGCGGGCGCGTCAAGCAGGTAGCGCGCCCGCGGCCACGGTGCTTGCGGGGCCGGGCGTCGAGCCGTGCCTGTGGGCCCGACGAGCCTGGAGGCGCCGGGCCCGCGAGCACGGCGCGTTGCCTGGCAGGACGCTCCAACCCCCGCTCCGAGGAGTCAAGGCAGTCATCGTGGTGCCACAATAGCGGGGTCACGACGCACCGCTGCGGCACCCACCACTCCCGGAGACTGAGATGACCACACTCCTGGCGGCATCGTTCCTCATGCCCCCCTCTGCCTTGCTGGCCCCTGCCGCGTTCACCCCCTCAACGACGGCGGTCGGCGGCTCGGTCGTCTTGACGGCGCTGATCGGACTGGTCCCTCTCCTGGTCTTCTTCACCCTCATGGGGATCTTCAAGGTCGCCACCCACTGGTGCGCGCTTATCTCGCTGGCGGTGGCCTGCCTCATCGCGGTCCTCGCCTTCAGGATGCCGGTGGGAATGACGCTTCTGTCCGCCTCACAGGGCGCCGCCATGGGCCTGCTGCCGATCATCTACATCATCGTGGCGGCGGTGTGGCTCTACAACCTCACCGAGACCTCCGGGCGCAGCCAGGACCTCAAGGCTGTCTTCAACACGATCGGCAAGGGTGACCAGCGCGCCCAGGCCCTCATCGTCGCCTTCTCCTTCTGCGGCCTGCTGGAGGGGCTGGCCGGCTTCGGCGCACCAGTGGCGATCTCCGGCGCCATGCTGCTGACCCTGGGCGTGCACCCCTTGCGTGCGGCCGCGGCCACGGTGGTGGCCAACTCGGTCAACGTGGGCTTTGGTGCCATGGCGATCCCGGTGACCACGGCGGCCCGCCTCGGAGGGGTCGACCCGGTGGAGACGGCCATCGATATGGGGCACATCAGCTGGGTGCTGGCGCTGGCCGTCCCCTTCCTCGTCCTGCTCATCCTCGACGGGGCACGTGGGCTCCGCCAGCTGTGGCCGCTGGCACTCGTAGCCGGCGGGGCTGCCGCAGTCGGCCACTTCTTCACCCCGTCAGTCTCCTACGAGCTCACGGCCGTGGTGGCCTCGCTGCTGGGACTGGTGGCCTGCTACTTCTTCCTGCTCGTGTGGAGCCCGACGACCCCCCAGGAGCTGCGCACCCACGTGGAGGACTCTGACCGTCCTGACCGCCAGCGCGTCTTTCTGGCACTGCTGCCCTACGTGCTCGTCGTCGTCATCATCGCGGTGACCAAGCTGTGGAAGATCGGTGTGGACCTGTCTGCCACGCTGTCCTCCGCCGATGTCGCCATCCGGTGGCCCGGCCTGTACGGCCACCTGCTCACTGAGTCCGGCGAGGTCTCCAGGTCCCCGGTCTACACCCTGCAGATCCTGTCTAACCCTGGGACCTGGATCTTCGTCACCGCGGCGATCGTGGCGGTGGTGTACGGACGCTTCTCCTCCGGGGGCCGTTATGCCACCAGCGTGGGCGAGATGTTCATGGTGCTGCCACGCACGATCTACTCCCTGCGGCTGTCCGTGCTCACCATCGTCACGGTCATGTCACTGGCCTATGTCATGAACTTCTCCGGGCAGACCACCGCCATCGGGGCGGCCCTGGCCGCCACCGGAGCCGCCTTCGCTTTCCTCTCACCCTTCCTGGGATGGATCGGTACCGCCGTGGCCGGCTCGGCGACCTCGGCCGGGGCGCTGTTCGCGAACCTGCAGTCCACCGCGGCGGCGGGAGCAGGGATCGACCCACGGATCCTGCTGGCGGCCAACACGATCGGCGGTGGGCTGGGCAAGATCGTCTCCCCCCAGAACCTGGCGATCGCGGCCGGGGCGGTGGACGCCCCGGGCACCGACGCCGAGATCCTCAAGAAGGTCGCGCCCTACTCCCTCGGCCTGGTCATCACACTCGGCCTGCTGGTGCTGGCCGCCTCCCAGGGGTTCTTCGGGCCGCTCATGGTCGGCTGACAGGGTCCCGTCAAGGCCAGGACGCGAGCCTGGTGCGGGTCCTGACCAGGAACGGGTCCGGCGCACGCATAACCACACTCCAGCCTTGCGCATTGTCAGCCTGGACCAGGCACGGTGCCCGGCACGTCACCAGGTGGGACCTCGGAGGTGAGCAGGCACTTTGCCGCACGACCGCACGCAGCCGGGCGACGCCGTCGGCGATGGCAGACCCAGCACGCATGCACGTACCGGCGCCCTCTCCTACCCTGGGGACGTCTTGTTCCCCGACGGTGAGGAAGTTCCGTGCGCATCGCCCTGTTCGCGACGTGTCTGGCTGACACGATGTTCCCCCAGGCCGCCCAGGCGACCGTCACCTTGCTGGAGCGTCTGGGCCACGAGGTGGTGATGCCTGAGAACCAGACATGCTGCGGTCAGATGCACGCCAATACCGGCTACTTCTCTGACGCCGCCAAGATCGTGCGCAACCACGTCGAGACCTTCTCACCGGTCCTGGACGGGGAGTGGGACGCCGTCGTCGTCCCCTCGGGCTCATGCACCGGAGCCGTGCGCCACGAGCAGAAGATCGTGGCCGAGCACGTGGGGGACGCCTCCCTAGGCACACGTGTGGACGCAGTGGCCGCCCACACCTACGACATCTCCGAGCTGCTCACTGACGTCCTGGGACTGGAGGACGTGGGCGCCTACTTCCCTCACACCGTCACCTACCACCCCACCTGCCACTCCATGCGTGTGGCCCACCTGGGCGACCGGCCCTACCGCCTGCTGCGCGCCGTGGAGGGTCTGACCCTCATCGACCTGCCTGACGCCGAGATCTGCTGCGGGTTCGGCGGGACCTTCTCCATGAAGAACTCTGACACCTCCACCGCCATGGTGGCGGACAAGGCCGCCAATGTCATGTCCACGCGCGCCGAGGTGCTGTGCACCGGTGACTACTCCTGCCTCATGAACATCGGCGGGGCGCTCTCGCGCCAGAACTCCGGGGTCCGAGTCATGCACCTGGCCGAGATCCTGGCCTCCACCAAGGACGCCCCCTTTGAGGGGCATGTCTCCTTCCAGCCCAGCAAGGACGCGGTGAAGCTCTGATGACACAGACATTCCTAGGAATGCCCTCCCACGCTGAGGATGTCCCCCACACCGGCGGTTGGGTCACTAACGTCACCATCCCCAAAGACACCCTGCGCTGGGGCCACACCTTCCAGGAGGGCGCCCACCGCACCCTGGCCAACACCCAGATGCGACGCAACCTCGGCCACGCCACGCGCACCATCCGCACCAAGCGGCAGATGCGCGTGGACGAGATGCCCGACTGGGAGGACCTGCGCAACGCCGCTGAGGCGGTCAAGTTCGAGGTGGCCTCGCGCCTGCCCGAGCTGCTGGAGCAGTTCGAGGCCAACGTCACCGCTCACGGAGGCATCGTCCACTGGGCACGCGACGCCGCCGAGGCCAACCGGATCGTCGCCTCGATCCTGAAGTCCAAGGGCTGCGACGACGTCGTCAAGGTCAAGTCCATGGCCACCCAGGAGACCAACCTCAACGAGTACCTCAAGGACGAGGGCATCACCGCCCACGAGACGGACCTGGCCGAGATGATCGTCCAGCTCGCCGACGACATGCCCTCCCACATCGTGGTGCCCGCGATCCACCGCAACCGGGCCGAGGTCCGGGGCATCTTCCTGGACCGCATGGAGGACGCGCCGGCGGACCTGTCCGACCAGCCCGAGGAGCTGGCCGGGGCAGCGCGGGCCCACCTGCGCAAGAAGTTCCTGCACGCCTCGGTGGCGATCTCAGGCACCAACATGGGTGTGGCTGAGACCGGTACCGTCTCCATCTTCGAGTCCGAGGGCAACGGCCGCATGTGCCTGACCCTGCCGGACACCCTCATCACCCTCATGGGCATTGAGAAGCTGGTGCCGCGCTATCAGGACGTGGAGATCTTCTCCCAGCTCCTGCCCCGCTCGGCCACAGGTGAGCGGATGAACCCCTACACCTCCATGTGGACGGGTGTGACCGAGGGTGACGGCCCGCAGGAGTTCCACCTCATCCTCATGGACAACGGGCGCACCAAGACCCTCACCGACCCGATCGGTCGCCAGGCCCTGGCCTGCATCCGCTGCGGCTCGTGCATGAACATCTGTCCCGTCTACCAGCACACCGGTGGTCACGCCTACGGCTCGGTCTACCCCGGCCCCATTGGCTCGATCCTCACGCCCCAGCTCACCCAGGGCCTGGCCGACGACGACCCCGTCCACACCCTGCCCTACGCCTCCTCGCTGTGCGGGGCCTGCGCGGACGTGTGCCCGGTCAAGATTGATATCCCGACGATCCTCATCCACCTGCGTGCCCGTAGCGTGGACGTCAAGAAGCGCATGGTGCCGGACATGTGGGACATCGGCATGAAGGCGACGGCGCCACTCATGTCCAACCCCACGCTGTGGCAGTCCGCCCCTTACGCGGTCAAGGCCTCACGCCTTCTAGGCGGAGCGGATGGCGCCATCGGGGCCCTGCCATTCCCAGCCTCCCTGTGGACACGTTCGCGCGACCTGCCGGTGGCCCCCAAGGAGTCGCTGCGGTCGTGGTGGAAGCGCACACACCCAGATGGCATCACTCCGCCCGAGACAGTAGCCACCGCCCAGGCCGCCCTGGCGGAGCAGGAGCCGGAGACCGCCCCTGCCACGAGTGACGAGGAGACCAAGTGATGGATGCCAGGACCGCGATCCTCGCCCGTGCCCGTGACGCCATCTCCCGTTCCCAGGCCGGGCGGCCGGTGCAGGAGATCCCCCGCGACTACATCCGTACCGGTGAGCACGCCCCTGGTAGCCAGCCGGTGGTGGCAGACATGGTTGAGAAGCTGGAGGACTACTCCGCCCAGGTTGTCCAGGCTGCTGCGGATCACGACGTCGCCGATGCCATTGACCGCTACCTGACCGAGGCCAAGGCACGCAGCGTCGTCGTCCCTTCCGGCCTCCCCCAGGAGTACAAGGACGCTGCTGGTCGTGGCGGGCGCACCGTGCGTGAGGACTCGCGCCAGGCACCGATCCCGACGCTGGAGCTGGACGAGATCGACGCCGTCGTCACGTGCTCGCGGGTGTCGATCTCCATGTCTGGAACGATCTGCCTGGACGGGGAGAGCGACCAGGGACGCCGCGCCATCTCACTCGTCCCAGACACCCACGTCGTGGTGATCGAGCGCGAGATGATCATGCCGACCGTGCCTCAGGCGGTGGACGTGCTCGGGCGCCACCCCGAGCGTCCGACGACCTGGATCGCCGGAGGTTCTGCCACGAGTGATATCGAGCTTGTGCGCGTCAACGGCGTGCACGGGCCGCGCAATCTGCGCGTCGTCATCGCGCACTAGCCCTCACTGCCCCAGGCGGACAACCTTTTCGTCATCCGGACAACCTGATACCCCCAGTTTGGGTTGTCTGGATGACGAAAAGGTTGTCCGCCTGGCACTAGTAGAGCCGCCCTCAGTGACAAGGAGCCTTCCATGGATACCCTCGCTGCCCACCCGCTCGCCCCCTCCTACGACCGCTCCGCCGTCACCACAGGCATCGTCCACATGGGCGTGGGCGGATTCCACCGCGCCCACCAGGCCATGTACCTCGACCGCCTCATGCGCAAGGGCAAGGCGCTGGACTGGGGGATCTGCGGCGTCGGCCTGCTGCCGAGCGACCGCGCGATGCGCGACGCCCTGGCAGCCCAGGACTACCTGTACTCCCTCACCCTCAAGCACCCCGACGGCCACCACGAGACCTCGGTCATCGGCTCGATCCACGACTACAAGTTCGCCCCCGAGGACCGCGCCGGGGTCCTTGAGGTCATGACCGCGCCGACCACCCGCATCGTCTCGCTCACCGTGACCGAGGGCGGCTACAACATCGACGACGTCACCGGTGACTTCCGCACCAACTCGGCCGGGGCCGTGCACGACGCCGCCCACCCCAGCGAGCCAGAGACCTCCTTCGGCTACATCGTCGAGGCGCTGCGCCTGCGGCGTGAGGCCGGCACCGCGCCCTTCACGGTCATGAGCTGCGACAACCTGCCTGGCAACGGGCACGCCGCCCGCACCGCCGTCGTCTCCCAGGCCCGCATGAGCGACCCTGAGCTTGCTGCCTGGATCGACGAGCACGTGTCCTTCCCCAGCTGCATGGTCGACCGCATCACTCCCAAGACCACGCCGGCGGATATCGAGGAGGCTGAGAAGGTCCTCGGCGTGCGCGACACCTGGCCCGTGGTCGCTGAGCCCTTCAACCAGTGGGTGCTGGAGGACCAGTTCACCCTGGGCCGCCCGCCGTACGAGGAGGTTGGCGTCCAGCTGGTGGAGGACGTGGTGCCCTACGAGCTGATGAAGCTGCGTCTTCTCAACGGCTCCCACCAGGCACTGGGTCACTGGGGCCGGCTGCTGGGTATGACCTACGCCCATGAAGCCGCCGCGGATATGGACATCTCCACCTGGATCCGCACCTACCTCGAGCGTGAGGCACTGCCGACCTTGCAGCCGGTGCCCGGAATCGACCTGCACGAGTACATCAACATCCTCTTCGAGCGGTTCACCAACAAGGCGATTGCGGACACGTTGGCGCGCCTGGCCTTCTTCGGTCCCTCGGGCATGCCCAAGTTCGTGCTCGCCGGGCTGCGCGAGAACCTCGCCGCTGGCCGCCCGATCCGTATGGGCACGGCGTTGTGCGCAGCGTGGTCCCTCGGGGCGCTTGGGCGCGATGAGCTGGGCGGGCAGATCGAGCAGGTCGACGACCTGCAGCCCCTTGCGGAGACTCAGGAGGCCGGGGGAGGCGGCGAGGGAGAGCTGGCTTTCATCCGCAACACCGCGATCTTCTCCGACCTCGCCAAGGACGAGCGCTTCCGCACCACCTACCTGGCCGAGCTCGCCGCACTACGCAATCAAGGTGCGCGGGGGCGCCTGAAAACGAGCCTCCTCCCAGACTGACAACCTTTTCGTTATCCGGACAACCAAGAACCCCGGTTTGACGTTGTCTGAATGACGAAAGGGTTGTCCGTCGAGAAGAAAGGAGGGCTGCTGCGACCGTTAGACTTCCCGCATGACTGACGCGACTGACCGCTCCGCTTCCCTGCCCGCCGACGCGCCCACCCAGGCGCAGGACAAGCAGACAGCCAGGAAGCAGCCCAAGGCTGAGCCCGGCCCAGGCGAGCAGTTCGCCATCCGCGCCGCCAAACGTGAGCGTCTGCGTGCCGAAGGCTGGGAGCCCTACCCCGTCCAGGTCCCTGTCACCACCACCATCGAGGCCGTCCGCGAGCGCTATGCCCACCTGGCGGCCGGGGATGAGACCGACGACGTCGTCGGCATCGCCGGGCGCGTCACCTTCCTGCGCTCCTCGGGCAAGCTGTGCTTCGTTGCGCTGGCCGACGGAGCTGGCCACACCCTTCAGGCCATGATTTCGGCAAAGAACATGCCCGGCCACGGCCACACCAGCCTGGCGTCTTTCAAGTCTGACGTCGACCTGGGTGACCACCTGTTCGTCCATGGTCGCGTGATCTCCTCACGCCGCGGCGAGCTCTCCGTCATGGCGGAAGCTGAGCTCACCGAGGGCCACACCGCCGAGCAGCTGCCCGAGCTGGGCGACGACGACGTCGTCACCCCGGCCTGGCGCATCGCGTCCAAGGCCCTGCGCCCACTGCCCAAGACCTGGACTAACGACAGGGGCGAGACCGTCTCCCTGAGCGAGGACAACCGCGTGCGCCGCCGCGAGCTCGACCTGCTCACCCGCCCGGCCGCCCGTGACATGGTGCGCATCCGTGCCGCCGTCGTGCGCTCCCTGCGCGAGAACTTCCACCGCCGCGACTACCTGGAGCTGGAGACCCCCATGCTCCAGGTCATCCACGGAGGCGCCGCCGCGCGGCCCTTCGTCACCCACATGAACGCCTTTGACATGGATCTCTATCTGCGTATCGCGACCGAGATCTATCTCAAGCGTGCCGTGGTAGGCGGCGTGGACCGCGTCTTTGAGATCAACCGTAACTTCCGCAACGAGGGCGCTGACTCCTCCCACTCCCCTGAGTTCGCCGCCCTAGAGGCCTACGAGGCCTACTCCGACTACAACGGCATGGCCGAGCTGGCCCGCAACCTTGTTCAGCAGGCTGCCCGTGACGCCTTCGGCCTGGAGGAGGGCAAGGAGATTGTCACCCTCGCCGACGGCACCGAGTACGACCTGTCAGGACAGTGGGACACAATCGACCTCTACACCTCGGTCTCCGAGGCCTTGGGCGAGGAGGTCACAGTGGACACCCCCCGCGAGCGACTGGTGGCCTTGGCCGGGAAGCTGGACCTGGAGGTGGACGACTACGCAGTGGACGGCAAGATCGTCGAGGACATCTTCGAGGAGACGGTCGGCAACACGCTGTGGGCCCCGACCTTCGTCTACGACTTCCCCGAGGACACCTCACCCCTGACCCGCTACCACCGCTCCAAGCCGGGACTGACGGAGAAGTGGGACCTGTACGTGCGCGGCTTCGAGCTGGGCACCGCCTACTCCGAGCTCGCCGACCCGGTGGTTCAGCGCGAGCGCTTCGAGGCCCAGGCTCTGGCCGCCGCCAACGGCGACCCTGAGGCCATGGTGCTGGATGAGGACTTCCTGGTCGCGATGGAGCAGGGCTTCCCGCCCTGCGGCGGCATGGGCATGGGTATCGACCGCCTGCTCATGGCCCTGACCGGCCAGGGAATCCGCGAGACCATCACCTTCCCGCTGGTCAAGCGCGCCTGAGCGCGCGAGCGGCGCTGAAGGAACGCTGCTTCCGAGCCAGCACGAGCATGCACGACTGTGGCGTGCTCCCCGAAAAGCCGGGGAGCACGCCACAGTCCGTGGAGCGCGCACCAGTGCGCGAAGGTGCGTACCAATCCACCGGTTAACGCACCGTGGTCGGCAGTACCACCGCCAGCAGCACCTCACCCGGTCGTGCCACACTGAATCAGTGCTACACTGGTTCTATGGCTACGCTCACCTTGTCCGTTGACCCACAGGTGCTGCGCCAGGCCCGGATTCGCGCACTCAAACGCGGCGAGTCCGTCAATAAGTACCTCAGCGAGCAGCTGGAGCGATACGCCGGCCTGGAGGCGGACGACGTCGTCTCCGATCTCCTGTCAATCGCGCGAGAGCACCCAGCCACCAGCGCTTCGGGCCCGGCAGCCGGCCAACGAGGCTGGCAGCGCGAGGACCTCTACGATGTCTAAGGTCTTCCTCGACACCAACATCCTGGCCTACCTGTTCGACTCCGCAAGTCCAGGCAAGCACGCTGCCGCAAGTGAGGCACTCTCACAGCCGCACCACTACGTGGTGAGCACACAGGTGATGCTGGAGCTGTACACGGTCCTCACTCGCAAGCTGAGTCCGGCGTACTCACCGCAGGAGGCGCGCCACGTCATCCAGCGGATCTGCGACTTCGAGGTGGTCAATGCCGACGCAGCCCTGGTCGACAAGGCCATGCAGCTGAGCGCCACACACCAGCTGTCCATCTGGGACTCTATGATTCTCGAGGCTGCAGCCGAGGCAGGGTGCGCGGTGCTGTGGACTGAGGACCTGACCAGTGGTTCACGGCTCCGCGGCGTCACGATCACCAACCCGCTGGTCAAGCGCGCCTGAGCGCGCAGGCGCAGCAGCGCAGCCGCACGGACGGCTACCCGGCCCCAGTGCTTCGCGCGTGCACGACGATGGTGCGCTCCCCAGAGCCGGTACGCGCGAACCGGGCTCAGGACCGGATGACTCCCCGGATCGTCTCCTCGCACTCCTGCCGGGAGACAGCCCGGCAGCCCTGACGCACCCACGCGTCGATCTTGGCCGGTTCCTCACGTGCCAGGCGCACTCCACGCGTGAGCAGGACGTGCAGGGGCTTGCGGTGCTCACTGACGTCCCGACGCAGGCGGAACCACCAGGTCTGGATCGTCGGCCTGCGCAGCACCAACGCGTCAGCCAGGACACCCTCCTCGCGGCAGCGCTCCACCAGCTCCGCGGCAAAGATGCCTTCAGCAACGAAGGCTGTCGCGTCCCCGATCTCCAGCTCCTCACTGCCGATAGTGGCGTTGTCAGCGATCGAGTAGACCGGCACCGTCGTCCGTCCGCTCTCACACAGCTGGAGGATCGCTGTCATCGCGCGCTCAGCGTCCCAGCTGCCCGGGTGGTCCCAGTCCACCAGGCTCATGGCCTCGGCCTGGCTCACCCCGTCCTCCCCGGCGACGCGTCCGTCCAGCAGGGGCATGCCCGGCTCGTCGCCGTCGCGGTAGAAGTCGTCCAGCTTGAGCCGGCGCGCACCCACCCGCCGCAGCAACGAGGTCTTGCCAGAGCCGGAGGGGCCGGTAAGCAGAATGACACGCGCGCTCACGGGACCTCAGCCTAGAGGCTCAACGAGCGGCGAGGGCTGCGCAGCAGCCCGCCCCGGTGTCGGTCTGGGCCAGGTGCGGGGCGACCTGAGCCAGCAGCACC
Organism: Actinomyces faecalis; assembly: GCF_013184985.2. Lineage (NCBI taxonomy): Bacteria > Bacillati > Actinomycetota > Actinomycetes > Actinomycetales > Actinomycetaceae > Actinomyces > Actinomyces faecalis. The sequence goes on from NZ_CP063418.1 coordinate 2,274,935, forward strand.
ACCCGGGCCAGGTCCCTGCGCCCTCGTCACTGACAGTCGTCCCGTCCCCGCGCACCTCAGCCACGAGCCTGGGCGAAGGTCGTTCCCGAGGGCCGCAGGCCCTGCAGCCGCGCGACGTCTGAGTCCGGCGGCACCTGGCCGGGCTCGCTCCCCCGGTCCACGACCTGGTTCCTGTCGTCCACGAAGACGACGTGGGGCTGGTAGCTGCGCGCGGCTGCGTCGTCGATCTGGGAGTAGGCGATGAGGATGACGACGTCACCGGGAGAGACCAGGTGGGCCGCCGCACCGTTGACACAGATCTCGCCCGCGCCGCGCTCACCGGGGATGACGTAGGTGGACAGGCGGTTGCCGTTGGTGCAGTTGCAGATGTCCACGCGCTCGCCGGGCAGCAGGTCAGCGGCCTCCAGCAGCGCGGCGTCCACGGTGATCGAGCCGACGTAGTTCAGGTCAGCCTGGGTGACGGTGGCGCGGTGGATCTTGGACGTCATCATCGTCCGGGTGCGAGTGCTCATCGCGGCCAAGGGTATGCCGTGGCACGTCTCGCGGGACGGCGAGGTGAGCGAGGCGACAGCACGCGTGCCTCACACCCTCGCCCGGAGGAGCAGACGACGGCGCAGCCGCCCGCCACTCACCGTCACCGCACCGGTCGCACGGACCGGGCAGGCCGGTTCACCCCAGCGTGACCAGCGTGTTGTCGATCAGCCTGGTCGAGCCGACCTCGGCAGCCAGAGCCAGCAGGACGGTTCCCTCAGTGGCAGCTGCTGCGTCGTCGTCCTCAGGAGGCAGGCCCAGGCCCGCAGCCGCCCGCTCCGTGAAGGTGTCCGGGTCGACGACCGCGACGTAGTCGACCTCGACGCCCTCGGCACTGGCGAGCAGGTCCACGGCAGCCTGACGGACCCCGGCAGCGTCGGCACCGCCCGCCGCCGCCTGGCGCCCGGCCTCCAGCGCACGAGACAGCGCGAGGGCCTGGCTGCGCTCGGTGGCAGAGAGGTAGGCGTTGCGTGAGCTCATGGCGAGCCCGTCCTCCTCGCGGCGGATGTCCACCGGCACGATCTCCAGCGGGACCGCCAGGTCACGGACCATGGCGGAGACGATGGCCAGCTGCTGGGCGTCCTTACGGCCGAACAGCGCCCAGCGCGGGCGAGTCAGGTGCATGAGGGTGAGCACCACCTGGAGCACGCCGGCGAAGTGCGTGGGCCTCGTCGCGCCCTCGAGGACGGTGGCCACAGGGCCCGGGTCCAGACGCACCGACGGCTCGCCGTCGGGGTACATGACCTCGGGCGTCGGGGCGAAGACAACCAGGCGGCCCACCCGCAGCGTGCCGGTGTCGTCCGTCAGCGCGGCGGTGACGCCGGAGACGTCGGCGTCCAGGGTGCGCGGGTAGGCGTCGAGGTCCTCCCCCGGCGCGAACTGAAGCGGGTTGAGGAAGATCGTGACGACGACGGTACCGTCCGGCCCGACACGGCGGGCTGCCTCCGCGACGAGGTCGAAGTGGCCCTGGTGCAGGGCGCCCATGGTCATGACGACGGCGCGTGGGGCGCCGTCGCCGTCCAGGGCGGCCGAGAGCTCGGCACGCGTGCGGGTCAAGGTCGCAGGAAAGGAGGCAGAGGGAGGCGCAGTCGATGTCACGGCTCCAGGGTAGTCCGGCCCGAGACCGGGTCCCGCGGCAGCAACGCACCGGCCACCGCGCCTACCCTGCGTCCGCTTCCGCCCGCGGCCTGTCGCCACCGGTCTCAGCCCAGGACGTCCCGCAGGCCCTCCACCTGTCCGGCCTGGAGCTGGCCGGTGGACCGGCAACGCTCCACGGTGGCCGTCGCGAGCGCGCGGTAGGTAGCCACGACGTCCTCAAGCGGTCGGTCCTCACCGTCCCGCAACGCTGACAACGCCTCCAGGTGGGCTCTCACGGTCCCGACGTCGCCGCGCGCCACCGGTCCGGTCAGCGCCTGGTCGGCCCCCTCGCGCAGCGCACGGTCCAGGGCCGCGGACAGCAGCGGACGCAGGGTCGCCGTGCCGTCCTCCACACCAGCCGCCGCCAGCGCACGTACTGCCTGCCCCACCAGTGTCACCAGGTGGTTCGCCCCGTGGGCCAGCGCCGCGTGGTAGGCAGCACGCGCCTCCTCGGCCAGGACGAAGGGCTCACCACCCAGCTCCACGGCCAGCGCCTGCCCGATCGGCAGGAAGGCCGGCGGAGCGGTCACGGCCATCGGGCAGCCCGTCAGCCTGGCCAGGTCCGTGGACATCCCGGAGAAGGTCATCGCCGGGTGCAGGGCGACGGGGATCGCGCCAGCAGCCTGAGCCGGCGTCAGGACCTCGATGCCGTAGCGCCCGGAGGTGTGGACCACGATCTGGCCCATCTGCCAGGCGCCGACCTCGGCCAGCCCGGAGACCAGGTCCGCCAGGGCGTCGTCAGGAACCGCGAGCAGCACCAGCTCAGCGCGACGGACGATCTCCTCGACCTCCAGCACCGGCACGCCTGGCAGCATGACCTCGGCACGCTCGCGCGAGGCCTCCGAGACGGCGTGGACGCCCACCACCTGGTGCTCCACCGCCCGCAGGGCCGAGCCCAGGACCGCCCCGACCCTGCCCGCCGAGATGACGCCGACCCCGAGCCGTCCGGGCCTGGCGGCCTGGGACCCGGGGACCGGAACGGAGGAGTGGTTCGGCTCAGTCATGACGTGATCGTCTCATGACGAGGCGCGACGCCGGTGCGGCCTCCCCGTCCTCCCGTGCGTGGTACCGCCGCGCAGGGCCAGGGAGCCGAGGCCTCTCAGGACGGCGTCTCAGCCACGGCACGTGCCAGCCAGCGGTCAAGCCTCTCCTCCCGACGGCGCCGCAGCGCACGCTCGGAGATCACCCGTTCCAGGGCAGCCACGTCCTTGAGCTCAAGGTTGGACATACTGGTGGACACCTGGCCGGGGCTCACCATGCACAGCTCGATCTTGGCCAGGCCGCGACGTCGGGCGAGAGGCCCCTGCTGCACGATCACGGACTGGATCCGCTCATAGGGCACCACGCTGGCGCTCCTCCACAACCGGCCCGTGCGCAGGATGACGCAGGTGTCGGTCAGGACGATGCCCTCACGTCGCCACGCCAGGGGTGAGAAGACCCGTCCCCGCGGGCTGACTCGGACCAGACCGCGCTCGGCTGAGCCGATCGGCGCGCTGAGGTCGGCCACGCCGTCGTCGTCCGTGCCGGACAGGACGGCGTCCAGCAGCGCGTCCGGGTCGCTGGTACCCAGGTCAGGGGTGACCAGCCACAGGGCCCGCAGCGCCGTGTCCCGCTCGCCCACGGGCAGAAGGAGGCTGGAGCCGCTCTCCTGCACCTGCCCGGAGGAGGAGACGTCAGCGGTCTCTCTGCCTGCCACACAGGCCTCGACCTTCCACCAGTCCTTGCTGCGCCACAGCGGCCCCTGCTCCAGGCCCACCGCGTGGACGCGTCCGGGAGGCAGCGTCGAGGACGTGTCTGAGGTCAGTCCGTAGCGCACACGGATGCCGGCAGGGGTCGCCGCGGCCCGGAAGCCCCACCCTCGGTTGACTCGCGACCACGCCACGCCGATGACCGTCACGGGGAGAATCGCAGCCGGGATGAGGGCGCCGATGAGCTCACCGACGTCACTTCCCTCCGTTTTGCTCCCGACGACGAAGGCCACCAGAATGATGAAGGCGGACAGGACGACGACGGCGCCGATCGCGATGGCCGAGCGCAGGATCGACCCGAGGAGGACCTTGGTGTCGACCTCGTACAGCGGGTGCTCCTCGCGCCGACCAGCCAGCGCGCGCGGAGCCGCAGCCGCGTCCTCGAAGCCGCTGGGTGGGCGCCTGCCACCGGATTCTGCCTCCGCCTGGGGCGACGTCTCCGGGAGGAGACCACCAGCAGGAGCGCCCTCAGGTTCCTGGGAACCGAGCGGTGACGTGGCCGGAGCCTGCGAGTGCGCACGAGGAGCCTCGGGCTGCACGCCCGCTGCCAGGTCGAGGATGGTGTCACGCAGATCCTCCAGCTGCGCGGTGGGCAGGTACCCGAGCACCACTCGCGAGTCTCCGCTGCCAGCGACCTCGACGGTGAGCTGCCCGAGCCCGAAGACCCGGCCCAGCAACGGGTGGACGACGTCGACGGCCTGGATGCGGGGCAGGCGAGCGATCCGCAGCTGCTTGGTCAGCACGCCCGAGCGCAGGTAGACGCCGTCACGGTCGACGGCATAGGTCTTGTACCGCCAGCCCAGGAACAGCGCGATCCCCAGGAGCACGAGGACCGCCCCGACAGCAGGCAGGATCCACACGAGCTGGGACTCGCTGAAGGGCAGGCCCTCCTTGGAGATTGCCTGATAGGCCTGGTAGGCCTCGCCCGCGTTCTGGAAGGTCAGAAAGGCGATCACCGCGGCGATCAGCTTCCACCCTTCCAGCAGCGGTGTCACGGGATGCATCCGGAGCCACTGCACACCCTCGGGCAGGCTGATGGAGCGCTCAGCCGCGTCTGCACGGCCCCGGCGCGCAGAGGTCTCAGCACCGTCGGCGCCGGGGCCTGCGTCACCAGACCCCGCTCCGGGCGAAGGGAAGATCTTCCTGGTGCTCACAGACCGCTCATCCTCTCCTCGCCACGCTCAGACAGGAGCTGGCGCAGGTGCTCGGCCTCAGCCACCGGCAGCCCGTTGATGGTGGCGTCGGTGGAGGCGGAGGCTGTGTGGAGCTTGACCTCAGCGATACCGAGGTGCCGGGCCAGCGGCCCCTGGGAGGTGTCCACGAACTGCATGCGCCCGTACGGGACCACCGAGATCCGGCGGAACATGATGCCCTTGCGCCATAGCAGGTGGTCCTCGCCCAGGGCGTATCCCATGGCACGCACCTGGCGGGGGATGAGCCACGACTCCCACGACGTCGTGGCTGTCACCAGCCCAGCCCCCAGGAACCACCAGTGGTCGTGCACCACGCCGAGCACGAGGAAGACGACGATGAGCACGGCGTCGAAGCCGAGGTTGAGCGCAAGACGAGCAGTGATCAGCGTGGGCGAGACCGGGTGGAACTCGACACCCTCAGGCTCGAAGGGCGAGACAGCGGCGGTGTCACTGGGCCGACCAGAGTCAGGGACGGTCGGCTCAGTCGGACGGGAGGCAGTCACGGTGGCTCCTTGCGTGTCGGGGCCCTCACCGTCTCACGCCTAGGCCGTGCCGGCATCCTCCGTCAGGAGGACCTTCGTTCTTCTGAGGACTCAGGCCGTCGCCCCGCCGCTGGGCACCGCGCCCTGGGAGCCGTCCTCGTCGTCGTCATCGCTCATGTCGATGGCGCACCAGTGCTCGACCACGAGCCCGCACGCGCACCACACCAGGGAGGCCACGAGGCAGCCAGCAGCCGTGAGCCCCAACGAGTCCATGGCAGGGGAGGCCGGGGCGACGAGCGCCACGGCCAGCTCGCCGCCGTAGACGCCCCCGACGACGGCGCCGACGAGCGCCGAGGCCTGGGCGGCGGCCGCGGTGACTGCGGCGCCGGTCGGCGTCATCCACGTGGGGCGGTGAGCACGCAGCCTCCGCACCGCCTGGCCTGCGACGAGCACGACCAGGGCGACGGTCAGGGCCACGGCGGCGCCCCACGGGGTCAGTGCGGGGACCCAGCCGCGATGACGCAGCACCAGGTCGACAACGACCCAGCTCACCACGACCGACGTGACGAAGCACGCGAGGACGCCGGTCCAGCGCGTGCGGTGCATCAGGACTGCCCGTCCCGTCCGCCGATCACCTCGTCCCAGCCCAGCGGCTGGGACCACTCCTTGTCAGCCTCTGCCGCGGCGTCCTCCGGCTCAGCGGCTGGCTCCGGGGTGAGGACCTGCGGGGAGCCGGGCACCGGAGGCGTCTCCGGCTCCGGGGCACAGGCCGACGGCGGAGCCGGGGGCGCAGGCGCCGGGTCAGGGACGGAGTGCGTCGTCGACCCCTCAGTATGCGCGAGCGAGTCAGCAGGTCGCGGCGCCGCTTCATCGGCGGAGGCGACCGGCTTCTCGGGTGCTGGTGGCGGCGGCGCGTCAGCCGGCTCGGGCGCAGGAGCAGCCTCGTCCTCACCCTGCGGGGCGGGAGGCAGCGGAGCCTGCGGCACCTCGGGCTCCTGCGGCGGCAACGGCGGGGCGACGTACTGCCCCGTCGGCAGGGCCGGAAGGTGGTCGGAGTCCAGCCAGTCCAGGGCGAGCCACCGCACGCCCTCACGGTCCGGCGCCTCCTCCGCCAGAGCCGCGACGGACTGGTCACCGATCTCAGCGAAGGGGTCCGCCTGCGCCCAGGGCACGAGGACGAAGGCCCGCTGAGCGGCCGCCGGGTGCGGCAGCGTCAGCACGGGATCGGTGGAGGTGACGCCCTCATAGGTGATGAGGTCGGCATCCAGTGTTCGCGGCCCCTTGGGCTCGGTGCGTACGCGTCCGGCGTCAGCCTCCAGGCCCTGGCACACGGCCAGCAGGTCACGCGGGGACAGGGTCGTGGTCGCGACCACCACCGTGTTGAGGTAGTCAGGCTGCTCGGTGCCGCCCTCCGGGACCACCGCCGCCGTACGGGCCAACGGGGCGACGTCGGTGACGCTCACACCCGGCGTGGATCGCAGCGTGCTCACGGCCTGCCGCAGGGCCGGGACGACACCTCCGACGTTACCGCCCAGCGCGATGACGACCTCAGCCGGGTGCTCCGGGGTCTGAGCAAGCCGGTCAGGTGAGGCTGCGAGCGCAGGAGCCGGCTCCGGGGCGGGCTCAGGCTCCGTCTGGTCCCCGGGCTCCGCCTCAGCCACAGGTGCCGCCTCCTCCGCTCCAGGCTCACGGTCCTTCTGGGGCTCCGCGCCCTCGGGCTCGACAGGCGCGTCAGCCTCGGCGACCTCGGGGACCTCGACGGCGTCCGGTGCGGCACCGTCGTCGTCAAGCAGGCCCGCTGCCTCAGCCATGCCGGCAGCACCGGCGAGCCCGACCGCAGAGGCTACGGCCCCGGCGCCCAGAGCGTCGGCCGGCGCCGGGGGCTCGGGAGCAAGACCGGCGGCGAGAGCGTCCTGAGCCTGGACCTCCTGCGGCGCCTCGGGCAGCTCCTCAGCCGGTGAGGGCGCTGCCGCGGGCTCGGGCGAGGACGCAGCAGGCTCCGCAGTCTCCCAGACCGGGGCCGAGGCAGGCTCCGCCAGCGCTGCGAGGGCGGGCAGGGCGTCAACACGGCCACCGGCCGGCTCATGCGGCACGGTGGCGTCCTCGTCGCGGCGGACGATGGTGACCGAGACGTCCTCGAAGGCGACCTCCAGCGGGGCCTGCGGCTTGTGGACAGTGACCTCGACCTCACGCACCGCCTCGAAGGCGAGGACCGCCTGCGCCACGCGCGCGGCCAGCGTCTCGATGAGGCGGACAGGCTCCCCCTCGATGACGTCGATGATCGCCGTCGCCACGGCGGAGTAGTCCACGGCGTCGTCCAGGCAGTCGGTCACGGCAGCCGCGGCCGTGCCCCGTGCGCCCAGGCGCAGCCCGGCGTCGACGACGAAGAGCTGGCCCTCCTCGCGCTCGCTGGGCAGCACGCCGTGGTAGCCCCGGGCGGACAGCCCGGTCAGTCGGATCTGGTCCTGTGTCAGGACGGTGCTCATCGTGATTCCTTCCAGAGGGAGGCAGCCATGACGGCGTCCCGGCTGGCCGGGACCTCGTGGACTCGGACGGCCCAGGCGCCGGCGGCACCGGCGAGGGCTGAGGTAGCAGCGGTAGCGGCGTCGCGCGCCGTCGGCTCTCCGGCACGGTCCGCGGCGACGGCGGAGGCCAGGAAGCGCTTGCGTGAGGCGCCGACAAGGACCGGGTGGCCCAGGTCCTCTCGCAGCCGGGCGGTAGCAGCCAGCAGCTGCCAGGACTGCTCGTGCGTCTTGGCGAAGCCCAGGCCCGGGTCGATGACCACCTGGGTGGGGTCGACGCCAGCGGCCTCGAGCTCGTCCAGACGCTGACGCAGCTCGGCCTCGACCCCGGCGACGACGTCGCCACCGTAGTCGGTCAGCCGGTCCATGGTCTCAGGGCTGCCCCGCCAGTGCTGGCAGACGTAGACCACTCCGGTGTCTGCGACGACGGCGTGCATGCGGGGGTCCGCGAGGCCGCCGGAGACGTCGTTGACGACGAGCGCACCGGCCTGGACCACGGCCTCGGCGGTGGCGGCGTGGATCGTGTCCACCGAGACCACCGCGCCGGCAGCCACGAGCTCACGTACCACCGGCAGCACCCGCTCGGTCTCCTCGGCTGCGCTCACCCGGCTGGCGCCAGGGCGGGTCGACTCCCCGCCGACGTCCAGCAGGTCCGCCCCCTGCCGCACGAGCCCCAGACCGTGCTCCACCGCCTTGTCCACCTCGAGCCAGCGACCGCCGTCGGAGAAGGAGTCCGGCGTGACGTTGATGATCGCCATGACCAGGGTGCGTCCCTGGCGCGTGGCGGCAGCCAGGTGGTTCGGCAACGGTGACGGAGCAAGGGGATCGGCCTGGTTCATCGCCCCAGCCTAACGTGAGCGTCCTGCCGGCGCCCGGATCTTGCTGCAGGCGCACGCGTTGGAACAACATTGAAGCAAAGCCGAACTTTATTAGATCTAGATAAAGCGCCTTAAGGTTTGTAACCTCGTCACATGGACAACGTTAACAACCCCTACACGCCGAACGCTGGGGCGACGCCAGAGGCACTCATCGGTCGCGACGGACAGACCGAGGCCTTCGATACGCTGCTTCAGCGTCTCAGCCGCGGACGAACCGAGCAGTCCATGATCATCACCGGACTACGCGGAGTGGGGAAAACCGTCTTGCTGACTCGATTCAGCGAGATCGCAGAGGACGCCGGCTGGGAAGTCATCGAGATCGAGGCTTCCAAACATGATGAGCACACATTTCGTCAGTCCATATTCTCCAGGTTCCGTACCGCGCTTCTCCACCTGTCTCCGCGCGCCCGCTGGACAGACCGTGCACGACATGCCGCCGAGGTTCTCAGTGCATTCGTCCTGTCTGTCGACCAGGCTGGGACGTTCTCAGTCACCTGGGACATTCCGCCTGCAGAAGGCTATGCAGATCACGGCGACCTCGGCCTCGACCTTACCGATGTCTTTCTTGCCGTCGGCGCGGTCGCCAAAGAGCGCAAGAAGGGCATCGTCACGCTGATCGACGAGGTACAGTTTCTCACGCCTCAACAGTTGGAGTCCCTGATCCAGGCTGTGCACAAGTCCGTCCAGAAGAAGCTCCCCATTACTTTTGTGGGCGCCGGACTACCTCAGATCGCTGAGTTGGCGGGGGACGCCAAGTCGTATGCCGAACGCCTGTTCAGGTTCCCTCACATTGATTCCCTCAACGCCGAGGACGCACGCCAGGCCCTCATCGAGCCTGCCCAGGGTGAAGGCGTGACCTTCACCGACGACGCTGTCGACCTCGCAGTCGACATCACACATGGATACCCGTACTTTCTTCAAGAATTGGGCTATCAAGCGTGGATCATCGCTCAGGACCACACGATCACTCGCGACAACGTCGTGGCAGCACAGGAAGCCTACGAAGCCAAGCTCGATAGCTCGTTCTTTAAAGTCCGCCTTGACCGCGCCACCCCGTTGCAAACAGCGTATATGCGTGCCATGGCACAACTCGGCCCGGAACCGCAAAAGGCCGCGGACGTCGCTGCGCTCATGGACCGCGAGTCCTCTCAGGTCGCTCCGATCAGGTCCCAGCTCATTGACATGGGACTGCTGTACACCCCTCAACACGGGTATGCGGCGTTCACCGTCCCAGACTTCGACAAGTTCATGCTCCGTGCCGTACCGGTGCTCGAAGTGCCGGAGCTACACCACCGTCGTCGTCCCCAACGACATGCCGGTCATGCACCCAGGCACGGAGACTAACTCCCTGCTATCTCAGTGACGCCCCAGGATGAGGCTCATGGCCTCCGCGCGCGTGGCCGCGGCCCGCAGCTGTCCACGTACCGCCGAGGTCACGGTCGAGGACCCGGGCTTACGGACTCCGCGCATCGACATGCACAGGTGCTCGGCCTCGACGACGACGAGCACGCCGCGCACGTCCAGGCGCTCGACCATCGCGTCAGCCACCTGCGCGGTCAGCCTCTCCTGGACCTGGGGACGACGCGCGTAGCCCTCGACCAGGCGCGCCAGCTTGGACAGGCCGGTCACGTGCCCGTCCTCGCTAGGGATGTAGGCGATGTGGGCGACGCCGTGGAAGGGCAGGAGGTGGTGCTCGCAGACCGAGTACATCGGGATGTCACGGACCAGGACCATCTCGTCGTGCCCGACGTCGAAGACCTTCTCCACGTGAGCGCCCGGGTCCTCCCGCAGGCCCGCGAACATCTCCTCGTACGCCCGGGCCATCCGGTCGGGCGTCTCCCGCAGCCCGTCACGGTCCGGGTCCTCCCCGATCGCCACGAGCAGGTCACGCACCGCCCGGCGCACGCCCTCGGCGTCATAGGGACGCCGAGCGGCAGGGCCGACGTCGTCGGGCCCAGCAGCCTCCCGGCGGTGGCTCATGCCTGGGGCCCGTCCGCCGGGCCGGACGGAGCGGCCTGCGTGCTGTCAGCAGGTGCCGGGGCCACGCTGACGCCTGCACCGTCGTCATCCTTGCCCGCCCGCCGACGAGGCAGCGCGGAGCCGGTGAAGTAGGTACCTGCGGCCAGCTCCCCGTCCAGGACCAGGGACTCGTCCGAGCTCCACAGGGGCCGCTCGGGCTGCTTGACGACGGGGGCGAAGATGCGCTCCAGGTCCTTCTCCAGCAGCGTCTCCTTCTCCAGCAGCTGGGTGGCCAGCTCCTCCAGGACGGCACGGTTGCGGGTCAGGATCTCCCACGCCTCACGGTGGGCGGTGTCCATGAGCGCACGCACCTCGACGTCGACGTCGGCCGCCACCTGCTCAGAGAAGTCACGCTGCGTGGCGCTCAGCCCCAGCACGGTCTCGTTCTCGGTGGTTCCGAGCCTGACCGCGCCCACCGAGCGGGTCATGCCGTAGTCGGTGACCATCTTGCGGGCCGTGGCCGTGGCCTTCTCGATGTCGTTGGAGGCCCCGGTGGTCGGGTCACGGAAGACCAGCTCCTCGGCCGCGCGCCCGCCCATGGCGTAGACCAGCTGGTCGAGCAGCTCGTTGCGGGTGGTGGAGTACTTGTCGTCGGAGGGCATCACCATCGTGTAGCCCAGCGCCTTGCCGCGCGGCAGGATCGTCACCTTGGTGACCGGGTCGGAGTAGGCGCCCGCGGCCGCGCACAGCGCGTGCCCGGCCTCGTGGTAGGCCGTGACGGCCTTCTCGTGGTCGTTCATGACGCGGGTGCGCTTCTGAGGGCCCGCGATGACGCGGTCGATCGCCTCGTCCAGCGCCCGGTTGTCGATGAGATGGGCGTTGGAGCGGGCCGTGAGCAGAGCGGCCTCGTTGAGGACGTTGGCCAGGTCCGCGCCGGTGAAGCCAGGAGTGCGCTTGGCGACCTGGTCGAGGTCGACGTCACGGGTCATCGGCTTGCCCTTGGCGTGGACGCGCAGGATCGCGGCGCGCCCAGCCATGTCCGGGGCCTCGACAGCGACCTGCCGGTCGAAGCGTCCCGGGCGCAGCAGCGCGGGGTCGAGCACGTCAGGACGGTTGGTGGCAGCGATGAGGATGATGTTGGTCGAGGCGTCGAAGCCGTCCATCTCCACGAGCAGCTGGTTGAGGGTCTGCTCGCGCTCGTCGTGACCACCGCCGGTGCCTGAGCCGCGGTGCCGGCCGACGGCGTCGATCTCGTCGACGAAGATGATGGCCGGCGCGTTCTCCTTGGCCTGCTCGAACAGGTCTCGCACGCGCGAGGCACCCACGCCGACGAACATCTCGACGAACTCCGAGCCGGACATGGAGAAGAAGGGCACGCCCGCCTCCCCGGCCACGGCCTTGGCCAGCAGCGTCTTACCGGTTCCGGGCGGGCCGTAGAGCAGCACGCCCTTGGGGATCTTGGCTCCCACGGCCTGGAACTTCTCCGGCTCAGCCAGGAACTCGCGGATCTCCTCCAGCTCCTCGACGGCCTCGTCCTCACCGGCGACGTCGTCAAAGGTGACCTCGGGCATCTCCTTGGAGCCGACCTTGGCCTTGGACTTGCCGAAGCCCATCGCCCCGCCTCGCCCGCCGGTCATCCGTCCCATGATCCACCACATGAGACCCAGCAGCAGGAGCATGGGCAGCATGAGCTGGAGCATCGAGGCCCACCAGCTGGTGGTGGGCACGACGGAGTTGAAGCCGCCTGAGGGCTCGGCGTCCTGGACGAGCCTGTCCACCTGCTCAGCCTGGGCGTGGGTGAAGGTGAACTGGACCTTCTTGCCCAGCTTCTGGTCGGTCTGGCCGGACTCCTTGGCCTTGCGGGTGTAGCTCTCGGTGAGCGTCAGCTCCACGCGCTGGGTCCCGTCGATGACGGTCACGGACTTCACGGTGTCAGGTGAGTCCTTGAGGATCGCCAGGCCGTCAGAGGTGTCGATGGCGCGGTAGCCGCCCATGGCGGACAGGAGCATCCAGGCCAGCAGCGCCAGGAGCACCACGGGCGCGGCCCACATGAAGGGGCTGGACAGACGGCCACGCCTGCGTGACCTGCCGCCCCTGCCCCGCTTGGGGCCGTGCCCTAAGGGCGAGGAGCCCTTCTTGTCCTTGGTGTCCACCGAGCGGCTGCCGCCGGGCTGACCAGTGTCGCTCATCGAGGTGTGTTCCCTTCGCGCGTGTGATCACCCGACGGTATCCGACAACCTCGTGCACGCACCACGAGGCAGGGCGTCCGTTCGCCTCAGGCGTGCAGACCGGTCCGGCGGGCGACCAGTGCCGACGCCCTCCGAGCTCGCTCCTCGCTGGCGGTCACGACGGGCTGGCCCTGCGAGGGCTGGACGGCGACGAAGCCGGGGCCTATGAGCACCCGCGGCATCTTGCTCGGCTACAGCGTCCAGCGCTGGGTCGGCTGCTGCTCGGCGTAGGGCTGGTTGACGATCTCGCTACGCACGCTCTCAGCCCCCGTAGACCTCAGGACGCAGGGTGCCGATGAACGGCAGGTTGCGGTAGCGCTCGGCGTAGTCCAGGCCGTATCCGACGACGAACTCGGTGGGGATGTCGAAGCCGACGTACTTCACGTCCACCTCGACCTTGGCCGCCTCGGGCTTGCGCAGGAGGGTGGCGATCTCCACGCTGGCCGCCCCGCGGCTGGAGAGGTTGCCCACGAGCCAGGACAGGGTGAGCCCGGAGTCGATGATGTCCTCGACGATGAGGACGTGGCGCCCGGTCAGGTCCGCGTCCAGGTCCTTCAGGATACGCACCACGCCCGAGGACTTGGTCCCTGAGCCGTAGGAGGACACTGCCATCCAGTCCATCGGGGCGCTGCGGTGCAGGCGCCGGGACAGGTCCGCCATGACGTAGACCGCCCCCTTGAGCACCCCCACGAGGAGCAGGTCCTTGCCCTCGTAGTCAGCGTCGATCTGAGCGGCCATCTCGTCGAGGCGCTGGGCGATCTCCTCCTGCGAGACGAGAACCTGCGCCAGGTCGTGACCCATGTCAGTGGCGTCCACCTTCACCCTCCGTGCGGATCGAGACGATAGGAAAAGAAAACCGCAGGACGAGTCTGTCACGACGACGGCGCAGGCGCGAACGCTGCCGGCCCACCTGCCGTCTGCGTCAGGCGGAGGCGTCTGTCCTGCGTGCCCGGCCTCAGCCCTGGCAGCCGCAGTCCGCCATCGGGGTCACCAGGTCCCGGTCCAGCGCCACGCGCGCGGAGTACAGTCCGCCGGTCTCGAAGCCGTCGACGATGACGGAGAAGGCGAGCATCCTGCCGTCGCGGGTGACCACGGTGCCCGTCAAGGAGGCGGTCTCGTCCAGCGAGCCGGTCTTGGCCCGGACCGTCCCGGTCGCCGCCCCCTGGGTGAGACGGTCGTGCAGCGTACCGTCCAGGCCGGCCACCGGCAGTGCGGTGATGAGCGAGCGACCGACGGTCCCTCCGTCCTGGCCAGCGGCCCTGGCCACGATCTGGGCGAGCAGGCGGGCGGGCACCTTGTCCCCGCGCGCCAGTCCTGAGCAGTCGAGCATGGTGACGTCCGAGACGTCGAAGCCGTCCGCCTTGAGGCGCTCCAGCACGGCCTGCGTGGCTCCGGTGAAGCTGGCCTCGTGGCCGGTGGCGGCCGCGAGCACCCGCCCCTCGACCTCCGTCATCGCGTTGTCCGAGGCCTTGAGCGAGACGGCCAGGATCTCTGACAGAGGCGCGGACTCCACCGAGGCGACGACCTCAGCCCCCTCAGGAGCGCGGTCGCGGGTGACGTCCCCCTCGACGGTGACGCCCGCCTGCGTCAGCGCCGCGGCAAAGGCCTGTGCCGCCTCCAGCGCGGGGTCCTGCGGGTACGGGGTCGCACCACCGTAGGAGGTGACGTCAACCATGAGCGGCTGGACGGGGGCGACCCACGCCTCGTTGCCGGCCTCCCAGTCCGGGGAGAAGGTGGCCCCGGTGAAGAGCGTGTCGTCCAGGGCGAGCCTGACGCTTGTCACCCCCTGGTCTGCCAGCCTGGCGGCGGCCGCACGAGCCAGGTCGCCCAGTCCCGCGTGGCCGACGACGGAGTCCGGGTCCCCCTGGTCAGCCGCCAGCAGGACGTCCCCACCGCCCACCAGCGTGAGCGTGCCGTCCTGGAAGGTGGCCTGCGTGGTCATGCGGTGGCCGGCACCCAGCTCAGACAGGCTCGCCCATGCCGTGAGCAGCTTGTTGGACGAGGCCGGGGTCAGGGCGCTCGAGGCGCCGTGGTCCACCAGTGTCTGTCCGGTGACGACGTCGATCACCGACACCCCCGTCGTCGCGGTCCCCACCAGCGCGTCGGCGGCCAGCGCCTGGGCGTAGCCGGCCAGCACCGTGGCCTCGGGCACGGCAGCGCCGTCGTCCAGGCCTGCGGCAGCCTGAGCGGCGGGAGTGGCCGAGGTGATCGTGGGGAAGGGCTGGAGCTCGTGAGTCACCGGCGCGACGGTCAGCGGCCCAGGCACGACGTCAAGGGCGTCGGCCAGTCCGTAGTAGCCCCCGGCGACGAGGAACGTCGCTGCGGTCAGGGCTGCGATGGTGGCCTTGCGCACTGGTCCTCCACGTCATGAGACAGGTCTGGATTCCCGCCGAGACCAGGTCGTGTGACAGGATCCCACCCTCAGGCGGCGTCGTGAGCCACACTAGTGCCATTGAAGCCGCCCGTCCCGGAGCGGCCCGCTCGCCGTTCCTCATCGGCAAGCACCGGACAACAGCTGGGAGGCACTCGTGGAGTTCGACGTCACGATCGAGATCCCCAAGGGAAACCGCAACAAGTACGAGGTAGACCACGAAACCGGCCGCATCAAGCTCGACCGCATGCTCTTTACCTCAACCCGCTACCCCGATGACTACGGATTCATCGACAACACCCTGGGTGAGGACGGTGACCCGCTGGACGCGCTGGTGCTCCTGGAGGAGCCCACCTTCCCCGGCTGCCTCATCCGCTGCCGCGCCCTGGGCATGTTCCGCATGCGTGATGAGAAGGGCGGCGACGACAAGGTCCTGTGCGTGCCCAGCGCTGACCAGCGCGCTTCCTGGCGTACGGACATCGAGGACGTCAGCGAGTTCCACCGCCTGGAGATCCAGCACTTCTTCGAGGTCTACAAGGACCTGGAGCCCGGTAAGAGCGTTGAGGGCGCCCACTGGGTCGGCCGCGAGGAGGCCGAGGACGAGATCCGCCGCTCCTACGAGCGAGAGGCCGAGCGCGTGGCGCGCGAGGGTCACTGAGGCTGCCTGCTGCTAGCGCACCGTCAGGCAGCCAGCAGCGCAGCACCACAGAACACACCGGGGCGGGGCTCACGATCGTTCGTGAGCCCCGCCCCCGCGTCACGGTGACGCCTGGCCGGCACGCCTGTCAGGGACGCACGGCGTAGGGCATGATCTTGCTGTAACGCACTGGTGTGATACGCACCACCATGTTGAAGTTCGGGGCCTCGATCATCTGACCGTCACCCACGTACATCGCCACGTGGTAGATGCTGGGCTGCGTGCCGTTCTGGGACCAGAAGATGAGGTCCCCCGGCTGCATCTCAGACAGCGGCACCTTGGCGCCCTGACCGTACTGGACGCGCGAGGAGTGGTAGAGGCTCACGCCGACCTGCCGGTAGGAGAGCATGGCCAGCCCGGAACAGTCCACGCCGTTGTAGGACTCGCCACCCCACACGTAGGGGACTCCCAGGAAGGTCTTGGCCGCTGCCACCGCCGAGGCACCACGCCCTGAGGAGGCCACCGGGGCGCTGGGAGCCGGGGCCTGGGGCTGCGCCACCGCCTGCTGCTGAGCCGCAGCCTGGGCGGCAGCCTGCTGCTGGGCCTGCGCCTGAGCAGCCGCCTGAGCCTGGGCAGCCGCCTGCTGGGCGGCCGCCTCCTGCGCCGCCTTCTCCGCGGCAGCCTTGGCCGCAGCCTCCTCAGCCGCCTTGCGCTGAGCGTCAAGCTGCTCCTGGTACTGGGTCTCCAGCTCCACCGTGGTGTTGCGCTGGGCAGCGAGCTGGGCGATCAGCCCCTGACGCCTGGTCTGCGCCGAGGACACCGCGCTGGCCGCGGCGCTGGCCGCCGAGTCCGCCGACGCCTTGGCACTGGCGGCAGTGTCAGCCGCAGCCTGCTTCTCACCCTGCTTCTGGTCGGCGATGCCCTGCATCGTCTCCGCCACGGCCTGGAGAGCCTCGACGGACTGCACCTGGGCGTCAGCCTTCTCTCCCGCACGGGTCAGAGCCACGTCGGCGTCAGCGAGGTCAGCCAGGGACTCGCTGGTGAGGTAGGGCTTGAGCGCGCTGAGAGCGTCCCCGCCCTCCTGGTAGGTCTGGACGACGGCGGCGCCGAGCTCGCCACGCGCGGCGGCAGTCTTGGCCGCAGCCTCGTCAGCGCTCTTCTGCGCCTGGTCAGCCTCGGTGGTCGCCGTGTCCAGGTCCGCCTTGGCCTGGAGGTAGTCCTCGTTGGCGGCCTGGGCGTTGACGGAGGCGACGTCGGAGTCGGCGCTGAGCCGGGCGAGCTGGGTCTCCAGGTCCGCGATCGAGGCGGAGGTCGTGGCCTCAGCCGACTTGGAGCGGTCGATGTCGCCCTGGGAGACCGGGTCCGCCAGGGCGCCGGGCACGAGCAGGGAGGCGACCAGCGCGAGGCCCGCCGTCGTTGCCGAGGTACGCATGAGGTGGCCGCGCAGACCTGCGCCCTGACGCGAGCGCAGGCGGGGGCTAGGGATACGACTCACAGGTCCTCCGTCGTCATGCGGCGCGCCTGCTTGACGAGCGCACCGAGGTCTCTGGACACAGTAGTCACTCGGCGCACTTTCTGACACATAAACAACTGGATTCACAGGCGCCCCAGGAGCCCCGCACGCCCGGGCTCCTCACTCTCTGCCGCAGAATGCCGCCACTACACACACTTTGTGAGTTAGCGCACGACATCGGTGTCATTTCCACCCTGTGAGCCCGGTTTGCCTCGCAGACCGGCTCGCGCGCTATGGTCGCGCCATGCTCATTCTCGCGAGCCGAATGCGCCGTCGAATGCCTCGCTGACGCGCGCGCCGCCGTCCTACGCCAGCCGAGCCCGAGGCGCTCGGTCGGCGACCGGTCCCACGGACCTCGGCCCTCGCGCGCGTCGCCGCTGACCCGGCTCCCCCTCATGCCGCACGAGGAGGACGGCGCCAGGCCCGGTACAGGCCCGCAGGACACGCCGTCGTCCCGCAAGGTCGCAAGGACGAACAATGACTGAGCACACCCCTGTCCCTACCCACCCCTCGCAGGCAGCCTGGTCCCCCTGGCCCGGGGTCGGCTCGGCCTCAGCCAAGCTGGTCGAGCGCCGTGCCGGCTCCCCCACCGGCGCCTGGCGTCCCGGCGACGACCCCGGTCAACGCCACTTCGTCGAGATCGGTGACCTGCCGCTGGAGTGCGGCGAGGTCCTTCCCGGCACCGTGCTGGCCTTCGAGACCTGGGGACAGCTGAGTCCCCAGCGCGACAACGCCGTTCTCGTCCTGCACGCCCTGACCGGGGACTCCCACGTCACCGGGGAGGTCGGACCCGGCCACCCGAGCCCTGGCTGGTGGTCAGAGCTGGTCGGGCCCGGACGCGCGATCGACACCGAGCGCTACTTCGTCGTCGCCGCCAACATCCTGGGCGGGTGCCAGGGCTCGACCGGCCCTTCCTCCACCGCCCCGGACGGACGCCCCTGGGGCTCGCGCTTCCCGTGGCTGACCACCCGCGACCAGGTCGAGGCCGAGACCCGACTCGCCAACGCCCTGGGTATTGAGACCTTTCACCTCGTACTGGGCGCCTCGCTCGGCGGGCACCGCGCCATCGAGTGGGCCGCGAGCCACCCCGACCGGGTGCGCAACCTGGCGCTGGTCGCCACCGGCGCCTCGACGACGGCCGACCAGCTCGCCTGGTGCCACCTGCAGGAGCTGGCGATCGTCGCAGACCCCTACTTCTTCGACGGCGACTACTACTCCCACCCCGTCGGACCGGTCCAGGGCCTGGGTCTGGCTCGGGCGATCGCGCACACGACCTACCGCAGCGCCGCAGAGCTCGACGCACGCTTCGGACGCGCCCACCAGGGCCAGGAGGACCCGGCTGTGGGCGGGCGCTACCAGATCGAGTCCTACCTCGACTACCACGCCGGCAAGCTGCTGGCACGCTTCGACGCCAACAGCTACCTCATCGTCACCCACTCGATGATGGTCCACGACGTCGGCA
Organism: Actinomyces faecalis; assembly: GCF_013184985.2. Taxonomy (NCBI): domain Bacteria; kingdom Bacillati; phylum Actinomycetota; class Actinomycetes; order Actinomycetales; family Actinomycetaceae; genus Actinomyces; species Actinomyces faecalis. The sequence goes on from NZ_CP063418.1 coordinate 2,293,596, forward strand.
CCGGCCGCGGCGGCACCGAGAAGGCCCTGGGGCAGGTCACCGCCCGTACGCTCGTGGTCGACGTCGACTCCGACCGCCTCTTTCTCCCGGACCAGGCAGAGCAGCTGGAGCGATGCATCCCGGGCGCCCGCCGCGAGACGATCTCCTCGCTCCACGGGCACGACGGCTTCCTCATCGAGTCCGAGCAGATGGACCGCGTCCTGCGGGACTTCCTGGCCGAGGCCTAGCGCCCGGCCAGACCACGGACGATCCGGCCGGCGGCGCTCAGCCCTGCCGCACGTCGGTCGGTGACGCCAGGAAGCTGCCCAGGCGCGGCCCGCCCTGGCCCACTCGCCACACGCGCCAGCCGTCCACGTCCTGGGTGTGCTGGACCGTGCTGGCAGCCAGGCTCGGGTCGGTGAAGACGCGGCCGTCGGCGACCCTGATCCGTCCCTCCGGCTCCAGCACCGCCTCGTGGCTGATGCCCCGGCGCAGGCTGCGCCACACCAGGCGGGCTGGTGCCGGGACGGCGGCCGCAACCTGGGCCAGGGCGCGGGCGGCCGCCTCGCCTGCCGCAACGGTCGGCTCGGCGCCAAGAACCGGTGCTGCCGAGCGGTGGCTGGCCCCGGTACGTGACTCCTCCGGCCTCGCTGCGGCGAGGGAGGTGGCGAGAGCCCCTGCGGGCTCGTCCTCCTGCGCCGGGCTCGGGGCTGAGGGCGCAGTGGGACCGGTGAGCGCCGTCAGACCCGAGGGCGCAGTCGGCGCAGAAGCCAGAAGCGCCGCCCGGCGCGGGTCACCGGCAGGAAGCGTCGCTGGTGCGGCCGGTACGGTCACAGGGCTGGCAGTCTCCGCGTCCGTCACCGCGAGTGCGCAGGTACGACGTCGAGGCGCCCGGGCCACCAAGAGCGGCGCCCCGCTGCCCACGGTGCTGGTACGCAGCTGCTCGATCCCCACCAGCAGCCGGGTCCCGCCACCAGCCTCCTCCAGGACCCGCACGTCGACCAGGTGCACCTCGATCCCGGAGTCGCCCAGCAAGGAGGCTCCCGCGTGCACGTCGGCAGACACCGCGGTCGTCAGGACGATCAGGCCCGGTCCGGCCTCGGCGTGGACCGGCAGAGCCTGACGGAACTCGTTCCAGTCCTGGGAGAACGCCGCCGCGCCACCCGGGTAGCGTGCCGCCAGCCGGCCCCGGCCGGTGCTTGAGGCCTGCTGCTGCCTGGCCAGCGCCGCGAGCAGCCCGGCGGGAGACAGCGAGCGCACGACCTCCACCGTGACCACCTGGCCCGAGGGGTCCAGGGCCGTCAGGGCATGACCGTGGTCCACCTCGGTCCACTCCAGGGGCAGCAACGGGCGTCCCAGCACGTCCACCAGCTGACCGCGCACAGCCGCCAGGGCCGCAGCCTGAGCCTCCTCGTCCGCCGCGCTGCCGATGCTCACGGCCTCAAGCCGGCCCTGTGTCAGCTGAAGGAACGTCATTGCAGTCCTGCCCTTTCCTCACCCGCGCCAGCGCCTGACCGCAGCCGTGTCCGTCGGCGCCGGCCTGGCAGCGGTTATCCTCTCACGCCCGTCTGAGAGGTCCTCCGACGCTGCCTCGACCCGCCCGTGCTCCTGGCTGACCACGTCCGCGGCGCACGGCGCGCAACCCTGCCACCCACACGTGAGAGCAGGGCGGACCACGCCCCGGGACGGGAGGGAAGGATCACAGCCGCAGGCTGCGTACCGACCCTGGCAGCAGGCTGGCCGGTACCAGGACCGCGAGCCGACGGCGGCGGGGAGAGACAGCCTGCGCCAGGTCCCGGCGCACCCGCCCCAGGTCACGGCGCAGCCGCGCGAGCACCTGTGCACAGGCCAGGCGCGCCTGCGTCGCAGAGGCGTGACGTCCAGCCGGAACCAGGCGGTGGGCCAGCGCCGCCGGGGCCATCTGGGCGACGTCGTCAGGAGTCACGAAGCCACGTCCCGCCATAGCCGCCCGCGCCCGCGCCAGAGCGAGCAGGGCCAGCCCCGCACGCGGGCTGGCTCCCAGCGCGAGATCGGGATCACGGCGCGTAGCCCGGGTCAGCTCGACGACGTAGCGCGCCGGGTAGCGTGCGGCCAGCCGGCCCCGGCCGGTGCTTGAGGCCTGCTGCTGCCTGGCCAGCGCCGCGAGCAGCCCGGCGACGGCCTGACGAGCCTGCACGACCGACCGACGGCTCGCCACAGGAACCACAGCGGTCAGCGGGTCACTGCCGCCCCGGGCCAGCAGCATCTCGGTCTCGTGCCCCGGGTCCGGGTACCCCATCGACATCCGCGCCATGAAGCGGTCACGCTGGGCCTCCGGCAGCGGGTAGGTCCCCTCCATATCCAGCGGGTTCTGGGTCGCCACGACGATGAAGGGGTCGGGCAGGGGCAGGGTACGTCCCTCGACACTGACACGCCCCTCCCCATCGCCTCCAGCAGGGCGGACTGGGTACGCGGCGTGGCACGGTTGATCTCGTCGGCGATGACGACGCCGGAGAAGACCGGACCGGGGTGGAAACGGAACTCACCAGTCGCCTGGTCGTACACGCTGACGCCCGTGATGTCGGCAGGCAGCAGGTCAGCGGTGAACTGGACACGACAGACCTCCAGGTCCAGGCAACGGGCCAGCGCCAGGGCAAGCGTGGTCGTGCCCAGTCCCGGCACGTCCTCAATGAGGAAGATGGCCCCCGGCCAGGAAGACGGCGACAGCCGTGTCCACCGCCTCGTCCTGCCCCACCACCACGGCACCGATCGCCCGGCGCAGGGCACGAGCCAGGCCCGCCACGTCCTGGACGCCTGACGAGACCGTCCGCCCAGGGCTACGAGGCTTCTCAGGGACACTTATGCGCCGATTGTGACACGGACCCCACCAGACAGCAGACGGTCCCTGGTACCCGAGACGTCTCGGGTACCAGGGACCGCACGACCACGTCAGGCCGAGGCCCAAGCCTGCGACCTGAGCCTCGCCCCCAGCCTCAGGCCTCCTCGGACTCCGGGTAGAAGATCGCCGAGCGCCCAGCCTCCAGACGGGCCACAGGCACGCGGAAGGGAGAGCAGGAGACATAGCTCAGACCCATGCGGTGGAAGAAGTCGATGGACTCGGGGTCACCACCGTGCTCACCACACACGCCCATCTTCAGGTCCGGCTTCGTGGCGCGGCCGTGCTCCACGCCCAGACGCACCATCCGGCCCACACCCCGCTCGTCCACGGTCTCGAAGGGGGAGACCCCGAAGACGCCGTAGTCCAGGTACTCCTTGAAGAAGACGCTCTCGACGTCGTCGCGGGAGAAGCCCCACGTCGTCTGGGTCAGGTCATTGGTGCCGAAGGAGAAGAAGTCCGCCTCCTCCGCGATGGTATCGGCACTCACCGCAGCGCGCGGCAGCTCGATCATGCAGCCGATCGGGAAGTCCAGCTTGTAGCCGGACTCGCCCGAGACCTTCCGCAGGACAGCCTCGACACGCTCACGCGCGATCTGGAGCTCACGCACCGACCCCACCAGCGGGATCATGATCTCCGGGTGCGGGTCCCCGCCGGCCTTGAGCCGCTCGACCGCCGCCTCAGCGATAGCACGGACCTGCAGCTCGATGAGACCCGGCATGGTCAGCAGCAGACGCACACCTCGCAGACCCAGCATCGGGTTGGCCTCGTGGCTGCGCCGCACGACGGCGAGCAGCTCCTCGTCAGCCGGGTCCAGGGTGCCGCGCTCGCGGTCCAGGGCCACCTTGACGCTGAGCTCGGTGAGGTCGGGGAGGAACTCGTGCAGCGGCGGGTCGATGAGGCGCACCGTCATCGGCCTGCCGTTCATCGTCTCGAACATCTGGATGAAGTCGCCCTTCTGCAGCGGCAGGAGGGCAGCCAGCGCGTTCTCGCGCTCCTCCTCGTTGGAGGCCAGGATGAGGTTCTGGACGAGCTGCTTGCGCTTGCCGAGGAACATGTGCTCGGTACGGCACAGGCCCACGCCCTCGGCGCCACGGTGGATGGCGTGGCGGGCGTCGTCGGGAGTGTCAGCGTTGGCACGCACCTGCAGACGGCGCACCTTGTCCGCGTGGCGCATGAGGCGGTCGACGCTGGTGACGAGCTCGCGGGTGTCCACGTTGCCGGCCACATCGAGCGCCTCCTCCAGGCCACGGCGCAGGTAGGTCATGACCGGGGAGTCAGAGACCGGTACCTCGCCGAGGAAGACCTCACCGGTCTGGCCGTCGATGGCGATGACGTCCTCGGAGGTGAGCACCAGGTCCTCACGCCCAGCCACGCGCACGGTGCGGGCAGCGGCGTCGACCTCCAGCTGGTCCGCGCCGCACACGCAGGTCTTGCCCATGCCACGGGCGACGACGGCGGCGTGGGAGGTCTTGCCACCGCGCGCGGTGAGCACGCCGGCAGCCACGACCATGCCGGGAAGGTCGTCCGGGTTGGTCTCACGACGCACCAGGATGACGGACTCACCGGCCTCGGTGCGGGCGATGGCCTCGGCGTTATCGAAGGCGATGTGGCCCACGGCGGCGCCCGGCGAGGCAGGCATGGCACGGGTGAGCACCTCGCGGTCCCCGGTGTACTCGAACTGGGGGAACATGAGCTGGGTCAGCTGGTCCCCGGTGACGCGGGTGAGGGCCTCGTCCATAGTGATGAGCTTCTCGTCCACCAGCTGGGTGGCCACCCGGAAGGCTGCGGCCGCGGTGCGCTTGCCCACACGGGTCTGCAGGAGCCAGAGCTTGCCGCGCTCGATCGTGAACTCGATGTCGCACAGGTCACGGTAGTGGGTCTCCAGACGACGCATGGCGCTGCGCAGCTCGTCGTAGCTGGTGCGGTCCAGGGTCTTCAGGTCCGCCAGGGACAGGGTGTTGCGGATACCGGCGACGACGTCCTCACCCTGGGCGTTGACCAGGTAGTCACCGTAGACACCAGTGCGACCGCTGGAGGGGTCGCGGGTGAAGCACACACCCGTTCCAGAGGTCTCCCCCATGTTGCCGAAGACCATGGTGCACACGTTGACTGCCGTGCCCAGGTCGTGGGGGATCTTCTCGCGGCGGCGGTAGATGTGGGCCCGCTCGGTGTTCCAGGAGCGGAAGACAGCCTCGGTAGCCATGTCCAGCTGGGCGCGCGGGTCCTGGGGGAACTCGATCCCGGCGTGCTCCAGGACCACGGCCTTGTACTCGGCGACGAGCTCCTTGAGGGCGTCGACGTCGAGCTCGTAGTCGAGGCTGACCCCGTGCTCGGCCTTCTTGGCGTCCAGCCGCTCGGAGAAGTGGTCGCCGTCGACGTCCAGGACCGTCTTACCGAACATCTGGATCAGGCGCCGGTAGGAGTCCCACGCGAAGCGGGCGTCCGAGGAGACCTCGGCCAGGCCCAGCACCGACTTGTCGTTGAGGCCGATGTTGAGGACGGTCTCCATCATGCCGGGCATGGAGAACTTGGCGCCCGAGCGCACCGAGACGAGCAGCGGGTCCTCAGGGGCGCCGAGCTCACGGCCCAGCTCTTCCTCGACCTCACGCAGGGCGGTGGTGACCTGGACGGCCAGCTCGTCGGGGACGGTTCCGTCAGCGAGATAGGCACGGCAGGCGTCGGTGGTGATGGTGAAGCCCGGGGGGACAGGAAGCCCCAGACGGGTCATCTCAGCGAGGTTGGCCCCCTTGCCGCCCAGGAGGTCCTTCTGGTCCTTGTCGCCCTCGCTAAAGCGGTACACGTACTTGGGCATCGTCGCCTCTTTCAGTTCTCGTGCAGTCACGGACAGCCGTGATCGTTCATGGGACACGGCGGCGCGACTGTGCGCCGCCACACACACTCTAGTGTGACTGAGGTCCTAGAACCAAACCAGTCATTTGTCAGTCTCGCCCACCTCATGGCGACAGGTGTGCAGCGACGCCGTCGGGTGTACAACCGAGGACTGCACACCCGACGGCGTCGCTGCACACCCGTCAGGGAGAGAGGGCGGAGGTCAGTCCTCCGCCGCGCGCTCCTCAGCCGCGACGACGGCCTCTCGCGCGGCCTGGGTCGCTCGCTGAGCCTGTGCCAGCTGCTCACGTGCCTCCTGCTCGGCGGCCAGAGCCACCTCGACCTCGGCACGCGCCTCCTCCGGCGTCGGGTCCTGGTCCAGCAGGTGGACCGGGGCCTGGGCGAACATCTCGGCCACGTCCAGGTCAGGGTTCTCCTCCTGGGTCTCGACCAGCTCGATCGCCTCCTCCTGGCTGGCCACCGCAGGCATCGAGCCCGGCAGCGGACGCCGGGCGGTCTCCGGCAGCGCGAACAGCGCACCGAAGGCAGCCAGCGAGGTCGCCATGATCCAGAAGGCCGGGGCCAGCGCGCTACCGGTGGCGGTCACCAGCGCCTCCATGATGAAGGCCGCGGTACCACCGAAGACGGCGACCGCGAAGTTGTAGGAGATCCCCATACCGCCGTAGCGCGAGGCCGTCGGGAAGATCGCCGGCAGGGAGGCCGCCAGGTTGCCGACGTAGGCCGCCACCGGGTAGGCCAGCAGCACCAGCCCCAGCAGAGTGGACCACACCTGACCGTGCTCCATCAGCATGAAGGCCGGGACCACCAGGACCACGGCTGAGATCGCGGCAGAGAAGAGCACCGGCTTGCGTCCCACGTGGTCGGAGCAGTACCCCACTGCCGGGACCAGGAAGGCCACGAGCACGAGGACCGGAAGCGTGAGCAGCGGGCCGTGGACCTCGTCGTACCCCAGCGTCGTGGTGAGGTAGGTCGGCATGTAGGAGGTGAGCGCGTAGCCCACCGTGTTGGCACCGGCCACCAGCACCACCGCCGTCGTCAGCTCACGCCAGTAGGTACGCACCATGTCCTTCAGGCCCAGCGGACCCTCCTCCGGCCTCATGATGTCGGTCTCGGCGGCCGCCAGGTCAGCGGGCTCCTCGTCGTCGTTCTCCGCCTGCGCCTCACGGAAGGCCGGAGTGTCCTCGATACGCGAGCGCAGGTAGAGGGCGACGGCACCCATCGGCAGGGCCACCAGGAAGGGGATGCGCCAGCCCCAGGTCGCCATGACGTCATCAGGCAGGGTGAGCATGAGGACGGTGACGAAGCCAGCGCCCAGGGCGTTACCCATGTAGGAGCCCCAGTCCAGCAGCGAGGCGTAGAAGCCACGCTTCTTGTCAGGGGCGTACTCGGTGACGAAGGTCGTGGCACCGGCGTACTCACCACCGGTGGAGAAGCCCTGGACCAGCTTGAGGCAGATGAGCAGGATCGGCGCCCAGACGCCCAGCACCGAGGCGGGCGGCAGCACACCGATGCCAAAGGTCGCTACGGCCATCATCATCAGGGTGAAGGCCAGGACCTCCTTGCGACCCAGGCGGTCACCGAGCTGCCCCAGGATCACCCCGCCCAGCGGACGGGCGATGAAGGTGACAGCAAAGACACCGAGCGAGAAGAGGTTCTGAGTGGTGTCCGAGGCCGCGGGCAGGAAGGCCTGGCCCACGAGGACCGCGACGTAGGCGTAGACGCCGACGTCGTACCACTCCATGATGTTGCCGACCACCGAGCCGAGGATGGCCTTGCGCAGCGCCGACTCCTCAACCACCGTCACGTCATCGGCACGCAGACGGCGACGACGACGCATGAAGGCGAGCCTGCGCTGCTCGCGCTGGATCTTCTCCGCCTTGCGCTCGGCGCGGGCCGCGGCGCGCTCGGCCTTCTCCGCCTGACGCTCAGCACGCCTGGCCGCCTCCCGCTCGCGCCTGCGCGCGGTCTCCTGCTCCGTCGGGCTCACGCCTCGTCCTCCGCGTCGTCCCGTTCCTCGTCCTGCTCACGCTCGCGCTGCTCAGCGGCGACGACCGCGTCGCGAGCAGCCTGGGTCGCCCGCTGGGCCCGGGCGAGCTCCTCACGGACCTCCTGCTCGGCGGCCAGAGCCACCTCGACCTCGGCACGCGCCTCCTGCGCCGTGGGCTCCTGGTCCAGCAGGTGGACCGGGGCCTGGGCGAACATCTCGGCCACGTCCAGGTCAGGGTTCTCCTCCTGGGTCTCGACCAGCTCAATCGCCTCCTCCTGGCTGGCCACCGAGGGCATGGAGCCCGGCAGCGGCTGACGCGCGGACTCAGGCATCTGGGTCACGGCGATGAAGCCGGCCACCGAGGTCGCGATCACCCAGAAGGCCGGGGCCAGCGCGCTACCGGTGACCGCGACAAGGGCTTCCATGATGAAGCCTGCGGTACCACCGAAGATCGCCACAGCGGCGTTGTAGGCGATACCCATCGCACCGTAGCGGGAGGAGGTGGGGAACAGGGCGGGCAGGGACGAGGCCTGGTTGCCGACGTACAGGGCCACCGGCAGAGCGAGCATGGCCAGGCCCAGCAGGGTCGACCAGACTTCACCGTGGGCCATGAGCATGAAGGCCGGCACGGCCAGGACCACCGCGGCGGCCGCGCCGCTGAACAGGATCGCGCGGCGCCCCAGACGGTCAGACAGCCAGCCGGCCACTGGCACGCTAAAGGCCAGGAGGACCAGCACCGGCAGGGTCAGCAGGTTGCCGTGGACGGCGTCGTAGTGGAGCGTCGTCGTCAGGTAGGTCGGCATGTAGGAGGTCAGAGCGTAGGCCACCGTGTTGGCTGCTGCGACCAGCACGAAGGCGGTCGCCAGCTCACGGCGGTACGCCACCACCAGCGCCCGCACCCCCTTGGGACCCTCGTCGGTGGCCTGGATCGCGGCCTCGACGTCTCCCACGGAGCCGGAGCGCGGTGCGGAGTCCTCGTCCGCGTCCTCGTCCTGGGAGGACTGGGCCTCGACGAAGGCAGGGGTGTCCTCGATGTGGCTACGGAAGTACAAGGCGATCAGGCCCAGGGGCAGCGCCGCCATGAAGGGGAAGCGCCAGCCCCAGGACTGCATGAAGTCCTCGCTCAGTGTCAGCTGCAGCACCGAGACCACGGCCGCACCGGCCGCGAAGCCCATGTAGGAGCCCCAGTCCAGCAGCGAGGCGTAGAAGCCACGCTTCTTGTCAGGGGCGTACTCGGTGATGAAGGTCGTGGCACCGGCGTACTCACCACCGGTGGAGAAGCCCTGGACCAGCTTGAGGCAGATGAGCAGGATCGGGGCGATGACACCGGCAGCCGCGTAGGTCGGCAGCACGCCGATAAGGAAGGTGGCCGCGGCCATCATGAGCAGGGTGTACGCCAGGACCTCCTTGCGGCCCAGGCGGTCACCGAGCTGCCCCAGGATCACCCCGCCCAGCGGACGGGCGATGAAGGTGACCGCGAAGACACCGAGCGAGAAGAGGTTCTGGACGTGGCCGTCGACGTCGGGCAGGAAGACCTTTCCCAGGATCACGGCGACGTAGCCGTAGACGCCGACGTCGTACCACTCCATGAGGTTGCCGACCACCGAGCCGAGGATGGCCTTCTTCAGAGCTGGCTCCTCGACCACCGTCACGTCGTCGACGCGCAGCCGACGACGCTGACGCAGCTGCCTCAGGCGACGGCGCTCGGCGCGAATCGCCGCCTTACGCTCAGCGGTCTCGCTCTTGTGCTGGTTCCTCGCGGCCTTCTTGTCAGCCTTGCTTCGTGCCCGGTCGGCACGGGTGTCCGTCGTGACGGACGAAGGTGTGGTCTTGTCCACGCTGCTTCCGATCCTGACGCGGCCCCTCGGGTCAGGGCCGCTGCGAGTCGGCGCCGCAGCTAGCGGCACCTCGGAGGGTCCAGCACCTCAGGCAGCAGTCCTGACGACCAGCACCAGTGGACAGGCGGGCTCGGGACTGTGGGGGAGTGGGACCATCTGAGAGAGCAGCGGGGCACACCGAGGCAGGGCGCCGCACGCCAGTCACTCATCAGACGAAACTCCGAATCGCCGTCAATCGTAACATTGACATCGCAACGACATCCGAGCAGGTGTGTCACTTCACGACGCTGTGGCCCTGCTGACGTCCAGGCGGCTCCCAGACCGGTGTGCCTCCGCCTGCCACGATCGAGCCTCGCCCCAGGCCGGCAGGACGCCGGCAGGGGACGGTCTCCACGCAGGTCCTTCCGCCCGGGGACGACGACGGACCGGGCGGTCCGGCGAGAGAGTGCCAGACCAGCCGGTCCGTCGTCGCCTCCGAGGAGACTGCGTGAGCTGTACCGTCCTCAGGCGCTGCGCAGCTCGGCTCCCGGCTCGGCGCCCGGCTCGGCGTCAACCGCAGCGCTCGCCTCAGCCTCGACCACGACCGAGCCCTCGGCGTCACCGACCGCACGCGCCGCGTCCTGCTCGGAAGCCACCTCAGCGCTCAACGGGTCAGAGCCGATCTTGGGGTCCCAGGGCTCACCGCGGAAGGTGAACTCACCCAGGAGCCCCTCCCCCTCGGCGTCGACGACGACCTTCTGGCCGCGCTCGATCTCACCGAAGAGGATCTTCTCGCTCAGGGCGTCCTCGATGTCGCGCTGGATGGCGCGACGCAGCGGACGCGCACCGAGAACCGGGTCGAAGCCGCGCTCAGCGAGCAGGTCCTTGGCGGCGTCGGTCAGCTCGATCGTCATCTCCTGCTCCACCAGGCGCCGATCCAGGCGGGCGATCATGAGGTCGACGATCTGGCGGACCTCGGCCTTGGTCAGCTGCGGGAAGACGATGAGGTCGTCCACGCGGTTGAGGAACTCAGGACGGAACTGGGACTTGAGCTCACGGTTGACGTGGGCCTTCATCTCCTCGTACTCCATGGTCCCGCCCTCAGTGGACTGGAAGCCGGTGGCCACGGCCTTGCCGATGTCCTTCGAGCCGAGGTTGGTGGTCATGATGATGACCGTGTTCTTGAAGTCGACCACTCGGCCCTGGGCGTCGGTGAGGTGACCGTCCTCCAGGATCTGCAGCAGCGAGTTGAAGATGTCCGGGTGGGCCTTCTCGACCTCGTCGAACAGGACCACGGAGAAGGGACGACGACGCACCTTCTCAGTGAGCTGTCCACCCTCGTCGTAGCCGACGTAGCCCGGAGGGGCGCCGAAGAGGCGGGAGACCGTGTGCTTCTCAGCGAACTCGGACATGTCGAGCTGGATGAGGGCGTCCTCGTCGTCGAAGAGGAACTCCGCCAGGGCCTTGGCCAGCTCGGTCTTACCCACACCGGTCGGGCCGGCGAAGATGAAGGATCCGCCAGGACGCTTGGGGTCCTTCAGGCCTGCGCGGGTGCGGCGGATCGACTTGGACAGCGCCTCGATGGCCTTGTCCTGGCCGATGATGCGCTTGTGGAGCTCAGCCTCCATGTTGAGCAGCTTGGCGGACTCAGCCTCGGTCAGCTTGACCACCGGGATGCCGGTGGACATGGCGAGCACCTCGGCGACCAGCTCCTCGTTGACCTCGGCGACCTGCTCGACCTCGCCAGACTTCCAGGCGGCCTCCTTGGTCTGCCTCTCCTCGGCCAGGCGGCGCTCGTCGTCACGCAGGGCGGCGGCGCGCTCGAAGTCCTGGTCGTCGATCGCGGCTTCCTTCTCGCGCTTGACCTCGGCGATCTTGTCATCGATCGCACGCAGCTCCGGCGGCGCGGTCATGCGGCGGATGCGCAGGCGCGCGCCCGCCTCGTCAATGAGGTCGATCGCCTTGTCCGGCAGGAAGCGGTCGTTGATGTAGCGGTCGGCCAGCTTGGCGGCAGCCTCGATGGCGTCGTCGGTGATGACGACGCGGTGGAAGGCCTCATAGCGGTCACGCAGGCCGTTGAGGATACCGATGGTCTCCTCGACCGAGGGCTGGTCCACGGTCACCGGCTGGAAGCGGCGCTCCAGCGCGGCGTCCTTCTCGATCTTGCGGTACTCATCCAAGGTGGTGGCACCGATGGTCTGGAGCTCGCCGCGAGCGAGCATGGGCTTGAGAATCGAGGCGGCGTCCACCGCCCCCTCGGCCGCACCGGCGCCCACGAGGGTGTGGATCTCGTCGATGAACAGGATGATGTCCCCGCGGGTGCGCACCTCCTTGAGGACCTTCTTCAGCCGCTCCTCGAAGTCGCCGCGGTAGCGCGAGCCGGCCACGAGCGAGCCCATGTCCAGGGAGTAGAGCTGCTTGTCGCGCAGGGTCTCGGGAACGTCGCCGTGGACGATCGCCTGGCTCAGGCCCTCGACGACGGCGGTCTTGCCGACGCCCGGCTCGCCGATGAGCACCGGGTTGTTCTTGGTACGCCGGGAGAGGATCTGCATGACCCGTTCCATCTCCTTGTGGCGCCCGATGACCGGGTCCAGCTTGCCCTCCCGGGCGGCTGCGGTGAGGTTACGACCGAACTGGTCGAGGATGGCCGAGCCGGAGGGAGTGCCCTTGTCACTCGGACCGCCGGCGGTCACCGCCTCCTTGCCCTCGTAGCCCGAGAGCATCTGCATGACGGTCTGGCGCACCGTGGACAGGTCCGCTCCAAGCTTGGTCAGCACCTGGGCGGCCACACCCTCACCCTCACGCAGGAGGCCGAGGAGGATGTGCTCGGTACCGATGTAGTTGTGGCCCAGCTGCAGGGCCTCACGCAGCGAGAGCTCCAGGACCTTCTTGGCTCGGGGCGTGAAGGGGATGTGGCCGCTGGGGGCTGACTGGCCCTCACCGATGATCTCGACGACCTGGCCGCGCACGGCGTCCAGGGAGATGTCCATTGACTCCAGCGCCTTGGCGGCCACTCCCTCGCCCTCGTGGATGAGACCGAGAAGGAGGTGCTCCGTGCCGATGTAGTTGTGGTTGAGCGCCCGAGCCTCGTCCTGGGCCAGGACGACGACGCGGCGGGCGCGGTCGGTAAAGCGTTCGAACATCGCTGGTTCTTCTCCTCGGCACGTGCTGGTTCGGTCGGGGTGCGCCCAGTCGCCCCAGGCCGTCGCTCCCGGGACCGGGAGGCCGACGGCGTCGAAGGCAAGGCGCTGGCACGTGCTGGTAAGGCTAACCGCGAGGCAGTGGGCACCATGCCCCTGTTCGCAGTGGGCGTGAGTAGAGGTTGAGCGAACCACACTCAACCCTGATGGTCTATGCCTTCACTCACCGGTTCGCCAAGGCGCCTCACACCGATCGCCGAAGACCCTTCACGGCTGGAAGTACCCGAAGGCCCGGTCTACGGGTGTCCACAGGACCAAGAAGGCCTCCGAAGGTGAAGAGGCCGCACAACGACGAAGCGGCGCCGCAACGTCAGTGCGTTGCGGCGCCCGCCAATGCTATAGGCAGCCCGTGAGCTCAGTCGCGACGCTTGCGCAGCAGGACTCCGCCACCAGCCACGCCGGCCGCGGCGCCGGCGAGAAGAAGCACCGCTGCCGCTCCAACAACAAAAGGCTTCGTCGTCTTCATGATTCATTCTTCAGGAAAGTGGGAAGTGAGGACAATGAGGACAATAGGAGACACCCCCGGTCAAGTGTGGTGGATCACTAACGAGGTCAGCTCGCTCCTCTCATGAGCGGCCCCTCCTGGCATGTGGGCACTCGCCGAATCGTTCTGCGGGTGCCCACAAGTGCCAAGAGTGTCCCCGAAGGTGAAAGGTGCCCGCGCGTATGACAGGCAGACCAGTCCACCCAGGCCTCCACCAGGACCGTGACCGGACCGTCGGCCACCGACCCACGCCGTCGGCCTCCTCACCGGCCACCGGCCACAGACCCGCTCACGCCTCCACCAGGACCGTGACCGGACCGTCGGCCTCCATGTCAATGACCATGTGCTCGCCGAAGGCGCCGGTGGCCACCTCCAGGCCACGAGCACGCAGGTCAGCGACGACGGCGTCCACCAGCGGCTCAGCCACCCCACCAGGTGCGGCCTGGTTCCAGGACGGGCGCCGTCCCTTGCGGACGTCCGCGTACAGGGTGAACTGGGAGACCACGAGAACCGGGGCACCCAGGTCCGTCACGGAGACCTCACCGCCCCGCTCGCCCTCGCTCGCCTCGCCGTCGAACAGACGCAGCTCAGCGATCTTGCGCGCCACCGTCGCGACCTGCTCCGGACCGTCGTCGTGCGTAGCACCCACAAGCACCATGAGCCCCGGCCGGGCGATCTCACCGACGACCTCGCCCGCCACCCGCACCGCCGCGCGGTTGACCCTCTGCAGCACCGCCCGCATCAGCGCCTCCCGCCACTACGGCCACGGCCGTCACGGTTGTCAGGCCGGCGGACCTGGGCGCGCACCCGCACAGGCTTGTAGAGGTTGAGAGCAGGACGCACGTCGGTGAGGTAGACGGCGTTGGCGACGAAGCCGAGCAGCCCGAGCATCGAGGCCGATCCCATGAGTGCCACGACGGCCAGCCCTGCCGCGTTGACACCGATCCAGAAGCCCTTGGTGCGCTTGCCCGCGGCCGCAAAGTGCTCGGAGCGCTGTAGAAGAGTGTCCACGAGCGCCCACGCCCCCAGCGCGAGCCCAGCGAGCTGGAACAACCGCCAGGCCAGCACCACGGCGTACTGGGAGTACTCAGCAACAAGATTGAGAACGCTCACGTCGTCAGCCTATCGATCTGATCCTGGCCGACGCAGGAGCGACGTGCGCAGCCCCGCCCCTGGACGCTCAGCCGGGCTCGCCTGAGCCTTGCCCTCAGGACTCACCAGTGGCTCCTGGGCAGCGTCGACACGGCCGACGACGACGCGACCGCCGTCCCCTGGTTCCTCACCGCCGCCCAGGCCACGCCCAGCCTCACTCGTCTCGCCCTGCGAGACGGGCTGAGTGACCTCAACCGTCAGCGCCGCCTCGACCGGTACGGCCCGCCGCAGCAGGGCCAGCGCCATCGGGCCGCAGTCGTGGTGGCGCACGACGCTCGTCACCGTGCCGACCGGGCGCTCACCCATCAGCACCCGGTCCCCAGGGCCCGGCAGGTCGCCCGACAGACCGTCCAGCTGCAGGATCGTCAGCCGGCGCGGCGGGCGACCGAGGTTCAGGGTGCGCGCAACGGTCTCCTGGCCAGGGAAGCAGCCCTTGGTCAGGTGCACCGCGGTACGCAGCCAGTCCAGCTCGTGGGGGATCGCGCGGTCATCCACCTCACGCGACCACCTCGGCCGTCCCGCCTCGACGCGCAAGGCCTCCCAGGCCAGCACGCCGGCTGGCCGCAGGCCACGGCCCCTCGCGGCCGTGACGACCGCACGGACCCGGTCTGCCGCGACGAGGACCTCACCTGCCTCGTACTCAGTCCCAGGATGGCGGAAGGGCCTGCCCTGGGCACCCAGACCGACGTCATAGCTCGTACCGCCAGGAACCACACCGGGCCAGGGGTCACGCCACGTGCCCACCAGGCCGCCAGCCTGTAAGGCCTCGGACTCGACGACGCCAACACCCTCACCGTGCGCCCCGAGGACGGCAAGGTCCTCGCGCAGGCTCACCTCCACGCGCAGCAAGAAGCGCATCGAGTCCAGGAAGTCCGCGAGCGCCGGTCCGTCACCGGCCTCGGTGACCAGGAAGAGGGTCTCACCGTCATCCACCGCTGCCAGGGCGTGGATGATGTGTCCCTGGGCGTCCAGGAGCAGGGTCTCCGCCCCGCCGTCGCCGGGAGCCAGGCTCGTGAGGACCTGGCTGGACAGGGTGGTCAGCCAGCTCAGCCGGTCCGCCCCGGTCACAGCCACGACGTCCCTGGCCAGAGCGACGACGGCCTGCCCCTCAGCGAGCAGCGACTGCTCGTGCACGGGGTTGCCGAAGTGCGCGGGGACGAGGCGGTCCGGCTCGTCAGCACCGTCAGAGCCCTCGAAACCGACGGCACCGTCCAGGTCCAGCACGGGTGAACGGAGCATCAGCGGTTCTCAGCGTCCTGCTCGTCCTCCTGGGAGGCGGCGGCGTCGCCGACCCGGACGACCCCGTCCTGAGCAGGCTCAGCAGGAGCGTCCACGCGCCCCAGGCGCCCGGAGGCGTAGGAGGCCATCTCCTCACGGCCGAAGGCCGCCATGTCCTGGGTCCACATGAGGTCTCCGGCCACCAGCCCGAGCATGCGGGACATCTGGGTGACCTCAGCGGCGGTGCGGGTGCGCCCCACCGCCTGGGTGCCGACCTGGGCGCGCGGCCCCTGGATCCATCCCTCCCAGACGCCCACGTGCCCTGCCGGGTCCGTGGAGACGAGCTCGAGGCGGGTGACCGGGGTCCTGGTGTCAGCGTCGTCGGCATCCGGCTGCTCCTGGCCGACGGGACGCCAGTAGGTGGTCTCCGTGGACCAGATCTGGGCAGGAGCGATCTTCTCCGCGCCCTCCAGGCCGGGCGTGTCGAAGTCAAGGTCCTGGGACCGCGTGGCGTCCAGGGTCCAGATAGTCGTCGTCTGGCGCAGGTAGGGGCCGCCGTCGTGGTCGAAGGTCATCTCCTGGTACACGGCCTGCTCGGGCACGGTCTCGCCGTAGGTGAGGATGCCGTAACCGCGCCAGGTACCCACGAGCCACGCCAGCGGGTAGAGCTCAGGAGCAAGGTCTTCAGGAAAGGTAAACGCCATAGCGGCAGGGTACGTGCCCCCTACGTCAAAAGCACCGCGCTTCGCTCCTGGCTGGGACGGGCGCGTTGCCGGAGAGAACGTCCTTGTCCTCCCGCGGCACCCTCTGGGTGATAAGGGCGTCGGGCCGGAGAGCGCCAGTCGGCGCGAGTGCCGCTCGTGGCGGCTTGAGTTGGAGCCCGGGGCCCACGCGGCCCGACGCCGCGAATAGTCTACTCGGCCGGGGCGTCCAACCGGTACCCCACGTTCCTCACAGTGCCGATGAGGTGGTCGTGCTCCGTACCGAGCTTGGCACGCAGGCGACGCACGTGGACGTCAACCGTTCGCGAGCCCCCGATGTAGTCCTTGCCCCAGACCTCGTCGAGCAGCGTCTCACGGGTGAGCACACGCCCCTGGTTGGCTGCCAGGTACTTCAGCAGCTCGAACTCCTTGTAGGTCAGGTCGATGATCTGACCGCGTAGCCTGGCGGTGTAGGCGTTGACGTCGATAGTGAGCTCACCGACCTCGATACGGTCCGAGCTGTCCTCGGCGTGTGTCGCCGGCTCGCGGGTACGCAACAGCCTCAGACGCGCCGACAGCTCTGCCGGTGCGGCACCGGTGAGGATGAAGTCGCTGGCTCCCCAGTCGGCCTGGAGCACCGCCGCGCCTCCGTCCTGGAGGACCAGCAGCACGGGCGGGCAGTCCATCGGACCGGACAGGAGCTGGCACAGGGCCCGGGCTCGTGTGAGGTCACCGGTCGCGTCTACCATCACCACGTCGGCGTCCTCGACCTCGGCGTAGGAGGCTGGCACCGGAGGCAGGCAGACGACCTCAGAGTCGAGGAACGAGGCGGCAGGGAGGACGTGCGCGGCCTGCTCGTGGTGGGTCAGCATGATGATGCGCACCAGCCTGCCTCCTCCCCGCGGTACGTGCTGTCTCGCCCCCAGTGTTCCACACCAGGCGTTTCATGTATGCGACGATGCCGACTGTGAGTACACCCGCTCCCGATCCCCGTCACACCGACGCGGCCCCGCAGCCCGCCGGCCCCAAGGTCTACGGCACTCGCGCAGGCGGACGGGCGCCGGCCGAGGCCGGCCTGGCGGATCCCGCGTGGACCCGCCTGGCCACGGCCGGAGCGGTACCGATCCTCCTGGCCGTCACCGCGTCCCTGCCGACCTGGGTACGCCTCGCCCTCATCGTCCTCCTGGTGCCGCTCACCGCGCAGGGGTGGCCGGCGCTGGTGCGCTCGCGTCACGACTCCCGCGCCACCGTCGTCATCGGAGTGACCGGGGTGGTAGCGGCCCTTGCTGTGGCCCTGAGCCACGACTTCGGCAGCGCTGGAGTCGTGATGGCCCTCAGCGTCCTGGCGGCCTTCGTGGCCCAGATGCTGCGCCAGGACGGGCGCCAGGGCCTGGTGGAGGACCTGTCGACGACGGTCACCGGCAACCTGGTCGTCGTCTGCGGCGCTGGCTGGTGCGCCCTGGAGCCGGGCGTGGCGGACCCCGCCGTCATCGTCCCGTGCTGCCTGGCCCTGCTCGTCGGGGCGCTGCTGACGACGCTCCAGGTCCCTGCTCTCGTCCTGGAGTCCCTGACGGTGGCTGTTCCCGCACTGGCCGCCGGTGCAGCCGGCGGGGTACTGGCCGCCGTCGGCTTCTTCGGCCCCGCTCACACCGGCACGACGGCGGCCCTGCAGTCCGCCGGGGCCTGCCTGCTGTGCGGGTTCGTGGCCGGGATCCTCATGGCTGCCAGCAACCGGGTGCTGTGGACGCACCGTTGGGTGCCCGGGGGCCGCGCTGCCGTCACCAGCGCGATCGTGCCGATCCTGGCGGTGGGCGGCCCGGTCTACGCCATCGCCCGTCTCATGGGCGGCTTCGTCGCCGGCTGACGCCGCGGCGTCGCCTCACCCGAAGCGGCCGGAGATGTAGTCCTCGGTCGCCTTCTGGCTCGGGTTGGAGAAGATCGTGTCAGTCGTGTCGTACTCGACCAGCTGACCGGGCTGGCCAGTGGCCTCCAGGTTGAAGAAGCCCGTCATGTCAGACACGCGCGAGGCCTGCTGCATGTTGTGGGTGACGATGACGATCGTGTAGTCCTGCTTGAGCTCGTGGATAAGGTCCTCGATCGCGAGGGTCGAGATCGGGTCCAGGGCCGAGCAAGGCTCGTCCATGAGCAGGACGGCCGGCTTGACGGCGATCGCCCGCGCGATGCACAGACGCTGCTGCTGGCCGCCGGACAGGCCGGAGCCGGGACGGTCCAGGCGGTCCTTGACCTCGTCCCACAGGTTGGCCCCGCGCAACGAGCGCTCGACCAGCTCCTCGGCGTCCGACTTCTTCATGCGGCGGTTGTTCAGCCGGGCCCCGGCCAGGACGTTCTCGGCGATCGACATCGTCGGGAAGGGGTTGGGCCGCTGGAAGACCATGCCGATAGCGCGACGCACCTGCACGGCGTCCACGCCCGGGCCGTAGAGGTTGACGCCGTCGACGATGACCTCACCCTCCACACGTGCACCCGGGATGACCTCGTGCATGCGGTTGAGGGTGCGCAGGAAGGTCGACTTCCCGCAGCCGGACGGGCCGATGAGCGCGGTGACGGACCTCGGCTCAATCGTGACGTTGACATCCTTGACGGCCAGGAAGTCGCCGTAGTAGATGTTCTCGTTCTTGACATCAATTCGCTTGGACACTGGGGGTTCCTTGGGTCAGGCGGTGGCGGTGGGCTGGGGCGGGCAACCGCTCATCGCCGGCCACCCTTGGGGCTGAAGTAGTAGGACACGGCGCGAGCCAGGAGGTTGAGGAGCATCACGATGATGATGAGCGTGAGCGCACCGGCCCAGGCCCGCTCAAAGGCAGCCGCGTCCGCACGCGAGTACTGGTTGTAGACCAGGGTCGGCAAGGTGGCCATGGTCCCCTCGAAGGGATTGAAGTTCGTGCCCTGCGGCAGGCCCACGGTGATGAGCAGCGGCGCAGTCTCACCGATGACGCGCGCGATGGCGATCATGACCGAGGTGGTGATCCCCGCGATCGCGGTACGCAGCACCACCTTGATGATCGTCAGCCACTTGGGCACGCCCAAGGCGTAGGAGGCCTCACGCAGCTCGTTGGGCACCAGCTTGAGCATCTCCTCCACGCCGCGGATGACGACCGGGGTCATCAGGACGCTCAGGGCGATAGCACCGATGATGCCGGCCTGGTAGCGCGGACCGGCGACCAGCAGGAAGAAGGAGTAGGCGAACAGCCCCGCCACGATCGAGGGGATGCCGGTCATGACGTCAACCAGGAAGGTCACGGCCCGGGCGATCCACCCGCCGTCGTACTCCACGAGGAAGATCGCGGTGAAGATACCCAGCGGCACCGAGATGAGGGTGGCCAGGCCCGTGATCTCCAGGGTTCCCACGATGCCGTGGTAGACCCCGCCGGTGTCCTCGGAGTACCCGCGCATGTTGGTCAGGAGGAACTCGGGGCTCATACGCACCGAGCCGTTGACCACGACCATCCACACCAGGGAGACCAGGGGGACCATGACGACGCCGAAGGCCAGGTAGACCAGGGTCGTCAGCAGCGTGTTCCTGCCCCAGCGCTCGCCCTCACGGGCCCAGGACAGCACGGTCGAGGCCAGGACCCACACCAGCGCGGTGACCACGAGCATCGCCACCGGCGACCAGCCCAGCGGGATCCCGATCGCGCCGACGACGACGAAGACGCCTGCGAGGACTCCCCAGATGAACCAGCTCGGCAACCGGTAGGAGGTCAGCGGCACTCCCTCGAAGACCTCGCAGGGATCGGCCAGAGGGTCGACGACGCCGGTGCCGGCGGAGGCGGAAGAGGTGTGACGTGGACTCATATCAGTTGGCTCCCGAGAACTCGGCACGACGGGCGATGACCCACCGGGCCAGGAAGTTGACCAGGAAGGTGATGACGAACAGCACCAGACCGGTGGCCAGCAGCACCTCACGCGACAGGCCGAAGGCCTCACGGAACTGGCTGGCAATATTGGCCGCGATCGTCTGGTGCTGTCCGGCGGCAAGGACCTTGACACTGAGGGACAGCCCGGAGGACATGATCATGAGCACTGCCATGGTCTCTCCCAGCGCACGTCCCAGCCCCAGCATGGAGGCGGAGATGATGCCGGACCGGGCAAAGGGCAGCACGGCCTGTCGCACCATCTCGTAGCGCGTGGCGCCCAGGGCCAGTGAGGCCTCCTCGTGAAGGGTGGGGGTCTGGAGGAAGACCTCACGCACGGTCGCGGTGATGATCGGCAGGATCATCACCGCGAGCACGAGGGAGGCAGTCATGACGTTCTTGGCCGGCGCCTGGTAGTCGGCGAACAAAGGGATGAAGCCCAGGTGCGTGGTCAGCCACCGGTAGACGGGATCAACCAGCGGCACGAGCCACAGGAAGCCCCACAGACCGTAGACGACCGAGGGGATGGCAGCCAGCAGGTCCACGAGGTACCCCAGCCCCTGCGCCAGGCGCCTGGGGGCGAAGTGGGAGATGAACAGCGCCACGGCGATGCTGAGGGGGACGGCGACGACGAGCGCGATGAGGGAGGACAGCAGGGTGCCGAACACGAGGGGGGTGACGTAGGCGAGGAAGCTCTTGCCCCGCATGAAGCCCACCTCCTCGTCCAGCTCAGCCTGGTCCGCGAGGAAGGCGGGCAGGGAGTCACGCACGAGGAAGACCGTCACCAGTGCGAGGACGGTCATGATGACAGTGCCGGCACCGAAGGCCAGGACGGAGAAGATGCGGTTGCCCGCGCGTCCGGGTGCCTTCCCGGCAGTGACGGCGACGCTGGCCTGCGTAGCGTCTGAGGTGCTTGCGGCCACGATGACCTTCCTTGAGATCTTTCAGGGCGACGGCGGTGCCGGGCCCGGTCAGGCGATGGTGCCTGTGGCCGCGAGGACCTTCTGGCGCAGGATGTCTGAGATCGGGGCGCTGCCGGCGGCCTTGGAGGCCTCCCTCTGCCCCTCCTGGCTGGCGGCGTACTCCAGGTAGCCCTTGACCGCGGCAGCAATGTCCGCGTCCTCATACCTCTGGTAGGCAATGAGGTAGGAGACCAGGATGATGGGGTAGGCGCCTTCGGCGGCGTAGTTGATGTCATAGACGATCCGGGTGTCAGTGGCCTCGTCGCTCAGCTCCGAGGCGTCCAGGGTGGCAGCAGCAGCCTCGTCCGAGTAGGGCAAGAAGCTGCCGCCGACACCAACGGCGACCGTGCCGAGCTCGTCAGTGACCTTCGAGGCGTCGGCGTAGCCGATCGCGCCCTGGGCCCCCTTGATGGTGGCAATCATGCCGGAGGTGCCATCACCTGAGTGTCCGCCCTCAATCGGCCAGGTCTCCTCGGCCTCATAGGTCCACACGTCACTGGCAGCCTGCCTGAGGTACCTGGTGAAGTTCTTGGTGGTACCGGACTCATCAGAGCGGTGGACGACGATGATCTCAAGGTCGGGCAGCTCAAGCCCTTCGTTGTCGGCTGCGATGGCTGGGTCATTCCATCTGGTGACGGCTCCGGAGAAGACCTTGGCGATGGTCTGCGGGGTCATGTTGATGTGGCTGCCCCTGCTCAGGGTCGGGACGTTGTAGGCCACGACGATCGGGGAGATATAGAGCGGGACCTCAATGACCCCACCGTCAATCCGGGCCAGCTCCTTCTGGCTCATCGGGGAGTCCGAGCCGGCGAAGTCGACGGCACCGGCGATGAGCTTCTCGCGTCCCGCACCCGATCCCTCAGCGGCGTACTCGACCGAGGCGCCAGGGTGGGCAGCGAGAAAGCCGGACATCCAGGCATCCTGGGCATCGCTCTGTGACGAGGCGCCAGAGCCCTTGATCTGTCCCTCAAGGCTGTTGGCCGGCGCACGCCCTGATGTGTGCGACACGCTGGGCCCGCCGGCGTCCGAGCCGCAGGCGGCGAGCGTGGTCAGGGCGGCGGCGGACAGTGCGCAGATGGCGTTACGACGGGTGACAAGCACTAGGAATCGTCCTCATACGGGTCCGAGGGGGCCGCCGTGCCGGCCGGCCCGAGCATGTGCCGACCTGCTGGCCGACGCCTGCGACCATAGTCAGGCAGGGTGACCCGGAAGGGTGGAGGAGGTGAACGGTCGGTAAACACTCACCTCAGACCTCACACATGCTGCCACTGGACCAGGCACGACGGCGGGGCCCACCTCACGCTGGAAGGCGAGCCCCGCCGTCGTCACTGGCTGACAGGCTCAGCGGCCCTCAGACAGGACCGGCCTCTGCTTCTCAATCGCCACGGCCCGGATCTTGCCGTGAGAGCGGCGGGCCATGTGGATCACCATGATCTCGCCGGTCTTGAGCCACGGATCACGATCGGGGACCGAGCGCAGCAGCTTGCCAGGGGCGTGCTCGGCGATGACGTCCATGATGGTGGGCAGCACGGGACGGTGCAGGCACATGGCCAGAGGCACCTCACGCATCCGCACGGCCTTCTCGGCGACCTTACGGGCGCGCTTGGGATGGGCGGCGTGGGCGTGCTCGGTCAGGGCCGGCTCCGTCTCCATACCCAGGCCAGCGGCCTCGGCGTAGGGGGCCAGGGTGTCGTAGCAGCGCTTCCAGGGACTGGTCACCAGCCGAGCGACCCCGTAGGCGGACAGGACCGCGACCAGCGCACGGGCACGGACCTCCCCCTGGTCGGCCGTGAGCGGGCGCGTCGCCTCGTCCTCCTCCTGGCTGCGTGAGCGAGGACGGTTCCACACCGAGCGCTTGACCGCCCGGGCGTGACGCACCAGGACCAGGGTCCAGGTGTCGAGCTTACCGTCCTCCCACAGGTCAACGAGCTCCCCCAGCAGGTCCCGGTCAGCCTCACGGGTCAGGCGCCGGCGAGCCTGGCGCGCCGGCAGCCAGACGACGTCGTCAATCTCGTGCGGCGAGGCCGGCTGGACCGCCGCACGTGCCGCCAGCGCCGGGAAGCCGCCGTCGAGCTCACGAGCAGCCCAGTAGCGCACCTCCTTGCGCCGCCCGTCAGCCAGCGTGTAGCGCTGGGTGGACAGGGGCTGACCGAGCGCGATCCGCGCTCCGGTCTCCTCCTCCACCTCGCGCACCGCACAGGCGCGCACGGACTCCCCCGCCTCCACCTTCCCCTTGGGAAAGGACCAGTCGTCGTAGCGAGGACGGTGGACGAGCAGGACCTGGAGGTCCTTGCCCTCCTGTCGCCACACCAGCGCACCAGCAGCACGGACGACGGGCTTCCCGCTCCCCTTGGCCATCCTCAGCCCCGGCCTTTCACACGCTTGGAGGCCCGAGACATGAGGGTGTCCTGGATGTCCTCCAGGCGCTCGCCATCGGGGCCGATGACGTGGCGGGTCCATGAGCCGTCAGGCTCCATCCACCAGCTGGTGACCTCGTCGCTGGCGCTGTGGGTGACGAGCCAGGTCAGGTGAGCGACCATCTCCGGGTCGGTGATGCGCACCAGGGCCTCCACGCGCCGGTCGAGGTTGCGGTGCATGAGGTCGGCCGACCCGATGAACAGGTCGGTGTCCCCGTCGTTGCAGAAGGCGTAGATACGCGAGTGCTCCAGGTAGCGTCCCAGGATCGAGCGCACCCGGATGTTCTCGCTCAGTCCTGGGATCCCGGCGCGGATGCCGCAGATACCGCGCACGACGACGTCCACAGGCACCCCTGCGCGCGAGGCGCGGTAGAGGGCGTCAATGGTCTTCTCGTCGATGATCGAGTTGACCTTGAGCCTCACCCAGGCGTCCTTGCCGGCCCTCTTGTTCTCGATCTCCCGGTCGATGCGCTCGATCAGGCCGCTGCGCACCGTGCGCGGGGCCACCAGGAGACGACGGAAGCGGGCGCGCGGGGCGTATCCGGACAGGAAGTTGAACAGGGTGGTCAGGTCCTGGGCCACGTCCCGGTCCGTGGTGAGCAGGCCGAGGTCCTCGTAGCCACGTGCCGTCTTGGGGTGGTAGTTGCCGGTGCCCACGTGGCAGTAGCGGCGCAGGCCGTCAGCCTCCTGACGCACCACGAGCAGGAGCTTGCAGTGGGTCTTCAGGCCGACCATGCCGTAGACGACGTGGACGCCGGCGCGCTCAAGCTTGCGGGCCCAGGAGATGTTGTTCTCCTCGTCGAACCGGGCCTTGATCTCCACGATCGCCACGACCTGCTTGCCGGCCTCAGCCGCCTCGATGAGCGCGTCCACGATCGGAGAGTCGCCCGAGGTGCGGTAGAGGGTCTGCTTGATCGCCAGCACCTTGGGGTCGGCCGCGGCCTGACGCACGAACTCCTGGACCGAGGTGGAGAAGGAGTCGTAGGGGTGGTGGAGGAGGACGTCGTGCTCACGCATGGCGGCGAAGACGTCACGCGGGGTCGAGGTCTCGGTCTCCCCTAGCCCAGCAGCGGTGACCGGCACGTAGCGCGGGTACTTCAGCGCCGGCACGTCCAGGTCGTGGAGCTGGTTGAGGCAGCGCAGGTCCAGGGGGGCGGTCAGGGCGAAGACGTCGTCGTCGCGCAGGCCGAGCGCCCGCACCAGGTAACGGCGCACGAAGGGGCTGATGGTCTCGGCCACCTCCAGTCGCACGCAGTCACCGAAGCGCCGTCGCTCCAGCTCCTTCTCCATGGCGGTCAGGAGGTTCTCGGCGTCGTCCTCCTCGACCTCCAGGTTCTCGTTGCGCGTGACGCGGAAGAGGTGGTGCTCCAGGATCTCCATGCCCGGGAAGAGGTGGTCCAGGTGCTGTCCCACGACCTCCTCCAGCGGGATGAAGGCGGCACCGGCGGCCTTGTCCACGGTGTCGAGCTCACGGCCGGGGACCGTGATGAGGCGAGGCAGGGAGGCCGGCACCTTGACCCGGGCGAAGTGCTCCTTGCCGGACTTGGGGTTGCGCAGCAGCACGGCAAGGTTGAGGGACAGGCCCGAGATGTAGGGGAAGGGGTGAGAGGGGTCGACCGCGAGCGGGGTCAGGACCGGGTAGATCTGGTGACGGAAGGTGCGGGTCAGTCCCTCCTTCTGGGCCTCGTCCAGCTCGTCCCAGCTCTTGATCTCGATGTTGTGCTCGGCGAGCCTGGGACGGATGTCGTCCTGCCAGATCGCGGCCTGACGGGCCGTCAGGGCCTTGGCACGCCGGGTGATCTCTGCGACCACCTGGTGGGCGTCAAGCCCCGAGGCGCGCACCGGGGTGATGCCAGCCTTCATACGGCGCATGAGCCCGGCCACGCGCACCATGTAGAACTCGTCAAGGTTGGAGGAGAAGATCGCCAGGAACCAGGCACGCTCGAGCAGAGGAAGGTCCTGGTCCTCAGCCTGCTCCAGGACGCGCTCGTTGAAGTCCATCCACGTCAGCTCACGGTCGGTGAAGCGGAAGGGGAAGTCCTCCAGCGGCGGCAGCTCGTCTTCCTCCTGGGCTCCCTCAGGCGAGGGGGCGGAGGCGCTGGGGCTGTGAGCCGCGGGCGCGGTCGGAGAGGCGGGCTCGGCCTCGCTCGGGGCCGGGGAGGCAGCCGGGAAGGTCGCTGGTGCCAGGCGGGCTGCCGGGGCGGGCGCCGGGACGCCGTCGGCGTCAGCCTCCTGCGGAGCGTCGAAGTCCTCGTCCTCGTACTGAGGACCGGCGTCGTCAGCGAAGTCGCGCGGGTCAGCGACCTCGAAGACGTGCTCCTCCAGCTCACGGTCCTGGGCCTGCTCAGGCTCGGCGGCCTGGCTCTCCTGAGCTGGCTGGGCGGCCACGCCGCCCACCGGGGCTGAGGTCGGACGAGAGCGGCTCTGCTGGGCGCGTGCCCACCCGCCCAGGAAGGCGGACAGAGGCGCCCCTGAAGCGGTCGAGGCGGCCTGGGGGTCGGGCGCGTTCACAGCGTCGGGAGTCGTCATGGAGGCATGGTCCCACGACCAGGTGAACATCGGGCGACATCGTCCGCTCTGGCACGCGCGCCCGGCCGACCGGCAACCCCGCCCGGCCTCAGTCGAGCAGGCCAGCCGCAGCGCGACGAGCCGCCTCGTCCAGCTCGGCCGCCGTGGCCAGGAGGGCGGAGTCACGCCGCGTGACACGGTCAGCCAGGGCGTCGGCGTCGTCCTCGATCCACACCGAGCTCGAGCCCGCTGCCAGCGCACGCAGGAAGTGCGCCACGCTCCGCAGCAGGCCGGCGATCGCAGGCACCGACCCCTCGACCTTGCCGGCAAGCACGTCGTCGATCGCCTCTCGTACCTGCTGCGGCGAGGGAGCCTGCTGAGCCTGGGCCAGGGCGACCTCGGCACGTGCCTGGGCCGCCTCATCGGCTGCGGTGAGGTCGACCGTCGTCGCGTAGCGCCGCTCTACCAGCGCAGGGTCACGCCGGACCCACTCGCGCACGAGAAACAGTCGCCACAGCGTGCCAGGCAGGGTGGTGGCCGGGGAGTCCGCCCACAGCTCGGCCACCTCGTCGACGCCGTGGCTGGCCACCGCCGTCACCACGCCCTGGCGGGTCACGGGGCCGGTCTCGCTGCCGCGATCGGGATCCTGTCCCTGTCCGCCGCCCTGGACCTGCGCCGCCGTGAAGCCTCCGATCAGGGCCTGGGCCGACAGGTGCGCGAGCTCAGAGGCGACGGCAGTGTCCTGGCTGCCCTCGATGTTCTCGGCAGCCTCGGGGTCAAGCCGAGCGGGACGGTGGAACTGGCGGGTCATGGCCTCTCCTTCACGGTCGTTGGCCGACGGCGCAGCCGTGGCGGGCCCTATTGTCCCCCAGTGCGCGCCCACCAGCACTGCCCCGGTCCAAGGCCCGGCGGACGGACCCTGTCAGCCCGACCTACAGCGTCATGAGGACGAAGGGGCTCGCGCCCGAGGTGGTGGCCAGGGCGGTGGTCATGAGCAGGCTGATGGTCGAGGCGGTGTCAGGACCCAGACCGAGCAGGATCCCGGAGAGGTAGATACGTCCCGCGTGGCGCACGTGGGACAGCGGCCGGGTCAGCAGGCGCGCCCAGGGCCCCTTGGGCCCCTGCAGGTCCTGGTGAGTGAGGTTGGGGACGTTGGCCGACGCCACGGCCAGCAGGTAGACCGCTGAGACGCCGGCAGCGCCGCCAGCATCCCGTCCCGGCCTGAGCCGCCCACACCCTCGGGAGGCGCCGGCTCAGGCCTCGAGGTAGCCGCGCAGGCCGCGCTCCAGCAGCAGGCGGCGCACCTCCGCCACGAGCGCCCTCATCGCCTCCTCGGCACCTTCCGCGTCCCCCGAGGCGATGGCGTGGGCCACGCGGTCATGCAGGTTCAGGGCCTCGGACCTGGGGACGTCACTGTCACCGCCCATGCGGGCGCGCGCGACCAGGACCTCGGAGATGACGCCGGCCAGCACCGCGAAGACGTCGTTCTGGCTGGCCTGGAGGATGAGGCGGTGGAAGGCGATGTCCTCATCCAGGTAGGAGGCGACGCTCCCCTCCTGCCCGCAGGCGCGGATCGAGGCCGCAAGCTCCAGCAGGCGCGTGCGCTGCTCCTCGGTCGCCCGGCGTGCCGCCGCGGCCGCGGCCACGGGCTCGACGGCGGCGCGCAGCTCAGTCAGGCCACCGATCTTGGGCCCCTGAGGATCCTCCTGGAGCTGCCAGCGGATGACCTCGGGAGCCAGCGCCGACCAGTCCCGGCGAGGCAGGACGACGATGCCCACTCGCCGCCGTGACTCCACCAGGTGCAAGGACTCCAGGGTGCGCACGCAGTCACGGGCCAGGGTGCACGAGACACCGTGGCGGACCTGGACCTCCTCCAGCGTCAGCGCCTGACCGGGACGCAGCCGACCGGAGACGATCTCACGCCCGAGAGCGTCGAGGACGTCGGTGCGACGGGCTGGCGTTGGCATAGGCACTCCGGCGGGAGGGGCTGGTGGGCGGACGCTCGCGGGCGAGGGAGGCAGCTACAGGGCAGGACCCAGGACTCTCGGAGTCTCGCAAGACCCAGACCTCACCCACGAACGGACTTGATACGTATTTAAGTAGTATGTAACTAATATTATGATAATATATATCACGGCAGCGGCGCCAGGAGGTCCCAGATGAGCACCACCCCCCAGCCCGTCGAGCACCTCGTCCTCACGGGAGTCGCAGGCTGCGGCAAGACCACCGCAGCCGAGAACCTCCACGAGGCGCTGGGCTGGCCCGCCGCCGAGGCGGACGACTTCCACCCCCAGGCGAACATCGACAAGATGACCGCCGGCACTCCGCTGACTGACGAGGACCGTTGGCCCTGGCTGGAGTCCCTGCGTGACTGGATGAGCTCCCAGGCCGCCGCGGGCACCAAGACCATCGTCACCTGCTCGGCGCTCAAGCGCTCCTACCGTGAGCTGCTCAGCGGCGCGACGGGACGCGTGCTCTTCATCCACCTCGTCGCGCCGCGCGAGGAGCTGGCCGACCGGATGCAGCAGCGCGGCGGCCACTTCATGCCCACGACCCTGCTGCCCTCACAGCTGGCCACGCTGGAGTCCCTGGACCCCGACGAGGACGGAGCGACGGTGGTCTCGCAGCCCACGCCCGAGCAGACCCTCGACGCGATCCTGGCCGCGCTGGAGACCGCTTCCCCGCCCCGCTGACCTCCCTCGCCCGCCCACCGCTGTCCCGGGCCTTCACGACCTGGTCTCCGACGGAGACCACCCTGTCCGTGGTGGCGCTGGTGGTCCTCACTGTCATCACGCTCACGCTCGGGGTGGTCTAGGCGCTTCCCCACCCTCGTGCCTGGTACCCCCTGTGGGGCTCGAACCCACGACCTTCGGATTAAAAGTCCGCAGCTCTGACCAGCTGAGCTAAGGGGGCGCGCCGCCCTGGCGGCGACAGGGACCAGCATAGCGGCAGCAAGCCCGAGGCAGAGACGGAGCGCGCACGTCAGGGCCGGCACCCCACAGCCCCCTTCGTATACGCCGCTACCCCTTCGCCGTGGCCGCCACCCCAAGATCTGTGTTCTCGGGGTGGCGACGCACGCGAAGGGGTAGCGAGCGCGCTTGCAGGGGCGCGAGCATCAGCTCTTGCGGCCGGTCACGGCCTGGAAGACGCTGATCACGCCGACGGCGCAGACCACCGAGATGATCCAGCGGATCCAGTCGATGCCGGGGGTCTCCTGAACGCCGAGCAGGCCGGCGATCCAGCCACCGAGGAAGGCGCCGATCGCACCGAGGATGACGGTCCACACGACGGACAGGTTCTGGTCGCCCTTCATGACGAGGCGGGCCAGGGCGCCGATGACGCCACCGAAGATGAGCATACCGATAAGCTCAAACATGTGATCTCCTTCATGGGACGAGTGGGGCTCGACATGGATATTGACGAAGCACAGCAGCAGTGCGGGTGCATCTGCCGCTTTAATGATAGCAAATAATTCTCTATTAAGGCGATATAAGAATTATCA
The DNA here is from genome assembly GCF_013184985.2 of Actinomyces faecalis. Taxonomy (NCBI): domain Bacteria; kingdom Bacillati; phylum Actinomycetota; class Actinomycetes; order Actinomycetales; family Actinomycetaceae; genus Actinomyces; species Actinomyces faecalis. The sequence continues at coordinate 2,323,126 of NZ_CP063418.1, forward strand.
CTAATAGGTGGGGAATGCGGAGCCACCCCTAGCCGTGACAGCGACCTACGCCCCTGCCGGGCGACGACGCCTGCTACCGGTGCCCCCGCGCCCGGCCTTGGTGGACGCGCTCCGGCTACGGCCACCCGCAGAGCCCGCGCCCTGACGTCCCGACGTACCGGCGGAGGCCGGCCGACCGGCTGAGCCGCCTGACGACTGCCGGCCAGCACCCCGGCCGCCGCCGCGCCCGGCAGCCTTCCGGCTCCCAGCACCTGGCTTGCGCCCACCGGCACGGCTGGCTGCCTGGACGCCGCCCTTGATGGCTACGCCCTCGGGCATGTCCTCGACCGTGACCTTCGGGGCGACCTCGCCAACCAGCGCGGCAACCACCTCGTCATCAGGACGCACGCGCTCGATGTCCGCCTTGATCTTGGCCTTCTTGAGCAGCACCTGGACGTCGTGCCTCTGTTCGGGCAGCACGAGGGTAACGACCGTGCCGGCCGCACCAGCACGCGCGGTGCGGCCGGAGCGGTGCAGGTAGGCCTTGTGCTCGGCGGGCGGGTCCACGTGCACCACGAGCTCGACGCCGGAGACGTCGATACCGCGAGCGGCGATGTCCGTGGCCACCATCACGTGGGCCTGCCCCGAGGAGAAAGCACCCATAGCCCGTTCGCGCGCGTTCTGGCTCATGTTGCCCTGCAGCTCGACAGCAGGAACGCCCGCCGACACCAGCTTGCGGGCCAGCCTGCGCGCCAGGTGCTTGGTGCGGGTGAACAGGATGCGCTGCCCTGTTCCCGAGGCCAGACGAAGGACGACGCCGTCCTTGGCAGTCTTGTCCGCCACCATCCACACTCGGTGGTCCATGTCCCGCACCGGAGAGCTGGCCGGGTCCACCGAGTGGTGAAGCGGGTCGTGGAGGAACTCATCCACCAGCGTGTCCACCCCGTTGTCCAGGGTGGCGGAGAAGAGCATGCGCTGACCGCGGGGCGGGGTCGCACGCATGATGCGGCGGACGTTGGGCAGGAAGCCCAGGTCCGCCATGTGGTCGGCCTCGTCGAGGACGGTGATCGCGACGTCGTCGAGGCGGACGATCCCCTGCCCCATGAGGTCGAGCAGGCGCCCGGGACAGGCCACGACGACGTCGACTCCCGCGGCCAGGGCCTTCTCCTGAGGCTTCTGGGACACCCCGCCGAAGACGGTGGTGACCTTCAGGTCAAGCACGCTCGCCAGGGGACGGATCGTGTCGGCGATCTGCAGGGCGAGCTCGCGTGTGGGCGCCATCACCAGGCCCAGCGGGTGGCCCGGGCGAGGTACGTCCTCGTCGGCCAGGCGCTGGACCAGGGGCAGGGAGAAGGCAAGGGTCTTGCCGCTGCCCGTCCGGCCGCGTCCGAGCACGTCACGCCCGCGCAGGGTGTCAGGAAGCGTCGCGGCCTGGATCGGGAAGGGTGAGGCAAAGCCTCGGGAGTCAAGGTCTGCGACCAGCTCAGGGTCTACCCCGAGGGAGGCGAAGGTGGGGCCACCCTCAGCGCTGAGCCGGGAGGAGGCGAAGGGCGCGCGAGGCGCGGAGGCGGTGGAAGGCACAAGGGTCCTGTCAGTCGGGACCGTACGCATGCCGCCCCGGCGCGAGCCAGCAACGGTCTGCGCGACGGTGCGTGGGTGCCGGCGTTCAGGGCTCGACGACGCACCAGCCCTCAAGGGGCCGCCCGACAGGCTCGGGAAGGCGCCGGAACCAAGGCACCAGCCAGGCCTCGGCGGGAGCCGGAGCCAGGTACCCGAGTCTGCCAGGAACGGCCGCCATCACGAAATCGTGGGCCTCCTGCCCGCCAGACCCGTCCGACATACCCCGACCCGCCCCGATCCGCAGATCAGGCACCCTCGGGACGCCGACGTCGGGGCAGACGACGCCGCCCCCGGCCGGCTCCGCCGCCCGAGCCGGCCAGCGCGACGGCGACCGAGACCAGGACCAGTCCCGCCACCTCCCAGTCGTTGGGCAGCTGCCGCAGCATGACGACTCCGACGGCGAGCGAGGTCGCCGGCATAAGCGCGGACAGGAGCGAGAAGGCGGCCGAGCTCAGCCGGCCGAGGTTGACCTGGTCCAGCACGTAGGGCACCACCGTGGACATGACGGCGACGCCCAGCACCTTGAGGAAGGTCACCACGGAGGTGAAGGCGGTGCCCGCCGTCGAGGCAGCCAGCGGCAGGTAGACCAGGGAGCCTGCCACCGAGGCCACTGCCAGGGAGTCCAGCCCTGAGCCCGCCGAGGCCACCCGCCGTCCCAGCAGGATGTAGGCAGCCCAGGCCAGTCCGGCTCCGATCGCCAGCGCCACGCCGACGCGCTGGCGCGGGTCCCCCAGGTCCACACCCAGCCCGCTGATCGCCGCGACGCCGGCCAGCGCCAGCACTGCGGCCACGCGCGGGCGCCACCCCCGGCCGGTGGTCAGCGCGACGGCGACCGGTCCCAGGAACTCCAGGGAGACAGCGGTTCCGAGCGGGAGGTGGTTGATGGCGGCGTAGAAGATGACGTTCATCGTGGCCATGGCAGCCCCGAAGAGCGCGGCGACGGCCAGCGATCGACGGGTCCACGCCCGGCGCCAGGGCCGGCGCCAGACCAGGAGGACCAGGGCTCCGATCGTCACGCGCCACCAGGCCACGGTCGTGGGAGGCATGAGCGCGAACAGGGCGACGGCGAAGCCCGCCCCCACGTAGCTGGACACGCCCGAGCCGATGACGAGCAGCGGTGCCGGGAGCCGGCGCAGGTGCGCCCCCAGGCGCGGGATCATGCTCTCCACCCACCTATTCTCGCTCACAGCCGCTGGCTCACTGTCAGGCCCGGACGTGAGGCGGCTCCCCGGACGGGCGAGGGAGCCGAGGCCCAGGATCAGCGCAGGATCGCGGCAGCCACCAGCACCACCGGCACGAAGCCGGCGGTGGTGATGAGGCAGCAGTCGCGAGCCAGCGGCTTGGCCGCCCCGTACCGCGTGGCGTACATGAAGACATTCTGGGCGCAGGGCAGCGACGCTGTGGTGACCGGGGTCAGCAGCGCCTCCCCGCGCAGGCCGAGAGCCCAGCCCAGGGCGGCCGCCAGCAAGGGCACCAGCACGAGCTTCCACCCCACTGACACCCACAGCGCGGCTCCACGCTCGCTGACGTCGTTGAGCTCGTCGCCCGACGCCGTCTGGACCGGCGCTGTCCTGCTCTCCCCCGAGGCAGTCCCCCCGGGACCCTGGTGCGTGAGCCTGGTGACCTGCTGGACCGTCAGCCTCCGGGTCACCTTGGGCGAGGAGGCGGCCAGGCTCATCCCCAGGGACAGCATCATGACGGTAACAGCCAGCGCCCCCAGCGAGTGGAGGCTGCTCACCACCAGCCCGCCGAGCCACCGCCTCATGTCCCATCCCGCCAGGTTGATGACGAGCCCGACCAGCACGCCGATGAGCAGGGGGTTGCGCAACGGGGCCGCCCACAGCCAGGCCCGTGAGGCACCACCCTGGTCTGCCTGGGTGCTCCAGTCCAGGATCGCGAAGGAGACCGGGGCGATGACGAGCAGCTGCAGCAGCAGGATCGGGGCGATGGCGGTGGCGTCCCCCAGCAGCACGATGAGCACCGGGATCCCGAGGTTGGCCGCGTTGACGTACCCGGCCGCGAGCGCCCCGATGGTCGCCTCGGCGACCGAGCGGCGCAGGACGAGGCGGTGTACCGCCCAGGCGCTGAGGATCCCGAGCACCTCAGCCAGCAGCCCGGCCAGGGTGTCCCGTGAGACGACGGTAGCCAGGTCGGCGCCGGCGATGGTGGTCACGAGCAGCGCCGGGGTGGCGGCGTAGAAGCACACGCGGGTAAGTACCGTGTCGCTCCCGGCCGGCACGCCCCCGGTTCGTACGAGCAGCCAGCCCACGACGATGACGACGGCGAAGACGGCCAGCCCGGTGACGACCTCAAGCACGCTCTCGCGTCTCCTCCAGGTCCACCCAGGTGGCAGCGTGGTCGGAGACGACCGTCTCGCGCACGCCCCAGCCCACCGCGCGCAGCACCGGGGCCTGGCTCTCGGCCAGGTCCGCCAGACCGAGCGGGGTCCCGTCAGGGCCGACCGGCCAGGGGTCGGTCAGAAAGTGGTCGATACGGTGGCTCAGCGCCCCGCTCGGGAAGGTCCGCCCCTCCCCGACCTGGCGAGCGAGTCCCGTCTCACTCAGCCGGTCGCCACGCATGTTGAGGTCACCGGCCAGCACGTGCGCACCCGGTCGCGTGCTCAGCGCCGCCCAGGCCGCAGCCAGCTGGCGGGTGGCGACGTCGCCGCGCGTGGCCAGGTGGGTACTTGAGACGGTCAGCGGCACGCGCCAGCCCGGCACCCGTAGGACGGCTGCCAGCTGGAGCCGGGCCGTGGCGGTGAAGACCTTGTAGGAGCGCGGGTCCCACCACTGCTCCCCACGCCGGGTCACGTGCGCCGGCCCGCGCCCGAGCCGCTGCACGGCCCAGGACCTCACGGGCAGACGCGTGAGCAGGGCGTTGCCGAAGCCGGCCACAGGCAGACCTGCCGCCACCCGGACGGGCCCGAGGACGTCGTCGGACGGCCTGTCCAGGCACGAGCGCAGCGGCCGGCGCCGCAGCCCCGTCACTCCACCGGCGTAGGTGGCGGCGAAGCGATGGCCAGACCATCCCAGCGCTCTGGCCAGCTCGGCGGCCTGGTCGAGCCTGCCTGAGCGCGCCTGGCCGAGGTCGACCTCCTGGAGCGCGATGACGTCCGGGCCGATCTCGCGCAGCTGGGCAGCCAGGGCTGTCAGGACCTGGCGAGCGGCTGCGGGATCGGCGATGTCGCTGCCGGCGAGTGCGGCCGTAGCAGGGTCGCCCGGTGCGCCGGGACCGGGCAGGGCGTGCTGGAGGTTGAGGGTGAGGACGCGGATCATGAGCCTGGCTCAGGCGCGCAAGGCGCCGTCGTCCTCCTGGCTGGCAGGCTCGAAGGCGAGGCTGACGGAGTTCATGCAGTAGCGCTGGCCGGTGGGCGTGTGCGGGGCGTCGTCGAAGACGTGGCCCAGGTGGCTGCCGCAGGACGCGCAACGTACCTCGGTGCGCACCATGCCGTGGGAGGTGTCCGTGGACAGGGTGACGGCGCTGGAGTCGCGCGGGTCGTAGAAGGAGGGCCAGCCGCAGCCGGACTCGAACTTGGTGGTCGAGCGGAACAGCTCTGCCCCGCAGCCACGACAGTGGTAGACGCCCTCGCGGTCCTCGTCCAGCAGCGCGCCGGTGAAGGGGCGCTCCGTGCCGGCCTCGCGCAGCACGTGGTACTCCATCGGGCTCAGGGCGGCACGCCACTGGGCGTCGGTGCGCGCGGCGGCGGTGGGATCAAGGAGGGGCGCAGGAGCGGTCGGACCTGCCTGCGTGGACGGCTTGAGGGGCTGTGCTTCAGTCACGGGCACTATCGTGCGCACGCACCGGCTCCTCGCGCGACCCTCGTTCACGCTGCGCAAGACGGCCTGCCGTCCGACGGCGGGGCAGGACGCCGCAGCAGGCGGCCCAGGATCCGGCGACGCCGCAGGCTGGGAACGCCTTGGCCGGCCCGTTCAGCGGCGCGGTGTCTTCTTGGTCTCGTCCGGGTCCTGCCCCGCTGCCAGGCAGACCGCCGTCGCCTCCTCGTCTTCGGCCGGCGCACTGGCAGCGGCAGCCTCACTGCCCTGGTCCTGGGAGTCAGACGGGCTGACCTTGACCTTGCCGGTAGCGACCGCCTCCTCCACCGTCGTCGTCGGCTGCGAGCCGGAGGCCGACGCGCCCAGCGGGCTCGCGGCGAGGTAGGTCTCCTGGTCCTTGGTGGAGATGACGGCCGTGGCGTCCTGGCGCCGGGCCGGAAGGCCCTCGGAGGCCAGGTCCTCAGACGCCGCCCCGTCGCGCGCCAGGATGCGACGACGACGGACCTTGGCCCGGCGGCTGCGGCGCAGCGGTGAGCGGCCGCGGGAGACGGCGCGGACACGGGCCGCCTCGATCGGGTCGGAGTCGACCGCCTGCATCGTGGTGGTCGCCGCCAGGGCGCCGTCATCGCCCGAGGTCTGGAGGGCGACCAGCTCCTCCGCCAGGCGTGCCACCTCCTCAGGCGCCGGGTCGTGGGCGACCTCCACCTGCTCGACCTCCACGCGGGTGCGTGGCAGGGCGTAGGGAGCCTCGCGCTGCATCCAGCCGATGAGCTCCTCGCGCACGTAGCACTGGAGCGTCCAGACGTCGTCCGGGTTGGCGGCGGAGACCGTGACGCGGGCGGTGACGGTCGTGGAGGAGGTCTCGGTGATGACCAGTCCGCAGGTACGCCCGTCCCACACACGCGAGGCGGCCACCACCCGGGCAAGCTCGGCACGCATCTGGGCGATCGGTACCCGCCAGTCGACCTCAAGCTTGACCACCCCAAGCATCTGGTGGCTGCGGCGTGACCAGTTGGTGAAGGGGTTCTCGGTGAAGTAGGTCGAGGGCAGGATGAGACGACGCTCGTCCCAGACCTTGACCACCACGTAGGTCAGGGTGATCTCCTCGATCTGCCCGAAGAAGCTGTTGACCTCCACGACGTCGTCCACGCGGATGGCGTCGGTGGTGGCCAGCTGGATCCCGGCGAAGACGTTGCCGAGGGTGGACTGGGCTGCGAGACCCGCGATGACGGAGACCAGGCCGGCCGAGGCGACCAGCGAGCCCATGGCGAAGCGGGCGGAGGGGAAGGTCATGACGGCCCCGACCACGCCGCAGACGATGACGACGGCGGCCGCCACCCGGCGCAGCACCTGGGCCTGGGTGGTGACGCGGTTGGCACGTCCCTGGTCACCGGCGGCGTGGACGGAGCCGACCACCGTGGACTCCACGGCCTTGAGCAGCTGGGTGATGAACCAGGTCCCGGACAGGATGACGGCGATGAGCAGCGCCTGCAGGAGCACCGCGCGCCACGAGGCCGTCAGGTCGGCGGAGATGATCTGGGTGGTGACGTAGGCGCCGGACAGGGCGCACACGGCGTACAGAGGCGTGCGGCTGTAGCGTGCGATCTCGGTGTACAGGGCGCGGTGCCGGCCGAGCATCCGCAGCACGACGACCCCGATGAAGGCCAGGACGACGCCGACCAGCACGCCTGCGCCTAGGCGCAGCATGATGCTCAGGACGTCGACGGTCGCGTCAGCCACCGCACCCACCGTCTCCTCGACGGTGCTGGTCGCGCTGTCACTGGGCTCGGTCGTGGCAGCGGCGTCAGCAGAGAGGAGGAAGGTCAGCGGCATGCCCCCAGGGTAGAGGCCCGGGCTGGACGCTGCCTGGGGACGCGCTGTCCCCGGCAGCCGGGCGGCCCGGTCGCCGAGGGACAGCGGGGAGCAGGCCCGGGGGCGGGCGCTCTCAGCCCCAGGAGGTGGCGAGCTGACGCACCTGCGCGATGACGTCGTCGGCGTCGCGGCCGGAGGAGGCGACGGCGTAGCCGACGAGGAAGGCGGTCATCGGTGCGCCCGGACGCGAGGGGCCGTGGGCGACGGTGGAGATGAGGGCGAGCAGCTCCTTCTCGTGCGCTGCCAGCAGCCCAGGGTCGATCTGGAGCTCGGTGCTCACCGCGGCGACCCACCGGCGCATCTGCTCCATCTTCTCGGTCTCGTCAGCGTGCTCCTTAGCCATGGCGCCCAGGGTAGCGCCGGCGAGGCGGCACGTCGCGTCGCAGGGTCTCCACCGCTGTCGCTGCCCCTCGGTGTCCTCGGCCGTTCCACCACACGCGTGGCCGAGGACACCGAGCCGGACGACGGGGCCGCAGCAGTCAGCGCTCCCCGGCCAGGCGCGCCAGCAGGCGCGCGCGACCGATCGTGGCCGTGCCGTCGTCGTCCAGCCGTACCAGCAGCCAGGGCGGGGCGAGCGAGATGAAGGTGTCGACGACCTCCTCCGGGCTCTCGTTCATGCCGGTGGCGAGCCAGGAGTCGATGATGGCCACGGTGTTGTTGACGTGCTGGGAGACGGCCATGCGCACCCACAGGGCTGAGGGTGGCTGCGCCAGGTGACGGACGAAGTCGGCCACGAAGCTCTCGGCGGCCTCACGCAGGCGCGCCCGCAGACGGGCCAGGACCACTGACCCGGGAGTGTCAAAGACCTGGGCGTAGACCTTCCCGTCGCGACGGACCGCCGTGAGCATCTCGACGTAGACCACGCGCCAGCGCTCCAGGTAGCTCTCCGGGTGCTCGGCAAGGAGAGAGCCGAGACGGTCGAGGTAGGGGTCCAGGGTGGCGATGAGGTGGTCGGCCAGGAGGTCAGCAGGGCTCGCGGCATGGGCGTAGAAGGCCGAGCGTGAGACCTTGGCCCGGCTGGCGAGCTCGGAGACGGTGATCTGGGAGATCGGCTTGCGTTGCGCCAGCGTCAGGACAGCGTCAACCAGGGCGCGTCGGGTGCGTTGGTAGCGAGGATCGTCCTGGGAGGTGCTCACAGCGGGAATCCTGTCCTGGAGGCCGGCCCAGGTGGCCGGAGGGGTATACGCAAGGCCGGTGTGAGCGAACACCGGACTACCTGACAAGAAGTAAGGGTACCCAAAGGTAGTGGAATCTCGCGAAAAGACGGGCACACCGCCACCCATCTAAACGACACGCGTCTTTTAGCTCTACGGTGGAGTCAGTTCTCATCACGACCAATCTCCCTGGAGAGTTCCATGCCGGCTTCGTCCGACTCGTCCGTCGCTGCGATCACGACCCCCGTGCCGCAGGCTCACCGCGGCCCAAGGCCATCTCGGCGTTCCTTCCTCACCTGGTCCTCGATCGCCGCCGGCACCGCCGGCCTGGTCGCTGCCACGGACCTGGGCCTGCCCACCACGGGCGCCCCGGCCAGCGCGGCCGAGGTCGAGGGCATGGAGGGAGCAGACTCCGTCGTCTGGTCCGCGTGCACGGTGAATTGCGGCTCACGCTGCCCGCTGCGCCTGCAGGTCAAGGACGGCACGGTGGTACGCGTCCTGCCGGACAACACTGGCGATGACGCCCTGGGCTCCCAGCGCGTGCGCGCCTGCGTGCGAGGCCGCTCCATCCGCCACCGCATCTACAACCCTGACCGTCTCAAGCGCCCCCTCAAGCGCAAGGAGGGCACCAAGCGCGGCGAGGGCCAGTGGGAGGAGATCTCCTGGGACCAGGCGCTGACCGAGATCTCAGGCAAGATGAAGGAGATCAAGGAGCAGTACGGCAACGAGGCCTTCTACATCAACTACGGCACCGGCACCCTGGGCTCGACCATGGCCTGCTCCTGGCCCCCGGACCAGACCCCCTTCGCCCGCATGATGAACTGCTGGGGCGGCTACCTAGACCACTACTCCGACTACTCCACCACTGAGATCACCGCCGCCTATCCCTACTTCTACGGCGGCTGGGTCGCCTCCAACTCACTGGACGACGCCAAGAACTCCCAGCTTCAGGTCTTCTTCGGCAACAACCCCCTGGAGACCCGGATGTCCGGCGGCGGCCTGACCTTTGTCAGCCAGCAGACCCGCAAGGAGTCTGCGGTCCGCACGATCGTGGTAGACCCTCGCTACTCCGAGACGGCCGCCCTGCTCGCTGATGAGTGGGTTGCTGTGCGTCCGGGTACTGATGCGGCCCTCATCGCCGGGATGATCCACGTCATGCTGGAGGAGGGCCTCCACGACCAGGACTTCCTGGACACCTACTGCCTGGGCTTCGACGAGGAGCACATGCCGCCAGGCGCCCCGAAGAACGCCTCCTACCGCTCCTACATCGAAGGCAAGGGCCCCGACGGCGTGGAGAAGACCCCGCAGTGGGCCGCTGACGTCTGCGGAGTACCAGCCGACCAGATCCGCAGGCTGGCCCGCGAGATCGCCACCGCCAAGCCCTGCGCCATCAACCAGGGCTGGGGGCCTCAGCGTCACGCCAACGGAGAGAACGAGGCCCGCGCCATCTTCCTGCTGGCGTGCGTCACCGGGAACGTAGGCGTCCCAGGTGGTGGCACCGGTGGCCGCGAAGGCTCCCCCTCCTTGGCCATCGCCAAGACCTTCAACACCTCCACCTCCAACCCGCAGCCGCATATCATCTCGGTCTTCTCCTGGCTTGACGCGATCGACCACGGCGAGCAGATGACGACCTTCAACGCCGGCGTGTGCGAGAAGCCCGAGCCGGGCGTGCGTGACGCCAAGGTACCGGTGGACGAGGACGGCAACCCAACGAATGTCCAGCTGACCACCCCGATCAAGATGGTGTGGCAGTACTCGGGCAACTCCCTGGTCAACCAGACCGGTGAGAACAACCGCTCGGTCGAGATCCTCCAGGACGAGTCCAAGTGCGAGCTCATCGTGGTGTGCGACATCCAGATGACTGTCTCCGCCCGGTACGCCGACTACGTCCTTCCCGGGACCTCAGCCGCCGAGGAGTTCGACCTCCACCCCGGCGAGAACGCCAGCCCCATGGCCTACGGCATCATGTCCTCCCAGGCCATCGACCCGCTGTACGAGTGCCGCACAGTCTTTGACATCTGTGGTCAGCTGGCTGAGAAGCTCGGTGTGGACGAGGCCTACTACGACGGCAAGGACCGCGAGGCCTGGCTGCGCGACGCCGTGGAGACCTCCCGCAAGGACGACCCAGAGCTGCCCACTTACGACGAGTGGAAGGAGATGGGCCTGTACCGTCGCAATGTCGGTTCGGTCGTCCCTCTTGAGGACTTCCGCGCAGACCCAGCAGCCAACCCGCTCGGCACACCGAGCGGCAAGATCGAGATCTACTCCGAGCGTCTGGCCGCGATGGCGAAGAAGTGGACCTGGGACGACTTCCGCCCCGCCCTGGCCGGAGACCAGCTCACCGCTCTGCCGGAGTTCACTGAGACCTGGGAGGGCGCAGCCGAGGCTCGCACGAGCCAGGAGTACCCGCTGCAGTGCATTGGACACCACTACCGCCAGCGCACCCACTCCACCTACGGCAACGTGGACTGGATGAAGGAGGCCCACCACCAGTACCTGGCGATCAACCCGATCGACGCCGCCCCTCGTGGAATCTCCGACGGCGACCTTGTCTTCGCCTACAACGAGCGCGGCACTATCCGCATCGAGGCACGCGTGACCGAGCGCATCGTGCCCGGTGTGGTGGACCTACCCCAGGGAGCCTGGTATGACCCGCGCCCAGCCAGCGAGGTCAAGCCTCCACAGGGCGCCAACCCCAACCACCCCGTGGACGTCGGCGGCAGTGTCAACACGCTGACCTCGCTCCACCCCTCACCGCTGGCTAAGGGCAATGCGGTTCACACCACCACCGTACAGGTCGTCAAGGCCTGAAGGAGGAATGACGATGACAGACAGCCTGACTGAGGCCGGAGCTGACTACGGCTTCTTCTTTGACCAGTCCTTGTGCACTGGTTGCAAGGCCTGCCAGGTGGCGTGCAAGGACAAGCATGACCTGCCAGTAGGGGTGACGTGGCGGCGTGTGGTGGAGTACACGGGTGGTTCGTGGCAGACCACGGGCAACACCTTCACTCCCAACGTCTTCACGTACTACACCTCGGTGTCCTGCAACCACTGTGAGAACCCGGTGTGCATGGAGGTGTGCCCCACCACCGCGATGAGCCGGCGGGAGGACGGCACGGTGTACGTGGAGGAGTCCAAGTGCGTGGGCTGCCGCTACTGCCAGTGGGCCTGCCCCTACGGCGCCCCGCAGCTGGACCCGCGTAGCGGCCACATGTCCAAGTGCGACCTGTGCTACGACTACCGCACCACCGGCCAGGACCCAGCCTGCGTGTCCGCCTGCCCCTCGCGAGCCCTGGACTGGGGACCGATTGAGGAGCTGCGCGCCGCTCACGGCGACCAGGCGGGCATCGCCCCGCTGCCTGACCCGTCCATCACCCGCCCCCACCTGGTCATCCACCCCCACCGCGACGCCCAGGCCTGGGACCAGGGCACCGGCGCCATCGCCAATCCCAGGGAGATCTGATGAACACCGCCGAGCTGCCCATGATCCTGTTCACGGTCCTGGCACAGATGTCCGTGGGCGCCTTCCTCACCCTCGGCCTCATCCAGGCCGACGGGCTGGCGCGTCGCCAACCCGTCACCGCCACCGACCGCGTGACGCGGGCGGCACTGTTCGCCGTCGGGCCCCTGTTGGTCCTAGGATTCTTCGCGGCCTTCTTCCACCTGGGCGACCCCTTCCACGCTGTCAACACCCTGCGCCACCTGGGCAGCTCGTGGCTGAGCCGCGAGATCCTCTTCGGCGTGCTCTACGGTGGCCTCGGCCTCGTCTACACGGTCACCGAGTGGCTGGGCAAGGGCAGCCGGACCCTGCGCCAGGCGCTGGCCGTCCTCACGGCGCTGGCCGGCGTGGCCCTGCTGGTGTCGATGATCTGCGTGTACTACTCGGTGCCTACCATCCCAGCCTGGCACACCCCGGCCACCTGGGCGCTGTTCCTGGGCTCCGCCTTCCTCACCGGCCCGCTAGCCGTGGGCGTGGCTCTGCTGCTGGCCTGGACCCAGCAGCGCAAGCGGGAGGACGACGGCACCGCGAACCTGTGGGCCCGCACGCTCGGCACCCTTCAGGTCACCAGCGAGGAGAAGCTGGACGAGACCTCTTCCGGTCTCATCGCCCGTGCGATCCAGCAGGTCGCGGTTCTCGCCTCCGTGGCCGGCGTCGTGCTGCTGGTGACCTACCCCTTCTACCTGCTGCACCTGTCCAGCTCAGGCGACGCAGCCTCGGCTCACGTCCTGTCCTCCCTGACCCACAGTCCGCTGCTGGCTGTGCGCCTGGTGCTCCTGGCCGTCGTTGTCATCCTCGTGCGCTTCGTGGCCTACCGCCGCGCCAAGGCGCCCGAGCACCCCTCGACGGCGCTGGTATGGACCATCGTGGTGGCCTACGTTCTGGCTGTCGTCACCGAGATGGCTGGCCGCGTCATCCACTACGAGGGCCTTTACCACGTGGGCCTGAACACCCTGCAGTCCGGGCTCGGCGGCTGAGCCGTCCCGTCCAGAGCCCGAGGCTCGTCCGTCAGCCTGCTGACGACGACGCCCGTCCGTCTCACACTGTGCCCACGAGTGCGCCACCCTGCGAGCGCACTCGTGGGCACAGCTCCACAACGGCCCTGCTAGCCTGCTCAGCCGTCTAGACCCAGGCCACCACCCGATCGACCTTCTGGAGCCCGTATGAATCCCGACCTGCTTGACCGCTGTGCCGCCGCGCTCACTGTCCTGGCCCGCCTCCAGCTCAGCCCGGCGGACGAGGCCACCATGGACCAGGTGGTCAGCCTGGCCGAGCAGTGGCCACTGACCGATGTGGCTCCGCAAAGCACTGAGGCGCGCCGTGCGCGCGTGGCTGGATGGGACCTGTTGCAAGGCTCACGGGACATTGAAGAGACTGCGGAGCAGGTGCGCCAGGACCAGGATCGCCTCTATGGTCTGACGGCCCGGGCTGTCGTGCCCCCGTTCGAGTCCGTCCACCGCAACGAGGAAGGCCTGGTCTTTGACGCCGTCACCTTGGAGGTACGCTCCGCCTACCTCCGTGCCGGGCTGCGTGCCCCGGCCCTGAACCGTGAGCCGGATGACCACCTGGGCCTTGAGCTCGACTTTCTCGCACGGTGCTGCACGGCTGCCCTCGATGCCCTGGAACGCGGGAACGAGGACGTCGCCGACTCCTACCTCGCCGTGGCGCAGGAGTTCACCCACGATCACCTCCTGACCTGGGCACCAGCCGTCCTCGAGCGTGCACGAGGTGCCTCGCGCACCCGTTGGATGCGGGGCCTGGAGGAGCTCACACTGGCCACTGTGCTGACCTTCGCCGAAGCCGTGGGGGCCGGGCAGCCTCCGCGTGAGACCACGGGCGGCTACGCGATCATTGCCCACCGTCCCAAGGCGGATGTCACATCGGTGACCGCTCCTGAGGAGACCGAGTGACTGCCCCCGGCTCCTTTGACCCTTTCAGTGCACCAGCACCTGAGGATCTTCCTGCTCGTGCCACCCGCCTGGCCACAGCCTGTGCGGTCATCTCCATGCTCATGGCCAACCCGCCCTCACCGGTGCTGCGCGAGAACCTGCACGAGGGAGCGATGACTGAGCGCTGGCCCCTGCGCGACGCCGTCTCCCGGGCCGGCGCCGAGGAGCTGGCACTGGCCGCCCATGAGAGCCCTCAGGCCCAGGAGACGGACTGGCGCGAGCTCATCGGGCCGTCCTGCCCTACCCGTCCGGTGCTGAGCGACCTTGTCCCCGAGGCCCCCGCCGTCCCCGCCGAGGCCGAGGCCACCCTGCCCTCGCCCTCACACCTGTCACTGCTGCCCCACGACCACCTCGCGGTCGGCCTGTCCCGCACCGGGTCGCTGGCTGTGCGCGCCGTCGGGGCTCGGCAGGTGCGGTCAGAGGGTGCCGCGGCTCCTGACGCAGCTGCGTCTGACACCAGCCTCCAGACAACCGCCTCCGCTCCTTCGCCGGAGGAGACCGCCTTCGTGGCCACGGTGACCTACCTCCTGGCCCCGCTGGCGCCTGCGACCAGCCAGGTCCTGCGCTCCCAGGCGACGACGCACCTCTACCGTGGCGCTGCCGACCTGCTCGACGGGATCGTGGCTGAGGCTGAGAGCCTGGCCGAGGCGGTGCAGGCTGGAGCCACCCGGCGATGACCTCCGCCCCGACGCCCAGCGGCTCCGTACCGGAGCAGGGTCCCGGCGCCGTCGACACCCAGGCCCTGCTGCACTGGCGACGCGGCACCGAGTCGGTGGACACGGTGGTCCTGGCCTGCCAGGACGCCCCCGCGACGCCGGGCCCCCACGACACGGCCGTGGTGCGGTGGCCCGGCTGCCTGGACGAGCAGGCCCTGCGCCTGGCTCCCCAGCTGCTGGCCGACGGCGCTGCCGCGGTCCGGCTGCGCTGGTGCCCCGGGCACGGGACGGCGCCGGCCCGCAAGGCTTCTCAGGCGGCCCGGGCCGATCAGGACGACGACGCTGCCGACCAGGGCGAGGTCCTCCTGCCGGGCGACACGGCGCCGTCGTCACTGACCGTGTGGAGCCACGTGCTCGGAGGGCTGCTCCAGCCTGACCTCCCGGCCAGCCGCAGCCTGCGGCACGGCCCGGTCCTGAGCGCCCGGGCCGTGCCGGTGCCACGCCGAGCCCTGGTAGGAGCGCACCTGGAGGGGAGGCTGGACCTCGACCTCGACGACCAGGACCGTGTGGTCCAGGCGCTGCGGATACTGCTCGCCCAGGGCCGCATCCTCGCCCCTGGCTCCGACCTGGCCGGGCTGCCCGCTGCCGGGCGGGTTCTGACCGCGTCCGGCTGCACCTTGTGCGCCGCCTGCACCTGGGCCTGCCCGCACGGCGCGCTGCAGGTCGCCGAGGCGGACTCGGGCGCGCGTGGGCTGGTCCAGGACCTTGCTGCGTGTCGTGGCTGCCTCGCCTGCGTGAGCGCCTGCCCGGTCGACGCGCTCACGGCTGACGAGGCAACGAGCCTGGCCCGGGTGTGGGAGGCAGAGGCCCTGGTGCTCGCGGCCGACCACCCACGTACCTGCGCTCGGTGCGGAGCGCGCTACAGCGAGGACCTGGGAGGCCCAGCGACCCACGACGTCGGGCAGCCAACCTCCTTCGCCCTCGCCCCGACGGCGAACGGCCAGGACGAGGACCCCGGGCTGTGCCCGCTGTGCCGGGCTCGCGAGCGCTCGCCGTTCCTCACCGAGCTGCCGCCTGAGGCCGAACGGGCCCTGCCGCCGTCGGTCCTCGCCGCGATCCGTCGGTCTCGGGGCCTGTCCTAGCCCGTTCAGTCCGTGGGTGTGCAGGTAGGCCCGCCAGGACGCACCCCGGGACTACACATTCACTGGCGTACCTGCACACTCACGCTTCAAGGTGGGAGGGCCTCCGCCCAGCAGGTGCGCTGCCACCACCCGACCTGCGCACGTCCAGCCCGGAAGCCGCCCCGCTCCGGCTCATGTCCATGGTCCTGTGGACAGCCCGCCTGAACCTGTGCCATGATGGGTTCACCCGTTTGAGAGCGTTCTCATCCAATAGAGACAGACATAAGAGCGCTCTCAGAAGAACACCCGCGATGCAGAGAAGCGTCGCACCTTCCCATACCAAGGAGTAGCTGTGTTCACAAAGAAGGCCATGATCGGCCTGTCCGCCCTCGCCGTCGGCGCCCTGGCCCTGACGGGCTGCGGCTCCAGCAGCGACGGGGGCTCCGGCAAGGACGCGGACGGCAAGATCACCCTGACCGTCGCGACCTTCAACGAGTTCGGTTACGACAACCTGCTCGAGGAGTACATGGAGCTCAACCCGGACATCAAGGTCGTCGAGAAGAAGGCCGCCACCTCCAACGAGGCGCGCGACAACATGAACACCCGCCTGGCCGCGGGCTCAGGCCTGTCAGACATCGAGGCGATCGAGATGGACTGGCTGCCCGAGCTCATGCAGTACGCCGACCAGTTCGTGGACCTGTCCTCTGACTCCGTCAAGGACCGCTGGCCCGAGTGGAAGTCCGGCCCGGCCACCACCGAGGACGGTCAGCTCATCGGCTACGGCACCGACGCCGGCCCGGAGGCCCTGTGCTACCGCGCCGACCTCTTCGCCAAGGCCAACCTGCCCACCGACCGCAACGAGGTCGCCAAGCTCCTCGAGGGCGACTGGGACAGCTACTTCAAGGTCGGCAAGCAGTTCGTCGACGCCACCGGCATCCCGTGGTACGACGGTGCTACGGGCACCTACCAGGGCATGCTCAACCAGATCCAGAACCCCTTCGAGAGCGACGACGACTCCGTCATGCCCCTGAAGGACAACACCACCATCCGCGACACCTACGACACGATCCTCGACCAGTCTGAGGCCGGCCTGTCCGCAGGCCTGTCGCAGTGGAGCGAGGACTGGGTGAACTCCTTCCAGAATGACGGCTTCGCCACGATGCTGTGCCCGCCGTGGATGCTCGGCGTGGTCGAGGGCAACGCGGCCGGCGTCGAGGGCTGGGACGTGGCTCCGGTCTTCCCCGGTGGCGGCGGCAACTGGGGCGGCTCCTACCTGACCGTTCCCACCCAGGGCAAGCACCAGGCCGAGGCCCAGGCCCTGGCCGACTGGCTGACCGCCCCCGAGCAGCAGATCAAGGCCTTCCAGACCAAGGGCAACTTCCCCTCGCAGGTTGACGCCCTGGACGACCCGGCCCTGCTGGACTACAAGAACGAGTTCTTCAACGACGCCCCCATCGGTCAGATCTACTCCGACATGTCCAAGAAGATCGAGATCTCCCCGTACAAGGGAACGAACTTCTTCGCCATCACCACGCTCGTCACCGACGCCCTGACCCGCGTGGACGTGGACGGCACCGATGACGCCGACTCCTCCTGGGACAAGGCACTGAGCGAGTTCGGCCAGCTCGGCCTGGAGTAAGGCCTAGCCCGCTCTCGCCCACCGGTCGCGGCGTGGCTCGTCCACCGCAGGCGGGCCACGCCGCGACCACCCACCACCCAGGAGAGGACTGACCGTGCCGTCAGACGTATCCACCCCCGGGACCTCGCGCTGGTCCCGGCCCCAGGCCCCCACTGCCGCCCAGCGTCGCGCGGCGATGTCCCGACGCGACCGGCTCGGCCGGCTGGACTTCAAGGTCTCGCCCTACCTCTACATCGCCCCGTTCTTCCTCGCCTTCGCCATCACCGGCCTGTACCCGCTGCTCTACACAGCCTGGGTCTCGCTGCACAAGTGGCACCTCATCGGCGGCGACCAGGGCTTCACCGGGCTCGACAACTACCTGACGGTCATCCAGCAGCCCACCTTCTGGGTGGCGCTGCGCAACACCTTCTCGATCTTCCTGCTCTCCAGCGTCCCGCAGATCATCGTGGCCGTCCTCATCGCCTACATGCTGGACACGAACCTGCGCGCCAAGACCTTCTGGCGCATGGGGGTCCTGCTGCCCTACGTCGTGGCTCCCGTGGCCGTCTCGATCATCTTCTCCAAGCTCTTCGCCGACCAGTCCGGCATGATTAACGCGCTGCTGGGCTTCGTGGGCGTGGAGCCGATCGGCTGGCACGCCTCGGCCTTCTGGTCCCACGTGGCGATCGCCAACATGGTCAACTTCCGCTGGACCGGCTACAACGCCCTCATCGTGCTGGCCGCGATGCAGGCCATCCCGCGTGACCTCTACGAGGCCGCGACGGTTGACGGCGCCGGCCGGGCACGCCAGTTCTGGTCCATCACCATCCCGCAGCTGCGCTCGACCATCATGTTCGTGGTCATCAACTCCACCATCGGCGGCCTGCAGATCTTCGACGAGCCCCGCATGTTCGACACCATGGGAGGCGGCGGCGCGGACAACCAGTGGCTGACGCTGACGATGTACCTCTACCAGCTGGGGTGGGGCCCGCAGAAGAGCTTCGGCCGCGCCTCGGCCGTGGCCTGGATCCTCTTCCTCATCATCCTCGGCTTCGCGGCGCTGAGCTTCCTGCTCACGCGCTCCATCGCCTCCTCCGGCACAGACGCCAGGAAGAAGGGACGACGGCGCCGCCACGCCTCGAGCCGTGAGCTCGCCTCCGCCGGCCAGGGCCGGGCATCCTTGGCCGCCCCCACCACCACTGAAGGAGCCCAGCGATGAGCCGCAACGAGCAGTCGATCGTGATGATCGAGCAGACGGCTGGCAAGGGTGCGGCGCGGGCCGCCGCCCGGCGTCGCACCAGGCAGGCGCACCGAGGCTTCGGCCCGGACCGCAGACCCGGCCCGGTGGGCTACGTCCTGCTGACCCTAGCGGTGCTCATCAGCGCCTACCCGCTCTACTTCGCCTTCCTCCTGGCTACCTCCAACGCCGGGGAGATCGCCCGCAACCCGATCCCCTCGCTCATCCCCAAGGGTGAGCTGGTGGACAACATCACGCGCGTCCTGGACTCGGGCATCGACCTGTGGGGAGCCTTCCTCAACTCCCTCATCGTCGCCGTCGTGGTCTCGGCCTCCGTGGTCTTCTTCTCCACCCTGGCCGGCTACGCCTTCTCCAAGCTGCGCTTCCGCGGGCGTGACGGGCTGCTGACCTTCGTGATCGCCACGATGGCCGTTCCCGCCCAGCTGGGTGTGGTGCCGCTGTTCATCGTCATGGCGAAGCTGGGGTGGACCGGTGAGCTGGTGGCTGTCATCGTGCCCGGCATGGTCTCGGCCTTCGGCGTGTTCTGGATGACCCAGTACATCCGCGACGCACTGCCCTACGAGCTCATCGAGGCCGCCCGCGTGGACGGGGCGTCGATGTTCCGCACCTTCTGGTTCATCGCCCTGCCCGCTGCCCGGCCGGCTGCCTCGATGCTGGGCCTGTTCACCTTCGTGGGCTCGTGGACGAACTTCTTCTGGCCCTTCATCGTCCTGGGCGCGAAGAACCCCACGCTGCCGGTGGCCCTGCAGCTGCTCCAGGCCTCCTACTTCAAGGACTACTCGCTCATCATGGCGGGCGTGGTCGTCGCGACCGTGCCGCTGCTCATCCTGTTCGCCGTCGCCGGGCGCCAGCTGGTCTCCGGCATCATGCAAGGAGCTGTCAAGGGATGACTACTCTGACCTTCCCCCCGGGCTTCCGCTGGGGCGTGGCCACCGCTGCCGCCCAGATCGAGGGAGCCGCCTTCGAGGACGGCAAGGGTGCGTCCATCTGGGACACCTTCTGCCGCCGCCCCGGCGCCATCGCCGACTCCTCGACGATCGACGTGGCCTGCGACCACTACCACCGGATGGACACTGACGTCGCCCTGCTCAAGGAGCTGGGCTACCCCACCTACCGCTTCTCGGTGTCCTGGGCCCGGGTGATGCCGGACGGCCGTCACGTCAACGAGGCGGGCCTGGACTTCTACGAGCGGCTCGTGGACTGCCTCCTAGCCGCCGACATCGAGCCGTGGCTGACCCTGTACCACTGGGACCTGCCACAGCCCCTCCAGGACGAGGGCGGGTGGACGGTACGCACCACCTCCGAGGCCTTCGCCGCCTACGCCCGCGCCGTCTACGACCGCCTGGGGTCCAAGGTGAAGGTGTGGACCACGCTCAACGAGCCGTGGTGCTCCTCCTTCCTGTCCTACGCAGCCGGCGAGCACGCACCGGGACTGACCTCTCCGGCCCTGGCCGTGGCGGCGGTCCACCACCTCATGCTGGGCCACGGTCTGGCGGTACGGGCGCTGCGCGAAGCTGCCGCCCAGGCCGGTCACAGCCCGCAGATCGGCATCACCCTCAACTTCTCCCCCGTCCACCCCGCTGATCCGGCCAGCGCCGCAGACCTGGACGCGGCCAGGCGCGTGGACGGCACGCAGAATCGCGTCTTCCTGGAGGCGATGGTGCGCGGGACCTACCCAGCCGACGTCGTGGAGGACATGAGCCCCTGGGCGGACATCCGCCAGTGGGTGCTGGAAGGGGACATGGAGGCCGTCGCCGAGCCGATCGACGTGCTCGGGGTCAACTTCTACAACGGCCAGACCGTTGCCGCCCCTGCGCCCGGCACCCCGGTCGGAGGCCCGAGCGCGCAGGCGGGACAGGTCCCGCCGTCGACCAACGTGGGCTCGGAGAACGTGCGGCACGTGCCGCAGGACCTGCCCGTGACGGACATGGGCTGGCAGGTGGATCCTACGGACCTGCGCGAGCTGCTCGTGCGCCTGGAGCGCGAGTACACGGGCACCGCCGGCCCTGACGGCACCGGGATCCCGATCGTCATCACGGAGAACGGGGCCGCCTACGCGGACCAGCCTGACGCCGAGGGCTACGTGGAGGACACCGATCGCCTGGCCTACATCCGAGACCACCTGGCCGCGGTGCACACCGCGATCTCCGACGGTGCGAGGGTGGAGGGCTATCTGGTGTGGTCGTTCATGGACAACTTCGAGTGGGCCTTCGGCTACGCCAAGCGCTTCGGGATCGTGCGCGTGGACTACGAGACCCACCATCGGGTGCCCAAGGCCTCGGCGCGCTGGTTCAGCCAGGTCGTGCGGGACAATAGCGTGGCGCTGGACTGAGGCAGGCCTGCGCGGCCTGCTCACCGGGCTCAGGCACGGTGAGCGGACCGGCGCACGGCACGCCTCCTCCCAGGACATCCGGCCCTGCCTGTTCCACCGCCTTCGGGTGAGGATCAGGCTGGGCCGTGGCACAAGGAGGACGAGGGGATGACGATGGTCGGGCGAGCGACCCTGGAGGACGTGGCACGGGCTGCCGGGGTCTCACGGGCCACGGCCTCGCGCGTGGTGCGCGGTGACGGTGGGGTGAGCCCCAAGAAGACCAAGGCGGTCCAGGCCGCCATCACGGCGCTGGGCTACGTGCCGAACTCCGCTGCCCGGGCGCTGGTGTCCAGCCGGACAAACACCGTGGCCGTGGTCATCCCCGAGGCTGATGAGATGGTCTTCACTGACCCTTTCATCGTGCGCACCGTCCAGGCGATCTCGCGCCAGCTCGACGCCGCGGACATCCAGCTCATCATGGCCTTCGCGGACCATGCGGGGACGGGGCGCCGGACGGCGAACTACCTGCGCACCGGCTCGGTCGACGGCGTCATCGTCATCTCCCACCACCGCTTCTCCGGCCAGGTGGAGGCGCTCATGAGCGCGCAGGTCCCCGTGGTCTTCGTGGGTCGGCGTCTGGAGCAGGAGCCTCCGCAGTCCTGGGTGGACATTGACAATGCTGAGGTCGGGCGTATGGCGGCCCGTCATCTTCTGGCGCACGGCGCGCGGCGGCCCTCGATCATCACCGGCCCGCTAGACATGGTCTCCTCCCACGACCGCCTCGTCGGGTTCCGCGAGGTCATGGGGGATCAGGGCATCGCACCGCTCGTGCTGGAAGGCGCCTTCACCGCCGAGTCCGGGCGCGCGGCCGGCGAGGCCCTGGCGCCGCGGATCGAGTCCGGTGAGACGGATGCGGTCTTCGCCTGCTCCGACCTCATGGCGATGGCCGCGATGGAGGCCTGGCGCCGGCGCGGGATCGTGGTACCCCGTGACGTCAGGCTGGTGGCCTGCGACAACAGCCCCGAGGCCGCCAGGGCCGAGCCACCGCTCACCTCCCTGGACAATCCGCCGGAGATCCTGGGGGTGCGTGCCACGCAGATGCTCCTGGAGATCCTGGCCGGCACCTGGGACGGTGAGCCGGTCATGCTGGAGACCGGCCTGGTCGAGCGCGAGTCCTGCTGAGCCTGCCTACGGTCGCTCCCGCTACGCGACCCGGCTCCAGGCCTCATCCCCTGCGTCGTTTTCGCTCCTCAGCAGTCGGTCTCACCCCGGGCGGGGGCGAGACCGACTGTCCAGCACCTGAAGCGACGGCGGCGACGCACCATCACGACCACCTTGACCGCCATGACCACCACGACCAACGCAAGCACAGCCGCCAGCAGGGGCGCCACGATCGCCAGCACGGCCAGCACCACCGCGCCAATGTCCTCCCCGATGCTCCGCAGCACCTGGAGCGTGGCTGAGGGAGCAAGCACCGTCGAACCGGCCGTGGCCGCTCCCTTACCCAGGCTCACGGGCAACGCCGTCGCCCCACCAAGGAGGCCTGCCACCACCATCGTGCCCGCATTCACCTGAGAACCGAGCCCCAGGCCCACCAACACTCCGAAGACGGGCCGCAGGACCTGGTTGACCCCCTCCAGGGGAAGGTTCACCCCGATGACCTTGTCCAGGCCGCCGTCGCCCAGCGCGAGCACCAGGCAGATCACCGCCACCCACGGGTTCGCTATCGCAGGCGGGATCGCGGCATCAACCTGGTGGAGGAAGCCACCGGTGGAGTCTGGAACTGCGAGCCCGGCCACAGACATGACCAGGACCGTCAGGTAGGGCCGCAGGCCTGAGGCCGTCCCGGTCCCGATCGACATGAGCATGGCGGTCATCGCATCCACAGAAGACTCCTGAACGGGGATAAGAGTGGCGAGGGCGCGAGATCCGCGCGCTGTGAGGGTCTCACGGACTGTGCCACCTGGGTGGTTATAGGACAGGAACTGTGTCTACGAGATGGGTTTTGCGTTGTTATAGTGCGGGAAAGTCGTAATGAATTGGTGCGCGGGCACGATTGGGGACGCCTACGACCAACAGGCCACGGTATGTGGTACACGGGGCCAGACCAAGCGCAACAGGCCCACTAGCGCGGGCCATCCCCGCTGGAGGTGCAAGCCCGAGCAGTTTCCCCGGGAGCCTTTCGAGGCGGCCTTCTCCGGAACATCCTCCCCCGCCCCGATCCCCTGTGGAGCCTGGACGTGGGCGCCTGGCTCGCTGAGGACCCGAGCATGCCTCTGGCTTTGGTGGGGATTGGAACGTGGCGCCGCGTGATGAGGATGTGTGGGATGTGGCCGCCTTTGAGGGTGCCCCGCATGTGTCGAGTCTGGACCGGGACGCTTCGCAGCCTTCGAGGAGGTGGGGATGGAAGAGGTGACGCGCTCGCGGGTCACGAACTACACCTTCTGGGACTACCAAAAGCTTCGTTTCCCCAGGAATGAGGGCATGCGGATCGGCTTCGTGTATGCCTCTGCGGCACTTGCCTCACGGATCGCGGGCGCGGCGATTGACCGCGACGAGCGCAAGGGCAGAGGGCCTCAGACCATGTGCCGGTGATTGTTGAGGTCGACTGACGCCCTGGCTGGCGTAGCCGCGCCGTTTAACGCGTGTATCAAGACGTGTTCCCCGATGCTGCCTCCCCCGGGCTCAGCCGAGCCCGTCTGCCAGGGCGCTGCTCAGAGCCCGGTATGCCCTGAGGCCAGTGACCATCCGGTGACACAAAGCCGATCGGTCCCTGTCCTGGCTCAGGACAGGGACCGATCAGTCACGAACAACGGTAGGGCGCAGCCCTACAGACGCGCGAGGGGTGGTGCTCCATGTGCACCATCGTAGGTGGCGTCAGCCGAGGCGACGACGGCGCAGGACGGCGGTGCCGCCGGCACCCAGGGCAACAGCGCCCGCCGCGACCGCGAGGGTAGCCGGGCCGGTCTTCGCCAGGCCACTGCGAGAGGCCTTCTCCTTGGTGTCAGCCTTCTTGGTGTCCTTCTCGGTGTCCTTCTCGGTGTCCTTCTCGGAGGTCTCCATCTTGGGAGCCTCCTCGGAAGGCATCGCCTCGGGGTCCTCGGCCTCGCCGTTGACGATCTTGTTGAGGTGGTCCAGCTTGTCCTTGTCGATGAGGTCCTTGTTGATGACCGGGTCCTCGACCTCGCCGTTGACGATCTTGTTGAGGTGGTCCAGCTTGTCCTTGTCGATGAGGTCCTTGTTGATGACCGAGTCCTCGACCTCGCCGTTGACGACCTTGTTCAGCTCGTCGAGCTTGTCCTTGTCGATGAGGTCCTTGTTGATGACCGAGTCCTCGGCCGGCTCCAAATCGAGACCCCTAAGCAGGTCACGCAGCTCAGGGTTGACTACCGGAGCCTCGGTGGTGGTAGGTGTGTCAGCCGAGGAGTCCTCGGTGGCGGCAACAGCGGCGGGCATGGTGAGAGCGCCGAGCAGGGCAACGGCCGCACCAGCGGTCGCGATACGTGTACGGACGGACATTGTTGATCTCCTACGAGTGAAGGTGGGGCGCATGGGGTATGCGGCATCGCGGATACGACGCGTGTAGCACGAGGTTAGATCTACATCCCCCCCCCCGCGCAACCGCTATGTCAATTATCACTTTTCAGAGTGCAGATGGGGGCTCTCATCATGCTGCTCGGATCAACGTCATCATGATGCGCCAGCCAACGCGTTGACAGTGGTGGACACGCCGATGCGTCATCTAGTCATGCTTGAGCGGATCGAGAGATGTGCGCCTCCTTGGGGTTGTCAGTTGAGGGAGGGGGCTTGCTGTGACTTAACTGGACCCGAAACGCAGCACCGTCCTCGCCTTCCCGTTGTTTCTGTTGGTACGGCGCAGGTATCGAAGGTGATTATGAACTTGGCCTCCTGGTCTCGTTGGGAAGTGTGACGCGTTCGGACATGCCAGTGATGGTGCTGAAGGCTGAATGGGTCAGCTGGGCCGACACGGGGCGTTTACCCCGCGGTGCGGAAGCAGTTCTGTGGCAGGCGGCTGATGGTGTTGAGAGCCGAGCGGGCAGGTCGGGCTGGCACGGGAGTCCTCTCCCGCAGCGCCCCGGCACCAGCACAGGTCCTCATGCGCTGGCCGAGCTCATCGCCTGGGCTACCAGCACACACACTCAGGCCGAGGCTGCTAGCGGTCACGACAGGGCGTTTCGCCGCCGGACCGCCTGGGGCTGGAACGTCCCCGTCCCCAAGCCGCCTGTCACCGGTAAGGTGCTCTCCCAGGTGTTCATCAACGGGATACGGCTGTCAGGCGGGTGGGTACTCCTGGTAGCCCGCAGCCCCACCCACGTGATTGGCTGGCAGTGGGCCGCAAGCGAGAACACCGCCGCCTACACCGCCCTCCTTGAGCGCCTGCCCCCCCCGAACCTGGTCACCACCGACGGGCAGGCGGCGCCCTCAAAGCCATCGCCACCCTCTGGCCCACCACACCCGTCCAGCGCCGCCTGGTCCACGTCCACCGTGACACCATCCGAGACCTGACCCGTCACCCAAAACCCACCAGCAAGACCATCCACCCCGGCCAATGGGGCACCACCCCGACACCCGAAGAAGGCCTCTGGACCCGCAAAGGCTGGGCCGGACGAACCGGCTAACACCCCACGACACACCCAGCACAGACACACTTCTTGTCCTGTAACCCTTTGAGGGTCTCACGGACTGTGCCACCTGGAACACCGTCGCTCGCCTGCCGGTAGGCATAGCGAAGGCCCGGATCCTTGTGGGATCCGGGCCTTTCGCGGTGGCTCCGACCGGCGTCGATCCGGTGACCTTTCGATTTTCAGTCGAACGCTCTACCAACTGAGCTACAGAGCCTCGGATGGAATCGGCCCGGCCATGACGACCGGGCCGACTCGCTTCCGCGACCTCGACGGGACTTGAACCCGCGACCTCCGCCGTGACAGGGCGGCGCGCTAACCAACTGCGCCACGAGGCCTCGTTCGGCACGAAGCCTGACTCTTACGAGCCGTTTTCACTCGCACAAGCCGTACCCCCAACGGGATTCGAACCCGTGCTACCGCCGTGAAAGGGCGGGGTCCTAGGCCGCTAGACGATGGGGGCCTGGTGCCCTTGGCGTCGTCGCGCCTTGAACCGGGTAGAACACTAAGGGGACGGTCGGCACTCACGCAAATCAAAATGCCGTGACGCTGCTCACCGCGAGGAAGCGGCGCAATACCGCGCTTTGCCTCGGCTACCAGCTCACCCACTCCACCACCTGCCCACGCTCACGCCGTCGGCGCCCTGAGCCCGAGACCCAGACCACGTCCCTGCCAGCCCCACCCCGACCGCGTGGCAGGCTGACCCCATGAGCCCTGTCCACCTGCCTGACGCTGACTTCGAGGACGCCGTCAGCGACGCCCTCGACAGCCTGCCGCCCGACCTCGCCGAGGCCATGGACAACGTCGTGATCCTCGTCCAGGACGAGCCCGAGCCCGACATGCTGCGCCCGGAGGACTATGACGAGCTCGGCAGACCCACGCTCCTCGGCCTGTACGACGGCGTCCCCCTGACCGAGCGCGACGCCTCCTGGTCCCTGGTCCTGCCCGACCGCGTCCTCATCTTCAAGGGCCCCCTGGAGCGCTGGTGCAGCAGCCGCGAGGAGCTGGTCGAGGAGATCACCGTGACCGTCATCCACGAGATCGCCCACCACTTCGGCATCGATGACGAACGCCTCCACGAGCTGGGCTGGGAGTAGCCCGCCGCTGTCGCTAAGGTCACTGCCATGAGGCACGTCTTCCCCTCGGCCGATTCCCGCTCCCGTATGTCCCGTCGTGCAGTCATCGGCGCTACGGCGCTCGTCGCCACGGCGGCAGCCGGGACGACGGCGGCACTCGCCTGGCTGCGCAAGCCCAGCCCCGCCCCCACGGCGGCTCCGGCGCCCTCCAGCACGCCGTCAGCCACACCGTCGGCTCCTGCGGCGCCCGAGGTCACACCGACCGCCGAGGCCGGCGCTGACCCCGTAGCAGGCTGGAGCATCGAGCAGACGGCGGGTCAGCTGCTCATGGTGGGCGTTCCTGCCACGGGCAGTGCCCGGGCGGTCGACTCGCTGCTCGCCCGGCACGTCGGCGGGGTCTTCCTGTCCGGACGGTCCTCAGCCGGCGTCGCCGCCACCCGCGCGCTCGTGGACGACCTCACGGCCCGCGCCACGGCCGCCGGTCAGAGCGCTCCGCTCCTCATCGCGACCGACCAGGAGGGCGGCAACGTCCAGGTCCTCTCCGGCACGGGGTTCACCAGGATCCCCGAGGCCACGACGCAGGGCACCTGGTCCGCCGAGGAGCTCAGCACAGCCGCGTCAGGCTGGGCCGGCGAGCTTGCCGCAGCGGGCGTGACGATGAACCTGGCACCGGTGGCCGACCTCGTCGACGTCACCGACCCCAGCTCAAACACTCCCATCGGTCACTGGGACCGCCAGTACGGGGCTGAAGCCGGTAGCGTCACCGAGCACGTGGTGGCCTTCAACGCCGGGATGCGTCAGGCCGGCGTGGTCCCTGTCATCAAGCACTTCCCCGGGCTGGGACGCACCGTCGGCAACACGGACGTGACCGCACACGTCACCGACTCCGTCACCACTCGCGGTGACGCGGCGCTCGGGGTCTTTGCACAGGCGATCGCTGCCGGCACCGAGGCCGTCATGGTCTCCTCGGCCTTCTACTCCCTCATCGACCCCGAGGCGCCGGCAGTCTTCTCCCCCACCGTGGTCACCGAGCTCCTGCGCGGCGAGATGGGCTTTACAGGCGTGGTCGTCACCGATGACGTCGCGGCGGCCGTACAGGTCCAGGCCTGGTCTCCAGCGCAGCGTGCCGTGCTCGCGGTGCGTGCCGGCTGCGACATCGTGCTGGCCTCGGCCGACTCCTCCGTCGCCCCCGCCATGCTGGACGCGCTCATCGCCGAGGCGCAGGCCGATCCGGCCTTCGCCGAGCAGGTCGCGGCCGCCGCCCGGCGCGTGCTGACGCTCAAGGCGCAGCGCTGACGCACCAGTGTCACGATCCTCCCCGAGCGGCCGTTAGCGCAGCCTGGTCGTGCCCTCGGAGGAGCCGCCCACGGAGATCTGCTTGGCGAAGCAGTCGTCCTTGGAGATGCCCTGGGCATCGCACCAGCCGTTGGCCCCCTCCGGAGTGGGGTAGGGCTCTGCCACGATGATGACCCACCAGTGGCCGCCGGCGTCAAAGACGGACCAGCTGTCTGAGTTCAGCAGCAGGGCTTTCGGGTAGACGGCCCGAGTACGCAGGTAGTGCTCCCACACCATCCGGTTGTCCCAGGTCTCACCGTCGAGAACCAGGCCAGGCCTCTTGGAGGAGATCTGCGGGACCCACGTCCCGTTGACGCGAGAGACGATCGTGTCGTAGTCCTTGGCCTCCTGCCAGGTCAGGGCCGCAGCCGCTGCGGAGTCCGCCTGGGCGGCGTCACCACCGGTGGCCAAGGCCGTGAAGGACGGCCCCTGAGAGGTCACCGGCGCGCTCTCGACGCCCGAGCGGTCCAGGGAGAGCACAGCCTTCATCGAGGAGGGGTCGAGCTCAGCCGCAGGCCGGAAGTACTGAGCGGAGCCGAAAGTGATGTGCACGATCGTGCCCTGGCCCTGCGGCGCCAGCCCGACCGGCGAGGCAGAGAAGTCCACGTGCCCCAGCGCAACGAGGCTGTCTGCATCGCCACTGCCAGAGGTGGACGAGGGGGCGTAGAGGCTGACCACGTTCTGCGCTCCGGACAGGACGTCCCCACCCTCGCAGGTCGCCTTCACGTCCAGTCTCACGCGCAGACCTGATGCCGTGTCCTCAACGTCAGTGACGTTAACGTCCGGGTCCTGCCCGCAGCGCGTAGCGTCCCCGGAAGGCTCCTGGGTCTCCTCCCCCACGATGGAGTCCTGGTCCGAGGTGGAACCGGCGACCTCGAAGCCCTGACCGCGAGTGGACACGTACCAGGCAGTCCCGCCTCCCACCAGTACGAGCAGGAGAATGACGACGGCGGCCGCCAGCCAGGTCCGCTGGCGCGACAGGCTGGTGCTTGAGGGCAGCGGCGGCTCACCCGGCCCCGCATCGGAGGCGCCCGGGGCTGAGACAGCCACAGGCACGGGCGTCGGGCCGGCGGCAGGTGCAGGGGCCGGGCTGAGCGCAGCCGGAACCGCGTCCAGCACGGTAGACACAGGTGCCGGCAGCGTGCCAGCCACCGGCTCCGAGGCCTCAGGCGTGGAAGCCCCCGCGACCGAGGCGGAGGTGGCGTACGGCGGGTCCGCCTCCGCGACCCCGGCTCCCGCCGCATCCCGTCCGGTGGCCTCAAGCCACTGGCGCAGATCCGGGTAGAGCAGAGGGTTGAAGGACAGCGCCGAGTGAAGATCTGGGCGGTGCTGGGCGATCGCCGCCTGAAGCTCGAAGTCTGCCGTGCTCGTGGCCACGTCCGCGTCTGCCGCGAGCGCGGCTGCTACGGCAAGCACCGAGCCGTGGGATCCCGCAGCGGAGGACGTCGTCCCAGCAGCGCAGGTGAGAGCGTCCGCCGGAGCCGGCTGCGCCGTCGTCCCGGCCTGGTCCTCGGCCGGCTCGGAAGCCTGCGTGCCGGAGCCCGCCAGCTGCTCGTCCACCCAGGTGCGCAGGTCGTCATAGAGGGAGGTGTTGCGCGCAAGCGCCTCCACCAGGTCGGGACGGTTCTGGGCGATGGCCGCCTGCAGGGCGAAGTCCGTGGTCGTCGAGGCCAGCTCCTGGTCCGCCGCGAGCGCGACCAGGCGGGTCTGTTCGGAGTCCATGCACGAGCCTTCCGGGAGGAGACGGGGCGTACCGGGGCGGCGGCTTCGATGCTACCCGCGCTGAGCCCCCGCCCCTCCCCTCCAAGCGGACAACCTTTTCGTAAGGTGGACAACCAAAAACTGAGGTTTTACGTTGTCCACCTTACGAAAAGGTTGTCCGCCCACAGCTCCTCAGGAGAGTCACGCATCTGCGCGCGTCGATTCCCACAGTCACGACCGGTCATCGTGTCGGAGGTGCTCGCTAGCCTGATCCCACCATGCCACCAGATACTCACGCCCCCGCCCCGCAGGCGGGCGGCCGCCGTCGTCTCCTTCCCCAACCAGGGGACCCGCTGCCTCAACCTGGCACCAGCACACCAGGGCACCTGCTGAGGTGGCTGCTTCGTCGCGCCGCCATGCCCGTGCTGCTCGCCACGCTCGCCGCAGTCGTCGCCAGCGTCATCCAGGCCATCATCCCTGGTTTCCTCGGTGCAGCACTGGATGCCGGGATTGAGAACGGGTTAAACGAGCGTGTGTGGGCCATCGGCCTGGGGCTGCTGGCACTCTTCTGCGTCTACGCCGTGGCGGACACGACCCTGTCCTACGTGCGCGTCCACGCCTGGATGCGCACCACCTTCGACGTCTCACGGCTGGTAGGACGCCAGGTGGCCACCACCGGCGCGGACCTGCCACGTCAGGTCTCCACCGGCGAGGTCGCCGCGGTCGTGGCCTCGGACGCGCAGTACATCGGCACCTTCATCGAGAGGCTGCCGGGCCTGATCGGTGCCGCGACCTCCTTCCTGGTCGTCGCCGTGCTCATGCTGCGCACCTCGGTCCAGCTCGGGCTCATCGCGCTGGTCGGGATGCCGCTGGTCGCCTGGATCGTCACCCTGGTCATCAAGCCGCTCCAACGGCGCCAGGCCTACCAGCGTGAGGCGCAGTCCGAGGTCACCACGATCACCACTGACACAGTGGCGGGCCTGCGCATCCTGCGCGGGATCGGCGGCGAGGAGGTCTTCGCCCAGCGCTACCGTGACGCCTCCCAGGAGCTGCGCCGCCGCGGAGTGAGCGTGGCCGGCACGCAGTCGGTTCTCATGAGCCTGCAGGTGCTTTTGCCGGGCCTGTTCGTAGCTGTGGTGGTGTGGGTGGCTGCACGCATGGCCGTGGCCGGGAACCTGAGCACCGGCGAGCTCGTCACCTTCTACGGCTACACCGCCTACCTGTCCTGGCCGCTGATGGAGTTCTCCAGCTCCGTCCAGGACTACACCCGTGCCCGCGTGGGCGCGCGCAAGCTCTTCCGGCTCCTGCAGGTCAGCCCTGTGGCGGGAAGCGCCACGGAACGCCTGACGCTGGACCCTGCGCGCGGCACGGCCTGTGCCGGCGAGCTGGTCGACTCAGCCTCCGGGGTACGAATCGCGCCCGGGCGCATGACGGCGTTGGTCGCCGCCAGCCCGTCCATCTCCACCTCGTTGGCCACCCGCCTGGGCCGTTTCGACGACGCCGAGCCCGCCGTCACGCTCGACGGCCGGCCGCTAGCGCAGATGCCTCTGGAGGACGTGCGCGCCAGCGTCGTCGTCTCCGGAGCGACCGCCCAGCTGTTCACCGGGACCCTGCGCGAGGCCCTCGACGTCCGCCGAGCCGCCGTACCCGCTCCGGTCGCCGTCAGGCAGCTCGTGGCGGCGGAGGCCGAGCGCACGAGCGTGGCGGCCGTGGACCAGAACGTGCACGAGGTCGCAGTCCGCGAGGCCGGGGACGAGCGCCTGCTGGCGGCCCTTGAGGTCGCTGACGCCCATGACGTCCTGTCCTCCCTGGAGGAGGGGCTGGCCGGCATGATCACGGAGAAGGGACGGTCCTTGTCCGGCGGGCAGCGCCAGCGCGTGGCGCTGGCCCGAGCCCTTCTGACCGAGGCGCCCACGCTCGTTCTCATCGAGCCCACCAGCGCGCTGGACTCCCACACCGAGTCCCGGGTGGCCAGACGTATCCAGCGGGTGCGAGCGGGACGGACCACGGTCATCGTCACCGAGTCACCACTCGTGCTCGAAGCCTGCGACGAGGTTGTGCTCTTGGATGAGGCCGGCCGCGAGCGTGTGCGTGCCACGCACCGCGAGCTGCTGGCACGCGCCCGAGCCGGTGAGCAGGCCGCGCTGGCCTACCGGACGGTCGTCGCGCGGGCCAGTGGTGAGGAAGTCTCTGACGCTCCTGCGCACGGTGGTGGCGGTGGCCAGGTGGCGGGCGACGCCGTCGGCCAGCCCAGCCCGAGCCCCGAGGAGGTGGGGCGCTGATGGCGCTGCCTGTGGCACCTGGCAAGGTCGCAATGCGCAAGACCTTCGGGATCATGGCCTCCTACCGGTGGCGCTTCGTTGACGTGCTGGTCCTGCAGGTGGTGGCGGTCCTAGCCACTCTCGTGGCCCCGCAGCTGCTGGGCCAGCTCGTCACCCGCGTGTCTGAGGGAGCGGGCACGGCCGGGTACGTGGATCGGGTGGCCCTGGCCATCATCGTCGTCACCATCGCGGGTGCTGTCGTCAACCGCTACGCCCAGATGCACGCGCGCACGCTGGGCGAGGCGGTCTTCGCCGACCTGCGTGAGCGGATGATGACCCGAGTGGTGCACCT
Organism: Actinomyces faecalis; assembly: GCF_013184985.2. Taxonomy (NCBI): domain Bacteria; kingdom Bacillati; phylum Actinomycetota; class Actinomycetes; order Actinomycetales; family Actinomycetaceae; genus Actinomyces; species Actinomyces faecalis. The sequence goes on from NZ_CP063418.1 coordinate 2,355,304, forward strand.
GCCCCTGTCCGCCGTCGAGTCGGCCGGCACCGGGGACCTCGTAGGACGCACCACCAATGACGTCTCCCGCATTGAGTTCCTCGTGCGCGTGGGCATCCCGCAGATCATGGTCTGCACGGTCACGATCATCTTCACGATCGCGGCGGCGGCGCTGTCCAACCCGCTGCTGGCGCTCGGGCTGCTGGTGGTGGCGCCGCCTGTCTACCTCATGATGAGCTGGTACCTGCCCCTGGCGGTGCCGGCCTACCGGGCCGGCTCCGCCGCCTCCGCTCGGCTGAACGGCGTGGTCTCCGAGACCGTCGAGCACGCCGAGACCGTGGACGCGCTGGGCCTAGGCCTCCAGCGTCAGGCGGCGATCGACACCTCCGTCGCCGAGGCGTGGAGCCTGGAGCGGTTCACCGCTCAGCTGCGAGTGCGGCTCTTCCTGGTGCTGGACGTCGCCTGGCGCGCGCCCGTCGTCGTCATCCTGCTGTGGGGATCCTTCCTGGCAGGACGCGGCGTCGTGGGGCTCGGGGCGATCACCACGGTGGCCCTGTACGCCATGGAGCTGCGCAAGCCCATCGGCCAGCTCATGTTCTGGATCGACACCGTCCAGGTGGCACAGGCCTCCCTCTCCCGCATCCTGGGCGTGGAGGAGGTACCGGCCGACCGCACGCCTACGGGAGCCAAGCCCGACGGCACCCGGATGGAGCTGAGGGACGTGCGCTTCGCCTACCGTGAGGGGGCGGAGGTGCTGCACGGGATCAACCTGGAGCTGTGCCCAGGTGAGCGCCTGGCCGTGGTCGGTCCTTCCGGCTCAGGCAAGTCGACGCTGGGGCGCATGCTGGCCGGCATCAACCCTCCGTCCTCTGGCACCGTGACCGTGGGCGGGGTTGCGCTGACGGATTTGACGGAGGACGAGCTGCGTCGTCACGTGGCGCTGGTGACTCAGGAGCACCACGTCTTCGTGGGCACGATCGCGGACAACGTGCGCCTGGGCCGTCCAGACGCGGACGACGACACGATCGCCCAGGCGGTTCGCGCCATCGGCGCCGATGCCTGGGTGGAGGCGCTGCCCGAGGGCATGCACACCATGGTCGGCTCCGGGCATCTGGCGCTCACGCCGGCGCAGGCGCAGGAGGTGGCGCTGGCACGCCTGGTGCTGCTGGACCCGCACACCCTTATCCTGGACGAGGCCACGAGCCTGCTCGATCCTCGCTCTGCACGCGCCCTGGAGCGCACGCTGTCCACCGCCCTGGCAGGACGCACCGTCGTCGAGGTGGCCCACCGCCTGTACACGGCGCAGGACGCGGACCGGGTTGCCGTCGTCATGGACGGGCGGATCGTAGAGCTGGGCAGCCACGACGAGCTCGTGGCGCTCGGCGGGGAGTACGCCAGCCTCTGGGAGGCGTGGAGCCAGGAGTAAGTACCCGCCCCCAATCCCTCCATACGGACAACCTTTTCGTAAGTTGGACAACGTAAAACCCTGGTTCTTGGTTGTCCAACTTACGAAAAGGTTGTCCGTATGAGGGGCCAGTGGGCAGGCGGGTCGGCAGGCGGGAGGACCGCACCGGCGAGGCAGCACATACTCAGTACAGCGAGCGCACGCCTGCGTCCGCCAGGCGTTCCAGCATCTCTCTCCCGCCCTCTCTCAGGGCGTCGCCCCAGAGCCAGCGCACTACTTGCATCCCGCTGGCCCGCATCAACGCTTGCTCACGCTGTCTCTCCTCAAAGAGGACATCATCCATGGAACGGCCGTAAACCTCCTGGTCATACTTCATGCGACCGTCAAACTCTCCGATGACCTTGAGCTCTGGCCAGCTGAAGTCCACCCTGCCAACGAACACCCCGTGACGGTCATAGATCTTCGTCTGCAGGTCAGGCGGTGGCAGGTGGTGCTCGATCATGACCGCCCGGCTCAGGCTCTCCCCTGGTGACTCCGACCGCGGATCCGCCACTGCGATCCACGCACGCAGCCTGCTGTTCCCACGGCACCCTCGTTGAACGGCAAGAAGCTCCAACAGCCTCTCCTTCGACGTCGTTCCCTGACGCAGGGCATCGTCCAGACTGACGAGGGTGGAGGAGAAGGAACGACGGCGCCCCAGGTCAATCAGCGTCTGCCGCAGGCTGGTCAGCGGCACACCGTCGCTCTCCTCAATCTCGCAGTCGGGCCGGGCGGACAGGGTCCGCGTCGTCGGTGTGAGACGTCCTCCACCACGGGCAATCTTGACCAGCTGGACCTTCTCAGGCATCGGACCAATCAGCGGGATGCCATGAAGGACCGCGGCGGACTCGCGCGCCAGGATGGCCCCTGGCTCGAGGTCGCCAGTGAGACGCATGGCACACATGCGCGTCAGGTGCTGGTCCCGCCACGTCGCCGACTCGAACTCGGACCTGTACACATAGGCGCCCGGGCGCAGCCGCAGCAGCTCAGCCCGACGTTGCCTGGCCGAACGCGCCAGCAGGTCGGGGTTCAGCATGGAATCGGCTGCGTCGCCACGCAACGCGATGCTGACTGGTGACTCCCACATGCCACTAGCGTGACGCATGACCGGCTCTCCGCACTGAGGGCCTGTGGACACAAGGGCGGGAGGGTGTCACGGGGCCGGCCTGTGGAGCCCGAGCACCCCGGCCCCGCCCTGCCTTCTCCCATATACGGACAACCTTTTCGTAACTTGGACAACATAAAACCCCGGTTCTTGGTTGTCTGACTTACGAAAAGGTTGTCCGTCCGAGGTGTGAGTGGGCGGTGGTGGGAGCGTTGGGCAGGCAGCGGTGAGATCAGGTAGTACGCCGTACGTCCCTTGCCTTCATTGGTTCCCTCCTCAGCACCTGCACGATCGCGGTAACCTTCACCTGTCTGTCATGCCCGCAAGCGGCTTAGCAGCCAGTCGCATCATGAGAAGAAGGTCGGCCCTCTATGTCTCAGAACCTGCCCCCGACACCCGAGCGTGAGGCCTCCCAGCCCACGCTCGGTGAGCTCGTTGCCCGCATCTCAGAGAACGTCTCCGGTCTCATCAAGGGTGAGATCGACCTGGCCAAGGCCAAGGGCAAGCGTATGGCCGTCAAGATGGGCACGGGTATCGCCCTGCTCGCCGTCGCCGGCGTCCTGGCCCTGTACGCCCTCGGCCTGCTCTTCGACGCCGCGGCTCACGGCATCGCGGTGGCCCTGCCCCTGTGGGCGGGCTACCTCATCGTCGCCGTCGCGATCCTCATCGTCGTCGCCGTCCTCGCCCTCGTCGGCGTCAAGAGGCTCCAGGCCGGGACCAAGGACGTGCCCGCCCCGCAGGAGGGCCTCAGGGAGGATCTGGAGACCGCCAAGACCGCGGTCCAGGCCGGTCTGAAGAAGGGAGACGCCCAGTGAGCGCCCAGGACACCGAGACCTCGCCCGCACCGCTCAGCGTCGAGCAGATCCAGGCCGAGCTGGCTGAGCGCCGAGGTCGGCTCACCCACGACCTGGAGGACCTCGGCTTCCGTCTGGCCCCCACCTCGCTCAAGATCCAGGCCCGCCACGCCGCTGACGAGGCCAAGGTCCGTGTGCGCGCCGGGCTGGCTGACCTCAGGGACCGCGCGCAGGACGCCGCTGACGCCGCGAGGGACCGCGCTGAGGACGTCGTCGACGAGCTCAGCACACCCGGCGAGCCTCTCGCTGCCGGCCCCGCCGACCACGCTCGGCGTCTTCTGGACGACGCCGCCGACGGAGACCCCCGTTCGCTCGCGATCGTCACCGGAGCGGCCCTGGCCCTGGCAGGCCTGAGCCTCTACGCCGTCGTCAAGGCTCTACGGTCATGAGCGCCCAGGACCGCAGAGCGCACGAGGACTTGACACTCGAGCGTACGCCCGAGGAGATCGAGGCGCACCTGGCCCGTCAGCGCGCGGACCTGGTGGCTAACGTGGACGCGCTGGCAGACCGCGTCTCTCCTTCCGCACAGGTGCACGAGGCCGTTGAGGAGGTCAAGGCGAGTGCTCGCGAGCTCGGGAAGTCGTTGCGAGAGCTGGGCACCAACCTGCGTGACCGAGCCAGCCAGACCCTGTCCGACGCCCGTGAGGGCGAGCCAGGCGCGGTCAAGGCGGCGGTTGCCGGCGGTGCGCTCGCCACGGCTGCGGTGCTCGGACTCGCTGTCGCCCGTCGCTCACGACACTGACTAATGCGGCCGCGGACGGCACGCTCAACGCGTACCGTCCCGGTCGGCCATCACGTGGCTGGCACCACGTCAGCCACTCACAGCTCCGAATGGTGCTCACCTATCGGTCCGTTGTAGGCTCGACCTACGACACATTTGCCCAAGTGAAGCGCGCCCAGCGCGCCCAGAGATTGTTGGAGGGGGTCGAGCCTATGGGGCGCGGCCGTCAGAAGGCCAAGGCGACCAAGGTCGCTCGTAAGCTCAAGTACTTCAGCCCGGAGACCGACTACGCGGCGCTCGAGCGTGAGCTCGTCAGTGCGTCCAGCGGCGCGGAGACTGACGACGACGAGATCGACTACGAGGAGCTGGCCTCCAAGTACAACGTCGACGACGATGAGGACGACTGGGGCACAGGCCCTGCCGGTGCAGGCAGGTAGTAGCTCTTCCTCATCACAACGGTGCAGGGCCCGCCAGGTATTTTCCTGGCGGGCCCTGTTGACTTATCAGTGGCTACTGAGAGCGATACCGAGCGACATCCAGCCTCAAAGAGGTTGCTTGGTGATCGGCGCAGGACATGAGGCAATGATGGCGCCTAATTGAAGCCAGAATCCCCTTCCGTGTGTCGCTGACCGTCACCATAATCGTTTGGGGCTCTTTGCGCCCCCACGGTGGGGAGAGTTCCGGGAACAAAGCCGTGACAACGCCCAGCGGTTGCCTGGGCGGCGCCAGCGTCGCAACCCTGACACTTGATGCTGGCCAGTAGCACTGGCCAATTGACAGCTACCAGCCGCAGCCTTATCGAGGTACTAAAGACTGCCTCGTAGCAGCTCTATCTACTCCGCTTAAGAAACGAGGGCATGGGCAGCTCGAACAGGAGCCGAACACGGTCATAGCCGTAGATCATCAGGATCGGGATCACCAACCCTCCAAGCCCGCAGGCCAGGATCAGGAGCAGTGAGTGATCCAGGGCCAGGAAACCGAACCAACGGCTGATGAGCACCTGCACGGGAAAGTGGACGCAGTAAAGCACCATGGAGCGCCGCCCAAGAAACTCAAGCGCCGGGATACGTGGCAGCCTTGGCCACGCCCAGAGAATCGCCAGGACTCCGGGCGCCACGTACGCCAGGGTCCACGGTACTTTCGGGTCCACTGACACTGCACCCATAAGACCCCCCCCCGCGATGCCGATTGCGACGACCCCGAGAAGGGCTGGCAGAACCGGTCTCAAGGACATCCACCTACTCAGCACCGGACGCAGAGACGCACCAAAGAAGAATATCGCCCCGTAAAACAGCGCCCGTCGGACCGAACCGACCTGAGGATCCACGATGACCAGCATCGCAATGAAGGCTATGGTGATAGCCCATGACGGCACCCAGCGCGTAAGCACCCCCACCATATAGGCGACAATAAGCACCGACAGATACCACATATGGAAGGGGCCGCCAATCCAATACCAGAAAGACGCAAGGTGGCTCCGCTCCCCCGCTGCAACGACGGTGATCACGCTCCACAACACAAACGGCCATACCACCTTGCAGATCTTCCCGAACCCATAAACAGGAAGAGGCTTCCTCAGTGAGCGCTCCAGCATGAGGCCCGAGAGCACAAGAAGCACCGGAATGCGAAAAGGCGCCAAGGACGCCCTCATCGCCTGCTGGAGGACCGGCGTATCAATGGCACCGAGTATCACATCCGGTACGCCAGAGGCGTGCTGCAGCACCACCAAGGTCACGGCGAGCCCTCGCAGTGAATCAGCCCAGTAGGCACGTCCACCCGTGGTGGACGCCCCCGTCAGGTTGTCCGCTTGACTATTGCGTGTCACGCGGACAAGTTTACAGTAAGAGTTTTCGGCCAACAAATTTACAATCAGGAATTATCGCCGACACATCGAGTCCCTCATACGTGCCGACAGACCTCAGGAATTGAGCACTCCCGTACCCTGAATTCCACCAATCGCCTAGGTGAAACCCCAGCATCGGTGGACTCATGATGGCCTTCATAGCCTCCAGTGACATCGCATTGACGAACGTCACCCCTATGCTTCTTGCTAGCCCCGATGGTGCGGATGACAGCAGTGCCTATTGGGGACGTGATGACTGCGAACTACTCACAATGCCACGAACAGACGAACAGTACTCAGTGCGTTATTGAGGTTCGAGAGGGCAGATCCGAGACTCATGTCAGTGCTAGGCCCGTTACCAACTGCGACGCTCATACCGTGCGGTAGCTGCCGAAGATGTCCACCGCTCCGCCGTCGACACCCTTGGTGCCCGATACCAGGCGGCCTGCCGCCTCGTAGCCCGCTGCCTCGTGGACCTCACCGAGTACCCAAGCACCGATGCCCGATCCCTCGGCCACACGGATCACCGCCTCAGCGGCCTCAGGAGCGACGACGGCAATCATGCCCACACCCAGGTTGAGCGTGCCCTCCAGGTCCTCCCACGGCACCGATCCGAGCCGCCGCACGACGTCGAAGACCGGCGGGACCACCCAGCTGGCGCGATCCACGTCCCCGACGAGGCCGGCAGGCAGGACGCGGGCAAGGTTCGCTGCCAGGCCGCCACCCGTGACGTGAGAGAGGGCGTGAACCGGGCCGGCTGCCGCACCGGTGTCCAGCGCGTTGATCATGGCCAGGCACACCCGCGTGTACAGCGCAGTCGGCTCCAGCAGCTCCTCGCCCAGCGTGCGGCCGAACTCGGGAACCTCACGCTCCAGCCCCCAGCCCGCGTGCTCGACGACCCGCCGTACCAGGGAGTAGCCGTTGGAGTGCAGGCCGGAGGAGGCCATCGCGACCAGCACGTCACCAGCGCGGACCCTGTCCGCCCCCAGCATGCGGTCCGCCTCGACGACGCCGGTGGCCGCACCAGCGACGTCGTACTCGTCAGGCGCCATGAGACCAGGGTGCTCGGCAGTCTCCCCGCCCAGCAGCGGCGTGCCGACGGCGGCGCAAGCGTCGGCCACACCGCGCACGATGTCCGCGATGCGCTCCGGCACGACGTGACCGCAGGCGATGTAGTCGGTCATGAGCAGCGGGGTCGCGCCGACCACGACGATGTCGTCCACGACCATACCCACAAGGTCCTGACCGATGGTGTCGTGGACGTCGAGGGCCTGGGCGATAGCGACCTTCGTCCCCACGCCGTCGGTCGAGGTCGCCAGCAGCGGGCGGCGGTACTCGCGCAGCTCGGAGACGTCGACGAGTCCGGCGAAGCCTCCGACGCCGCCGACGACCGCCGGGGTCATCGTGGCCGCGACCGAGGCCTTCATCAGCTCCACCGCGCGGTCTCCAGCGGCGGTGTCCACCCCGGCCGAGGCGTAGGTGATGCCCTGCTCGTCAGTGCTGGGGACAGGGGCGGAAGTCTGGCTCATCGGGTCTCTCCTTGGGATGCTGCGGAGGCGGGGCTGGCTGAGGACGGGCTGGTGGGCTGAGGGCTGCCGGCGGCGAGGTCAGGCCGAGTCACCTCGTCGATACGCACGGGCGCGGCGTCGCGACGACGTCGGTAGACCGAGGGCACGCGGCTGACCGGCAGGGTACCGATCGGCACGCCCTCGACCGGGGGCTTGACCGGGTAGGAGCCGGTGAAGCAGGCCATGCACAGGTCGTCAGTCTTCTGCCCGGAGGCCTCGACCATTCCGTCGACCGACAGGTAGCCGAGGGAGTCTGCACCCACGGACTCGCGGATCTCCTCCACGCTCATGCCTGTGGCGATCAGCTCGGCGCGCGTGGCGAAGTCGATGCCGTAGAAGCACGGCCACATCACCGGCGGGGAGGAGATGCGGATATGGACCTCGGCGGCGCCGGCCTCGCGCAGCATCCGCACGAGCGCGCGCTGGGTGTTTCCGCGCACGATCGAGTCGTCCACGACGACCAGGCGCTTGCCCTCGATGACCTCACGCACGGGGTTGAGCTTGAGGCGGATACCGAGCTGGCGCAGGGTCTGGGTGGGCTGGATGAAGGTACGGCCCACATAGGCGTTCTTGACCAGGCCCTGGCCGTAGGGGATGCCCGAGGCCTGGGCGTAGCCGATGGCTGCGGGGGTCCCGGACTCCGGGGTGGCGATGACCAGGTCCGCGTCGACCGGGTGCTCACGGGCCAGGGCCGCGCCCATGGCGTTGCGCGCGGCGATCACCGAGCGACCGGCGATCTTCGTGTCCGGGCGAGCCAGGTAGACGTACTCGAAGACGCAGCCCGCACGGTTGGCGACGGCGAAGCGGCTGGAGCGCACGCCGTCGGCGTCGATCTGCAGGAACTCGCCGGGCTCGATCTCGCGCACCACCGTGGCGCCCACGATGTCCAGGGCCGCGGTCTCAGAGGCGACGACCCAGCCGCGCTCCAGGCGACCGAGGACCAGGGGACGCACGCCGTGGGGGTCGCGGGCGGCGTAAAGAGTGTGCTCGTCCATGAAGACCAGGGAGAAGGCACCGCGCAGCATCGGCAGGACGCGGCACGCGGTCTCGGCGACGCTCAGCGGCGGCTGGTCCGGCTGGGCACCCGGCTCAGCCTCGCTGTCAGGTCCCAGGCCCGCGGCCTCCTGGTCAGCGGCGGCGTCGCGCCCCTCCAGGCCGCCACGCTCGGAGACGAGGCTCATCAGCGAGGCGATGACGGCGGTGTCCGTGGACGAGCCGCGACCGAGCTCACCGGTTAGGTCCTTCCCGCTGGTAGCGCGCACGGCCTCCATGAGCTCGCGGGTGTTGGTGAGGTTGCCATTGTGCGTCAGCGCCAGCGTGGACCCAGCCACCGGGCCGAGCATGGGCTGGGCGTTCTCCCAGGTGGTAGCGCCGGTGGTGGAGTAGCGCACGTGACCGACCGCCATGTGCCCGGTCAGCGAGGACAGGGCGCGGTCGTCGAAGACCTGGGAGACCAGGCCGAGGTCCTTGTAGACCAGGATGTGGGAGCCGTCGGAGGTCGCGATGCCCGCCGCCTCCTGGCCCCGGTGCTGCAGGGCGTACAGACCGAAGTAGGTCAGGCGGGACACCTCCTCGCCCGGCGCCCACACGCCAAAGACGCCACACTCCTCACGAGGAGCGGGCTCCAGCTCGTCGGTCAGGTCGATGGCTGGGGCGGTCGCGTCCAGGTCCGGAAGGACCGGCGACGGCGCAGGGCGGGTGGACTGCATGCTCTCACCAAGGCTCACCGCCACAGTCTCCCACACTGTGGCCCGTTCCTTCGTGTCAGCCTCTCGCTCAGGCCGTCCTCGCCGCCCACCATCGGAACCGGGGTTTTCCGTGCGGGACCGGGGTCTACGCCGGTTCCAGACCCCGGTCCTGCACGGAAGACCCCGAACGCGGGGGGTCTGTCCCTAGGAGAGCCGACACGTCCTCCGGCCGTGGCAGACCGGTACCAGGAAGTGCCGCCGCAGCGCTGCCGTAGGCCACAGCCCGCGCCAGGCTCTGTGCCTCTCCTTCTCCGCGCACCCGTCCCAGAAGGTAACCGGCGAGGCAGGAGTCTCCTGCTCCGACCGTCGACCGCACGCGTACCTGTGGAGCCCTCACGCACCAGACCCCGTCGTGCGCGGCCAGCACAGCTCCTGCCGCCCCGAGGCTCACCAGCACCCGCCCGATGCCGCGAGCACGCAACCGTTCCACGGCGTCGAGCACGCCGTCGTACTCCCCTGCCGCCGCCTGCTCCTCCAGCGCCCAGGCCTGCTCACGCCCCAGCCCCGCCAGCTGGCCGAGCTCATAGCCGTTGGGCTTGAGCAGGTCCGGCGCGGCGTCCGGCCCTGACTCCACCAGCGCCTCCAGCGCCGCGTCGGAGGTGTCTACCGCGATCCTCACCTGCGGCGCGTGAGCACGCAGGAGCCTGGTCAGCCGGGCGTACCAGCCAACCGGCACCCCCGGCGGCAACGAGCCAGAGAGCACCACCCAGGACGTCTCAGGCCACGAGGCCTCCTCCAGCAGGGTCTTCTCCAGGCCACTGCGCTCCTGCGCACTCAGCCCGGCTCCAGGCTCATTGAGCTTGGTCGTCGTGCCGTCCGACTCAGTAACCGCGGTGTTGACACGCGTAGCGCCGGCGACAGCCACCTGGCACACGCGAACAGGCCGGCCCGGCACCGGGCACCCGGCCTCCTGCGGTGCTCCGGCGCTGGCCGCCATCGCCTCAGCCGCGGCACCGAGCGGCCCTGGGCCCACGGGGAGGACCGCCGTCGTCTCCACGCCGGCAGCAGCCAGCACCCAGGCGACGTTCAGGCCCTTGCCGCCCGCCTGGCTCGTCACCGAGGCGACGCGGTTGACCGCGCCGCGCTCCAGCGCCGCCGGGAGGCCGACGGTGCGGTCCAGCGAAGGGTTGGCGGTGAAGGTGACGATCACGTGGTCCCAGCCCGCCTCGCTCAGGCTCGCATGAGCGGCAGGTAGGGCGAGAGGTCGCAACGCTCGCCTGAGGCGTGGAGCGCCCCGCTGGCCAGCGCCTCGTCCCAGGTGAGCCGCCCCGTCGCCAGGCGCAGCCAGGTCTGCGCGTCCGTCTCCACCACCGACGGCGGGGTCCCACGCCGGTGCACCGTGCCCGCTACGGCCTGGGTCGCCCCGAAGGGCGGCACGCGTACCTCCACGGAGTGCCCAGGAGCGCAGGCCGCCAGCTCCTCCAGGCTGAAGCGCACCGCCGTCGCCGTCACGCGACGTCGGGCCGAGCGGGCGGCCAGCGAGCCACGGTCCTGAGACGGCTCAGCCGGTGCGGGCTGGTCCTCTGCCCCGTCGGCGGTGTCCTGGGAGCTCGCCCACTCGCGGACTGCCTGGGCTCCGGCGGAGATGTCGATGCGTCGTCGTGCAGCCATGGTGGGAGCCTAGCGGCTCTGCCGCTAGGCTCCCGGCGCCGGTGGCTGGCCTGGGCTCTCTCCCCTGTGGACCAACGGTAAGCCCCTGGTGGGGTGCCCGGAGACACCATTCTCCGGGTACCCCACCAGGGGCTTACCTCGCGGCTACGCAGTCGCCACGAGCAGGACCAAGCCGGCTCGGCGTGCCGCCTAGCAGCTCACTCCTGCGAGTCGTCCTCGCTAGCGTCCTGGGCCGAGCCGTTATCGGCTCCACGCCTCCGCGCCACGAGGACGCCTCCGGCACCCACGAGACCGACGACAGCCAGGAGGGCGATCCCCACCGAGGCTCCGGTCCTCGCCAGCGCGGTCTTCTTGGAGGTCGGAGCCTCGGGCGTCCCGTCGATCTCCTCCGTGACCTGGGTCGGAGGCACAGCCTGCGGAACGGTGACCTCCAGGGCGAGCTCCAGCTGGCGCGTGGAGCCGTCGTTGTTGGTCACCACCAGGGAGATGCCGACCGGCAGCAACGCCGCATGGTCCCCCACGCTGGTCACTACCGCGGAGCTGGCCACGGCACCGGGGACCTGGAAGGTCAAGGTCGCGGTACCCGTGCTCGGAAGCCCGGAGTCCACGAGCGTGCGGTCGACGTCAGCCGAGGCCAGGACCTTGCTCGTCCCGTCAGCCAGCGTGATGACGGCCGCCACCGACCTCGCGGCACCGTCAGCCTGCTGCTCGACGGCGTTGGTGAAGCTCAGGCCCGTGAGGCGGATGGTGGCCTGGTCCTGGTTCTGGGACACCGCGACGCCGATCTGACGCTTGGCATAGCTAGCGGTGAGGTCACCGGCGTCCTGGAGGTACTCGCTGGTGGCATCCAGGTCGATGATGCCGGTGTTGGTGAAGGACGCGGCCTTGAAACCGACGAAGTTGTCCCCACCGGCCAGGAGGAAGGAGTTGGAGGCCACGACGACCTTGGCGTCGTCCGCCAGCGGGGCGCCGTCAACGTACACGGCCTTGATCAGGCCCGTTCGGTCCGCGGTGCCGTCAGCCTGCACGGCATCGGCCACGTCCTGGTCGATAAAGACGCTCACGTTGCCGGACACCCCCAGCGTCAGCACCGAGCGTGAGGAGCCCGCGGGCTGCCACTGCTCGGCGAGGATCTGGCGCAGCTGGGCACCGGTGTAGGTGCCGTAGCCCAGCTCGTTGCCGAAGGGCTGCACGGTGTAGGCCTCGCCGTAGGTCAGCTCGCCCTTGCCGTAGTCGGCGCGCACGCCGCCGGGGTTCATGATGCCGACGAAGTGGTCCCCGGAGGCGGTGGTGTTCTTCTCCACCCACCAGGCGAAGGAGTCTGCGATGAGGTTGGAGGCGGTGGACTCGGTGCCACGGTTGGAGCCGGGGGCGTCGACCTTGCCGTCGGTGACCTGGGTGCCGCGCAGGAAGTCCGAGCCGAGGGTCGCCACGACCTGCTTGCCAGCCTCGTCCGAGTCCGCCTTCGCCTGCTCGACGATCGCGGCCACGCCGTAGGCGTCCTCGCAGCCGGTCAGGCCCACCAGGGGCGTGTTCTCAGCGGTCCGGTCCGTGACGCTGGCCTTCCCGGACGCGTCCTTCTCGACGGTCAGGGTGATGCTGCCCAGCAGGTTGCCGTAGTGGTCTGGCTGGACGACGGCGATCTTGGTGCCCTGGGTGGAGTCGACCACCTTGGCAAAGGGCACGTGGGTGTGGCCGGCGACGACGGCGTCCACGGCACCGTTGAACTGGTGGCCGTAGATCTCCGCGTCCTCGTGGGCCAGGACCACGACGACGTCCGCCTCTCCGTTGGCCTCGTCACCGTCCTTGAGCGCCGCGGCGCGCTCGTTGGCGGTCGCGGTGGCGTCCGCGACCGTGAGGCCCTCCAGCGCCTGCGCGGAGACGAGGCTCGGCAGCTCGTCGGTGACGACGCCGACGAAGCCGACACGCACGCCGTCGACTTCCTTGATGAAGACGCCGTTGCCGTCTCCCTCAGCGCTCAGCGGGGCGTTACCGGTGACGTTGGCGGACAGGACCGGGGCGTCGAGCGCCGGGAGGATGCGGTCAGCCAGGTCCGTGATGCCGCGGTCAAACTCGTGGTTGCCTGCGGCCGTGACGTCCAGGCCAATGGCGTTGAGGGCGTCGATGGTTGGCTGGTCCTTGAGGATGGAGGAGATGTAGGCCGAGCCACCCACGTTGTCCCCGGCGGAGACGAAGAGGGTGTTCTCGTTGGCCTGACGCGCCGTCCTGACCGCGCAGGCCAGGCCGGTGGCCCCGCCCGTGACCTCCTTCTTGGTCCCGTCCTTGAGGGACTCGGTGTCCTTGAGGAGGTGGCCGTGGAAGTCGGTGATGCCCAGGATGCTGATCGTCGTGGCCGACGGCGCCGCGGCGGCTCGGTCCGCACCCAGCCCCTCAGCAGCGTGCTCGACGTCCTGGTCCGTGGCAGGCCGAGCCTGGGCAGGATCGCTCACCTCAGAGCCGGTGGCGGGCGCAGGACCGGTCTGTATCGAGACAGAGGCACTGGTGCCAGGCGCCGGGGAGGTCGGCTGCTCCTGTGCAGCCAGGGCAGCGGGAGCAAGGGAGCTGACGGCCAGCGCCGCGATGGCGAGGCTCGCCGTCGTGCGTGAAGGCAAACGCATGAGGAGTCCTAGTGAGCGGGGACAAGGATCACCACAAAACTACGCACTGGAAGGCCTTGTGCCTAGGGCGCCACACGAGTGCTCACGAAGTTGTCGCTCCTCGGGTCCTGTCTTCCCCTGCCCGAGCACGCCTCGCTCCAGCCACAGGGCCGCTTCACGCTGGTCGCCCCCGCAGCGCGTGCGGGGGCGACCAGCGGTGCCGGCAGGGGCCGGTCCGTTCAGAGAGGTCAGGTGGCGGCTATCTCACTCAGACGATGCCGTGGGCGATCATGACGTCGGCCACGCGAGTGAAGCCGGCGGCGTTGGCACCGAGCACGTAGTCACCCGGGCGTCCGTACTCCTCGGCCGCCGCGACGCAGGAGTCGTGGATGTCAGTCATGATGGCGGTCAGCTTCTCCTCGGCGGTGGCAAAGTCCCAGCGGGTGCGCCCGGCGTTCTGCTCCATCTCGAGGGCAGAGGTGGCCACACCACCGGCGTTCGCGGCCTTGCCGGGTCCATAGAGGATGCCCGCCTCAAGGAAGGCCTCGACCGCCTCCGGGGTGGAGGGCATGTTGGCTCCCTCCGCGACGACGGCGCAGCCTGCGCGCAGCAGGGTGGCCGCGTCCTCGCCGTCGAGCTCGTTCTGGGTGGCACAGGGCAGGGCGACGTCCACCGGCACGTCCCAGGGACGTCCCTCGGTGACCAGGCGCGAGCCCGGGCGGCGCGAGACGTAGTCCGAGACGCGACCGCGCTCAACCTCCTTGACCTGCTTGAGCAGGTCAAGGTCCACGCCCGCCTCGTCGACGACGTAGCCGGAGGAGTCAGAGAAGGTGATCGGGGTGGCGCCGAGCTGCTGGGCCTTCTCGATGGCGTAGATCGCCACGTTGCCCGAGCCGGAGACCGCGACCTTCTTGCCCTCCAGACAGTCGCCCTTGGTGGCGAGCATGGACTGGGCAAAGAGCACGGTTCCGTAGCCGGTGGCCTCGGTACGCACCAGGGAGCCGCCCCAGGCCAGGCCCTTGCCGGTCAGGACCCCGGCGTCGTAGGAGTTACGCAGGCGCTTGTACTGGCCGAACATGTAGCCGATCTCTCGGCCGCCCACGCCGATGTCGCCGGCGGGAACGTCCGTGCTCGGGCCGATGTGGCGAGAGAGCTCGGTCATGAAGGACTGGCAGAAGCGCATGACCTCGGCGTCGGACCTGCCGTGCGGGTCGAAGTCGCTTCCGCCCTTGCCTCCGCCGATGCCCTGGTTGGTCAGCGAGTTCTTGAAGATCTGCTCAAAGCCCAGGAACTTGATGATGCCGGCGTTGACCGACGGGTGGAACCGCAGCCCGCCCTTGTAGGGGCCCAGCGCGGAGTTGAACTCGATGCGGAAGCCGCGGTTGACGTGGACCTGACCTGCGTCGTCGACCCACGGGACGCGGAACATGATCTGGCGCTCAGGCTCGACGATGCGCTCCAGGATCGCGTTCTCGGCGTAGTGGGGGTGCTTGGCGATGACGGGGTCCAGCGACTCCAGCACCTCGCGGACGGCCTGGTGGAACTCGGCCTCTCCACGGTTGCGGGCCACGACCTGCTCGTAGACCTTCTCGACAACGTCCTGCATGGTGGGACTCCTTCGGTCGGCGTGTGCGGCACCGGGAGAGCACGTCGTCGGGCGAGCGGCTTCCCGCGCCGCTCATATCCTCACACCCGGCCGGAAACTGAGATGAAACATCTCAGCCAATGGCCTATATCGCGCTCAGAGCCCGGCGACGTCGGTCACGGACGAGCGCCGACCTTAAGCACCCCTTGGGTGACGAGCTGATGAGCTGCCTGCGCCACGAGCGCCCATGAATCGGGATGGTCACCCATCACCGACAGAACCCGGTCATGCGCCTGCGCGAGACTCATCGGCTCGTCAAGCGCCAGCCACACCGCAGCGCCTGGGCCGCCCAGGGTCACCGGCGTGCGGCCATAGAGCAAGATGACACTTCCCTCGGACTCCACGGCGTCATCCCAGCAGGCACGCCTCAGGACCTCGTCAGGGGCGAGGACAGGGCGGTTGCAGACGTCCAGCGAGCCGCCCTCCTGCGGTCCATCCGCCGGAGGGTGAGGAGCTGGAATATGCTTCCAGGGCACCGTATGGGCCTGGCTCTGTTGCGCGAGGGCCACAAGCATCTGCCCGCACGCAGCCTGGTCACTGAAACGCAGCAGCCACGGTCCTCCCGCCAAGGTCAGCGACCGGCTCAGCACCCGAAGGGGCTCATCCAGCTGGTAGACGGACGAGCTCTGGGCGACGGCCAGCTCCAGCGCCTGAGCGAGGGTGATCGGGACCAGCTCGTTTCCCTCAGCCACCCGCTCAGCCACGACAAGGGCAGCGAGGCGGCAGGCCGTGTCCGGACGGACGGGCGTCAGCCCGAGCTCCGCCGGCGCGTGATCGGCCTTGTGCCTAGCGAGGACGAGCGCTTTCTCCGGCTCCTCGTTGACGACGGACAACGGCTTGGGGTAGGAGATAACGCTCAGGTCCCCGGGACGGATCGCCAGGGTCTCATCCGTGACGTAGCCGAAGCCGTCGACCAGCCGCTTGCAGAACGTCGTCTTGCCCGTGCCCGAGGCGGCGATGATGCCGACGACGGCAAGCGGGACGGCGCCCTCCTCCTCTGCGGGGACAGGCAGTGGCGCAAGCCCTGCCGCGTGGAACATCAGCAGCTCACCGGCGGCGTGACGGATGGCGTAGGCGGTCAGGTGCTGGGAGACGGTGTAGGTGTGGTCGAGGCCCAGATCACCTAGTACGAGGTCCTCCACGCCGGCCTCGTCAGAGCACCCGGGCGGGAGGAGACGAATAACGTCCTGCGGGGCCTCGCCGTCGTCAGCCGCCAGGCAGTCCTGCCACACGTGCTCAAGACGGCGCACGGCAGCTGGAGGGACACGGCTGGTATCGACGCCTACGCGTCTGCCTAGCAGGAGGAGCTGCACAACATGGACCTGACATAGGGGAATAGGAACCAGTGGCGATGGTAGCGTGGCCGCACCCAGTTGAGCCATTGCGCGCCCATCCGGGTGCCTCCCGGTGCACGCGCGAACCAGGAGGGGATCCACATCTCCATCGGGGCACAGCGCCCCTCGGCGAAAAAGGTGGTCGAATGGCGGGTCATCACTCCACGAACGCCAGCCAGTCACGCTCGGGCCGCAGCGGTCGGAGGTCCCGTCGCCGCGTTCCCACTGGACCGGCCGTGCCCGTGACCACAAGCGAGGAGTACCTGGAGGGCCTTGACTCCGTGACGGATCTTTTTGAGGGGATGGCACCGGAGAAGATTGACGAGGAGCCTCCGCGACGGCGCCGGAGACGTAAGAAGGCAGCCTGGTACAAGCGGCACAAGGCCCTCACGGTGGTCCTGGTCCTGTTCCTCGTCATGACGGCAGGGCTCGCCGGAGGAGCATTGTGGCTCCGGAACGCCCTGGGGGAAATCGGCTCCCTTGGAGACCCATTCGCACAGCTGCCCTCCCGCGCCCCTTATGCCACCTCCACCGCGAGCAAGGATCCCGTGACCTTCCTCGTTCTCGGGTCCGACTCCCGAATTGACACCGCTGACCCAGCACAGTGGGAGGTCGGCGCCCAGCGCACAGACACCATCATGCTCGTACAGATCGCCGGAGACCGTCGCAGCGTCAACGTCATGTCGATTCCGCGAGACTCCTGGGTCACCATCCCCGCCAACGAGGTTGTCAGCCACGAGTCACGAGCGAAGATCAATGCCGCCTACTCCTGGGGCGGCCCGACCCTGCTCATCCAGACCATTGAGAACAACACAGGGATCCACATCGATCACTTCGCCATCACCAACTTCGAGTCGTTCAAGAAGCTGACTGACGATCTTGGCGGCGTCGAGATCGCCCTGACCCAGCCGTTGGACCTGCGAGGAATCCAGGACGCCGCCACCTCCAACAACGTCCTTGAGCCAGGAACTCATACCCTCACGGGCGAGCAGGCGCTGATATACGCCCGTGAGCGCTACACGCTGCCCAACGGCGACTTTGACCGCATCAAGCGGCAACAGAACTGGATGCGAGCCATGCTCAAAGCGACGATCAGCAAGAACACTTTGACCAACCCGTCCAAGCTGGCCAGCCTCGTGTCCACCATCAAGGACACGATGGCCACTGACAAGGCCCTGACGGCCTCACAGATCACGTCATTGGCAGCCTCGCTCAAGGACGTCCGTGCCGATGACGTCAGCTTCTTCCAGGCGCCAGTAACAGGAACGAGCATGTCAGAGGACGGCCAGTCGATCGTGCTCCTGGACCTTCCGGCCCTGGCCGAGGTTGCGCAGGCCTTCCAGGAGGATGTGCTGACGGACTACGTCGCGAAGAACGCTGACAGGCTCAACATGCTCGGGGCCTCAGTGAGCTAGCTGTCAGTCCCTCGGCAGCTCGTCACCTGACGTGTAGGACACGCGAAGGCGGGATGTGCCTGAGCCAGCCGCTCAGGCACATCCCGCCTTCCGTTGCACTTGACGAGGTTCACCCCCGGTTCCCGTGCTTACTGGTTCCGCAAGCTACGTCGCGTGGGTCGGTTGGGGGCATCGGCGGAAACCCACTGCGTCACCGGGACCTGGGGAGGCAGAGCATCCTCGGCCTCGTCAGCCTGAGCAGGGTGGGCAGCGTGACGACGCGAGGCCCGGCGGGCGGAAGAGTCCGGCTCAGCCGCACCGTCAGGGACGGACAGCGGTGCGCTAGGAAGATCCGTCTGCTCCTCCACCACCATCTCGCCGAACCCTGCGCTGCGACGCTTCTTTCGTCGTGGGAAGATCCCGAGAATCTTGCCCTTGTCACTGCCGTAGTAGTAGTAACTGTGGCCGTAGTTGCCGTAGCCGTAGCCGTAGTAGGCACTGCCGATCTGCCGCTTTGATGCGCGGTTGAGCACGACGCCAAGCAACCGGGCATCGACCTGCCTCAGCACCTTGGCACACAGTCCCGCCTGCTCCTTGTACGTCCCCCCAACCTCCATGACGACGATGGCCCCGTCAGCCAGGCCCGCCAGGAGCCCCGAGTCGGTCACGGGAAGGAGCGGTGGAGCATCGAGGATGACGATCGCCTCCTCTGACAACCGGTCAAGGAGCGCCTTCATTCGCTGGGAACCCAGGAGCTCGGAGGGGTTAGGTGGGATACGCCCTGCTGTGATAACGCGCAGATGAGGCTGGTCAGGCACCTTCTGCGCCACCTGTGAGATCTGCATGTCCCCCGCCAGAACCTGAGTCAGGCCGACAGACCCATCAAGGTCAAAGATCTTGTGGACCACGGGCTTGCGCAGGTCACAGTCCACCAAGATAGTGCGTTGCCCTGATGCCGCTAGCATCTGCGCGAGCACCGCGGAGACGGTGGACTTACCCTCTCCCGGATTGGCCGAGGTCATCACAATGGCCCGAGGAGGATTGTCAACGTCAAGGAAACGGAGGTTGGTGCGCAGGTGACGCAGCGCCTCAGCCGCCTCACCCAGACCATCAACGTGCCGACGCCCGTCCTTGTTGAGCTCATTCGATCGAGGCACGACCGCCAGCACCGAGGCCCCAGTGAGTTCCTCGACGTCAGAGTTGTGACGAACCCGGTTATCCAGGGCGCGCTTGAGGAAAGCGATCATGTACCCCAGGATGAGCCCGCCAAGCGCCCCTGCGAGCGTAATCTTGGGGATGTTCGGGTACACCGGAGCACCAGGCACGGTGGCCTCAGCAAGAGCCACGATCTGAGTCTGCGTGGTCTGGTCGGTGACCGGGGCCATCGGTACGGCCTCCCCGGGAGCCTGCTCGGACGACTCACCGGAAGGCTCCGGCACAGAGAGAGACTCAAGCCTCGTGACCTCCGCGCCCAGCGCGGACACGGAGGCGTTCGCAATATCACGGGCACGCACAGCATCATTCGACGTGGCAGTAATCGTGATGATCGGAGAGGACGACTGCACAGCCCCTCTCAAGGAGCCCCCCAGACCGGTGACGCCGAGGTTCTTCGCCGTGGCCTCGGCAACTGACTGCGACCCCACGAGCGAGGCGAATGAGGCAGCCTTCTGCTGGGCGACAGAGTTCGCCGTAAAGGCGTCCGTACCCGCGACAACAACCAACGCGCTCGTTGTCGCCTCATAGGTGCGCAGCTGCACCTGGGCGTATCCGAAGCCGAGAGCGCCACCGAGTACGGTGCACACGACGATGAGGAGCGCGTTGACTCGAGTCAGACGCATGAAGTCCTGGATTGTCACAGGTCACTCAGTCCTTCGAGGGCCGATTACGGGACACACCTGTCTGGGCGCTAACGACAACGTTAGCAAGCAGCGTGACGCACAGACCTGAGAAAACTGATGAGTGTGCCCACACATACGTCAATGTGGGCGGCCGCCTTGTCAGCCACGTCCGAAGACTGTCGATAGGGGTCCGGGACGTCATGGCGGCGGGAGGCGATCGGGACACGCGCACGTAGCACGTCAACCATTCCTGCACCGAGCTCAAGCCGCTCGACGGAATCCGACGCCAGTCGCGCGGCCGCGACAATCTGGTGGCACGTGAAAAGACGTGGGTGCGCCCCGGGCTCCAGGTCAAGGACCGCGTCACGCTGCTGCTTGGTCATCGTCACGATGATGGACGACTGCGCCAGGAGCTCAGCGCTGACCGGCTGCGAACGATGGGAGTCGCACCACGACGCCGGCACACCCCGCCGCTGCGCCTGGGAGCTCATCTGCGGGTCTATCGCACGTCCCCGCGTGCCTGGCACCCCAGCGCTCATAACGGCCCAGGGCGTCCCTGACCCCAGGAGGTGTCGGGTAAGCAGCTCTGCGTAAGGGCTGCGGGAGATGTTCGCGGTGCACACGAAAAGGATCTGGGCACCCAGGCCCCCCATCGGCGGCGGGGCCACTACACCCTGATCCTCAGTGTCAAACAGTCTCCCGACACCGAAATCATCCAGGCTGCGGTGTCTCATCTACACAACCTCCAGATAGCCATCCCCGATGAGCTGCGCCAGAAACTCACTGACATCACCCTGGATCTGCTCGGCAGGAATACCTACCTTCTCCGAGACACGGAGGGTCACCTCCATGGCATCACCCGGACGCGGCTGGCCTACCGCCGCCTGCCAGATCAGTGCCGCAGATCCTTCCAGGACAACCGGTGAGCCGTCAGGGACGTGAGCCACGTAGACAACGGGTTCCGGCCCGCAGTCCTCAATGTGGGCCACGCGCCGGCAGGGCACGTAGGTCATCGCCCGGCCCTCCTCATCTCACGAAGGGCCTGTGCGATCCTCGCGAAGAACTCCCGGATGATCTCGCCCCGTGTTGGGCGCCGTGCGAGCCGGAGAGCCAGGTGGTCCGTGTTCACCAGGAGGGCCCTCACGAGCAGACGGAGCCTTGCCCTCTTACTGGGGGCAGCCTTCAGCCGAGCCTCCCACTCAGCGAGGCGGGAGTGGTCACCGCCAGAGAACACCGCCCAGAGATCATGGCTTGGGTCATTGGCGTACTGATCAAGATGCCCAAGAGCGGCTGCCAGTCCCACCCGGGCCCCGAGGCGGTCCGCCAGGCCGGTGAGCTCCCGGCGTCCCTCCGCATCCAGCTCCTCCCACGCACGCTGGTAGTCTGCGTCCTCAGTCCGGCCGTTGCGCGCCACGTGGAGCAGCAGAATGAGCCGTTGCGCGGTCAACGACGGCGTCGGGCAGGGCACGCCCGCGATCTCCATCATTCTGTGGTCCTCCCACAGGGCGTCGAAGGCGTCAGCCGCCGTCAGCCCGGGGAACAGACGGTGGACGTCAGCGTAGCCCCACGAAGGGTGGAAGTATGTGGCCGCGTGCTCAAAGGCGGAGCCGGACTCGAACGAGGTCACTGCCGTCCAGCCGTGCTCAACAAGGCCCCGGACATAGGCCTCGATCTGGGAGGGACGTACCAGCACGTCCGCGTCCGTCGACCGGATACGCGACCGGCCTAGTCCCGGGTCAACCGCAGGGCCTTTGATGTGAAGTACCCGAGAGTGCGTCTCCTCCCCGACCACCTGAAGCGCAGCATGGGCGAGGTGAACTCGCATAGCTATCGGTATCGCTATAGGCTTGGTATCAGGAGCTGGAGTCTCATCCACGTAGCCAACATTAGCGCCTGCATGACGCCGTGTTCAGCACGTCTACGACTCAGCGACCCCATGTGGCCTGCACCCAGTTGGATTAGTCGGCCAGTCAAGGAGAACAGGAGCGCCTGTAGATGATGGACATTCGTCGAAGCGTCACCGCGACCGGTTTTCGTGCCACTCGTCGATTGGTTCGCGCCCTCGATCGAGAGATGGCACGCCTAGATACCCAGCTGCAGCACCACGAGACTCGATTAAGCGAAAAAATCGACACTATCTGTCACGGCGGGCCGCCAACCGCAGCGGCTTTTCTGCAGGATCTGAGCCGATTAACGCGCCCCTTCAACGTCAAAGATGTCAGCTCGGAACGCGGACCTGCTGTACTGACCTTTGGCAGCCTCGACACCTCGGCCTCATTTGGAGGTATGGCGACGCTTTTTCGTGTAGCCGACGCCATTGCAGCCCAATCCAATCGCCCCCTTATTGTCGCTCAAACCACTGGAGCAAGACCAGCCGCCGTACGTGAGGTGTTCACGTCGCTGAGGAGCCAGACCCCTACGAGTCGTATTGAGTCTCAAGATCTACGAGACCGTCATTCAAGCACACTTCGACTCCACGCCGACGACATCATCGTCGTTAGCGCGTGGCAAGATGCGGCCACAGTAGCGTCACTCCCCCTCAATCACCCATTTGTTTATCTTATCCAGGATTTCGAGCCAATTTTCTTCGCCAACAGCGACTCATATCTCAATGCGCTCTCGACATACCGCATAGATAATTTTATTCCGCTCTTCAACTCCTCGGTCTTGAAAGACTTTTTTTTATCGCAAGGTCTCGCCAACGCGGCGGACGCCTCGTTTTTCGAGCCCGCCGTGCAACTCCCAGTCTCTATCCACCAAAAACCCCATCAGCCGCGGATATTCTTTTACGCTAGGCGTTCCGTCGAGAGAAATCTATTCGAGACCGGCCTGGCCTCGATCGCCGCAGCATTACACGATCCAAAACTGGCGGACTGGGAAGTCCACTGCGCAGGAGACGACACCATTCCTAGTGTTCGCATGCCAAACGGATCACTGCTCGTCAACCACGGAAAAATGGCTCCAGAGCAGTACTTTAATTTCATCGCTAACTGCGATCTCTGCGTCTCCCCGATGCTGGCGCCCCACCCCAATTACCCAACGCTCGAGTTCGCCGCCGCCGGCATACCTGTTGTGACAACAGCATGGCAGAGTAAAAACGACTTGAGTCGCTACTCACCATTGATTCACACAGTAGACCCTACGATTGATAGCATGAGGGACGCAATCCTCAGGCAGGCAGCCTTGACAACAGAGGAGAGGCAGCAACTATCCTCCCGGACCTCTATCCCTACCTCGTGGAATGAAACACTTAACCCCCCCGCACAGACTGTTCTGAGGAAACTCATCAAATGACTTCCGTCCTGCAACCTCCGCTCAGTGGCGACGACGTCACTGTTGTTGTCGTTTCTTACAATCATGAAAAGTATATCGATACTTGCCTCCGCTCAATTATTGGGCAGACGGTTTTGCCGCACAGCTTAATAATTATCGACGACTGCTCATCTGATTCTTCCGCGAAGATCGCTCAAGACTTCGCGACCACCTCTCCAGTCCCCACGACAGTCATCGCTCACGAAACTAATACTGGCCTATGCGCTGGACTTAACGAGGCCCTTGAGCTTACACGAACAGATTTGTTCGCCTATATCTCAGCCGATGACTATATGCTCAGCGAAAGAATCGAGCGGCAGCTGCAGACACTCAATTCGGCTGGTTCCCGTTACGCTGTCGTTTACTCAGACGCCTGGCGCGAAGATGAATATGGCGAACGGCTCACCGATCGCTTCAGCGAGAAGTACACCTGGCCGTCGCCCGATTTAAGAAGTGGCGACGTTTTTGCTCAGATACTGAGGTCCCCCTACATTCCTGCACCATCCGCTATGTGTCGCACGAATTGCCTGCGAGAAGTTGGCGGTTACGATCCAGATCTTTTTTTCGAGGATCTCGACATGTGGCTACGACTATCGGCACGATACCCATTCGTCTGTGTCGATGAATGTCTAGTAACCTTCCGCGAGCTCAGCACATCACTTGGCCACAAGGAATTCGATTCAGAAAATCCTTCTTTTATTCGCTCCCTTCTCAAGATTTTAATCAAGGTCGAGACAGCGCGACCTGAATACACGATCGAAATTCGCGACAGGATTTGGCATCTCGCTATCCGGCTACGGCTGGCGGGAGCACCTGCAGGCGAGATCGCCCCGCTTCTACGTCGGCTCTGCACCAGTAGGCCACAAAAAACAGCTTGGCTGCATGCCGCGATCGCAACTCTGAGGTTACCTGCTCGACTTCACAGACCTCACCGTGCATAGATTGTATGCACCTCATCGATAAACCTATCCCATCCATATCGACTCCGCGCAGCAGACGCACCTCGCCTGGCCCGATTGTCGGCAGACGTTGGATCGCGCATGATGTCAAGAATTCGGGAAGCAAATCCTGTCACATCATCACAGATCCATTCAGGTGCCAAATCGGGCACTCCTTCAGCCCCGATACTGGTTGATACGACTGGTATGCCTCTGACCACTGCCTCAATCGTCTTAAACTTGACGCCAGATCCCATCAGCAAAGGTACGGCGACAACGGCCGCGGATTCATAAATCTCGTCGAGATCCTCAACGAAACCAACAGCTCGAACCCCTGGAACGGATTTAAACGCCCCTAAGGCCTCATGAGGATCAGATCCCACTAGTAAAAGTTCTGCGTGCGGTACATGTTGGCGCACTATCGGCCAAACTTTTCTCACCATCCAGGATACTCCTTGGACGTTGACTTCACGCGCGTAGTAACCTACCACGACAACTCGCGTCGGCTGAGGTCGCCGCTCAAAGTGGGTCGCCAACAATGGCGGGTTAAGTACCGTTACTCCAGAGGCACCCAGCTCTTCGAGCAGCTCCGCATCCTTTTCATTGAGCGTGACCACGCGATCAAGCCTATCCAGCACGTGCCGCTCTCGAACGGAAGTGAGGATGTTCCTCGACGCCCATCGTAGCCGCTCCACTTTCGTAGCCTGATCTGCCTTGCGGGCGAACAGCTGGCTCATCACATCATGGAACGTGCCGACGACTCTCGCACGAGGATTGATCCTCTTCATCAAATCAACTGTGCGTATGTACTCCATCCACTGAAGATCAATGACATCCGCTCCACTGACCGCAGCTCTCCCTATGTGACTCCTCAGCCACAGGGCCGGTCCCATCGGAGTGATCGTCGGATCCACCCGCCTTATCAGGTTCTCTCCGCGTGCGATTGCGGGAGCGAGTGGACGCAGAGGACGTGACCACGCCGCTTGATCTGCGAGCACTACGCTCACTCCGGCCACCAACTCGTCACACGCCGCACGGGACGCTTCAGTAGAGGTTGTCACGTATAGCGTGCGGCTCCACGTCTCGCGCGCCCGACAAAGGTCAGAAACAAAACGATGTCCTGCACTTTGAGCGTGTTGCTGAGGCACACCGCCAGATAGCATCAGTAACGCCGTCTTTGATTCCAATGTTTCCATAAAGTCTCCAAGTGATTCAGTACGCAACGTTTTGAGAAATCTTCCCGATGGCCCACACCATGCTAGGCCTAGCTCAGAACACCGTCTTATTTCGCAAGATGCGTGCACTGCAGGCACCCCCTCTTGCAAGAGTGTTTATAATTGCTCTGAGTCCATCACTACTTCCTGAATCTCACCATAACGAAAACGGCGACAGGATACGGTCACACGGTTTCACTGTGGGACATCGGCACGGTTCGACGGGTCTACCCATTGCTCGGGGCGCAGGATAAGTTCTCTCTGTTCCCGCCATGTCTCCAGTGGATCAACACGCGATCCTACGATAAATCGTGCGGTATTCCATCCAAAGTTTATGACAGATGCCCCCAGCATTAGCCGTTCAAAACGCTTCAAGCCCAACGCTCCCCGCCACTTCCGCTCGTAACGACGGCGGCCGTCTAGCAACCATCCTCGACGCCGTTGAGACGGGGAAGACCCCCCGCCTTCGTGTGTCACAAAAAGGTCCTTCAGAATGACAGACGGTATCCCTATCCTGCG
Organism: Actinomyces faecalis; assembly: GCF_013184985.2. Classification (NCBI taxonomy): domain Bacteria; kingdom Bacillati; phylum Actinomycetota; class Actinomycetes; order Actinomycetales; family Actinomycetaceae; genus Actinomyces; species Actinomyces faecalis. Next base: position 2,380,968 of record NZ_CP063418.1, read on the forward strand.
CAGCCGCCGCTGGAAATCAACTTCTTCACAATACATATAAAACCCCTCGTCCAGCCCCTGGACGGAGCGAAACACAGAAGTGGGTATCAGGAGAAGGGCACCCATGGCCCAGTCAACGACCTCATCACGGGATCCGTCCGCCATCGTGTCATGTCCAACGGCCTCATGAAGCCAGCGATGATGCCTCATCCTAACGAGAGGAAGTAGCCATTCCACTACATAATGGGATGTACGCGGAAATTTTCTCCCTGACCATGACTGCGCGCCGTCTTTTGTCAATACAGGTACACTGACAACCGCCGGCAGCCAGGGCGTAGCCGCACCCACCAAACGTTTGATAAAACCGGGATCGATTTCAATGTCAGAATTGAGGACCAATAAAAGATCGCCTTTGGCCTCCTTCACACCCGCATTGACTGCAGCAGCAAATCCGGAGTTCTTCTGGCGACGTACTACCCGCACCCCGCGTACCTGGGGAAACGGACGGGGGGAGCAGTCGTCGGATACGATAATTTCAGCCACTTCCCCGACGTCGTCTTGGATCAGATTAATGAGTTCGAGGACGGGTGTCGGATCACCATAAAATGGGATAATAATACTGATCTGCATTTCATTACTCATGAAGTCGTTGTTAAAGATCCCAGCTCGACAAGCCGTCTAAATCCAGGATCCATCTTCTGAAGATCTTCAAATGTACCTGATGCTCTAATCTCTCCGTCAACCATATAGACCACGAGATCCGCATCCTTGATGGTCGATAGTCGATGAGCCACCACGATAACCGTCAAGCGACCTTTCAATGCGTTGATCATCTCTGTCATACGATGCTCGGTCTCATTATCGAGCGCTGAAGTAGCCTCGTCAAGAACCAGAACGCTCGGCTCGCGATAAAGAGCGCGTGCGATACCGATCCGTTGACGCTGTCCTCCCGACAGCCTCGCTCCTCTTTCGCCGATATCGGTCTCTATGCCATCAGGTAAGGCGCGTACGACATCATCTAGCTGCGCAAGTTTGACTGACTTATCGAGCAGCTCTTCACCTGCCTCCTCTGGAGCGGCGTCAAAGACAATATTTTGAGCGATGGAACCCGTTAGCAGGAAAACGTCCTGAGGGACGATGGCGATGTTTCGCCGCCACGCGAGCATATGCTCAGATATGTCTACTCCATCAACAGAGACTCGACCCGATGAGGGTACCTGCAGTCCCAGAATAATATCAACCAGCGTTGATTTTCCCGCTCCAGATCCACCCACGAATGCCACGGTCGATCCTACGGGTATCGATAGTGAGACGTTTTTGATTACAGGAGCACTGCCACCGTATGAAAACGTCACATTTTCAAGACTAATTTCCTTACTAATAGCGAGCGGTTGCCCGGCGCGATCGACATCATGAGCAATACCTTGCATCTTCTGTAGGTCGTCAGCCACGCTCGACAAACCCGGGGTACCCAGACGAATGAGATTAATTGAATTAAGAAGGGAAGAGATCACCGGAAGAAGACGGAACCCTGCGGCAACGAATACCGATACTGACGCGAGCGCAGCCCCCGCTCCAGATGTTCGCATGACAGAGTACGTCAGTACTCCAACCCCAACGATAAAGAGCATTTCTAGAAGAAATTTCGGCATGCTCCCGTAAAAGTTACCGGCTCGCGACGCGCGAGCACTTTTATACTGAGTGCGCTCAAATTCCTTGAGGAAAAATTCGCTCGCATCGCGCAGCTTAATCTCACGGAATGCGCCGAGCGCATGGAATGCTGCGGCATAACCCTCTTTAGATGCGGCGAGATTTTCTTTGCCCGCACGGATAGACCGCGGTTTGATTACGATGTTATACGTAATTCCAACTATTCCAAAATATGCGATGGACAGTAGTGCCGGTATTGGCGAGACAGCGACTAGTGCTCCTACGATCACCAGCACCACGATGAGGCTGCTGGCTCCTGAGATCGCTCCCGACATGAAATAAGAGTAAACCTGCCCTACGGACGGCCCGAGTGTATTCAAATAGGAAGCTGTGCTCCGCTTGACGTGGTCACTGTAGGGGGAATGCATGTAACCATCCATAAGCAGAACAGACGTACGAGCCTGCTCGTTGGCCACGAATCCGAGATTCCACCATTGAAACCATATATTGAATATATCCCGAATCACAAATCCTGAGATGACAACGATTCCAAGCATCGCAATCATCTCGGAGGCTGGCCGCGCACCGAATACAGCCCCGATCAAAGCCGCCCCCGTGATATCCGCAGGAGCGGCACCCATAAGCAGCTGGAGTAGCGGTGCAACTGCAAGGACGGCTGTCGTGTCAAGAAGTGAAGCGAACACGGTGCCGACCATCGCGAGCACGACTTTCCTGCGAACCTTCGGTGGAAAGATGATTCGGATCTGTTCTGAACGGGTCACAGGACCTCCAGCATTCAAGTTATACATAGGATTTGGTCAGATGATTAATGAGTTCACATGCTCTTCAAGGTCGTGAACGCAGGCCGGTAGTGGTGGCGGGTTGGTCATGGCAGGGCGAGGTCCCTTCATGATGGAAGTTCTCACGCTCTCCATCCAACAGACCCCGGTACGCCCAATGTAGCTGTGCGACTGCTGATCTGACCATGTTCTGCCTGTTGGAGTACCTCGCACTGAGGATCATTGATCAGCGTCTCAGCCTTGAGGGGCGAGCCTGATGTGTTGCTGGGTCAAGTCTGCTGAGTGGTGACATTGCTGTGGTTGTCATAGCCAGCCGCGCGACACGGTAGTGCGCGAACTGGCGCATGTGCCAGTGGGGTGGAGCTTCTCATACTATTTTGCGTGTCCGGCTGCGTCGTCACCACTGCCAGGAGCACCGGCCGTGTCTGACGGGAGGACCTCACTCAAACAACGGATCGCCGATGCACTGGCGTGGCTTGGAAAACCGCGAAGGACACCGTCCTAGCTGAGGGCATGTACGTCCTTACTCACCAGCCCGGCCGCCTGGAGGGTGTACGGAGCATCAGAGCTGACGAGCACATGTGGCGCCACATACCGCGGGGACAAGACGTCACCATCACCTTATCTCTGTCTCCACGCGCACCAGACCGAGTCTCTTGTTGGTGATGATCAAAGGACCTTCGAAGCATGCCTTCAAGACCCGGCTGACCGAGCAACCCCGGACCTACCTCGCGCAGTGGTACCAGGATCACCTCTATTCTCTCCCCACCAGCGCCGGTTTACTCACCGACAAGCAACAACAACGTCTTGGGGAGCGGTTCGCTGGCTGTCACCTCATCAAGGTCGAGGCTACCTCGGGTGTCTATCAGACCAGGATGATGGCCTACCACGACAGTAGCCGGCCGAGGGCGAAGGCCATGACCAGTCTGGTCAAATCGATCAGCTCAAGGAGCCCCACCGCCCTGGTCGAGGTCACCAACCTCAGAGGCGTTTCACCGCACGCGCCAACGACATCCTGCGTTCTTTGACTCTACCAACTCGACCCACGTGCCAGGGAGATGCTTAAACTCGACACTGTGCGCTTCGTCTCCCTATAGAGACAGGAGCAGCTCAGTCACCGTCCGAGACTGACCGCTAGTGCTCGGTCAATGTCAGGGGCACGCGACATGCAGCCCAGACTGCGCTGGGGAGATGCACCCCTGTCTTCCCCTCTTCCAGGGCCGTGTACGGGGAGGGGAGAGGATCTACAGCTGTGCTGAGCATGAGGAGCAGGCTGGCCGGTGTACAGCAAGGCGCTTCCCCGTACCTCACACGCGAGCACCCCCTGGCTCGGACCGGCGTCGACGGTAAGACCAGGTAGAGGACGAACGGTTCCTGATCCTAAGATGGGGACGATCGGCTCCTGACCGCGATGATGACAGACCGAAATTCCTCTGACGGTCATCAGACCGGAAAGTATCATCGGTTCCGGGCAGGGGGTTCACAAGCCTGCACCAACATCTTGGCCATATCTCTAGCCCACCTACGTGAGGGACGCAGTTTGACGATCTATGGAGACGGCTTAGCCGCCCGTAATTCTATGCACGCCTCTGCCCCTGCACACCTCATTGTCTGGACAGCGGGCAACCCGCCAGTTCCTGTGCACCCCGGTATCCTCAATTGCAAAACCGGAGTGCACACCACGCTCACGAAACTCGCACAAGCAGCCGCAGCAGGCAGTCCCCAGGGACAGGTCTCGCGGGAATACGTCGTTGTATACACGCACCGGAAACGTCGATCACGCCTGTGCCAACATGACACTGTCCGCCCAACCAGGCGCCCCGATCTCAATGGGATAGCGATGATGCCATCGCTGACTTCATCCACGCCTCGTGTGGCAAGCCGGAGACTTCCTCCGACACGTGGGACAAGGCCCTGAACGAGCTCGCAGCCTATGAGATGACCACATGAACACCACTCCTCACCTTCTTCTTGTCAGCCCGCAATTCCGTACCTATTGGCGAGCCATTGCGCATGCCTTTCAGCAAAAGGGCTATGACGTCGACACCTATGTCTATGATGAGCGAAGAACGCTCCTTGGAAAGGCGCACCACAAACTACGCTTTGAGCTTCCCGACCGACTCGGATCCGGGAGTACCGATATGCAGCCGCTAGGTAACTGGCTCACGGAACGGGCGGCTCAAGCCGTTCACGAGACTCGACCGGATGTGGTGGTGGTCATCAAGGGAGATCTGTTGGGCGACGCCTTCTGGGAAGCCATCAAGGCGCACCACGCTAGAACAGTCACCTGGTTCTACGACGAGTTGCACCGCATGGCCCTGCGAACTGCACCCCCTGAACAGCTAGCACAACGACAAGCGATCGCCACCTACTCAGTACGGGATGCCCATATCCTCGCCCTCCAGCTCGGCACAGATGTTCCCGTGGCCCACCTACCACTAGCTTTTGATGACAGTCTCCGCTTCTCCCCTCAGAGCTCGTCAGAAATCTCATTCATCGGCGCACGGTACGGAGACCGAGAGCAACTGCTAACCCGTCTCGTCCAGGAGGGAATTCCAAGCCGCGCCTATGGCCGAGACTGGTCACGCCACCCCGTCGACTTGCTCCGAACCTGGTCTCTGCACCGCCCGTCCATCCCTTCCAGCCGGGACCTTGAGCGGTCAGATGCCTACGCTGTTATGGCAGGCTCATCCGCCACGATCAATGTGCACGAAGACCAGGATGGCTTCACCATGCGTACTTTCGAGGCCAGTGGTGTCGGGGGTCTCCAGCTGATCGACCGGGAGGACGTCTCTGATCTGTACGAACCAGGTAAGGAGCTCCTCGTCTTCAGCTCCGCTGAAGAACTCATTGAGCTCGCACGTCGCGCCGTCATTGACAAGAGCTGGGGTACTGCGATCCGTCATGCGGGGAGACAACGTACGCTCGCAGAACACACCTTCGCTTCGCGGATCCCTGTACTCGAATCACTGTGGAGTTAACTAACATGCCTTTCCTTATGCCACAGGATGCTCCTGCGGGGCATCTCCTTCACCCCATGGACCTGGAATCCTGGAGCCAGTGGGAGAAGGCCCAGCACCGCCTGCGCGGAGCTAAGCAGGCAATCGGTCGTAGACTCCACCGCGTTTCAGACCAGGTCAACGTAGATGAGGCCGGCGTTCTTGCCATCGCAGGCTCCGCACCGCAGGTCCTTGTGGTAGTTGACGCAATAACGCCGTCACAACGTGCTGCGCTCGTGCAGCCGTTAGAGCTGTTGCACCGAGGAGGAACAGACGTTGCTGTTCTGTGCAATAAGAATCACCTCTCGCGATTGTCAGAGCTAGGCAATCAGTGGAAGGTCCACCGCTCCTGGTCACTCAGGCAGTGCGAACTGCTTGATAGTGTCAGCTCAGTTCTCGCTATGGGCCATTTTCTCGAGCTCGGCGCCCAGGCCTACCAGTGGGCCATGAGCCGCAGCATCCGCTTCTGCGTCATCCAGCACGGCCTCCTCACCCCCTTCATGGCCCCACTACCCGCGGGTGCCCACCTCCTGGCCTGGTCGCAGCAGGATGCTGACTTCTGGATCTCTGGGCGCACGGACGTGAGCTATGAGGTCGTCGGCAGCCAGCTGCTGTGGCGAGCCGCTCAGGAGCCAGCCCCCTCAACCGGCCTCGATGACCGTCCCACCTTCCTCGGCCAGCTCCACGGCATCGAGCTGGGCAGGGCCTTCATGACCCGTGTCAGCCATGACTTCTGCAAGCGGACCGGGGCGCTCTACCGTCCACACCCCTCGGAGAAGGACAAGCTCTCCCGGCTGACCCACGCCCTGTGGGAGCGCCAAGGGATCGAGATTGACCGCTCCGGCACCCCCTTGTTCGAGACCGGCCAGCCGGTGGTGTCCGTGTTCTCCACCGGCGTGCTGGAGGCGGCGGCCCGCGGGATCCCCGCCTGGTACCACCCAAGGGAGAATGTGAACGTGGGTACAAAGGCCCCCAAGTGGCTCCACGCCTTCCACCAGAGATATAGCATGTCGCCGTGGGGCGGGGCACCAACCCCTCGCCCTGAGATTCCGCAGACCGAGCCAGCACAGGCCGTCGCAGCCGCACTGACCACCACCTAGAAGGAGCCTCGCCTCGTGAGCGCCCTCGCCGTCATCCCTGTCCGCGGGGGCTCGAAAGGTATCCCTCGCAAGAACCTACGGGACGTCGGCGGCAAGCCGCTCGTGGCGTGGACCATTGAGCAGGCTCTGGCCGCAACCGGAGACCTGCGCGTCGTGGTCTCCACCGAGGACGCTGAGATCGCCCAGGTCGCCAGGACTGTTGGTGCCGAGGTTATTGACCGTCCGGCAGAGCTGGCCCAGGACACCACAGCGACTGAGCCCGTCATCATCCACGCCATGGACGTCTTGGCCGAGCAGGGTTATGAGCCGGACTACGTCATGCTGCTCCAGGCTACTTCTCCTGTACGCCGTCCCGGCACTATCGACCGCGCTCTGGCCCAGATCGTTCAGACCGGAGTTGATTCTCTAGTCGGCGTCGTGCCCCAGACCCCGTTCCTGTGGTGGACGGCTCGTGACGGGCACGGGCCGACGGCGGACTTTGACGTCAGTCGCCGACCGCGCCGTCAGGAGCTGACGGAAGACCAGATGCGCTACCGCGAGACCGGCTCGCTCTACGTCACCCGGCCATGGGTCTATCGCGAGCAGATGAACCGTATCGGCGGGCAGATCGGCCTGTTCATCATGGATGAGGTTGAAGGTGTGGACATTGATGGCCCGCTCGACCTCGCCCTGGCCGGCAAGACTCTCACCCAGATGCAGCAGCAGGAAGGCCTCCTATGAGTATCGAGCGCTCAATCACTCCTTACATCATGTTCGGCGAGGAAACAGTCCTGGCCGCCCTGACCAAGATCAACGCCAACCACGCGCGTACCATCTTTCTCGTCGATGAGCACGGCACCTTGGTTGGCTCCCTGACGGACGGCGATGTTCGTCGTTGGCTCACCTCAGGGCACAACGACCTCCAAGTGTCTGCGTCAGCCGTCGCCAATCTCTCCCCACGCTTCGTCACTGAGGGCACGATCCTCGATGAGCTCGACTGGGTCTTCCGGGATGGCGTCACGCTCATCCCGGTGCTGGACGAGCGCCACCGCGTGATCGCCATCGCCTCTCCCGGCAACGACTCCTTCACCATCGGCACTCACAAGGTAGGTAAGGACCAGCCTGTCTTCATCATTGCCGAGATTGGTAACAACCACCAAGGGGAGTACGAGCGCGCCATTGAGCTCGTTGACCTTGCGGTAGAGGCTGGCGCGGACTGCGTGAAGTTCCAGCTGCGGGACATGGATGCGCTCTACCGTGGCGCGGCCGGCCAGATCACCGCGGGTGAGGACCTGGGGGCGCAGTACACCCTGGATCTCCTGACCCGTTTCTCCCTGCCTGCAGAGACCATGGTCAAGGTCTTTGACCACTGCCGTGAGCGCAGCATCGACATCATGTGCACCCCCTGGGACCTGCCAAGCCTCGACGTCCTGTGCGAGTACGGCATTGACGGTCTCAAGATCGCCTCAGCGGACCTGACCAACCACGCACTGCTACGTGCAGCAGCCCGCGAGTCCCTGCCGATGATCATCTCCACCGGGATGAGCACCGAAGCCGAGATCAAGGAGTCTGTCGCCCTCCTACAGCGCTACTCCGCCCCTTATGCCCTCCTTCAGTGCCAGTCCTCTTACCCCGCCCCCTTCAAGGACCTCAACCTGCGCTACATGCAGCGTCTAGCCGAGATTGGGGAGTGCCCGGTCGGGTACTCTGGTCACGAGCGCGGATACCACGTACCCATGGCTGCCGTGGCCATGGGAGCAGCGATCATCGAGAAGCACTTCACCACCAACCGCGATCTCGAGGGCAACGATCACAAGGTCTCGCTCCTGCCCGGCGAGTTCGCGACCATGGTCCAGCAGATCCGGGAGGTGGAGGCTTCACTCGGTAGCGCTGAGCCCCGCGTCGTGCAGCCCGGCGAGTTCATGAACCGTGCGAACCTCGCCAAGTCCCTCGTGGCTGCCCGGAACCTGTCCGCGGGGCAAAAGATCGCCAGCGACGACGTCGAGATCAAGAGCCCCGGACGAGGTCTGCAACCCAACCGGCTTGATGACCTCGTGGGGCGGGTCCTGTCCCGCGATATCGCCGCCGGAGACTTCTTCTACGACAGGGACGTGAACGACGACGCCGCTAGGCCCCGCGCCTATAGCTTCCGCCGTCCCTGGGGCGTGCCGGTGCGCTACCACGACTTCCGCCGAATCCTCGCCACCGGCGCCCAGCCAGACTTCCTGGAGTTCCACTACTCCTACAAGGACCTGGATATGGACGTGGACGAGGTCTTCGCGGACTTCAAGGAAAACCCGCTGCCTATGGGGTACACCTGCCACCTGCCAGATCTGTTCAGCGGTGACTTCATCCTGGACCTGGCCTCCAAGGATGACGAGATCTGGGAGCGTTCTATCCGCGAGCTCCAGCGCACTATTGACGTCACTCGCTCACTGCGCCCCTACTTCCAGCAGAAGGAGGACCCGGTCTTCATCGCGACCCTTGGGGGCTTTACCGAGGAGGGCTTTGTCTCCCCGGACGAGATTCCGGCCATGTATGACCGCATTATTGAGGGACTCACGCGCATTGACCACTCAGGGGTCCGTCTGGCGCCCCAGACGCTCCCGCCTTACCCGTGGCTGCTTGGCGGTCAGAAGTACCACAACCTCTTCATGAGCCCGGAGGCACTGGCAGACTTCGCCGAGCGCTCCGGCCTACAGATCACCTATGACATCTCGCACTCGATGCTCTCAGCCAACCATGAGCACCGACCGCTGCGCGAGTACACCGAGATTCTGGCTCCGCTCTCCGCTCATTTGCATATTGTCGACGGTAAGGGCGTTGACGGAGAGGGCACCCAGATCGAGGAGGGCGACGTCAACTGGCCGGAGCTTGCTGAGCAGCTCGATCGCCTGGCTCCTGGGGTTTCCTTCATCCCGGAGATCTGGATGGGGCACGTAGGTGATGGCGAGGGTTTCTGGAAGGCACTCGATCGCCTGGAGAAGTACTTGTGACGGCTCCACTCATGTCCACCGGCAACCGGTCTCGTACCTACCGAGGCATACCGGGAAATGCACCGATCGCGCTCTGGGCGGTCCCTGTGGCTGACATGGGCGGTGTGGCCCGTCACGTCCTTGATACCGCACGGCAAGGTATCCCGGACACGCGGATGGTCGTGATGTGTCCTCCCGGGCCACTCGCATCTGCCCTGCAAGAGATCGACGTCCCCGTCCTGGTTGAGAGCTTTGGCCCGGAGGCTGGGCTGCATTCCTCGGTGCGCAGTCTGCGCCATGCAGTCGCCAAGCTTCGCCCGGCGGTGCTGCACACGCACCTCGCTTACGCCGATATCGTTGCTGCGCTTGCCGTTCCCGTCAGCTGGCCAGTGCGACTGGTCTCGACTGAGCACGGGATCGCTGCGCCCGGCCAGGACACCGTTTACCACGGCAATGCTGTCAAGAGCCGTCTCATGTCTGCTGCACATGCAGCTCGTTGCGAACGTTTCGATGCACTCATCGCGGTCTCAGAAGCCACCGCTGAGGCTATGAGGCAAGCCTGGCATCCACGGCAGCTCATTGAGATCATCCCCAATGGAGCTGATCCTCTTCCTGTGCGCCCGGAGCGCACTCCTGGTCTACGGATTCTCTCTCTGGCCCGTTTGGCTCCGGAGAAGCAGATCGGCGAGCTGCTCAAGGCCTTCTCTGTGCTCCACCGTGACCATCCACAGGCGCAACTGACCCTTGCGGGTACAGGCCCTGAGGAAGCAGCCTTGCGCCGCTCGGCCGAGGCACTCGGCCTGTCAGAGGCGGTCTCTCTTCCCGGATACCTCGACTCAGCTCGGGCCCTCTCGCAGCACGACGTCCTCGCGCAGCTCTCCGTCTGGGAAAACTGCTCCTACTCACTACTTGACGCAGTCCGCCAGGGCCTAGGCGTAGTCGCTACCCCAGTTGGTGGCAATCCCGAGATACTCCCTGCCCGATGCCTGGTGGAGGCCTCCGACCTCCAGGCCATGGCGGTGGCCATGTATCAACAGGGAACAGATCTCTCATCACGCCCCACACTGACCACGTGGCCAAGCGTGCGAGCCATGACCACGCAGATCCAGATGGTGTACCGGGGGTGCTTCACGTGACCCGTATCCATATCGCCGCGAACAACGGCGAGATCGGTGGCGGCGAGGTCATGCTGATACAGATCGCTGAGGCAGTTCGTGCTCTAGGACACGATGTGCACATCATCGGTCCTGGCGCCGAGGCAGGCGTTGTTGAAACCGCAGCCTCCATGGGTTTTCAGACGACTGCGTTGCCTCCCGGACGCAAGGCCTACATGCGAGCTCTGGCCTCCTGGGACCGAGACCGTGACGGAATCTTGTGGTGCAACGGCCTGGTACCCGCGCTGGCCACCACCGGCAGGCCTAGGCGCATCGTCCACCTCCATCAGGCTCCATCCTGGAAGCACGTGGCTGCGGGCCGCCTGGCCTCCGCTGGCTCGCTGGCTCTACTCGTACCCTCCCGTTCTATGGCCCGTCGTTTTCCGACGGCGCAGATCTTGCCGAACTGGGTACCTCCAGTCCGCGCAACACCTCAATCCACTCCCGCCACCAGCGGCTGCGAGGAGCCGATTGTCCTTGGGTTCCTTGGCAGGCTCAGCACTGACAAAGGAGTCCGTGTCCTTGCTCAAGTAGTCAGGCTACTGGACGCTGATAGCCCCGGTCGCTATCGCCTGCTCCTCGCAGGGGCACCGCGCTTCGTGGATGAGGCCGATCAGCGCCAGCTCGATGCGAGCCTCGTTCCGATCGCTCATCTCACCGAGCGCGCTGGGTGGATGGATCGCGAGGAGTTCTTCTCCTCCGTGGACCTTGCCGTCTTCCCATCCGTGTGTGACGAGTCATTCGGCCTCATCGTAGCCGAGGCGATGAGCGCCCGTGTCCCCTTCGTCATCTCTGATACTGGGGCCCTGCCAGAGGTAGCGGGCAAGGGATACCCGTGGATCTCGCGTCGAGGCTCGGTCGGTTCCTTACTGCGGGTGGTGCAGCAGGTACTCGCCTCTCCCTCCGCGACGGTGGAGGCTCACCTCGAGCATATGCACAGACGTTGGGAAGCAGAGTTTTCCCCGAGTAGCGGCAGAGCGCGGGTGCGCCATCTGCTCACAGACATCCTGCCTCAGGAGTAGCGCCATATGAACACCGCACCAGAGCTCACAGCCTCAGTCATCGTCCCCAGTTACCGGGGTTCACACCGTCTGCCCCGGCTGCTGTCATCCTTTGAGCATCAGAGCCTCCCCACGGATCGTTTCGAGGTGCCTGTGGTAATCAACGGCCTGGTTGACGACTCTGCCGCGATTGTCGATGCGGCGGCGCGAGGAGTGCCCAGCCTGCCCTCTGTACTTGATCGCAACCAGGAGGCGTCAGCCTCTTCATACGGCGGAGCACTGCTAGCGTGGCACCATCGGGCTGCTACTTTCTCGCTCGTCAGACAGACCCGGGAGGAGATTGTTCCTGAGGACATCATGTGCGGTCACAGTTCATGGGCCCCGAGAGCAGACAACGAGTTGACCAGCGCCGTCTCGTCTCAGTGCTGAGGCAGGTCCCTATGTCACGTCCTCGCATCGCTATCGCGCACGATTACCTCACCCAGCGTGGTGGGGCTGAGCGAGTCGTTCTCGCTATGCACCGTGCTTTCCCGGACGCCCCGATCTACACGACCCTGTACGATCCTGAGGGCACGTTCCCTGACTTCGCCAACGCTGATATCCGCGTCAGTGCACTCAATCGTCTCCCTCTTGCCCGCAAGCATTTTCGAGCGACGTTGCCCGTCCTTGCCCCGACAGCGTCTACTTTCACGGTGGATGCCGACCTGACGATCGCCTCGTCCACAGGGTGGGCACACGGCTTTCACTTCACCGGGCAGAGCCTGGTCTACTGCCACTCCCCCGCACGTTTCCTGCACCTGTCACGCCAGTACCTGGGAGACGTCTCCCCACTGAGCCCCCAGGCACTCGCCCTGGGCATACTGCGCCCTGCTCTGCTGCGGTGGGACCGCCGCGCTGCGCTCAGAGCAGATCGTTACCTAGCAAATTCCACCATCGTGGCTGAGCGCATCCGCCGAGTCTATGGGATCGACGCAGATATCCTCTTTCCACCCGGAGGTGTTGATTCTCAGGCGCCACTCGCTCCCATCCCGCAGGCCCAGGACTGGGTAACTGAGACGGATCCACGCCCCTTCTATCTGGTGGTCTCACGCCTGATGCCATACAAGAAGGTCGACGTGGTGCTGGAGGCATTCTCCAGGATGCCGGACCGGTCCCTGCTAGTTATTGGCAGGGGCCCGGAGCAGGAACGGCTCTCACGCCTCGCACCGGCGAACGCCCGCTTAGTGTCCGGTCTTGACGACGCCCAGGTCCGGTGGGCCTATGCCCATGCGCGAGCTCTAATCGCCCCAGCCTTCGAAGACTTCGGGTTGACTCCTTTGGAAGCATATGCTTTTGGGACCCCGGTACTGGCTCGTCACGGCGGTGGGTACCTGGACACTGTGGCCAATGAGGTCAGTGGACTGTTCTTCGAGCACTCCACCCCACAGGACGTGGTTGGCGTTGTTGAGCAGGAGGCGGCTATCTCCTGGGACCGGCAGAGAATCACTGAGCACGGCAGACGCTTTAGCGAGCAGCGGTTTACGGCACGTTTGCAAGCCTATGTTGATGGCATGCTGGCGGCATAGGAGACGCACTCATGACACATGGCAAACTGATGCGGATCATTGGTACAAGCGCCGTCATTCTCGACACGCTTGTCATCCTACTGACCACGGTCGTGGCGCAGGACCTGCGGTCTCGTCTGACGTTCATCGCCGACGGATATGTGCTCGACCACACACTGGACTCCCTGAGGATCCCATTAGTCATCGGGTGGATTGCCGTCATCGCCGCCTTCGGCGGCTACTCAACCCGTGACCTAGAAGCCGGGACTTCCAGCTACAGGCGTGTTTTCAACGCCTCTCTGGCAACGTCATGCCTGATGACCATGTTGCTGTTCTTTGGTCAAGTACCAATGTCTCGCTCCTATGTCCTGATCCTGACAGTCCTGGGCCCCGCTCTGCTGGTGCTGGAGAGATCCCTGCTGCGCCGTGCCGTCCACGCGTTTTACCGGCGTGATCTCGGGGCCCGCCGTGCCATCATCGTCGGCCACGGGCCTGTCTCGGCCGCGCTCATCAGACGGGTCCGTGAAGGTAAGTGGATGGGGCTGAACCCTGTTGCAATGATCTATGCCTCTCCCGAGGAAGCCGCCGCCCTCGATCTACCGCTGGCAAACGCCTCAGCAGGCCTGCTCCCACTGGCGGAGGAGTACGCCGCCGATCTGATTCTCTTCGCGGACGGCTCCGCTCCGTCAACCACAGACTTCCGCCGTTACCTCTGGCAGTTCGAGCGGCACCACACCGAGTTGGCAGTCGTCTCCTCCATCGTTGACGTCGCCTCAGACAGGGTCCGTACCCGGCCGGTTGCCGGGACCCAGATCGTCTACGTCGAGGACCCACGTTCGGCCGGAGCCCTGTCCTGGAGCAAACGGGCTTTCGATATCATTACCGCAACGCTCATGCTGGTCATGAGCTCTCCAATCATGATCGTCACCGCTCTGCTCGTCCGTCACGACGGTGGCCCAGCCCTCTTTCGGCAGACGCGTACGGGCCGCAACGGCAAGCCATTTCAGATGCTGAAGTTCCGCTCCATGGTGGTCGATGCTGAACAACGTCTGCAGTCAGTCAAAGATACTCCGCAGACCAACAAGGTCATGTTCAAACGTGCCGACGATCCTCGCATCACCAAAGTGGGCGCAGTAATCCGGCGTTATTCCATTGATGAGCTTCCCCAGTTGATCAACGTCATCCGGGGAGAGATGAGTCTGATCGGACCGCGTCCGCCGCTTCCCCGCGAAGTTGCCCTCTATACGGATGACGAATGGCGTCGGCTACGAGTCCGGCCCGGCCTCACTGGTCTGTGGCAGATCTCAGGCCGCTCAGACCTGTCATGGGACGAGACCATCCGGCTTGATCTGTACTACATCGACAACTGGTCAGTGCTCCAGGATCTTTCCATCCTGCTGCAGACCGTGAAGGCCGTCTTCACAGGTCGGGGCGCGTACTAACGATGCCGGCCCAAGCGACCGGTATCGAGCCCCGTACGCCTCGCGCACACGCCTCCATCCAACGCTCCACGTTATGGATGGTGGCCTTCTTCATGACATGGCTAGTATCAGCCACCGTAGAACCCGCCCAGGCCTTGGGATACTGGCTGCTCGTTGAGCTTGGCACCATCCGTCACACCTGTCCGACGTGGCTGTTATCGTCCATTATGGCGCTCGGATCTTTGCCGGTAACTCTTGTTATCACCCTCACCTGCGCATTTATCGGCTTAAGGCGATATCCGTGGAGATCAACGGCTCTGGCACTAAGCACCATCAGTGGCGCACTCCTTCTTTCCGCGGCCCTCCCGCATCTGAACGCACACATTGACTACGGTTGGTTCCCACACGAATCCACGTTCCCTTCCGGCCATATGGCGGGATTCCTAGCTTCTTCCCTCATGCTGGAACGCATCGCTCCACGCGGCGGGCAATGGCAGCTGATGACTACTGCGGCCATGGGGGTCTTCGGCTGCGTCCTCGGTATCGTTATCCTGTCTGTCACTGCACATACTCTGTGGGATGTCCTCGGTTCCGTCTGCCTCCTCCTCGCTATCCGTCCTCTCGTCAGCTCAAGGAGCACCGTATGAGCACTCTGCCGATGACTGACCGCGCGCACCCCACCACCTGTTCCGCCAGCGCGCCAGCAGACTCAGCCCCCGTAAGCATGTGGGCGTGGACGCTTCCCACGATCTCCGACAAGAGCTCCACGCATCTCGTGGACGCTTTTTTTGGTGTACTACTCACCTTCCGAGCTCTGCCGGGCATCCCCGCTTCCCTACCCGTCAGTGACCTCGCTGGCATTGTCTTTATCCTGATCCTGCTCTTCCGTGCTCCTCGCTACCGCCTGGGGCGTGCTGAGCTCCTCATCCCCGGCGCCATCGCCATGGGGGTCTATCTCATTGCCGTGTCCAGCATAAATGACGTCTTATGGACACGGCGCCTTGGTCACATCGCGATCCTGCTCATCTTGGCCGTCCTTATTGGAAGTGGCCGCGCGCACCTGCCCTCAATGCTACGTGCAGCCGCCTTCGGTATCCTGGTTAATACCGGCTTGTTCTACGCAGGTGCTGCTCCCGATACTTACGGAGGTTACCTCACCGGATACCTTGAGGACAAGAACCATGCAGCATTGACGATCGCCATCATTGGCGTCACACTATGCGCTTTTG
The DNA here is from genome assembly GCF_013184985.2 of Actinomyces faecalis. Lineage (NCBI taxonomy): Bacteria > Bacillati > Actinomycetota > Actinomycetes > Actinomycetales > Actinomycetaceae > Actinomyces > Actinomyces faecalis. The sequence goes on from NZ_CP063418.1 coordinate 2,396,799, forward strand.
TTCGGCGCCGGTATATCATCCCCACGCTTGCGACTACGGGAATACTGATCTGGCTTACCGGTTCAAGAACTACCCTCGGGGCTTTGGCTGCCGCGGGGTTGTGGATACTTTTTCGACCCCGTATGCGCTCATTAATACCACGAGTAATTCTTGGCGGCTTTATCGCTTTCGCTTTGAATATCCTGGTCGACGACTACTCCCAAGAAGGTGCTTTCACAGATCGAACCGGCAGCGATGCCCTGCGTGAGCGTATCGACGATGCCGTTCAGATCAAGCTCAATTCCACACCCCCCTACGGAGGGGGACTCGGTACGGCAACAGTCGAGATCGATGAAAAAACCTGGTTTTTCCACAACGCTTATGATGGACTCCGCCAGGAAGGTGGTTGGCTACTCCTGATCGTCTTTGTTTCGATTTTTGTGTGGTACGGGCTCCGCCCCAAGCGACAGCACATCACAAACTTCACCCAGCTCGCGGTAGAAGCTGCAGTCATCGTCGAGCTGGTGTGCGCATGGAAACTCGGGGAAGTCTTTTTCTCAACACAAACCGTCCTACTGCTCGCTGCCATACTCGAGGTGTACCTAAAAGACCAGGATCCCGAAAGAGCCCAGATCTCTACCGCGAGTGAAAGCACTATGTCGCGTTATCATCGAAGCCTTGCCCGAAGCAACTCATTAAAAGAAAGAGCCCTCAATACGAGGCGGCAGCCATGACCGCAGATATCTCTCCCAAAGACACATCACCAAGGTTTCGAGAATTAGATGGACTTCGAGGTATAGCAGCATTGAGCGTGGTCATCGGACACCTTACGGTGACATACGATGATCATTATGCCGGTGGAGGCGAACCACTATTTAAATTTACTTATGGAGCCTTCGGTGTCGAGATATTTTTTCTAATAAGTGGATTTGTTATCCTTATGACAGCGTTTAGGGCGGAACGCCCGTTACAATTTGTCATTTCGCGCGTAACAAGACTATACCCAGCCTACTGGATATCAATCGCAATATCGGTAATTTTAGGCCTAAGCCTCCCGTCTCTAGCCGTACCGACTGATGCTATAACAATCATCGGAAATATGACGATGGTACAGAGATGGCTGTTCGTTGAGAATTTAGACGGCACGCACTGGACTCTTGCTGTCGAGATGCAATTTTATCTTTTGATCCTTATTCTTTTGATCGTAACGAAATGTCGGATCAGTAGGAGATCCCTTTTAATTTTTTCCAGCTTATGGTTGGCTGCAAGTTCGGGAGTCTCGGTTTGGGCGTACCCAAAGAGTCACGGAATCGACCCGTCTCTCGTTCCAACAATGACCAAGATCGCAATCAATCTGTCGCTGGCCCAGTACGCTCCTTTATTCATTGGGGGAGCCTACCTCTTCATATCAAGGAAATCCTCACGATACCATCCGATGGTCGCAGTCTCAGGCCTGGCCTCTGTCGGTTCCGCTTATCTACTTGCAGATATACGCCACGCCGCCGCGGTTTCAGTTATTTATGTCATTTTTTCAGTGGTGACACTGAGGAGCGATTCCACCTCAATGTTACTTTGGGCGCCTTTCACATGGCTTGGTAAAATAAGTTACTCCTTGTATATCACACATTCCTTGGTCTGCTATTCTGTAATGCAATTTCTTATTGAGCCAATTGGACGCAATGCAGCCATGTTGCTGGCGTTTATCATATGCCTGTTGGTCGCATGGTCAGTCTGGCGGGTCGGAGAGAATACATTGTCGCCCGCATGGAGGCGGGCATGGACGCGTTCACTGTCCAGAAAATCCGCAAAGCAATGAAGTGGATTCCCTCTTCACTCCAGAACGATCCACAAAAGGGACTGGCCGTCCATGCATCCTGCATAGGAAGTTCTTGCCGCATTGAGTGGCATCTCCTCAAAATCAGAGCACGGCAACAAGCCCCCTTCCCCCTCGTGCACGCGGCTCTTCCCGAGACGAGTCGCCGCAATAGCCGAAGCCACCTTTCATCACGCCACCATAGACGGTATTGCCAACGCCATCTCGCCTTGCTCAACATCTCCTTTCCTTCACCGTTGCTGGCGAGCCGACATTCCTGAGTTAAAACATCGACAACGTAACCCCAAGAAAGATGAAGCCACCCTGGCGGAAGCGGAGGACTCGCCCTGATACGTCGCAAATTCTTCCAGGGAATTCTTGCTCGAGATACTGGGCACACATCATTTCAAAACCTACCGGCCATCTTGAGAACAGCCCTTCACAGACACTGCTCCCCCGACGAGACTCTCCCTCACGTCCAGACTCGAACGACTAGCTCCCGAGCCAGTAGTCACGTCATACTGCCTCTGCGCTTCTTATCGGAGTGAGCCAGAGTCCGATAAGAAGCACAGAGGCGAGGGTATGAGGAGGCACAGCCGAGCTAGAACAACGCCGGCAGCGTCGCCTCGACGCCCTCGCGCAGCTCCGCGAGGTCAAGCGTCAGAGGCTGTCCCTCCCCGCCGTCGGCGAGCAGGTCTGAACCAGTCACGGTCAGCAGCTCACCGCCCGTGGTTCCTAGCCGGCTCCAGGCCACGTCCTCGGCCTCGGCCGCAGCAGCCACCACGGCCACCGCACCCTCCGGCACGGCGACGACGGCACGCGCCCCGGACTCAGAGAACAGGGCGGTGAAGTCGTCCACCTCGTCGCGCCCCTCGATGCCAGACAGGTTGATGCTCGCACCCACGCCATGACGCAGGACCGAGTCCACCAGGGTCTGGATGAGACCGCCGTTGGAGACGTCATGAGCGGCTCGCACAAGCTTCCTGCCGTCCGGGCCGTCGGCCTCGCTCAGGGCCAGCAGGACCCGCCCCAGCGCCATCTCAGCCTCCAGGTCCACACGCGGGGGCAGGCCACCGAGGTGGTCGTGGACCACGCGGGTCCAGGCCGAGCCGTCCAGCTCATCGGCAGTGGTGCCCAGGGCGATGACGGCCAGGCCCTCCTCGAACCAGCCCGAGGGGTTGGCGCGACGCACGTCGTCCATGACGCCAAGGACACCGACCACCGGGGTGGGGTTGATGGAGGAGTCGATGAGCCCCTTGACCTTGCCGTGGGAGTTGTAGAGGGACACGTTGCCGCCGGTGACCGGAATCCCCATGACCTGGCAGGCGTCAGCCAGGCCGGTGATGGCCTCGACCAGCTGCCACATGGCGTCAGGGTCCTCCGGGGAGCCGAAGTTGAGGCAGTCGGTGACCGCCAGCGGCTTGGCCCCCACGGTGCACACGTTGCGGTAGGACTCAGCCAGGGCCTGGGCGGCGCCGGTGGCCGGGTCGAGCTTGGTGAAGCGGCCGTTGGCGTCGGTGGAGATCGCCACACCACGGCCGGTAGCCTCGTCGACGCGGATGACGCCGGCGTCGTCAGGCTGAGCCAGGGCGGTACCGCCGCGCACGAAACGGTCGTACTGGCTGGTGACCCAGGAGGTCGAAGCCTGGTTGACGCTCGTGACGACGGCACGCACCTGGTCCGCAAGCTCAGCAGCTGACTCAGGCCGGGCCAGGCGCGTCGAAGTGTCCGCGTTGAGCTCGTCCTGCCAGGCCGGGCGGACGTAGGGACGGTCATAAGTGGGCCCCTCGTGGGCGACCGTGCGCGGGTCGACGTCAACGATCCGCTCGCCAAAGTGGTCGATGGTCAGGCGGCCCGAGCCGTTGACCTCACCAATGACCGCGGCCTCGACGTCCCACTTGTCGATCACATCCATGAACGCCTCAAGCTTGTCGGGAGCCACGACCGCCATCATGCGCTCCTGGGACTCGCTCATGAGGATCTCACCAGCCGTCAGCGTGGGATCGCGCAGCAGCACGTTCTCCAGGTCCACGTGCATACCGCCGTCACCGTTGGAGGCGAGCTCGCTCGTGGCGCAGGAGATACCGGCCGCGCCCAGGTCCTGGATACCGAGGACCAGGTCCTGGGCGAACAGGTCGAGGCAGCACTCGATGAGGACCTTCTCCATGAAGGGGTCACCCACCTGGACGCTGGGGCGCTTGGCCGGCATACCGTCCTCGAAGGACTCCGAGGCGAGGATCGAGGCGCCGCCGATGCCGTCCCCACCGGTACGCGCACCGAAGAGGACCACCTTGTTACCCGCGCCGGAGGCGTTGGCCAGGTGGATGTCGTCGTGACGCAGCACACCCACGCACAGGGCGTTGACCAGCGGGTTCTCCTGGTAGGAGGAGTCGAACTCGGTCTCGCCACCGATGTTGGGCAGGCCCAGGCAGTTGCCGTAGCCTCCCACACCGGCCACCACTCCGTGGACCACGCGCGCGGTGTCCGGGTGGTCCACCGCGCCGAAGCGCAGCTGGTCCATGACGGCCACGGGACGGGCTCCCATGGAGATGATGTCGCGCACGATGCCACCCACGCCGGTGGCCGCCCCCTGGTAGGGCTCGACGAAGCTGGGGTGGTTGTGGGACTCGACCTTGTAGGTCACGGCCCAGCCGTCACCGATGTCCACCACACCGGCGTTCTCGCCCATGCCGACCAGCAGGTGCTCCTTCATCTCGGGCGTGACCTTGGCACCGAACTGCCTCAAGTGGATCTTAGAGCTCTTGTAGGAGCAGTGCTCGGACCACATCACCGAGTACATGGCGAGCTCGGCGTTGGTGGGGCGGCGTCCCAGCAGCTCCTTGATGGAGGCGTACTCCTCGTCCTTGAGGCCAAGCTCGCGGTAGGGCATCTCCTGGTCCGGGGTCGCTGCGGCGTCCTGGACGGTGTCGGGGTGCTCGACCGGCCGCGGGGCCAGGCCCGGCTCGGGGGCGGGGACGGGGGACTCGGACGACACGGTTGCCATGCGGCTGCTCCTGAGGTCGAGGAGGTGAGTGGACCAGGGCCGAGGATACCTGGCACCGGCCACCCTCCGCTCGCCGGCACCGCCTACCCGCGAGCGCCGGCCACGGACCCGCTCGCCTTCTGGCGCACCGGACGACGTCGAGGCTCACGGCACACAGCACCTCGCCTACCAGCCGGCTGGCGCGGGCTGGTAGGCGAGGTGGAGAGTCTGGGGGGAAACCGCCGTCGTCCCCCTATGACGGACAGGCGCCAGCTCAGCGCAGCGAGCCGTCCTTGGACACAAGGATCATGATGAACTCAACGAAGGCCCACAGGCCGTTGACAGTGGACAGCAGGTAGGCGACAAGCATCGTCCCACCAACCTTGGCAGCCTCGGCGTCAGTGATCTGGCCGTAGCCATCAGCCATCTGTGCGTAGGCGTCAGCGTTCGAGGCAACCGTTACCACACCGGCAATGAACAGGATGACCGTCAGCACCGTGAGGACCAGGTGGCCCACGCCCCGCTTGGTCTGTCCGCGGTAAAAGCTGTGCGCGCCGGTCCAGCCAAGGAAAAAGGCGAGCAGCGCCGCCACGGTCTTGGACTTGGCACTGGGATTGTAGGGCTGCTGGCCGTAGGGCTGCGGGTATCCCTGCTGGGGCTGAACGTAGGGCTGGGCAGAGTTCTGGGGGTAGGGGGTCTGAGCCATGCTGGCCTTTCTTGTCTGCTGCGCGGGCAGCCTGGAGAGGGGACAGGTACACCTTGCCCGATACCCCTCAAGCCTTTCATCCACGACACACCCCCTCAAAGTGCCGCGAATCACATCAAACAGGGGCAGGATCAGGACATGAGAAGCATCGACGTCGCGCCCCTGCCCCTGTCGGACCTGGAGAGTCACCTCGATGAGGTCGCTGTCCGCCGTCTGCACGACGTCGTCACCGCAGCCCACGGACTGCTGGACAGGCGTACCGTGTGGACCGTGACGCCGTCGGCCGCAGCCGAGTCCGGGCCCGCCGAGACGGTGGCGCCGCTGGTGGGCTACGCGCGGGGTCTGGAGATCGACGCCCGCTGGCTCACGCTCGACGCCCCGGCCGAGTTCCTCGCCGTGTCCGCACGCCTCAACGCCGCGCTCCACGGCTGGCACGACCACAGCGGCAAGCTCGGCGACAAGCAGCGTGACCTGTACGAGCACGTGCTGGCCTCTAACGCCGAGAACGTCATCGAGGACGTGCGCGAGGGGGACGTCGTCATCCTGCACGACCCCGCGACCGCTGGGCTGGCGCGCGCCTTCCAGCAGGCCGGGGCCACCGTCATCTGGCGCTGCCACGCCGGTAGCGCCGACGCCGGCGAGGAGGGCCAGCGGGCCTGGGCCTTTCTTGACCGCTACCTGGAAGAGGTCGACCTCGTCGTCGCCTCACGCGCGGAGTACCTGCCGCCCTACACGGAGGAGGAGCACTGTGCCGTCATCGCCCCCTCCATCAATCCCGACTCGCCCAAGAACCGGGTGCTGGACGCCGACGAAGCTGCTTCCGTGGTCCGCCTGGCTGGGTTCTTTGACGGCCAGCCCCCCTTTGACGCTGTGCCCTTCATCCGCGAGGACGGGCGGCCCGACGCCTTCCGCGGCCTGGACGCAGGCGCTCCGGCTGGTGTGGTTGCAGGTGTGCCGGTACCCGAGGGAGCCCGGACAGTGACCCAGGTCCAGCGGTGGGACCCGCTCAAGGGCGGCCTGGAGCTCGTCGAGGCCTTCGCCTCCCAGATCGAGACGCTGCCAGGGGACACCCACCTGGTGCTGGCCGGTCCCACACCCGACCTTGAGCGCGAGCCGGATGCCGCCCGCACGCTGGAAGAGATCGTGGAGCGCGTCTCCACGCTGCCGGAGTCGACCGCGAGCCGGGTGCACGTGCTCACGATCCCGACCTCCGACCGTGAGGTCAACGCCACGGTGGTCAACGCGCTGCAGCGGGTCAGCTCCGTGGTCACGCAGCGCTCGCGAGTGGAGGCCTTCGGGCTCACGGTGGCTGAGGCGATGTGGAAGAAGTCTGCGGTGGTGGGCAGCGCTGTCGGCGGTATCCAGGACCAGGTGGAGGACGGGGTCTCGGGCGTGCTGGTCGCTGCCGACGACGCCGCCGGCTGGGCTGAGGCCGTCCGCGACCTTCTGCTGCTGACTGAGCGCGCCCGTGAGATGGGCGAGGCCGCGCACGAGGCGGTGCGCCGCGACTACCTCCCCGACCGCCACCTCATCGAGGTGGTCAATATGATCGCCCAGGCTGAGGGGTGAGTGCTGGGCGGTACGCCCGTAGCCCTCACCCCGGGCAGCCGCCCTCCCCATTGCTCTCGCCCGCGAACAGCCACCTCCGACCACCACCCACACCGCCACCCCGTCGCTCTCGCCCGCGAACAGTCACCTCCGACCACCACCCACACCGCCACCCCATCGCTCTCGCCCGCGAACAGTCACTTTCGCAGCGGGCGGCATCGAAAATGACTGTTCGCGGGCGAAAACGACCCTACTTGCCCAAGGGCCACCTCGATCAAGGGCTCGCCCCTCCCAGCGCCGACACTTCAGCGCCCGACACCTCGCCCGGGCTCCACAGGTGTCCGCCGTGGCACCCCCATCCACAGCACTCACAACGCAGCCTGGCCCCTCAGCACACAGCCCACCACCCTGAGGCACATGACTGCTTCCCCGCCTCTGTCCTCGGTACCACGCCTGTCCCTGACCACCCTCTATGACGACGCACGATCACTTGTCGAAGCAGGGGCTGTGAAGATCATGCGCGGCGCCTACCTACACCCTCAGCCAGGGCTCGCACCGTGGGAGCAACGCCGCGAGGCGACGCTCGCACGCGCAGCCGCAGTGCTGCATACGCACCCGTCCGCCATCTGCCTCACGCACGAGGTGGCCGCTATCGCGCACGGGCACACCTGCATGACGGCTGAGCCCGACATCCGCATCGCCGTCCCGCGCAACCCCAGCACCGGAAGGCGTCCCCTACCGACGCTGACATTCACCACAGACAGTGGCAGACCGTTCCAGGGACGTACCGTCTCCCTGATCCGCAGCACCCGGGTCCCCTCCCCAGATGAGATCGAGGTCGTCAGAGGACTCAGGGTGACCAACCCGATCCTGACCGCGTTGGACTGCGCCTGCGACCTGCCAGCCCTGGAGGCAGTCTGTGTCGTGGACTCGGTCTTCCGGCAGATCTGCCAGGCGGACCGGTTCACGCGCGTCTGCCTCGGCCGCGACCCGGAAGACCTGCGTGCCGAGCTCATCGAGATGCTCGCCCGGTACCCGCGGCGACCTGGGCTGCGCCGTGCCCGAGCCGTTCTCGCCATCGCGAGCCCCTTCTCAGAGTCTCCCGGCGAGAGCGTTCTGCGTTGGGCGGTACACGCTGCAGGACTGCCTGGGGCTGAGCCCCAGCAGTGCTGGCAGACCCGGGAGGACTCGACGACCTTCTTCATCGACCTCGGCTGGGAGGAGTACCGGCTGGGCCTGGAGTTTGACGGGTACTCCAAGTACAGCAAGGCCAAGGACGTCCGCGCAGAGAAGTCACGTGAGATGCGGCTGCGCCGGGACGGATGGCGCATCGAGCGCTTCGAGTGGTCAGATCTCAAGGACCCCCATGCTCTCGCAGCTCGTCTGAGGTCATTGTTCCCAGCTCAGATCGTGCGCCATGCACGCCCCGTCCGGGATCTCTGGCTCTAGACGTCTGCTCAGGCTGATCCGGATCAGCCCCCGTCCGCCGGGATCCACTCCCCCTCCCCGTCGTTCTCGCCCATGGACAGTCGATCCCGCGCCGGCCCGATACGAAACCGACTGTTCATCCCCCCAAGTGATGAGGGGCGCGCACCACCAGCAACACCCGTCTCCATGCCGCACGCTGCCCCACTTATCCACAGATTCTGTCCACAGCCTTGTGCACAGAATCCCCAGACCCTGGAAATCACGCCGCTCACCCTGTGGTTACCCGCCGCTCACCCACCTGAGGACGTTTCAAGCCCGGACAGGCGTCACGACCCCTTGCCCTCCAACCGCTACTACCGAGGATTCTCGAACGCGTCAAATCGTTGAGATCATGCGGTTTTGTCAACTCCGACCTCGCACAGCACATCGCCGCCTCCCGCGATAGCGATTCACATTCCCCGCAACGCCGCCACCATCCTCCACTGGGCCACGCGGCACAGGACGATCGTCTCGCCACCCGATGTTCGCCGTCCCTTATGAGGACTTTCCCACAGCACAGACCGCTGCATGTGGACGACAGCTCGTGCCCGTGCGCTCAGCACCGTCGCCCCGGCTCCTGCCCCGCCAGCGCAGGCACAACCACCAGGCGGATGGCCAGCCTGGCTGGCAGGGCAGCCCTCTGCTCCGCACGTCTCCCAGGCCCTGGCCCCTTACGCCGTCGGTCGCACCACCATGTCCAGGACCAAGGAGGCCGCACCGAGCGCCGTCGTCCCTGAGCTGAGCGAGAGACGGGCCTCCACCGGTCCGCTCAGCCAGTCCCGCACGCGAGGCACGCCCCGACGAGCGCACCAGGCAAGACCGCTCCACGACTGCGGCGTGCCTCCCGCATCTTGGGAGGCACGCCGCAGGTGCGTGTGCACGCGCTAGCCGCCTGAAGACGGGCTTAGAGGGCGGCTACTTTTCAGGCGCCAACCAGCGCGCTGATGGCCGACTGGAAGATCTTGAGCCCGTCCACGCCTGCTCGCGGGCCAGCCTCGGAGTCCGGCCCGAAGCCCGGCTCCACGGCGTGCTCGGGGTGCGGCATCAGGCCGACGACGTTGCCACGCTCGTTGCGTACACCGGCAATGTCACGGGCCGAGCCGTTGGGGTTGGAGCCGGTGTAGCGGAAGACGACGAGCCCTTCACCCTCCAGGCGGTCCAGCTCCTCGGGCGATGCGATGAAGTTGCCCTCACCGTTCTTCATCGGGATGGTGATCTCGTCGCCGACCTCAAAGAGGCCGGTCCAGGCGGTCGAGGTGGACTCGACCCTCAGCCCCTGCTCGCGGCAGATGAACTTCTGGTGGTCGTTGCGGATCAGCGCACCGGGCAGCAGGTGCGCCTCCGCCAGGACCTGGAAGCCGTTGCAGATGCCGAGCACCGGCATGCCCTTGCCGGCCGCCTCAATGACCTCGTCCATGACCGGGGCGAAGCGGGCGATCGCGCCGCAACGCAGGTAGTCGCCGTAGGAGAAGCCGCCGGGCACCACCACGGCGTCCACACCGTGGAGGTCAGCGTCCTTGTGCCACAGGGAGACAGGCTCGGCGCCAGCCAGGCGCACGGCCCGCAGCGCGTCGACGTCGTCGAGCGTGCCCGGGAAGGTGATGACGCCGATGCGGGTCACGCCTGGGCCCCCTCGTCCTCAGCGCGCACGGAGACGATGTCCTCGATGATGGGATTGGACAACAGCTTCTCGGCAGCCTCGGCCGCAGCGTCCAGGTGAGCCTGGGTGACCGGTCCGTCAACCGTGAGCTCGAAGCGACGCCCCTGGCGCACCGCGGTGAACTGGTCGAATCCGAGCCGCGGCAGGCTGCCGACAACTGCCTTGCCCTGGGGGTCAAGAATCTCGGGCTTGGGCATGACCTCGACGACGATACGTCCCATCGGTTCTCCTGGGTGCAGGTGGGCGGAAGAGGGTCCGGGCCCAGACTACCCGGCCTGGCCACGGCAGACCCAGCCGGCAGGACCGCCAGTGTGATGACGCCGCGGCTCCAGTCGCACCTTCACCTCACCACCAGTGGGCGCTGCGGCCAGCCCGCGCCCACCAGGAGAACCAAGCCGTCCCCTGCCCCGAGCACAGCCCGAGGCAGGACCGGACTCTGGGTGTCACAACGCCAGCGCGCTCCCCGTCAGGCGCTCATACACCTCAAGGTAGCGGTCCCGGGTCCGTTCGATGACCTCGTCCGGCAGCGCAGGAGGCTGCTCACCGCTGGAGCGGCCCCAGCCAGAGGCGGGGCTCGTGAGCCAGTCACGCACGAACTGCTTGTCAAAGGACGGTGTGGCCTGCCCGGGCACCCACTCGTCAGCCGGCCAGAACCGCGAGGAGTCGGGGGTGAGGACCTCGTCCCCCAGAACCATCTGGCCACGAGCGTCGCGTCCGAGCTCAAACTTGGTGTCAGCCAGGATGATGCCGCGCTCACGCGCGATATCCGCGGCAGCGCTGTACAGGCGCAGCGTAACCTCGCGCAACGAGGAGGCTGCCGGCTCACCCACCATCTCAGCCACACGCTCGAAGCTCACGTTCTCATCATGATCGCCGAGCTCCGCCTTGGCTGCGGGAGTGAAGATAGGCTCAGGCAGGCGCGAGGCCTCAGTCAGGCCGTCGGGGAGAGCGGCTCCGCACACCGTGCCGTCGGCCCGGTACTCAACCAGCCCCGAGCCCGTGAGGTAGCCGCGGGCCACGCACTCCACCGGGTACATGTCCAGGCGCTGGCAGATCATGGCACGCCCGGCTACCTGCTCGGGCACATCGAGGGAGACGAGGTGGTGGGGGACGATGTCTGCGAGCTGCTCGAACCACCACGCGGACAAGGCAGTCAGCACCTTGCCTTTGTCAGGCACAGGAGTCGACAGGATGAAGTCGTAGGCGCTGATGCGGTCCGAGGCGACGACCAGGAGAACGTCCCGACCAGCCCAGGGACCGTCCCCCGCCGGGGTGTAGACGTCCCGGACCTTGCCGGAGGACAGGTGCTGCCAGCCCGGCAGGACTGGAGCTGCGGGGATGACAGGCTTGCTCGCGCTCATGAGTCCATCCTAGGGGCCCCACTGACACAAACCCGTGCCGCCAGGAACCAGTCGGTCGCAGCCGCGGGTCCCACCCATGAACGACGGCGCCGCTCGGTTCTCGAGGAAGCGAGCGGCGCCGTCATGGCCGGCCAGGCGGGTCCGGGTCAGCGGCCCAGGGCGATATCGGTGCGGTACTGGGCACCGTCGAGATGGATGTGGGACAGCGCCTCGTAGGCGCGAGCACGTGCGTGCTCCACCGTGTCCCCCAGGGCGACGACGGACAGAACGCGACCGCCGGTGGCCACCAGCTCGCCGTCGTCGTCCAGGCCGGTACCGGCGTGCAGGACGTGCACGCCCTCAACAGCCTCGGCCTCCTCGATCCCGGTGATCCGCCCGCCGGTGGCGACGGTGCCGGGGTAGCCGGGGGCGGCCAGAACCACGTCGACGGCAGCCTGCTCGGACCAGATCGGCGCAGGGACCTCATGGAGAGCACCCGTGGCAGCTGCCAGCAAGAGCTGGGGCAGCGAGGAGGTCAGGCGCGCCAGCACCGCCTGGGTCTCGGGGTCGCCGAAGCGGACGTTGAACTCCACCACACGCAGGCCGCGGCTGGTCAGGGCGAGGCCGCAGTAGAGCAGGCCGGAGAAGGCGGTGCCCCGGCGAGCCATCTCGTCGACGACGGGCTGGGCGACCTCAGAGACGACCTGCTCCGTCAGACCTGCGGGGGCCCAGGTGAGGGGGGTGTAGGACCCCATGCCGCCGGTGTTGGGACCAGCGTCGCCGTCAGCCAGGCGCTTGAAGTCCTGGGCAGGGGCGAGGGGCCGGACGGTGGCACCGTCACAGACGCAGAAGAGGGAGACCTCTGGGCCGTCGAGGTAGTCCTCGACGACGACGCGGCCGCCGTCCTTGTCTAGGCAGGCCAGCCCGTGGGCGAGGGCTGCGGCGCGGTCCTTAGTGACGACGACGCCCTTGCCGGCCGCGAGCCCGTCGTCCTTGACGACGTAGGGGGCGCCGAAGCGGTCGAAGGCCGCCTCAAGCTCGGCCTGGGTGGTACATACAGCGGCTTCAGCGGTGGGGACGCCGGCGACCTCCATGACCTCCTTGGCAAAGGCCTTGGAGCCCTCGAGTCGGGCAGCCTCAGCACCGGGTCCGAAGACGGGGATTCCGGCCTCGCGCAGAGCGTCAGACACGCCTGCCACCAGTGGCGCCTCGGGTCCGACGACGACGAGGTCGGCCTGCATCTCAATGGCGAGCTGGGTGACCTCGGTGGGAGAGGTGGGGTCCGCCTTGATGTTGGTTGCGATGGCCGCTGTTCCCGGATTACCGGGGACGACGACGAGCTCGGTGGTCTGCGGGTCTGCGGCGAGGGCACGGGCAAGGGCGTGTTCGCGAGCGCCGGAGCCTAGAAGGAGGATCTTCACAGGGTCAGGGTAGCGGGAGGAACCCCACACACGCAGGTGGCGCCCCCAGCTCACGCTGGGGGCGCCACCTGTCTGTGAGACATGCGAGATGCACAGTGCGCTAGAAGCACGCACCGCGTTCTCGCGCTATGACCGCCTCGCCAGGCGCACGCTGGTGAGATCCAACGCACACCTCATGGGCGACCGAGGCCAGAAATCAGGCCTTGGCCGCAGCGATCCGCTCGCGGAACTTCGCCAGCTGCTCGGTGATCTCGGCAGGAACCTTGTCGCCGAACTGCTTGAAGTACTCCTCGGTGTCGTCCATCTCGGCAGCCCAGGCGTCGGGGTCGATGTCGTACATCTTGTCCCAGGCAGCCTTGTCCACGTCCACGCCCTCAAGGTTGAAGTCCTCGAACTTGGGGTAGACACCGGTGACGCCCTCGATGCCCTCGACCGCACCGGAGGCGCGGCGCACGATCCAGTCCAGGACGCGGGCGTTGTCGCCGTAGCCCGGCCACAGGAACTTGCCGTCCTCGTCCTTGCGGAACCAGTTGACCTGGTAGATCTTCGGGAACTTGTCGCCCAGCTTGGCCTGCATCTCCAGCCAGTGGCCCCAGTAGTCGGCCATGTTGTAGCCACAGAAGGGCAGCATGGCGAAGGGGTCGTGGCGCAGAGAGCCAGCCTTGACGTCGGTGGCGGCAGCGGTGACCTCAGAGGCCACGGAGGCGCCGATGAACACGCCGTGGGCGCCCTCGTACTGCTCGGCGACAAGCGGCACGTTGGTGGCGCGGCGACCACCGAAGAGGATGGCGTCGATCGCGACGCCCTCGGGGGCCTCCCAGTCGGGGCAGATGATCGGGCACTGCGAGGCAGGCGTGGTGAAGCGCGAGTTCGGGTGCGCGGCCTTCTTGCCGGCCTCGGAGTCGGCCTTGGTGAAGTCGTTGCCCTGCCAGTCGATGAGGTGCTCGGGCTGCTCGCCGTCGATACCCTCCCACCACACGTCACCGTCGTCGGTCAGAGCGACGTTGGTGAAGATGGTGTTGGCCTTCATGGTGTCCATGGCCATCGGGTTGGTCTTGTAGGACGTACCCGGGGCGACGCCGAAGAAGCCGGCCTCGGGGTTGATGGCGCGCAGGCGGCCGTCCTCGCCGGGACGCATCCAGGCGATGTCGTCGCCGACGGTCTCGACCTTGTAGCCCTCGATGGTGGGCTGGAGCATGGCGAGGTTGGTCTTGCCGCAGGCGCTCGGGAAGGCCGCGGTGACGTGGTACTGCTTGCCGGACTTCTCGTCGGTCAGGCGCAGGATGAGCATGTGCTCAGCCATCCAGCCGTCGCGGCGGGCCATGGTCGAGGCGATACGCAGGGCGTAGCACTTCTTGCCCAGCAGGGCGTTGCCGCCGTAGCCGGAGCCGTAGGACCAGATCTCGTTGGTCTCGGGGAAGTGCGTGATGTACTTCTCCTCGTTGCACGGCCAGGCGGTGTCCTCCTGGCCCGGAGCCAGCGGGGCGCCCACGGAGTGCGCGGCCGGGACCCAGGTGCGGCCCTCGTTGATGAGGTCCAAGGCCTTGGTGCCGATGCGGGCCATGATGCGCATGGAGACCACGACGTAGGGGGAGTCGGTGATCTCGATACCCAGCTGGGAGATCGGACCGCCGAGGGGACCCATGGAGAAGGGGATGACGTACATCGTGCGGCCGGCGTAGGTGCCGTCGAACTTCTCGTTGAGGATCTTCTTCATCTCAGCCGGGTCGTACCAGTGGTTGGTCGGGCCGGCGTCCTCCTCCTTCTCGGAGCAGATGAAGGTGCGAGACTCCACGCGAGCGACGTCAGAGGGCAGCGAGCGAGCGAGGAAGGAGTTAGGGCGCTTGTCCGGGTTGAGGCGGGTGAACATACCCGACTCCACCATCTCGGAGGTCAGGCGGTCCCACTCCTCCTGGGAGCCGTCGCAGAAGTAGACGTTCTCGGGCTTACCGAGCTCCGCCAGGCGGATGGCGAAGTCGATGACGTCCTCAGGGGCGTTTGCGGGGGCCGCGGCGCGGACATCCTGCGCAGACACAGTCATGTGAGTCCCTTTCATGGGTTCGTGTGACTTTGGTTGTCGGTCCTATCCTCTCTCAACCCCGCGCTCTCGGCACGTCCCCTTAGGTCCCAAAGTCCCACCCCCATTCCCCCCTAACCGGTGCTTTCCGCCACATCGCGGGCATTCACCGACCTCACAGGCCCGCTGTGCCGCATTCCGCCACGAGTGAAGCAGGCTGCGCTAGCGTCATGTCGTGCTGCACAGACCCCCTCTCGCTCCTGCCCGTCGTCGTCCGCAGGACACGCTCCACCGTCGGCGCCCCGCCTCCGCTGCGCCCATGGTCCTGACTGCGCTCGCCCTAGCCGGTTGCACGGCGCACATGGACATGACGATCTCCCCCTCGGGCACCTACGACGTCACCCTGGAGATGCGGGACACCACCGGTACTGTGCTCACCACCGGTACCGACTGCTCAACCTTCGCCGACCCCTCGCTCGTGGGCTCGTCCTCCTCAGGGACCGTCAGCGCCGAGAGCATCGGATCCGCCGACGACGACGCCGGGACCGGCTGCCGCGTCACCATCCGTGGGGTCGAGGTCAGCAGGTCATCCGGCGAGGACGGTAGCGGGGCCCTCGTCGTGCGCGACGGGGACCTCTACGTCGTCGACCTGACCGACCTGGCCACCTCCGTCACCGGTGGCGTCGACCCCACCGTCACCACCGAGGACGGCGACGACGGCGCCCCGGCTCCGTCCCCGAGCGCAGGCTCCGGCACGGGCTCAGCCGGGCAGGCCGAGCCACGGCCCGACGCCACCCTGACGGACTCACTGGCCGGCGTCGTCGACGTCCGCGTGTCCGTGACCTTCCCCGGCGCCGTCGTCGAGGCCGACGGTGGCACCGTCCACGGCTCAACCGTCACCTGGCAGGACGCCGGCGCGCTGTCTGCCGGGGTGCGCGCCACCGGCTACGCCACCGCCGACGAGGGACTGAGCTGGTGGGACCGGCACGCTACGGCCGTCATCGCTAGTGTGTGCGCCGCCGGGGTGATGCTCGGCACGGCAGCCGTCCTCCGCTGGCGGCGGGGGTCTGGCGGGGCAGGCAGTCGTCGTACGCGCGGCGCTTGAGGACCACCTGGCTCCCTGCACTGGCTATGGCCGGACGCCCAGCGTACCGAGCTGGCTCCCCACAGCCATCCACACCGGGGCCCCGGTCTGAGCCCGATCATCACAGGGCACGGCCGACCACCAACGCCTCCACCGACCACGAAATCCTCGACCGCCCCCTGAAATAACGTTATTCCGGGGGTCGGTCGAGGATTTCGTGATCAGTCGGGGCACTAGTGGTCCGCCGGGGCAAACGTAGCCGTCAGGCAAAGAGCTCCTGCGCCCAGGCCGTGTCCGAGGCGGCCACACCTCGCGGCACCGCGAACAGCGCGGCGCTGCGGTGCTGGAGGTACTCCTGAAGGGCGTCGTTCCTCGTCATCTTGTCCAGGATCGGGTAGAAGTTCGTGCGCGGGTCACGCACGAAGGCGATGAAGAACAGGCCCGTCTGAAGCCGGCCCAACGAGTCGTTGCCCTCGGTGTAGTTGTAACCACGGCGCAGCATCCGCCGGCCTGAGTTGCGCTCAGGAGCGACGACGGCGATGTGCGAGTCCTCCGGCACCAGCGGCTGGCCCTCGCTGTCCGTGGCCCCATAGTCCACCGCCGTGAACTCGTCCTTGGACGAGGTCGGCTCCGCCACGCTCAGGGGCGCACCGTAGCGCTTGTCCCGACCAAAGACCTGCTCCTGCTCAATGAGCCGGATGCGGTCCCAAATCTCAGAGAACATGTGAATCTTGCGCGCCACGAAGTAGGTGCCGCCCTCCATCCACGAGGCGGCGTCGTCATCGCCCGGCTGGACCCACAGGTGCTCGGCAAGCTCGGCGGCAGAGTCCTGGGCCTTGACGTTGTTCGTCCCGTCCTTGAACCCAAAGAGGTTGCGCGGCGTCTCCTGCTCCGTGGAGGTGGAGGAGGTCCGCCCGTAGCCGATCTGGCTCCAACGCATGGTGGCCGTCCCGAAGGCGATACGCGTGAGGTTGCGGATCGCGTGGACCGAGACCTGGGCGTCGTCGGAGCAGACCTGGATGAGCAGGTCACCGTCCGAGTCCGCCTCACGCAGCTGGTCACCGCGGAAGCTCGGCATGCCCTCGTCCAGGACCGCCGGCATCTTGGCCTTGAGGCCGAAGCGGTCGTTGCCGTCAGCGTCCACGAACAGCGACCGGCCCACGCCGAAGGTGATCGTTAGTCCCGAGACCGGGTAGCCCCAGGCCTCGCCGGTGTCCCTGGGCGGGAGCTGGGCGTTGGCGTCCGGCTCCCCGCCCACGAGCTCTCCGGTACACATCTGCTCGGCAGCCACCGTCCAGGCAGCAATGAGCTCCTTGAGCTCCTCGACGTCGTTGGTGACCACGTCGAAGGCCGCCACGTACAGGTTGTCCTGGGCAGGGGTGAGGATGCCGGCCTGGTGCTCACCGCGGAAGTCGTAGGCCAGCGCGGTGTGCTCGGCAGGCGAGGGCGCGCTCGCCCGACCGGCACCAAAACCGGCCAGGCCGGCCATCGCCGCACCGATGCCGGCCGTGGTAAAGGCCGCACGCCGGCTCACCCGGGGACGCCGCGGCGCCGTACCGGCCGACGCCGCCGGCTCAGACCCGCTCGGTTCCTCCCCCACACTGGCAGCCTCCTGCGCGTTCGTGGCCGCAGGCGTCTGCACGACCTCGTGCTCCTCCGCGGGTCCCCTCCCTCTCATCGTCTCACCGCGCTCGGGCGTACCGGGCTGAGTCATCGTCTCCCACCCCTCAGTGCAGGACGGTGCCGGCGACCTGGGAGAGCAACTCGCTCAGGGCGTTGACGGCGTCGGAGAACTCGCGCTGGACCTCGGTGTAGTCGGCGTCCGAGGGGGCCTCGCCCGCGTTGAGCTGAACGGCGGCGATGGTGGAGTAGTCCACGTACGTCGTAGCACCGTCAGCCGTGGTGCCGTCCTCCTGGGCGGCAATGAGGTCATTGACCACCGCGAAACGCTTGGTGATCTCAGCAGCGAGGTCAGCGTCGTTCTTCCTCACGATCTCCTCGACGTTGCCGTAGGCGACCTCGGCGCCCTCGACGTTGGCCTTGAAGTCGTAGAGGTCGGTGTGCGAGAAGGTCTCCTCCTCACCCACGATCTTGGACAGGGCCACCTCCTCCAGCAGCGCCGCGGCACCCGTCGCGACGTCCGTCAGGGTCAGCTCGAAGACGCCGCCAGGCCCCTCGACCTTGCCATAGACCAGGTCGTAGAGCTTCTGGGTGTCCTCGACGAGCTTGTCGGCCACTGCCTGGCGGGCGGCAGCATCAGCGAAGGCGAAGGGGGAACCCTCACCGCCGTCCCACAGGTCCGCCTCGATGCGGTGCCAGCCGGTCCACTCGGCGATCACCGAGGGGTCGGTCGTCTCGACGCGGGCGTCAGCCGCCAGGTCCTGGATACGCAGGTCAAGAGCCTCGTCCAGGTCACCCGCGGTCTCGATGCCGAAGGACTCGGCCGTCGGCTCGATGCGCTCGTAGTGCTGGCGTGCCAATGGGAAGAGCTCCTTGGCCTTCTCCGTGTCCCCGCCGGTGTAGGCCTCAGTGAAGGTTGTGGTGGCCTCCAGCAGCTGGCCCACCTGGTCACGCACGTAGGCGGTGTAGTTGGTCACCGCTTGCTTCTCCAGCTCGGCGACGTCCTCAGAGACCTCGACGGCGACGCCCTTGGTGATCGTCAGCTCGGTGACTCCCTTGAGCTCTCCTACCATGTTCGGCTTGCAGGCGGCGTAGTACGTGCCCTCGGACAGGGCCGTGGTCAGCGAGGCCGTGGTGCCCGGGCCGATGTTCTCCTGCTCGGAGACGATCTGCAGCTTGTTCTCCGTCAGGATCTCAAACTCGTTGGCCACCGTGCCGTTGTTGGTCATGGTGAAGGTGACCACGCCGGAGGGGAAGGAGGTGGTGGACAGCTCCAGGCCGTCGTCGGTGATGGTGACGGTGACCTCGGTGGCCCCCGCAGAGGGGCCGGAGGAGGCGGGCTTGTTGTCCACGCAGCCAGCCAGGCCAAAGCCGGCCAGGGCCAGCAGCGGCAGGGTGAGGGCGGTGCGGCGCGAGGTGCCACGCAGGGCGGGTCGGACGGGAGTGTTCACGTCGTTCTCCTATAGGTGTGGTTGTGGGACAGGTAGCAGTAGTCGATGGGGTGGGTGCCCAGCCGCGCTCAGACAGAGGCGACGACGGAGCGGGAGCCGGCTGCGTCGTCGGCCCCGGAAGCCGGCACGCTCGGGACCTGGGCTGAGGCCACGCGCCTGGCCGTGCCGCGAACCTGGCGGGTGAAGAGAAGGAGCGTGGGCACGATGTAGAGCCACCAGGCGACGACCTGGAGCACCGTGGGCTGGACCTCGACCTGGAACATCGCCTTGGCCACGATGTAGAGCCAGTGGACCGGCGAGCTCTGTCCCGGCAGGTAGTCGGAGACGTCCCAGGCGTGGTTCATGATGCCGGGCAGGAGGCCCGCCTCCTGGAAGTCGGCGACGGCGTAGGAGACCACACCCGCTGCCACGAGGATGAGGAAGTAGCCGGTCACGGCAAAGAAGAGCCGCATGTTGATGCGGGCAGCCCCCTTGTAGACGAGCCACCCCAGCACGACTGAGATGACGAGGCCCACCACCACGCCGGCGCTGGTGGCCACCACGTGGTTCTCCACCGAGGACTTGACGGTGGCCCAGATGAACAGGGCGGTCTCCAGGCCCTCGCGACCCACCGAGATGATGGCGATCCACACCACGCCCCAGCCGGATGAGGACCCCGACAGCGCGTGCTCCAGGTTCCCCTCGATGCCCTTCCGGAGCATGCGGGCGTTGCGGCCCATCCAGAAGATCATCCAGGTCACCATGGCGACCGCGACGAGCGAGAGGCTGCCGCCGATGATCTCCTGGGCCCGGAAGGTCAGGGTCTTAGGCCCCCAGGTGAGGACCGCGCCCAGCGCCAGGGGCAGGCAGGCGGCGACGGCGACGCCGAGCCACATCTTGGGCAGGACGTCGCGCCGTCCGCTTCGAACCAGGTAGGCAGCGATGATGCCGACGATGAGCGCGGCCTCAAAGCCCTCGCGCAGCGCGATGAGCAGGTTGGCGATGAACACGACGAGTCCTCAGGAAGCGGCAGCGGGGCCTCCCGCCCCGCCAGAACTTTCCGAAGGCTAACCTTACTTAGGCAATCCTGACAACCCTGATCGTTGGCGTCCTTCCGGTAGTCGGGCGACGCCGTCGTCACCCCTCACGACGCAACGGCGGCCAGCCACCCGAGGTGACCGGCCGCCGTCGTCATGGACCAGGCACTCAGGCTGGCAACCAGCCCTCGCACCCAGCCGTAGGCTCAGCCCAGCAGCTTGTGGCGCGTGATCGTGGCCTCCCGCCCCGCACCCACGCCAATGGCACTGACACGCGTGCGCGCCAGCTCCTCGATACGCAGCACGTAGTCCTGCGCGGCCCGGGGCAGATCAGAGAACTCACGCACACCGGTGATGTCCTCGCTCCAGCCAGGCAGCTCCTCGTAGACCGGCTTGGCGTGGTGGAAGCTGGTCTGGGTCAGCGGCATCTCCTCGGTGCGCTCGCCGTCGACGTCGTAGGCCACGCACACCGGGATGGTCTCGTGGCCGGTCAGCACGTCGAGCTTGGTCATGACCAGGTCCGTCAGGCCGTTGACACGGCAGGCGTAGCGGGTGATAACAGCGTCGTGCCAGCCACAGCGGCGCGGGCGCCCGGTGGTGACGCCGAACTCACCACCCTCGTTGCGCAGACGCTCACCCATGTCATCAAGCAGCTCAGTGGGGAAGGGACCCTCACCCACACGGGTGGTGTAGGCCTTGACCACGCCTACCACCGAGTCGATGCGCGTGGGGCCCACGCCCGTGCCCGTGCAGGCACCACCCGCGGTGGGGTTGGAGGAGGTGACAAAGGGGTAGGTGCCGTGGTCGATGTCTAGCATCGTGGCCTGACCAGCCTCGAAGAGAACGGTCTTGCCAGCGTCCAGGGCGTTGTTGAGCTCCAGGGAGCAGTCGATCACCATGGGACGCACGCGCTCGGCGTAGGACAGCAGCTCGTCGGCAACCTCGTCCGGGTCGATGGCTGGGCGGTTGAAGACCTTGAGGAACAGGCCATTCTTCTGGTCCAGGGCCGAGTGGACCTTCTGACGCAGGATCGACTCGTCGAACAGGTCCTGGACACGGATGCCCACACGGTTCATCTTGTCCGCGTAGGTGGGGCCAATGCCACGGCCGGTGGTGCCCAGCTGACGGGTGCCGAGGAAGCGCTCCGTGGTGCGGTCCAGGACGCGGTTGTAGGAGGGGATGATGTGGGCGTTGGCGGACAGGCGCAGGCTGGAGGCGTCCTTGCCACGCGACTCGATCTCCGCGATCTCGCTGAAGAGGACCTCCAGGTCCACCACCACGCCGTTGCCAATGATCGGCACGACGCCAGGCGTGAGCACGCCGGCAGGCAGGAGGTGGAAGGCAAACTTCTCCCCGTCGATGACGACGGTGTGGCCGGCGTTGTTACCGCCGTTGAACTTCACCACGTAGTCGACGTCCTGACCGAGCTGGTCAGTCGCCTTTCCCTTGCCCTCATCGCCCCACTGGGCACCGACGACAACAACCGCAGGCATGGCTGCTCCCCTTGCTAGAGACCGGCGCGACTGAGCGCACGCCGCGCGCCAGCCTACCGGAGAACGGCGACTGGCCCCGGGCCATCCGCCCCGCGAAGGGTGCGAGCGGGGGTAGGGGCGGGCGCCCGCGCACCCGATCACACCCGCAGGGCGTCCGAGGGCTCGATCCGGGATGCACGCCATGTCGCAAGCGCACCGCCGAGCATGCCGACGACGATCCCGCCGACGAGCCCGAACGGCAGCAGCACCGGGTCGAGGACCGGCTGCCACCCGCGTGCGACGGTGACGCCGAGAATCGCGAGGACGGAGGCGTACGCGCCCAGGACCCCGCCGACGAGCCCGATGACGATGCTCTCCACCAGGACGAGCGCCGTCACGTGCGCGCGTCTGCCGCCGATCGCGCGACGCAGTCCGAACTCCCCTGCGCGCTCGTACACGGCCGTCGTCATCGCATTCGTCAGGGAGAGCACCGCCGCGAGCAGGGTGACACCGGTCAGGGTCATGAGCATCGTCGCGAGGTTGGACTCGATGGTCTCGCGCAGCCCCTGAGGGTCGGGCGGGGCATCGACGGAGACCTGCTCGGACGCGCTGGGGATCCAGGCGACGGGTGCCTGGCCCGCGACCTGGGCCGCCGCGCCAGGGTCGACGTGCAGCTCGACGCTCGCCCACTGGATGGGGGCTATCCCAGCGGCGTCGTGCTCCGTGACGATAAGGGAGCTAAGTAGCCCCGCCTGGAGACCGGCTTCGGTCACGACGCCGACGACGCGATGGGGGGCGCCGTCGATCCACAGGACGGGCTCGGCGAGGAGGGGCCCGAGGTTGAGGTCCGCCGCAGCCTGGGAGCCGACGAGCACCTCGCCGTCCCTGAGAGTGTCGAGCACCGCGCCCTGCGTGTCGACGGCGAGGAGGTCGCCGGGCAGGCGTGCGCCCACGACGCCGATGAGGTTGCGCTCGACAGCGCCGCTGGCTCGTGCGCGCTGCGCGGACTGCGGCAGGGTGCTCGCCACGACCTGGCCGTGGTTGACGGTGACGAGGCAGGAACGCACGCCTGCGACGTCACCGAGCCTGTCGAGCGACTCCTCGGAGACTGCCTGGGCGGTCACAGCGGCGCGGGACTCCTCGGTGAGGGCGGGGCTCGTGAGGGTGACCCGCTGGTTGCGCTGCGCGTCGAAGAGCCCGGAGACCTGCGCCTGGGCCGTCGTCGACAGGCCGGCCGTCGTCAGTGCCAGCGCGACACCGAGGGTGACGGAGGCGATGAGGGCCACCGCCCGCGAGCGCTTGGACCACAGGCCCTTCCAGGCGTCAATGAGGCCGTCGACCGGTCGGAGGCGGGAGGGACGCCCCTCCGGGCGGGGCGCCTCGACCGGGTCGCGCGAGCTGACGGCGGGCTCGTCCTCGTGCACGCGCCCGTCGAGTACGTGGAGCCTGCGTGCGGCACGGGCGGCGACGGCGGAGTCGTGCGTGACGACGAGGAGGGTGGTGCCCCGTTCATGGAGCCTCTCCAGCGTCCTCATGACCTGCGCCCCGGTGGCACGATCGAGGTTGCCGGTGGGCTCGTCGGCGACGACGACGGGGGCTCCTGAGGCGACGGCCCGGGCGATGGCGACGCGCTGGCGCTCCCCGCCCGACAACCGCGAGGCCCTCTGCCACTCCTTGTGCGCGAGGCCGACGAACTCGAGGGCCTCGTGGGCGAGCTCGTTGCGTCGCCGCTGCGGCAGGCCACGGTAGAGCGTGCCGAGTGCGACGTTGTCGAGGACGGTGCGGCTGTTGAGGAGGTGGAAGGACTGGAAGATGAAGGCGATGGTCTGGGAGCGAAGACGAGCCCTCGCGGTGTCACCGAGCCGGGTGGTCTCCTGCCCGTTGACGAGGTAGCTGCCGCTCGTCGGTGTGTCGAGGAGCCCGATCTGGTTGAGGAGGGTCGACTTACCGGACCCGGAGGGACCTTCGATCGCCACGTACTCGCCCTGCTTGATGCGCACGGTGACACCGTGCAGGGCGGGGACCGGGACCTCGCCCGCGTAGGTGCGGCACACGTCCCTCAGCTCAAGGAGAGCCATCAGCGGTCCACCCTGACCTGTGTCCCCTCCCGGACACCGGCACCCGCGTCTGGCTCCGCGATGGCGCACGTTCCATTCACACAGGCGAGCCG
The DNA here is from genome assembly GCF_013184985.2 of Actinomyces faecalis. Taxonomy (NCBI): domain Bacteria; kingdom Bacillati; phylum Actinomycetota; class Actinomycetes; order Actinomycetales; family Actinomycetaceae; genus Actinomyces; species Actinomyces faecalis. The sequence goes on from NZ_CP063418.1 coordinate 2,420,546, forward strand.
TGTGACGGGGGTCTGCCGCAGTGAGCCGTCGTCACCGACGGCCAGGACGCTGGAGGTCCCGTCGGCGGCGGTCGCGATGGCACGCTCGGGCAGGATGAGGACGTTCGTGAGAGGCTCGGTGAGGTCGAGGGTGACGAGGACGTCACTGTGGCCTTCCCAGTCCTGCGGGAGGTCGCCGCTCTGAGGGGTGAGGACGGCGCGCACGCCGACGCCGCCCGAGCTGCCGGCGTCTGCGTCGGCTCCTACCGTGCTCTGGGAGGCGCTCGCGTCGGGCCCCTGCGTCTGTGGGCTGACGCTCGTGATGGACACGGGCACGCTCGTCGTGCCGAGGGTGGCAGTTGCCGACATCCCGGTGACCACTCGTGCCGATACCGGGCCGGTGATACTGGTGGTGAGTGTGAGACCGCCGTCGGAGGTGGTGAGGTACGCGTTGTCCCCGGTCAGAAGGGTGCCAACGTTAGGTACGGCAGTGACGGTGACGGGCGTCGTCGGCAGGATGAGGACCTCGCTGAGCGGAAGGAAGACCTCGGTTCGCTGGCTCTGGGAGGCACCGGAGCCGTCCGTGGCCCCGCGCGCGGGGGCGTCGGAGGGTGTCACCTGCGCGGTGGGCTGGGCGCTCGCGCCGGCGGCGGGCGGGGCGTCGGTCGCGGGACGGGTGGGGGCGTCCGCACCCACCGCGTGGTAGAGGCCCGTGAGGGCCCGCACGGTGGCGGTGCCGAGCACGCCGTCGGCGACCAGACCGTAGCCGAGGTCGGTGAGAGCCTGCTGGAGGAGGACGACGTCGTTACCTGTGTCCCCTGGGCCGAGATCCCGGTACAACGGGAACGTTCCGCGCAGGACGATGACGGGGCGGTCGTTGACCCAGGCGGCGACCTGCCCGCTCGTCAGGCTGCCACCCGCGTCGACGCCGGCACGTGTGAGCACGGCGCGTCCCTCCGGGACGGGCAGGGCAACCTTCTGGCTCGTGGCCGCGGCAGCGTTGGCCATGAGGGTCGTACGCTCGGTGAGGTCGCCTCTCGCCACCGTGACGAGCACCGGGCCCGGGGTGGGAGCCTGGGCGGAGGCCTCACGCTGGGCGGGTGACTGGAAGTGGCTGGCCGCCGCCCATGTCCCGGCGACGAGGGCGGCGGCAGTCAGCACGGCGACGAGGATGACGAGGAGACGGTGCCTCACGCCCCGCCCCTCGCGATGATCTGCTCGGCGGTGGCACGCTGCTGCTCGAGCTGGAGACGGACCGGTTCGAGGTCGGCGACGTGCTGCGCAACGAAGTCCTGCCTGAGGTTCCACTCGGCCTCGTAGAGCTGGTCGAACCATCCGGAGGAGCGCCGGCAGGCGGCGTCGGCGGTGGCGACGCGAAGCTCGTCCGCCGTCGGCGCCCCCGTCGTCTGCCAGCCCCAGGCCGCCACGAGGGACTCAGGCGGCTGGGCTCCGGGCAGCCAGGGCCGATCAGGCAGGTCGACGATGCCGAGGGGAGTCATGCACGCGCGCCAGCTCTCCGCGGCCGTGACGAGCTGAGGGGACGAGAAGTCTACCGCGAGCCGATTGAGCCCACTGTGAATACCGCCCTCACCCGCCTCCTGCGGAACAGACGTAGGCAATGGGGAGCCGCCGTTGAGGGCGGTGTCCGCCTCCGTACTGCACTCGTTGAAGTCCGTCCAGAACTCGTCGCTCTCATTTCCGTAGAGACTTCCTCCGGCTGCCGCGATCTTGTCCTCGAGAAGGTCCCGCGGGTCAGGGGCGAGCCGGTAGCCGTACGTGGCGGCGACCGTCTCGTTGAACACGGCGGAATAGCCGTCGGCAGCCTGTGTCTGGGGCGCGGGGGCCGAGGCATCGTGGCGCACCTGGAATGACTCGTGCCCCCGCTCGTGCATGCAGTTCGCCTGGACGACGTCGAAGGCCTGAGCGACGACGGCGAAACTCGTCACATAGGGGTCAGTCGGCAGCGTCCACCGGGTCTGATCCTGAGGCACGTGGACCGGCTGCACGTCGCTGGAGCTACCCGCTGACGTGTCTGCACCCTGCGACGACGTCTCCCCCGGCGAGCCCGAGCAGGCCCCCAGGGCTAAGGCCGCCACGGTCATGACACCGAGCACTCGCGCGCTTGACCTCCACGTGCGCGAGCCCGCACCGTCCACGCCGCTCATCTACGCCGCCTCCATACAGTCACCAGGTCCCGGCCCGCCTCAGTTCCACCGGCCGATGGACCCGTTGGACGCGCGCCAGCGCATGGCACTCCCTGTGTTGGGGCTATAGACGCCATCTGCAGTGAGTCCGTATCGGTTCTGAATGTTGAGAACGGCCCTCCGCGTACCAGAGCCGTAGTAGCCATCGACATCGATGTACTGCCCCTCAGCGGGCGGAGCGGTACTGATACTCACGATACCGGGGAGAATCACCATCGCCAGCAGGCGGACGCTACCTTGAGTGAGATTCTCATGTCGTGATTCCTTGAGGGATGGGGTCCGCACCGTTGCGGACAGGCTGAGTTTACGGCGAGCAAGAAGGCCCGGCAACCGGAACCGCTACCGCTCCCGGGCCTTCGCGCAGTCCCCCTCTGACCGCATTCACAACCTCCCGAGGAAACAAGCGACCGCCGGCGGGCCGCCGGCAGACGGTCGTCTGGAAGGGGAGCGCACAGACGGGCAAGCGAGGCGGCGTCAGGCCAGGCGGGGCCGGCCCCCGCGCTCGATCACCCAAGGTTGCACTCATCTCACAAGGATGCACAGCGGAAACCTTGGGAGATCGGTGCAGCCTTGTGAGCACACGGGGTGGGTGGGCGTGCGCTCGGAAGTGGAGGTGCGCCTGGGGTGGATCGGTGTGGACCACCGTCCGCAGCCATCCTCCGCAGCCACCGTCCGGCAGCACAGCCACCGGCAGACCACGCCGCCCGGCGTCTCGCGGGAGACGCCGGGCGGCGGTCAGGAGGCTGTCCACGCCGTCGGGGCGACGACGCGGAACCGACTCAGTGCTGCTTGGAAGCGGAGCCGACCGAGCCGAGGCGCTCGCAGGCCTCGACCACACGGGCGGCCATGCCCTTCTCAGCGGCCTTGCCCCACGCGCGCGGGTCGTAGGCCTTCTTGTTGCCGACCTCGTCGTCAACCTTGAGCACGCCGTCGTAGTTCTTGAACATGTGGTCGACAACCGGACGCGTGAAGGCGTACTGGGTGTCGGTGTCCACGTTCATCTTGATGACACCGTTGCGCACGGCAGTGGCGATCTCCTCGGCGGTGGAGCCGGAGCCACCGTGCATGACCAGGTCGAAGGGAGACTTCTTGTCCCCGACCTTGGTCTGCAGGCGGTCACCCAGACGACGGGCGACCTCGTCCTGGATCTCGCCCAGGAGCTCCGGACGCAGCTTGACGTGGCCGGGCTTGTAGGCGCCGTGGACGTTGCCGAAGGTCAGAGCGGTGGTGTAACGGCCGTTCTCACCCAGGCCGAGGGCCTCGACGGCGGCCCAGGCGTCGTCAGCGGTGGTGTAGAGGTTGGCGTTCTCCGCCCCCTTGATGCCGTCTTCCTCGCCGCCAACAGCACCGATCTCGATCTCGAGGATGGTGCTCGCCTGCTTGGACAGGGCCAGCAGCTCCTTGGCGATGGCGATGTTGTCCTCGAGGGTCTCGGCGGAGCCGTCCCACATGTGGGACTGGAAGGCGGTGGGCTCACCGCGCTTGGCCTGCTCGACCTCGATCTCCAGCAGCGGGCGCAGCCACGGGTCGATCATGCCCTTGGGGCAGTGGTCGGTGTGCAGGGCAAAGGTGATCGGGTAAAGGCCCTCGATGGCGTAGGCGTAGGCGGACATGGCCAGGGATCCCTTGACCTTGTCGGCACGGGAGGAGCCGGACCAGTAGGCGGCACCGCCGTTGGAGACCTGGACGATGCCGTCAGACTCAGCCTCGGCGAAGCCCTGAAGGGCGGCGGAAAGAGTCTGCGACGAGGTGACGTTGATCGCGGGGATGGCGTAGCCGCCAGCCTTCGCGCGGTCGAGCATGTCGGCGTAGGACTCCGGGGTTGCAATGGCCACTGGATGCCTCCTGAGTATTCAAAGTGCAGTGGTGCAGTACTGATTGTCCCACGGATGGCGGCCGGCGGAAACCGGCTGAACGTCCCGGACACCCCGGAGGCCCACGACACTCCGTTCCTCACCCGGGCGTCGCAGGTGCTCTCATCGTCGCTTTCCACTGTGAACAGTCGATCCCCACGCGGGCGGCGCGGGGATCGACTGTTCACAGTGGAAAGCGATGCAATGCCGTCGTCGCCCGGTGCGGGGACACAGCCTCAGTCCGGCGCAGGGCCGGCGTGCTGGAGCACCCAGCTGTGCATGGCGATCGCCGCGGCTGCCGCCACGTTGATCGAGCGGGTCGAGCCGTACTGCCCGATCCGCAGCAGACGGGTACAGCCGGCACGCAGCTCCTCACTGATCCCCTCTCCCTCTGAGCCGAAGACCAGCAGACAGCGCTCCGGCAGCCCGACGCGCTCGATCTGGACCGAGCCCGGTCCGTTGTCGATCGCGATCGGCTCGTAACCGGTCTGCGCGGCCCACTCCAGCAGGCCACCGGGCTCAGGGTGGTGACGCACGTCGAGGTAGCGGTTAGTGACCATCGCCCCGCGCTTGTTCCACCGGCGTCGGCCCACCACGTGCACGGCGCCGACGTTGAAGGCGTTGGCAGTGCGCACGATCGAGCCGATGTTGAGGTCCTGCGTGACGTTCTCGATCGCCACGTGCAGCGGATGCGCCCGAGCGGCCAGGTCCGCACGAACCGCCTCGACGCTCCAGTACCGGTAGCGGTCAACGACGTTGCGCCGGTCCCCCTCACGCAGCAGGTCCCGGTCATAGCGTGGGTCCGTCGGCCACGCCGCCTCTCCCCCGGGCCACGGGCCGACGCCGACCTCCCGCACGTCCGCCGGGCGGTCCTGCTCGGGTGGGAGGGCCGCCCAGTAGCCGGCGTTGTCACGCCCTGCGGACCAGCCGCGACGCTGCGCCTCATCAGGCAGGTCCGAAGCCCGACCACCCAGCCTGTCCTGACCGTTCACAGGACGTCGACCGTGTGCAGCACGCCAGGGTGCTCCGGCGTGAAGCCCTGGGCCGGTTGGCGCCCCAGACGGCGGTTCCACAGGATGTTGAAGGGGCTGGCCACCAGCCGGTTGTACCCCAGCACGAGCTCGCTGTAACGGCGTCCCACGGTCTCCACCTCCTCCCAGGCTGCCGCGTACTCGGCCACCGCACCGGCGAGGGGATCGGAGTCAGGCACGGCAGCGGCGTCGCCTGCCCCGCTCGGGGCCGCCATGACGGCGCCCATGGCCTCGTGAAGGCTCTCCTCCCGCCGCGCACGCTGCGTGGGAGTGCCGGTCATGGTGGCGAAGGCGACGGCGGACTCGGCACGCTCGCGGGCGCCGTCGGTCAGCAGGCCGCGCGCGTCTGCCTGACGCACCAGGTCCTCGGCAGCACGGTGGTGGCGGATAAGGACCGCCTCCAGGCCGCGCCAGAACTGGTCGATCGTCTCCCCGGCAGCGTACAGCCTGCGGCCGTGCCGCCACACGAGCCCCAGGCACCCGACGGTGAGCAGGAGCAGCACACAGACCACGAGTCCAGCAACCGCCTGGCCGGACCAGCTCTCAGCGGGCGCAGGCTGTGGCCCGGACGCGGCAACCGGCTGCCAGGCTGCGGTCAGCCCCGCCCTCAGGCTCGACACGATCAGCACGGCCACGCCCCAGGTACCGGACCTCAGCGCAGGCCTAGGTCATCCAGGTCGAGCGCGGCGTAGTAGGGCAGGCCGGCGGCCTCGACGCGCTCACGGGCGCCTGTGTCACGGTCGACGATGACGGCGACCGCGCGCACGTTGGCGCCTGCCTCACGCAGGGCCTCGACCGCTTCCAGCGGGGACCCACCGGTGGTAGAGGTGTCCTCCAGGACGACGACGTCTCGTCCGGCCACGTCCGGTCCCTCGATACGACGCTTCATGCCGTGGTCCTTGGCAGCCTTGCGGACCACGAAGGCGTCCAGGTCGAGCCCGCGCGAGGCTGCGGCGTGGAGCATCGCGGTCGCCACAGGGTCGGCCCCCATGGTCAGGCCACCGACCGCCGCGATCTCGTCAGTACCTAGGCCGGCCTCCTCGAGCATGTCGAGCATGACGTGGCCGATGAGCGGGGCCGCCTCATGGTGGAGGGTGGCGCGGCGCATGTCCACGTAGAAGTCGGACTCCAGTCCGGACGCGAGGGTGACTTTGCCTCGCACCACGGCGAGGTCGTTGACGAGCTGGGCCAGGCGGGCACGGTGGGAGTCGTTGGCGATCACGTTCCTAAGGGTAGGCGACGACGGCGCCAAGCCCCCTCCTCCTGAGGTGAGATCGCGCCTTCAGTGTGGGAACGAGTCTGTCGCGCTCGTTCCCACACTGAAGACGCGATCTCAGCAGGGTCAGGCGAGAGCGGCGATCGCAGCCTCGTAGTCAGGCTCCTGGCCGATCTCGGGAACCTGCTCGGTGTAGGTGACCTTGCCGTCCGCGTCGATGACGACGACGGCCCGCGAGTACAGCCCGGCAAGCGGGCCGTCAGCCATGGTCAGGCCGTAGTCCGCCCCGAAGGTGGACCGGAATCCGGAGGCGGTGACGACGCCGTCGAGCCCCTCGGCGCCGCAGAAGCGAGCCTGGGCGAAGGGCAGGTCCATGGACACGCACACCACGGTGGTGTTGTCCAGCTCGGCCGCACGCTTGTTGAATTCACGCACGGACTGGGCGCACACGCCCGTGTCGACGGAGGGGAAGACGGACAGGACGACGCGGCGGCCGGCCAGCTGCTCGCTGGTGACCGACGCGAGGTCCGCGCCGACGAGGTCGAAGGCCGGGGCGGCCGAGCCGATGGCGGGCAGCTCGCCCACGGTGGAGACGGGGTCGTTGTGCAGCGTGATTGAAGCCATGCACCCAATCATCTCATTCAATGAGTTGCAGCACCAGGGATCACAGTAACTTCTCGGTTCCGTCTGCCGAGACGGGGGGGCGCATCAACGCCCCTCCCCGCGGACAACCTTTTCGTAAGCTGGACAACCAAGAACCAGGGTTTTGCGTTGTCCAGCTTACGAAAAGGTTGTCCGTCTTGGAGAAGAGGTGTTAGCTGCAGCGACGCCCGCACCCGGCTTAGAAGGCGAGCAGCTGGTCGTTCAGCGCCGGCCACGCCTCCACGTGCATCCGCCCGAAGGGCCGGGCTCCCAGGAACACGGCCTGTCGTCCGGCCACCGGGTCCACCCAGACGAAGGAACCAGCCTGGCCGAAGTGGCCGAAGGTCTGCGGGCTGTTGCCCGATCCCGTCCAGTGCGGCTGCTTGGTCCCACGAATCTCCAGACCCAGCCCGAAGTCGTTGGGAGACTGCCGCCCGTACCCCGGCAGCACGCCGTCGAGCCCGGGGAAGACGACGGAGCAGGCCTCCTGGGCCAGCGACGGTGACACGAGCGTGGGCGCAGCCAGCTCGCGGGCGAAGAGTGACAGGTCCTCGGCGCTGCCCTGGCCGGAGTAGGCCGGCGAGCCAGGCACGCTCACGCTCGCCATCCCCAGCGGCTCCAGAACCGTGGTCTCCACCCACTCCTCCAACGGCGTGCCAGTAGCCTCGACCAGACGCCGCCCCAGGATCTCGATACCGCGGTTGGAGTAGACGCGTCGGCGCGCCGGCGGGGCCAGCACGGCGTCGGAGTCAAAGGCGATGCCCGAGGAGTGGGACAGCAGGTGACGGACGGTCGCACCGGGCAGCGCAACCTGGTGGCTGCTTCCCCCACCGGCACCAGACCCGTCGTCGCGTCCCGCGCCTGGCGTGGCGGGGTCGTCCAGGCTCAGCAGCCCTCGCTCGACGGCGACCAGCGCGCTCCAGGCGACGATCGGCTTGGTGACGGAGGCGAAGGGGAAGACCTCGTCGGTCTCGCCCGCCTGGGCCAGCACCTGTCCGCCACCGGTCAGCACCAGGCCCACCGGGAAGCTGAAGGCCTCCAGCGCAGGCAGGACCCGGCCGTCGTGCGTAGCAGAGTCAGTCACGCGGTCACCTCCGGCCTAGTCCAGGCAGAGCCTCTGCTCGTGAAGCACCTCGGCCACCGGGAAGGCCGAGGAGCCGCCCTTGCCCAGGGCACGTGCGATCTGGGTGGTGAAGGAGTCGACGCGGCGGCCGGTGTCGCGCATGTCGTAGTACTGCTCGACGACGTCGTCGTAGGCCGCGAGCGCCTCCTCGTGCAGCCCCAGGTCCGGGTAGGAGTTGGTGCCCACGGTGATCTCACGCGGCAGGCGCGGCTTGAACTGGGGCTCCTGCCCGGGGTGGCCCACCATGAGACCAAGCAGGGGGTAGGTGCGGTCGGGCAGGCCGAGGGCTGAGATGACGCGACGCGGGTCGGCGCCGATCGAGCCGAGGTAGGTGGTACCCAGCCCCAGCGACTCTGCCGCGACGACGACGTTCTGCGCCGCGATCACCACGTCCTCCACGCCCTGGAGGAACAAGGTGGTGCGCTCCAGCGGCTCCAGGGACGCGCCGGCACGCTCGCGCAGGACGGCGTTGCGGTGGAGGTCGACGACGAAGACCAGCAGCTCCCCGTTGGTGCCGCCTACGTAGGGCTGGCCGGAGACCTCACGCAGCTCCTCGCGCAGGGCCGGGTCGGTGACCCGGATGATGGTCACCTGCTGCTGGAACGAGGAGGTGGCCGAGTGACGGGCGACCTCCAGCAGGGTCTCCATGACCTCGGGGCTGACCGGCTCGTCGGTGTAGGCGCGGATGGTGCGGTGGGCAAGCTGGGAGCGGATCGTGCTGTTGAGGACCGGGGCCCCAGGAGCGGTGCGCAGGGCGGATGCGGCGTCAGTCATGAGGCGAGCCTAACGCCGGGCGCCAGACCCGTGCCGAGAGCCAGCCTCCGTCAAAGGCCCACTCGACCGCCTATGCGCCGGCCGACCGCCTGTTCCCCGGCCGACCGCTAGACTCGCGCCCCTGCAGTGGTCGGTGGAGGCACGGGTGGTCCGTCGGCGCGGAGGTGGTTGGCGGAGGTACCCACAGTCCCGGATAGCATGTCAGCGATGCCCTTCTACCGTCGTTCACGCAGACTTGGCCCTCTCCCCACAGTCGGCCCAGCGCCGCGGTCCGCCACCGCGCCGGCCCCGCAGCCAGCTGACCCCTGCGAGGTGGGCTACGCCGTCGTCGACCTGGAGACCACGGGACTGTCCCCGACCACTGACTCGATCCTGGAGATCGGACTGGTTCTGACCGGGCCCGACGGCCTGCCCCAGCGCGAGTGGTCGACCCTCGTCAACCCGGGCGCGGGCCCGGACGGAACGATCGAGGTCGGCCCGACCTTCATCCACGGGCTGCGACCTACCGACCTCACCGACGCACCAGGCCTAGACGACGTCGCCGACCTCCTGGCGCGTGACCTCGCCGGCCGGGTGGTCGTAGCGCACAACGCACGCTTCGACGTCGGCTTCCTGACCCAGGCGCTAGGCAGGCGCGGCCACCTCGCACGCGGCGCACGCGTCCCGCGCGTGTGCACGATGGAGTGGGCGCGGCACTTCATGACCACGCCCTCGCGGCGGCTGACCACGTGCTGCGAGGTGGCTGGCGTCGAGATCGGCCGCCATCACAGCGCGCTGGACGACGCCCAGGCCGCTGCCGGCCTGCTGCGCCACTACATGTCCGTAGGCCGCGAGCGCGGTGAGGAGGCGCTGGCGTGGTCCCGCACGCTCGCCGACGCCGCCGCCTTTCGCGGCTGGTCGTGGGACGACGGCGCGGCCCGCCTCCAGGAGCAGCACCTGGCCCCGCGCCCGGGCCCAGGCGTGCCGCGCACGCGCTGACGCAGCCCGTTCTGCTCTGCGGACAACCTTTTCGTAAAACGGACAAGGTAAACCTGCGGATCTTGGTTGTCGAACTTACGAAAAGGTTGTCCACCGGAGAGGAGAGGGAGTTACAAGGAGACCAGGAACCCGTCCTCGTCCAGGGCCTGGCCGCCGGCGGCCTCGATCAGAGCGCGGGCCGCAGCCTCGATGAGCGCAGCAGCCGCCTCACGCTCGCCACGACGCGTACGCGTCAGCCGAGCAGGGTCACGATCAGCCAGGTCCAGCGGCCGCCACACGATCTGGTGGACGACGACGCCCTGCACGGCCCACGGCTCCCCGGCCACGGCCAGCGGCACGTACTCGGCCGCCTCGACCTGGACCTCGACGTGCCCCCAACCGGGACGGTCCTCGTCCACCGGAGCGACGACGGCGTAGCCCGTACGCACCTCCTCCAGCGGCAAGCCCGCTCGGGCCGCCCCGGCTGCGGCCGCCGCAGCCTCCTCCTCACGCTGCCGGGCGGCGGACCACGCCCGGTCCAGGCGCTCAGCCCCGAGCAGCTCAGTCAGCCGGTCCAGCTCCTCCTGGGGAACGGCAGCCAGACCCGTCGGCCCCTCGGGCGCCTGCGGCACGAGCTGAGGCCGGGCTCCGGGTAGAACCGGCGCGAGGACGGCCTGGCAGGCGTCGGGCGTCAGCCACACCGGCGCGTAGACGTCGAGGTTGACGCTGGTACCTGGGTCAGGCTGGACGAGCACGCCCACGCTCGGCCTGCTGGCGACGTGCGGCCGGCCGCCCTGGACCCGCCGACCGGCCGGCTCACCCGCACCGGCCCCGTTGCCCGCTCCTGCAGGCGCGTCTCCACGCAGCAGGATCGCCCCGGCCAAGCGGCGGGCGATCGCCTGCAGGCGCGTCAGGGCCACCAGCTCCGTGCCGGCTGGCTGAGCCAGCGGGAACGCGTCCGCCACCGGGTCGGTACCCGCCAGCTCAGGCGGCAAGGCTCCCCGACGCTCCGGCTCGCACTCCAGGATCATGAGGCTGGCCGCCCACTCCGGCAGCCCTATGAGCGCACGCAGCTCGCTGTCGAGCGGCCAGGGGCCCTGCAGCTCAGCGCCGGGAAGCAGCTGAAGGCGTGCGGCCCCCACCCACCCCGCCTGGACGTCCTGGGACACCGCGAGGGCCTCGACCTCCTCGGGGGTGACGTCGTCGGCCAGGACGAGGGCGTGCCGCTCCTCCAGACGACCCACCGGAAGCATTCCGGCCACGGAGAAGGTCAGGGTGTCCGTGGGCAGGGAGACTGACAGGTCCGGCTGGCGCTCGACGTCGCCGCTCATGCCTGGCCCTGGCTCGCCGCCGCTCGCGCACCACCCTCGCGGCCGCCACCGTGGGAGGGCAGGTCCGAGAAGGAGGCGACGCCGTCGGCCAGCGGGCCGGGGTCCTCGATACGCGTGCGCAGGAAGCTGCGGTAGGAGCGCGAGGCCGTGGGGCCGCGCTGCCCCTGGTAGCGAGAGCCCGTAGCGCCGGCGCCATAGGGCGCCTCAGCCGGGCTGGACAGGCGGAAGAAGCACAGCTGGCCCACCTTCATACCGGGCCAGAGCTTGATCGGCATCGTCGCGGTGTTGGACAGCTCCAGCGTGACGTGCCCGGTGAAGCCGGGGTCAATAAAACCGGCGGTGGAGTGGGTGAGCAGGCCCAGGCGCCCCAGGCTCGACTTGCCCTCCAGACGCGCGGCGACGTCGTCAGGCAGGGTGACGCGCTCGTAGGTGGCGCCCAGGACGAACTCGCCGGGGTGGAGGATGAAGGGCTCGTCGGGGCCGACGTCCACCAGGTGGGTCAGCTCAGGCTGGTCGACCGCGGGGTCGATGACCGGGTAGCGGTGGTTGTCGAACAGACGGAACCAGCGGTCCAGGCGCACGTCGATAGACGCAGGCTGGATCATCGAGGGGTCGTAGGGGTCCAGGCGTACGCGTCCGGCGTCGAGCTCAGCGCGAATGTCACGATCAGAGAGCAGCACGGGACTGATTGTGCCAGCCGCGGCTGGGTAGGGCACGAGAATCGGGACGACGACGGCGCCTACCCGGCCGTCGCAGCCACAGGCCTCACTCCTTGAGCGGAACGCCCCGGGCGTCCGTGCCCCACGGCTGCGCGCCGGGCTGAGCGGTGAGGATGAGGATTCCCTCGACAATGCCCCAGATCGCAGAGACCCATGAGAGGAAGCCCAGCGAGATCAGGGAGATCAGCAGCTGGGTGACAGCCTTGCCGGTGTTCCCGAGGTAGAAGTTGTGAATACCTAGGCCTCCCAGGAAGATTCCGAGCAGGCCCGCGGCCAGCTTGGACTTCTGGTTGTCCACGTACCCGGGCTGGGCGTAGCCCTGGGGATAGGCCTGAGCACCCTGGGCGTAAGCCTGCTGAGCGTAGGTCGGGTCCGTGTAGGGCTGCTGCTGGGTATAGGGCTGCTGGGCGTACGCAGTGTCGGTGTAAGGCTGCTGAGCGTACGGCTGCTGGGAGTATCCCGAGACCGGCTGCCCGTAGGCCTGGGCATTGACCTGACCAAACTGGTCGCTACCGGCGTCCGCCGACGCGGAGGACAGCGGGGCCGATCCCGAGGACAGGGGATCGGAGGGCTGGGGTGTGGTGGTCATTGCTGCCTCTCGGTCATTTGCAGAACAGGGTCCTACGTAGGGTATGCTGCTCCCGCACCTCACCGCACGGTGAGCACGCGGGTGTAGTTCAATGGTAGAACTTCAGCTTCCCAAGCTGACAGCGCGGGTTCGATTCCCGTCACCCGCTCCACGGGTTTCCGTTGAGACGGCGCCGCAGTCCCCTCAGGCGACTGGCTCGGCGCAGGCGACGGCACCGCAGTCTTCTTCCGCTGTGCGTAGCAGGTGGCGTTCCTGACGACCTTCTCGTTCACGTCGAGGACCACACCGCTGCCGTCAGCCTTGCTGTTCCAGCCGTGAGGGTGTAGGTCGCCTCAACCATGCCCAGGTCCTTCTCCCCGGTGTCCCCGTACTGCGTGGAGTTCTTGTCGAAGTACAGGTTCGGGTGCACCGTCACCTTGACCTGCTTGTAGACGGCCTCGCCGCCGTCAAGGCTGAGGAAGAAGGTCACCGGGTAGACCCCTGGTACCTGGTTGTCGACCTCGGACACGACCGAGACCGGACGCGGCGCTGCTCCGGCTTGTCCTCCTCCGTCGTCGTCACGGACCCGAGGTCAGAGCCGCCGTTCGCGAGCTGGGTCAGGTCGTAGGAACGGATCCACTCCAGCGAGTGGCTCGCCTTGTAGTCGTCTCCCACCCGGATCTCCAGGTCATGGGCCTCGATGTACTGGAAGATCTCCACGTGGATCGTGCCGTTGCCGCTCACACCTCCGTCAACCGGCACCGTCACGTCAGAGCCCGGAGTCACGATGGTCGCACCACCCAGACCCGCCGGACCGTATCCGTAGACGTCAGCCAGACGACTGGCCGAGGGGTTGGTATCGAACCGCCCGTCATAACCGACGTTGTTCACCGACCAGCCGGTCTCCTCAAGGTTCTTCTTGACGCGGGTCAGGTCGAGGTTCCACAGACCACCGGTGAACAGGGCGGCGTCAACTGTCCAGCTGGTAGGCAGGCGCACCCAGCTCACTCCCCACTTTCCCCTTTGCTCACGCCGTAAATCCCCACGGGTACGCCGTAGGCACGCAGGGGACCAAGGTCTCACCACGCCTCCTGGCAAGCACAGCCAGACCTCCGCAACAGCCTCACCGTGTACGTGGGCCCCACGTCCCGCCCAGCAAGGCGAAGGGCGCACCGGCCCCGGCTCGGTCAGTCGATGTCCACGATCACCGGAACGTGGTCCGAGGCCCCCTTGCCCTTGCGCTCGTTCCGGTCGATCGCGGCACCGCTCACCCGCGACGCAAGCGTCGGTGACGCGTAGACAAAGTCGATCCGCATGCCCTCGTTCCGTGGAAAACGCAGCTTCTGGTAGTCCCAGTACGTGTAGTTGGTGACCCGCGAGCGCGTCACCTCCTCCATGCCTACCTCCTCAAAAGCCGCAAAGGCTGCTCTCTCCGGGCTCGACACGTGAGTCGCCCCCTCGAAGGCGGCCATGTCCCACACGTCCTCGTCGCGCGGGGCCACATTCCAGTCACCCACCAGCGCCAGCGGGAGGTTCGGGTCCTCGTCCAGCCAGGCGGCCACGTTCTCGCGCAGGGCACGCAGCCAGTCCAGCTTGTAGGTGTAGTGCGGGTGGGTGAGCTCGCGACCGTTGGGGACGTACAGGCTCCACAGCCGCACCGGGGCACAGGCGCGCGCTGCAACGCCGGGCACGGACGCCGTCGTCGAGGCCGGCCGGCCACCCACCGTCACCCCCAGGGCACGGGCCTCAACCACCGCACCGCCCAGGGACGCCGACTCCCAGGTCGGCTGGTCGGGGAAGGAGGTGACGACGTCGGACAGCCCCACCCGGGAGGCCACGGCCACACCGTTCCACTGGTTGAGGCCGTGGACGGCCAGCTCGTAGCCTGCGGCCTCAAAAGGCTCGCGAGGGAACTGCTCGGGCTTGCACTTGATCTCCTGCATCGCCAGGACGTCAATGTCCTCGCGCTCCAGGAAGGCGATGACGCGGTCGACACGAGTGCGGACGGAGTTGACGTTCCAGGTAGCCAGGCGCATGGGGGCAGGCTAGCCGAGCCGGGTACCACCCGCGCCGACGCTCACCTAGGCTCATGCCATGGGAACCGCACTCGTCACCGGAGCCACCAGCGGTATCGGGCTGGAGCTCGCCTGGCAGCTGGCCGCCGCCCAGCACGACCTCGTCCTCGTGGCCCGCACGGCCTCACGCCTGGAGGAGCTGGCCGAGGACCTCAGGCAGCTTGCCGGCGCCCAGGTCCAGGTCATCGCCGCCGACCTGTCTGAGCCCATCGGCATCGAGGTCGTCGCGCAGCGCCTGCAGGTGGGACGCGCCGCCGGACCACGCCCCGCCGAGGTCGCCCAGCGGCCGGTGGACCTGCTGGTCAACAACGCCGGGTTCGCCGTGGGTCAGAAGCTCGTCGGTGGTGACGTCGAGCAGGAGCGCCGAGCCATGTCCGTCATGGTGCGAGCCGTCATGGAGCTCACCCACGCGGCCCTGCCCGGGATGGTTGACCGAGGGCACGGCGCCGTGCTCAACGTCTCCTCCGCCACGGCGCTGACCGCCATGGGAACCTACGCCGCCCACAAGGCCTGGGTACGTACCTTCACCGAGGGACTGGCCTCCGAGCTGCGTGGCACGGGCGTGACCGCAACCGTCGTCAACCCCGGCCTGACCCACTCGGAGTTCCACGCACGGGCGCAGATGGATGAGGACGCCTGGCCCGCCTTCGCCTGGCTCAGTGCCGAGGACGTGGCACGCGAGGCGCTCGCCGCGGTACGCCGTGGACAGGTGATCTGTACGCCGTCGCTCCGCTACCTGGCCGTCAACGCCGCCCTGCGGATAAGCCCACGCTGGCTCGTGCGACGCGTGGCCGGGCACGCCTCAGTGCGCAACCAGTACTGAGGCTGGAAGTTGTCCATCCCCCGTCCCTGGCACGGCTGGCATCGTGCCAGGGACGGGATTTTTCCTGGGCCGCACAAGTGCGTAGGCGGTAGGTCCCGGTCTCACAGGCGATTCTCGTGCTCCCCAGTTTCAGCCCGCCAGCCGTCTAAACCACGAGCCCCCAGGCGAGCCAGCCCACCCATGCCGTGGCGACGCCGTCGGCCAGGAACCATGACACCAGCCATAACCATGCGGGCACGTGCGTGAGCCGAGCGAGGGTGCCATGGTCCTGGTGGCGGTTGGCGCTACGGGCGACGTCGCCGAGCGAGCCCCACGCGCCGAGCAGGAGCACCAGGCCGACGCCTACGACGGCACCCGCGCGCCACAGGCCGCCCAGCCACCACAACCCACCTGTCACCGCGACGACCGCCAGCACCACGCCCACCGTGCGCAGTGAGCGCGACATCACCAGCAGCACGAGCAGCACCAGCAGACCCGTGGCAAGCACCGCACCGCTCCAGCCACGCAGCGCCGCCGCGACCAGTGCCGCGCCCAGGAATGCAGGTGCGGGGTAACCAGCCCAGGTGGTCAAGACCCGGCCGAGACCACGGGGCTTGCCCGAGGTCACCGCGTGACCGGAGAGATCCTTGGCCACCACAAAACCACGGAAGCGTCGCCCCACCAGGATGCCCACAGCGGCGTGCCCTGCCTCGTGCACCACCGTCACCAGCGTGCGTCCCCAGCGGTGGGCAGGAGGCCAGGCCAGGTACATCGCGAGGATCACCAGGGCCGGCCAGAGGGTGGCGACGGTGGCAGGTTCGACCGGGGTGGTACGTTGGGAAAGCGCAGACCATAGGTCGGTCCAGGTGAGGGTCTGGGCGGTATCAGCAGGAAGCTGGGCTGTGCCGGTGGGGAGCCGGGCCGCAGCGGCGGGAGCGGGGCCCGCCAGGAATAGCGCTGGCAAAACATCGACCAAGGGCACAGTCAGGGACACAGGCATGGACGCGATCACGGCTGCAGCGTGGCAGGACGTCCTGGTCACGGGCTGGGAGATGGCAATTTCCCCCTCCGCGCCATCAACCTCATCGTTTTCGCTCTTGAACAGTCGGTTTCATTGCGGGCCGCTACGAAAGCGACTGTTCAGGGGCGAAAGCGACGCGATGAGGAGGTACACAGTGGGGGAGCTGCACGGCAGGCGGGAGATGAGCGGGCAACGCTAGCCTTGAAGAGATGAGCCCCTCCACCTCTGTACAGACTTCTCAGCACGCCTCACGCCTGGTCGTCGCCGCCGCAGTCCTCGACTCCCTCGCCCATCCCACCGCCATGCTGTGCGCGGCCCGCTCCTACCCCGCTGAGCACGCGGGCCAGTACGAGCTGCCGGGCGGCAAGGTCGAGCCCGGAGAGACGCCGACACAGGCCCTGGCCCGCGAGCTGCGCGAGGAGATCAGCCTGGAGGTCAGGCTAGGCGCTGAGGTCGCACCGACGCCGCTGCTCGCCGTAGCCGCGCCCGCCGCCGACCCTACGACGGTGGGCTCCGCCGTCGTCGACCACCCCTGGCCCGGTGACGATCAGCCCGCCTGGCCCGCGATGCACGGCTACCGCATGCGCGTGTGGCTCGCCGAGCGAGCTGACGCCGCCCAAGGCCCGGTGCAGGGCAGCTCGCACCAGTCACTGGGGTGGATCGCCCTGGAGCGAGCCCACGAACTTCCCTGGCTTCCCGCCGACCTGCCGATCCTGGACGCCGTCCTGGCAGCAGCTTCCGCCTGCCACGAGTAGCAGCCTGGGTGCCTACCAAGGCAGCGCTTTGTGACACCCTTCCCAGATCCGTCACTTTCTGAGTTAGGCTTCCCTCATGCCAAAGATCATGGGGAGCTCACTCGCCGAGCACCGCGAGCGGATGCGTACGGCGCTCTTTGACGCCCTGTCCGAGCTCATGAGCCAGCGCTCCTTCGACAAGATCACGCTGTCCGACGTCGCCACTCACGCCGGTGTGGGCCGCACAGCCGTGTACAACCACTTCGCGGACAAGGAGGACCTCCTCCTGGCCTTCATGGAGCACGAGACCGCGCGCTACTCCGAGCAGCTCTCACGCGCCCTGGCCGGGATCGAGGACCCGATCGACCGGCTGCGCGTCTACGTGCGCCAGCAGGCGCTCCTCAAGCGCCACTACCACTTCCCCACCTCTGGACCTCTGGCGCACTCGGTCTCGCGAGGTACCGCCGGGCGCCTGCGCACCCACGCCGGGCTCATGATGCAGATGCTCTCCCAGATCCTCACCGACGCGATGGACAAGGGCGTGATCCCGCGCCAGGACCCCGGCATCGTCATGCCGCTGATCCACGCCGCCATCATGGGAGGCCGCCCCACGCCCACCAAGGCGGACGCCCGGGCCGCCTATCTGGAGGCGCTCGACGTCTTCATCCTGCGAGCAGTAGGCGCTGAGGTCCCCGCGCACGCCGTGCCCGTGATCGACCAGACCACCAGCACCGAGCCCCTGGAGGGCACTCGGAACGACGCCGCGCCTGAGGTGGTACAGGCCGCCGGCTGAGCCTGCCTCGCTCAGGTAGTCTCTTCCAGTCGGAGCCCGTCAGCCTCTGACCACGCCGCGAGCCACGCCCCTTCGTCACGGGGCCCCGCGTGCCATAGTGGGCATAACCCAGGAGGACTACAGCATGTCTCGGTCTCAGGACGATCTCGTCGCACGCGCGAGCGACCCGAACGCCGAGCTCGCGACCCTGCACGAGCTCGCCCAGAACTACCCTGGCCTGCGCCCCTACATCGCCACCAACCCGCGGACCTACCCGGCCCTGCTGGACTGGCTCGCCACGCTGGGCGACCCGGCCGTCGACGCCGCGCTGGCCTCGCGTGCCACCGGCCACCCCGCTGCTGGTGACGCGGTGGCCCCGACCTCGGTGCTCTCCTCGCCCACTGCTGACTCAGCAGCGATGACTGCGCTCCCCACGCCCCAGAGCGCCCCGACCGTCTCTGCAGCCTCCGCCGCCCAGCCGGCGACGCAGACCTACCCGGCATCCACGTCCCCGAGAGCCACAGCCGCTGTGCCGCCCGTCGTCCAGCCTGGCCCGTCCCCGGTTGGCGTCCCCCAGCCCGCCACCTGGGCGGGAGGCTCGGACAGCGGGGTCTTCGGCGTCGGAGTCGCTGAGAGCCAGGAGCCCTCGGGACGGCGCCGCTCCACGATCGTGCTGGCGATCCTGGCCGCCGTGGCCCTCGTCCTGGTTATCTCGATCGTCGTGTGGTTCTCCACCTCCGGTGGTGACGAGCCCACCGCGAGCGCCCCCACGGGCCAGGCCCAGCAGGAACAGGCTCCCGCCACCCAGGACGCTCCCACGCAGGAGACCAGCCCGAGCGCCGAGCCGTCCCCCACACCCAGCCCTACCCCCACCCAGAGCCAGGCCCTGCGCGCGCCGGCCCCCACCGGCGCCGTCGAGATGGGCTCCTTCTCCGCTCCCAGCGGCAACATCGCCTGCACCCTGGGCGAGGACTCCGTCTCCTGCACGATCAACGAGCACCACTTCACTCCCGAGGACGCCTCCTGCAGCTCTGACCCCACCGCCCCCTTCACCGTGACGGTGACCAAGGACGGCCAGGCGCTGGGCAGCTGCGGCGGCGCCGGCGCCGTGGGAGGGGCCGCCCTGAGTTACGGCTCCTCAGCCAAGAACGACTCCTTCGCCTGCACCGCGACCGAGGCGGCGATCAGCTGCTGGAGCCAGGTGAGCGGTCAGGGATTCTCCCTCTCACGCGAGGACGCCCTCGGGACGGTTCGCTAGAGCCTCCCATGCACCGGATGACCTCAACCTACGGGCGGATCCTCGTCAGGCCCGGCGCCTGGCAGTTCTCCCTGGCGGGCCTGCTCGCGCGCTTCCCCATGTCGATGGTGGGGATCTCCACCATCCTGGCGGTCCAGGGCCTGTACGGCTCCTACTCCGCCGCCGGTACCGTCAGCGCGGCGAACATCATCGCGGCCGCCGTCGGCTCTCCCCTCCTGGCACGACTGGTCGACTCCTACGGCCAGGCCCGTGTCATGGTGCCAGCGCTCCTAGGCTCCTCCGCCTCCTTGCTCGGCCTCATCGTCGCCACGCAGGAGGTCGCGCCGCTGTGGACGCTCATCATCCTGTCGGGCCTGGCCGGCGGCCTGGGAGGGTCCATGGGCTCGCTCGTGCGCTCACGGTGGACCACCCTGCTCGACTCCCCCGACGACGTCCACACCGCCTTCTCCCTGGAGGCGGCCCTGGACGAGGTCTCCTTCATGATCGGTCCTGTGCTGGCCACGGCCCTGTGCACGACGCCCGTGCTGCCGGTGACCAGCGGCTGGATCGTCGCCCTGACCCTCCAGCTCGTCGGCGGCCTGTGGTTCCTCTCCCAGCGCGCCACCGAGCCCACGCCGCACCCGCGGGCCCCGGCGCGTGCCCGCCGTCGAGCGGCTGACGACGACGCACGAGCCACCGACCTCGACGCCCTCGCCCCGGCCAGGCTCCCCTCCGTCCTGTCCTACGGGTCGGTACGAGCCATCGTCCTCATCTTCCTGTGCGCCGGCATCATGTTCGGCGCTAACGACGTCTCCGCCGTCGCCTTCGCCACCGAGCTGGACCAGAAGAGCTTCTCCGGCGTGGCGCTGGCCTGCTGGGCCACGGGCTCGCTCATCGCCGCGCTCGTCTACGGCGCACGCACCTGGGGCTGGCCGCTGTGGAAGCAGCTGGGAGTCGGCATGGTGTGGCTGGCCCTGGGGGCCTCGACCTTCCTGCTGGCCCCCAACCTCGCGGTCCTTGCTGTCCTCTACGTCCTGGTGGGGCTGGGCACCGCCCCCACCATCACCTCGGGCAACAACATCGTCCAGGTCACGGTCGCCCCCGGGCAGCTGACGGAGGGGCTGGCCTGGATCGGCACCGCCATGAACATCGGTGTCTCACTGGGGTCGATGCTCGGCGGCCAGGCTATTGACGTCGCCGCCTCCCGCGGCGGGTACACCCTGACCATGTGCGCGGCGTGGATCGGCGTCGTGGTTCTGCTCGTCGGCCTGCGCACCCTGCGCGGCGCCCGCACCCAGGGGCACCTGGGCTGATGGGTCCAGGACGCTGGACGCGGTGGGCCGAGCCTACATGGACCCAGGTGATGGCGTGGTGCGCCGTCGCCGTCGCCTGCTACCCCAGGCTCTGGGACAAGGCGGGCGAGCCCCTGTTCAAGCTCGACGCGTGGATCTACTACCACGCCGTCGCCCAGTGGCGGGCGGGCGGCAGCCTCTACGACTGGTGGGCCAACCCGGACCAGTACCTGTGGCCCTTCACCTACACGCCCTTTGCCGCCTGGGCCTTCACACCGCTGACCTGGTTGGACGACCGCAGCGTCCAGGTGCTGCTGGTGCTGACCACGCCCGCGTGCGTGGGGGTGACGGCCTGGGCCACGGCCCGTGCGCTCGGGGCGCGTTCCCGACAGGCCTGGGCGCTGGCGCCGTGGGCCGCGCTGGTCGGCGTGAACGTGATCGAGCCGGCCTTCAAGTCGATGGAGTACGGCCAGGTCAACGCTGTCCTCATGATGCTCGTGGCACTGGACCTGCTGGTCGTCCCCGTGCGCTCACCGTGGCACGGGGTGCTGTCGGGCCTTGCGGCTGCCTTCAAGCTGACCCCGGCGATCACCGTGCTGGTTCTCCTGGCTCGCAGGCAGTGGCGTGCCGCGGCCACCATGGCAGGATCCGCAGCCGGCGTGACCGCGCTGTGCTGGCTCGTCTCGCCTCGCGAGTCCACCCAGTTCTTCCTCTCCGCCATGTGGGACCCGGGGC
Source organism: Actinomyces faecalis (assembly GCF_013184985.2). NCBI lineage: Bacteria > Bacillati > Actinomycetota > Actinomycetes > Actinomycetales > Actinomycetaceae > Actinomyces > Actinomyces faecalis. Next base: position 2,441,611 of record NZ_CP063418.1, read on the forward strand.
GAGCCGGCTTTGCCGACTACTCCGGCAACCAGAACCTCAAGGGCCTGGTCGCACGGTGGCTGCCGGAGAGCCTGTGGACGCCGGTGTGGGCGCTGGCGGTGCTTGCCGCACTGGCCGGCGCGTGGATGCTGCTGCGCCGTCTGAACGGGCTGTCCGCGACGCCGTCGGACGGCGGCACCGTGCTCAGTCTCCAGGTCACGGTCACGATGACGCTGGGACTGCTTGTCTCCCCGATCTCCTGGTCCCACCACTGGGTGTGGTGCGTGCCGGCGCTCATCGCGCTGGCCGTCGCGGCGTGCCGGTGGGACTCCCCTGCGCTCGCGAGCACGGTGGCCGCTGGGGTGACGGTGTTCGTCCTGGCGATGCAGTGGTGGTTCCCGGAGCAGAACCACGTGGAGCAGGACTGGCCGGTGTGGGCGACCGTCGTGGGATCGTCCTACACGTTGTGGGCGATCGGCACCGGGATCGTGCTGGCTCACGAGGCGCGACGCCTGGCGTCCCAGCACGTCCCGACCCGGCAGGCCGTTCGCGCTGAGGCCGCGTAGCCCGAGCCCTGATCGCGCCTGAGCCACGACAGGCACGTCCCCGCTAGGATCCTGGTGTGCCGTTCTCTGACATCGCCCGCGCCGCCGAGGACCTCCTTCACCGGGACATGATCCCGGCCCTACGCGCCCGCGGCTGGCGACCGCGCGTGGTGGCCTATCACGGCTACGGGTCTGCTGGCGACCGGGGCTCGATGGCACGCGTCCTGGCACGCATGGTGATGCGTCCGCAGGACGCGCCGGCCGAGGGACCGCTCTTCCGGTCCATCCCGGACTCGCTGCCCGCCACCGCTACCGAGGTCCGCGACCTCGCGCTGGACTCCCTCATTGACGCCCAACGCGGCTGGCGCCAGTTCATTGACGTGCCCGTCCCCTACCTGCCCGTCACCATCCGTGTGGGGAGCGCCTCGGTACGTACTCGTGCCGACCGCGGCGGGTACGTGGACGTGGTCGTCCGTGACCACGGCCTGGAGCCTGGCTGCCACGAGGTGGAGATCGACGCTGCCGGTGCCGGGACCGTGCACACTCGTGTCACCATCGTGGCGCCCGGTCCCCAGCTCGGCATCGTCTGCGACATCGACGACACCGTCATGGTCACCAACGTCCCTCGCGCCTTCATCGCCGGCTGGAACCTCCTGGTCAAGAACGCCTCCAACCGTGAGGCGGTACCGGGGATGCCGGAGCTGCTCACCCGCGTCAGTCAGGCCCACCCGCAGGCACCGCTGGTCTTCCTGTCGACCGGGGCGTGGAACGCGGTGCCGACGCTGCGTTCCTTCTTCAAGAAGCACTCCGTCCCTGAGGCGCCCATGCTCATGACCGACTGGGGACCGACCAACACCGGTTGGTTCCGCTCCGGGATCGAGCACAAGCGCACCGAGCTGCGGCGTCTCCTCATCGACCTGCCGGAGGTGCAGTGGCTGCTCATCGGAGACGACGGCCAGCACGACCTGCTCATCTACTCTGAGGTCGTGCGTGAGCACTCTGACCGGGTCGCCGCCGTGGCCATCCGGCGCCTGTCCCAGAAGGAGCAGGTGCTCGCCGGCAGCCAGATCGCCCACCCGATGGGCCTGGGGCCGCAGGCGCGCACCCTGGCTGAGGCGGACGTCCCGGTGGTGCAGGGGCGCGACGGCTACGCCCTGGCCCGCACGCTGCCGCGGTGGATCACCCAGGGCGAGGCGTAGTCGGGGCAGGCTGGGCGGGATCGACCTGGCCAGCGCCCTCGCTCTCGCCTCTCAACAGTCAGTTTCGCAGCGGCCCGCTACGAGAGCGAGTGTTCCGGGGCGAGGGCGACGGTGCGGGAGAGGGCTGGAACAGGGCCGACCAGCCGTCACGACGCCATACGTGCCACCGCAGACCCACATACGCTCGCACTCACACAGGCCTCACGCACGCGCAGGCCACGCTCCAGGTCAGACCGAGACCCCGATGAGGTGCCCGATCCCCCACGTCACCGCCATCGCCAGCGCCCCGCCGGCCATGTTGCGGATGACAGCCGGTCGCACCGGCGCCTCACCCAGGCGTGCCGAGACACCACCTGTCAGTGCCAGTCCCACGAGGACCGCCGCGAAGGTCAGGGGGATCTTGACCGCTGTGGGCAGCAGGACGATCGCCAGCATCGGCAGCAGCGAGCCGAGGATGAAGGCCACCGCGCTGGAGAAGGCTGCGTGCCACGGGTTGGTGTACTCGTCCTCACGCAGGCCGAGCTCAGCCTCCAGGTGCGCGCCGACGGCGTCGTGCGCCGTGAGCTCGCGAGCCACCGTCATCGCGGTGGCTGGGCTCAGCCCCTTGGCCCGGTAGTGGGACGCCAGCTCGTCAATGCCCGCCTCCGGGTCCTGGGCGAGCTCCTCACGCTGGCGTACCACCAGCGCCCGCTCCGTGTCCGACTGGGTCGAGACCGAGACGTACTCGCCCGCAGCCATCGAGACCGCACCCGCCAGGACGCCAGCGACGCCGGCGGTCAGGATCGCGCTCGTGTTCTCAGGCGTCGCTGCGGCAACACCGATCACCAGGCCGGCGACCGAGACGATACCGTCGTTCGCGCCCAGGACCCCGGCGCGCAGCCAGTTCAGCCGTGAGGCCAGGGAGACGGCGGCGTCGCGCGGGTCCCGCTGGTCAGTCGTGCTGCTCGGCACTGAGGGGGCGTGGGCCGCTGCGTCGTCAGCCAGCGCAAAGGTGCTCAGCGCGCTGTCCAGGGGCGCCCGGGCGTCCAGGACCGGGAGCGCCGACGGCGTCCCGGCGTCCTCAGGCAGAGGGCGGGTGCTGCTCGTGGTCGTCTCGGTCCTGCTCATGACTTAATAGTAGAAGCAATCAATACTGCCGTATAGCAACGTGAGTCTTACCTAAGGAAGGTGGGGCTGCCCTGCCTGACGACGGAGCCAGCACCCAGGCCACACCACTGCACCGTCCCTCACCCGCTGTCACGCGTCCCAGCAGCCTCACGCCCGACGCTCTCGCGGTGCACAGCATCCCGTCAGACCAGCCCGCCGCACGAGCATCGCCAGCCCACCCTCTTGCTACGCTGCACTGGGCTCCACCGCCCGCGATGTCGTCGTCCAGCACAGGAGGCAGCCATGGCCAGCAAGATCCCCTTCATCCTCGGTCTCGGCGCGGGATACGTCCTCGGGACCCGAGCAGGACGCGCCCGGTACGAGCGCATCAAGGCCGCCGCCACGCGAGTGGCTGAGCAGCCTTTCGTGCGCGAGAAGGTCGACTCAGCCTCAGCCAAGGCCACGAGCTTCGCACGCCAGCAGGGCGAGGTCATCACGGACAAGGTGGTCGAGGCCGTCAAGGAGCGTCTCTTCGGCGCCCCCGCACCGCAGGCCGCCACCCCGTCCCAACCCATCGAGGTCGACGACGCCGAGGTCCGTTCCGTCTGAGATCCCAGCGCCAGCTCCCCTATCTGATCGTCGCTACCCCTTCACCTCACTCGTTACCCGGCCGTGCGTGCGGCAGGGGTGCGAAGGACACAACGGGGTAGCGACGACAACGAAGGGATAGCAGCGACTATGGGAGAGGGGACTACAGGCCATCACGGTTCCTCATGTTGCGGGGCCGGTAGATCTAGAGGTCCTGCGGGTCCAGCGGCTCGTGGCGTCGCGGCGTCGAGCGCGGTACTGGCCTCGCCCACCGGGGGCGCCCCATGAGCGAGCGCCGCCAGCCCTCACGCACGGTGCCACCCTCATCGGGTGCACCGACCGACCCGACCGGCCACCTGCGCCGCGGTCCTGCGGACAGGCGCGCCGCTCGCCGTCGTTCGCGCTCACGCTGGACGTCCGAGGAGACCGGAAGCCGCCACGAGCGCCAGTAGGCCAGTAGGCACATACCTGCACCTACCGCCGTCGCCGCCACCATCGCCCAGGTGGCCGGGATGCCGACGACGACGAGCGCAACCTCCGTCCCGGCCGAGCACAGGGCCGGGACGGCGTACAGCTTGTTCCCGCCGAAGACCGCCGGGGTCTCGCCCACGGAGATGTCGCGGATCATCGAGCCGCCCACCGCCGTCAGGCACCCCAGCAGCAGCGCCGGCATGACGCCGAGGCCGTTGACCAGGGCCTTGGAGGCGCCGGTAGCCGCCCAGGTCCCGAGCACGACGGCGTCGGCGACGACGAGGAAGCGCCTGGCCGGGCGCGAGCCGAAGGGAAGCCACCAGGCCACGAGCGCACCTGCGCAGGCAGTGTAGAGGTAGTAGGGGTCGGTCAGCGCGAAGGGCGGGCCTGCCTGGATCATGAGGTCGCGCAGGATGCCGCCCCCGGTGGCGGTGAGCATCGCCAGCACCACGAAGCCCACGAGGTCAAAGTTCTTACGACGTGCGATGAGGCCGCCCAGGATCCCGTTGAGGAGGACACCGGACAGGTCGAGCGCACGGAAGGTGCTCGACAACGCCTCAGGGACCGGCATCTCGACGGCGGCGTGAAGAACTGGGGCGAGCACGGCGACAGCCTAGCCAACAACGCCTATCCCCTGGATCCAGGTCCGAGGCATCGAAAATGCGAGCACATCAGCCTTGACACGCAGGGGGGTGAGTCGAAGATGATGTTACTCGCGCCGGCACTAGCTCAAAGGGGAGCATCATGAGCACGCCCACCATCACACGCTTCATGACGATATTCTCAGCTGTCTCCTTAGTCCTCCTGAGTATCCCCGTGACCGCTACTGCCGTGGCGTGGGGGCCACTATCCTCCTCGTACAACGGCTCGGTCCGAGTCAGCGGATCAGGCTCGTTCACCAACAGCGGGAACACACGCGCTACCACCACCTACACGATCACAGATCGTCAGCAGGAAGGGAATTCGGTCTACGGGTCGACGCGCGGATACATTTACGGACCTGCTGCTGACGGTTCTGTGGGGTGGCAGTTCCGAGATATCGGATCCACCCCAGAGTTTTCCAACACCACACGTACCTACACAACTTCCTTCCGGTTGAACGCCACTGGTACAAAGGCCCGGGGGGAGATCTACGTCTGCGCACAAATGGGTTTCCCCGTCCCCGACTCTTGCTCCGACGCCGCCTACCCGTCCTTCAACTACTGACGCACCTCGCATGTCAGCGCAGCAGGCGGCTCCCGTCGTCACGATCACTAATCTCAGTGTCACACGTGGACGTCACCAAGTTCTTTCAGATATCACGTTGGCACTCAAGCCAGGTGTCACCGCCATATGTGGACAGAACGGCTCCGGCAAAAGCACCCTGCTTCTCGCCCTGGCCGAGCTCCTGCCCCACTCAGGCTCAGTTGAGATAGCTCCCTCAGCCGATTCCGACGCTAACGACGACAGCGACGCTCGCCGCCACCGTTCACGCCCTCAGATCGGATATCTCCCACAGAATCCTTCCTTCCCGGGAAGCTTTACCGTCGAGGAGGCGCTCCACTACGTCGCTTGGCTGTGGAAGCTATCCGAGCAAGACGCAGCCCAACGCATTGACAGCCTCTTGGACAGCCTCGACCTGGCCGTTCACCGCCACACTCGTATCTCCCGGCTCTCGGGAGGTACCAACAGACGTGCCATGCTCTGCCTGGAGATGCTCCATGAGCCCCTACTGCTCCTCCTTGATGAGCCCACCGCTGGGCTGGACTTCGTCAGTGCCTCCGCCTGTCGCCGAGCCATCTCCGCCTACGCCCGAACCCACATCGTCGTGATGGCATCCCACAGCATCGACGATCTCGAGCTCATTGCCAATCAGGTTGCGGTCCTTAGCAGCTCCACGATGATCTGGAGCGGTTCACCTGATTCCCTCACCGCTGCCAGGACCTCAGGATCACGGACCGAGACTTTGCAGCAGGCTCTGACCACCCTGCTTCTTGATGGTGCGTACGGCTCATGACATACGACAACGCTTCCTCTCCTGCGAGAGAGACGGCCGCAGGCTCAGATTCACCACATCAGCCTGACCGCCATGGACACCGACGCAGCGTTCTTCACACCTCCTGCTCACCAGCCTGGTGGGCTCCTGTCCTCATCCTGACGCCAAGCATCGACACCTACGCCCGTGGGCAAGTCTGGGCATATGAGTGGCTGCGCGCTGCAGACACCATCGCCTTCTCGGTCATCTTCACCGCCCCTCTCATGGCGGGTATCTCAGCCTGGGAGGCCCGTCGCCTCCACGCCTGCCGCCACATCATCACGCGTGCTCCTCGCGGCATCCGTGCGCTTGCCTCTGTCCCTCTCCTGGTCACCGCTACCTACGCCGTCGGCCTTCTCCTCGCCGTGGCCATCACCTCACCTCTCGTCCTCAACCGCACCGAAGGACTTTTACCGCATCCCGCGGACTCACTTGAGCTGATCACCGCCCTCACGATCGGCGTGCTCATGTCCTTCCTCGGGACGCTCTTCGGCTGGCTCGTCCCACGACTCCTGACCCCGGTGATCACGCTACTGGGAGCATTCGCAGCCATCATGGCCTCCTACATCGCTGGCTCTGGCCTCGGACTCGTGTCAGCAGGGGGCGCGACGGCCAGCTTGGCTGGGCTCAGGATCAGTACCGGCCCCTGGGCGTGGCGCACAGGCGGATGCCTCGTCCTTGTAGCCCTGGCAGGATCCGCTCTCGCACGTGCTGCACGGAAACCGCTCACACCACGCGCCTGTACTGCATGGGTACTTGCCATGCTGGCTGTGGTTGGGGTTGCCAGTAGCTCTCTGTCTACCTTTGAGGGCAACCGCTTCTCTCCCGACCCCTCAGGAAAGACCACCTGCACGGCCATAGACACTGGGAATGCCACGCTCCAGGCCTGCCTCTACCCCGGCTACACCAGTCAAGCCAGCACGTTAAGACAGCAGCTCGGTCCCGTCCTGACTGACCTTGCCACGGTCGAGGTGCCAATCCCTGACACCATCTCTCAGGACCCGAGGGCTGACGGGCCCCGGACCCTCTACCTCTCAGGAGATGATCTTCTCCGCTCCGACGACGGACGCCTCCTGCTCGCACTGTCTTCCTGGTACGTCCCTCGCACCTGCACCTTGACCTCCTCTCAGACCCTAGACGCCTACCTTGTGGTGGCAGCCTGGATCGGGACACGGGGAGAGACACAGGAACAGCCAGTAGTCGACGGCATCACCCCGGCCACACTCCACACCCCGACGACGACACGGCGACTACAGGAGGCGATCAGTGTCCTGGCGCAGTGTGAGGAGTAGGACCGCCGTAAGCCGATGCGCATGGACCATCGCGAGATACTTCCGGATCCACATCCTTATGATGACCTGCCTGGCAGCCGTCCTGGGGTGCCTCTTCCTGCCGCATGGTCCGGTTCGCGTTCCGGGTCGGCTCGACGTCTACGCCGTTGTCACCAACACTCTGCCGCTTCTGCCTGCCCTCGGCTGCGGAGCATGTCTGAGTCGGTTCGGCCCCCGAGAGGCCCACAGCCCACGGGGGTGGCCCTACCTTCCGGTCCTCCTGGCGCTGGTCTGTAGCACGATCCTAGGGATCACCAGCATGCTGGCTCACTGTTCCGGCGTCCCCACCTTCACCAGAAACCTCGTCCTTCTTCTCAGCATGCTAGGACTCATCAGCTGGGCTCTGACATACCTGGTAGGAGCGGCGAGCATCAGTGTGTACGTCATCGTCTGCTGGCTGTGGGGAGTGGACGCCTTCGGCCAGGTGGCAGCCTGGGCCCCACTCATGGCAGGACCTCAGCGAGGACGAGCTGAGACCGCAGCAACGATCGTCTGTGTCGCCCTCGTCTGCGTCCTCCTACGGTATGGGCGCGGGTTGCGTCTGCGCCCACCACACGCATAGCTCCTCCTCTACGCTCACGTCGTCGGTGCCGGCCCATCCTCCTCCTTGCGGCCCACCGAAAACACGATTCGCCCCGTCGCCCCGGCCGCACGCACACTGGAGCTCATGACCTCACCGCGCTACTCCCCGCCCAAGGACCTGTCCGCCTACGCGTGGCTCTCCATCGCGGCAGCCCTAGGCACCATCGCCCTGAAGTCCGGGGCCGCGTGGATGACAGGCTCGGTGGGTCTGCTCTCTGACGCCGCGGAGTCCCTGGTCAACCTGGTCGCAGCCGTGATCGCGCTCATCGTGCTGCGCATCTCGATCCGGCCCGCCGACGAGGACCACCAGTTCGGCCACTCCAAGGCGGAGTACTTCTCGGCGGTCGTCGAGGGCGTCATGATCTTCGTGGCGGCGGCCTTCATCATCTTCTCAGCCATCGAGCGTCTCATCAGCCCCACGATGCCCGAGCGGCTGGTAGCCGGGCTGGCGATCTCGGTCCTCGCCTCCCTCATCAACGGCGCCGTGGCCTGGGTGCTCTACCGCAAGGGCACGGCGGAGAGCTCCGCGACGCTGGTCGCCGACGCCAAGCACCTGGCCACGGACGTACTCACCAGCGTGGCCGTGCTCATCGGGGTGGGGCTGGTGGCCGTCACCGGCCAGCCCCTGCTCGACGCCGTCGTGGCGCTCGGAGCGGGCCTGAACATCATGTGGACCGGCTTCCGCCTGATTCGTGACTCCGTCGCCGGCCTGATGGACATCGCCCCGTCAGCAGAGTCGCTGGCCAGGATCACCTCAGTACTCGACCGCCACCGCCGCACCGGCGTCGTCGACTTCCACGCCGTGCGCGTACGGGAGGCAGGAAACCGCCGTTTTGCCGAGATGCACGTCCTGGTTCCCGGCGCGTGGAGCGTCAAGCAGGGGCACGACTTCACCGAGCGGCTCATCGACGACCTCGTCGCCGAGGATCCTCGCCTACGGGTGTCGGCCCATCTGGAGCCGATTGAGGACCCCAAGTCCTACGCCGACGTCGACGACGTCTGAGCCTGGTCTGCGCCGCCCCGTTCACCCTGTACCCGTCCCCGTCATCTGAATCGTGGTTTCTTGTACGGGAACGGGGTGTACGCGGTGCGCAGCCCCCGGTCCCGTACAAGAAACCACGATTCAGATGGGCGCCCCACCAACCTCAGGACGCTTCACGCGCCACGAGCCTGGCCAGCGGGCCGCCCTCCTCGTCCAGCAGCTGCTGGGGCGCCCCGGACTGCACCACGCGCCCGCCGTCGAGCACGACGACGTGGTCCGCCAGCCCGATCTGGTGCAACCGGTGCGTCACCTCCACCACCGTGACATCGCGTTCACGCGCCCACTCCCGCACGTTCGCCCGTACCCGGGCGTCCAGGTCCGGGTCCAGGTGGGAGGTGAACTCGTCGAGCACGAGCACGCTCGGCTCTGCCACCAGCGCCCGAGCCAGGGCCAGGCGCTGGCGCTGCCCGCCCGAGACACTCCCGCCCCGCTCACCGACGACGGCGTCGTAGCCGCCTGGCACCGCCTCCACGTCCTCGTGCACGCAGGCCGTCCGGCAGGCCTGCTCCACCTGGGCGAGCGTGGCCGACGGCGCAGCGAGCCGGACGTTGTCCGCCACGGTGCCGCGCAGCAGCGCCGCCTCCTGGGCCACCAGCGCCACCTCACGGCGCAGGGAGTCCGCCGATACCTGCGGCAACGCGGTCCCGTCCACACGTACCGTCCCGGTCTGCGGGTCATCGAAGCGCAGAGCCAGCCGGGCCAGGGTCGTCTTGCCTGAGCCAGAGACTCCGACCAGGCTCGTCCACCGCCCGGCCCGCGCCGTCAGGCTCACGTCATGCACAACCGGCCGCGACTGACCGGGATAGGCATAGGTCACCGACTCCCAGCGCAGCTCGTGCGCCCTGTGGGACAGCTCGCCCTCACCGTCGACCAGCTCCGGCTCCGCGGTGACGACGGCGTGGACCCTCTCAGCAGCAGCCAGGGCACCCGACAGCGCGCCGGCCAGGTCCTCCACGCCACGCACCGTCTCACCCAGCCGGAGCACCGCCGCCGTCGCAGCGGCCAGGGCCGCGAGGCTGACGCGACCGGCCACCACGTCCGGTGCGCCGACGGCGAGCACGGCCACCGGAGCCAGGAGCACCAGGAGCTGGACCGCCAGTCGTCGAAGCGACAGCGCCAGGCTCAGTGGCAGGGTCGCGCGGGCGAGGGCGTCGTCGAGACCGGCCGTGGCCTCCAGCCGATCGCCGGTGCGGCCGTAGCCGACGATCTCACGCACGCCCTGGACGGAGTCGGTGACGTGCTGGGTGAGATCGGCCCGCAGGGCAACGGCACGACGCGCCGACTCACGGCTCACGCCCCAGCCCAGCGTCGGCACGACGGCCACAGCCAGGACGGTCGCCGCCACTGCCACACAGGCCACCGGCCAGGACGTGGCGGCACCCACCGCCACGAGCACCACGGCGGGGACCACCACTGCGCTGACGGCCGGGGCGAAGGTGTGGGCGTAGAAGGTCTCGACACGGTCGACGTCCTTGGTGGCGCGCGCCAGGAGGTCGCCCGAGCGGGCAGTGACCATCACCCTGGGGGCACGCGGAGCCAGGGCGGAGAAGAGCTCAGCACGCAGGATCTCCAGGCACTGGAAGGCCACGAGGTGACCGAGGTACTGCTCGCCGTAGCGCAAGGCCGCCTTGGCCGCGGCCAGGACGACCATGGCCGCTAGCGGCTGCCACAGCCGTGGGTGGCGCCCCGCCACCAGGTCCTGGGCGGCGTCAGCCACCGCCCAGGCCGCGAGCGCGAAGAGTCCTACTCCTAGCAGCTGGGCGAGGACGCGGCAGGCCGCGGAGGCCGCCAGCGGCCTGAGCACAGGGCGGGTGGCTCGCACGAGCCAGGCCACGAGCGCAAGCGTGGGCGGTCGTGGGCGGCTACGAGCACTGGCGCTCGCAGGAGACTCATCTGGGCTGCGGCGGGAGTCCTGGCCCGGCTGCTGACGAGGGCTGACGGAGGCACTCACCGCGCACCTGCCTGGTCCACGGTCAGCACGCGGTCGCAGGCGGTCAGCGCCCCGGCACGGTGGGAGACGGTGATGACGGTACGTCCCTCGGACAGCCGCTCAATGGCCTGGACGATCTGGGCCTCGCTGGCCAGGTCCACCTGGCTGGTGGGCTCGTCCAGGAGCAGCAGGGGCCGGTCCGCCAGGAAGGCACGCGCCAGGGACAGGCGCTGGGCCTGTCCCCCGGACAGGCCCATACCCTGCTCACCGACGGCGGTGTCCAGGCCCTGCGGCATGGCACGAACCTCCTCAGCCAGGTTGGCTGCCTCCAGGGCCCACCACAGGCGCTGGGGCGTGGCCGTGGGGTCTGCCAGGCGCAGGTTGTCCGCGACGGTGCCTGTCAGCAGCCACGTGGACTGGGTCACCAGGGCGCTGGCGGCTCTGACCTGGTCCTGCGTGTCAGCGGTGGAGACCGTGCCGTTGACGCTCACGGTTCCTGACGCCGGAAGCAGGTCGCCGGACAGCAGTGCCATGAGAGTCGACTTGCCGGCGCCCGAGGGCCCGACGACGGCGAGCCTCTGACCGGCTGGGACCTCCAGGTCCACGCCCGTCAGCACCGGGGAGGCACCGTGATCCCGGCCTGGACGCTCGTCGCCCGGGGCACCCGCACCAGGCCGGCGACCGACGGCAGACGGGAGGCTGGCACCGGGCTGGTGAGCTCCAGGGTGCTGGCCGCCGCCCGGTTGGTGACGCGGCCCTGCGGACCGCTGCGGGTGTCCCGGCCGTCCGTCGGGACGTCCTCCTGGATGGCCGGCACCGACTGTCACCGGCGCCGGCCAGGCTGCGCTCACTGCGCGCAGGACGACCGCAGGCTCGGTAGGCGTCCTCTCGCCGGTGGCTGCGTCGTCGTCGGGCTGAGGCCTGTGCGCGGGCGCCGCACCAGTGGGCCGACGGCGTGCAAGGAGGCGGCGCATGACCCGCTGGTTCGCCATGCCGCCCATCCCCACGTAGAAGAAGGAGCCGACGTGGTCCAGCGGCTCCAGCAGGGTCAGGCAGACCAGTACCAGGGCGAGGGCGCTGCCCAGGTCGAGGGCTCCGCTGCTGAGCCTTGCCAGCGCCAGGGCGGCTGCGACGGTGACCAGCAGGAGGGAGAAGAGGCCGTCGGTGACCAGGATGACGAGCTGGTTTCCCGCCAGCAGCCGCATGAGGGCACGCCGGTTGGCCTCACCGCGCTCGCGCAGCAGGGCGGCGCGGCGGGTGGCTGCCCGGGCCAGGGCAAGGGTGGTCAGGCCCTGGAGCGCGTCAAGGTACTCTGCCGCCAGGCGCGTGCGCTGGCTGCGCGATCCTCCTGAGGAGCGTCGCAGCCGCTTGTGGGCCAGGGCGATACCACCGGGGACCGCCACGAAGAGCACCGCGAGGACCGCTGCGGACGAGGGGTCCACAGTCACGGCCGTCAGCACCAGGACCAGCAGCGGGGAGGCTACCGCCGCGATCGTGGGAGCCAGAAAGGTCTGCCGGTAGGCCGCGACACGCTCGGCGCCGTCGGTCAGCAGGGCGACGGTGGCGCCGGAACGCGTCTCAGCGACGGCTCCCGGCCCCAGACCCATCAGGTGTCCCAGCAGCCGACGGCGGATGTGCCCCTCCTCCCGGGTAGCGCTGACGCGGGCAAGAAGCTGGGTGGCGCCGGCGCAGACCGCGGCGACCAGCGCGGCAAGCGCCGCCTGGAGCGCGAGAGAACGCCAGTCTGCGGTCGACGTCGGGCCGGCCAGGACTGTCAAGGAGGTTGCCGGGGCCATCGCTGAGTCTGAGGACGGGGGAGCGACGCCAGCGCGCGCGGAGGACCCAGCGGTGGCGAGCGCACCCAGTCCGCGACCCAGGCTGATCAGCACCCAGGCCTGTGCCAGGGCGCCAGCGACCGTCACGGCAGCCGCGACGGCTGTGGCGACCTGGCCACGACGCGAGATCAGGCCCGGCGACGCCGCTGAGTGGGCGTCGCGGCCGCGGACAGGGTGGGACATGGCACTTTCCTCCTTGCCCACGAGCGAGGGCGGGCGCGGACATTGTCCCCCAGGAGTGGGACACGAGATGACGACGTCGCGTCGCCACCGGCGCAGGCGGCAAACCCGCACGTCGTCGTCGACTACGTGCCAGACTCAGGACATGAACGCGATGAGGCTCACAGGTACGGCACCTTCTCTGCGCCACCTGTCACCTCCGCCTCCCGAGGCCACGCCGTGGCGGGACATGCCTCACGTCGTCGTCGAGATCTGCACGGAGAACGTTGAGGGGATCCGGCTGTCCGCTCGCGCCGGTGCTGACCGCGCCGAACTGTGCGCCAACCTCGGCGCTGGGGGCACCACGCCTTCGATCGGCGAGGTGGAGTCCGCGATCTTCGCAGCGGCGGAGGAGATCGAGCACCGCCGTACGCTGGCAGGTCCGCACTGGGCCAAGCGACCTGACGCCGCCCCCTTTGGCTTGCGCGTCATGATCCGGCCTCGTGGCGGCTCCTTCGTGTTCAGCTCGGACGAGGGCCGCGCCATGGTGGCAGATGTGCGACGCATCGCTGCGCTGGCGAGGGAGATGAGCGAGTACACCAGACCACAGCGAGTAGCTGGTGCCGCAGGACCCCAGCCTCCGGCAGTCGAGATCGGCTTCGTCATGGGCGTGCTCACCGACGAGCACGTCATCGACCGCGGGCTGCTGCGCCTGCTTGTGGACACGGCCGACGGCGCACCGGTGACCTTCAACAAGGCGATCGACGTCACCCGCGACCTCGTCGAGGCCTACGGAGACCTCGGCGGACTAGGGGTGGACTACGTCCTGACCTCGGGAGGCTCCGCTACGGCGCTGGAAGGTGCCGAGGTGCTGCGCGGGCTCGTGAGCACCCCGGGCGGGCCCCGGGTCATTGCCGCCGGCCACGTACGCCCCTCGAACACCGCCGAGGTCATCGAGCGGACCGGGGTGCGCGAGATCCACATGCGCTGCTCCCGCGAGGACTGCGCGCCGGGCGAGCCCCAGCGCACCGACGAGGCTAGGGTCCGCCGCGCCGTTGAGGCTGCCCGGTCCCTGGGCAGGCCCGCTGCCGTTACCCCTTGACCGTGTTCGCTACCCCTTTGCCGCACCTGCTACCCGAGGTAACGTCAAAAAGAGGAGCGATAGTCACCAAGGGGTAGCGAATAATGGGAAAGGGAGCACCAGATTCCCACAGGTCACTTCCGCCCCACCAGCACGTGTCCGGGCTGCACAGGCGTCCCTCGCAACACCCGCGAGAACATCGATCCACAGGCCGCCAGCAGGCACTCGATACACCGCGCAATCCTTGTGACATGTGGACCGCACCCATCACCATCACGTTGGTCAAAGACCTTCCTCTTCACGGGGTGAGTCCCAGCGCTTTCTCCCGATCGGCGCATCGTCCAGACAGCCCCTTCATGCCTCTCCTGCGCGGCGCCTACGTCAACCGCCAGGAGTTCACAGCCCTAGATCTCAGCCAGCGCCACCTCACCCGCGTGTGCGCACTGCGGCTCGTGGGCAGATTGAGCCCCGAGGCAGCCATCGCCCGCGAGTCCGCGGCTGTCCTCCATGGACTACCACTGATCGGTAGCCTCCCGGACCGGGTTCAGCTAGTCCGGCGTGGACGCAGCGGCGGCAAGACGAGCGCTGCGACCCGCACTCTCCCGGCCCCCGAGGACTGCGAGATTATCGAGATCGACGGAGTCCGCGTCACCAGCGTGGCCCAGACCCTCGTCGACCTGGGCCGGCGTCGGCCATTCGCCTCCAACCTGACGAGTCTTGACGACGCCCTGCGACGCGGAAGCGTCACCAAGGATCAGCTCCTCACCCTCGTGAACGCCCACCCACATACAGCAGGCAATATCCGCATCCGCCGGTGGATTGAGGTCGCAGACCCACGCTCTGAGTCTCCAGGAGAGAGCCTCAGCCGTGCGGTCATGCTTGAGCACCACCTACCGCCCCCGAGTCTCCAAGCCAAGATCTGCGACCCACGAGGGCGCTTCATCGGACGTGTCGACTTCATCTGGCCAGACCGTGGTGTCATCGGCGAGTTCGATGGCAACGTCAAGTACGGGCGTCAGATGTCCGGCCGTTCCCTTGATGAGGTCATCCAGGCTGAGCGCCGGCGCGAGATCGCCCTTGAGCAGGCCTCAGGTATGCGAGTCGTGCGCTGGGTATGGAAGGACGCATGGCACCGTGAACCGTTGCTGCACATTCTGGCCGATGTCGGCCTCAACCGCACCCACTGACAGTACGCTCGCTACCCCCTCACTGTGTTCGCCACCCCTTCGTCTTGCCCGCTACCCCGCCGCACGCACAGGCGGGTAGCGAGAAAAACGAAGGGGTAGCGACGGTGGCGAAGAGGTAGCGAACACGAGACTCTTCGGGTAACCAGCGACACCAGCCCCACAACAGGGCTCAGTGCCGCGCGCGCACTCGCTGAGCAGCCTCCACCAGGTGTCGCAGGCTCGCCACCGTCTCCTCATACCCCCGCGTCTTGAGCCCACAGTCCGGGTTGGCCCACAGCTGCCCAATGCCCAGCGCCGCCACGGCACGCTCCAGCAATTCCTCGCACTCGTCCGCCTTTGGCACGCGAGGAGAGTGGATGTCCCACACGCCCGGTCCCAGCTGCCGCTCAAAACCGTGCTCAGCCACCGCCGGCAGAATGTCCATCCGCGAGCGCGAGGCCTCGATCGAGGTGACGTCAGCGTCCAGGTGGTCCACCGCGTCAATCACGACGTCGAACTCGGAGTAGCACAGGTGGGTGTGGATCTGCGTGGCGGCTCCTGCCCCACCCGTTGCCAGGCGGAAGGCGCCCACTGACCACTCCAGGTAGTCCGCACGGTCAGCCTGGCGCAGCGGCAGCGTCTCGCGGATCGCCGGCTCGTCCACCTGGATCACCGCGATCCCAGCCGCCTCCAGGTCCGCCACCTCAGCGCGTAGCGCGATCCCCAGCTGGTCCGCCACCAGCGCACGCGGCACGTCATCACGCACAAAGGACCAGGCCATGATCGTCACCGGCCCGGTGAGCATGCCCTTGAGAGGCTTGTCCGTCAGTGACTGCGCGTAGGAGGACCAGGCCACCGTCATCGGCGCAGGCCTGCTCACATCGCCCCACAGGATCGAGGGCCGCGTGCACCGTGATCCATAGGACTGCACCCAGCCGTGCTCGGTCGTCAGGAAGCCGTCGAGCAGCTCGGCGAAGTACTGCACCATGTCATTGCGCTCAGCCTCACCGTGGACAAGCACGTCCAGCCCGATCTCCTCCTGGAGGTCCACCACGCGGGCGATCTCGTCACGCATCGCCTGCTCGTAACCATCCTGGTCGAGCTCACCCCGGCGCCACGCAGCCCGAGCGGTGCGGATCTGAGAGGTCTGCGGGAAGGAGCCGATCGTCGTCGTCGGAAGAAGCGGAAGCCCCAGGCGCTCCGCCTGGGCCTCCTGACGGTCGGCATAGGGTGCTCGCTGGCGGTCAGCCGCGCTCACGGCGGCGACGGCGGAACGCACCTGTGCCCGGTTCACGCCCGGGTGGGCGGCCCGCTCAGCGCGCAGGCGGGCATCCAGCGCGAGCTCCTGCGCCACCGCCTGCCGCCCCTGGGCGAGCCCACGGGCCAGCACACAGACCTCGGCGACCTTCTGGTCAGCGAAGGCCAGCCACGAACGCACGTCTGCCGGCAGCGAGGTCTCACGCTCGGCGTCGTGCGGCACGTGCTGGAGCGAGGTGGAGGTGCCTACCACCAGCGGCGCGTCCTCAGGCAGGTCACGGCGCAGGCCCTCGAGGAGCTCCAGCGCAGCCTGAAGGTCGGTACGCCAGACATTGCGCCCCGAGACCACGCCAGCCACCACGGTCTTGCCGCCGAGCGCCCGCAGGTCCTGCGCCGTCGGCCGCTGCCCGGCCACCAGATCCAGGGCCACGCCCTCGATCTCGGTAGCAGCGAGGACGGGCAGGGCGTCCCCCAGCGATCCGTAGGTTCCGGCCACCAGTACCTGGGGGCGCTCGGCGATCGCGCCGATCCAGGCGTAGGCGGCGCGGGTAGCCTCCAGCACCTGCTGGCGGGGCACGTCCCAGGCGTCACAGACCAGCGCCGGCTCGTCAAGCTGGACCCACTGGGCACCAGCGGCCCACAGGTCGCTCAGGAGGTGGCCGTAGGCGGCAAGCAGGTCTGTCAGTCGGTCCAGCGGGTGGAAGCCGGGGGCGGCCTCGTCAGAGGCCTTGGCCAGCAGCAGGTAGGTGACTGGCCCGACGACGACGGGGCGCGGCACCTGCTCACCGGCGCGCACGGCCTCCAGTACCTGGGCACCGGGGCCGTCGGTGGGGTCGACGGCGGCGAAGCCGGGCACGTAGTCCAGGGGCGTGTGCTCGTCGAGCTCGGGAACGAGGTAGTGGTAGTTGGAGTCCAGCCACTTGGTCATCTCCAGCGCGGCACGCTCGCCCTGCCCGCGGGCGGCCGTGAAGTAGCCGTCAAGGTCCGTGCCCGGGTGACCCTCAGCCGCGCGACCGCGCAGGTCGGCGAATCGGGTGGGCAGGGCACCCAGAGATGTCGTGACCTGAAGGACCTGGTCGTAGTAGGTGAAGTCTGCCGGGACGGCGCTCAGGCCCTCCAGGCCGAGGTCACGGAGGTGGGCGCGGGTAGCCGAGCGCAGGGACCGGGCGGACTGACGCACGGTGGGCAGGTCACACGAGCCCTTCCAGTAGGACTCCACCGCGCGCTTGAGCTCACGATTGGCGCCGATGCGTGGGTAGCCGAGGATCGTAGCCGGTGGCAAGGGCGTGGTGGGGATGCGAGAGCTCGTGGCAGCGGTTGGCACGGCGCTGGGGCTGTTGGTGGTGGTCATGGGGTGTCTTCCTGTCTGGCAGTCGTTGACGGCGGTGTGCTCGCGGCATGGGGGCGGGCGAGGCGGCGTAGCCTCTGCGGCATCGGCCGGTGGCGGGCCCGCGGCGGCGGGGCCCACCACCCTTCAGGGCCGAGCCGCGTCCGGCATTCGGCCGGTCAACCGCGCACTGGAACCTGGCACGGCGTTGATGTAGGCGCGGGCGATCTCGCGCTGGGTGTAGCGGTCAGGACGCGCGCCATCGAGGACACCGCCCAGACGGAACTGGGAGATGACGTCTAGGGCGGGGCGCGTGCGGTTGAAGGTGTAGAGGTGCAGGCCTGGGGCGCCTCCCTCGATGAGGTCGCCAGCGAGCTGGAGGGTGGCGTCGATGCCGGCAGTGACTACTCCGGCGCCCTGGCGCGACCGCAGGGTCTGGGCCAGTGAGCCCGGCACGCTCACGCCGGTCAGGTCCTCCAGGCGGGTGAGGCGTCGCAGGTCGGTCAGCGGGATGATTCCGGGCAGGATCGGCATGGTCACGCCGCAGTAGCTGGCGGCACGGGTCAGGGCAAGGTAGTCCTCGGCCTCGTAGAAGACCTGGGTGATGGCCAGGTCCGCGCCTGCTGCCTGCTTGGCGGCGAGCACCTCGATCTCCCGGGCGTAGTCGACAGCGGCAGGGTAGGCGGCCACAGCGATCTGGACGTGGCGGGTACCGTCGTCGAAGTACTCGGCCTCTACCTCACGGATGACGCGGACGAGCTGGTCGGCGTGCCGCAGCTCGCCGACGACGTCCTCAGCCGCCACACCACGTGGTGGGTCCCCGCGCAGGGCGAGGAAGCGCCGCACGCCCATGTCGAGGAAGAGGCGGACGATCTCGACGACGTTAGCCTTGCGGTAGCCGATGCACGTCAGGTGCGCCATGAGAGGGACGTCTGAGGTGGCCAGGACGTGGGCGACGACGTCCTCTGAGGGGTTGTGCTCGCGCACCACGTGCAGGCGCGTCGGGGAGCCCGCTGCCGCGGTGGGGCCGCCCACCGTCGTGACGAAGCGAGGCCGGTAGGTCACTGAGACGAAGTCGGGGCGGGCCACCAGCAGCCGGTCGAGCGCGCCCCAGGTCTGCGAGGAGTAGCGGCCCGGGCGAGGCGGAAAGAGCTCCAGGGACAGGCTCGGTGCGGTCCTGCGGGCATCTGGCTGTGCCAGGGAGTGCGACATGATGTTCTCCATCGGTCCTGGCGGAAGCACCCCGCACGAGGGTTGCTGCGGCGTCATTGAGCCAGGTCTCTCAGCCGCTCTGGATGGATGTTGAGGCAGACCTTACCCTCATGCCAGGGCCCGGACGCAAATCGCTCCATACCGCGAGAAACTAACCATTCGATTGACTTTCCGTCGCCGTCGCTACCCCTCCGTCTTGCTCGCACCCCTGCCATACGCACCAGCGGGTAGCGACTATGGCTCAGAGGTAGCGGCCAGCGGGAGATGGGAGCGAACCCCGCACCCTCCAGACCAGTACCAAGACACGCAGCCTCGGGAACATCACGCTGCCAGCGCAATCCCGCAGGCCTAAGACCCAGGTCCATCGCCCATGAGCGCGCACTGTCCTAGGTTGAATACATGACTGACGTCCGCATCGACACGGCACGGGGCATCTGCCTGTCCGGGACGATCCTGCTGCCCGACGGCGTCCCCGACCTTGACCCGGAGACGCTCACCAGGCTTGTGCGCGAGGGCGGCACCGCTCCAGCGCGCCACGAGGCCGTCATTGTCCTGGTCCACGACTTCCTCACCGACCGCCACGGCTTCGGCTACCGCTTGGACCAGCTCGCGGCACGGTACCGTCAGGCCGGCTACGCCACCTTCCAGTTCGACTTCTCCGGCCTGGGCGAGTCCGATGATGACATCGTCACCCTGGCAGGGGAGAGCGATGACCTCCAGGCGGTGTGCGGCTGGCTGGAGGACCTGGGGTACGCGCGCCAAGGCGTGCACGCCAACGGCTTCGGGGCGACGGCGGTGCTGCTGGCCCGGCCCGAGCCCGTGCGTGCCGTCGTGCTCTCCGGAGCCGTGGTCAGCCCCCAGTCGATCCTGTGGGAGAACGTCTTCTCCCCCGAGCAGCTCGATGAACTCGACCGGCACGGACTGACCCGTCTGGTGGACGACAACCCCAACTCCCGCCAGTGGAACGTCCTGTCCAAGCAGACCCTGGCTGATGTCTCCCTGCAGGAGCCCACCCAGCTCATGGCAGACCTTCCCTGGCCGGTGCTCATGCTGCACGGCGCACTGACCGAGGAGTTCCCGGACTCCACCGCCGGAGCGACCGAGGGCTTCGCACTGCTGCGCGACGGCAGCCAGCTCGTCCAGGTCCACGCCGAGGACGCGCAGGAGGCGCAGGCTCAGGTGGCGCAGCTGGGCCTGGACTGGTTCGCACGGCGGCTGCGCTGAGACTGCGTGGCGGCTGCGCTGACTATCCCGCCTCCCACACGACTCAGCCCAGCCAGCTCACTGTGTCCGGGCCCCGGTCCAGCCTCCAGCGCCTCATCGCCTGCAGCCCGTCGCCCTAGCGCGCAGTCAGATCCACCACCAGCGCCCGGTGATCCGAACCCGCCACCTCCACGACCTCCGCCCGGCTCGTGCGCCAGCTGGCGCGGTCCACCAAGACGTGGTCGATCGTCGCCCCGAACCACGCCGTCCGTGTAGAAGTGGGCCAGGTCGCTAGACCTCCCACCCCACCCTGGACCCCGGCGTCCACGCAACCGCCCAGGTCGCGCAGGACCGCATGGTCCAGAGTAGCGTTGACATCGCCTGCCACCACGAGTCCTGCTTCAGGAAGCTGGCAGCGCTGGATCACCTCCTCCACGGAGCTGGCCCACAGGTCCATCGTGGAGGGCAGAGGGGCGACGGTGTGCACTCCCAGAAGTGTCGGCCGCAGGTGTCCCTGGAGCTCGCTGCCACCCACTGGTGTCAGGTAGACCGCACCATGCCCCATGCCGGGGGCATCGTGCTGCTCATAGGGGCCGATCACGGCGGAGGTGAGAACCGTCGTCGTCAGCTCACTGCCTGCCTCACCGGCGGTGAAGACCGTGAAGGAAAAGCCGTCCTGGCCGGTGAGCTCCAGCAGCTGGTCGGTGAGCTGCTCGGTGGCCTCCAGCAGGACGACGACGTCAGGCACGATCCTGCGCATCTCCAGTGCGAGGTCGATCGCCTTGGCTCGTCCTTGGAAGGTGTTGAAGGACAGGACCTTCAGGTTGCCTACCCAGTCGCTGGGGTCGGTGCTGACCACCTGGGCCACTGCCGGCCTGACATCGTCATCCTGATGCAGGCCTCGGTCTGCCAGTACCCAGGCGTGTGTCCCGGCCACGAGCACGAGGACAACCGCGATGACGGCGCGCCGGCGCCCCAGGCTCCGGCGCCAGGCTCCCACAAGCGCCAGCACCACGAAGACCAGGCCGACCGCCGCGAACAGGACCACCAGCGCGCTGCGCACCGCCAGAACCTGGGTGAAGGGTGCGCGCGTGGACAGGCGCAGGGCAGGGTTGACTCCTCCCAGCAGGTCCGGGGCGAGGCTGAGCAGGCCGACGCCGCAGATCACCGCAGTGACCGCCCATCCCAGGAGGTGGGTGGTCCGCCGCCACCAGCTCAGTGGTGCGCCGGGACCGGCTTCATCGTGGGAATCGTCCATGGCCCCATCATTACCCCGTCCGCACCTCCCGTCACGACTTCTAGCCCTCCTACCTCCGGCACAGGAGCTCACGACGCCTTGACGTCATGCCCCATCACCACTGGCCGCCTACCGCTCACCGCACCACAGGCACGCCGCCACACTCACGCACCCGCATCCCCACAAGCACGTACGCCCCCAGGCGAAGGCCAGGTCTCACCGGTGCCACGGGGTAGGCCATGGGGGACAATGGCTGCCGGTATGAGCACTGAGACGACACCCTCCGACGCCGGGACCACCGCCGTCCACACCGAGGCAACCACCTCCCCCGCCCCAGACTCTGAGGACATCCCGAGACCTGGCCGCGAGTGCCGGTCCTCACGCGGCCGTAGGCACACCGGGCGCGGGAGGGACCGTGGCCGCCGTTCCTGGCCCGGCTTCACCCCCGAGCAGCTGGCTGCACGCGCCGCGAGCGTGCCAGCCCTGGTCTACCCGGAAGAGCTTCCCGTCTCAGCACGCCGCCAGGAGATCGCTGAGGCGGTCACCCACCACCAGGTGGTCATCGTCGCCGGCGAGACCGGCTCAGGAAAGACCACCCAGCTGCCCAAGATCTGCCTGGAGCTGGGACGCGGGGTCAGCGGGATGATCGGACACACCCAGCCGCGCCGTATCGCGGCCCGCTCCGTGGCCGAGCGCATCGCCCACGAGCTGGGCACGGCGATCGGCCACGACGGCGTGGTGGGCTACCAGGTGCGCTTCACCGAGGAGACCGGCCCCAACACCCTGGTCAAGCTCATGACGGACGGCATCCTGCTCGCCGAGATCCAGACCGACCCGATGCTGCGCCGCTACGACACGATCATCGTGGACGAGGCCCACGAGCGCAGCCTCAACATCGACTTCATCCTGGGCTACCTCGCGCGCCTGCTTCCGCAGCGCCCGGACCTCAAGGTCATCATCACCTCTGCCACCATCGACTCCGAGCGCTTTGCCGCCCACTTCGCCCAGGAGATCACTCGCGAGAGCCCACGCGCGCAGGCCTGCGCCCCCAGCGGGACGGACGACGGCGCAGCCACCTCGGCCCCGGACGACGCGGGCACTGAGCCCACCGCCCGCGTGCCCGCTCCTGTCATCCAGGTCTCCGGGCGTACCTACCCCGTCGAGATCCGCTACCGCCCCCTGCTGGCCGACGACGGGCTGGGCGAGGTGCGCGATCCCAACCGGCACGCCGGTGGTCACGTCCCAGGCGTCGACGCAGGCTCTCGTCCTGCGGCAACAAGCCAGCCCGCCTCACCCCTGACGGACATCGACGCCCTCAGCGAGGCCGAGCTGGAGGCGCTGACCGCACCCGAGCCCCAGGTCCAGGACTCCCTGGCGCCAGGCGGTACCTCGCAGCACGTGCCCCGGCCCGCAGCCGGCGCCGCCCCCATGGCCACGGCACCGGCCGGTGAGCTCACCGACGCCGAGCTCGCGGCCCTGACCTCTCCGGACCCTGCCGTGCGTGCCGCTGCCCGCGCCCGCCGCGCGCAGGTACGTGCGGCCGGGCAGGCCCGCACCAGCGGTGCAGCAGCGACGTCGTCGGCCGCCTCCGTCCCGGCCGCGAGCAGCTCACGACCGCTGGCCCAGGCTGGCGCATCCTCGTCCCCGGCCGCGCCTGCACCGCAGCAGACCAGGCCCGCCCCGCGCTCCCAGGCCCCCACCGAGGACCGTGACCAGGTAACCGGAATCCTCGACGCCGTCGACGAGCTCATGGCCACCGGGCCCGGTGACATCCTCGTCTTCCTCGCCGGCGAGCGGGACATCCGGGACACCGAGTCGGCTCTTATCGACCACCTGGGCCCGCGCTACACGGTGGACGGACGCACGCGCACGCCCGGGGCGGTTGAGGTGGTACCGCTGTACTCGCGGCTGACCGCAGCCGAGCAGCACCGAGTCTTCGAGGCGCACTCGTGCCGGCGTATCGTCCTGGCGACGAACGTCGCCGAGACCTCGCTGACCGTTCCCGGTATCCGCTACGTCATCGACCCCGGGCTCGCCCGCATCTCGCGCTACTCCAACCGCACCAAGGTCCAGCGGCTGCCGATCGAGCCGGTCTCGCAGGCCAGCGCGAACCAGCGTTCGGGCCGTTGCGGGCGCGTGGCCGACGGTATCGCCATCCGCCTGTACTCCGAGGCGGACTACCTCTCGCGCCCGGAGTACACCGAGCCTGAGATCCTGCGCACCTCCTTGGCCAGCGTCATCCTCCAGATGGCGAACCTCGGCCTGGGCGCGGTCGAGGACTTCCCCTTCCTGGACGCCCCGGACCACCGCGCGGTGCGTGACGGGATCCAGCTGCTCACCGAGATCGGCGCGATCGAGCCTGCTGGCAGCAGCCGGGCGGGGCGTGGTCAGGGCTCTGGCCGGGGACCGCGCCTGACCGAGGTGGGGCGGCGCCTGGCCCGGTTGCCGATCGATCCGCGCCTGGGCCGGATGCTGCTGCGTGCCGGCGAGCTGGGCTGCGCGGGTGAGGTCATGGTGATCGTGGCGGCACTGTCTATCCAGGACGTACGCGAGCGACCCCTGGACAGACAGGAGGCTGCGGACGCCCTGCACCGACGCTTCGCAGACCCCACCAGTGACTTCCTGACCTATCTGAACCTCTGGCGCTACCTGCGCACCCAGGGCCGTGAGCTGTCCGGCTCAGCCTTCCGCCGCATGTGCAAGGCTGAGTTCCTTCACTACCTGCGCGTACGCGAGTGGCAGGACGTCCACACTCAGCTCCGCCAGCTCTCCCGGCCGCTAGGCCTGGACGCCGCCCCGGTGGAGCTGCCGACGGCACGCTCGATCCGCGCCGCACGCGAGGCGCTGGAGCCTGGGTCTCACGCCGCGCAGATCGCGCACGGGGACGTGGCGGCAGCGGTCGTGGCCCTGGGCAAGAGCGCGGACACCCCGGATGCCGACGCCATCCACCGCTCACTGCTGGTGGGACTGCTGTCCAACGTCGGTCACTGGGACGAGCGGCGCCGGGAGTACTGCGGTGCGCGTGGCACCCGCTTCATGATCTGGCCGGGATCAGGCCTGCGCCGCAAGACCTATGACTGGGTGATGACCGCCGAGCTGGTGGAGACCAGCCACCTCTTCGCCCGGACGGTAGCCAAGGTCGACTCCCGCTGGGTCGAGGAGACCGCGCGCGAGGCCGGCCTGCTGCGCCAGGTCTTCGGTGAGCCCTACTGGTCCACCAGGAACGGCTGCGCCATGGTCCATGAGAAGGTCATGGTCTACGGGATGACGCTGGCCGCTGACCGGCCCGCCACACTGGCCTCGGTGGGCACGCCGGCAGCACGCGAGGTGGCGCGTGAGATGTTCCTGCGCTCGGGCCTGGTCGAGGGAGGCTGGCACGCCCGTCACGGCTTCGTGACCCGTAACCGGGACCTCATCGAGGAGCTCAGCGACGTCGAGCAGCGCCGGCGTGAGCACGGTCTGCTGGCCAGCGATGAGGCCCTGTACCGGTTCTACGACGACCGCGTGCCTGACGAGGTCACCGGCGCCAGTGACTTCGACGCCTGGTGGAAGCGGGAGAGGAGCCGCAACCCGCACCTGCTGGACTACACCCGTGAGCTGCTGCTGCCCGGGGCCGACGAGGCGGACCTCGCCTCCGGCTATCCTGACACCTGGGTCCAGGGGGATCTCACCCTCGGGCTGGACTACGTCTTCGAGCCCGGTCGGGCCGACGACGGGGTGAGTGTGCTCGTGCCCATCGAGGTACTAGGCCGGTTGGACCCGGCCGGCTTTGACTGGCTGGTGCCGGGGATGCGGCCCGAGCTCGTCGTGGCCACGATCCGGGCACTGCCCAAGCGGGTGCGCCGTCAGCTTGTGCCCGCCCCGGACGTCGGCGCCCAGGTGTGGGCCGCCATGCGCGAGGAGCACCAGGCCTCCGCGGGCGCGAGCGCCCCACAGGTGAGCTTCCAGGAGGCCTTCACCAACGCCGTCGGCCGGCTGCGCGGGGTCGAGGTGACGGACGCCGACTGGGCCGAGGCCGAGGATCACCTGCCCGACCACCTGCGAGTCTCCTTCGTGGCCCTAGACTCCCATGAGCGCGAGATCGGCCGGGGCAAGGACCTGGTCGCGCTGCAAAAGCGTCTGTCCGGGCGCACCGAGGCCGCTGTGCGCTCGGTAGTGCGCGGGGCCCTGGCCCAGGCGATGGCCGAGGCGCAGGACCGCGAGCGCGCACGTACCCGGCGCGGCAAGAAGGCTCGCCGCAAGGACAACGACGGCGCCGCCCTCGGCAGTGCTGGGAGCCGGGCTGTATCGTCAGCCGGCGCCGGAGCACCACGAGACAGGATCCCCGACCAGGGTGCCGGAGGTGCCGGGAGGCCGGCCAGCACAGGCCTGCACAGCGGCCTGGCGGAACGCCGGGGCCTGACTGACTGGCCCCGGGGTGTCCCGGGGCTGGACGGGCCGGAGCGCTCAACGATCCCGGCGACGGTGGAGTCCACCGGGACGGCGGGACTCGTGGTGCGCGGCTACCCCACGCTCGTGGCAGCGGGGGCATCGACGGCGGACCTGACGATCCTGCCTGACGCGCAGGCCCAGGAACGGGCACACGGGGAGGGGGTGACAGCCCTGGCGCTGGCGCGCACGCAGCTGCCGGTGGCACGGGTGACCAGCCGGTGGCGTCCCCAGGAGATCCTGGTGCTGGCTGCCTCACCGTACACGAGCACCGAGGCGCTCGTGGCGGACCTGCAGCTGGCAGCGGCACGCGCAGTCGCGGCCCAGTGGGAGCGTGACAGCGGGCGGCACCTGGCGCAGGTCCGCGAGCGCGCGGTCTTCGAGGAGCTGGTCGCAGCCATGCGCCAAGGGCTGGAGGACGAGATCTACCGGGTGGCGCAGGTGGTAGCGCGCGTGCTCAGCGAGCAGCGTGCGGTGGGCAAGGCCGTGGAGGCGCACACTAGCCTGGCGCTGCTGTCGACCTTGCAGCAGGTGCGTGAGCACGTCGCCGAGCTGGTCTACCCGGGCTTCGTCTCAGCGACGCCAGCCAGCGAGCTCGTCCACCTGCCGCGCTTCCTCCAGGCACTGGCAGTGCGGGTGGACAAAGCGGAGTCATCGCCCTCGCAGGACGCGGCGCTGGCCTACCAGGTCACGCAGGCCGAGGAGATGCTGGCCAAGGCCCGCGCCAAGGCCGCTGGACTGCCGGACGATGCCGAGCGCGAGGCGGTACTGGTCCAGGCGCGCTGGCTCATCGAGGAGCTGCGGGTCAGCCTGTTTGCCCAGACGCTGGGAACGAGCCGAAAGGTGAGCCTGCAGCGGATCAGCAAGCTGCTGGCCAAGGTCTGAGGAGCCCAGGACCGCACTGGCTCCAGTCTGAGACGGGTGCGGCCAGGTCCGGTGGCCGAGGCGATAGTCCTGAGACGGAGCCTCGGTCCCCAGCCGATCAAGAATCCATGAACGCACCAGGGGCGATGCTGGGAGATGACGCGCTTGAGCCACAGCCTCAACCTGCGCCTGATCCTCAGAGCACCGCAGACAACAGGCGGAAGACGTTGTCAACGTAGCGACGGTGCCACGGTTCCTTGGCCCACTCCTGGGCCGTGAGCTCGGTGGAGACCTCACGGTAGACGGCGTCATTCTCACGCAGGAGGTCGTCGAGGTCACCGCCGAAGGCCAGCAGCATGACCTCGTAGTTGAGGGTGAAGGACCGGAAGTCCATGTTGGACGAGCCGATCACCGCCACCTCACCGTCAATCGTCATGTACTTCGCGTGCAGCACCGTCGGCGCCGGGTAACGGTAGATCCTCACCCCAGCAGCCAGCAGGGTCCCGTAGTAGGAGCGCTGAGCGTGGTTGACGATGAGGTGGTCCGACTCCAGCCCCACGAAGAGCTCCACGTCCACACCACGGTAGGCGGCGCTCGTGATAGCCGAGAGCAGGGCCTCGTCCGGGATGAAGTACGGGCTGGTGATGGACACCTGCTTGGTGGCGTTCTGGATGAGGGAGATGAACATCCGCAGGTTCGGCTCTGTAGGGTAGCCAGGGCCAGAGGGAATGATCTGCATCGCGTTGACCACGGCCCCCGGACGCCCAGGCTGCGGAGCAGGAGAGCCAACAACCCAGCCTGGCCTGCGTTGAAGACCTCCCTGGGAGCTGATGGCCGCACCTGCCGGAAGAAACTCCTCCTGCTGCAGAACCTCACCCGACTCGAAGAACCAGTCCATGGTGAACACAGCCTGCGCCTGCGCCACGACCTCCCCGGTCACCTCCACGCTGAGGTCGTGCCAGCGGCGTCCCGCCCGGATGTTGGAACGCAGCCGATAGCTGGGGTCAATGATGTTGTGCGAGCCGATGAAGGCCCGTTCACCATCGATAATCAGCAGCTTGCGGTGGTTGCGCAGGTCCGGGCGCCGGAATCGTCCCTTGAGGGGCAGGAGCGGCATCATGAGCCGCCACTGGATCCCGGCCGCCTCCCACCGGCGCCCCAGTCGGCGCCACCCCGGGTACTTGCGCGAGCCCAGGTGGTCCACGAGCAGACGGACCGTGACCCCACGGGCTGCCGCACGCTCCAGTGAGGAGTAGAAGACGTCAGTGACCTCGTCCCAGCTCTGGATGTAGAACTCGACGTGGACGTGATGACGTGCCTGGTCCACCGCCCTTGCCATGGCCTCGTAGGTGGGCGCAGCGTCACCGTGGAGGCCAACGACCTCGCCGGTCACGCAGGGCAGGCCCGTCAGGCACCGGTTCATGGCCAGCACGGTGGCCAGGTGCTCCGAGGGCTCAGCCCCCTCAGGCACGTCCGGCAGGCCGCTGGTCAGCCTGAGCGTGGCGTCGTTGGCCTCCTCCTGCTGCTCACGGCGGCGTCCGTGGACCCGGGGGCTGCCAAGGAAGATGTACAGCGGCAGCCCCACGACGGGGAGCAGGAAGATCAGCAGCAGCCACGCCGTTGACGAGGACGGGCGCCGGTTCTCTGGCACCGTCCCCAGGGCCGCGATCTTGATCGCGTACTCAATGACAACCCACACTGTCGCGAGCGTCGTCTGCCACTCCATAGCGAGATGATCTCACGGAGCACTGACATGCTGCCGGGGCCGTGCCCCAGGCCGTCCCAGGTCCCTCCCCAGACCACCCCGTGCCGCAGGCCCACTGACCCGGGGCTGGGCTCAGGGGGTCGAGGGCGTGGGGTCCCCGAAGAACGTGCGGAAATAGCCGTAGAAGTTCCAGTTGCCCCAGCTCGAGCAGCCGTCCCCTCCCCAGGCCACGGCCTCATTGGGCTGGTAGGGGGTGTAGTCGTACAGGCCGGCTGTGGCCTGGTTGCGCACCGTCAGCTCCGCGCCGCCGCACCCGGCCGACGGCGAGTAGGCCACCTGGGTCGGTACACCCGCCACCACCTGGTAGGAGCCCGGCGAGAGGCGGTAGCGCTGGAACTGGGAGGCCGCCCCGTAGACCTGGCGGAAGAAACCCGCCCACTGCGGGTCGCAGGCCGCGCCGTCTGGGCAGGCGTAGCCGGTGGCGGCCTCATAGTCCCAGGAGGTGAGGGTCTGCCCCGAGGCGGTGAGCAGGCCCTGCTCCTTGTGCAGCAGGACCAGCAGCACCTGCGGGTTGACACCGCAGGAGGAGGCGACCTTGGACACGATCTGCGCCGCGCTCTCGTCCTGCGCCCCGGTGTAGCCGCCTGGGCAGGCCGGCGTCGGCTCACGGTCCTCACTGGTGAAGGTGGCTGAGGCCAGGCATACGGTGCCGTCCTGACCGCTGCGGCAGCCGTCATTGACACGCGCGATGAAGTCCGCGACCTCCTGCCCGTCCATTGCCGCTGAGTCGTAGAAGACCTCATCGTCAATGATGTGCTCGGCGTCGAATCCCGTCATGTCCAGGGTCACCGGGGCCGGAGCCGAGCCCGCGGGCTCGACCTCACCTGCGCCGTCGTCGTGGGGGAGGACGAGGACAGCCGCTAGGCCAACCAGGACGGTGAGCACGCACACGCCCATCACGACTCCCACCAGGCCCAGCCCCGCACGGCGCGCCGGACCCTGTCTACGGCGGGGTGGGAGGGAGACGTGGCGAGATGACATCCCACCCACTCTCCCACACCTCACGCTGTTACCCCTCAAGCCTCCCGCACCTGTGCGGCGGCACGCCGAGCGCGTACCGGCTACGCTCGCGCCCGTGGAAGTCCCTGCCGTCCTCGCCCTGGCCCACCGTCTCATGGACGAGCACGGCGTGGGCGAGTGGGAGCTCGGCCTGGACCGCGCCAGGCGGCGGGCCGGGCTCACGGACCATGCACGCCGTCGGATCACCCTGTCCCGGGCACTCATGGAGCTCTACAGCGAGGAGGAGGTGCGCGAGACCGTCCTGCACGAGATCGCGCACGCACGGGTCGGCGCGCGCCACGGACACGACGCCGTCTGGGCCGCCGAGGCGAGGCGGATCGGCGCCTCCGGGCGTCGGCTCGTGCCGCGTGAGGCACCGACCGTGGCCGGGCGCTGGGTGGGGACCTGCCCCTCCGGGCACACCGTCAACCGCATGCGTCGCCCGGCCGCCCCGATGGCCTGTGCCCGCTGTGGGCGCCGCTTCTCGCTCGCCAACCTGCTCACCTGGACCTTCGACGGCGAGCCGGTCACCCCACAGCAGATCGGAGCGAGCTACGCCCGAGCGCTTACCCGTATCCAGAAGACGGCTCGCGAGAACGCACGCTCGGCATGACGGCGCACCTTCACTACCCGAGCATGCTCTCGCCGTCAACCACAGCGGACGTTCCCCGCATTGCGGTATGCCTCTGCCGTCTGTTGCGAACAGACGCCACAGCAACGCGCTCCCCAGGCCCGCACAGGCACGCCACGATGAACCAAGCACGTCGCCATCGTCGAAGCACGCCCGCGACGGATCTCCAGCGCAGCACACGCCTCGGGCCGGGAGCGACACGAAGCCGCTCCCGGCCCGAGACCTGGTGCGCGAGGAAGCAGCTCAGGCAGCTCGCGCCAGGTCGGCCGCGCCGACGAGCCCGGCGTCCTGGCCGGAGGCCGAGATGAGGACCGGAATCTGCGGGCGACGCGCGCGAGCCGTCAGGTACTGGTCAAAGGCCTTGGTCACGGGCGTCAGCAGGATGTCACCGGCCTCGGTCAGCCCTCCCGTCAGCACGATGACCTCGGGGTCGAGCACGGCAGCGAGGTCAGCCAGGCCCTGGCCCAGCGCGTCACCCAGCTGCTCGTAGCACTCCAGCGCCGCCAGGTCACCCTCACGGGCAGCCGCTGTCACAGCCTTGCCGGAGATCGTGTTCTGGTCCCCGCCGGAGAGGTCAATGATGCGGGCGGCGTAGGCCGGGCGGAACTTGGCCAGCTCCCAGCCGTTGACACCCAGCGCCGTGCCGGAGGCGTAGCGCTCCAGGCAGCCACGCAGGCCACAGCCGCAGGGACGCCCACCGGGAACCACGGTAATGTGCCCAATCTCCGCCGCGAAGCCAGCAGCACCACGCACGAGGTGCCCGTCAATGACGACGGCGCCACCCACACCGGTGCCCAGCGTCACCACGAGCACGTTGGCCTTGCCTGCCCCCACGCCGAAACGGGCCTCGGCCCAGCCGGCCGCGTTGGCGTCATTCTCGACGACGACGGGCAGGCCGACGCCCTCGGAGACGACGTCACCGATCTTGACGCCTGTCCAGTCCAGGTTCGTTCCCGAGGCCATGGTGTTACGGTCCGAGGAGACGAAGCCCGCTGCGCCGATGCCGACGCTTGTGACCTGCGGATGAGCAAGCTTGAGGTCGAGCGCAACCTCAATGATGGTGGCGAGGATGGCGTCACGGTCGTTAGCCGGAGAGTCCTTCTGTACACGGGCGATGACGTTGCCACCCTCGTCCACGACTCCCGCCGCGATCTTGGTGCCGCCGACGTCCACACCGATGCTCAGTGCCATCCCTCGCTCCTTCACAACCTGACCTGGGTGCGCTACCCCAGCGATAGTAGTGGGCTGAGGTACCTATCGATCCTATTGTCAGGCAGGGTGATGGTCACCGTTGGGGGCCTTACCCGCTCATTCTGCCCACCAGGAACAAAAGTCCACGCCATCTCCTCCCCGGCTCCTGCGCCACAGACACACACTCACAGCAATTCAGCACACTTCCAGCCGCTGCGGGCGGAAGTGCACCTCCTTCCCCTCCCCCGGGAGCAGACAGCTCCCTATCGTCCGAGGGCACCACCACACGGTCACACGGAGGTCGCCTTGTCAGCCCCCACCACCCCAGGCAGGGCTGAGCACATGCCAGCCCACCCCGGCCCAGTCCCACTTCCCAGTGATCTCCTCGCACCCGCATGGCTTGAGGAGGTCACTGGAAGGCGTGCCACCGCATGGGTTGAGGCGCACAACCGCGCCACCCACGAGCGCTTCAACGATCCCGCCACGCACGATCTCACCATCACCCTGCAAAGGCTCATGGACTGCCCTGGGCGGATCCCTGTGGTCTCCTCCCATCACGGCATGCTGTACGGACTGTGGACCGATGCGGACCATCCACGCGGCATCTGGCGACGCACCACCTGGCTCTCCTACGTCGCCGGAGCCCCCAGCCGTGCTGACCGCGCCCCCGGGCACACACAGTGGGAGGAGCTGCTCGACGTTGACGCGCTGAGCGCCACCAGCACCGAGCCACTGGCCTGGGCGGGGGCACAGGTCCTCAGCCGGGGCCCGCTCACGGGCTGTCGTGCCCTGGTCAGCCTGTCCCAAGGTGGCTCCGACGCCACATCGGTCCAGGAGTACGACCTAGAACAGCACCGCTTCATACCGGCCAGCGAGGGAGGTTTCACCCAGGCCCCCTCAAAAGGGATGATGACCTGGGCTGATGACACGGGACAGCGGGTCCTCGTCAGTGGCGGCCTACCTGACCGATTCGCCTTGGCGGCGGGGCTGCCTCGTCAGGTGCGACGGCTCACGCGTGGTCAACGCATGGAGGATGCCGAGGTCCTGGTCACCGCGTCCGCCGACTCACTGGCGGCAGTGGCCGCACGCGATCCCTGGGGGCGTACCTGGCTGACGACCATCCCTTCCTGGGACCGCACACGCATCTGGCTGCTACCCGACTCCGCCTACGGCGAGTCCGGCATCGGTGACCGCCTGCTTGATGACGGTGGAGAGCACGTGCCCGCCGGGGCGGTACGTCTAGAGGTGCCGGACAGTGCCCGGGCGGGAGTCGGGCGGGACTGGTTGACCATCGAGCTGCACGATCCCTGGTGCGTGCAGGGGCGGACCTACCGTCCCGGCACGCTGCTGGCGGCACCGTTGGATGCGTACCTCGCCGGGCAGCGGGACCTCGAGGTGCTCTTCGAGCCGACCGACTCCTGCGTCCTGGCCTCCGCCACCTGGACGCGTCACCACCTGGTCCTGACGATCCTCGACGACGTCGTCACGCGCTTGGAGGTCTGCACCCCACCTCGGCCCGACTCCTCTGAGGCACCCCAGAGCGGTTGGCTCCATCATGACCTTGACCTCACCGGCGCAGCAGATGTGCCAGGTCCGCCGGACACACCTCGCAGTGAGCTGCGTGCGGGCCGGGCCCTGCTGACCGTGTCCGCACAGGCGGTCGATCCAGCGGACACTGATGAGGGGGACTATGTGTGGATCTCCGCTACGGGCTGGACGACGCCGTCCTCCCTGGCAGTGGCGCGTCTGTCTGACAACGGCCACGTGGTGGGGATGAGGGTTGTGCGGCAGGCTCCCGCACGGTTTGACGCGCGCGGGGTGGATGTCACCCAGCACGTGGCGGTGAGCGCCGACGGCACGCTGGTGCCGTACTTCCAGGTGGGACGCACCGACCCTCTCCCGGCCTCACCGCGACACCATGAGCAGGGAGCGCAGCATGACCAGGGTGCGGATGTGCAGCGTGACGGACAGGGCCAGCAGGTAGGCGGGTGCAAGCACCCGCGCCGGGTCCTGCTCCACGCGTACGGGGGCTTTGGACATGTCACTGGGCCCCGCTACGAGCCAGTGATGGGCAAGGCGTGGCTCGAGGCCGGTGGCACCTACGTGCTGGCGTGCGTGCGTGGCGGGGGTGAGTACGGTCCCGCCTGGCACGAGGCCGGCCGCTTGGCCGCTCGCCACCATGTGGTTGAGGACCTGGAAGCGGTGGTGGACTCGCTCCACACGCGTGGCGTGGCCTCGCCGTCGAGCCTGACGGTGTCGGCGTCGTCGGCTGGCGCCCTGGGAGTGGGGGCGCTGATGTGCCGGCGCCCGCACCACGTGGGCGCCGTGGTGCTGGAGGCACCTTTGACCGATCTGGGACGTTATCCCCATCTGCTTGCCGGGGCCTCGTGGATCGGGGAGCTGGGTGATCCTGACGATCCTCAGCAGTGGACGTGGATACGCAAGCTGTCCCCGTTGCATCAGGTGAGCACAGGGGTGAGGTATCCGCCGCTGCTGGTGCTGGCCTCCAGCCACGATGATCGGGTCCATCCCTGGCATGCCCGCGCACTGGTGCACCGCCTCGAGGAGCTGGGGCAGCCGGTGTGGTACGAGGAGACTACGGAGGGAGGCCATCACAGCGGGGTCACCAGCGCGCAGACAGCAAGGACGGCGGCGCTGACCTACACCTTCGCGTGGGAGCACACGACCTCCCACTAGCTGCCCCTCCCACCCGCACCCCGCACCCGCACCCCGCACCCCGCACCCGCACCCCAGCCGGACAACCTTTTCGTATCCTGGACAACGTAAAACCCTGGTTTCCCATTGTCCGAGTTACGAAAAGGTTGTCTACCGGGAGGAATGGGGGGCGCGGACCAGCTGCATCGGCAGACGGAACGCCATGACAAAGGCCAGTCCCATCGCCACCGCTGGGACCCAGAAGGCCCCGGCAAAGGCCTCAGCCGCCTGGGACAGGCCCACCACCCGCTGGGCGCCCCCGAACTCTCCCGCCACTGCCGCGCTCGCCAGCTCAGACGCAGCCAGCAGCAGAGCCAACGTCACCGACACCACCGCAATCCCTACCGCCCCGAAGACCTGCTGGCCGATGTTGAACAGCGTCGTGGCGTTACCAACCTCGGCCCGCGGCACCGCCTGCAGGGCAGCAGTGGACACCGGCATCATCGTTCCCCCGATTCCCATGCCTTGGAGCGTGAGGATCGCAGCGAGGTACCACAAGCTCGTGTCTGCGCCGACCTGGGTCAGCGCCAGGACAGAGGCAAACATCGCAGCCATCCCGAACGGGATGACCTTGCCCGGGGCATGGCGGTCAACCGCATTGGCGGCCAGGGGCATCGTTATCAACGCCCCCAGGCCGGTCGGCGCGATGAACAGCCCCGCTTCCATGGCCCCCAGGCCACGCACCTGCTGGAAGTAGGAGGGCAGAAGCAGCAGGTCAGCGGTGAAGCCGGTCTGGAAGAAGACGGCCAGCATGATGGCGTTGCGGTAAGGGCGCAGTCGCAGGATGCTCAGGTCTAACAGGGGATGTGCAGCCTGAAGTGAATGACGAACGAAGGCCGCGACCATGACGAGCCCGAGCACAAGCGGCAGCCACACCATCGGCGCGGTCACGGGCAGACCGGAACCTGCATTGGACACACCCCACAGCGTCAGTGCCAGTCCTGGGGACATGAGAGCCACCCCCACACCGTCGAGCACAGCCTGACCGCTCTGCCGCGAACGTGGCAGCACCGCCAGCCCCAGAACCACCGCGGCAGCTCCGAAGGGCACGTTGATGAGGAACACCCAGTGCCAGGACGCTACCTCGACCAGCCACCCGCCCAGGATGGGACCCACGATGGGCGCGATGAGCATAGGAATGCCCATCAGCCCCATCATCTTGCCCAGGCGGTCGCCAGCAACCGAGGCGACCAGAGCTGTACCCACCGGCATGATGCAGCCACCACAGAGTCCCTGCAGGACACGCATGGTGATGAGAACCCCCAGGCTGGGGGACAGGGCGCACAGCACCGAGGCGATGGTGAACAATGCGATGGAGCCGATATACATCCGACGGTGGCCAGTACGGCGAAGACCGTAGTCGGTCAAAGGGATGATGGCAGCCGTGGCCAGCGCATATCCGGTAATAGCCCAGGCCACCGAGGAGTACGCAGGGAGGGCACCGTCGGGAGCTGCGTAGTAGCTCTGGAGGGCCGGAATCGCCACGTTGATGATCGTCCCGTCCAGAACCGACATGAACGAGCCGATCATGACGACGGCAGCAACCTTGTACGGGTTGACTCCGCTGCTGTTGCCCTTGACGGAGTGGGTGTGGGCAGAGGTGTCCACGGACATGGATTCACGCACTTTCTTCTGGGGTTGGGGACCCACTATGGAACTCTTCGACGCCG
Organism: Actinomyces faecalis; assembly: GCF_013184985.2. Taxonomy (NCBI): domain Bacteria; kingdom Bacillati; phylum Actinomycetota; class Actinomycetes; order Actinomycetales; family Actinomycetaceae; genus Actinomyces; species Actinomyces faecalis. The sequence continues at coordinate 2,477,118 of NZ_CP063418.1, forward strand.
GTCTGCGGGCGCTTGATGAACGCGCTGCGCAAGGACCGCTCCAGGGCCGGTCACAAGGCTGGGCTGTGACTCTCGAGGTCATCACCAGATCGTCAGGAAGGGACCGGCCCAGCCGTCAATCCGAGCCCGCCCCAGCAGGACGCTGCTCGCTGCTTAACCGGCCATGGACGAGCGAGCCAGGTGAATGGACAGAATCCGCCTCGTCGATCGGTCGCACCGGGCGTGCCGGCGATCCGACGGCGAGCCATCCGGAAGGCAGGTCATGCGTGACAATGCTGCCGGCTCCGACCACCACGTCATCGCCAATGGTGACAGGAACGTCGTTGAGGATCGTGACGTTGAAGTTGGCAAAGAAGCGTTTGCCAATGCGTGTATGGACACCGCAGTTGACCTGGAGAGGACCACGAACATAGAAGCCCTCGCCGATCTCATCAAAGATCTGGGGGATGATCTCCTGGCGCTGAGGGTCTAGCTCGTCGAGCGCGTTATACCGCCGGCACAGGTCATGGGCACGTGCCTTCATCGGCCGGTAACCGGGCCAGGCGGCATCAAAGAGCAGCCCGGCACGTGCTCGAGCGTCCTGGTCCTCCATCAGCCACCTCCCGCCTCGTCCTTGCGACCATGGCCCATCCTGCCGTGGAGGGAGGTCTGAGAGATCGCCGACGGAGCGCACCTTCTGCTCGAGGCGTGCGGAACGAAGAGCTTGCAGCACCTCAACTGGGACCGCGCTCTCTAGCCTGTTACCAGCTATTCGATGCAAGCACTAAGGAAGGTGTTGCTGTCATGGCAGACAGCCAGAACATCGATCGTCACTTTGACGCCATCGTCATCGGATCCGGTCCGGCCGGTTCTACCGCGGTCCATGAGCTCACGCAGGCGGGCATGGATGTCCTCCTGCTGGAGGCCGGCCGAGAGCTGACCGAAGAGGACTTCACGCCACCGGTATACGGAAAGCCGAAAGGTATGGGCCTCGACCTTGGCGTCCGGGCAAAGCGGGTCCTCAAGGACCACCAGTGGAACCAGGCCCGGCGCTCTTTCTACTCTGACACCTCCTCCCGTTTCCTCGTCAATGACTGGGAGCACCCCTACACCTACCCGCTGAACGCGCCCTTCCTCTACATCCGTTCCCGCCTCCTGGGTGGGCGCATGCACGCCTACGGACGCGTGCTCCAGCGCATGAGTGACCTTGACTTCAAGGCCGCGTCTCTCGATGGCGTGGGTATCGACTGGCCTTTCGAGTACAAGGACATCGCTCCTTACTACGACCGCGTCGAGGAGCTCGTCGGCCTGTATGGCGACGACGATCCTGGCGTCACCCACCCTCCGGCGGGAAAGTACATCGGCCCCAGCCACCTCAACGAGATGGAGACTGAGTTCAAGCACGTCGTCGAACAGCGCTGGCCGGAGCGTCACGTCATCGGCTACCGGTTCCAGGCCCCTTTCCTGGACCGAGTGCCACCGGGGATCCGTGAGGCCCGCAAGACGGGCCGGCTGACGATCCGCACCCACGCCGTCGTCACACGTATCACCACTGACCCGCGCACAGGGCTGGCTACCGGGGCCGTGTTCGTGGATGCACGCACCAAGGTGGAGCACAAGGTGGTGGGCGACGTCGTCCTGCTGTGCGCCTCAGCCATCGAGTCGGTGCGGCTGCTGCTGAGCTCCGGGAGCTCGCGTCACCCTGAGGGGCTGGCCAACTCCAACGGGCTCGTGGGCCACTACCTGCTGGAGCAGGCCCTGGCCCTGGGGTACGGCGACGACCCCAAGCGGCCCGGATACTTCGGTCCCTCCACCCAGGCCGAGCCCGATCCGTTCTACGGTGGTAGCGGCGGCTTCCTCATCCCCCGCTACCAGAACATGAACGGACAGACCGAGCGATTCAAGCGTGGCTACTCCTTCCAGGGACTGGCGGGACGTGTGCCGGTCCCCGAGGACGCCCCCGGCATGTTTGGGTTTGGGGCAGGAATTGAGATGCTGCCGCAGTTCGGTAACCACGTGCGCCTCAACAAGCGCGTCAAGGACAAGTGGGGAGTGCCTGCGCCGCACATCGTGGTGCGCAACAATGACAACGACCGCCTCATGGTCGATGCCGCCGTGCGGGACATCAACGAGATGATGGATGCGGCAGGACTGCGCAAGAATTTTGTGGCCTCCAACTTCGGCATCCACTCGCGCACGGTCTGGCCGGACTTCAACCCGGCGCAGCGGGCGATCTTCCGCATGGGTATCCGCATGTCGGTGATGAATGGGGTGTCGATCCACGAGGCAGGGGGAGCCCGCATGGGCCACGACCCGGCACTGAGCGTCCTCAACGGCGTCAACCAGTCCTGGGACGTGCCCAACCTCTTCGTCACTGACGCAGCCTCCTTCCCCACCGGATCGACCGAGGGACCAGCCCTGACGATCATGGCCGTGACGGCGCGCGCCTGTGACTACATCGCCAGGGCCCATGCCTCGGGTGAGCTGACCCGACCAACCCAGGACGTGGCTCTCTAAGGGCGTCCGTCTGGGGGCTCGCTCAGCCCCAGGTGCCCACGCTGCCTTCGCGGCGCCTCGTTGCTACGAGGCGCCGCGAAGGCATGGCACGGGTTCCCACGCCCGAGACGGCAGGATCCACAGGCCGATCTCGGCCACGTGCGAGGGCTGTCCCCTCAGCCTCCACAGAGATCCAGCACACGCGTTCCCACCAAAGCGTGCAGAAGTCAGCGACGGGCTACCGACATCAGTATCAGCCATTTTCTCCCGTCATCACGCCATTTTTTCAAAGAACGCACGTCATCTGCGTCGAGAGTCACAGCGTGACAGGCATAAGAGCAGCATCCTGGCGGCGCTTAGGGTAGAGCCATCACGACCACATGACTGATCGGACCGATCAGCCCGTGTTCGCGGATACCACATCACCAATCTCCGAAAGGAACGCCCATGTTCTTCAACTCCATTGACGCCAACACTGTCCGTGCCATGGCTGAGGTCGTGAACGACAAGCTCACCGAGAAGGCCACCGAGGACGACCAGCACTGACCCTGGGGTCCCGCCGCTGAGACGGGACGCTGCGCAGGGACTCGTATCCTCCCGGTCTCGCTCTGACGAGGCCACTGACACCAACAGGCCGGAGACAATGTGGTCTCCGGCCTTTACTGCGTCCAGACACAGCCGCCCACCCCCTCCCTCCCACGAGCACGACGGCGGCAGCCCCCCCCCACAGGAGGCTCACCGCCGTCGTGGTCGAAGCCGCTAGAGGCTCGCCCCGCTCGTCACAGCGTCTCCAGGATCCCTCGGCACAGCTCGAGGTGGCGATCGATCTGCTCGTCGGCGTCGTCAAGGTAGAAGGCGTGCCCCTCGTACTCAGTGAGGAAGACACCCTGGAACCCGCCCTTGACAAGGATGCTCAAGGCCTGCTCATAGGGGATGGTCGGCTCCACGATCCGTCCGTCAGCCTCACGCTCCAGGTGGTAGAACTTGCCGTGCACGTAGTTGACGAACGGCACCATGTCCCCAAAGGTGTCCAGCTCGGCGGGGGCAAAGGACAGGTACCCAAACCACTCAGAGATAGCGATCCTCTCCCCCTCACCACCACCCATGGTGGTGCGCACGTGCTCCCACATCTCCTCCTCGCTCATCCCGCCGTGGCGGTGAGCGATGATCCAGTCGAGGTTCTCGCGCTTGGCACCCAGGCCCACGTAACGTTCCACCGCGATCTGGGTGGGACGCTCAATGAAAATGCCGAAGTCCGGGACCAGGCCAAAGCTGCCCAGCTGGTGCCTGTCGATCGTCTCCATGAATCCCAGGGTGGTGGGGTCCGACGGCGTGTGCGGGGCATGGATCTCGAAGCCGATCTTCACTCCGTACTTCTCGGCCAGGTCGTTGACCTGGGGCGCCAGCTCCGGGCCGAAGCCGGTGGCACGCATGACGGTGGCGCCCAGGGCACGCGCCGTCATGATGTCCAGGCGGATGTCGGAGAGGATGTCCTCCTGGCTCATCCGGTAGCCGGTGATACGGCCCAGGTCCACGTAGCCGCCGTAGGAGTAGACCTCGACGCCGTGCCGGCGGCCAGCCTCCAGGACCGCGTCGATCTCGTCGGCGCGCGGGGTGGGGTACTGCTGGAAGGTCTGGGCTCCCACCAGCTCCACCTTGGACACGCCCTTGGCAGCCACGTGCTCAAAGATGGTGTCGATGCTCCAGTCATCACGCTCAATGAACTGCTGGGTGTAGCCGTAGCAGGAGACGGCTTGCTCAATACCGTTGATCGTTGCCATGTCTGCTCACTCCTCAACCGTCAGGGTCTTGCGGGCGGAGGCGTCCAGCATCCCGAAGACACCGGGTGCGAACTCCATGTAGACCACGCGGCACTCGCACACGAGGTCGACGTCGTACTGGCCGGCAGCGAGCGGCTCGCCAGACACGTGCAGGCGGAGAGGGGTCTTGACCCCCCAGTACTCGGTGAAGGCGAGGGGCAGCTGCGAGATGCGCAGGAACTTGCCGTTGACCTCGACGAGGATCCGGTCCTCATCCACCCGCTGACCGTCCACGCTCAGCTCGAGACGCTCGATGGCGGACACTGGCGTCCCCCGGTAGTAGTTGAAGCCGACGTCGAGCACGTAGCCGACGGCACGACCCTCCTCGGTCTCGTTAGCAAGACGGCGCAGTACCTTCTCGTCAAAACCGAGCTTCATGAACTTGGTTGGCATTGCTCACTCCTTATCGTGGCTCAAGGCGGTCAGGCGATCGTGACCGTACGGGTGAAGCGGTTCTCGGAGAGGATGGGCAGGTAGGACACCCGCAGCCTGAGGTTGACGTGGATCTCGTGCTCGCCAGCGGCCAGCCCACCTGGACGCAGCACCTGGATCTGGGCGAAGGTGCGCAGCTCCCACCGCACGTCAGACACGTCTGCGAGCTCGGCGAAGGTACGACTGACACCGTTGTAGACGAAGCGAAGGTCCACCTCATCCACCGCGACGCCGTCAACGACGACCTCGGGCACCTCGATCATGGACAGGCCCAGCCCGCGGTAGTAGGGGATATGGGTGTCGAGCTCAAAGCCCGTCACCTCGCCGCCCTCGCTCACAAGGTGACGGACCGAGCCCTCGCGGATGATCATCTCGTTGAACACGTCACTTCTCCTCGCGCGCTTCAGCCGACAGCAGGGCCTTGAGCATGGTCTGGTGGGCAGCAACCTGGGCGACGGAGTCGACCGTCTCCACGTCCTCAACGTGCCGGTTGCCCTCGTACTCGCTGGACAGGTACCCGTCGTACCCGATCTCCTCCAGCACAGGCACGATCTCGTGGTAGGGGATGGAGTACTCGTGCCAGTAGTCGAAGCCCTCCACCTCGTGCATCTCGTAGAACTTGGCGTGGATGTGCTTGATGAGCTGCGCATGCTCACGCAGGCAGTCCACCGGCTGGGCGATCATGAAGGTGGCGTTGCGAGCAAGCCCCAGCGTCACACCATCAGCGCCCTGCTTCTCAAGGCGGTCGAACAAGGCCTGAGTGTCACCATGGGCGTTGTAGGTCTCCACGATCTCCTGGGCAAGAGCGGGGTCGGCACCATCGCGCAGGGCACGATCGGCCAGGACGCGGGGCAGACGGTAGACGAAGATCCCCATGTCCGGCACGCAGCCGACGACGTCGGTCCCCACGCGCTCGCCCACCTCAAGGTGACGCTTGATCCAGTCATCCTCGAAGGAGTAGGGGGAGTGGACCTCCACCCCCATCCACACCCCGTGGTCGCGGGCATAGGGGGCAGCGGCCTCCACCACCTGCGGGGGCGTGTTGACGATGACGCGGATACCTTTGGCCCCTAGCTTGGCGGTATGCCGAATGTCTCGCTTGAGGGAGTCGACCATCTCATCAAGGTTGAGCAAGCGGTCCTTGTAGCGCTTGGTGTCCAGGAACATGTCGTGGACGGTCGGCGTGGTACCGTAGCGCTCCATCAGCTCGCGCCAGTGGTCATAGAACGAGTCAGGTAGGTCAGGCTGGCCGGGGAAAGGGAAACCGGGGATCATCTGCTCGCCGAGCGTCTCGATACCCAGCGCACCCTCCTTGGCGGCTGCAGCGACCGCGTCCTCAAGGGTGAAGGTCCCGTGGGCGTACTCGTGCTGGTAGGAGTAGAGGCTGACACCGCGTTTGATCTGTGATGCGGTCACAATGCGCTCCTCTCTGAGCGGGTGCGTGGGGGGGGCTGGCTGTGGCGTCAGCTCCGGGTGGTGGTGGCCGACGGCGTCAACCACCTGTGCCTGCCCCGCACCCTGGGTGCGGGGCAGGCCGGGGGCGCGGGGCGCCGTCGTCGCCTCTGAGACAGGACGACGGCGCTCCGCAGCTCAGTCGAAGTAGACCGGCTTGCCGCCCTGAGCGGCGGAGGTGTAGATCCCGTCCAGGATCTCGGTGACAACGACGGCCTGGTCAGCCGTGACGTAGGGCTCGGTGTCATTGATGATGGCGTCCAGCCACAGGCCCGCCTCTCGGCCACCCATGTAGGCGAAGCCGTTCTGGGCACCGCCCACACCACCGGCGGAGAAGTAGGCGCCTCCCTCGCCGAAGGTGGTGTTGGTCTGCTTGCCGCCCTCGATCTGGTTGACCTCGACGACGAGGTTGGCCGAGCCGCTCGGGTCCTGGATGGTCTCGGCACCAGCCTCAGTACCGCACAGGGTGACGCAGCCTTCGCGAGCCGCCTTGATGTTGAGGGCCCAGGAGGCCTCGACGAAGAGCGAGGCGCCGTTCTTGAAGGTGACGAAGCCGAAGGCCGAGTCCTCGACCTCGTAGGTGGCGGGGTCCCACTCACCGCCGATGTTGCCCTGAGGCTTGTCGCCCAGCTTGTAGTTGACCACGCCGGTCACCGAGGCGATCTCGTAGTTGTTCATGAGCCACAGGCACACGTCGATCGAGTGACCACCCAGATCGATGAGAGGGCCACCGCCCTGCTTGGACTTGTCGGTGAAGACACCCCAGATCGGCACGCCGCGACGACGGGTGGCGTGGGCCTTGGCGGTGTAGATCTCGCCGAACTTGCCCTCGTCCACCAGGGCCTTGAGGAACTGGTACTCCTCGCGCTGACGGTACTGGAAGCCGACGGAGAGCTTCTTGCCCACGCGCTTGGCGGTGTCGCGCATGAGCCGGGCGTCCTCAGCGGTGACGGCCATGGGCTTCTCCACCAGGACGTGCTTACCTCCCTCCAGGGCCGCGCAGGTGATCTCGCAGTGGTTGGCGTTCCACGTGCACACGTGGATGACGTCGATGTCGGGGTCCTCGGTCAGGCGCTTGTAGTCGGTGGTGGTGTAGGCGCTGTCATTGCCCCACTGGGCCTTGGCGGCCTCGGCACGCTCGATGTCGTAGTCACAGAAGGCCACGACCTCCGCCTTGTCCTTGTGCTGGGCGAGGCCCACCAGGTGCTTCTGGGTGCCGATGAATCCGAGGCCGACGATGCCGACGCGAAGCTTGTCACTCATGGGTGAACTCCTGTGTTCGTCCTTGGGGCGGCCTGCGGTGGCCGTCCGTGGCGGGGTGTGTCCCCCGCCTCACGGGATTCATTAAATCGACGCTCGCGGGCCGATCCCAATACTTTCACCGCCCACTTACGCCCTGACCGTGCATAAGAAGTGATCGCGTCACCGCATCAGCGGCAGGCAGCGACGGACCCGAAGCAGGTCGACGAGGGAGTACGGATCGTGCGGATGCGCAGCTCGCGGTGCAGCCGAGGGCTCGCACTCAGGGGCGAAGCGGGCCCAGCGCCCCACACGCTCAGCGACCTCCATGCACAGAGGCGTGGATCGTCGTCGACCATGACGGGCAGGACCGTCGGCCCTTCCTCAGTGCGTGCGAGAAGCTGAGCAGTAAGAGCACCATCGTCCACGGTGTCGTCTCCGTGCCCCTCGACCACCGTGCCGCACCTGCTACGCAGACTCGGGCTTCTGTGAGACCACCGGCCGGCCTTCGCGGGCTCAGACGAGCAGGCGCACCGGCCCGAGGAGGCCGTGAGGCACGCTCGGATGCTCCACGGGCCACGGGCCGGTCATGTACACGTCGGCGGCGAGGGTGGCGTTGCGCAGGGTCGTACGTACCTCGATCTCGATGACCAGCTCCCGGCCCGCCGCGACCTCGTCCGCGAGCGCGCTGCCGACCTCCACAACGTCGTCGGGCCGCAGGACGGTGGCGAGCACGCTCCCGCCCACGCTCACCGTGGCGACGCCGCCAACGCGCCCGAGGCTCAGACGTGCCCCGGCCAGGAGCCCGGCCTCAACGGGCGCGCCGTCCGCCCCGGTGACACGAGCGCGGTAGCGGCCCGTGCCGGAGACGTCCGTGAGACCGGGGACCTCACGCCAGTCGGCGGGGCCCTGGCCGTCGAGGGTGAGGGTGCGTGCTCCCGCCTCCTCTTCCGCGGTGACGACCAGCTCGCCCCACACGAGACCAAGAGCCTGCCCACAGGGTGCCAGCGCCTCGGTGCGGGCGCCGGTCCCCACAAGCGCCCCAGCCACGCGCACCGGCGCCTGCGGCTGCGCCCCCGCAGCCAGGGCCGGCGCCCCCACGCGCACGATGGCCAGGCCGAGCGGGGCGAGGGCAAGGTCGACGAGGGTGCGTCCCTCGGCGCTTCGGGCTGCCACCGGCCGCAGGGCCCCGGCGTCGAGGTCGATGACGGTTGCCGCCCCCTCGCCCTCGACGTCGAGCGTGAGGCTCACGGCGGAGTCGGCGTCGGGGTTGTAGACGAGGACGAGACGCCCCTCGTCGGCATCACGCACCTGGGACAGGAGGACCGGCCCCCGCCAGCCGGCGCGCGGGCGCACGCCCAGGTCGGCGAGCGCGGCGGGTACCTCGTCCCAGTCGGCCACCCGCCGGGTGCGCGCAGCCGCCAGGGCCCGCACGACGTCGTCGGCCACCTGAGCCGAACGGTCGTGCCCGCCCCACCCGGTGTCGCGGGCAGGCGGGGGCCCCACGACGACGACGGCGAGGCCCGCCTCGGCGGCGTCGGCGAGCGCACGGGCGGCGTCGGCGGTCAGTGACGAGGTCTCGAGGACGAGGGCCCGGTAGGCGGGCCCGTCGGGGAAGAGGACGGGTGTACCGGTGGCGTCCTGCCCCACGACGCCGGGCTCAGCCAGGCCGACGGGGTCGAGGACCTGCACGCCGTAGCCGGCGCGCTCGAGCGGCTCGGCGTCGATGAGGCGGTCGGGGGCGGTGGCGTCGTCGTCTGCGGACCCCCGGGCGGCGGTCGTGAGGAAGCCGTCGCGGTAGACGGCGACGTCGGTGCGCGGCGTGCCGGTCTCGAGGACGGCGGTGCCGCGCGCCCAGTAGCCGGTCAGCGCCTTCCACGCCTCCCACTGGGGGAAATGACGGTGGTTCCACGACTCGGAGACGATCGTGCCGAAGCGGCCTTGAGTGGGCCAGGGCGCGTCGGGGGCCTGTGAGGCGAAACCGTGCACGAATGGCTTGGTGACCCCCAGTGCCCACTCCTTGTCAAGCATCTGGCGATAGTCAGGCAGACCGAAGTCGTAGCACCGGTCCATCTGAGCACCCAGCTCGGTGGAGACACGCAGCGCCCCGCCCTGGTGCGCGCCAGAGATGCACGAGCGCTGCCAGTCCACGGAGAACCGCCACGTGGGGAAGTCCATGCGCATCGGCACCCTGTCCCCTGAGTTGAGGGACTCCACCTCCGCACGCCCGCCGCAGCGCACCAGCTCCCGGAAGGACCGCACCGGCTCCAGGTTCTGCCCGTACGCGGCCTGGGCCTTGTAGCGCATCCCATGACCGCGAGCCCAGCCCTGAATGACGTGCAGGTGCTCGCTGACGTAGAGATCGGTCAGGAGCCGCTCATAGTCGCTGCGCACCCGGCGGCCCAGGTCACTGGCTTTCCCGTCTGCCCTGACGCCCACAAAGTCAGGGCGGGGATCGTCCTGCGGTACCCAGTACCGGCACTGCCCGTGCACCATGAGGAGAGGAAGGTAGCGGGTGAGGTCGTCACCGTGGCGGCTGGCAAAGCGCTCGAGCATGTCCGGGACCCAGAACAGGCAGTTGGCATTCAGCTCGAGGGAGTCCTCAAACATCTCCACGGCGGTGGACCCCGGTGCCGTGAGGGCCTGGGCGCAGCCACCGACCTGGTGCTCATCGAGGTAGCTCAGCGCCGCACGGGTGGCTCGCGCGTCAAGGAAGCTGGCAGCGCCCTGCTCACTGTCTCGTGACCAGAACGCGGTCACGGCCCACCGTCCCGGCCCGGGAGCCCATGTGACGACGGCGTTGGTACCTTCCGTGCGCACTGCGGGAGTCAGGACGGTCAGGGAGTCCTCGTCAATCACCGTCGAGTGCAAGGGTGGGTCAATTTTTGTGGGTTGCCCCCAGGGACTGCCTGAGGGCACGACGCGCGGGGCACGTCCTCGCTCGTGTACTCGTGCGGCGACGACGGCAACCAGTCGGCTGGGCCGCACGCCGCCAGGATCGTCAAATGGCAGCGGTACCGGCGTGGTGTGGCTGCGACGATCGCCGTCGATCCACCTGACCCCGTACTGCAGCTCCTGGGCTGCGTACTCGGTGCCGCTCGCTGTGTTGGGCGTCTGGAGGGGCCAGGCGGCGCCCAGGGTCATAGCGACGCCGACGTCGAGGCGGGCAGCCTCCGCCAGGACGGCCGCGAGCGCCTCGCGCTGGGCGTCATCGGCCCAAAACCCGGGCGAGAAGGCGATCTCCACCTCTCCAAAGCCAGCGTCGGCAATGGCGTGCAGCTCCTCGATGAGCTCGGCGACGGGCGTGGGCGACTGCCACCACCAGCGGATGCCGGGGCGGTCGGTGCGCGGCGGGTGGGCCAGGTGCTCGGCGCTCAGGCTCGTGCGGGTGGCGGGGCGGTGCAGGTCGTCCCGGTCGCTAGCGGTGGTCATCGTGTCTCCTTGTGCGTCGTCGGTGCCGAGACCGGATGTTTCTGACGCCCAGACCGGACGGCTGTGCCGGGTACCCGGGACCGGTGGTGTCACAGGGCCCGGTAGGTCACGTGGCTGAAGCGGGCGTGGCCGTCCCCGGCGGCGAAGAGGGCCGGGCGCAGGGAGACGAGGTCGTTGGCGGTGTTGGCGTGGTATCCGGAGCACTCGAGGGTCAGGGGGTAGTGCGCCCACTCCTCAGCCCCGATCGGGCGGTAGTACATGTCGACGACGTGCTCCCGCTTGACGATCGCCAGGTCGAGGGCGGTGACGGGCTCCTCCAGCCGCTCGTGCCCCCAGGTGCGGGTGCCGCCGGTCCAGGCCTGAAGCCGGCCGGGGGCGAGCTCAAGGCCGAGGAAGAGACGGTGGTTGAAGAACAGGAGCAGTCCGGCGGTCGTCGAGCTGCCGTCGACGAGCGAGACGCTGGTCTCGACGCGGTAGGAGCGGTCCGGCGCCCGCAGGGTCATGGGTGAGGAGGTCGACGGGTCGGTGCCCTTGCCCGCGAGCAGGAGACCGCCGTCAGTCAGGACGGCGCGCTCGGTCTCGTCGGCCCCAGGCTGGTCGAAGGTCCAGCGCCAGCCCCAGGCGAGCCGGGTGAAGTCGTCGGAGAGCGCAAAGCCGTGAGGGCGCTGCTCCCTGCCGCCGCCGGGCAGCGGCAGGGGCTTGCGCAGGTCGCCGCCTCGGGCAACGGGCCAGCCGTCATCGGTCCAGTCGACGGGTTCGAGGAGAATCTGGCGGCCCAGGCCCTGGGCGCCGTTCTCGTAGGCGTGGTAGACGACGTACCACTGGCCCCCAGGGCCCTCGAGGAGGGTGCCGTGCCCGCGCGACCACCAGGGCTGGGCGGGGTCAGTGCAGCGCACGAGCGGGTTGGTCGGCATATTCTCCCAGGGCCCGTCGATGCTGCGCGAGCGGGCGACGATAATCATGTGGCTCGTGGCCGGCCCTGCGGTGCCGCCGACGGCGGAGACGAGGTAGTGCCAGCCGTCTCGCACGACGTGCTTGGGGCCCTCGAGGGAGTAGGCCTCGACGACCCAGTCCTCGGGATAGTGCCAGCCGTCGTAGACGTGCTCGACGGGCCCGGCGGTGGCCAGGCCGTCATCACTCAGACGCACCCGATCGACGCCGTTGAGGAAGAGGTAGCGCTGACCGTCCTCGCCGACGGCGTGACCGGGGTCGATGTAGCCACGCAGGCCGAGGTCAACGGGCCCGTGCCACTCGCCCTCGATATCGTCGGCCCACATGACGGCGATCGTGGGAGCGTCCACCGTGGACCAGGAGGTTGGCATGAAGGGGATGTACATGTAGAAGCGGCCCTCGTGCTCCACCAGGTCGGTGGCGAAGACGCTGCCCCAGGGCTCGGGGCAGGCGTGGCCGACGGGCTCCCAGTCAACGAGGTTGTCGGAGCGCCACAGCACCAGGGCGGGGCTGGACTCGAAGGAGGAGAAGGTGAGGTAGTAGCGCTCCCCCACGCGCAGGACCGTCGGGTCGGGGTAGTCACCGCCCATGACGGGGTTGCGGTAGGTACCGTCGCCGAGGTTGGCGCGGCGCTGGTTCTCGATGCTGTGGCCCCAGGCGGGAGTGGTGCTCATGGTGATTCCTCGTGTGCTCAGTGGACGACGTCGGTGATGAAGGCGGCGGCGTGCGCGCAGGTGGTCTTGGCGGAGGGCAGCCCGGGGACGGACAGGTGCCCGTGGGTCTCGCCGGCCACAGTGTGGGTCTCGACGTCGACGCCGGCCTCAGCGAGCTGGGCGGCGAAACGCTCGCCGGAGGCGCGCAGCTCATCGCACTCGCAGTTCTCGATGTAGGTGCGCGGGTAGCCGGTGAGGTCGTCGGCGTTGCCGGGCATGGCGTAGTCGAGATGCTCGACGTCGGTCATGGCGGGGCCGAGGAGGATCGCCATGAGCTCGTCGTTGTGCACCCGGCTCGCCTCGGGCCCGGCGTAGAGGAGCGGCGGCAGGGTGTCGAGGACAGCAGTGAGCTCCTCGCTCGGCTCGGTCAGTGGGTAGTGGAGGAGCGGGTAGATGAGCAGGACCCCCGCGGGGGCGAGGGCGGCGTCGCGCCCGTGGAGGCCGACGGAGGCGGCGAGGCAGGCGCCGGCAGAGCCTCCGCCGACGACGACGCGCTCAGGGTCGGTGGGCAGGCCGTGGCCGCCGTCGCGCACCCACCGGTAGGCAGCCCAGCAGTCGTCATGGGGCACGGGATGGTGCACGCCACCGCCGGCAAGCCGATAGCCGACGCTGATGACGGGTAACCCCGTGGCATCGGCGAGGCGGGCGGCCGTGTGGTCGGCCTCAACCGTGTCGAGGTCGCCGAAGATGAACGCGCCCCCGTGGATCCACACGACGGCGCCGCGCCGGCCCTCGGCATCGGGCTCGGCCATGCGGTACGGGGTGTAGATGCGCACGGGCACCTCGCCGTGGGGTCCGGGGGCGACTTCGTCCCGCCGCTCGACCTCGGGCAGGTCGGTGGGCTCAACGGGCCGGTCGTAGAGGTCGGCTTGGGCCTGGTGGGCGGCGGTGAAGGCAGGGCCTCGCGGCGGCAGGCCGTTAAGGACGTGGACGCGCTCGGCGTGGACGCCCGCCAGGCGTCCGAGCTTCTCGGGGGCGTCGTTGAGGACGACGGGAGCGCCGTCACGGGTCGTGCCGTTGATGCGTGCAGTGGGCATTGTGGCTCTCTTGTCTGCCGGTAGGGGCGCTCAGGCGGTGACGGTGAGGGTGAGCGGGGTGGCGTCGGGGTCGGCACCGAGGCGGATCTCGAAGTCGCCGGGCTCGACGCGCCAGCCGGAGCCGTCGTCGTCCCACAGGGCCAGGTGGCGGTGCTCCAGGCGCAGGGTGACCTCGGTGGACTGTCCGGCAGCGAGGCTCACGCGGGCGAAGCCGGCGAGGCGGCGCACGGCGGGGGCGAGACTGGCGACGACATCGCGGGTGAAGAGGAGGACCACCTCATCGCCGTCACAGTCCCCGGTGTTGGTGACAGTGACGGTGACGTCCACACCCTCGCCGTCGGACAGCTCAGCGACGGGGACGCTTGAGCGAGACAGGGCGGCACCGGTGTAGCTGAAGCGTGTGTAGCTCAGGCCGTGGCCGAATCGGAAGCGGGGGCCGAGCTCGAGGTCACGGTACTTGGAGGTGAAGAACTCCTGGAGGTTGGCCGGCCCGTCCAGACCCATGTCAAAGGCCGGCTTGGTCATCTCTCCACCGCGCGTGGCCGGGCGGCCAGTGCTCTCGTGGGCGTCATAGGCGGCCGGGAGCTGTCCCACCGACCGGGGGAAGGTCATGGGGAGACGGCCCGAAGGGCTGACGGCACCGGTGAGGAGGTCAGCGATGACCTCGGGCGCGGTGGTCCCCAGGTGCCAGGTGGCCAGCACCGCGGCAGGCTCCTCGATCCAGTCCTCGGTCACGAGCGGGCGGCCGCTCACCAGGACCACCACCACCGGCGTACCGGTGGCCACAGCGGCGTGGACAAGGTCCTCCTGGCCTCCAGGTACACGCAGGTCCGCCCGGGAGGTGGCCTCCCCCGTCAGCTGGCTCGGCTCCTCAAGCACCAGGACGACGACGTCAGCGCCCGCCGCGGCATCGCTGAGCTCCTTAATCTCGTAGGGCGAGACAGCCAGGGGGTCTCCTCCGCCGAGGACCTTCACCTCGGGCGGCTCAGTGCCTGCGGCCTCGGCGCTGGCCGCCAGGGCGGCCGGCAGCGTGTCGGCCAGGCTCATCGTCGGCGAGGCCGCGAAGTGCTGGACCCACGCGCCCAGGTGGTCCGTGCTGGTGGCGCCCGGGCCCGCGAGCACGATGCGGCGCAGTCCCGGGCGCAAGGGCAGGGTGCCGTCATTGGTCAGCAGGACGGGAGCGCGCTCGGCGGCCCGTCGCGCCGCCTCCAGGTGCGCGGCCGTGGGAGCAGTGATCTCGGCACCGGCGTCCACATAGGGGTTGTCGAAGAGCCCGAGCGCCATCTTGAGGGCGAGGACCCGGCGTACGGCGTCATCGACGCGGGCCACCAGATCCGGATCGTCCGGGTCCAGCAGGGCGGGAGCGTCCGGACGCGTGACGGGGTCATAGAGGTGGGCGCCCATCTCGACGTCGAGTCCGGCGAGCAGTGAGGTGGTGGCGGCTTCTGCGAGGTCGTTGACGATGCCGTGGGGCACGAGGTTCTCGACGCCGCTGGCGTCCCCGACGACGACGCCCGTGAAGCCGAGCCCGTCCTTGAGCAGGTCAGTAAGCAGGCGGTGGTTGGCGTGGACGGGGCGTCCGTTGATCGTGTTGAAGGAGGCCATGACGGATCCGGCGCCCGCGTCAACGACGGCCTCGAAGGGCGGCAGGTAGGTGGCGCGCAGGCGCTGATCGGACATGTCGACGGTGTTGTAGTCACGTCCCCCCTCAGCGGCGCCGTAGCCGATGAAGTGCTTGGCCGTGGCCACCAGTGTGCCGGGCTCGTCCAGGCGCTCGTGCTGGTAGCCCTCCACCATGGCTACCCCCATGGCACCAGTGAGCAGCGGGTCCTCCCCGAATCCCTCCGCGACACGCCCCCAGCGCGGGTCCCGGGAGATGTCCACCATGGGCGAGAAGGTCCAGGTCACTCCGCCGGATCGGGCCTCGGCCCCGCTGACCTGGGCGCAGGTGCGGGCGACCTCGGGGGTGAACGTAGCGGCCATGGCCAGTGACGTGGGGAAGGTGGTGCGTTGGCCGTGAATGACGTCCAGGCCGATGAGCAGCGGGATGCCGTGCTGGGACTCCTCGACGGCGGCGCGCTGGACGGCGTTGGTCGTGGCAGCGTCGCCTGGCCAGAACAGGGCACCAATGCCTGACCGGGCCGCCTCCAGGCACTCCTCCTGGCTCATCTTGAAGGTGATCTGGACCTGGTTCAGCTTCTCCTCCCAGGTGAGGGCGGCGAGGATCTCCTCCACGCGGCTGCGCTGGGAGTCGGTCAGCTGGTCGGAGGGTGAAGGTGGCACGGTGGGCTCCTGAGGGGTGCGGGGGCGGTGCGGAAACGGGAAGGGTACGGGATGCCGGGCTGAGGGACCTGCCTGTCACCTCAGCCCGGCACGCGGGGGTACGTGACTTAGTCCTGAGTGTGCTCGAGCTGCTCAGCACGGACGGCGCGTACGGCGTCGAGCTCGGCGGAGACCTCCTCCATGCGCCTGGTGGACAGCTTCCAGAAGAACAGCGGGATGACGGCGACCAGCGCGAAGGCGGCAGGCATGAGGTTGGCGGCGATATTGATGCCGTTGATGGCCTGTGCCGTCTGCTGCTGGGCGGCGCCGTCGTAGCCGAAGAAGCCCATGATGTACAGGGTGAAGGCGCCACCGATGGCCGAGGCGATCTTGGTAGCCAGGGAGACTGCGGCGTAGGAGGTGCCGTCAGCGCGGATACCGGTCTTGAGCTCGTAGTAGTCGACGGCGTCAGGAACCATGGACAGGGCGACCGGGGCCGCGAAACCTGAGGCGCCGTAGCAGAACTGCAGGACGTAGAGCACCGCCATCCCCATCGAGTCACCGACCACGAAGATCGCCATGAGGAAGACCGCTGACAGGACGAGAGAGGTGACGATCATGGTGCGCTTACCGACCTTGAGCGCAAAGGGAGGGAAGACCAGCTGCCCCACCATGTTGCCGATCGAGAAGGCCAGCATGACCGGTGCCATGAGGACCGGGCTTCCCAGCACGTTGACGCAGTAGAAGAACATGACGCCGATGCGCCCGAACAGGCCCACGAGGTTGAGCAGGAGGAAGAGGAAGACGATCATGAGCTGACCGTTGGTCACCACGGCCTTGACGGTGTCCAGGAAGCTGACTTTCTTCTGCTCCGGCGTCAGGGTGATGCGCTCACGCACTGTGAATCCGGTGATGAGGAACATCGGCAGGGCGATGAGGGCATACAGGCTCATCGTGATGATGAAGGAGCGGGAGTCGTACCCCTTCTCCCCCGCAGCCTGGCCGGCGAAGTAGACCAGCAGCAACGGGGTGCCCACGTTGAGGATGAGCTGGGCGACAGTTGATCCCTGCGCGCGGATCCAGTTGAGCGTGACACGCTCACCAGAGTCAGTGGTCATGACGCCGGCCAGGGAGCCGTAGGCCATGTTGGCCACGGTGTAGGCGAAGCAGAGCAGCACGTAGGTCACGCCCGCCCAGACGACCTTCGCGCTGGTGCCGTGGAAAGGCATCCAGAAGGCCAGGACCATGGTGATGGACAGGACCGGAGCACCGAAGATGACGTAGGGGCGGAAACGGCCCCAGCGCGAGTTGGTACGTTCGGCGACGTAGCCGAAGGCAAGGTCCTGGACCCCGTCGAGGATACGGGCGATCAACAGGATGTTGCCTGCGACGACGGGAGCGATCAGTGCGACGTCGGTGTAGAACGCCAGCAGGTAGGAGCCGACGGTGGTCCAGATGAACTGGGAGCCGAACTCGGCAAAGGCGAAGGAGACCTTCTCCTTCAGGGGGACCTGGCCACCCTTGCGCGGTGCGGTCACTGACTGGGACGCCATGACAGGCCTTTCTGTGGTGTGAGAGGCGGGCTGCTGTGCCCGGAACTCCCGAGGGCGGACATCAATGTCACCTGCCCTCGCGGCGTTCTTCCTTCAGTCAACGCACCGTCAGAGTGCACAGCAAGCATTCAGGTCGCTACTTTTGCACGTCAGGTGCATATGGAGTCAGCTTCTTGCCCCACAAGACACGTACACTCACAATGTGACCGCCCACGAGACGCCCCCACCCGCCACCACACGCGGCATCTCATTCGTCCATGTCACCCAGCTCGCGGAGATCATCCGCGAGACCCGCCGCTACCCCTCCGGCCTGACCCGCGCCGACCTCGCCGAGACCCTGACCATGGGGCGCAACGCCGTTGACCGGCGGTTGCAGACCCTGACCGAGATCGGGGTGCTCGTTCCCGCAGGACGCGGTGTATCCACCGGAGGGCGCGCCCCTCAGATGTGGCGATTCAATCCCGATGTCGCCACCGTCCTGGTTCTCGCCGTGTCCTACCGGCGCTCCACCGCAGCACTCATGACACTGGGGGGCACAGTTGTCGAGCGCGCGACCTGGGATGAGGGACTCCTGGACGGGCCCCACACCGTGCTCGCCTCCGCCCAGCACCACCTGGAGGAGCTACGCCACTGCCGTCCCGACCTTCCCGGTCCCTGGACCGTTGGGGTCTCACTGCCCATCCCCGTCGACTTTCGTGACGGCAGCATCGTCCCCCCTGTCACCGGGGCGGCTGACGGCGACTCCGACTGGACCGGTTTCCCCATTCGTTCCCGCCTGACCCAGGCACTCGGCCTGAGCGTCTGGGTCGACGACGAGGTCAATACCCTTGCCTTGGCAGCCTCCACGCGCATCGGCGCTCCGAAGGACCTGCTCTACATCCGCCTCTCCCTGGGACTGGGAATGGGGATCGTCTCCTCCGAACAGGTCCACCGCGGCGTCGGCGCGGCCTCCGGGGAGATCGCCCACATCCAGATCTCCGGCGCAGGAGGCTCACGGTGCCGCTGCGGCCGGCGCGGCTGCCTTGAGACCCACGTCTCGGGGGGCGCCATGGAGGCCACTGCCTCCACTGCGCAGGCCCTGCGTTCCTCCCCCTACTTGCGTGAGGTCATGAGTGAGCGCAACGTCATCCATGATCGCGACGTCTTCCGCGGGGTCGCACAAGGTGACCGAGTGTGCCGTCGTATCGTCACCGAGGCAGCAGACAAGCTTGCCACTGTGCTCGCCGTCCTCGCCACCACCTACAACCCGGGAGAGGTCATCCTCGGCGGTGACATCGCCATCGCCGGGGACTACGTGCGCACCGTCGTCACCCAGTCAATGAGCCAGAGGGTCCTACCGGTCACGGCAGCGCGTCTACGCATCCGGATGGGAGGTACTGACGACTCCCTCGTCGGAGCGTGCGCCCTTGCAACCGAGCGCATCCTCAACCCCCACGTGCTCTACTCCTGGCTGCCCCACGCCACCCCGGTGGGAGTTGAAGCCCTCCTCAAGCACCGCCGCCAAGACGGATGACACCAGCATCGAGCACACGTACAACGCCACACCGCTGAGCCCCTACCCTGCAACAGGATCGCAGGTGCTCCCCATGGGAATCGGGGCTCAGGGTAATGGGGCTTCACCAGGCATGTCACCACGCCGCAGCACCGTGACTCTCACCATCGCCAGCCGGTCCAGGGGCAGTAGGTTCAAGCGCTCGTCACCATTGAGATTGCGGCCTGGCTGCCACACGCCATCGCGGTAGCATCCCTCGACGGCGTCGTCGATCTCCACCAGCTCGCCCTCCAGCCCCGAGGGCTCCAGCACGAGTCCCTGACCAATGACCAGGACCTCATCGGGACCCAGCTCAACCAGCAGACCCATTGCACGCATATCAGGCGGGGAGGGAACCAACGCGCCTTCCGTCGTCTCGTCTCGCAGGCCTTCAGCCTCCGTGCGCACCTGCACACCTGCGTCCAGGAACATTGCCCGCAGTACGTCCGCCGATCCCCGGGCTGACCAGCGCAGCCCTCCGAGCTCCACGACCTGGCTCTGTCCTGGCTCAAGGAGCACCGGACGGATCCGCCCCTCACGCTGGGCGGTCACAATGATCCTCTCCGCCCCAGCCAGCAGGTGATACAGATCCGCCACCTGACCGTCATGACGCACGTCGTCAACGCCAAAGACATTGACGCCAATCGCACCGCATCCCACAGCCCACACAAGGTTACCCACCGCCAGGCGGCTCTCGGGCAGCAGAAGGGGGTTGTCCAGACGTCGGTACGGCGCGACAGCCGAACGGACGTCGTCCGTATAGACGTCCGGGGCCACCAGCGCCAGGCTCGGAGCAGCCGCCTTCCACACGTCAATGACGCCCGACGCCGGCCCACCCGAGGGGTACTGCCCCGGGTGCTCCTGTCCGGGCTGCGGACCAAGCCACGCGTTGGCGTAGTACGTCACCGGCAGCACCCGGGCGGCCGCGGCAGCCAGCTCCTCACAGTACGAGGCGAATCCCCAGGCCATGAAGGCCTCGTCCGTGTACTCGCCCTCCCCGAAGACCTCAGTCCAGGAGCCTGAACGACGGCGCCCCCGGTCAACCCAGGCGTCCAGGAGTGCGCCGCTATGGTCCTCATTGCCCTCGTGGGCGGCCAGGTAGTCCACCAGGTCGCTCGGCACCGGCGCCTGCCAGGCGGCACGGGCCGGCACGCTGCCATCACGCGATCCGCCCAACAGACCGGTCTCGTTCTCCACCTGGACCATCACCAGCGGGCCACCGTCGTCGGCAGCCGCACCGCATGAGGACAGGTGCGCCGCCAGAGCCTCGAAGGCAGCGCGGTCAGCCGCCCGCAGCCGCGGCGAGAACACTGAGAGCACCGGTGTCCCCGGCCGGGCAAAAGCCGAGTCGCCCCGAGCGCCAACCGGCTCAGCGCGCACAAACCTCGTGCAGTCCGCGCGCACCCACCGTGGTGCATAGGTGGAGGCAGCGTTCTTGAACGCCCCAAACCACAGCAGGGTCAGAGCCAGTCCCCGTTCCGCCGCCATCTCGACCAGGGCAGTGACGCCGTCGAAGACGAAACACCCCTCCTCCGGCTCAACGAGGTGCCAGGACACGGTAGCCGTCACGGCATTGCCTCCCAGGGCCACCACCGTGTCGAAGACGTCACGAGCGCGCTCCAGGTCCGAGGACGTGGAGTTGTGCAGCTGGCCGCCCAGCAGCAACCGCGGGACCCCCGCCACCTGAACGTGCTGGATCCCCTGCGCCCCGCGTGACTGCCGCATCGCCCGTCTTCCTTCGCTGTCCGCCGTGTCCTGACGCCTTGCCCACATCTGCCTTACGCCTCGATCGTCACCGTCCGACGCATCTGTCCGGAGAAGGGCACCGGGATGTAGGCCACACGTACCGACACCCGCAGCAGCACCTCATGCTCGCCCGTGCTGAGCCCACCCGGGCGCAGGACACGGACCACTGCCTCGTCCTCGTACTCCCAGCGGAAGGACGTCACAGTCTCCATCTCAGCCAAGGTGAACCAGTGCTCACCACCATCAGCGGTGAAACGGATGTCCTCCCGGGGCACGGCCTCGCCGTCAACCTCCACCTCGACGTCGTGCACCATCGACAGCGGGATTCCCCGGTAGTAGGGCACACGGGTGCGCATCTCAAAGCCCAGCGCCTCATCCGACTGCGGATCTGGCACATTGGTCAAGGAACCAGCGGTGAAAATGTATCCGTCAAACATGGTCTGTCCTTACTTTCCCTGCACGCCGTCACCCAGGTGGCGCGACATCATGTCCTGGTGGGCGCGCACCTGCTCCAGGTCGCGGATCTGCTCGCCCGGAAGCACGAAGCGCTGTCCCTCGTACTCCGAGCAGACGAAGCCGTCCCAGCCAATCTGGTTGAGGCGGGTGAAAATGCGTCCGTAGTCGATGGAGTACTCCTCCCCGTCCTGTGTCATCTCCCAGAACTTGCCGTGGAAGGACTTGATGTAGGGGGCAAACTCATCCAGGGTGTCCAAGCTCGTGTTCTCGTACCCGGTGGCCATCATCGCGTAGAAACGGTCCTGGAAGGTGTGGAAGTGACGCGAGAGCTCCTCCGGGAACTCGTAGTCATCCGGGTTGCTGGGGTTACGGGGGAAGGCCTGACGAGGGTCAGAGCCGGAGGCGAAAATGTCATCGATGTAGGAGATGACGTTCTCATCCACCCCCATGAGCTCACGGAAGTAACGGGTGGAGACGCGCGGGTGACGCTGGCAGTAGATCCCGAAGTCCACCACAAGCCCGACCAGCGGGGAGTCCACCTCCTTCATCTCCTTGATCCAGGCCGCTGTCATCGGGTGGTCAAAGCTCATGCCCGCATGGACCTCAACGGCCAGGGTGATGTCAAGCTTCTCTGCCAGCGGCAGGACCCGGCGGATCACAGCAGGGTCGGTCTGGGAGACCACACGCACGAGGTGGAATCCCAGGCGGTGAGTCAGACGCAGGTCAGCACTGAGCAGCTCGCACTGCTCCTCAATAGTCAGCCAGCGGTTCTTGTACAGCGAGGAGTTGATGAAGATGTCGTTGGAGACGCGCTCCAGACCTGAACGGTCCAGGCTCGCGTTAAACGCTGCAACAGTCTCGTCCGTGGCGTTCGCCGCGCCACGGACCATCTGGTCGCTGAGGATCTCCACGCCCTGCGCCCCCGTGTCCACGACGGCGTCAAGCACTCCATCCACACCAAGTCCACCGCGCCCATAGGCATCTTGGAGCGAGTACAGCGACACGCCCGTCTTGATCGTCATATGAGTTCTCCTTTCCCAGCCCTGCCCGTCATTGGGGTGACCGGTGCGGCCGGCAGACGCAACAGCAGGTGAGCCGAGGCGCGATAGCCGCATCACTCCGAGGTGAGTCGGACGCTCATGAAGGTACGAAACCAGCCTTGTCACACGCCAGCAGCCAGCAGCATGCTTTTGCACCAATGGGACGAAAGAATCGACCCCCCAGCACGAACCCGATCATTACAGTGGAGGACGTCAGACTTCCTGAGAGAGAAGGCATCCATGCCGAGTGTCCTGTCCACCATCGATCCGGACGTCCTGACCATCGCCAACCTTGTGCGCACCCACCAGGCACTGACCCGCCAGGAGCTGGCCAGACGAACAGGCATGGGGCGCAACACGGTCTCCGCACTCGTAGGCACGGCCATCGAGGCCGGCCTCCTGGTGCCTGACGGCTCAGCCCCGTCCACGGGAGGACGGGCTCCGCAGACGTGGCGCTTCTGCCAGGAGACCGGCCGCATCCTCGTCATCGGTGTTCATTCTGAGACCCTCATGCTGGCGGTCACTGACCTGGGCGGACGCACACTGAGCTCACGCACCCGCCCATGGCAGATCTCTGACGGGCCGGAGGCGACCTTCACGCAGGCGCTGAGTGATTTCGAGGACATGCAAGCCGGCCTGCCCGACGCCGCCCGCACGGTGTGGGGAGCAGGCGTCTCCCTCCCCGGCCCTATCAACCACCTCACCGGCCGGCCCACGGCACCCCCGATCATGCCCGGTTGGGACGGTTTCGATGTGCGCGGCTGGCTCGAGCAGCGGCTAGGGGTCGGCGTCGTCGTCGACAACGACGTCAACACCATGCTTCTGGGCTACGCCACCTCCCTGCCAGCCCAACGACACCGCGACCCCGGGGACATCTTGTACGTGCACTTCGGGACAGGCATTGGGGCAGGACTGATGTCAGGTGGTCACATCCACCGTGGGGCCGACGGTGCTGCCGGGGACATCGGCCACGTCAGAGTCACTGAGGCTGACAATGTGGTGTGCCGGTGCGGACGCACTGGCTGCCTCGAGGCAGTCGCCGGAGGGTGGGCGCTGCTGCGTGACGCGCGGCGTGCCGCGAAGGACGGGCTGAGCCCTCACTTGAAGGGGCGGTTGCACAGCAGCGGGGCGCTGGGCCTGGACGATATCGTCAGCGGTGTGGCTGCCGGGGACACTGAGTGCCTGACGCTCGTGGTGCGCTCAGCCACCGCCGTCGGGCAGGCGCTGGCCATGGTGGTGAGCTTCTTCAACCCCCGGCGCGTGGTGCTGGCCGGGCCTCTGCCCGAGGGCTGTCCCCTGTTCGTCACCGCCGCGGAGCGGATTGTGCGCGAACGGGCACTGACCCTGGCAACCCAAGGCCTAGAGATCATCGCCGGCAACCACGAGGCTCAGGACGAGCGGCACGGAGCCGCAATCCTTGCTGTTGACGCCCTGTTCGCAAAGGAGACATCGGCCTGATACCGGGGTGGGAACCGGGGCAGTGATCGACGGCGACCCACCACCCCCTTCTGCACGGCCAGCGCAAAAGCGGCAGTCGTCCCCCTCCCTCTGGCCAAGGACCACGCCATAGCGTCAAGGCATCCCACCGCACCGCGACGGCGTCACCGACCACCGCACCGCGGTCGCGCTCACCCTGCGAAGGAGCAGTGTCATGCCTAGGAACATCAACCTCTTCACCGGCCAGTGGGTCGATCTCCCCTTTGAGGAGGTGTGTGCTCTCGCCGAGCAGTGGGGCTTCGACGGCCTCGAGGTTCCCGTCGCCGGCGACCACCTTGACGTCTACCGCGCCGCCGAGGACGACGCCTACTGCCAGGAGTGGAAAGACCGCCTGGCACGCCACAATCTCAGCTGCTACGCCATCTCCAACCACTCCACCGGCCAGCTCATCTGTGACGATCCCATCGACTTCCGTCACCGCGGGCTCGTCGGCGACCGCGTGTGGGGCGAGGGCGAGTCCGACGCCGAGGGTATCCGCGAGCGCGCCGCCGAAGAGCTCAAGCTGACCGCCCGCGTCGCCGCCAAGCTCGGCGCCGAGGTCGTCACCGGATTCACCGGATCCAAGATCTGGAAGTACGTGGCCATGTACCCGCCGGTCGGTTCCGACGTCATCGCCGACGGCTACGAGGACTTCGCGCGCCGCTTCAACCCCATCATGGACGTCTTCGACTCCGAGGGCGTGAAGTTCGCCCTTGAGGTTCACCCCAGCGAGATCGCCTACGACTACTGGACCACCAAGGCCACGCTTGAGGCCATCGACCACCGTGACGCCTTCGGCATCAACTGGGACCCCTCCCACATGATCTGGCAGGGAATCGACCCCGCTGTCTTCCTGACCGACTTTGCCGACCGCATCTACCACGTCCACTGCAAGGACACCAAGACCCACTTCGACGGCCGAAACGGCCGCCTGTCCTCCCACCTGTCCTGGGACGACCCACGCCGTGGCTGGACCTTTGTCTCCGCCGGCCTGGGAGACGCTGACCTGGATGGCTACTTCCGTACCCTCAACCAGATCGGCTACACCGGCCCGATCTCGATCGAGTGGGAGGACTCCGGCATGGACCGTCTCCACGGCGCGCCCCTGGCCCTGAGGTACGCCCGCGAGCACGTCTACGACCTGCCTGAGGCCGCCTTCGACTCACACTTTTCCAACCGCTGAGAACAGCTCCTACCCGCGGGCCGGTAGCACCACACCAGTGCTATCGGCCCGCGACGTATCTCAGCCCACGACACACGAGGCTCATCTGGGCGAGTGCTTGACGACCAGAGCATGGGATGAGGACGACCCTAGGCCGCAACAGCTCATAGATCGCCTATTTTCGAAAAAATCTTCCCTTTTTTACTAGAGATCTATATACTTGCCGACATGTTGCTCTCCTTCTCGGCTGAGAACTTCCGCTGCTTCGCCAACGAGGCCACGCTTGACCTCATCCACCCGTCACTCAAGACTGTGCGCCCCCATCAGGGAGCTTCCTGGGCCACCTCGACTTGGAGGGTCGCGGCCATCTTTGGAGCCAACGCCTCTGGCAAGTCCACGCTTCTCGGAGCCATCGACTGCCTTGTCGCTAGCCTCTCCGGACAACGAGCCCTCCTGCACCAGCCTTACTCCCTGAGCGATGCGAATCTGAATTCAGCCACCTCCTACGCTGTCGAGTTCATTCATGAGGACCAGCGCTACGAGTACCGCGTTGAGGCGCAGCCTTGGGGCATTACCCGAGAGGAGCTGTGGGCCCAGCCCTACTCGCGCAAGCTCTTTGTCCGCACCCAACAGACGCCAGACACTAAGCTCACCATCAAGGCCGGCCCCTCTCTTCGAGGAGCAACTCAGGAGGTACGCCGGATCACCACAGCCCAGGACCTGTTCCTCGCCATGGCCTTGCGATACCAGCACGCCACTCTCGCCCCCATCGCACATACCCTCAGCGAGATCCGCACAATTCACCACAGCGACGAGGAGCGCTCGGCGCGCCTGACCTGGCTCATGCGTCGCCTCGCGGAGCGCCCCACCTGGTGGAACACGTTATCTGACGCCGTCGCACACAGCGCAGACCTCGGTATCGCCTCAGTTGAGCTAGAGGAGAAAGAGGTACCCTCCGAGGCCCTTGACTCCCTCCGCCGCCTCCTTCAGGCGGCCAATGGTGAGGAGGTCGAGATCCCCGAGGCCGTGAGAGAGATGCTCGGACGTTCCCTCAGCTTCCTCCACAGAGGTCCCGATGGGCACACGCACTCACTGCCGCTGCAAGCCCAGAGCCAAGGCACGCTCACCTGGCTCGCCACGGTCGGCCCCTCCATCGAGGCACTACATGAAGGCAAGACTCTCCTGATCGATGAGCTTGACGCCAGTCTTCACCCTACACTCGTAGCCACACTGGTGGAGATGTTCAAAGACCCTGATCTCAATCCTCTGGGCGCACAGCTCATCTTCACCACTCATGACGCTACCTTGCTCGCAAACTCTCCCACACAGCTGCTTGAGGCTGGAGAGGTCTGGATGTGTGAGAAGAACCTGGCAGGCCAGAGCGAGATATTCTCTCTTGCGGACTTTGACAGTCTGCGCCGCGGGACGAACAAGCAGAAGCAGTACCTTGCCGGAGCATTCGGTGCGATCCCGATCGTTGACCTCTCACCCATTCGCCGAGCCCTCACGCATGAGGAGCCGAGATGAAGCGTTCCCGCTCGAAGAGACGGCCACCTCGCCAAGAGCGGCGAACCATCCTTCTCGTCACCAACGGCCAGGTAACTGAGAAGACATATCTCGACGACCTCAAGCAACGAGTCGATCGCAAGCGGTTCTCTCTCACTACAAGGTTCATTCCCGGTGAGCCACAGACTGTCCTTGAGGAGCTTGATCGCTCAGACATCTCCGCATTCGCCGAGGTATGGATCATCATCGACCACGACGGAGTTGATCGATCGAGCATCATCACGCGGTGCCGTCAGTTGTGCACAAAACGCACAACCGTTACTCCAGTCATCTCCGTACCGTGCTTCGAGGTCTGGCTCAATGCGCACTACGCACCCGTGCGCCATTACACGGACCAGAAGGACGCGCAGCGGCACTACCTCACTCTGACGGGCCTGTCAGCACAAGACGCCAAGAAGCTCGCAGGATCCTTCCCCTGGGAGAACGCTGCAATCGCTGCTCAGCAGTGCCACCTACCTGATGCTGAGTTGCCGCAGAAAGGAAGCCAGGGGTCTTCCCCTTCCACCACGATGCCTCACCTCTTGCACAGTCTCGGCCTTCTGGAGACCAAGGATCTGCACTGACGGGCCATCTGCCGCACACGATCGCATCGGACACATCGCTGGCCAGATAGGTAAAAATGCCTGACGAGCACCTCCACCGAGCCGAGTTCATCAACCGCTCCCTCGCCGACTTCCGCCCCAGTCCCCACCTTTGATCGTCGGTCCGTCTCCCGCGTCGCTACAGCCCGCCCCGCCTGCCCGCAGGCCCGGCTCAGTCCAGCTCCGTAATGTGCCCAGCAGGGTCACCCACTCGCAGCATGAGCACCAGCCCAGCGCCCAGCACCGCCACGATGCCGAGGATCCCCCAATAGCTGGCCTCACCGCCTACCACGCTCTTGCCGATCCAGATGAACAGCCCGTACATCGCCGGCGCCAGGAAGGAGACCGCGCGACCCGTCGTCGCGTAGAGCCCGAAGATCTCACCCTCGCGCCCGGTCGGAATCACTCGCGCCAGGAAGGAACGTGCCGCGGACTGGGCCGGCCCCACACAGGCCGACAGCGTGAGCCCAAGCGCCCAGAAGACCGCTGCTCCGCCGTCGTGCAGGAGAAAGACCAGCATCCCAGCCACCACCAGGATCCCCAGCGATCCCAGGATCACACGCCTCGGACCGAGGAGATCATCCAACCGTCCCGAGATAATCGTGGCGACCCCTGCCACGACGTTGGCGGCAATAGCGAAGATGATGACGTCGGAGCTGCTGAAGCCGAAGGTGTTCTGGGCGATGATCCCACCGTAGGTGAACACTCCAGCCAGCCCGTCACGGAAGACCGCCGCGGCCAGGAGGAACCACAGCACCTCCGGGTGGCTGCGGTACAGCGCCACCAGGGTGCGCCACAGCCTCTTGTATGAGGCCCACAGAGACTCACGTCGTGCCTTGACCGCACGCCCCTGAAGGACCGCTGGCTCAGACTCCATCGCAGCCTGGCTGCGCTCACTCCCACGCACGTCGTCGTCAGCCTCGTCCTGTCGGTACCGGCGCACTCCCCGTCCGGACTGGGTCAGGAGCACCGGGATCGCGCTGAGCCCGAACCAGGCCGCAGCCACGAGCATGGCCGCGCGCACGTTGAGCCCGTTCTCACTGGTCACCCCGAACCAGCCCACCTCAGGGTTGATGAAGCCGACGAAGAGGATGAGCAGCAGCACGATCCCGCCGAGGTAGCCCATCCCCCAGCCCAGGCCCGAGACCGCACCGACCTTGTCCTTGGGGGCGAGCGAGGCAAGCAGCCCGTTGTAGTTGACCGAGGCCAGCTCAAAGAAGACGTTGCCCACGCCCAGCAGCGTGATCCCGAGCCACAGGTAACCAGGCGCCGGCAGGACGAAGAACAAGCCTGCGCTGATCGCCACCACAACAGCGGTATAGGCCCCCAGCCAGAAGATGGTCCGTCCAGCGCGATCGGAGCGCTGCCCAGTGACAGGAGCGAGCAGGGCGATGCACGCTCCCGCGATGGTCAGGCCGAGCGAGAGGGAGGACTCGGTGACGTCCTTGTCGCCGAAGGCCGAGCTCGTGAGGTAGACCGTGAAGACGAAAGTGGTGATGACGGCGTTGAATGCCGCCGAGCCCCAGTCCCACAGGCCCCAGGCCACCACAGGCCATGTCAGCCAGCGGCGCGAGCCGCCCGGGCGGGTCGAGCCCGCGTACGGCCGCGGCTCGGCCTCGGGGAGGGAACCAGCGTGGGGGCCGTCGTTCTCGTGGGGATCAGCCGTCCGGCTCATGGGGGTCATACGGTGAGCCTAGGGCCTTACCGGTTGCCGGGCAGTGACTTCGCGGTGACGATCCTGTGCCGCGTCGCCGCCCGTCATCTCTCCAGGAGCAGCTGGGCCAGGGCCAGGTCCAGGGGCGTGGTCACCTTGAGGGACATGGGGTCCCCGGGGACGACGACGACGCTGCCGCCCGCTGCCTCGACCAGCCCGGCGTCGTCGGAGGCCGCGATCGCCTCGTCACCGGCACGGTCCGCACCCAGGCGATGAGCTGCCAGCAGGGTCTCCGTCGCGAAGCCCTGCGGCGTCTGGACCGCCCGCAGGCGGGTACGGTCCGGCGTCGCCGCTACCTGCTCCACGCCGTCGTCAGCGTGCCTCTGCCTGGCAGCACGATCCGCACCCGTCTGCGCCGGGGACGGTGACGCCTCCTCGGCGGCCCGGACCTCCTTGACGGTATCGGTAACCGGCAGCGCCGGGACGACGGCGTCGTAGCCAGCCTGCACCGCCGCGACCACCCGTTGGGTGACGGCGGGCGGAGTCAGCGCCCGGGCGGCGTCGTGCACGAGGACGACCTGGGCCTGCGGGCAGGCACGCAGCGCTGCCTCCAGCCCGCGCGCCACGCTGGCCTGCCGGGAGGTCGCCGCCCCGGCCACGACCTCGACCGTGGCCTGGCTCGTTCCCCCTAGCCCGGCCAGCTCTGCTGTGAAGACCTTGACCTGGTCGGCCGGTGCCGTGACCACGACGTGGTCGACGACCCCCGAGTCCAACAGGCCGCGTGCGGCTCTGCGTAGCAGGCTCTCTCCCGCCAGCGGCACCAGCGCCTTGGGCACCTGCGCTCCCAGCCGTGTGCCCGAGCCCGCAGCCGTGAGGACGGCGACGACAGCGGAGCCATGATGCATGTCAGCCATGGCCAGCACGCTACCCCACTCCCTGAACAGACAACCTGTTCGTTAGTCGGACAACCCACATGCCAGGTTTTGGGTTGTCCGACTAACGAACAGGTTGTCTGTACGGAAGGGTCAGGCAGCGGTGCCGGAGGCAAGGACCTCGTCGAGCTTGGACTCGGCGGCGTCCTCCTCGGTCTTCTCCGCCAGGGCCAGCTCGGAGACGAGGATCTGACGGGCCTTGGACAGCATGCGCTTCTCACCGGCAGACAGGCCACGGTCCGTGTCACGCCGGGACAGGTCACGCACGACCTCGGCGACCTTGATGACGTCGCCGGAGGCGATCTTCTCCTGGTTGGCCTTGAAACGGCGGGACCAGTTGGTCGGCTCCTCGGTCAGGGGCGCACGCAGGACGTCAAAGACCTTCTCCAGGCCAGCGGCGTCAACCACATCACGGACACCGATGTAGTCCACGCTGTCAGCCGGGACGAGGATCGTCAGGTCACCCTGAGCGACCTCCAGCTGTAGGTAGGTCTTCTCCTCGCCGCGCACCTTGCGCTGGCGGATGTCAATGATCCGGGCCGCACCGTGGTGCGGGTAGACGACGGTCTCGCCGACTTCAAAGGTCATAGGTGACGTCACTCCAGTCCGATCTGCGAGTACCCAGTTTATCAGGAATACCGCTAAATCCCAGGGGATTCTCCTCACAGCGAGAGGTCTTGCGCGCTGCAGGGAAGGCTTTTGGCGAGCGGCACCGCCGTCCCTGGGCAACGCCGTCGCCGGCACCCGCACCGGTGAGGGCCACGCCCGCCCAGGAGCCAGCCCCCCCCCCACCACAAGGCCCCGTGCGGCTCAGCCCCGGCTGACAAGCTTGTAGCCCAGGCCGCGCACCGTCACCAGGAGCGTGGGCTCGCTGGGCTCACGTTCGATCTTGGCCCGGATCCGCTTGACGTGGACGTCCAGCGTCTTGGTGTCACCCACGTAGTCAGCGCCCCAGACCCGGTCGATGATCTGCCCGCGCGTGAGAACCCGGTCCGCGTTGCGCAGGAAGAGCTCCAGCAGCTCGAACTCGCGCAGCGGCATCGCCACCACCTCGCCGTCCACACGCACCTCGTGCCGCTCGACGTCCATGGACACCCGGCCGGCCTCCATGACGGGCACGACCGGCTCCTCCTCGCGGGTACGACGCAGCACGGCGTGCACGCGCGCGACGAGCTCACGGTAGGAGTAGGGCTTGGTGACGTAGTCGTCCGCGCCGATCTCCAGGCCGACGATCTTGTCCACCTCGGAGTCCTTGGCCGTGAGCATGATGACCGGGACGTTGGAGGACCGACGGATCCGCCGGCACACCTCCGTGCCGCTGAGCCTGGGCAGCATGAGGTCCAGCAGCACGAGGTCGATCGGCTCACCGCCTCCGGCACGGCCCGACTCCTCGAAGAGATCGACGGCCACCGCCCCGTCCTCGGCCTCGACGACGTCGTAGCCGTCACGGCGCAGACTGAAGGCGAGCGGCTCGCGGTAGCTCTCCTCGTCCTCGACGAGCAGGATCCGGGTCATGAGTACGTACGTCCCTTCTCAGACAGGGTTCCAGGAGTGGCAGGCGCAGGCTGCGAGGCCCGGTCGGTGCCGGCGGGCTGGTTCGTCTCGCTGCGGGTCCGGGCGGAGGAGGGCTGCCCGCTCTCGGTTCCAGCGGCGTCATCCGGGCGCAGGCGCGGCAGGACGAGGGTGAAGGTCGAGCCGCGCCCGGGCGCCGACCACAGCTCGACCGTGCCACCGTGGTCGGCGGCCACGTGCTTGACGATCGACAGCCCGAGCCCCGTCCCGCCGGTCGCACGCGAGCGGGCCTTGTCCACGCGGAAGAAGCGCTCGAAGACCCTCTCCTGGTCCTCCTTGGGGATGCCGATGCCCTGGTCGACGACGGCGATGCGCACCAGGTCCGAGTCCGACGGGTCCACGGACACGCCCACGCTCACGCGCGTGCGCGGGTCGGAGTAGCGGATGGCGTTGTCCAGGAGGTTGCGCACGGCGGTGGCGATGAGCGCCCCGTCCCCACGCACCATGAGCCCCTTCGTGCCTCCCGCCACGAGCGAGATCTCACGGGCCTCGGCCGTCACGCGGACGCGGTCGACGGACTCGGCGACGACGGCGTCCACGTCCACGTCCTGCGGGCTCGCCAGCGCGTCACCCTCCTGCAGGCGCGAGAGCTCGATGATCTCCTGGACCAGGACGCCCAGACGGCACGACTCCTTGCTCATGCGGCCTGCGAAGCCGCGGACCACCTCGGCGTTATCGGCGTTGTCCTCGATGGTCTCAGCCAGCAGCGCGATCGCACCCACCGGGGTCTTGAGCTCGTGGGAGATGTTGACGACGAAGTCCCGCCGCATGTCCTCCACCCGCTTCTCCGCCGTACGGTCGTCGATGAGGACGAGGACGCGCCCGCGTCCGATCCCGGCCACTCGCACGTGGAGAAAGAACTGCCCGGAGCCCGGGACCCGCCCGCGCGCCACGGCCAGGTCCGCGTCCTCGGCCACGCCCGTGGCCCGCACGCGGGAGACCATCTGGGCCACGCGGGGCTCGCTGACGGCGTCCTGCCCCACGACGTTGAAGGTGTAGGCCGACGCCGAGGCCCGCAGGATCTCGTCATCAGCGTCCAGGACGACGACAGCCGAGCGCAGCGCCGCCAGCACCGGCACGATCGGGTCCTGGGAGGTCAGCGCCGGGTCGGGGACGACCGAGCGGCGCCGGTCACGCGCCGCCAGGCCGAAGGCGGTGCCAGCGGCGGTGCCGACAGCGACACCCGCAAGGGCGACGACGATCAGCAACCAGGTGGTACCCACGCCTCACAGGGTAGGGGGCAAAGGCGAGCGCGCGCGACCTCGTAGGCAGGCTCATGCCAGGTGTTCACCAAGCGTGTGCGCACGCGTCGCCAGCCGTTCACCTGGGAAGCACATCCTGAGCACGTCCTGCGGCCGCGGAGGCCTGCCACTACGGTGGTGCCTGGCGGCGGCACACCTCGCCCCGCGCGCGTTCGCGCGCCCTCTGCCCGGCGCTCCGGGCGCGACACAGAAACAGGAGCCGCCTCGTGCGCGTCATCTTCTACCAGGAGCTCCAGCAGCTGGGCTCTGACCTCCAGTCCATGGCCCAGCAGGTCGCCACTGCGATCGAGCGGGCGGCAGAGTCCCTGCGCAACGGGGACATCATCATCGCTGAGCAGGTGATCGACGCCGACGAGCGCATCAACGACCTCCAGCGCGACATCGACGACATGTGCGTCATGCTCCTGGCCCGCCAGCAGCCGGTCGCCGGAGACCTTCGCAACGTCATCTCCGCCCTGCGCATGGCTCAGACCCTGGAGCGCCAGGGTGACCTCGCCCGCCACGTCGCCGCTATCGCCCGCGGCCGCTACCCCGAGCCCCCGGTCCCCGAGCCCGTCCTCGGCCTCATCCTGCAGATGGCTGACCACGCGGTGAAGGCCGGACAGGAGGTGGTCCGCCTCATCGAGACCCAGGACCTGGGCCTGGCTGCCCAGATCCAAGCCAATGACAGTGAGCTGGACGCCTTGCACCGCACGTCGTTCCAGATGATCCTGGACCCGGCCAACGAGCTCAGTCGCCAGCAGGTGGTGGACGCCGTCCTCATGGGCCGGTTCCTGGAGCGCTTCGGCGACCACTCCACCTCCGTGGCCCGTCGCGTGGCCTACCTGGTCTCCGGCCAGCCGGTGCCCGAGACGCACGACGACGAGGACGCCGACGCCCTGCACTGACGTCACCGGCGCTCCCAGCCTCCCCGCCGGGGCGCCGTCGACCTCTTTCCGCTCCGGCCGCCGTCAGCCCGGCGCGAGCGTGCATGCGCAGACTGCACACTCACCACAGGCTCACGAGCGAGGGCTCGGTCCACCGGAATCCGGTGGACCGAGCCCTCGCTCGTCCCTGGGACGCGTTCTCAGGCGTCCTGCCTCACTTGCCCTGGTTGGCGACGGCGGCGATCTTCGCCTCCGCCTCGGGGTCCAGGTAGCGCCCACCCTTCTTGAGGGGCTTGAGGGTCTCCTCGTCCAGCTCGTAGACGAGCGGGATGCCGGTGGGGATATTGACGCCCGCGATGTCCTCGTCAGAGATCTCGTCGAGGTGCTTGACGATCGCACGCAGCGAGTTGCCGTGGGCGGCGATCATGACGGTCCTGCCGGTCTTGATCTCCGGGACGATCGTGCCCTCCCAGTAGGGGAGCAGACGCTCAAGCACGTCCTTGAGGCACTCGGTGGCCGGGATCGGCTCGCCGGCGTAACGCGGGTCGGAGTCCTGGGAGAACTCGGAGCCAGCCTCGATGGCCGGCGGCGGCACGTCGTAGGAGCGGCGCCACTGCATGAACTGCTCCTCCCCGTACTCGTCGCGGATCTCCTTCTTGTTCTTGCCCTGGAGAGCGCCGTAGTGACGCTCGTTGAGACGCCAGTTGCGCTCAACCGGGACCCAGTGGCGGTCAGCGGCGTCGAGCGCCAGGTTGGCCGTCATGATGGCGCGGCGAAGCATCGAGGTGAAGAGCTTCTCAGGGAGGACACCAGCCTCCTTGAGGAGCTCACCACCGTGAGTCGCCTCGGCGCGGCCCTTCTCCGACAGCGGGACGTCAACCCACCCGGTGAAGAGGTTCTTTGCGTTCCATTCGCTCTCGCCGTGGCGGAGCAGCACAAGGGTGTATGCCATAGCCCTATCCTGCCAGGCCGACGCCGAAAAGGACCAGGCCCTAGGTGTACTGGCCGGGGAGGGTTGGTTGAGCCACTGCGATCCGGGCGTGTGAGCAAGGGCAGGGCCTTGCTGGTTGAGCGGGACTGGCGACAGCGCCGCCTCAAGCCAGGAAGGTCCTCTTGTGTCCCACGCTAACGCAGCACTGATCCCGAGGCACCGTCTGATCGTCGCCCGTCTCGTCGTCGACAACGGCGTGCCGATCTGCGAGGTCGCCGCGAGGTTCCAGGTCTCGTGGCCCACGATCGAGCGGGTCCCGTCTGACAACGGGTCGGCCTGCACGTCACACCTGTGGCAGCAGGTCTGCGACCAGCTCGGCATCACGGTGAGGAAGACCCGCCCCTACCGGCCGCGGACCAGTGGCAGGATCGAACGCTTCCACCCCACTCTGGCCGACGGCTGGGCCTCGCCCGCTGCTACGGCTGCGAGCAAGAACGGCGCGACGCCCTCGCTGGCTGGATCCACTTCTACAATCACCACAGGCCCCACTCAGCCTGCGACAACAAGCCACCCATACCC
Organism: Actinomyces faecalis; assembly: GCF_013184985.2. Lineage (NCBI taxonomy): Bacteria > Bacillati > Actinomycetota > Actinomycetes > Actinomycetales > Actinomycetaceae > Actinomyces > Actinomyces faecalis. The sequence continues at coordinate 2,511,838 of NZ_CP063418.1, forward strand.
GCTTGACCACGCCCCCGATCAGTACACCCAGGGCCTGGGACGACAGGGGCTCCGGCGTCGTCGAACGACAGAGCCTGGCCGTCAGCGCGAGGCCCTGTCGTTCGACGACGGCACGGAAGATCAGGCGTGAGCCTGCTCGTAGGCCTCGCGCACCCCAGCGGAGATACGACCGCGGGCAGAGACCTCAACCCCGTTCTCACGCGCCCACTCCCGGATCTTCTGGGTGTTGCCACCGGCTGCGCCAGCCGGACGACGGCGACCGGCACCACGACGCCCGCCCGTACGACGAGCCTTGCTGATCCACTCGGCAAGAGACTCACGCAGAGCAGCCGCGTGCTCGTCATTGAGGTCGATCTCGTAGGTGACCCCGTCAATCCCGAAAGTCACCGTCTGCGTAGCAGGTCCGTTGTCAATGTCGTCCACGAGAATGACCTGAGTCTTTTGCGCCATGATGAATCCTTTGCTTGTGAGGCGTACGCACGATCACGTAAAACATCGCCCGATTACAGGAAATCGTAATGCCACTCGCACCGGTGATGCAAGAGGATATTGGGGTCGATTTCGGAGCAGGGACGAAAGAGAAAAAGGTCGAATACTTTCGCTTAGGAGACTCCGTGACCGGCCTCGTCCTACGCACGCCTACGACGCCGCCTCACGATCACGAGACGCCAGGCAGCTTCGCCATTCAGGGCTGCCCGAGCTCTCCACCTTTTCCGGCCACGGACCCGGTACCGGCCACGGCTCCAGCGACGAGCCGCACAACTCTGCGTCAGACAGAATACGGCGTTATCACGCCATTTCGTGGAGCCACCTGTGGGAATCGAATCCACCACCTGTTCATGACGAGTGAATGCGTGTGGCGGTCAGCTGTGACACCCTGCCCCTGGACACGCCCATGACGGTGGCCGTGTCCGAGACCGTCAGCCCCTCGGCGCGTAGGGCGAGGGCGGCCTCGCGCCACGCGCTGGCGGCCTCCTTCTGGAGGCGGGAGGCGCGCTCGGTGGCCTGGCGGGCCGCCCTGACCTGTGCCGCGCTGGCCACGTCCGGGGTGACGGTGATGTCCCAGCCTGAGTGGTCGACGGTCTCCTCGATGGTGTCGAGATAGTCGACGACCTGCTGGCGGGCGTCGGCCAGGTGGGTGACCTGGGTCCAGCAGTCGTCGCCGTTCCACAGCTCCCAGCCGCCGCTCCAGCGGCGGGTGGTGATGTTGAGTGCACTCATTTCCTGCTCTCCTCGATGACCGAGGGTGGGGACGACCCAGGCGCCATCGGGTCGACCATTCCTAGGCTGCCTAGGGGTGCAGGGGCTTCCAGGAGATGAGATCTTTTGGCGTTATCGCGCCATTTCGTGGAGCCACCTGTGGGAATCGAACCCACGACCTATTCATTACGAGTGAATCGCTCTGCCGACTGAGCTAAGGTGGCACACTGCGAAAGCAGCGCAGCACACGCTACCGGCGCTGAGCAGCGATCGCAAACCACGGGTCACCGTCGACCACGTGGTTCTGGACACAACAAACCGCGCGTGTGACGCCTACACATCTCCAACCAGTACTACCCTCTCGCACGGTCCACCGTTCCTCACCACGGCGGACCACCTTCCCTACCTAGGAGGTACACATGTCCACCCACCCACCAAGCGCGGCGCCACATCAGACCCAAGACAAGGGTGACGCCGGTTACAACAAGGCCCTGAAGAACCGTCACCTCCAGATGATCGCCATCGGCGGCTCGATCGGGACCGGGCTGTTCCTGGGGGCCGGCGGGCGCCTGGCCCAGGGCGGTCCCGGCCTCGCCCTGGCCTACGCGGTGTGCGGCGTCTTCGCTTTCCTCATGGTGCGGGCCCTGGGCGAGCTAGCCATCCGCCGCCCCTCCTCAGGGGCCTTTGTCTCCTACGCACGTGAGTTCCTGGGGGAGAAAGGAGCCTATGTCACCGGCTGGTTCTTCTTCCTGGACTGGTCCGTCACCGTCATGGCGGACATCACCGCCGTCGCCCTCTACCTGCATTACTGGAGCGCCTTCCACGTGATCCCGCAGTGGGTGCTGGCACTGATCGCCCTAGCCCTGGTCTTCGTCCTCAACATGCTCAACGTCAAGATGTTCGGCGAGGCTGAGTTCTGGTTCGCCCTCATCAAGGTCGCCGCCATCGTGGCCTTCATGCTCGTGGCCATCTGGGCGATCGTCACCGGCGCCCCGGTGGACGGCTCGCCAGCTGGCTTCCACAACATCGCCGACAACGGTGGCCTGTTCCCCGAGGGCCTGCCCGCCGTCGTCGCCCTGACGCTTGGCGTCATCTTCGCCTTCGGTGGCACCGAGATGGTGGGCGTGGCCGCCGGTGAGGCGAAGGACGCCGCGAAGATCCTGCCCAAGGCCATCAACTCGATGATCCTGCGCATCTTCGTCTTCTACGTCGGCTCGGTGGCCCTCATGGCCGTGGTCCTGCCCTACACGGCGTACTCCGCCAACGAGTCGCCCTTCGTCACCTTCTTCTCCGGCATCGGCATCCCCCACGCCGGCGACATCATCCAGGTGGTTGTCCTCACCGCTGCGTTGTCCTCCCTCAACGCGGGGCTCTACGCCACCGGCCGCACCCTGCGCTCCATGGCCGTGGCTGGTGAGGCCCCGAAGATGGCTGCCCACCTCAACAAGCACAAGGTCCCCTCCGGCGGCATCATCATCACCTCGGCACTCGGTCTGCTCGGCGTGCTGCTCAATGCCTTCCTCGCCGAGGACGCCTTTGAGATCGTCATGAACCTGGCCGGCATCGGCATCGCCGGTACCTGGGCCGCCATCCTCGTCACCCACCTGGCTTTCCTGCGCCAGGTCAAGCAGGGCCGGGCCACCCGCCCCGACTACCGGATGCCTGGAGCCCCCTACACCAACTACGCGGCGCTGCTGTTCTTCACCGTGGTCGTGGCCTCCAACCTCACCTCGCCTGCCGGACGCTGGACCCTGGCGCTGTTCGTCGTCGTCATCATCATGATGATCGCCGGCTGGTACGCCGTGCGCGGCCGGATCCGCGCCGACCTGCTCGATGAGGTCCTGGCCGAGGACGTCAAGGAAGCCTAGAGAGCATGCGTATCCACATCACCTACACCGGTGGCACCATCGGGATGGTGGACTCCCCCCACGGCCTGGTGCCGGGGGCGGACCTGGAGGGCTGGCTCAGCACCCTCCTGGGAGAGAACGCCACCGGCCAGGACCTGGGGCGCGAGGACGTGACCCTCACCGCCCTGGAGCCGCTCATCGACTCCTCCAACGCCACCCCAGAGTCCTGGCAGCTCATCGTCGACGACCTGCGCGCCAGGGCCACGGGCCCCAACCCACCCGATGCCTTCATCATCCTGCACGGCACGGATACGATGGCCTACACCTCAGCCGCACTGTCCTACGCCCTGACGGACCTGACACAGCCCGTCATCGTCACAGGCTCCCAGCTGCCGCTGGGCGTCGTGGGCTCAGACGCTGCCCCCAACGTCACGGGCGCCCTGCGCGCTGCCGTGAGCGGGCGTATCAATGGTGTCACGCTCTTCTTCGGCCACCGTCTGCTGGCAGGCAACCGGGCCACCAAGACCAGCGCGTGGGCCTTCCGGGGCTTCGACTCGCCCTCGGTAGCGCCCCTGGCCCTGACCGGGGCGCCGTGGCAGTGGTCCGCACCCCTGGCCTGCGCGCACGGCTGGGAAGGCACGGCCCTGCCCTACACCCGGCACGACGTTGCCGTCATCGACCTTGTTCCTGGTATTACCGCCGCCCGGCTCAAGGCGATGGTGACACCCGAGCCTGAGGTCGTCATCCTGCGGGCCTTCGGCGTGGGTAACGTCCCCTCCGACGAGCCGGGACTGACCGACGTCGTGGCCGGGCTCATCGAGGCCGAGGTCGCCGTCGTCGTCACCTCTCAGTGCCATCAGGCCGAGGTCGTGCTCGGGCACTACGAGACCGGTGACGCCATCGCACGCGCCGGCGCCGTCGGCAGCCGAGACATGACGCTGGAGGCGGTCTACGCCAAGGTGCAGTTTCTGCTCGCCCAAGGCCTGCGCGGGGCCGAGCTAGCCGCCTGGATCGAACGGTCCATCGCCGGGGAGCTCACCGAGTCCCGGGACTGAGGCGGGCAGGCGCACTCTCGGACACAGGCACTCCCAGCGACCGTCTGGCTGTCGGTCCGTCAGGCTATCGGCCCGTCCGGCTGTCCGACCGTCTACGCCCCCACCGACCACCATGTCCCGGGCCGACCACGAGTGCCTCGACCGCCCCCCGTATTCGCGCACATACGGGGGGCGGTCGAGGCACTCGTGGTCTGTGGCGCTTTTCGTGGTCGGCCGGGCCTGTCGTGGTCGAACGCGCCCGGACCTACTCCCGCCCCCGGCAGACCAACTCGTCCTCGGGCATCACGCCAGCCAGCAGGTAGGCATCCACTGCCGTCGTCACGCAGCTGCCCGCGCGGCCGTAGGCGGTGTGCCCGTTGCCCTCCCAGGTCACCAACGCTGCGGAGTCGAGCTGGCTGACCAGGGCCTGGCTCCACTCATACGGCGTCGCCGGGTCCCCCGTGGTCCCCACCACGAGCACCGGGGCCGCACCCGAGGCATGGATCGGCGTCCGCTCACGCGCGGAGGAACGCCCCCAGGTCTGGCAGTACAGGTCCGAGTAGGCCAGGTCCGCCCCGAAGGTAGGCGAGGCCTCTGCCAGCTGCGCCGCCTCCTCCTGCCAGGAAGCTGGGTCACCCACCACCGGGTAGTCCAGGCAGTTAATGGCCCCGATGACCTCATCGCCATTGCCGGAGTACGTCCCATCGGCATTGCGCGAGGCGAAGAGATCAGCGATGTAGAGCATCGTGGACCCGTCGTTCTGAAGCATGGCCTGGTTGAGCGCCTCGGCGAGCACGGACCAGGACTCGTCCTGGTAGAGCACGCCGATCATCGCGTCCTCGGCCAGGGAGTAGGTCAGCGGCCGGTCCGGATCGGAGGTGGGCACAGGTGCGGTGGCGGCACGCTGCAGGAAGTCACGCACCTGCTTGACGCCGTTGTCCACCCCGCCGTTGAGCGGGCAGCCGTTGCCGGCCTGGCAGTCCTCGACGAAGGCACGCAACGCGTTCTCAAACCCCTTGGCCTGGCCCAACGTCATCTCACCGGCATTCAGCGTCGGGTCAATCGCCCCGTCCAGGACCATGCGCCCCACATGGGAGGGGAAGAGCTCAGCATAGGTCGCTCCCAGGTAGGTGCCGTAGGAGTACCCCAGGTAGGTCAGCACCTCGTCCCCGACCAGCGCCCTCAGGACGTCCAGGTCCCGCGCTGCCGAGACGGTGTCGATATGATCGAGCAGCCCCGGCGTCCGCGTACGCTTCTCGCACGCCGCCGCGTAGTCCGCCGTGTACGAGACCACCTGCCTCTGGGCCTCCTCGGCGCTCAGCTCGGCAGCCGGGGTCTGCCCCTGCCCGGCCCGGTCCTCGTCGAGCTCGGCGTCAGTCAGGCAGTCCACAGCGGTCGAGGCCCCCACGCCTCGCGGGTCGAAGCCGACGACGTCGTAGGCCGCGATGAGGTCGTCAGAGAAGTGGCCGTCCACCGAGTCCACGAGGGTCAGCCCGCTGCCACCGGGACCGCCGGGATTGACGAAGAGCGTGCCGACCGCCTCCTTGGTGGCCGGTCGCTTCTTCAGCGCGACCTGGATCGCCTGTCCGTCCGGGGCGGCGTAGTCCAGCGGCACGCTGGCCACGGCGCAGGAGAAGCTGCCGTCCTCAGTCTCCTCGACGTCATCGCCCTCGTCGCAGGGGTACCACTGCAGGTCCTGGTCGTAGAACTGCGCCAGGCCGGCGGGGACCGGGGCCGGGCTCCCCGTGGCGGCGACGGCCTCGGGTGCCGACGACGACGCACCGCCGCCGCACGCTGTCATGACGCAGGCCAGGAGCGCGGCCGCTCCGGCCAGGCCGGCACGCCTCCGGCGAGCCGGCCTGCGGAGGACAGGCGCACCGAGAGCATCTGGGACGGTAGTCGTGGGCGAGGGCGTCGTGGTCACCCCGGCAGCCTACGGGTACGGCGTCAGCCGGTCACTCCTCCTGGAAGCGGAGCCTGCCCATACCCACCACCGAGGTCGCTCCGGCCCGCGGGTGCAAGGAGGCCGCAGGCCGATAGCCCGCGAGCGCTCACAGGCCGTGCCTCGCGCGTTCCCTGCCCTGCACACGCCATGACCCACCTGGCACCTTCCGTGAGAGAGGAGAGCCTGCCGGGTACGCAGGAGAGGCGGAGAGCCTCAGGCCTGGGGCCGCAGCTGAACCATGAGCGCCTCGACGGCCAGCAACGGGGCCGCGTTGGAGCGCAGGCGCGCCCGGCACTCCTCGATCGCCGCGATCCGCTCCAGCGACTGGCTCGGACCGGTGCTGCGCGCTACCTGCGTCACGACCTCGTCCAGGTCGATGTTGACCCGCTCAACGTCTGAGCCCATCTGCGTGGCCAGCACGTCACGGTAGAAGGAGAGCAGGTCGATCATCGCCCGGTCCAGGACGTCGGTGCGCGCGCGCTTGGCCCGTCGCTTCTGGTCCTCCTCCAGCTGACGTACCTGGGCGCGCAGAGCGGGCGGCACCTTGGCGTCCCCCTCCATGCCGAGGGCGCGCATCAGCTCAGCCTTCTCCGCCGCGTCGCGCTGCTCGGTGGCCTCCTTGGCCTCGGTCTCCGCGTTGTCCACGAGCTCGGCCGCGGCCAGGACGGCGTCACCGACGCTGCGCAGGCTCACCGGCGCCAGCAGAAGCCGACGGCGTCGCTCCCAGGCACCGGGACCGGTCGCCAGGTGCCGGGCCAGCCCGATGTGCGACTGGCTCGCCCGCGCTGCTCGCGCAGCCAGCTGCGGGTCAGCCCCGTCACGGCGTACCAGGAGCTCGGCCACTGCCTGCGCAGGCGGGACACGCAGCGTCACCAGGCGGCACCGTGAGCGGATGGTCGGCAGGACGTCGTCGGCCGAGGGGGTGCACAGGATCCACACCGTCTGCGGTGGAGGCTCCTCGATGGACTTCAGCAGCACGTTCGTGGTGCGCTCGACCATACGGTCCGCGTCCTCGACCAGGATGACGCGCCAGCGTCCGGTCCACGGACGCCGCTGCGCCTCACCGATGAGCTCCTTGACCTCCTCCATGGTGATGAGGAGCTTGTCGGTAGCCAGACGGACCACGTCCGGGTGCGAGCCGCCCATGACGTCACGGCAGGCCTTGCACTGCCCGCAGCCCGGCTGCGGCCCGGTGCACTGCAGGGCGGCGGCGAAGGCACGTGCTGCGTTCGACCGCCCGGACCCAGGCGGGCCAGTGACCAGCCAGGCGTGGGTCATCGCCGAGGCGTCCACGGCGCCCAGGCTGCCAGCGCCCCGTGCCGCGTGGTCGTCCTCGCCCGCCTTCCCGGCGCTCTCGCGCTCCAGGGCGGTCACCCGTGCTGCCGCAGCCGCAGCCTGGAAGGCGTCCACCACCCGGTCCTGGCCGACGACGTCCTCCCATACGCTCATCGTGTCTCCTCCACCCCGCCGTGAGCGCTGGCGAAGGCCGCCAGGCCCGCCCAGGTGCTGCCGGCGCTCGTGCCGCCCGCGGCGACCCTGGACCGGATCAGTCCCGCCACTGCCGCCCTGACCTGGGCAGCGACCTCCTCGACGCTGCGCTCAGCCTCGATGACGGCAAAGCGTTCTGGCTCTGCGGCCGCCAGGGCGAGGAACTCCTCGCGCAGGGCGACGTGGAAGGTGCTGGGCTCACGCTCCAGGCGGTCCAGCGCTGCCCTCCTGCCCGCGCGGCGGGCCCCGGTCCCAGGATCCGCGTCCAGCAGGAGGGTCAGGTCAGGCAGGAGGCCCTGAGCAGCCCACAGGGACAGGTGCCGGACCTCCTTCGGCCCGAGAGCACGCGCAGCACCCTGGTAGGCCACCGAGGAGTCGAGGTAGCGGTCAGTGATGACGACGGCACCGCGCGCCAGCGCCGGGCGCACCCGGGTCTGCACGTGGTGGGCCCGGTCCGCGGCGTACAGCAGGGCCTCGGCACGGGGTGAGACCTCACCTCCGTGCAGCAGGATCCTGCGGATCTGACTACCGAGCTCAGTCCCCCCGGGCTCACGAGTCACCAGGCAGTCCACGCCCGAGGCCTCCAGCAGGGCGACCAGCCGCTTGATCTGGGTGGTCTTGCCGACACCGTCGCCCCCCTCGAAGCTGAGGAACAGGCCCGGCCCAGCCTGGGCACCGGGACGGTCTGCCACGGGGAGGTCAACGTGTTCCTGGGTCACGGTGCCAGGGTAGCGGGCAGCACCGACAGCAACCGGCCCACCTGGGCAGGGCTCGCTGCTCAGACCCGCTCAGGGGCTGGCAGGTGGGAGGAGTCCCGCACGATCAGGCCGGGGGTACGAGCCTGTACGGTCTGGCTCACGCCGTCGTCCAGGTAGTCCACGAGCAGACGCGTGGCGGTCTGCGCCATAGCGCCCGGGTCACGGTGCAGCGCCGTGATCGGCGGGTCGAGCAGGCGCAGGACCGAGGAGTCCTCCAGGGAGACCACGGCCACGTCCTTGCCGATCCGCAGCGCGGATCGCCGCAGCTCGGCCACGCCCCCGACCGTGAGGACCTCGTTGTCGTAGACGATCGCGTCGGGCACGCGTCGGCCACCGATCAGCTCGGCGGTAGCCTGGCCTCCCGAGCGCTCGGTGTAGTCCACCGCCTGGTCCACCATGATCTCGACCCCGGCACGCCTGCCCGCGCTGGACAGCGCCGCTGAGCGCCGGGCGTTGTGCAGCAGGCTCGCGGTGCCGCAGACGTAGGCGATGCGCTCACGCCCCTGCTCCACCAGGTGGGCCAGGACGCCGTCGATCATCCCCTCCTCGTCCCCCAGGACCGAGGGCATGCCCGAGGCGTCCATCTCGCCGACCAGCACGTAGGGCAGGGAGAGCTCGGCCAGGACCGGCAGCCGCTGGTCCTCACCACGAGGATCGACGACGACGACCCCGTCCACGCGCCTCTGCGCCCACCAGGTGCGGTAGGTGGCGATCTCCTCCGCAGGGGTCTCGACGATCTGGAGGACCAGGGACATCCCGGCCCGGTTGAGCTCGCCCTGCATGCCGACGATGAACTCGAAGAAGAAGCGCTCGGCGGACACCGCGGTGCTCGGGCGGGCGATCACCAGCCCCACCGCGCCGGCCCGGGAGGCGGACAGCGCACGCGCGGCGACGTTCGGGGTCCACCCCATCTCGTTGGCGACGGCGACGATGCGCTGGCGCGTGGCCTCCGACACGCCGGGGCGACCGTTGAGGGCGAAGGAGACTGCAGAGGGGGAGACACCGGCGACTTCGGCGATGTCCTTGATCGTAGGACGCTGCATAGTGCCAGTATGCCAACACTGATCGTCTTATTCCACCGCCACGAAACGGCTTGACCCCGCTTCTAATGCGCTTTAGTGTTGAGCCCCGCCACGGCACCGGGACCGTCGTGGCCGACCATCTCCCGCCGCCAACGGAGGCCGCTGTGCACGACAACCGCCCGATGCTCCTCAAGCACATCGATCGCATCCTGGACGAGCGGGTGCGCCCCGCCCGGACCGAGGTCGTGGCCGCTCTCGACGTCGAGGCCTGGGCCGTCACCGACACCACCGGCCCCGTCGCCGGGGTCGAGGGCGCCGGCGAGCCCGTGCCCGTGACCACGGCCCTGGCCCCCTCCACGCCCTACCGCCCCTTCGCCGTCCCTGGTGCGTGGGGACCGGCCTGGGGGACCACCTGGTTCCGGCTGGGCGTGGACGTGCCGGCTGGTCTGCGCCAGGACCACCTGGAGCTGGACATCGACCTGGGCTGGGCGGACCACTCCCCAGGCTTCCAGTGCGAGGGATCAGTACGTACCCCCGACGGCACCGTCCTCAAGGCAGTCAACCCGCGCAACCGCTGGGTCCCGGTGCGCGAGGAGGACCTGGACTCCTCCGGCCGCCTCACCGTCTACCTCGAGGGCGCCTCCAACCCCCTCATGCTGGACGTCCACCCCTTCCTGCCCACGGACGAGGGCTCACGAGCCACCCAGTCGCACGAGCCGATCTACACCTTCCGCACCGCCAACCTCGTGCGCGTGCACGACGAGGTCCGTCAGCTCGCCGCCGACCTGGACACCCTGCTCGGTCTGGCCCGCACCATGCCCGAGGACTCCCCACGGGCGTGGAAGGTCCTGATCGGCACCAGCGACGCCGTCGACCAGCTCGACCTGGCCGACGTCCCCGGCACCGCCGCCCACGTACGCTCCCTGCTGGCCCCGCTCCTGGCCGTACCTGCCGGCCCCGACGCCATCACCCTGGGGGCGATCGGCCACGCCCACATCGACTCCGCCTGGCTGTGGCCGGTACGCGAGACCCGGCGCAAGGCCGCCCGCACCCTGTCCAACGTCATCCGGCTGCTCGACGACGGCTCCCCGATGGTCTTTGCCCTGCCTGCGGCCCAGCACGTGGCCTGGATCCAGGAGGACGACCCGGCCCTGTTCGCCAGGGTCAAGGAGTACGTGGCGGCAGGCAGGATCGTCGCGGTGGGCGGCTCGTGGGTCGAGCCAGACGCCGTCCTGCCCTCCGGCGAGTCCCTGGCCCGCCAGCTGACCGAAGGAACCTCCTTCTTCCGCGACGAGCTGGGCACCACCTGCCACGAGATCTGGCTGCCGGACTCCTTCGGCTACACCGGCTCCCTGCCCCAGATCGCCCACCTGGCCGGCTATGACAGCTTCCTGACCCAGAAGATCTCCTGGAACCAGGTCGACGTCTTCCCCCACCACACCCTGTGGTGGGAGGGCATCGACGGCACCCGGATCTTCACGCACTTCCCCCCGGCCGACACCTACGGCGCCGAGGTCAGCGCCGAGCAGCTGGCCCACGCGGAGAGGAACTTCAAGGACAAGGGCCGCGCCTCCACCGAGATGTTCCTCTACGGCTACGGCGACGGCGGTGGCGGCCCCGTGCGCGAGATGCTCGAGCGCATCGAGCGCGCCCAGGACCTGTCTGGCGCCCCGAAGATCGAGCACATGTCCTCCCAGGACTTCTTCACCCGTGCTCGCCAGGAGTACCCCGACGCACCGGTGTGGGTCGGCGAGCTCTACCTGGAGAAGCACCGCGGCACGCTCACCAGCCAGGCCAGGACCAAGCGAGGCAACCGCGAGGCCGAGGCCGCCCTGCGCGAGGCTGAGACCTGGTGCACCACCGCCTGGGTGCGCGGGCTGCTCCAGGACGACGCCTACCCCGCCGCCCTCCTCCACGAGCTGTGGCGCACGACCCTGCTGTGCCAGTTCCACGACATCCTGCCTGGCTCCTCGATCGCCTGGGTCTACGAGGACGCCGAGGTCGCCCAGGCCCAGGTCATCGCGACCGCTCGCGCCCTGGCCGCCCAGGCTCGTGCCGCGCTGGCCGACGGCGTGCCCGCCACCCCGCTGACCGAGCCCCTTCCCCAGGCGCCGCGAGGCGAGCTGCCCCAGGCCCCTGAGCCGGTCCGCCAGGCGGCCCGAGCCGAGTCCGGGACGCGCCTGGTCTTCAACACCGCGCCGGTCGCGCGTCGTGTGGGCGGCACGCAGGTGCCGGCGCTCGGCGCCGCCGTCGTCCCCGCTGACCAGCAGACGCGTGTCCAGGCCCGGGCGGAGCGCACCGCCGAGGGCGGAGTCCTGGAACTCGGCGGCACCCGCGTCACCCTCGACGCCACCGGAGCCGTCACCTCCCTGCTCCTGACCGACGCCGACGGCGCCACGCAGGAGGTCGTCCCACCGGCCCAGTACCTGGGCGTGCTCCAGCTGGCCAACGACTTCCCCAACGAGTGGGACGCCTGGGACCTCGACCCCTTCTACCGCAGCTCCGTCCAGGACCTGCCTGGCACGCTCAGCGAGGTGGCTGTCGTCGACGGCGCAGCGCAGGCCGTCGTCGACGTCGTCTTCGGCACCTCCTCGGCACGTATGACGTGGCGACTGGACCCCGACAGCGAGGCCCTGGCGGTGACGGTGGAGGTCTCCTGGCACGAGACGGAGAAGGTCCTCAAGCTCGCCTTCCCCGTGGACGTCCATACCGACGAGGCCACCTACGGCGCGCAGTTCGGGCACCTGCGCCGACCCACCCACGAGAACACCTCCTGGGACGCCTACCGTTTCGAGGTCTGCGCCCACAAGTGGCTACAGGTCGGAGAGAGCGGCCGAGGCCTGGGAATCGTCAACGACGCCACCTACGGCTGGGACGTCACACGCCACGCCCGCCAGGGCGGCGCGACCTGGTCACTGGTACGCGCCACGCTGCTGCGCTCGGCACGCTACCCCGACCCCGCCCAGGACCAGGGTGAGCAGGCCTTCCGATTCGCCCTGCTCCCGGCGGCCTGCGCCGCCCCGGCCCGTGATGAGGCCTACCGTCTCGACCTACCTGCGCGTGAGCTGCCCGTGGGAGCTGACGTCGTCGCCGTCGCCCCGCTGGTGGAGGTCACCGGCGCGGTCATCGAGTCCCTGCACGCCGCTGACGACGCCTCCGGCGACGTGCTCGTGCGACTGTACGAGGCCGACGGACGCCGCAGCCGCGTGACGCTGCACGCCCCGGAGCTGCGTGACGCCACCGGCACGGACCTGCACGGCACGCCGTCGAGCGAGCTCGGTGTCCAGGTCACACCCGTGGACGGCCAGGACGCCACCTGGGCCTTCGACCTCCACCCCTTCGGTATCGCCACCGTCCGTCTGCGCTCGGAGAGGAGCCACTGACATGCGCTTCGGAGTCAACTACACCCCTCGGGTGGGCTGGTTCCACTCCTGGCTGGACCTGGACCCGGCACTCGTCGCCGAGGACATGGCCACGATCCGCTCGATCGGGGCCGACCACGTGCGGATCTTCCCGCTGTGGCCGCTGCTCCAGCCCAACCGCACGCTGATCCGTCCCACCGCGGTCGACGACGTCATGAGCGTGGTCGACCTGGCCGGGGAGGCTGGGCTGACGGTGACTGTCGACGCCCTCCAGGGCCACCTGTCCTCCTTCGACTTCCTGCCCTCGTGGGTGAGCACCTGGCACGAGCGCAACCTCTTCACCGACCCCGACGTGGTCAGCGGCGAGGCCGCGCTGGTGCGCACCCTGGCCCGCGAGCTCTCCCCGCGCCCGCACGCCGAGGGACTGAGCGTCGGCAACGAGTTCATCCAGTTCGCGGCCTCGCGCCACCCCTCCCCCTCCGTCATGACGGCCGCCGACGCGCGCCGCTGGCTGGAGACGATGCTGGGAGCCGCCCGCCAGGAGTGGGAGGACGGGTGCCTGACCCACTCCTTCGACGACGACCTGTGGTTCGACGACTCCCACCCCTTCGGCCCCGAGCACGCCGCAAGCCTGGGCGACCTGACCACCGTGCACTCCTGGGTCTTCATGCAGGTGGGCCCGCGCTACGGGGAGGGTCACCCCGCACTGGCGCTCTTCGCCCGTTACCTCGTGGAGCTGGCCCGGGCCTGGGGCGCTCCAGGCCGCAAGGTCTGGCTCCAGGAGGTCGGGGCCCCGGTCACCCACGTCCCGGCCTCGACAGCACCGGACTTCCTGCGTGAGACCATCGCCCACCTCACAGGTCTGGACGGACAGCCGGCAGCCCAGGACCTGACGGCGGTGACGTGGTGGTGCTCCCATGACGTCTCGCGCGAGCTCGCGGACTTCCCCGAGCTGGAGCACTCGCTCGGCCTCATTGCCTCCGACGGGACGGTCAAGCCTGTGGGCAAGGCCTTCCGCGACACGGTTCGCGAGGTGCACGAGCACGAGTCGAGGACGACGGCGTCGCCTGCGGCACTGGCTGCCGTCCCACAGGCACCCGTCCTCACCCTGCCCACCATCGACCCTGCCCACCGCTCAGTCGCCGGGCCGCGCTCGGAGCTGTTCGACCAGTGGGTCCGTCTGGCAGCCGACGGTCCCGCCCCCTTGCTTCGGCTTCCCTGAGGCCGAACGGCCCAGGACTGTGACCGGTCCTGGGCCGCAAGCCCGGTGCTCCGCTTCTCACATCACGACCGGATAGCATCTGGCCTCTCGTGACTAAACCGATGTAGTATCGGTTTTGTCATCCAACCAATACTCACCACTTCAACGATGAAGGGACACATGATGATCCTCTCCCGCCGCTCCGCACTGGTCGGCCTGTCAGTCGCCACGGCCGCCACCCTGGCAGCCTGCACCGGGTCCAACGGTTCCACCTCCTCATCGGGCTCTGGCGCCTCGGCAGGCTCCGGCACGCTCTCCGGCGAGATCACCTTCCAGACCTGGTCACTGAAGAACGAGAAGTTCACCCCCTACTTCGAGGACCTCATCAAGGACTTCGAGGAGCAGAACCCTGGCACCACCATCAAGTGGATCGACCAGCCCGGCGAGGGCTACGAGGAGAAGGTCCTCCAGCAGGTCAACTCCGAGGAGCTCCCGGACGTCGTCAACCTGCCTGAGGGATTTGCCTACAAGCTGGCCAAGGTGTCCCAGCTCGTTGATCTCAGGTCTGCCGACAAGGCCCTGCTGGACAGCTACGTCCAGGGCGCCGTTGAGGCCTACACCTATGAGGACGTCGAGGGCGGCACCTTCGGCTACCCGTGGTACCTGGGCACGGACGTGTGCTGGTGGAACACCGAGATGCTGGCCAAGGCCGGTCTGGATGCCGCCAACGCTCCTACGGACCTGGACGCCTACCTGGAGTGGTGCAAGACCGCCGCCGCCCAGCAGGTCTACCTGGCTTCCTCCATGCCGACCGTCACCGACATCAAGGACTACGGGGTCGAGGTCTTTGACGGTGAGAAATTCATCTTCAACACGGACAAGGCGGCCGAGCTGCTGGACAAGTACGTCGAGATCTACAAGGCCGGCGCCATGCCCGCCGAGGCACTTAACGACAACTACACCGGCAACGCCACGATGTTCACCCAGGGGAAGGTCGGCTTCACCACGGCCACCGGCTCCTTCGTCAACCAGATGACCAACGACTCGCCCAACCTGCTGGACAAGGTCGCGGTCTCCTCACGCTTCACCGTCGCCCCGCTGTACATCCAGGGCCTGTCGGTCTCGGCAACCTCGAAGAACCCTGACCTGGCCCTGGCCTTCGCCCAGTTCGCCACGAACAACGCCAACCAGGTCGAGTTCGTCAAGCTGGCTCAGGGCTTCATGCCTGGCACGGTCGAGGGCAACGAGAACCCCGACTCCTTCACCGGGGACGTGGACTCCGACCTCATGAAGGACGCCATCGCCCTGGCCGCCGCCGCCATGCCCAAGGCCGAGCTTGTCAAGCCGATCTCCTACAGCGACGACATGCAGTCCTACGTCCAGCAGCAGTTCGCCCTGGCTCTCAAGGGTGACATCTCCTCCAAGGAGGCCCTGGACGCTGCCGTGGCCTACTGCAACGACAACCTGAGCGACTGACGCCACCCGGTCCGAGGGGAGGGCAGGGTCCCTCCCCTCGGCCCCCTGTCGGTGCGCACGAGCGCACACTGAGCCCCACCGACGGACGGAGGAACATGAAACTGCACCGGCACCTGACCCCCTACCTGCTGCTGCTTCCCGCAGCGCTGTGGGTCCTGGTCTTCTCCCTGTGGCCGTTCCTCAACACCATCGTCCTGTCCTTCACCAACGCGCGACCGCTGCGTCCGGCGACCTTCGTCGCCTTCGACAACTACGCCAAGGTGCTCCACGACCCCCAGGTCGGCTACGCACTGGTCACCTGCCTGGTCTACGTCGTCGCCTGCGTACCACTGCTGACCTTCCTGCCCCTGCTGCTGTCCCTGCTCATCTCCAAGTGGATGCCGGGGATGTCCTTCTTCCGTACCGTCTACTACTTCCCGGTCATCGCCTCGGTGGTCGTGGTCGGCATCATCTGGTCCTGGATGTTCGACTCCCGGGGCGTGATCAACCAGTCCATCGAGTTCCTCGGCGGAACCGGGGTCGACTTCCTGACCAACCGCTGGTGGATCCTGGTGTGCTCGATCCTGCTGACCACATGGAAGGGACTGGGCTACTACATGGTCGTCTACCTGGCGGCTCTGGGGAACATTGGCCGTGACCTCCACGAGGCAGCCGCCCTTGACGGTGCGGGCGCCTGGCGACGCTTCTGGTCCATCACGGTCCCTGGCGTGCGCGGAGCCATGCTGCTCGTCTCAGCGCTCATCACCACCTCCGCCATGAGGATCTTCTCGGAGATCTACATCCTGACCAACGGCTCTGGCGGTCCCGGTGGCCAGGCCATGAGCCTGGTCATGCTGATCCAGCGCAAGGGCTCGGGTCTGGACGGCCAGCTCGGCTACGCCTCGGCGCTGTCGGTCATGCTCTTCTTTCTCACCATCGGCCCGCTGCTGCTGACCGCCTTCCTCAACAACGGCACCGACATCGCAGCGATGCGCAACGCCGCGCGCCAGCGCAAGGCCCACAAGAAGGCCCTGCGCGCCGCCAAGGCCAAGGCTCGCGCAGGCGTGGCCGCCCGCAACCAGGTGGCCACCCGCAACCAGGTGGCCGCCCACAACCAGAGCGCCTCTCCGCTCACAGCGACGTCGAGCCTGCCGGCTGGTACCGCACAGACCTCACCCACCCGCCTCGGCACGGACCCGGAGGCACAGGCATGACCACCACCACGCTCTCCAAGCCGTACAAGGACCGTTTCTGGCGCCGCAAGGGCGAGTCCGACTTCCTCAAGCCCACTGCGGGTGGAGCGGTCGTGCGCTACGCCCTGCTCATCCTTATCGCGGTCATCGCGGTCTTCCCCTTCGTGTGGCAGCTGTCCACCTCGCTCAAGGGCTCGATGGAGGACATCTACGCCTTCCCACCCAACCTCATCCCACGCCACCCCACCCTGGAGCACTACGCCACGGTCTCCCACACGATCCCGATCGTGAAGTACGCCTGGCACTCGCTGCTGGTCGGGATCGCCACGGTCATCAGCCAGGTCTTCTTCTGCACCTGCGCCGGCTACGCCCTGGGAGTGCTCAAGTTCAAGGGCAAGGCCCTCTTCTTCGGCCTGTTCCTGTCCACCCTGCTGCTGCCCGGTGAGGTCACGCTGACCAGCCAGTACCTCACGGTGAAGTCCCTCGGCTTCGCCAACAGTCTCGTAGGCGTGTTCCTGCCCGGTGCGATCGGCGCGATCAACGTCCTGCTCATCACCACCGCCTGCGCGATGATCCCCAAGGACATCATCGAGGCCGCCGAGATCGACGGCGCCACCACCTGGCAGCGCATCCGCCACATCGTGTGGCCCAACATCCGCGGCATGGTCACGGTCGTCGCCCTGTTCTCCTTCATCGGAGCCTGGGACGACTTCCTGTGGCCCCTGGTGGTCCTGTCCGACCCTGAGAAGTACACCCTGACGGTGGGGATGCAGTACCTGCAGTCGAACTTCGGATCGAACCCGCGAGTGGTAGCCGCAGGGACGGTCATCGCTCTCGTCCCCGTCATCATCCTGTTCGCCCTGGCACAGAAGCAGTTCTTCAAGGGCGTCCAGGAGGGTGGCGTCAAGGGGTGACCTCCCGGCCCCCGCGCACCCCTTCGCTTTCGCCATCCCCCATGCGTCGCTTTCGCCTGCGAACAGTCGATCACGCTGCTGACCGGCTGGAAACCGACTGTTCAGGAGCGAAAGCGACCGCGTGAGGGATGAGGGGGCGACCCACACCGACCGAGCCCAGGGAGTCCGCCGTTCCGCAGGACCCGGCACCCATCACCCCCCCCCGCAGGACCCCGCGCCGACCACTCCGGCCTCCTCCGGTCACCTAGCCAGTAGCACTGCGCCGGAGGCACCCACTGGTGAGGTCACTGCCGCGAGAGAGAAAAACCCGGTCGCCAGGGGGCGAGCCGTCGCCAGACGGTGAGAGACGTCAGCAACCTTTGTGCTTCTCCACAAAATCATCCCGTCGCGCCGTCATCCCACACACCGCGCACACCCCACCCAATGACGTGACGCCAGTCATATAAAAGGATTATTCCATCGGATCTATAAGTATTCTTTGCACTTTCGTACAGACGTACTATTTCTTTGCTCAGAACTCTTGCAATACCAAGTTTTATTAGTACGGTTGTACCAATCAACGAGGCGAGAACGCCTCCCCACCCTAGGCACAACGCTGTGCTGGAGATGAGACCCATGAAGCTATCCGTCGCGTCAGAGATTGGTGAGCTTGAGACCGTCATCCTCCATCGCCCCGGTAGGGAGATGGACCGGCTCACCCCAGACAACAAGGACTCCCTGCTCTTCGACGACGTCCTGTGGCTAGAGCGCGCCCAGCAAGAGCATGACCAGTTCGCGGCCACGCTCAGGAAACGCGGCACCAACGTCCTGTACCTACAGGACCTGCTCACTGACACCCTGCGCGTACCCGAGGCGCGCGAATTCCTGCTCGACGGTTCCTTGGGGACAGACCTCACCGGTTGCGCCGCCGCCCGCGTCATCCGGGAGTGGGCACAGGATGCTCCTGCGGAGGTGATCGCGCAGATGCTCATCGCGGGCATCACCAAGGCTGAGCTCCTCGAGCAGGTCACCCGCGTCCCCTCCCTCGTCCTGTCCTCCTTCGATGACGAGGACCTGCTCCTGTCCCCCCTGCCCAACCACCTGTTCACCCGCGACACCTCCAGCTGGATCTACGGCGGCGTCTCGCTCAACACCATGCGGCGCAGTGCCCGCAGGCGCGAGACCTTGAACTACCAGGCCATCTACACCTGGCACCCCCTGTTCACCGCCTCAGACTTCCCCTGGTGGAACAACGATGTCCAGGGGCGGGACATGAGCATCGAGGGCGGGGACATCCAGGTCATCGGCAACGACTCGGTGATGATCGGCGTCTCTGAGCGCACAACCCCCCAGGGCGTGGAACACCTGGCCGCCAGCCTGTTCGCAGGGGGTGTACGCGAGGTCGTGGCTGTGAGAATGCACAAGAGCCGGGCCCAGATGCACCTGGACACCATCATGACGATGGTCGACCGAGCGACCTTCACGAAGTACGCGGGGGCAGGGATGCTCCCCACCCTGACCCTGCGTCCCGGAGACGGGCCACAGGACATCGTCGTCACCGAGAACGCCCCGGAGCAGATGCACGACGTCATCGCGCAGGCACTGGGAGTCGATGAGATCACCGTGCTCACCACGCCGCAGGACTCCCGATCCGCTGCCCGCGAGCAGTGGGACGACGGCGCCAACTCCCTCGCGATCGCGCCGGGCACCATCATCACCTACGACCGCAACGTCAACACCAACCGGTACCTGACGAGCAAGGGCATCGAGGTCCTGACCATTCCCGGCTCAGAGCTCGGCCGCGGCCGTGGCGGTCCTCACTGCATGAGCTGCCCGGTCCTGCGCAAGCCGGTCGACTGACCTTCTCCCCCACTGCCTCCAACACCATGACCACATCCACGCTAGACAAAGGAGTCCAGCCATGACCCACCCACTGCAGGGGCGCAGCTTCCTCAAGGAGCTCGACCTCACCGCCAAGGAATGGAGCATTCTGCTCAACCTTGCTGCTCAGCTGAAGGCCGACAAGAAGGCCGGCCGTGAGGTCCAGCGCCTGGTTGGTAAGAACATCGCCCTGCTGTTCGAGAAGACCTCCACCCGTACCCGCTGCTCCTTCGAGGTCGCTGCACACGACCAGGGTGCGCACGTGACCTACCTCGATCCCTCGGGCTCGCAGATGGGCCACAAGGAGTCCGTGGCGGACACCGCCCGCGTACTGGGCCGCATGTTCGACGGCATCGAGTTCCGTGGCAAGCTCCAGGAGCACGTTGAGCAGCTGGCGGAGCTGTCCGGCGTGCCGGTGTGGAACGGCCTGACCGACGACTGGCACCCCACCCAGGCCCTGGCCGACCAGCTGACCATGATCGAGCACTCCGACAAGCCACTGACGCAGATCTCCCTGGCCTACCTGGGTGACGCCCGCAATAACGTTGCCAACTCCCTCCTCCTGTCCGGTGCCCTCATGGGCATGGACGTCCGCCTGGTCGGCCCCGAGGCCCTCCACCCCGCACCTGAGGTCCTGGCCGAGGCCGAGCGTCTGGCAGCCGATTCCGGGGCACGGATCACCGTCACCGATGATGTCGCTGCCGGCGTGGCCGGAGTCGACTTCCTCTACACCGATGTGTGGGTCTCCATGGGAGAACCCAAGGAGGTGTGGGACGAGCGGATCGCCCTGCTACGTCCCTACCAGGTCAACTCCGAGCTTGTCTCCCTCACCGGCAACCCGGACGTGAAGTTCCTCCACTGTCTACCCGCCTTCCACGACCGCCTGACCAGCGTCGGCGAGGACATCTTCACCAAGACAGGCATGAACGGCCTGGAGGTCACCGACGACGTCTTCGAGACCGAGCGCAATGTCGCCTTCGACCAGGCCGAGAACCGCATGCACACGATCAAGGCCGTCATGGTCGCCACCCTGGGAAGCTGGGACTGATCATGCGCATCGTCGTCGCCCTGGGTGGCAACGCCCTGATGAGGCGCGGGGAGAAGCCTGATGCCCGCAGCCAGATCGCCAACGTCGAGCGCGCCGCCCGTGCCCTGGCACCACTAGCGCAAAAGCATGAGCTCATCATCACCCACGGCAATGGCCCCCAGGTCGGCACACTGGCCCTGGAATCTGCCAATGATGAGCGGCTGAGCGAGCCCTATCCCTTCGACACCCTCGGTGCCGAGACCCAGGGCATGATCGGCTACTGGCTCCTCCAGGCCATGCAGAACGCCCTGCCTGGACGCCACGTCGCCTCCCTCATCAGCCAGACCCTCGTGCTGTCGGGTGATCCCGCCTTCACCAATCCCACAAAATTCATCGGCGAGGTCTACGACGAGGCCACAGCCAAGGCCCTGGCTGCTGAGAAGGGCTGGGTCGTCAAGGCCGACGGCGACTACTGGCGTCGCGTGGTCGGCTCGCCCACCCCGCAGCGGGCGATCGAGACTCGCATGGTCCGGGTCCTGCTCCAGGCCGGTGCCATCGTCATCTGCTCAGGTGGGGGCGGCGTACCCGTGATCCGCAACGCCAAGGGCAAGCTTGAGGGGGTCGAGGCGGTGATCGACAAGGACCTCACGGCTGCGGTCCTGGCCGAGCACCTGGATGCCGACGCCCTGCTCATCCTCACCGACGTCGACGGCGTGCGCGTGGGATTCGGTGGCCCTGACGAGAAGCGGGTCGACAGGGCAACTCCTGCGTCCCTGCGCGCGATGAACCTTCCGGCAGGGTCCATGGGACCCAAGGTGGAGGCTGTGTGCCGCTTCGTTGAGCTCACCGGGGACATGGCGGCCATCGGTCGCCTCCAGGACGCGGCCGAGATCATCGCTGGTCACGCGGGAACCATCATCACCCCCGGTGGTGACTACGGCGGTCCAGATGACATCCGCCCACCAATGCCAACCCTGTCAAGCCCTGCTCGTACCCGCCTATAGCCCCACAGGGCAGCGAGCACGCCAGTGGGGACCGTCTCGCCGCAGGAGGTGAAAGCCCAAGGTCCTCTGTTCCTCAGTCCTCAGAACGTTCCACCAACCCAAGAATCACAAGGAAGTGATCACCATGACAAAGATCGTCAACTCATGGAACGACTTCGACCCGCTCAAGCACGTCATCGTCGGGCGCGCAGAGAACTCTGTCATCCCGCCGGAGGAGCCCGCCACCTCTGAGAAGGTGCCGATCGACTCCGAGATGCGCGGCATGTGGGGGCTACGCCCCCTCGAGACGGTCGAGAAGGCTGCTGCCCAGCTCGATTTCCTGGCCAAGACCCTGGAGGAGCACGGCGTCAAGGTTGACCGTCCCACGCCTCTGCAGTGGAACCAGCACATCCAGACCCCCGACTTCTCCAACGACTCGATGATGACCTGTATGCCGCCGCGCGACATCCTGCTCACCATCGGCAACGAGATCATGGCTTCCGCCAACTCCTTCCGCTGCCGGTACTTCGAGTACCTGGCCTACTGGCCGCTGATGAAGGAGTACTTCGACAAGGACCCGGAGTTCAAGTGGACCCAGGCTCCCCGCCCGCGCCTGACCGACGCCTCCTACAAGCACAACTACTACGACGAGAAGATCTCCCTGGAGGAGCGTCTGGAGCGCACCGCCGCGAAGGACTTCGTCACCACTGAGGTTGAGCCCATGTGGGACGCCGCCGACGTGCTACGCCTGGGCAAGGACCTGTTCATCCAGCACGGGCTGACAACCAACCGCACGGCCATGGAGTGGTTCAAGCGCTACTACCCTGACCTGCGCGTGCACGCGGTCAACTTCCCAGGTGACCCCTACCCGATCCACATCGACGCGACCTTCGTGCCGCTGCGGCCGGGCTTGATTATCAACAACCCGCACCGCCGTCTGCCCGAGGAGCAGCGCAAGATCTTCGAGGCCAACGACTGGCAGATCGTCGATGCCGCCAAGCCGGCCCACGACACCCCGCCGCCGCTGTGCTACTCCTCGGTCTGGCTGTCCATGAACTGCCTGGTCCTGGACCACAAGACCGTCATCTGCGAGGCCAGCGAGGTCCACCAGATGGAGCAGATGGACAAGCTCGGGATGAACGTCATCCCTGTCCCGTTCCGCGACGCCTACCCCTTCGGTGGAGCCCTGCACTGCGCCACCGCAGACGTCTACCGTGAGGGCGGCTGCGAGGACTACTTCCCCAACCAGGTCGAGGACCCGACCCTCGTCTGACGGGAACACGACCCCGGGCTGTGCGGCGCCTGTACAAGACGCCGCACAGCCCGGCCCCATCTCCCCTGTGGCGGACAGACGCGCCCCGCCGCCACATGGGAGATGACAGGCCCCGCCTCCTCGCGAAGGAACCACCATGAGCACCACAACCACGAGCCAGACGACGACGTCCGACACCTACACCATGAATAAGAGGCTGGGAGCCGTGGCCATGCTCCTGTCCGCCACCGGAATGGGTCTGGTGGGAACCTTCAGCCGCGGAGCGACCGCAGGCCTGGCCGACGCCGACAAGTCCGTCATCGGGTCCTTCCTCGCCTTCGGGCGTATGACCACCGGACTCATCGGCTTTGCCCTCCTGCTGGTGATCATGAAGAGGACCAGCCTCTTTCGTCGCACCCGGCTGAGCCCTGCCGTGGTCATGGGAGGGGTGAGCATCGGCCTGTCACTCGGCTTCTACATCTCCTCCACCCTCATGACCTCAATCGCCAACGCGGTCTTCCTCATCTACACCGGCCCCTTGTTCTGCACGATCCTGGCGAGCATCTTCCGCAAGGAGAAGGTCAGCCTGCGTTCAGGCTGCTTCCTGTTCCTGGTCTTCATCGGGATGCTGCTGACGATCGAGATCATTGGCTGGGACGAGGGAGGACTGCGCTTTGGGCTTGACCTGTCAGCCTCCTCGACTGAGTACCCCAACAAACCCTTAGGTGATCTCTTCGGTCTCCTGTCAGGCGTGTTCTACGGCATGGCCCTGTTCTTCAACGGCTACCGCAAAGACATGGACTCCATCGTCCGTGGCACATGGAACTTCACCTGGGCGGCAGTGGCTACCTTGTGCATGTCCCTCATCCTCAAGCCCTGGCACGGGGTATCAGCTTTCAGCTCCTCCAACTGGGCGTGGGCAGCGGGGCTGTTCCTGGTCTGTGGCTTGTTCGCCCTCGGTTTCCTCGTCGTGGCCGGACGCAACCTCCCCGCTGTCGAGATGTCGACGATCTCCTACTGGGAGTGCCCGGTCGCCATCGCCTGCGGACTCCTCTTCTTCCACGAGTCACTCACCGCCCTCGGTGCCCTTGGGGGCCTGCTCATCGTCGGCGGAGGTTTCGCTCCCATCATTGTTGATGCCTTGGACAGACGGCGCCATCCCTCCCAGGCCCCTGCTGAGCTGGCCCAGGCTCAGGGCGGCGAGCTGCCATGACCACCCCTACCCATGAAGACTCCTCCCACGACGCCGAGCGGGGCCACGCTGTCCGCAGGGCCGCGACCGCCTCCTTCATCGGCAATTTCATCGAGTGGTTCGACTATGCCTCCTACGGCTACCTCGCCGTCATCATCGGTGAGGTGTTCTTCCCGAGCACCAGCCCGACCGCCCAGCTGCTGTCAGCCTTCGCGGTCTTCGCGATCTCCTTCATCCTGCGTCCCTGCGGAGCCATCATCTGGGGAGCCTGGGGAGACAGCAAGGGTCGGCGCTGGGCGCTGTCCTGGTCCATCCTTATTATGTCAGGCTCGACCTTCGCGGTGGGGTGCATCCCGGGCTACGAGGTGCTTGGCATAGGCAGCGTCATTCTGCTCCTGCTGGCCCGCATGGGGCAGGGTTTCTCGGCTTCCGGGGAGTACGCCGGAGCCGCCACCTTCCTGGCCGAGTACAGTCCACGCAGACGCCGCGGCATCTATGTCTCGCTCGTGCCCGCCTCGACCGCCACCGGTCTGCTTGTTGGCTCCCTCTTCGTCTCACTGCTGTACACCACCCTCGATGATGCCGCCATGCACTCCTGGGGGTGGCGGATCCCGTTCCTGCTGGCAGGCCCCCTCGGCCTCGTTGGCCGCTACATCCGCCTCCATCTGGAGGACTCACCCACCTATACCGCGATGCGTCAACAGCTGGAGCACAAGGGCGAGGCAGCCACAGCCGCACCCCGCAGCCGTCGCTGGTCCGAGCCTCTCAAGGAGCTGGTGATCCGTCACCGCCCGGCCCTGCTGACTGGATTCGGGGTCTCCTGCCTCAACGCCGTCGCCTTCTACATGCTCCTGAGCTATATGCCCAGTTACGCCACCACCGAGCTGGGTCTACCCAGCACCCAGGCGACACTGGCGACGTCAGTGTGCCTCACGGTGTACATCCTCGTGATCCCCTTCATCGGGCACGTCTCGGACTGCTTCGGCCGCAAGCGGATCATGATGGTGGCCTGCCTGGCCTTCACCGTGCTGACGATCCCCCTCTTCCATCTCATGAGCGAGGCCTCACTGCTGCTGCTCATCATCTGCGAGATCATCTTCGCCCTCGTCCTGTCCCTCAATGACGGCACACTGGCCTCATTTCTGGCCGAGCTCTTCCCGACCCAGGTCCGTTACTCCGGCTTCGCACTGTCCTTCAACACCGCGAACACCCTCCTGGGCGGCACGACCCCCTTGATCTCGACCTGGCTCATCTCCGTCACGGGCTCAGGCCTGGCGCCGTCCTACTTCCTGACGGCCATCGCCGTCATCGCCTTCCTGACCCTCATCACCTCACACGCGCGTGTGCGCTCCAACCTCGTCTCATGAACCCAGTTCATCCGTCCACCAGGGAAAAAGCCTCCTCGCAGACTCAGACGCCTTAAGATCCTGACATGGTAGAACTTGACTCCCCAAGGACTGCCACGACTTTCAAGGGTGAGGCGCGACGCCAGAGCCTCATTGAAGCCGCGGCCGCGATCATCCGTGAATCCGGACCCACCGCGGTGACCCACCGTGGAGTAGCCCGGCGTGCTGGCTGCTCGTTGTCCGCAACGACCTACTACTTCACGGGCCTTGACGACCTCCTGTACGAGGCAGGACGGGTCAATATCAACATCTGGGCCCAACGGGCCGAGGCGGTGGCAGACAAGGTCGAGGCGCTGGAGACCACTGCCAGCACACAGGAGGCGGTCCGCCTGCTCCTCAGCGCCACCCTGCCGCCGCACGGACCCTACATGGGCCACTACATCCAGCTGCTGTCGGCAGGCGACTTCGCTCCGGTCGGCCGGGCCTACCGCGAAGGCCGGCAGCGCCTGAACACCGCCATGACGAGGGTGGTCAAGGGGCTGGGCGTACCGATGAGCGCTGAGATGGTCATCGCCATCGTCGACGGTGCGGCTGTCACCGCCCTGAGTGAGCGGCGCGACGTGCGCAAGACGGCAGCCAGCCTGCTCACCCAGATGTTCGAGGCGCAATGACGTCCTCGCACCCGTAGAAGGGCCTGGGACCCTGCTGGCAGCCAGGGCCCCGGGCCACGCACGTCAGTCAGCAGGCTTGTGTGCCGAGGTCCTGCGCGTCGTCGTCTTCCTCGCCGTCGTCTTGCGGGTGGTCGTCTTGCGCTTCCTGGCGGGACCCTTGGCCCGCTTCTCAGCCAGGAGCTCATAGGCCCGCTCAGGGGCGACCGTGGCCGGGTCGTCCCCGCGACGCAGCGTCACGTTCGTCTCCCCGTCAGTGAAGTAGGGGCCGAAGCGCCCGTCCTTGATCACCACCGGGCGCCCCGAGACCGGGTCCGTCCCCAGCTCACGCAGGGGTGCCTTGGGAGCCGCCTGGCCGCGCCGGCGCTTGGGCTGGGCAAAGATCTCCAGCGCCTGCTCCAGCGTCACCGTGAACAGCTGCTCCTCACTCTCCAGGGAGCGGGAGTCCGTGCCCTTCTTCAGGTACGGTCCGTAGCGCCCGTTCTGCGCCGTGATGTCCACGCCCTCGGCGTCCTGACCCACCACGCGCGGCAGGCTGAGCAGGTCCAGTGCCTGCTCCAGCGTCACCGTGGACAGGTCCATGCTCTTGAACAACGACGCCGTCCGCGGCTTGGGGCCAGCCTTCGCCTTGCTCGTGCGCTTCCTGGGGGCCGCCACGCCCTCGTTCGGTTCCTCCCCCTCAGGCTCTGGCAGGACCTCCGTGACATAGGGTCCGTAGCGCCCGTCCTTGGCGATGATGACGTGCCCCGTGGACGGATCCGTACCCAGCTCGCGTCCGTCGTCGGCCGCACGCTCGAACAGCTCCTTGGCCTTGGCCACCGTCAGCTCGTCGGGGGCGACGTCAGCCGGGACGTTGGCACGCTTGCCGGCCTCGTCCTCCAGGTAGGGCCCGTAGCGCCCCACCCGCAGGGTGACACCCTCACCGATCTCGATGGAGTTGACCGCGCGCGCGTCGATCTCGCCCAGGTTGTCCAGCATGGCCTTCAGACCGTGCTCACCCTCCTGGTCCGTTCCCTCAGCAGCGCCGTCACCGTAGTAGAAGCGTGTCAGCCAGGCGACCCGGTCCTCCTCTCCTGCGGCGATACGGTCCAGGTCCGCCTCCATCGAGGCGGTGAAGTCGTAGTCCACGAGCTCGGAGAAGTTCTCCTCCAGCAGACGAGTCACGGCGAAAGCCAGCCAGGTGGGAACCAGGGCCTGACCGCGGTGCTCGACGTAACCACGGTCAGCGATGGTGGACATCGTGGCGGCGTAGGTCGAGGGGCGTCCGATCTCGCGCTCCTCCAGGGCCTTGACCAGGCTCGCCTCGGTGTATCGAGGCGGCGGTGTGGTCTCGTGACCCGACGCCTCGGCTCCCTTGGCGTCCAGGACGTCCCCGACCTCCATGGCCGGCAGGCGCACCTCGCTCGCACCCCCCGCGCCCGCCTTGCCGCCAGCCTCGGTCTCATAGCGCTCGGCGTCGCGTCCCTCCTCGTACGCGGCCAGGAAGCCGCGGAAGGTGATGACCGTGCCCGAGGCCGTGAAACCGGCCGTACGGAAGGTGACGCCGGAGTCCCGAGAACCACCCTTGGCCTCCTTGAGCGGGACCTCCACCTTGACCGTGGCCGTGGAGCCGACGGCGTCGGCCATCTGGGAGGCGACGGTGCGCTTCCAGATGAGCTCGTAGAGACGGAACTGGGCACCGGAGAGCGCACCAGCCACCTGAGCCGGGGTGCGGAAGTGGTCCCCAGCAGGCCGGATAGCCTCGTGGGCCTCCTGGGCTCCCTTGTTCCTGGTGGCGTACAGACGCGGCTTAGCGGGCACGTACTCGGCACCGTAGAGCTCGGCGACCTGCGCACGGGCGGCAGCCACCGCCTGCCCGGACAGCACGGTGGAGTCCGTACGCATGTAGGTGATGTAGCCGTTCTCGTACAGGCCCTGGGCCACCCGCATGGTCTCGCGCGGGTTCATCCGCAGCTTGCGCGAGGCCTCCTGCTGAAGGGTGGAGGTGGTGAAAGGCGCCGCCGGACGACGCTTGTAGGGCTTGGTCTCCACCTCGGTCACCGTGGGAGCCGAGGCCATGACGGCGTCGGCGACGGCGCGGGCCCCGCCCTCGTGGAGGTGGACGGTCTGAGCCTTGACAGCGGCCGGGCGCAGGGCGCCGTCGTCGCCGAAGTCGCGCCCTGTGGCCACGCGGCGCCCGTCCAGGGTGGCCAGGCGCGCGGTGAAGGTCCGCCCTGCGTCCTCCAGCGAGCCGGTGGTACCGAGCTCGGCCTCGACCCCCCAGTAGCCCGCCGCCTTGAAGGCCATGCGCTCACGCTCACGCTCGACCACCAGGCGGGTGGCTACCGACTGCACGCGTCCGGCCGACAGCCCTGCACGCACCTTGCGCCACAGCACCGGGGAGACCTCGTAGCCCACCAGGCGGTCCAGGATGCGACGGGTCTCCTGGGCGTCGACCCGGTCCGTGTCCAGCTCTCGCGTGGAGGCCAGGGCACGGGTGACCGCCTCCTTGGTGATCTCGGTGAAGGTCATGCGCCTGACGGGCACCTTGGGCTTGAGCACCTCCAGCAGGTGCCAGGCGATCGCCTCGCCCTCGCGGTCGTCATCGGTGGCGAGGTAGAGCTCGTCAGCGTCCTTGAGCGCCTTCCTCAGCTGGGCGACAGTCTTCTTCTTGTCCGGGTTGACCACGTAGTAGGGCTTGAAGCCGTGCTCCACGTCGACGGCGAACTTCCCGTACGGCCCCTTCTTCTCCGCAGCCGGCAGCTCGGAGGGCTGGGCGAGGTCACGGATGTGCCCGACCGAGGCCTCGACGTCAAAGTCCTCACCGAGGTACCCCGCGATCGAACGGACCTTGTTCGGCGACTCGACGATGACGAGCTTCTTGGACACGTGAACCTTCTTCGGGGCCGGGCGAGCAACGGCGCCGTGCGTCTGACGGGCACGGGACCGCGGACCTCCCGACTGTAACGCACTGGTGTCACGCACAGAGTTCTTCGTCATTCACAGGCTCATCACAGAAGAATCGTGTTGACTCCCGACTATGACTACCCCTGCTACCGCTCAGACCCGGCCCGACGGGTCCCCTGTCTGAGCTCTGGTCGTCGACGACGAGCAGATGCTGCCCGACCTCGACGGCCTGGAGGTCATGCGCCGCATCCGCGGCTACACCGAGCTCATCCAGCGCGAGGGACGCGACATCGCCCTGCCCGCCTCCACCGTCCACACGCTCCAGCGCGTCCACTCCGAGGCTGTGCGCATGACCGGGCTGGTCGAGGCCGAGCTCGGTACCACCGGCTCGCTGGAGGACGCAGACCGGTCACGCCACGCGCGCCACCGCGCGCAGGCAGCGGCGGGGCCGGACGCACGGGGGCGCCCCGCAACCGTGATGGTTGCGGGGCGCCCCGTCAGTCCCGGCGGCTCAGGCCGCTGCGGTCAGGACAGCAGGAAGCGCAGCACGTGGGCCGCCGTCGCCTGCATCTCCCCCAGGGTGATGCCCTCCTCCTTGCCGTAGGAGTCCATGATCGCGTCGTCACGGACGGTGGAGAAGTGAGTGTCACCGCCCGGCATGAGGACGTCCACGCCCGCACGCACGCGGTAGGCGGAGTCACGCAGCTGCGGGAAGGTCGGGTCCTGAGCCATGCGCATCCACCAGTCAGTGACGACCAGTCCCTCGTAGCCCCACTCGCGACGCAGGATCGTGGTGACCAGGTCGTAGTGGTAGTGGGCCCACACGCCGTTGACCTTGTTGTAGGAGGTCATCAGCACCTTGGGCGCCGCCTCGGTCACGACGATCTCGAAGCCGCGCAGGTAGATCTCGCGCAGGGCACGCTCGGAGACCCGCGAGTCGTTGAAGATGCGGTTGGTCTCCTGGTTGTTGGCCGCGAAGTGCTTGGGGCAGGCCGCCCGCCCCGTCGACTGGACACCGGAGACGACGGCGGCCCCCATGAGGCCGGTCAGCAGCGGGTCCTCGGAGTAGTACTCGAAGTTGCGTCCGCACAAGGGGTCACGGTGGATGTTCATGCCAGGGCTGAGCAGGATGTCCGAGCCCAGGGCCGCCATCTCCTGGCCGTGGAGCGTGGCCATCTGCTCCACCGCCTCCGGGTCCCAGGTGGAGGCCAGGGCCGTGCCGCACGGGAGCAGCGAGGCGGTGGCAGCCAGGCGGATACCCGAGGGGCCGTCAGTCGTGATCGACGGCGGCACGCCCAGGGCACGCAGCTCCTCGGTCACGCCTCCCAGCGCACCGGCGTTGCCCTTGGCGCCCAGGGGGGAGTCCATGGTGACGTCACCGTACGCCAGGCAGGACAGGTCCTTGGGGCTGAGGGAGGCCACGAAGTCCTGGAGGCTCACCCGGCCCGCCTGGACGTCCTCGAAGCGGACAGGATCCCCACCCTGGTCCTCGGCCGGGGTCAGCGCCTGCGGAAGACGCGAGAGCACACGCTCCTTGAGGTCCACCTCGCTGACCGGCACCGGCTCCGAGCCGCGGACGATCGTCCCGGACTCGTCCTCCAGGCGTGTCAGGCGCTCGAAGGGGTGCTCCGGGGCAGGAGCGGCCGCCTGCTCCAGCTGCTCGACGACGAGGGTCTCCTCGACCTCGACGCTGCCGGCGGCCTGGGCCGAGCGCACGTCGGAACCGACGTAGAAGGTGTAGGTGCCGGCCGGCAGGACCCAGGCGAAGCGGTGGCCGGTCACGCCGGAGTCGTCGTAGGAGGCCATGTCCCGCCACGGGACGTCGATGACCTGCTCCTCACCCTCACCCGGTGCCAGCCGCTCGGTGCGGCCGAAGCCCACCAGCTCCCGCACCGGCTGGCTCAGGCCGCCACCGGGCTTGGCCACGTAGACCTGGACCACGGTGGAGGAGGGCTGGTCGCCGGTGTTGAGGGCCGTCACCGCCACGCAGGCACCGTCCTCAGTCAGCTCCACGCCCTCGGACGTGATCTCGTGCGTGGAGTAGCCCAGCCCGAAGCCGAAGGGGTAGAGGACCGCCTCAGGGGCAAAGGTCTCGAAGTAGCGGTAGCCGACGAAGACGTCCTCGGTGTACTCGTTGGCCTCCGGGTCACCGAAGTGACTGGAGGAGGGGTAGTCCTCGTAGGTCCGGGCGATCGTGTCGGTGAGGCGGCCGCCAGGCTCGGCGGCACCGGTGAGCACGTCCGCGATCGCGCGCGCCCCCTCCATGCCCCCGCACCAGGCCAGGAGCAGGGAGTCCACCCCGAGCTCCTCGGCCCAGGCCAGGTCCATGACGTTGCCGGTGACGACCACCGCCACGGTGCGCTCGAAGGAGCGCACCGCCTGCTCCAGGAGGCGGCGCTCGGCGTCCTGGAGATAGTAGGAGCCCGGCTCCAGGGCGGACTCACGGTCCTCACCTGCAGCCCGGCCGATGACCACGACGGCGGTGCGCGCGCGCTGCGCGGCCGCAGCGACGACGTCGTCCGCCAGCTCCGTCTCAGGGAAGCTCAGCGGCCACGTGCCCCACTCGGTCCCAGGGTCCACCGGGTTGTCCTGGCACCAGGTCTCGTACAGCGAGGCCAGCTCGGCGTCAACGGCGACCCCCTGCTCACGCAGGCAGTCCAGCAGGTTGGTGACGTAGGGGGCGTTGACGTCGCCGCCCGAGCCGTAGCCCACCGCGATCCAGTCCTTCTGGACACGTCCCAGCAGGGCTACCGGCTCCTCGGAGCCCAGCGGCAGCGTCTGGTCCTCGTTGCGCAGCAGCACCGCGCCACGGGCGGCCAGGGTCCTCACCGCGTCAGCCAGGTCGGGGCTCAACCGGGAGTCGGTGACTGAGCCAAACCGGGTCGAGGCCTGGCTGAGCAACGCCTCCTCAGAGCTGGCTGTCACGTCAGTGGTCATCCTGTTCTCCTTTGAGACGCGTAAGAGACATCGGCACTGCGATGAGCGTACAGGGCCTGACCCTCACACGAGCAGGACCGTAACCGCAACACAGGGACGGTCTCGGAGCGCCTGGCTAGGAGCGTGGGCGCCCGAGCCCCGCCAGCAGCCCCAGCCCGAGGAACGCCACCGCCACGGTCCCTGCGGCCCCACCGACGTAGGCGACGAAGGACGTCGTCCTGCTCGCCGCGTCCTCCAGGCGGATCCAGGTCACAGCCATCAGCACGGTGCCGATCACCCCGGCGGCGATCCCGGCCCGGGTGAGCACGCGCAGGTGGCGAGGGTGCCGTGCCCGGCGGGCCACGCCGTCGGCGCCTCCCGCGGCGCTCCTGCCGGGCACAGCAAGGTCCGCAGGCGAGTGCCAGGCCCCGCACGCCACCGCGACCGAGGCCCAGCCCACCGCCAGGGCGATCGCAGCCACGACGTCGGCCGGACGGTGCCACTGGCACACGAGCGTGGAGTAGCCCATAAGCGCTGCCAGCACGGCCCCGGCCCACGCGGCCGCACCTCTCCAGGCCGGCCCGACCACGAGGACGAGGGCGACGGCGGCTGAGGCGGCCATGGCCGTGTGCCCCGAGGGCAGGGTGTTGGCACCGTCGTAGCGCAGGCTCACCCCGTAGTCCGGGCGGGTAAGGACCCAGTGCTTGAGGACCTGGGTCGAGACGTTGACCGCGACGACCACGGCCGCAGCCCACCAGGCTCGCCTGCGCGCACTGCCCCACAGGCCGACGACGAGAATGGCCAGCACCAGTGCCACCGCAACCGGCATCGAGACCACCGACAGCAGGGTGCGTGCCTGGCTGGAGACGAAGCGCGCCCCGATGAAGGAGCCGCTGATCGCAGCCTGCTCCACCAGCTGCCCGCGGCGGGTAAGGACCATGAGGTACCAGCTGCCCAGGACGGTCGCGAAGCTGGCCAGCGCCAGGGCCGCGGCCCGACGGCGCAGCACCACCGCCGTCCGGCTCGTGCTCAGGTCGCGGACGCTCACAGCTCGACGAACCCGTCAGCCGCCAGACGGCGCGTGGCCTGGACCATCTCAGCGCGCAGGGCCTGGGCGTCAACCTGCAGCAGGGCCGCGACGGCGTCCGCCACCTGTGCCACGCTCAGCTCGCCGTCGGCCACACCGGCCAGGGCAGCCAGCGCCGTGTCCGCCTGGATCGTGCGTGCGAAGCCACCGCCCTGGCGCAGCAGGATGAGCGTGGGCTCGGCCTCGCCGGGACGCAGGTGGCGCTCCTCGGTGACGTCCGGGGCCAGGACCGGGTGGAGCAGGGCGACCTGCTCGTCGTCCATCGCTGCCAGGCCGCTGCGCACCTCGACCGAGCGCGCCAGGTGCTCGGCCAACGGGCCAGCCGGCTGCGTGCCGACCTCCTCCAGGACCCTCCAGGGCTGACGAGGGGCGCCGTCGTGCTCGGGGTCTGGCCGGTGCAGCACGAGGTAGCCGAAGCCGATCTCCTCCACCTCGCGCTCCTCGAAGTCAGCGATCCACGCCTCCAGCGCGGCCTCGAAGCCAGTCAGGTCACGCTCGGGAACCGCTCCGCCGTCGCGTAGCCACATGGTGGCGTACTCCACCGGGTCCTGGGTCTCGCGCTCGATGACCCAGGCGTCGACGTCCGCAGGAAGCCACGCACTGACCCTCTCGCGCCAGTCCTGGAAGCGGTGGTGCTCCCAGTTGCCGAGCATGACCACGCTGCCACCGACCTCCAGGTGCTCCCCCAGGGCGGGGACGAGCTCAGGCAGGACCGGGCGGCCGGCGTCGCGGTACTCCATGAGCGGCAGGCCCGCCTCGCGTACGGCCAGCGGGGTGAGGACGAAGGGAGGGTTGGTGGCGATGAGGTCGAAGCGGCGCCCCGCCACGGGCTCCAGGAAGGAGCCCTCAACCAGCTCCAGCTGCTGCGGGTCAGCACCGCAGAGCGCCGCGTTGAAGGCTGTGAAGGCCAGAGCCCGCGCGGAGACGTCGGTAGCCACGACGTGCTCGCAGTGCTGGAGGAGGTAGAGCGTCTGGATCCCGCAGCCGCAGCCCAGGTCCAGGGCTGTGCGTACGGGGCGGCGAGGAGTGAGCGAGGCCAGGGTCAGGCCCGCTCCCCCGATGCCGAGCACGTGGTCAGGCTCCAGGGCGCGCCCGGTCTCCAGCTCTCCCAGGTCCGAGGCGACCCACCAGCGCAGGTCCGCGCCGTCCTTGCCCAGGCCTGCGACCTCGTGAGGGCGCAGATCGACACAGGCCCGTACCAGCGCCGCGTCACCCACCTCGCCAAGCGTCAGCGCCTCGGCCCCGGCTGGCAGGTGCTCGACCAGTCCCATGGCCACCGCACCGGCCGTGCGGGTGCGCCGCAGCGCCCAGTCCAGCTCGCTGGCGGGCACGGCCTGGCCGAGCATGAACAGGGCGGTGAGCACCGCCGTCGGCGTCGGGGTGGCACCAGCCGCACGGTCCTCAGCCAGGACCCGGTGCAGCGCGCGCAGGGCAGGCAGCCGGACCTCACGCCGCAGGGCGGCGTCGGCCACCTCACCGAGCAGATGGCCGACGGCGTCCACGCCCCAGCCCGAGGCCTCCAGGTCCTTGCGCAGGTCAGCAGCCTGGTCCGGGGTGCAGGTGGGCGGCGCGTAGGAGGTCATGGCCCTGACCGTACCGGGCACGCCTGGCAGATCGGTGGAGGTCACCCCTGTGACGGCAGACGGCGGGCCAGCTCGCCGTACTGGCGGAAGTCGCTGGCTACCAGGGCCTGCTTCCCAGGCCTCCTCTCACGTAGCGGCAGCCGAGACGCACAGGGCGACAGGATCTGGCCGCTGGTGTCCTGCCCCGGCGCTCCCCGGCGGCCCTACCTGTCCGGCACTCCTGGCTCAGGGCGGTCCCGCCCTGCGGCCCGTCAGTCGGTCCCGCCCTGCGGCCCGTCGCGGAAGATCAGGTTGGCGATCTCGACCTGGACCGCCTGGACCTGAGGGACGTCGACGAGCAGCAGCGGGTCGTCCGCGCTGGTCTGCAGGCTCAGCGTGCCGGCGCGGAAGATCCGGTCGGTCACGGTGCGCTCCTGCTGGATGTCACTGATCCGCGTCAGCGGCAGGTCGTGCCCGGTCTTGTTGATGATCCCTGAGCGGGTGATGACGCGCCTGGTGGTCACCGTGTAGGTGGTGCAGGCCCAGCGCAGCCAGGGCAGAAGCAGTAGCGGCAAGGAGATCGCCAGGAACAGCAGCCAGATGGTCGTCAGGCCCCACGGGTTCCAGGAGTCCGGCGCCAGGACGGTCCCCACGATCGCCGCTGCGAGCAGGACGAGCTCCAGGACGATGCGCCACAGGAGAACCTTGGGGTGGGTGTGCATGTGCCGAACCACGACCTCGTCGTGGCTCAGAAGCTTACGGGGAAGGGCCATGTTCCCATGGTGCCATGCCTGCCACCGCATCTGACAGGCCTATCCCGCTACGAGCCCCAGGCCGACACTGACCACCACCGGCACGATCCCCAGGGCGACGAAGGCGGGCAGGTGGCACAGTCCCAGCGGTATGACGAGCCGCACCGCGAGACGCTCGGCCACCTCCTGGTCACGCGCCTGGCGTCCGGCGCGCAGGCTCTGCGCCGTCGCCTCCAGGAGAGGGACCGGGGACGCCCCGTCCTCCCACCCCGGCCTCAGACAGGCCTCCAGGTTGCTGCGCCGCGCTCGCCAGTCCTCGTCCTGCGGTGCGCTCCAGGCCTCGTGCCACGCGGCACCCAGCAGGAGCCCACGGGCCACGACGGCGCAGGCGGGCTCGTCCAGGGCCGGCGCCAGCGCGCTGAGGGTGCCAGGGACCGAGGCCCCACCTGCGAGAGCGGCTGCGGCCAGGTCGAGGACCAGGGCCTCGTCAGCTCCCTCTCCCTCACGCTGCGCCGCCCGTACCAGCCGGTGCGTGACGTAGCCGCCCAGCGCCATGAGGCCGAGGCCCCCGGCTCCCAGGAGGCTGCCGGCTCCGCCGTCGAGCAGCACCTCCTGGGGCCGGGCACCGACGGCGCTGCCCAGCACGACCCCGAGCACAGGCAGGCAGGCCAGCAGCCGGGCGGTGCTCATCGGCCCGGACAGGGCGGTGCGACGGGAGGACTCGGCCCGGCCGGACTCGGCTACGCCCTGCGCCACGGACTCCAGAACAGCCGCCAACGGCGCTCCGAGTGCTGCGCTCAGACGGCAGGCAGCCACCGCCCCAGGGACAGCGGCCGCCGTCGCCCTCCGTCTGGCCGCCCGGGTGCCACTGGCCGGCCAGCCAGGCTCCCACACCCACCTCCCGCCTCGCCGCCTGGGCCACCACCGCACCCACCAGCGCAGCCCAGCCTCTCGGCCAAGGCGCTGCAGGGCTGGTGGCACGCCGTCGGGGCCGGGCTCAGCTCCCTGAGTCAGGCCGTGCCTGCCCAGCGTCCGGCTCCAGGCACGCGCGGGCGTGGCGCCGGCCTGCAGGAGCGTGGCCACCTCCGTCAGCACCAGTGCGAGGTCAAGGTCCGACGACGTGCGTTCGCCCGGCTCGTGCGTCGGCACCCTGGGCACCGCCCCCACCTGCTCCAGCGCCACCTGCTCAAGGGCCGCCTGCTCCAGCTCGCTGGCGTCGCGGCGCGCCGGCAGGAGGGCCACGGTCACCGCGAGCGCGAGCAGCACGGCCACGAGGACGCTGCCGCTCACGCCACGCCCCGGTCCCCGGTGCGAGCGAGCAGGGCCTCCAGCTGGGCGTGGCCCGGCCCCGCCTGCAGCTCCTCCCCACGCACACGCAGAGCCTCCCGGCACACCAGCCGTCCCGTCCCCTCCTCGCGGCTGAGGACCCCGACGGAGGTCACAGCACGCCGTGTCCCCGCAGGCTTGTGGCGCAGGGCACGGCGAGTAGCCCTGCCCTCAGCCCTGCCGGTGCGTGGCAGTCGCTGGAGGTGGACGACGGCGTCCAGGGCGCTGGCTGCCTGGGCGGCGACCGTGGCCTCGTCCATGCCGGCCAGGGCCCCCAGGGCCGTCAGCCGTGCCGGGACGTCCGCCGGGGCGTTGGCGTGCAGAGTGGCCCAGCCGCCCTCGTGGCCGGTGTTGAGCGCGGTCAGCACCTCCCGCACCTCCGGTCCGCGGCACTCACCGAGGACGAGCCGGTCCGGTCGCATCCGCAGCGCGGTCCGCACCAGGGCCGTCATCGTCACCTGTCCTACCCCCTGCACGTTGGCCCCACGCTCCTGGAGGTGGATGACATGGGGGTGGTTGGGCCGCAGCTCGCTGGCCTCCTCGATGCACACGATGCGCTGGGCCGCCGGGACCAGGGACAGCAGAGCAGCCAGCAGGGTGGTCTTGCCCGTGCCGGTCGCCCCCGTGACCAGGCAGGAGGCCCGGGCTGTCACCAGGCCTGCCAGCACCGGTGCGAGCGGCGGTATGACGGTCCCGGCCTCCACCAGCTCCTCCAGGGTGAAGGCCTGTCGGCGGCTGGTGCGCAGGCAGATCAGGGTGCCGTCCGCGCTCAGCGGCGGGAGGACCGCGTTGAGGCGGGTGCCGTCGGCCAAGGTGGCGTCGACGACGGGGCTCGCCTCGTCCAGGCGTCGTCCGGCACCGGCTGCCATGCGCACGGCCAGGGCACGTACCTGCTTCTCCGGCAGGTCGTGGTGGACCTCCTCCAGGCCCCGCCCCCGGTCGATCCAGCTGCGTCCGGCTCCCACGAGCACGTCCGTCACGCCCTCGGTCTCCAGCAGCGGCTGGAGCAAGGGACCGACGCCCTCCACCTCGGCGTGGACGCGCTCGTGAAGGCGGGCCAGGCCCCCGACCCCTGTCGCGGCGTCGCTCTCCTCCTCCAGCGCCACCGCCATGGTGGCCCCTCGTGCCAGGGCGCCTCGCACCCGCTCCAGCTCCTCTGCCTCACTCACCGGTCCACCACCCGAGGCCGTGTCTCTATCTCTCGCATGAGCGCACCAGCCAGCTCACGGGCCGCACGCCGGGCGGCTCCCCGCCCTCGCGTGACGTCGTCTCCCCGGGCCGTGCGCTGGGCGACGGAGCGGTCGACCGCGAGCGTGCCCAGGACCTGGCAGCCCGTGGTCCGCACCAGGCCGTCGACGTCGACGTCCTCCCCCTCCTCCAGGACGATCAGGCGTACCGGCCCCCGCCCTGCGCGTGCCGCCCGCAGCGCAAGCACCCGCACGGCCGTGGCCGAGCGCAGGTCGAGCGTCGTCAGCATCACGAGGCGGGCCCCGTCCGGAGGGGTCGCGGTACGCGGCAGGTCCACGATGACGACGTCGTGCACCGAGGACAGCGCCTCAAGGACCGGCTCCAGGACCCTTCCCTCCTCTACCCCTCCTCGCACGTCGCCGGTGAGCACCGTGATACCGAGCCAGGTCGGCAGCGCGTCCACCAGCCGGGTCGCCCGGAAGGCCGTCTCCTGGGCCGGCAGGTCCGCCCACCGCAGGCCCGGTCCCGGTCCTGTTCCCATGAGCAGGCCGAGCCCTCCGGCCGGGTCGGCGTCCACCAGCGCCACCCGCTGGCCGGCGACGGCCAGGGCCCGGGCGAGCAGGACCGCGAGGCAGGACGTCCCCAGGCCCCCGCGCGCCCCGACGACGGCGACGACCTCTCCTCGCGTCCTGTCGTCCTCGTCAGTACCCGGGTGCTGGCCGGCACGGTGGGAGGTGCTGTGGACGGCAGGGGCTGGGCGGCTTGGTCTGGTCATGTCTCCTCCTCGTTGCGACGGCACACGTCACCTCACGTCCTCGCTGGCTGCTCAGCCGGTGGGCACGGGGCTCACCGCGAGCCTGCTACGACCCTCGTCTCACACGCACCCGCGTCATTCGAGCCCTGTGGACCGGGGTGTCACGGGGCCTGCCTGTGGAGCCCGGGCTCGGTACGATTCAGGAGCACCCGTCGCTGTCCCGCCACGAGCAAGGCAGGAGGTCATCATGGACAAGGCAAGCCGTCGTGCCGCCTACTTCGACCTGGACAAGACCGTCCTGGCCACCTCGACCACCTTTGCCCTGGGCGACCCGATGCGCCGCTCCGGCCTGATCTCCACCACGGCGCTGGCCCGTGGAGTCGTCGCCCAGCTTCCTTACCTCCTGCTGGGCGCGGACGAGGAGCACTCCGCCCGGCTCATGAACCAGCTCGCCGCCATGTCCGCGGGGCTGGAGCGTCGTCGCCTGCAGGAGGTGGTCGACCAGGCTCTGTCCACCGCGATCGAGCCAGCCGTCTACGCCGAGGCCCTGGACCTCATCGAGGCTCATCACGAGGCGGGGCACGACGTCGTCATCGTCTCCGCCTCCGTCAAGGAGATGGTCGGGCCGGTCGCCGCCCTCGTCGGCGCCGACCGGGCCGTGGCCACGCAGATGGAGGTCGACGCCCAGGGGCGCTTCACGGGGCGGATCTCGCGCTCCTTGCTGCA
Source organism: Actinomyces faecalis (assembly GCF_013184985.2). Taxonomy (NCBI): domain Bacteria; kingdom Bacillati; phylum Actinomycetota; class Actinomycetes; order Actinomycetales; family Actinomycetaceae; genus Actinomyces; species Actinomyces faecalis. The sequence continues at coordinate 2,550,782 of NZ_CP063418.1, forward strand.
CGGGGCCAAGGTCGAGGCGCTGGAGGCTGACGCGGCAGCCCACGGGATCGACCTGGCCGCCTCGTGGGCCTACTCCGACTCCGTCTCCGACCTGCCGATGCTCCAGGCGGTCGGCCACCCGGTAGCGGTCAACCCCGACCGCGAGCTGCGCCACCACGCCACCGAGGCAGGCTGGCTCGTCCGGGACTTCCAGCGCCCACTGACCCTGAGGCGCCCGCTGGCGCCACCGGTTCCTGCAGCCGTGCGGCTGCGTTCGGACCAGGCCGAGGCGCTCACCAGCGCCCTCGCGCTGGCAGGCCTGGGGGCCCTGGCCGCGTGGTGGGTGTCCCGGCACCCCTGAGGCTGCCGCCAGCCGTCACCCGGGAGGCTGAGGCGGCAGCGACAGCAAGGCTTGCTCAGCCGGCCGCCGTCGTTCCTGCCTGCACGGCCCGGCACAGCTCCTCCGCCTCCTGGACCCCCATGAGGAGAGCCTCGGCCTGCCACACGATCCAGGTCACCACGCCGTCCGGGCTCCCGGTGGCGTAGGCCGCCAGAGCGTCGGCGTAGGCCCTCGGAGCCCTGGCTGGGTACAGGTCCGGCACCGCCGTACCGGTCGGTTCCAGACCGTCACGCACCGCCAGGTGCCGTGCCAGCAGCCGTCCCACGGCCGCGTTCCCCGCAGTGAAGGGACGCGCGCACGCCGTCTCCGCGTGGACGACGGCGCAGCGCACGAGCGCAGGCGCTCCTTCCAGGTCGATCAGCTCGATGATGCTGCGGCGCCTGTGGTGCAGCTCCTCACCCTGGGCCGCCGGACCCGGCCCGCCCTCCCGCGCTTCCTGCGACTCCAGCCGGGCCGCCCCGACCTCGGCCAGCGGCAGGCGCCCTGAGGCTGCCAGCGGGCCGACCACGTCACGGTGCAGCGTCGCGAGCAGGGCGGCAGGCGTGGGCACCACTGGCCTGTCCGTGCCACGCAAGGGGGCCATCCACTGGGCAAGGCGGGTCTGGGCACGCCACAGCCCTGCGGCGACGTCGAGGCTGGGGTCCGCTGTCCTCGATGTCACGAGCTCCCCGGCGGCCACGGCCTGGCGCAGGGTGCTGGCCGGCACCACGGCGCCTTCCACCGCGGCTGAGGCGATCGCCCCGCGCACCGCCGCCTCGGCGCGCGCCTCACGCCATCGCCGTCTCAGCACCTCGTTCCAGCGCAGCCGGGTCGAGGCCTCGCGCAGCGCCTCCTGGGCCTGGCGCACACGCGGGTCTGCGGCCAGAGCGCCCAGCGCCTGGGCCACGGCCTGGGGACGGGAGGCAAGGTCAGGGCTCACGGCCCCAGACTAAGGGGCCGCGCACAGTGCCAGGCGGGCCGCTAGGCTCACCTGCGTGAGCATGACGAAGAAGCAGCACGACGGCGGTCCGGCTCCCCTCACCCCTGGTGGCGGGGTCCCCGTCCTACCGCCGCGCGGGCGCCGTCGTGACCACGTCACAGCCGGCCTGGTCGGCCTGGTGCTGGCCCCCGTCACCCTCGTGCTCACAGGCGTCGTCGGCCACATGGCCACCCAGGGACGGCTGGCGCTCACCGCCTTCCACCTCCTGGTCCTGCTCCTCGTGCTCTGCGCGTGCCAGGCCCTGTTCGCCGCACGCTCCTCCCTGGGAGGCCTGGTCGCGGGGCTGGTGGCCCTGACCGCCCAGGTCACCTTCCTCGTCCTGCCCGGCGTCTCAGCGACCGCACCGTCGCAGTGGCTACGCCCTCTCGCTGCCACGGGCACGATCACCGTCACCGCCGCGCTGCTCGTAGGCGGGTCCTGGGGCATGCGGTGGGCGCGGCGGGGTGGCCGGGAGCAGGCACGCTCCTCGTTGCGGCTGACGGAGGCCGACCGCGCCCTCGGGGTCACTCCCAGCGCGCCGCCCTCGCGCCGCCGCAGCCACCTGCTCACCCTGGCCGTGACCACGCTCGTCCTCGTCCTGGCACTCGCCCTGCTCACCCGGTTGCCGCAGACCGTCCTCGACGGCCAGGACCCCGTGACGCCAGCCGCCGCGGCGGGGCTGACGGGAGCTCTCCTTCTGCTGGTCGTGGCCGGGGCCGGGGCGGGACGCTCGTCGCTGGGCACCCGGACCGGTGGCATCCTCCTCATCCTCATCAGCCTGCCGGCGCTAGCCCTACCGGCATGGCCGGAGACGCCGTTCCACGACCTGCTTCAGCGCCTGCTCGCTCACACCCCTGACGCCATGACCCTGGCGGCTACCGGCGTGCTGCTCAGCACCGTCGGCTGGGGCGCGCACCTGGCCCGCAAGCAGGGACGCAGCGAGGAGCTGGCTCTCGCACGCACCGACGCCACGGAGACGTCCGCGGCCTGACCGGCACGCCTCCACGCCCTGGCGCCCTCACGCCGCTACCGTAGCGGCGCGAGTAAGGAGGACCCCGTGACCACAGCATCTTCCCGACGTCCCGAGGACCAGGACGAGCCTCTCACGAACGAGCCGGACGACCTACAGGAACCTGCCCTGACACCGGCCTCTACCGAGCTCGTCTCCGACGACCTCGAGGTTCCCGGCCCGGCCCCCGTCCTGGGCGAGGGCGAGCCGGTCGACGCCCTGCCAGACCCCGTCACCGGAGCGGCCCCGCAGGCAGAGACCTCCTCTACCCCGGACGAGGCTCCGAGCACGCTCATCGCACCCGCCGCTCGTGCCGGTGCCGTGACCTCCTCCGCGCAGGCAGCGCAGGCAGGCGAGGACGGCGACCCTGAGGCCTCCGAGCGCGGTCACCGCGCTGCGCGGCACGCGGCCCCGCAGGACGACGACCCCTCCTCGACCGTCGTGCGCCGTCGTTCCCTCTTCTCCCGTGAGGAGGAGGCTGCCGAGCGCCAGGCGGCGCAGGCCGCTCAGCCTCAGCACCCTGCCGAGGCCACCACCTCCCTCGCACCGCCCACCTCGGCCTCGACCCCCCAGGAGGCCTCCGACGACGCCGACCTGGCTGACGAGGACGACGACGCGCCCCTGACCCCGGCGTGGCCTCAGCGCACCCCGGAGTCTCGTAGCGAGGAGGACATCCTCCTGGACGGCTCGGTCGTCGTGGGACGCCCTGCCTCTCGCGCCGCCGCGCACTGGGCCGGGGTCCTGCTCTCCCTCGTCCTGCTACCGCCGGCCTGGTTCCTCCTGCACGACGCCGCTGCGCACCTCGTCCAGGCCACTGAGGCCTACCACTTTGCGCTCACCACGCGCGGGGCCGTCGAGCTCGTCGTGGGCTGCCTGCTGCTGGTCACCGCCCTGTGGACGGCCCGACGCTCCTCGCTGGGGACCTTCGTCGTCGGTACCCTCACGCTCGTCGCAGGCCTGCCCGGCCTCGTCGCACCAGGTCCGGTGGACAGGGTCGTGGCCCCCTTCCTGGCCCGCCTGGCTGAGCAGTCCTCGCTCGGCGAGGACGTGGCCACCATGCTGTGGTCCGACGCCGTGTCCGGCCGCTTCCTGGCCCTGGGCCTGGCACTGGTGATGATCGGCGTCGTCTCCCACTCCGCGCGCCGGGCCGGCCGGCGCGAGCAGGAGGTTATCGACCGCGTGCGCCACGTGGGCTGAGCCCGCATGACCACAGTCAGGGAAGGCCTGCGCGACGCCGTCCCCGTCATCATCGGCTACCTCACGCTGGGAACCGCCGCCGGGGCGCTGCTGGTCGCACAGCGCCTGGACTGGTGGTGGGCGGCGGTGTGGAGCCTGGTCATCTACTCCGGGACCATGCAGATGCTGCTGGTCCCGCTCGTCGCTGCCGGGGCGCCCCTGGCCGCCATCGCGCTGTCGACGCTCTTCGTCTCGGGCCGGCACGTCTTCTACGGGCTCGGATTTCCCCTCAACCGTGTGCGCGGCAGGCTGGTGACCCGCCTGTACGCCGTCCACGCGATCACCGACGAGGTCTACGCGCTCCTGGCCTCCAAGGACCGCACCCGGATGAGCGGGCGCTACCTGCTCACGGTCGAGGCCGTCAGCCATGCCTCCTGGTGCCTGGGCACGTGCGTCGGCGCACTAGCAGGCAGCTGGCTGGCCTCGGTCGTCGGCGAGCGTATCGAGCTGCTCGGCTTCGTCCTGACCTCGCTGTTCGTGGTGCTGGTGATCGAGAGCTGGCGGTCCAACCCGGACCGCGCCGTCGCCGGCCTCGGCGTGCTGGCCGGGGCGACCGGCCTGACGATCGGCGGCAGCGCCACCCTTCTGGTCGCGCTCGGCGTGCTGGCAGCAGGCCTCAGTGCGCTCTACCTGTGGCGAGTCCGCACCGGTCACCGGCCGGCGCCGGCACCCGATGACGCAGCCGACACCGCACTCGCACCGAGCCGGGAGCAGCCGTGCTGAGCAACGCCGAGATCGCGCTGGCCGTCGCTGTCGTCGCCGTCATCACCTTCGCCTGCCGCCTGGCACCCTTCGTGCTGCTACGCGGACGCTCCTCCAGCCCGCTGCTCGGTTTCCTCTCCCGTGCCATGCCGCTGGGCGTCATGCTGGTCCTCGTGGCCTACACCCTGTCCGGGCTCACCTGGGACCCTGCCTCCTGGGCGCCGTGCCTGGCGGGGATCGCCACCACGGCCGCCCTGCACCTGTGGCGAGGCTCGATCGCGCTGTCTCTCATCGGGGGCACCGGGGTCTACGTGGCCGCCAGCCTGCTGCTGACCTAGCAGCGCCGCTGTCCGGGTGCCACCGCTGGCCCAGGGTCGCAGGGAGGCACCGCCCCACCGCCCGAAGCCGCGTCAGGGGACGACGCCGTTGGCTAGAGTGCCTGCGTGCCCGTCAACGTCTATCGCCCCGGTCCCTGGACGCACCGTGACCTGTCCGCCGGGGGCACGCGCTTCCACGCCGCCCTCGCCGGCCCCGAGTCCCCGCTGAGCGACGCCGAGGGCACCGGCCCTCTCGTCGTGCTGCTCCATGGCTTCCCCGAGTGCTGGTGGACGTGGCGCCACGTCCTTCCCGCCCTGGCTGAGCACGGCTACCGCGTCGCCGCCCTCGACCTTCGCGGCTTCGGCGGCTCGGACCGTCCGCCGTCGGGCTACGACCTGGTCTCCCTGGCCGATGACGTGCACGGGGCCGTCCGGGCGCTGGGGCACGAGTCCGCCGTCGTCATCGGCCACGGCCTGGGCGGCCACGTGGCCTGGGTGATGGCCAACCGCTTCGCCTCGACCGTGCGCGGGATCGTGCCGGTCAGCGCCCCGCACCCGGTCGCGGTGCGCTCCCTGCGCGGGCGCCTGCTGTCCGGTGCCGCGCTGCAGTACCTGTCCTTCAAGGTCCCGGTGCTGCCCGAGCGCACCCTGGCCACACAGGCGGGGGTCGAGAGGCTCCTGCGCTCCTGGGCCGGGCCCCGTACCCGCGCCCAGGTCACCGAGGCCGCCGGCTACTACGCGGCCCTGCTGGCCCGCCCTGGGGCGGCGCACTCGGCCCTGGAGACGCGGCGGGACATGCTCCTGGGCCGCCGGACGCTGGCGGCGCTGGAGCCGGCGGTACAGATCCCGGTCATGTCGGTCCAGGGCCAGCTCGACCCCGTCCAGCCCGCACAGGCCTACGCGCGAGACACCCACCACGTCGCCGGCAGGCTGGCACAGGTCACCATCCACGGCGTCGGCCACTTCCCGCAGGAGGAGGCGCCGGACAGGCTCGTGGAGGTCCTGCTGCCCTTCCTGGCCGACGTCGTCCCCGGTCAGTAGGCCAAGAGGGCGCGCCACGGTCCGGACCTACCGCACTCGGCCTTCTCCTCGGTCCCTCAGAAGTCCCTCAGACCCCGACCTGCGGGCACAGCCCGGCCGCCAGCAGCACGCACTCCTCGCATCGCGGCGACCTGGCGCTGCAGACGGCTCGGCCGTGCTCGATCAGCCGGTGGCACCCGTCGGTCCAGCGCCGGGGCTCCCACAGGGAGGCGATGTCCTTCTCCACCTTGAGAGGGTCCTTGTGCTCGGTCCAGCCCAGGCGCCGCGACAGCCGCCCCACGTGGGTGTCCACGGTGACGGCAGGGACGCCGAAGGCGTTGCCGAGTACCACGTTGGCGGTCTTGCGTCCTACGCCGGGCAGGGTGGTGAGCTCCTCGCGCGTGCGTGGGACGACGCCGTCAAAGCGCGTCACCAGCTCCTCACCCAGTCCGACGAGGCGCTCAGCCCGAGTGCGCTGCATCCCCAGCGGGCGCAGCCGTTCCTCCAGCCCCGCCCGGTCCGCACCAGCCAAGGCTGCGGCGTCGGGACAGGCGGCAAACAGCCCGGGGGTGATCGTGTTGACACGCTTGTCCGTGGTCTGGGCGGACAGGACCGTGGCCACGAGCAGCTGGAAGGGGCCGTCGTGGTCCAGGGCGCAGCGGGCGTCCGGGTAGGTCGTGGTCAGCTCGTCGTCGACCTGGGCCGCGCGAGCAGCCAGCGCGACGGGCTCCTCCTGCGTCATCTGCGTGCCTCCTACGCGCTGGGTCAGCTGCTGCGCACAGGTAGTGACCGATCGGCATTTGACCTGTGCCACGGCGAGACTACAATGCTCGACGGCGTGCCACAGGTCACAGACCGTGGCAAGATAGGCGGGGGACGGCCCGCACAGGCCCCATCGACCACACTCAGGAGGACCTTCGTGGACGAAAGCATCATCTCCAAGATTCCGCTCTTCGAGGGCATGAGCCCGCAGGAGCAGGAGGAGCTGCGCGCCATGATGACGCAGACGACCCTGCGCCGTGGCGAGACGCTCTTCAACGAGGGCGACAGGGGCGAGCGCCTGTACGTCCTGCTGTCGGGCAAGATCAAGCTCGGTCACGCCTCTCCTGACGGCCGCGAGAACCTCCTCGCGGTGCTGGGGCCCGGCGAGATCGTCGGCGAGCTGACCCTGTTCGACCCGGGCCCGCGCTCGACGACGGCGACTGCCGTGGCTCCGACGGACCTGCTCTCGCTGGAGCACACCCAGCTCATGAGCTTCATCGAGACCCACCCGACGCTGGCCAAGGACATGCTGCGCGCTCTGGCCCAGCGTCTGCGCCGCACCAACACGGCCCTGGCGGACCTGGTCTTCTCCGACGTCCCCGGACGCGTGGCCAAGGCCCTGCTCGACCTGGCCGACCGCTTCGGCTCGGCCACCGAGGACGGCGTGCACGTCCCCCACGACCTCACCCAGGAGGAGCTCGCCCAGCTGGTCGGCGCCTCCCGCGAGACGGTGAACAAGTCCCTGGCCGAGTTCGTCTCCCGCGGCTGGATCCGTCTGGAGGGCCGTGCGGTCACGCTGCTGGACATCGACCGCCTGCGTCGCCGCGCTCGCTGAGCGCCCGGCTGGCACACGCACGACGGCGCCGCCACCTTCTCCCGGAAGGTGGCGGCGCCGTCGTCAGTCAGGACGACTGGGCTCAGTCCTGCTTGGGGCGCTTGAGGTAGGCGACGAGGTTGTCCGAGCCCGTCGGCCCGGGCACGACCTGGACGAGCTCCCAGCCGTCAGCGCCCCACTGGTCGAGGATCTGCTTGGTAGCGTGGGTGAGCAGGGGGATGGTGGCGTACTCCCATGTAGTCATGCCCGCAGCCTACGGGGCCCGCACGGCTCCGGCCACCACGACCGCCGCCGGCACTCACCCCGCGGCGCGCGCCTCACCGCACACGGGCCAGGATGCGAGGAGCGCGGCGTGCGTGGATCTCTGCGACGAGCTCGTCGTCCTCACGACGCAGCCAGGCGCCCCAGTCGGTGACCTCGGGGAAGCGACGCAGCAGCGCCCGACGCTCACGCTCCGTCAGCCCACCCCAGACACCGAAGGAGGACTCTGAGTCCAGAGCCTCCGCCAGGCACTCCATCCGCACCGGGCAGGAGAAGCACAGGGAACGGGCGTCTCGCTGCTCGGCGCCCTTGCCGAACAGCTGGTCCGGCTCGACGGTGGCGCAGGCTGCACGGACAGCCCAGGTCTGGTCGGTCATCGTCTTCTCACAACCTTCCTTACAGCGAACCGACGCCAGTGTCGGCCGCGTCACAAAGAAACCGTATGTCACGTCAACGGAATTGACCAAATCCACATCACTGAGCGTCTCATTCACCGTACGCAATCGACTCCGACGGTGTAACGCACGCGCGAGCAGGCTCCGGCACGGCCTCGGTAGAGGCTGAGCCGAGGCGGTCAAGGTCCTCTCACCTCGCGCGAGTCAGGGCCCTTCGCGTCGTGCCCCACAGCGCCAACAGGCTCTGGCCACGTACCCTGGGCACCATGTCGCCCTCCTCCTCCCGTGGTCGCTCGCTCTCGCCAGCCCAGGTCATCTCGATGCTGCTGGTCTTCCTCCTGCTGTCCACAGCAGGAGGTATCGTGACGGCTGGATTCGCCGCTCCGCTGATCGGCGCCGCCTCCGCGGTGACGCGGGCCTCGCAGCAGCTCTTCGACGAGCTCCCCTCGGACTTCAACGTCCTGGAGCCCAGTCAGGTCTCGGTCATCAAGGCCGCGGACGGGACCGACCTGGCCCAGTTCTACGCCGAGAACCGCATCGTCGTCTCGCTGGACCAGATCTCGACGAACATGCAGAACGCGATCGTCGCCGTCGAGGACCAGCGCTTCTACCAGCACAAGGGCGTCGACCCCACCGGCATCGTGCGGGCCTTCGTCTCCAACGCCTCGGGCGGCTCGCAGGGCGCCTCCACCCTGACCCAGCAGTACGTGCGCAACGTCCTGATCGAGGCCGGCCTCCAGAAGGACGACGCCGCTGCCATCCGGGCCGCTACCGAGACGACCTACGCCCGCAAGCTCCGCGAGCTCAAGTACGCCCTGACCCTGGAGCAGAAGCACTCCAAGCAGCAGATCCTGGAGGGCTACCTCAACATCGCCGCCTTCGGTCCCTCGACCTACGGTGTCGAGGCCAGCTCGCGGCACTTCTTCTCCCACTCAGCGGCCGACCTGTCCGTCCCCGAGGCGGCGCTGCTGGCAGGCCTGACCAACGCCCCGGGCCTGTACGACCCGCTCACGAACCCGGACAAGGCCAAGAGCCGCATGGACTGGGTGCTGAAGAAGATGTACGAGGAGGAGTTCATCAGCAAGGAGGACTACGACCAGGCCGTCCAGGTCCAGGTCGCAGACCTCCTCCACGTCAGCAACAGCGTCGGCGGCTGTGCTGCTGCCGGGCCCGCGGCCTACTTCTGTGAGTACGCCGTCTCCGAGATCGAGAACTCCGACCTGTACGGCAAGGACGCGGCCTCGCGCCGCCAGCTGCTGCTGCGCGGCGGCCTGACGATCACCACGACGATGGACCCGGCCAAGCAGGCCGCTGCCGACGCTGCCGTCCAGGCCTACGTCCCCACCGGTGACCCGTCCAACGTCAAGGCCGCCTTGGTCTCGGTGGAGCCCGGAACCGGCCGGTTGCTGGCGATCGCTCAGAACACGAACTACGGCGACGCCACGCCCGAGGACCCCACGGCCACCCAGATCTCACTGGGCGTGGACGCCAACCACGGCGGGGTCGAGAACGCGAAGGGAACCTCCGGCTTCCAGCCAGGATCGACCTTCAAGGGGTTCGTCCTGGCTGAGTGGTACCAGCAGGGACGCTCCGGCTACGAGTCCTTCAACACCTCCCCCACCACCTTCCCCGCCTCAACCTGGACCATCTCCTGCAACCCGGGCGCCGCCTCCCCCTGGCCGGTCGGTAACGCCTCCCCCTCAGAGGGCGGGACGCACAACGTCATCGACTCCACCAGGATGTCGATCAACGTGGGGTTCGCCAGGATGACGGCAGCCATGGACATCTGCTCCATCACGGACCTGGCGGCGAAGATGGGCGTGACGACCAACGCCGGCGAGCCGCTCCAGCCGACGCCCTCGATCGCCCTCGGCTCCCAGGAGGTCACCGCCCTCCAGATGGCCAACGCCTACGCCACGTTCGCCGCCCACGGCGTCTACTGCAAGCCGATCGCCATCGACAAGATCCACGACTCCGACGGTACGGAGATGAAGGTGCCCTCAGCCTCCTGCAGCCAGGTCATGACCGCCGAGGCGGCGGACCAGGTCAGCGTCACCCTCCAGACCGTCCTCACCCCCTCCGGCACAGGACGAGGCGCCATCCTCTCCGGTGGCCGACCCGCTGCCGGCAAGACAGGGACGACCGACTACATGGACAACGCCTGGTTCGTCGGCTACACCCCGAGCCTGTCCGCAGCGGTGTGGCTCGGCCACTCCGACGGGTACCGTGCCATGAACCGCCAGGTCATCGGCGGGCGCTACTACGCCACGATGTACGGCTCGGACGCCCCGGCGCCGCTGTGGAAGACCTACATGGACGCCGCTCTGGCCGGCACTCCTGCTGAGCAGTTCAACCAGGTCAGCCTCGGCGTTCGCCCAGGCCCACAGCCCAAGGAGATCGAGGAGTCTGAGACCACCCAGGAGGCCCCGGCTGCCGAGGAGGAGTACGACGAGGAGAAGGATGAGTAGGCGCATGGGTGCCGCCCGCACGGCCGGCCACGTCCTTGGCCTCGGTACTGCTGCCGGCCTCGGCCTGCTCGGCTACGCGCTGCTTGAGGCGCGGATGCCGGTGCTGCGACGTCGGAGCGTCCCGGTCCTGGCACCCGGCCAGCAGCCGGTCACGGTCCTCCACCTGTCCGACCTGCACCTGACCGACCGCACCCAGGCACGTGTGGACTGGGTACGAGGGCTGGCTGACCTGCACCCCGACGTCGTCGTCAACACCGGGGACAACCTCTCCTTCGCCAGCGGGCTGCTGCCGCTCGGCCAGGCGCTGGAGCCCTTCCTCGGCCTGCCCGGCGCCTTCGTCATGGGGGACCACGACTACCGCTCCACCGTCTTCCGGCTCCCCACCCGCTACCTGCGCCCGGACCCGCGCAGCGCCGACTCCCCCGAGGACGCCAACGACGTCGAGGCCCTGCCCTGGCGGGCGGTCCGCGACCTCCAGTCCTCCGGCGGGTGGGTAGACCTCGGCAACACGCGCGGGACCCTGGAGGTGCACGGCCGGAGCATCGAGCTGGTCGGCGTGGACGACCCGCACGCCGACCGGGACGTCTACCCCGAGCCCGCCGGCCCTCACGACGACGGCGCCACGCCCGTCCTGGACCGAGAGGGCCGTCCGCTGCGGCTGGGCCTGACGCACGCCCCCTACCGCCGGATCCTCGACTCCATGAGCCGCGACGACGTCGACCTGGCCCTGGCCGGGCACACTCACGGCGGCCAGCTCTGCGTGCCTGGCTACGGGGCGCTCGTGACCAACTGCGACCTGGATCCCGCTCGTGCCTCAGGGCTGTCGCGCTATCCCGGGGCGCTGGAGGACCCTGCCGCAGTCGACCACATGTTCCTGCACGTCTCCGCCGGCCTGGGCACCAGCCCCTACACGCCGGTGCGCGTGGCCTGCAGGCCTGAGGCGACGCTCCTCACCCTCGTCCCCCCCAGCCTGAGAACGACGGTGGTCGCCCCAGCCCACCAGGCCGCACCGGTGCTCGGGTGCGTGACAGGCCGCCGTCGACCGGCTTCAGGGTGACTCACCCCTCAGTGCCTAGATTTCCCATGCTGGCACCGGGGTCGATATAGTTTCCGCTGCACACGGGGTGTGGCGCAGCTTGGTAGCGCGCTTCGTTCGGGACGAAGAGGTCGTGGGTTCAAATCCCGCCACCCCGACGGAAAGCCCGGAATCTCAGACCATGAGGTTCCGGGCTCGACCTTTCTCCGCGTCTGGCAGCCGGAGCGCGTACCGGCGGCGGCTGCCGTTAGGCTTGCTGACCGATGAGCACGAAGCAGACACCCCGGGGCTCCTTGGCACGGCGCCTGTGGACCTCACCGGAGATCACCCTCACCCTTGGTTCCGCGGTCCTGTTCGCCGTGTGGACCTGGCTCACCCTCGCCGGCCACCTAGGGTGGCTCGACCGGCTCCTGCGCCCTCCCTTCCTGCCCCCGCGCTCCCTCGCCGGCCAGGTCTCTGAGGCGTTCTCCCTGCTGACGCACCCCTTCTTCAGCGTCATCATGATCACTGGCGTCGCGGTCTTCTCCTACAAGGCCCGCATGCGCCGCCTGGCTCTAGCGATGGCCGTGGCCGCTGCCGGGCTCCCGGCCCAGGTGGTCCTGGCCTTCGTCATCGACCGGCCTCGCCCCCTGACCGCCTTCTCCGACTCCATCTCCCACTTCGGCGGCGCCTACCCAGCCAGCCACGTCACCACGATGACGATCCTGGCCTGGGTACTGGTCACCCTCACACGCGCCCACCGACGCTCCACCTCGATCGTGGCACGGTGGGCCGCCGTCGGCGTCGCCGTCGTCGCCCTGACCGCGGTGTCCCAGTGGACCATGGCCCTCATCCACGTCTCTGACGCCGTCGGTGGGGTCCTGCTGGGCGTGGCCGTGGCCAACCTGGCGCTGACGGTCGGAGGGCTGAGCACCATCCTCTCCGGCTGGGCCCACCTGGGCCTGCCCAAGGGCAGCGTGGACAAGCGCGCCGCCGTCATCCTCAACCCCACGAAGTTCGACGACCTGTCCCTGCTGCGCCGCCGCGTCGAGGCCGAGGTGCTGGCTGCCGGCTGGCACCCCACCACCTGGCTGGAGACCACTGCGGAGGACCCGGGCCACGAGGCTGCACACCGCGCGCTGGAGGCTGGGGTGGACCTTGTTATGGTGGCCGGCGGGGACGGCACCGTCCGCGCCGTGTCCTCCGAGCTCGCCGGCACGGGCACCCCCATGGCGCTGCTTCCCTCAGGCACCGGCAACCTGCTGGCCCGTAACCTCGGCGTCCCCCTGGACACCGACGCCGCCCTGCGCCTGGCCCTCAACGGCAGGACCGAGGCGATCGACGTCGTCCACGCCGTCAGCGACGCCGGGGAGGAGCGCTTCGTCGTCATGGCCGGCATGGGACTGGACGCCCAGATCATGGAGGACACGAACGACGACCTCAAGAAGGTCATACGCTCGGGCGCCTACGCCGTCGCCGCCGTGCAGAACGCCGTCCCGGACCCCTTCACCATCACCGTCACTATCGACGACGCCGAGCCGGTCGAGCACCAGGCCGTGATGGCGCTGCTGGGCAACGTCGGCACGATCACCGGCGGCATGACGCTATTCCCGGACGCCTCCCCCACCGACTCCCAGGTCGACCTGCTCATCGCCAGCCCGGACAAGGTCACCGACTGGGCCAAGCTCGGGGCCCAGGTCCTCACGGGCCGGGACATGTCCGGCTTCCCCGTCACCAGCGGTCACCGCGTCCTCATCGAGGCCGAGCGAGAGATCCCCTTCGAGCTGGACGGGGACACGGCCGGGAGCACGCGCCGGCTGGAGGTGCAGGTCGAGGAGGGTGCCCTCCACGTCGTCGTCCCCTGACGGGCCACGTCGGGCAGGCAGGGAACCAGGCCGGAGCGCCCACGACCTCCCGTCTGCTCGGCGACCAAGGACCTACACTGACCTGGCCGCTGTACGACCTTCTCCCTGCAGGAGCCGCACCCGATGACCAGCCTGGCCACGACACTGCGTTCAAGCGCCACCATCGCCCTGGGGCGGGGAGCGCGCCTGGCTGCGCGCCTGCGCGGCGGGGGCTCGGGCGGCACGGCGCTGCCGGGCCTGGTCGTCGAGAGGACGGATCCCGCGTTCCTCGGACGCGTGCTGGGCCAGCTGCCGCACGGCGTCGTCGTGGTCTCAGGGACCAACGGCAAGACGACGACGACGAAGATGGTCGTCCAGCTCCTCCGGTCCCAGGGGCTCAAGGTCCTGACCAACAGGACCGGCTCGAACTTCATCCGTGGCGTGCTCGCCTCCCTGCTCACCGAGGTCGACTGGCGCGGGCGCGTGGACGCCGACATCGCGGTCCTGGAGCTGGACGAGGCCCATGCCGTGCGCTTCGTCCAGCACGTGCGTCCCAAGGCCACGCTCCTGCTCAACGTCATGCGCGACCAGCTCGACCGCTTCGGCGAGGTCGACTACACCGCCTCCCTCCTGCACCAGGTTGCCCAGGCGACCACCGGCGTCGTCGTAGTCAACGCCGACGACCCGCGTCTGGTCGCGCCCCGTTTCCTGGGCACGCTGTCGGCCCGCACCGCGACGTTCGGCGTCGGCCCCGCCCTGCGCTCGGTCTTCCTGTCCGACGACGAGCTCCACACCGCGCGCACGACCCCGCCGACCAGCCCCGGCCCCGCTCACCAGGACGCTCCAGCCGGCGAGGGCAGTGACACCCGAGTCCTGCGCGCCGACGACCAGGCGCCCACCGCGCACTCGGGTGAGCCCGGCCCGCAGGCGGCGGCCCTGTCACGTCCCACCGTCCTGCTGGAGGAGCTGCACGGGCAGGAGGTCACGCTCCAGGTGCGCGGCGTCCAGCGCCGCACCGCCATGACGATCCCTGGCGTGCACAACCAGCTCAACGCCTGCGCCGCCCTGGCCCTGGCCCTGGAGGTACTGGGACCGAAGGCGGACGTCACCTCACTCCTCGACGAGCTCAGCCGGGTCGAGCCCGCATTCGGGCGCGGCGAGGTGGTGGAGCTCGACGGACGCGAGGTCGAGCTGTCCCTGGTGAAGAACCCCGCAGGCTTCCGTATGGCGCTGCTCACTGCTGCGCAGGCCGAGGAGGAGACAGGGCCCGAGGTGCTCATGGTCGCGATCAACGACGAGTACGCCGACGGCAGGGACATGTCCTGGCTGTGGGACGTCGAGCTCGCCAGCCTGCGCGAGGAGGGGGTTGCCGTCGTCACCGGGGTACGAGCCTGGGACATGGCGCTGCGGCTGCGCTATGACGAGGTACCTGTGGGCGCCGTCGAGCCGGACCTGGCCAAGGCGCTGGAGGTCCTGCGCGCCGCCTCTGGCCGCGAGGGCCGACGCATGCGGATCTTTACCAGCTACACCGCGATGCTGGCCCTGCGCCACCACCTGGGCGAGCTGACCGAGGTCGAGGAGGTCATGAAGTGACGCCCCCTGTCACCTACCGTCACACTACCGACGGCGCCGCGCGCGGACGCGTCCGACTGCTCCAGCTCTACCCCCGCGACATGAACATCTACGGGGACTGGGGCAACACCCTCGTGCTCGCCCGCCGCGCACAGTGGCAGGGCTACGACGTCGAGCTGCTGACCTACGACCCGGGTGACGACCTGCCCTCCGACGTCCACCTCGTCGTCGGCGGGGGTGGGCAGGACTCGGGCCAGCTGCGGATCAAGGACGACCTGGCCCACCGCGCCGCCGACCTGCGCGCGTGGGCCGCTGACGGCGTCCCGATGCTCGTCATCTGCGGTCTCTACCAGCTCTTCGGGCACCGCTTCATCACCTCCTCAGGCGCCGAGGTCCCCGGGGTGTCCGTGCTCGACGCGCAGACCGTCGCCGGCCCAAGGCGGCTGATCGGCAACATCACGCTGGACACCGAGGACCTGGGGCCGGTGGTCGGCTACGAGAACCACTCCGGGCTGACCACCCTGGGGCCACAGGCCCGCCCCTTCGGCACCGTGCGCAGCGGGGACGGCAACAACGGCTCTGACGGCACCGAGGGAGGGCGCGTCCACCACGTCATCGGGACCTACCTGCACGGCTCGCTGCTGCCCAAGAACCCGGCCGTCGCTGACTGGCTGCTGGCGCGCGCGGTCGAGCACGCCGGCGGCACCTGGCAGCCCGAGCCCCTCAACGACCCGGTCGAGGCGTGGGCGGCGCAGGCCCGCAAGGTCGCTGCGTCCCGGCCACGCTGAGGCTGCCCCCTTCTCTGCGCTCGCTACCCCTTCGTGCTGCCAGCCACCCCAAGGTGACCACCGCACCCGGTGGGAGCGCTGCATGGGGTAGCGAAGGCGGTACAGGGATAGCAGCCGGTCCCAAGGGACAGCGACGAACGCGAAAGGATAGCGCCATGCCGACACCAGACTTCATCCTGTCCCTGCGAGCCAAGATCGGGCACGACCAGCTGTGGCTGCCCGGCGTGAGCGTCGTCGTCACAGACCCTGAGGGGCGGGTCCTCCTCGGCCGGCGCTCGGACAGCGGGCGCTGGGCCGTGGTCTCTGGCGTCCCCGAGCCCGGTGAGCAGCCAGCCGCGGCCGCGCTGCGCGAGTGCGAGGAGGAGACCGGCGTCGCCCCTGAGATCCTCGGGGTCACCGCCGTCGAGGCGGAGGAGCCGATCGAGTTCCCCAACGGGGACCGTTGCGTATTCATGTCGATCGACTTCGTGGCCCGCACGGACACCGCCGGCGCGGCACGGGCCCGTGTCGGTGACGAGGAGTCGACGGCGGTGGGCTGGTTCTCCCCTGACGCGCTGCCCGAGCCTGTCCCCCGCTCCACCCGCCGCAGGATCGAGGCTGCCCGGGCCTGGCTCGACCAGCCTGGCAGCGGGGCACGCTTCCGGCTCTAGGACGAGCGCCCCGGGCGTGAGTCCTCTCTCACCTTGCCTGACAAGGACTCTCGACCTGTCACCATGAGTGTTATAAGGCTAGCCTAATCTTCTGTCACGGGACGACCATGTCCCGTGCCCCAACAGAAGGACCCCAGATGAGCACCGCCGTCGTGGAGCAGACCCCCCTGTCGCTGCTTCGACGTGGCCAGCGCGGCCGCGTCACCACCGTCACCGAGGAGCGAGGCACCCAGCTCGCCCGACGACTGGTCGACCTCGGACTGGAGCCCGGACGTGAGGTGCTCGTGGGCCGCAGGGCTCCGCTGGGAGACCCCACCACCTACACGGTGGCCGACTACTCCCTCAGCCTGCGCCGTCATGACGCCGCCCTGGTCATGGTGGAGGTCCTGGCATGAGCATCCCGGTCACCTCCACCGCCTCCGCCTCCTGCCACGACGACGGCGCCGTCTGCTACTGCGGGACCGACTCCGGCCGCGTCCACGCCGGCGCGGACCGCATCGCGCTGGCAGGCTCCCCCAACGCCGGAAAGACCTCCATCTACAACTCCCTGACGGGTCTTCGCGCCAAGACCGGCAACTACCCCGGCGTCACGGTGGCCCGCGCCGTCGGCACGTGCCAGCTCACCGCCCGCGAGGCCGGCCTGGAGGAAGGCGACGCTCCTCGCCGTGTGCCGGTCACCATCGAGGACCTGCCCGGCGCCTACTCCCTGGAGCCCATCAGCCCCGACGAGCAGGTCGTCCTCGACGTGCTCACCGGCCGGCTGGCCGAGCAGGAGGCTCCGGACGCGCTCGTCGTCGTCATCGACGCCACGACGCTCTCGCGCTCCCTGGGCCTGGCCGCCCAGGCCCTCGCCCTGGGCCTACCCACCTGCCTGGCCGTCACCATGACTGACGAGCTGACCCGCCGCGGCGGCCGCCTGGACGTCGAGGCGCTGGGCCGCGCCGTCGGTGTTCCTGCCGTGCGCGTCATCGGCAACCGCTCGGTGGGCATCACCCGGCTACGCGAGGCCATCGGCTCCTGGCGCACCTGGGAGCGCGTGCCCCTCGCCCCGCCGACCAGCGGGGCCGAGCGGCTGAGCTGGACCGAGTCCGTGCTGGAGGCGGCGGACTACGTGCCGCCCAGCGAGGACCGGCGCACTGCCGCGGTCGACCGGGTCCTGCTGCACCCCGTGTGGGGCACGCTCATCTTCTTCGCCGTCATGTACCTCTTCTTCCAGGCGATCTTCACCTGGGCGGCGCCCTTCCAGGACGCGATCGAGTCGGCCTTCGGGTGGCTGGGAGCACAGGTCCACTCCTGGCTGGACGGCCCGGCACCCGTACTGGCCGGGCTGCTGGGCGACGGCGTCATCGGCGGCGTGGGCGGGGTCCTCACCTTCATCCCGCAGATCGTCATCATGTTCCTGCTCATCGCCCTTATGGAGGGTGTGGGGTACATGGCGCGGGCCGCCTTCCTCATGGACCGGGTCATGGCCTCAGCCGGCCTGGAAGGACGCGCCTTCGTGGCGCTGCTGTCCTCCTTCGCCTGCGCGATCCCCGGCATCATGGCCACGCGTACCCTGCCCAGCGCCAAGGACAGGCTCGCCACGATGCTGGCGGCGCCGCTCATGACCTGCTCGGCGCGGCTGCCGGTCTACATCATCATGATCTCCCTGCTCGTAGGGCCTGAGGACCGCATCGGCCCCTTCGGCGCACGCGGGACGATCATGTTCGTCCTGTACCTGGCCGGGGCGGTGGCCGCGATGACGGCGGCCTGGGCGGTCAAGAGGCTCACCGACCGCGGCGGGACGCTCCTGCCTTTCTACATGGAGATGCCGCCCTACCGCCTCCCACGGGCCAGGACCGTCGGCGTCGTGGTGTGGGACGCGGCCAAGGGGTTTGCCAAGAAGGCCGGGACGATCATCCTGACCGCCACGATCGTCATCTGGGTGCTGCTCAACGTCCCGCTGCGCTCCGACGCCGAGTTCGAGGCCTACTGCGCCAGTTCTGCCGAGTGCTCCGCGGTGGCCCAGGCGGTGGAGTCCCCGGCGGCCTCTACGGTGGTCGGGGAGGACGGCGCGCCGGTGACGGACGCTGAGGAGCTGGCTGCGCTCTACGACGCCCAGCGCACCAGCTACGTCATGGACAGCTCCTGGGGCGCCGCCGTCGGCCGCTTCGTGGAGCCGGTCTTTGAGCCGCTGGGCTTTGAGTGGCGGGTCAACGTCGCGGTGCTCTCCTCGCTGGCGGCACGCGAGACCTTTGTGGCCACGCTGGGCCAGATGGGTGCCGCCTCGGACCCGGAGGCGCCCACCGCGCAGCTTCAGGCCATGACCTACCAGCGGGACACGCTCACCAACTCGGCCGGTGAGCAGGTCTTCAACCCGGCCACGGTCGCCGCGATCCTCGCCTTCTTCGTCTTCGCGATGCAGTGCATGGCTACGGCGGGCACCATCCGCCGTGAGACGGGGACGTGGAGGTGGGCGGCGGTTGCCTATGGCTACCTGTTCGTGCTGGCCTGGGTCGCAGGAGCAGTGGTGCACGCCGTCGTCGCCGCGCTCATGTGACGCCGGCACCCGGAGTCACCGTCACACAGAGAGGAGCAGCCCGCCGTGCCCGTGGTCCCCACCCACCCGGTGACGACGCCGGACCCCGCGGTCCTGCGCTGGGTGGTACCCGATGGCTTGCTGCCCTTCACCGGGTCGGTGGCGCGCGCCCCGCGCATGCTCCAGGCGCTGCTCGACGACGGCGTGCTGGCCGGCCTCGAGGTAGCGCCTGGCGCGGTGCTGACCCTGCTCGCCCCTGGGCGCACCTGGGGCGAGGCTGGACCAGCTGTACGGGCAGCCCTCGTTGACGCGCTGGGGATCCCCGGCTCGTGGGAGGCCGCGCCCGGCGCCGTCGGGGTCGGACCGGACGAGGTGCTGGAGGCCGCCGCCCGAGAGATCGCGGAGGGACCGGTCGCAGCGATCGCACGCGCCCATGGAGGCAGCTTCACGGTCCAGCGCGTGAGGGACGGCGTCGTCGAGATCGCGCTGGAGGGCGCGTGCCACGACTGCCCGGCCGCCGTCGTCACCATGCACGCGCGCTTCGAGCACCTGCTGCGCCGCCGCTGCCCGTGGCTGGTGAGCGTGCGCGAGGTGCCGAGGTCCACACCTCACAACGTTATTTCACCTACACCCGCTGGCTAGACACCGGCGTCGCCATTGCTGGGGCTACAAGCCCCAGCAACCAGCAGACCGGCGGACACCAATGCCGACGCCACAACGGGCATAGCCCACCACCAACCGAAAGAGCCGGTCACTAGGGGATTGTTCATCAGCACAGCCGGCTGCGCTCCGAAGCGGCCAAATAGGGATGCTGTGGCCGTGCACACCACCAGACTCACGCTCAATGGCACGGTGAGAGCACACTGACGGTATCTATCAGCGCCGTAGTCCCGCGCCTGCAGGCGCACAGACCGTAGCCGTCCCAAGAACGTGATCGCCGCGAGTCCTTGGCCGATCATTGCCGCCAGGCCTGCAGCAATCGGCAGGGCGAGTGCCTGTCTCATCAGCTGGCGCCGCTCCGGAGAGTCCGGTTCGATGACAAATGCATAGCCGGCCCGGGTGATGACGTCGCTACGGAAGGCATCGCGTCGATCGTCTGGAAGGGAACCGAAGTGTGGCAGGTAGATCGTCCGTCCAGTAGACGGAATGAGCCCCAGCTCCCCCACCTGCACATCGTCAGCGCTGAGCACCACGTCAGGTAGCCATTGATTGTCTAACAAACTCGACGGCGACAATCCCGTCATCTCAGCAGTCTCCTCGACCTGGTCCGTAGCCGGGGTGAAGAAGACAAGCGTCGCTCGCCCTTCCGCGCCGCCTCCCAGCAACTCGGTTGCCGCAGTACCAGCCAGCTCTGCCGCAGGCCCCTGCTCAGGGGCCAAGGCGACCAGTCCGAGAGCACTGAAGCACAAGGCCGAGGTGCAGCTTGCTTCGCCCGCCGGGCCAACCCGCGGCTGATGCTGATCCTCACGCAACTGTGTGAACACGAAGGCCGATTCCATCGCTTGCGGGTAGGCGGCGGTCAACACGGAGACGTCCTGTGCAGTGAGTCCTTGAACCGTAAGTGTCTGGTCTTCTTGCCCCTCAGTCCCATTCGTGAGGCCGAAGTGAAGGTTTGCACTGTAGAAGGAAGCGAAACCGGTGAACATCATCGTGACCATGAGAACAGGAAGTGCGACGGTAAGACAGTGTCGCACTGCTGTGCCCGCGATAGGGGTACGCCGCAACCACGGCAGGCTGAATAGCAGTACCGGCGTAGTCAATGCCGCCAGAATCACTCCCAGAACATGACCGGTGAGCACCCGATGCGGCTCTGCAACCCGCAAGTAGACGAGTGCCATTGCCGCGATCGTCCCTACCGCACCCAGCACCACTCCGTAGGTGGGGCGCAGGCGCCAGGCCGCGCCTCGCGTATCGGCCGACCAGCGGCGCAGCCGGTCCGGCAACGCTCCCAGTAGGCCAGCAAGTAACAACCAGGCTGCGGTGAGACCCAGGACCTGCGCCAGCACCGGCCGATAACCGGCCCAGTACTGACCCAACGCCGAGCCGATGCTCCCGTAGCCCACGCCGAGAACCACCTGAGCCAGGATGATCCCTAGAACACTACCGATGATGAGCGTGAGCGGCATGGCCGCACCAGCCAGGGCCTGCGCGCGGCGTGGCGTCGCACCCGCAGCTCGCAGCGCCCCGGCAACGCGCTCGACACGGGGGCGGTGTGCCGCCAGAGCCGCCCCGCAACCTGCTCCAGCACTCAGGAGTAGCAGCACCACCAGAACGGGGAAGCCAGCCAGCCGCCGAGAACTGACTTCCTGCGTTGCAGCACGGACCGCCTGGTCGATCCCCGCTGTCGTGACCGCACCGCTGCCGCACTGCTGTTCCAGCCTGATCTGTTCACACGGGTTGGTATTACTCAGCCAGGAGGAAACAACCCCACTCCCATCATTCCCCAGGAGATCACCAACAATCACGGTAGCCGTAAGATCACCTGTAGCAGAGGGATTACGGGTCACGCCCGTCACCGTATATGCCCGAGCACCCGCAGGCATGTCTTCCGCAGTCAGTTCCAGGTGATCCCCTATATGCAGGCCCGTGCGGCGGGCGACCTCAACGGAGATCGAGGCCTCGCCGTCAGCAGCTGGATACTCACCCTGCACAAGTAGGCCGGAACGGGAGGGCCCGCTCAGCGCATACGCCTGTACATCAGAGGTGGCCCGCGGCCCGGTTACGGCGGCGCTGGCACGCAGTACCGCCACCGCCTGCCCATGACTTGCCAGCGTACGCATGTAGTCGGAAAGCTCATCACTGTCGCCACCGACCTGGTAATCGTAGCCGCCGAATTCAACGCGGGCCCCGGCCTCCACCACGGCCAGGAAGGTGGCCCTCGCACTGAGCAGCAGGGAACCGAACAAGGCCAGGCCACCTGCCACCAACAGTGCCGCGGCGAACAGTCCCGGACGCCCAGACATCGACCGGGTGATGACCCTGGATTGCAGTCGGGTCATCACAGACCTCCGTCAGCCCCAGCATCTGCGACAGGTATCTCGGCCACGAGGTCGTGGTCACGAATACGCAACACTACGTCGGCATGTTCCGCGACCACCGGGTCATGGGTCGCCACCAGAACCAGTAGTCCGTCGTCATGCGCAAGGTCAACAAAGCGCTGCGCGATCTCCCGGGTCGCGGTCTCGTCGACCGCGCCAGTCGGCTCATCGGCCAGCAGGACCTGGGGAGCCGTCGCTAATGCGCGAGCGATAGCCACTCGCTGCTGCTCACCCCCAGAAAGACTACCCACGACGGCCTCGGCACGCCCGGCAAGCCCAAGTTTTTCCAGCAGTGCAGCGGCATCCGGGAGAGGACCCACACCACCACTTGCCGAGGCAAATTCTTGGGCCAGCTTCACATTCTCAACAGAGGTTAGGTACGGAACCAACCGATAGTCCTGGTAGACCTGAGCCACGCGTCGGCTGCCATCCGCACCCGTAAACTTAATCGTCCCGGTATCCGGTCCGAGGTCACCGGTGATCAAACGGAACAGGGTGGTCTTACCCGCACCGGAGGGTCCCATCACCGCATACAGCCGCCCAGCCGTAAGGCGACAGGTGACGTCCCGATATATCACGCGCTCGCGCACGCCGCGGTAGGAGAATCCCACCCCGGTCAGGGTAACTTCTGGATGTCCAGGCATCACCGAGGCGCCTGATCGACACGTGCACTGCGAGGCCAAATGCTACTGGTCGGCGACGTGTAGTAATACGGCGTGTAATGCCAGGTATTGGTATTCGTGAACCACGATGAGTGGTAGTCGGGAGAATTCGTCAGATCGAGAGTCACGCGAACCTTCGTATCACTGCCAATGCTTGAACAGGTGCCCGCCGCGCGAGTAGCGCCAACTATCGTCTGAAGCTCCGCACTACAATTAGACGACAACGCATCCGCACTGGGTGCGATTGATACAAAGCACCCCACAGTGAACAGCGTTGACAACGCCACCGTGAACACACCACGCCTCAGCGGACTTGACTTCACCATTGCAATCAACCTCTTTTGCCCGACCTCATCGAAGAGCAAGGGCAACTCAATGAGACACGCCCCGAAAGGAACCAAAACAATGATAGACCGTATGACCTGAAACACATCCCGGCATATATATATAACAAATCGATAACAACCGAGATGGCCGTCACGCTGTCAGGCATCCGTAGACTGGTGCAGTAGGTGTTCACAGGCCAGATGGAGGTCGCCGAACTGTGGCTAGCACGTACTCGCGTCTTCTTTCCCGCCTGGGCAGCACCGTCGCCGCTCTCTCAGGCGCGCTGCTGGTCATTGCCGTGTACGCCCACCTCACGGACAGGACCTTCTGGGAGGGGCTCACCTCACTGTGGGTGCCCCTCGTCATCTACCTGCCCGCGGTGGCCTGGAGCATTTGGCGCTCTCCCGTGCCGCAGACCGGCACACAGGCGCATACTGAGGAGGCGAGCAGCACGACGAGGTGAGGAGCTCCCGTGGATCCAGTTCAGCCCCTGAGCGGTGACGCCTACCGCGGCGTGGACAGCCTGTCGACCGGACGTCTGCTCACCGACGTCGTCTGCTACGCCGTCGTCACCCTTGCTGCCGTGCAGGCACCTGGACCGTGGCGCTACCTGGCGCTGCTGGCCGGGCCGGTCCTCATCGCCAGCACCGAGCTCGCCTCTCAGCGTCGTCGGCACGGTCCCGCACCCGATGGCGCCCCCAGCGTTCCCCTGCGACGTCTCACCTGCGAGATCGCCGTCGGCCTCCTGCTCGCGGCGCTCACGCTCTGGCTGGGCTGGCCGGTGGCCCTCTCACTCCTTGCCGCCGCACCCGCCGTGCTGGCCCTGCTCATGTGGCTCACCCAGCCGCGATAGCACCTCAGAACACAGGACGGCCCCTGCGCCACACGGACAAGGTCGTACCAGGGTTCCTGGTCGTCCGCGTGAGGCCGGGGCCGTCCCGCTGGGAGGGTGAGCCTGGGGCTCAGGAGCGGGGCTGACGCTCGGCCCACTCGGCCGGGCTCACGCGCACGCCGGTGTAGAAGGGGGTGTCCTCGCGCACGTGCAGGCGCGCCTCGGTGTAGCGCTGGTGGTGGATGACGCCCTCCAGACGGTCAAGGGTGTCCGCCTCGAAGCCGAGGATCCACTCGTAGTCGCTCAGCCCCATGGTCGACAGCGTCGAGCCCTTGACATCAGGATACTTGGAGAAGCCGTTGCGCCCGTGCTCCTTCATGATCCGCGAGCGCTCCTCAGCCGGCAGCAGGTACCAGTCGTAGGACCGCACGAAGGGGTAGACCATGAGCCAGTCGCGCGGTACCACGCCACCGAAGCAGGCGGGGATGTGCATGCGGTTGAACTCGGCCGGAGTGTGCAGACCCATGCAGGACCACACGGGCTCCAGGTAGCGCCCCAGCGCGCTGGCGCGCAGACGGTGGTTGGCGTCCTGTAGCTTCTCGGGGTCGTCGTCGAGCCACCACACGAGCAGGTCGGCGTCAGAGCGGAAGCCGGAGACGTCGTACCAGCCGCGGGTGGTCACCTCGGACTGCTCGACGTAGTACTGCGACTCCCCGACCAGGCGGCGACGCGTGTCCTCCAGCGGCGGCAGCGGCTGGGTGAGGCGGAAGACCGCGTAGAGGGCGTAGTGGTTCTTGTTGTTGACCTCGTCGAGGTCAACGTGGCGGGCGTCGCGCGGGTCGTGCTGGTAGTGGCCGTGGGACTCGGAGCCTCCGGCGGTCGCGGCCGGGGTGGTCTGGTCAGTCATGGTGGACTCCCTCGTTGGTGGTGGGGTGGTGGTTGGTCTGGGTGGACGATGGCGGGCTCAGCCCTGCCCGTGCGGGCCTGCGGGACGGGCGTGGGGGCGACGACGCACCCCGGGACGGCAGCAGGCGTCCGGGCAGACGGTGTGGAAGGGCCCGGTGCCGGTAGTCGAGTCCGGCTCCACCTCCTCACCACGGGCGACGGCAGCCCGCTCCAGAAGGATATCGGCCAGCGAGGCGACAAAGGCCGGGTGCGTGCCCGCCGTTGCCGCTCGCACGTAGGGCAGGTGGAGGCTCTCAGCGGTCTGGCGGGCCTCGGTGTCCAGGTCGAAGACGACCTCCATGTGGTCCGCCACGAAGCCGATCGGCGCGACGACGACGCCCGTGGGCACCGCCACCGCCGTCCCGTCGGTCAGGCGCCCGACTGCCAGGGCCTCCAGGTGGTCGTTGACGTCAGGCTCCAGCCACCGGGCCTGGGGCGGGCCCGAGCGCGAGCAGTAGACCAGGTCCGTGCGCGGGTCCTCGGCCAGTCCCAGGCGCTCGCGGACCCGCGGCAGCAGGACCTCGGCCAGGCGCTGGTGCTGCTCGACGTAGGAGATCTCCGTGGACAGGTCCGGGGCCACACCCGGCTCCGCCACGGCCGGGCCGGCGCCAGCCGCCCGCTCCTGCGCGTGCGGGCCGGAGTCCTCCTCCATGCCGACCGGTACCGAGTGGGTCACCAGCACGAGCCTCACCCCGCTGGGCTCCACCCCCTGGGCCTGAAGCTGGCGGTAGGCGGCGACGATCGCGTCGACGTTGGCCTCCAGCATGCCGGGGGTGTTGTAGAAGGGGCGGGTCTTGTCCACCGTGAGCTCGACCGGCGCACCTCCGGCTCCACCGACCCGAGCAGCGGCGTCGGCCTCCCAGCCCTGACCGGTCTCACCGTCGGCGCCTGCGGCCAGGAGGGCGAGCGCACCAGCCGTGTCCTCACGGTACTGGCGGCAGCCGGAGTAGGAGCCGTAGGCGGAGGTGGTCATCGTCAGCACACGGCGAGCACCGCCGTCGGCCAGCGAGCGCATGGCCTCGGAGACGAAGGGGTGCCAGTTGCGGTTGCCGATGGCCACAGGCACGCGCGAGCCGCGGCGGGCGAGCTCGGCACGCAGGGCCTCCAGCATCTCGGCGTTGCGGGCGTTGATCGGGGAGACCCCGCCAAAGCGCCCGTAGTGCCCGGAGACCTCCAGCAGGCGGGAGTCAGGCACCCCACGTCCGGCCGTGGCGTTGCGCATGAAGGGCAGGACGTCGTCGGGGCCCGTGGGACCGCCGTAGGACAGGACGAGGACAGCGTCGTAGGGAGCCAGCGGGTCGGGCGACGACGGCCCAGCCTCCTGTCCTCCTGCGGAGACGGGCGAGCCGACGTGGGCGGGGACGGTAGTCTCAGTCATGGGTCCTCTCAGTCTGGACGGGCTGTCCTGAGGCAGGAGCGCCCCCGGTGACGTGGACCGGACAGGCCGTGGGAGCCTGGGCGCCAGCGAGCAGGGCACTGGTGACCTCCGGCCCCAGGAGCATCGGCAGTGCTGCCAGGTACTCCTCGTCCCGGCCGGCCTCCCCGGCCTGTCGGGCGGCGACGCTCGGGTGGTGGAGCAGCCGGGCCGCCAGACGGCGCAGCGCGCGGGCGGCGTCATCAGCGTCCACCACGCCGTCGCGCACACGCAGGCGAGCGACCTCGCGCTCGACCATCTCGTCGACGTGCGTGCGCAGCCCGGTGATGACGGGGTCCATACGACGCCCACCCGCCATGCGGGTGAAGGAAGCGACCTCCTCCCTCACGATCGCGCGGGCGGCCTCCACCTGCGCGGCCTCGGCCTCAGGCACTGACCTCTGGACGCTGGGAAGGTCGATAAGCAGGACGCCCGGCAGGCTGCCCACCGCTTCCTCGACGTCACGCATGAGCGCCAGGTCGAGGATGACGAGCGGACGCTCAGGCGGCTCGGCAGGCGAGCAGGGGTCCTCGTGGCGGTCCAGGAGGGCCGGTTCGACGGGCTGGCGCAGCCGGGCCGCAGGCTCGACCAGCTCGCGGGTGAGCACCGGGGCACCCAGGCCTCGGCAGGTGACCACGAGGTCCGCCAGCTCCAGGGCAGCTGGCAGCGTCTCCTCGGTGACGACACGCAGGTGGTGCCCGTCAGCAAAGGCCTGCACGCGGTCCGAGCGGGAGTAGACCTCCAGGTCCGTGACCCCGCGCTCACGCAGCGCGGTGACGGTGGCGCCGGCGTAGGCCCCGGTCCCCACCAGCAGGACCCGCACCCCGTCCAGGGGCGGAAGCTGCCGTGCTGCCAGGTCGAGGCCGACGGCGACGACGCTGCGTCCGTTGCCGCTCAGCCCCGTGGAGCAGGCCACGCGCCGGGAGGTGGTTGAGGCGTGCTCGACGGCGCGAGCGAGCGCTCCGGTCAGGGTGCGGTCCTGGTGGGCCAGGATCATGGCGCGGCGCAGCTGGCCCGCGATCTCACGCTCACCTATGACCATGGACTCCAGCCCGGCTGCTGTCGCGAAGAGCTGGGCGACGGCGTCCACGCCGTGCCAGGAGCGCAGCGTGAGGGCGTCCAGGTCGGCTCGCGCGGCGAGGAAGCCGGTCACGGCCTCGCTGATCTCGCCAGCCACCTCATCAGGTCGGGAGCCTGTGGCGGCAGGCGCGTCAAGCAGGATGGCCAGGCGGTTGCAGGTCCCCAGCACCACCACGCCGTCGAGACCGGGGACCGCGCTCAGGAGGTCAGGCCCCAGGTGCGCGACGACGCCACCCAGCCGGGCAACGAGGTCGAGCCCGTGGGTGTGGTGGTCAGCAGACAGAAGATGAAGCACAGCAGGGTGTATTCAAGCACCCGGGCAAAGAAAGGGCACAATGGGGAGCGGGAACGCGAGGAAATATGAGGACAAGGCGTCACTATCCGATGCGAACACATTGTCATGACCGTACCTTTTAGCGCACTACCAGTATTTTTTCTCGCTCTTCCGACCTCATCTGCGTAGATTGGGCACGACGATGGTTTTCCTTCCGGAATATCACGCGACGTCACCTTCCGCCGCCTTAAGGACTATTCCGTGACTACCCCCGCACACAATTCTTTCGACCGGTCCTCCGGTCCTGCTCCCGCGCTCCTGGAGGCGCTGAGGGGCCACCGCCCGCCGCGCACACCGGTGTGGTTCATGCGCCAGGCAGGCCGCTCGCTGCCCGAGTACCGCGCGATGCGCGCCGAGGTCGGCCTGGAGATGCTCGAGGTCTGCCTACGCCCGGAGCTGGCGGCAGAGGCGACTCTGCAGCCGGTACGCCGTCACGGCGTAGACGCCGCGGTCTTCTTCTCCGACATCATGGTGCCGCTGCGCCTGGCTGGAGTCGGGGTACGGATCGAGCCAGGCGTGGGTCCCGTCATCGACCGGCCTGTCCGCACGCACCAGGACGTGGACGAGCTCGTCTCCCACCGCTACGGCGAGGACGGGTACGCCGCCGGGGTGGAGGCGGTGTCCCAGGGCGTACGCGCCGTCGTCGCCGAGCTGGGCACGCCTGAGCGCCCAGGCAGTGACTGCGTCCTCAGCCCTCGCGGCCGCCAGCTGGGCGAGCGAGAGCTGGCAGGGCTGGCCCAGTCCCGCGGCGAGCACGGCTGGACCCCGGTCATCGGCTTCGGCGGGGCTCCCTTCACCCTCGCCGCCTACCTCGTGGAGGGACGTCCCTCTCGCGACCACCTGGCGGCCCGCACGCTCATGCACGCTGACCCCGAGGCCTGGCACGCTCTCATGACCTGGTGCGCCGAGGTCAGCGGCCAGTTCATCGCGACCCAGGTCGAGGCCGGCGCCTCAGCCGCTCAGCTCTTCGACTCCTGGGCAGGATCCCTGGCGCCCGCGGACTACCGTCGCGCGGTCGCCCCCTACTCGGCGCAGGCTCTGGAGCACGCCCGTCAGGCCGTCTCCTCCACCACCGGCGCCAGCGTGCCGCTCATCCACTTCGGCACCGGCACCGCACGGATCCTGGCTGACATGCGCCAGGCGGGCGCTGACGCCGTCGGCGTGGACGACCGCACGGACCTGGGCGAGGCGATCGAGGACCTCAGTACCTCCCCGGACGGCCCCTGCCCGGTCCAGGGCAGTCTCGACCCGGCCCTGCTGGCTGCTCCCGCCCCGGTCCTGGCCGCCGCAGTCGACCGCTGCCTGGCGCTCGGACGCCGGGCGCCCGGTCACGTGGTCAACCTCGGTCACGGCGTGCCCGCGAGCACTGACCCGGCGGTACTCACCACCGTCGTCGCCCAGGTGCACGCGGACCGTCAGTGGGCTGAGGTCGCTGCCCTCTCCTGGCAGGGGCCGGAGGTCCAGGCATGACCCCGCAGGTACGGGACGCCGTCGTCGTGGGCGGCGGCATCGCCGGACTCTCTGCCGCCTGGCAGCTGTGCCAGGCCGGCCTGCGCCCGCTGCTCGTAGAGGCGCGCGGCTACACCGGCGGGCTCGTGGCTGCCGCCGAGGTCGGCGGGGCCAGGACGGACCTGGGCGCCGAGGGCTTCGTCATGCGAGGTCAGGCCGTCACGGAGATGGTCGACGCCCTCGGCCTCACGGTCACCGGCCCGTCGGGCGGCGGGGCCAGCCTCTTCCTTCCCCCGCTCGACGACGAGCCCTCCTCGGCAGGATGGGCGCGGCACCCCTTCCTCAAGGACTCCTTCCTCGGTATCCCGGCCCACCCTCTGGCTGAGGACGCCGTCGCCGTGCTGGGGCAGGCCGGTGCCGAGCGCGCCGCGGCCGACGCCACGCTGCCCGGCACGGTCGGTACCCAGCCAGGGGACCCGGCCGACCTCGCCTCCTTCGTACGCGCCCGCATGGGCCAGACGGTCCTCGACCGCCTCGTGCGCCCCATCGTGGCCGGCATCCACACCTCGGACCCCACCGACCTGGCCGCGGACACCGTGGCTCCCGGCCTGCGCGAGGCCACGGCCAGGCTCGGCAGCCTGCAGGCCGCCGTCACCGAGCTGATCGAGCATCGTCGTGCCCGACGCCGGGCCGGGCAGGCCGCGGACGTGACGACCCACGGCGGCCTGACGGCCCTGACCGACGCACTGCGTGAGGCCGTCACCGCGGCCGGCGGACAGGTGCTCACCCGTACCGGCGCCCAGAGCCTGCGGCCGGCTCCCGACGCCCCCGGTTCCTGGGACCTGGAGGTCGCACCGACCGTACGTGGGGCGACGCCGTCGTCCGAGCCCGTCCCGACCGGGCCGAGCGAGCTCGTACGCACCAGCCGGCTCGTGCTGGCCTGCTCCGCCGGAGCCGCCCAGCGGCTCCTGGCAGGCGCCGGTACCGACGCCACGATCGAGGTGCCCGTGGGCTCCCCGATCGCGCGGGTCATGCTTGTGGTGCGCAGTGAGGAGCTTGACGCCGCCCCGGTCGGCTCCGGGCTGCTGGTGGCGCCAGTAGCCCCCGGGCAGGAGGCCGCCTCCTGCCCCGTGAGCGCCAAGGCCCTGTCGCATCTGAGTGTCAAATGGCCCTGGATCGGTGAGCAGCTGGCAGGGGTTCATGGCCCTCATGTCCACGCCCTGCGGCTGTCCTATGGCCGCCCCGGCGAGCCGCGCCCCGAGATCAGCCTGGACCAGGCGCTGGAGGACGTCACGGTGCTCACCGGCCTGACCTCGCTGCTACGGCGTGAGGACGTCATCGCCCACACGACCGTGCGCTGGGACGGGACCCTGCCTCCAGTCACCCCCGCCTACCGAGAGCGCACCGCCCGGCTTGTCGACGACGTCGCCACCCTGCCCGGCCTGGCCGTCACCGGGGCCTGGGTGGCGGGAACCGGGATCGCGACCGTGGTCGAGCACGCCCGCACGCAGGCCGCTCGCCTGTCCGCCTCGCTCCAGCCGGCGCCTGCGCAGTCCGGCCTCGCCTACCCGGCAGCGGGTAACGTCGCTCTGGCCGGTGCCGACGCACCGACGTCCCTCACCCCGGAGCAGGAGCAGGCATGAGCACCGTCCGACTAGGCACCCGCGGATCGGCCCTGGCGCTGACCCAGTCGGGCCTCGTGGCCCGGATGCTGGAGCAGGCTGCGGCCCTTGCCGGGCAGGAGCTCCACGTCGAGCTCGTCCCCGTGCGCACGCGCGGCGACGTCGACCCCACGGCGCTGTCCCAGCTCGGCGGGGTCGGGGTCTTCGCCACGGCGCTGCGTGAGGCGCTCCTGGCCGGCGAGTGCGACCTGGCCGTCCACTCCTACAAGGACCTGCCCACCGCGACGGTGCCGGGCCTGCGGATCTCCGCCGTCCCACCGCGTGAGGACCCACGTGACGTGCTGTGCACGGTGGCCGGCACCGGACTCGCCCACCTGCCCGACGGCGCTCGCGTGGGTACCGGCTCCCCCCGGCGCGCCGCCCAGCTGCTCGCCCAGCGCCCGGACCTGGAGATCGTGCCGATCCGCGGCAACGTCCCCACGCGGCTGGCGCGCGTGGTGGGATCGGTCGTCAACGCCGACGGCCCCATGGGGGCCACCACTGAGCCGGACCTGGACGCCGTCGTCCTCGCCCTGTCCGGGATGAGGCGGCTGGGCCTGGAGGACTACGCCAGCCAGCCGCTGGCCGCACGCTGCGGCGCCCGCTCCCAGGCCGAGGCGCAGGACCTCCCCGAGGAGGGCTCGCCTACCGGTCCTGAGCCGTGGATGCTTCCCGCAGCGGCCCAGGGCGCACTGGCCGTCGAGACGCGAGACCGTGTCTCCTCCGAGCTGCCCGTCCTGGCGGTGGCGCTCGCCCTGGTTGACGACCCGGCGACCCGTGCCTGCGCTGACGCCGAACGCTCCCTCATGCGCGAGCTCGCTGCGGGCTGCGCCGCACCTGTGGGGGCACTGGCCCGGCCCCTCGACGCGGCCGACGAGGCTGTCGCGGACCGTGACCTGCCGACCGAGCCCGGCACGGCCTGGGCGCCCGGTCACGACCAGGCGCCCGCCATCTGCCTGGAGGCCGTCGCGGCCTCGCTCGACGGCACCCGGCTGCGCCGTGCGAGCGCCACCGGGCGACTGGAGGAGGCCGAGGACCTGGGCCGTCGCGTCGCCGAGCGGCTCCTGGCGGACGGCGCCGCCCAGATCACTGACCTGCAGGCCTCCAAGGGCCGTCCCGGGGCAGGCAGCACCGGCCCGCACGCTGCCGCCGTCAAGGACTCCAGGACGCCATGACCACCACGGCCACCACCTCATCTAGCGGGAGCCCGGCTGACAGCGTGCACCAGGCGCTGGCCGGCCGTCGCGTGCTCCTCGGCCGCTCACGCACCGACGATCCCTTCGCCAGGGTCCTGCGCGAGGCCGGAGCCGAGGTCGACGCCCTGGCCCTGACGGTGACGAGCCCGGGCAAGCCTGAGGAGGTTGAACGGGCTCGCACGCTCATCAGCTCCGGCTGGCCGGAGTGGGTCGTGGTCACCAGCGCCCAGACCCTTGAGGTCCTTGACCTCTCCCGGCTCGGAGCCTCAGGGGAGGCTGGTGACGGTGCCGTGCGTGGCGACAGGCAGGACAGCGTCTCGACCCGCCTCTCCGAGGACGGCTGCCTGCTCCTGCCACCTACCCGCCTGGCCGCCGTCGGGCCTCGCACCGCCCGTGCCCTGGCGGCCGTCACCGGCCGGCAGCCGGACGTCGTCGGAGGCTCTGACGCCGAGGCGCTGGCCCAGGCCCTGGAGGACGCCGGGGTGGGACCCGGCACGCGGGTCCTGCTGCCGCAGTCAGCCATCGCCCGCCCGGTCCTGGCCGAGCGGCTGGAGGGGCTGGGCGCGCAGGTCCAGCGTGCCGCTGTCTACACCACCCTCACCGCTCCTGCCTCCTCCCTGCCCCCGACCTTCGCCAAGAGCTGGCGCTGCGGCCTCTGGGACGCCGTCCTCCTGACCTCGGGCTCCGCGGTCCGGGCCCTGATCGAGCTGTCAGGACCTGCCCCCACCGGCACCGCCGTCGTCACCCTCGGCCGCCCCAGCCAGCTGGCCGCGCAGGCGGCAGGGCTACAGGTCGCGGCAGTCGCCCCGACCCCGACGGCTGACGGCGTTCTCAGGGCCGTCAGCCAGGCGCTGGACCGGCAGGCCCGGCAGGTCGCCGCGCCCTCGTCCCACGAGGCGGGAGCCCCACCGCCCTGAGCCGGCACCTCCGTCCAGGCCCGTCCACTGCCCACCGCCCCTGAGCCGACCCTCCTCTGACAGACGAAGGACCCTCATGACCGACTACTCCACCTCTCCCGCCGCCACCTTCCTCTCCTCCCGGGGCGTCCCGGCCCCCCAGGCGCCCACCGTGCGCCCGCGGCGGCTACGCACCACGCCCGCCATGCGCGGGCTCGTGACCGAGACACGCGTGAGCCCGGCCCAGCTCGTCTACCCCGCCTTCGTGCGTGAGGGGATCAGCGAGCCTCGCGAGATCGCTGCGATGCCGGGGCAGTACCAGCACACTCTGGACTCCCTTCGTCGCGAGGCCGTGGCGCTGGTGGAGGCCGGCGTCGGCTCGATCGACCTGTTCGGCGTGCCCGAGGCACGCGACGCCGCCGGGACCCAGGCGTGGGCCGAGGAGGGCATCCTCAACCGTGGGATCGCCGCTGTGCGTGAGGAGGTGGGAGACGCCCTCGTCGTGTGCGCGGATACCTGCCTGGACGAGTTCACCGAGCACGGGCACTGCGGCCTCGTACGCGGCGAGGAGTCGGGGCGTCGCGCCGGCGAGGTGGACAACGACGCCACCCTCGCCCTCTACCAGGCCATGGCGGTCTCCCAGGCCGAGGCCGGCGCCCACATGGTCTCGCCCTCGGGCATGATGGACGGCCAGATCGCTGCGATCCGCCAGGCCCTGGACGCCACCGGGCACGACGACGTCGCCGTCATGGCCTACTCCGCCAAGTACGCCTCGGCCTACTTCGGTCCCTTCCGTGAGGCCGTGGGCTCCACGCTCACGGGCGACCGGCGTACCTACCAGCAGGACCCGGCCAACCGCCGCGAAGGGCTTCGCGAGGCGATGCTGGACATCGCCGAGGGCGCCGATATCGTCATGGTCAAGCCCGCTGGCCCCTACCTCGACGTCCTGGCCGACGTCGCCGCCGCCTCACCGGTACCGGTCGCCGCCTACCAGGTCTCGGGCGAGTACGCGATGGTGGAGGCTGCAGCCGCTCAGGGCTGGATCGACCGCGAGCGTGTCATCATGGAGTCGGTCACCGGCATCGTGCGCGCCGGGGCCGGTACCGTGCTGACCTACTGGGCCCGCGAGGTCGCCCGGCTGCTGGCCCGCTGACCCTCCCCCCTGACGGCGCGCCGAGCAGACAGCGTGAGCACCGCCGTCGTCCCTCATCCCACTCGCTCCTGACCACCTGACGGAAGGTCCTGATCATGACCACCAACCAGCAGCTCTTCGACGACGCCCGCGCCCTCATCCCCGGCGGCGTGGACTCCCCCGTGCGCGCCTTCGGGTCCGTGGGCGGGGCACCGGTCTTCATCGACCACGCGGCCGGGGCACGGGTCACCAGCGCCGAGGGACGCGAGTACGTCGACCTCGTGGGCTCGTGGGGGCCGGCGCTGCTGGGGCACTCCCACCCGGCCGTCGTGGCCGCGGTGCAGGAGGCCGCAGCCAAGGGACTGTCCTTCGGGGCCCCCACCGAGACCGAGACGCTGCTGGCGCGCGAGGTGCGGCGCCGGGTGCCGGCAGCCGAGCGCGTACGCTTCGTGTCCACCGGTACCGAGGCCACGATGACGGCGATCCGGCTGGCGCGCGGGTTCACCGGACGTGACCTCGTGGTCAAGTTCGCCGGCTGCTACCACGGGCACAGCGACAGCCTGCTCTCAGCCGCTGGCTCCGGTGTGGCCACGGGCGGCCTGCCCGGCAGCGCAGGCGTGCCGGCGTCGATCGCCTCCCAGACGATCGTGCTTCCCTATAACAACGTCGATGCCCTGCGCGAGTGCCTCGCCGCACGAGGGGAGGAGATCGCTGCCGTCATCACCGAGCCGGCGCCCGCGAATATGGGCATCGTCCCGCCTTCCCCTGGCTTCAACGCTGCGATCCGTGAGGTGACCTCGGCCCACGGCGCCCTCATGATCGCCGACGAGGTGCTCTCCGGGTTCCGCGTGGGACCCGCCGGCATGTGGGGCCTAGAGGCCCTGGACGGGTGGGTTGACGCCGGCGCGACCGGGCCGTCGGCGACGCCTGCCTGGCGGGCGTCCGAGGGTGCAGCCGACAGTGCTGAGGCCGGGAGTGTGGCTGTGGTGCCGTCGTCGGCCAGCACGTGGGGCGAGGACTGGCGTGAGCGTGCTGCGTGGGTGCCGGACCTGCTGACCTTCGGCAAGGTCGTGGGCGGCGGGATGCCGCTGGCGGCGGTGGCCGGACGCGCCGAGGTCATGGAGATGCTGGCGCCCCTGGGGCCGGTGTACCAGGCGGGGACGTTGTCCGGGAACCCGTTGGCCACCGCCGCTGGCCTGCTCACGCTCCAGCTGGCCGACGACGCCGTCTACACCACGGTGGCACGCCGTTCCCAGGAGATTGGGGAGGTCATCAGCCAGGCGCTCTGCGCTGAGGGCGTGGCGCACCGGGTGCAGCGCTCCGGGTCGCTGTTCTCCGTGATGTTCGGGGCCGAGGCCGCCGAGCACGGCGTGCGCGACTACGACCAGGCACGTGCCCAGGAGGCTTTCCGCTTCGCGCCCTTCTTCCACGCCTTCCTGGAGGCTGGTGTGGCGCTGCCGCCCAGCGTCTTCGAGGCCTACTTCGTCTCTGCCGCCCACGGCGAGGCTGACCTGGAGCGGATTGCCGAGGCCGCGCCATCAGCCGCCCGGGCCGCGGCTCAGGCCAAGGCGTCTGCTCAGGGCTAGGGGCAGAGCGCCAGGACACCGGCCGGACCAGGGTTGAATCAGGGCAGGCCCTGATACCGACGGCGCGCGGGACCTCCCACACTGGAGCCATGACACAGCAGTACCCATCCTCCTCCACAACCACCGCCCCGACGTTCTCCGAGCGCGTTGAGGGCTGGCGCGCTCACCTCCCGCGTCGTTCACGCCGCCGCCTCATCGGCGGTGTCTGTGGCGGTCTGGCCGAGGAATGGGGTGTGGCTCCCACCCTCGTCCGCCTGGGCACGCTCCTGGCGGCGCTCCTGCCCGGGCCCATGTGGGTCGCCTACGCCGTGGCCTGGGTCCTCATGCCCGACGCCGACTAGACGGTCCCGCCTCCGCGGACGGCCCGGACGCCGGCGTCGCTCGGCTGGGGCACGAGATCGCCCGCCGTGACCTGCTGCGCGAGGTAGCGCGTGAGGCGGGTCAGGCGGGCGACGTCGTCGACTGTGCTCATGCAGTCAGGCTGGGCTCAGGGCCTGCCTGGCCGCTGGGGCTCAGGCCGCGAAGTTCTGCGAGGCGAGGAACCAGGCCTGCTGCTCAAGCTTGAGGGCGATGTCCTCGATGATGCCGGAGGACATCGGGTCGGTCTCGTCGACGACCTTGTGGATCTCACGCAGAGTGGTCACGGTCGCGTTGATGGCGGCCACGGAGTAGTCGACGGCGTCAGAGACGATGACGAGCTCAGCCGGGGCGGCCGGGAGGCTGGAGTCGGCGACGGCGGCCGGGCGACCGTCCGGGACGGTGTTGAGGGTGCGCATGCGCTCGGCGATCTCGTCGGAGGCCTCGCGGGCGATGTCGACGACCTCGTCCAGGTTCAGGTGGATGGAGCGGAAGCCCTGGCCCACCACGTTCCAGTGGACCTGCTTGCCGACGAGGCTGAGAGCGGTGACGTCGGTCAGGGCGCGCTGGAGGGCATCGCGCAGCTC
Source organism: Actinomyces faecalis (assembly GCF_013184985.2). Taxonomy (NCBI): domain Bacteria; kingdom Bacillati; phylum Actinomycetota; class Actinomycetes; order Actinomycetales; family Actinomycetaceae; genus Actinomyces; species Actinomyces faecalis. The sequence goes on from NZ_CP063418.1 coordinate 2,587,007, forward strand.
GGGGGTCGCGGTGAAGGTGGGCAGGACAGCGGGGGCAGTGACGTTCTTGGTGCTCATGGACTCCACTTTACATCAAAGACGATTAAAAGTACAGATTTTGATAACCGGCCCCTAGAAAATAGGGGTGGCGCTCATCCTCAGACCGACTCAGCCCTCAGCCTGCTGGGCGGCGATCTTGGCCTTGACGTCCTCCATGTCCAGCTCTCGAACCTGGGTGATAAGGGCGTCCAGCGCCTTGGCGGGCAGGGCGCCGGCCTCGCGGTAGACGAGGACGTCATCACGGAAGACCATGAGGGTCGGGATCGAGGAGATGCCGAGCGCGGCCGCAAGACCCTGCTCCGCCTCGGTGTCCACCTTGGCGAAGGTCAGGTCCGGGTTCGCCTCAGAGGCCTTCTCGAAGACGGGGCCGAACTGGCGGCACGGACCGCACCAGGAGGCCCAGAAGTCGACCAGGGTGATTCCCTCGCCGCGGACGGTCTCGTTGAACTGCTCGCCGGTGATGTTGATCGTGGCCACGGTGGCTCCTTCGTGCTGGTGGGCGACGCGGTGCGCGACGCCTGGCAGTTGCCTGCACCGGCGCTAACGGATAGAACTGCCTATCTATTCCGCCTCGCCGATCACCTGCACCAGATACCCGGTGCTCGGTTGGTGCACCCTGGCCCTGGCACTCGTGGTGCCCGCACTCATCAGCCTGCGCTGGTACCCCCGAGCCGTCGGGCTCCGGGCGCCCCGCCCGTTCGTCGTTGTCCGCCGTCAGGCTCGAGCCTCACGCAGCTCAGCAGCCACCAGCTCGGCGATCTGGACGGCGTTGAGGGCCGCCCCCTTGCGCAGGTTGTCCCCGACGGCGAAGAGCGAGATACCGTGCCCCTCGTCCCAGGCCTGGTCCGCGCGCACACGACCCACGAAGGTGCCGTCTCGGCCCGTACCCTTGAGAGGGCTGGGCACGTCCTCGTACGTGACGCCGGGCGCCTGGCGCAGCAGCTCGATGGCGCGCTCGGCGCTGATCTCGCGCTCGAACTCGGCTGAGACGCTCACGCCGTGGCCGGAGAAGACCGGGATGCGCACGCAGGTACCGGAGACCTTCAGGTCGGGGACACCGAGGATCTTGCGCGACTCGTTGCGCAGCTTCTGCTCCTCGTCAGTCTCGCGGGAGCCGTCACCGGCGTCGTTGCCCGCCCAGGCGACGGCGTTGAAGGCGATGGTGTCCACGTAGACGCCCGGCTCCGGGAAGGTCACGGCCCGCCCGTCCAGCGCAAGGCCCTCCAGGTCAGCTCCCTGCTCGACGACGGTGCGCACCTGCCCGGCCAGCTCGGCCACGCCTGCGCGCCCTGACCCGGACACGGCCTGGTAGGTCGAGGCGACGAGTCGCTTGAGTCCTGCCTCGTCATGAAGGACCTTGAGGGCCGGCATGATCGCCATGGTCGTGCAGTTGGGGTTGGCGATGACGCCCTTGGGCCGCACGCGCACGGCCTCCGGGTTGACCTCAGAGACGACGAGAGGGACCTGCGGGTCCTTGCGCCAGGCCGAGGAGTTGTCGACGACGACGGCGCCCGCCGCGGCGAACCTCGGGGCGTGCTCCTTGGAGGCGGCACCTCCGGCGGAGAAGATAGCGACGTCGACACCAGCCAGGTCCGCCGTCGCGACGTCCTCGACCTCGACCCGGGCACCACGGAACTCCACGACCTGCCCAGCCGAACGGGCCGAGGAGAAGAAACGGACCGAGCGGGCCGGGAAGTCGCGCTCCTCCAGCATCACGCGCATGACGCGCCCGACCTGGCCGGTGGCACCGACGACGGCGACCACGACGCCGTCGGCCGGGCCGACGTACTCGTTGACGACCTCAGACGCTGTCTGTGAGCTCATGGGACTACCTCACCTTCCGGTTCCGCCGTAGACGACCGCCTCAGCGGTCGAGGCGTCGAGGCCGAAGGCTGAGTGGACTGCGCGCACGGCCTCGTCGAGCACGGAGTCGTCGACCACGACCGAGATACGGATCTCAGAGGTGGAGATCATGTGGATGTTGACCCCGGCCTCGCTCAGGGCGCTGAAGAGCCTGGCCGAGACACCCGGGTGAGAGCGCATGCCGGCGCCCACCAGGGAGAGCTTGCCGATGTCAGGGTTGAAGTGCAGGGACGTGAAGCCGAGCTCTCCCTGCGCCGCCTCCAGTGCCGCGCGGGCGTCAGCGGAGTCGCCGTCGGGGCACGTGAAGGAGATGTTGGTCAGGCCCGTGCCCTCGGCAGAGACGTCCTGGACGATCATGTCGATATTGGCGTCCGTGCCCGCGACGATGGCGAAGATCCGGGCCGCGGCGCCAGGAACGTCCGGCACGCCGACGAGCGTGATCTTGTCCTGACTGCGGTCGTGGGCGATGCCGGAGATGACGGGGGCTTCCACGTTGTCCTCCTTCGCGGACGGGTGGGGACGGGCCTTGGCACGGGCCTGGATGGCATGAGAGTGGGCGGCGCCGACGTTCGAGGCGTCAGGCGCGGGCGTGCCGGCAGGCGCGACGACACGTCCCGACACACCGTCGAGCTGAACGGCCGGCCCCTGGGAGCCACGGCGGGCGGTCTCCTGGGAGGCACGCTCGTGGTCCTCGGTGTCCGCCTCGACCACAGCGTTGAGTCGCTCAGCCACGGCTGGCGGGGTGAAGCCGCCCTCTCGGCGGCCGTCATAGATCCAGGTACCGGTCTTGTCCGAGAAGGACGAGCGCACGTGGATCGGCACACCGAAGCGGCGGGCGTACTCAACAGCACGCAGGTGGAGGATCTTGGCGCCGTTGGCCGCCATCTCCAGGGTCTCCTCACTGGTGAGAGACTCGATGCGCCTGGCGGTGGGCACGATCCGGGGGTCGGCGGTGAACAGTCCGTCGACGTCGGTGTAGATCTCGCACACGTCAGCGTTGAGAGCAGCCGCGAGCGCGACGGCAGTGGTGTCCGACCCACCACGTCCCAGCGTGGTGACGTCCTCGACCTCGTTGATGCCCTGGAAGCCGGCGACGATGGCGACGGCACCCATCTGGATGGTGCGGGCCACGCGCTCGGGCAGCACGCCGACGATCGAGGCCTTGCCGTACCTGGAGTCCGTCAGCACGCCAGCCTGGGCCCCGGTGTAGGCGCGGGCCGGCACTCCCAGCTCGTTGATGGCCATGGCCAGCAGGGCCATCGAGATGCGTTCGCCGGCTGACAGCAGGATGTCCATCTCGCGGGCAGGTGCCTTGGTGGTCAGGGCGTCTGCCATGTCCAGGAGGTCGTCCGTGGTGTCACCCATCGCAGAGACCACGGCGACGACCGTGTTGCCGGCGTTGCGCGTGGCGACGACGCGCCGGGCGACGCGCCGCATCGCCTCGACGTCACTGACCGACGAGCCGCCGTACTTCTGGACGACCAGTGCCATGTGCTGCTCCTGAGGTTCCGTCACCGACAGACCGTGACCGCGCTCAGCAGGCAGCCTCACAGGTCTCGCAGATCGCTCAGTGCGGGCGGCCCACCTCAGCGTGGCTCAGGGGCAGCATACGGCGCGTCCAGGAAGTGGGCAGAGCCAGTTCTTCATATTGAGACTGCCAGGAGCGGCAGCGGAGGCCGCCATCACCCCCTTGGCCTCGCCTGCTACTGCCGGCAGCATGAAGCTGATCTGAGACTGACAGGCCACTGCGGCGCCGTTCATCGCTGAGCCTGCGCACCTGCCTGTCGAGACGTCCGCCTTCCGCTCTCCCCACGTGGCGAGCCTGGTCTCATGACGCCTCGCGCCGTCGCTCCTCGTGACCAGCGCCCGCTGTGGGAGCCCCACAGAAAGCACCTGTCATGCCACGCCACCCTTCTCACGCGCGTCCTCAGGCCCCACCTGGCGGCGCTCCCTCACACACGGCCGCCACCTTCCATGAGCTCACCTTCACCTGGCCCGACGGCGGGACCGCACTATCTGCCGTCAGCGGTACCTTCCCCACCGGCCGCTCCAGCCTCATTGGCCGCAATGGTTCAGGCAAGTCCACCCTCCTGCGTCTGATCGCCGGCGAGCTGGCACCGTCCTCAGGGCGGCTCAGCGCTCAGGGCGAGGTGGCCTACCTGCCCCAGACACTCACACTGAAGACAACCCTGTTGCGTCACCTCCTGTCCGGTGGGCCTGGCGCGCCTGGCCTCCCCCACGGTCGGTTACTCACCCAGCGAGTGGACTACCTCCCCCAGCGTCTGGACAACCTGAAGGAGGTAGCCAGCGCCATGGACAACGTCCGGGCCGTGTCACATGACACTCCGCCGGGCACCATCCGCAACCGGCTGGCACGGTTGCTGCTGGCGGATCCTCCCGCCGAGCTGCTTATCCTGGACGAGCCGACGAACAACCTCGACATCGACAGCGTTGAGCAGCTGGTCCAGGCGCTTACGGCCTATCGCGGTGCGCTGCTCGTCGTCAGCCACAACGAGGTCTTCTTGAGCCAGCTCAGGATCGACACACGCCTGGAACTGGACGAGAACGGGCATCTGGGCCGACAGTAGCCCTGCCAGTGGGTGGAGTGCTCAGCCCTCGACGCGGCGTCGCCCCTCAAAGGCGCGGCCGAGAGTCACCTCGTCGGCATACTCCAAGTCACTTCCCACCGGCAGCCCGGAGGCCAGGCGCGAGACCGGGACCTCCATCGTGCGCAGCATGCGGGTGAGGTAGGCGGCGGTCGCCTCGCCCACGACGTCAGGGTCGGTGGCGATGATGACCTCCTCGACCTCCCCGCCCAGCCGCGCCAGGAGCTCGCGCACGCGCAGGTCGTCCGGGCCCACGCCGTTGATCGGGTCGATCGCGCCGCCGAGCACGTGGTAGAGGCCGCGGTACTCCCGTGTGCGCTCGATAGCGACGACGTCCTTGGGCTCCTCGACCACGCAGATGACCCTCTGGTCCCGGCGTGGGTCACGACAGATGGCACACTGCTCGGACTCCGCGATGTTGCCGCAGGTCTCGCAGAAGCGCACACGGGCCTTGACCGCCCGAAGCGCCTCGATGAGGCGCTCGACGCTGGAGGAGTCCGCGGACAGGACGTGAAAGGCCAGACGCTGGGCGGACTTCGGGCCGATGCCCGGCAGCTGACCGAACTCGTCGATGAGGTCCTGGACCGCGCCCTCGTAGACCGCTGGCATCTTCAGTACTCCTCCGGGTTCACGATGATCTCCTCCAGGACGGTGGCTCCGAGCAGACGCTTGACCACCTCCAGGCCGACGACGCCGGCCTCCTCCGCGTCCTCGTCGTCCTCACTGGGGACGTCGTCCTCCAGGGACACGGTGCGTAGCTCGGCAGCCCCCGGAGGGGGAGCCTCGCCGCGGGCTGCCGCCCGTGCTGCCGCCATCGCCGCAGAGACCGAGGCTGACGACGCGCGCGAGGACCGCGCCCACGCGTCCCCAGGTCCGTCCGGGTCTCCTGGCTCCTCAGGGAGCGGGACCCCGTCGGAGAAGGTCGGCGGGGCAGGCTGTGTGGACGCCTCCGCCCGAGCAGGCTCCGGCGTCATCGCCGCTGAGCCACCCGGCCCGTGCGACGACGATGCCCCGCCGGGAGTCTTCGGCAGGGCGTGGAGGCGGTGGACGGTCGCGAGGTGAGGCTCCTCCTGTGAGCCCTCACCAGGCGGGGTGGGCTCGGACGGGCGCCCCAGGGTGGGACCGTCGGCATCAGCAGGTGAGACGGTTGTCGGGGCTGAGGAGCCACCCTCCGAGGAATCGTCCAGGCGACCGCTCACTGGGGAGCCGGCACCACCCGGGGTGCTCGCACGGTCTGTGTCAGACTCAGAGGAGCTAGGCGGAGTAGCCGGGGTATTCTCTGCGGTCTGCGGTGGATCCCCTGCTGTACCCAGGCCCTCCGGTACAGGCGCGAGAGCGTCAGTACTGCGGCCTGAGGCAGGCTCCTCGCGCGGGAGTACTACCTCGGCAGTCACGCTTCCAGCAGACGCTGTGACGTCCGAGCCGCCTGCCTCGCGAGGGTCCGGGGCAGGCTCAGCCTGCGCCTGACGAGCCCGCCCGATCGGTGCTACCTCGCCCCAGCCAACCGGCTCAGGCTCCGAAGGAGCCGGCAGCGAAGGCTCCGCCTGTGCACTGGGAACCTCGTGGGACGGTGCCGGTAAGGCGACAGCACCGACCCGCCCGCCCGACCCGGAAGGTCCGCGACTCGATGGTCCAGACCCGCCTGCGGGACCGGAGGAGCCTCCTGCCGGCCCGTCACCACCAGTCAGGACCGCCTGAACCTGCACCTGCAGGCCTAGCGCCTGGTGGATCGCCTCAGACAGGACCTGGGCGTGGCCACCGTTCTCAAAGGCGTTCACGAGCCCGGGCGCGGTGAAGAGCACCTGGAAGACTCCTCCCGTCAGGGAGCCTGGCTGGGCGTGCTGCTCCACCAGGGCCCAGGTCGCACGACGGGTGCGCCTGGCTGAGTCCAGGACCTCGCCCCACCGGGTACGGATCATCTCCGCGTCAGCCGCCTCCGGGGCCGAGGACCGACCCTCCGGGGCCGGGGTCGGCTCAGTGGCGACAGCTGCCGCCGCGCTGGCGGCCACCGGCGCGCTCGAGGCTTCAGGCACGCTGGGGCCCTCTGAGGCGGCCAGCGCAGAAGACGCGGGCGAGACGGGGACGGGTGCAGCTTCCGGCGACGGGGCAGCAGGCTGCCTGCGACCGGGTGACTGCACGGACGCCGGTTGCTGCGCGGGCGGGGCGCCGTCGACGCCGATCTCAGAACGACTCTGTGAGGCGTCAGGCTCCTGAGCATGCGCCGTCGCTGCCTGTCGAGCGATCTGCGCCGCAAGGGTGCGCCCCTGACCGGTGGCTGCGCCGTCGTCTGGGGCCGGCCCGTGAGGCGCTGGACGCGCGGAGCCAGCCGGCTGGGACGCACCTCCGCGCGCGACCGGCTGGGCAGCCTGGGTCGGCTGTGCGGGCACGAGCAGACGTGCCATGAGCAGCTCCAGCTGTAGGCGCGGTGAGGTAGCACCCACCATCTGGGTCAGCGCCTGGGCCGTCATGTCCGCGTAGCGGGACAGAGCACCCGATCCCAGGGTGCGGGCCTGGACCTCCATACGCTCCAGCTCGTCAGCAGGCAGGGAGCCGAGCGCCGGCCCAGCCTCAGCCCCGGCCAGGGCGATGACCAGCAGGTCACGCAGGCGCTGGAGGAGGTCCTCCACGAAGCGTCGCGGATCGTGGCCCGACGCGATGACCCGGTCCACGACGCGGAACACACCGGCGCCGTCCGCACCGGCGATCGCGTCCACGCACTGGTCGAGCATGGTGGTGTCCGTGTATCCCAGCAGGGCGACCGCACGCTGGTAGTCCACCTCGCCGTCGACCGCGCCACCGATGAGCTGGTCCATGACGGACAGCGTGTCTCGCACGCTTCCGCCGCCAGCGCGGGTCACCAGCGGGAAGACCCCGGGGCCCACCTGTACGTCCTCGGCCTGGCACAGGTGCGCCAGGTAGCCCTCCAGGACGTCCGGGGGCACCAGTCGGAAGGGATAGTGGTGGGTGCGCGAGCGGATGGTGCCGATGACCTTCTCCGGCTCAGTGGTGGCGAAGATGAACTTCACGTGGGCCGGTGGCTCCTCGACCAGCTTGAGCAGGGCGTTGAATCCCTGCGGGGTCACCATGTGAGCCTCGTCGAGGATGAAGATCTTGAAGCGGTCTCGCGCCGGGGCGAAGGAGGCGCGCTCGCGCAGGTCACGGGCGTCGTCGACACCGTTGTGGCTGGCGGCGTCGATCTCGACCACGTCCAGGCTGCCCGGGCCGCCGGTGGCCAGGTCCCGGCAGGAGGGGCAGACGCCGCACGGGGTGTCCGTGGGGAACTGCTCGCAGTTCAGGCAGCGCGCCAGGATACGCGCCGAGGTGGTCTTGCCGCAGCCGCGAGGGCCGGAGAAGAGGTAGGCGTGCGTGACACGGTCCGCACGCAAGGCCGCCATGAGCGGGGCAGTCACGTGCTCCTGCCCGATGACGTCCTGGAAGGTGTCTGGGCGGTAGCGGCGGTACAGAGCGGTGGTCACGGTCCGACTCTAAACGGGACCACCGACACGATGCGACGCTCTCGGGGACGGAGCACCGCCGTCGGCACGTCAGGACCCCCCGTGCACCCGCCAGAGCCCGCTTACCCTTGCTACCTTCCGGTCCTGGGGGATTCACTGGATGACGCCGCACGAGGGGCCGGGAGACAGTGTACCTGACGCTCGCGGCTACTCGTCCCCAGGTCCGATCCGCTCCACGCAGACGTGAGGCAGACATACGGTCGTGACCGATGCCACCGTCGCGGGCTGGCACCAGCGGGCAGCGTTCCGATATATTCCATTCCCGTTGCACGTACTGTCGCTCCACCGTCAGTACGTGGGACACCTGGAGGATTCGCCTAGTGGCCTATGGCGCACGCTTGGAAAGCGTGTTGGGTGCAAGCCCTCGGGGGTTCGAATCCCCCATCCTCCGCCACCATTTTTCCCCGGAACCGCAACGGTTCCGGGGATCCTTGTTTTCAGCGGTCAACACGTGCGATCAACACCTAGACGCCACTGTCATGACCGACAGCACATGCAGAAGAGGCGCCTCACCACCCATGAGCGGGTGGTGAGGCGCCTCTTCTGCACCTGGTCTGTCGAAGCGGAGCTTCACCGCTACTTCGCTGACAAACGCGTCAACCGCATTAACACCCGAAGAGAGTTCTTCTACGCCACCCCTGCAGAGGTACGAGATGCTCTCGCCAAGATCACCGGAAACCTCCTTGAATTCACGGAGGAACCAAAGGCTGAGCAGTATCGCCTCAGCCTCCAGCTGGCTACCGACGATGCGCAAACCGAATGAGATGCCGCCTACGAGATGACCCCATTTCGTGTCGGTGGTCGCCTCTAGCCTGCCGTGCATGACCCAACCGACCCTGGACGCCCTACTGCGCAAGTGCGCCGAGAAGGGCGTCCGTGTGGGACGCCTGCCAGGGGAGATGGCGGGCTGCTACGACCACTCCCAGTCCACGATCTGGCTACGAGACGGCGCCCCCGAGTGGGTGAGCGTGCCCATGCGGGTCGTCCAGGCTCTCCAGGCCACCCTCGTCCCCTGGGACTCGGGTACGTCCTCGATGGTGAAGCCGGAGCGGTCGAGGAAGTAGATCATGCTCATCCACGCCGTGCGCTTGTTTCCGTCCTGGAAGGCGTGGGCCTGGTTGATGGCGTCGAGGATCATTGCCGCCCGCTGTGTGACCCGCGTGGCAAGGGGAGCGCCGTCGAATGTCTGGAACGCGCGCCCGCAGGCGCCGGCCAGTTTCTCCGGTGAGAGGACAGCGTGGTCGGCGCCGCAGGCGCGCCGGTTGTACCTGATCGCGAAGCCGTGCAGGTCAGCGCCGATGTCGCTCGCGGTCACGAGGCGAGGCGCGCGAGGAGGCCGGCCCAGCGGTTCTCCTCATCCTCCATACGGGCGTCAGAGGCCTCGTCCCATCGGGCCTCCTGGGAGACTGCTGGGACGATGGTCGTCTCGTCCGAGGTGGAGAAGAACCGCATCATGGACTGGTGGGTGATCGGCTCCTTGGAGTCTGCTTCCTTGGGCAGGTCTCCTCTGGCCTGGGTCCACGGACCTGCCTTGTGGGTCAGGCTCATCATGCCGACCGGCCTGTAGCCGCGGTACCGCTCGACCACGGCCCGGATGAGCTCCTTCTGAGGCCCGGTCAGCACGGACTCGTCTGCTTCGTCCACCGCTCCGGTGCTGTGCTTGTCGGAAACGTAGACGGGCACGTAGACGGGGCCGAACCTCCAGGCCTGAGGCTCCTCAGGGAAGAGGGGTCTGCCTGTCTGGACGAGGTAGGAGCCCTGGACGTAGTAGAGGAGCTTCTGGATCTTCATCCTGTCAGCCGCCTCCAGGTCCCGGATGTACCTGGCGGTGGCGAGCAGCTGCTCGGAGCCCTGTCGGGCTGGGGTCACGAACGGATTCTTCATGCTTCCTCCCGTCAGCGGCTCATGGCCGGAGCGCCCATGAGGCTCTGGCTCTGTTCATCCATTACAACACGCTGGGGTTCCCGGGTCACCCCTTTGGTTCCCGTTGTGTCCCAGTCTGGAGAAGACGTTGTGGCGCACGGTGGTGCCGGCAGGGGTGGTGAACAGCGGGTCAGTGCGCTTCCTGCCCTCGGCCAGGTCCGCGAGCGCGGTGGCGACGTCGGGGGCGAGCGCGACGTGCCGGTTGGCTCGGCGTGTCTTGGGCGGGCCGATCTTGAAACCTCCGGGGACCTTCTTCCACGCCTTGTTGACGTGGACGGCGTCGGTGCCGAGATCCGCAACGGTGAGTGCTGTGACCTCGGACCAGCGCAGTCCTGCTGAGGCAAGGAAGGTCACCAGGGGCGGTAGTGCTCGGGGGTGACTGACCGCAGGGCGGCAAACTGCTGCGGGATCAGGAAGATCATCCCCCATCCTCCGCTGGCAGACCCCGCGATCGTCGAGATCCGGGGTTTTTCGCGCGATGGGGCGGATCTCCACCAAGGACGATCCACGCGGCGGCGCCTTTGGCAGGCTTGACCCATGCACACGTCCGCCCGTCTCACGGTCCTGTCTGCCGCCCTGCTGCTCGCCGTCTGCCTCGGTAGCTGCTCTGGAGGCACCGCCTCCACGGGCAGCACCGGCGCTCCCTCGTCCGCCGCGGCCACACCCACGGCCGACGGCGAGACGACGCTCGGCGCCACCACCTCACCAGGCCCCGCACTCACCTCGGTCCAGGACATCCGTAGCGGGGACTGCTTCGTACCGGCACCCGTCGCCAGCAGCCAGCCGTCCGCCGGCCCCGATTCCAGTGCTGAGGGCAGCGCCGCGGCCACCGCAGACGAGGACACCACGCAGTCCAGCCAGGTCGACCTCGTGTCGATCGTGGAGTGCTCACAGCCTCATCGCTTCCAGGTCCTGGACGTCACCGAGATGAGCGGGGAGTCCCTCCCTGAGCCTGACGCGCTGTACCAGCAGGCCCAGGCCTCCTGCGAGTCCGTCGCCGCCCCGTACCTGAGTGACCAGACAGGACAAGCCACCTACCGGGCCCAGTTCCTCGCCCCGACCGCAGACTCGTGGCGAGCCGGGGACCGCAGCCTCGTGTGCCTGCTCACCTCCGCTGACTCCACCGAGCTCACCGGCCCCGCCACGCGCTGACACGTGCTGGCCGGCCCCGCCGTCGGTGCCCCTTCCCGCTGGTCCTGCGCGGTCCGGACAGGCTGTGGGGTCCCACGCGGGTGTCACAGCCGGCCGCTAGCATGACCCCGTGATCTTCAAGGCCGTCCGCGACCGCGCTCCCTACCCTGACCACGGGGTCGAGGCGCAGCGCGACTGGTCCGTCATCGCCCCCAGGCAGATCCGTCTGGACCAGCTCACCACGACACGTGCCACCCTCGACCTACGCACCCTCCTCGACGACGACTCCACCTTCTACGGTGACCTGTTTGCTCACGTCGTGGCCTATCAGGGCGAGCTCTACCTGGAGACCGGGCTGCACCGCGCCCTGCGGGCTGCTCTCCAGGGACGCACGGTCCTGCACGCCCGGGTCCTGGAGCTGGACCACGCGGGCCGCGCTCTCCTGGCCCCGCCGCCTCCGGCCGTCTGAGACTGCCGGCCGCCGACGCCACGAGGCCTCCTGACCGCCACGCACCAGCTCGGTTACTGTTGGCCGGTGAGCACTCCCCCAGACCCGCGCGCTGAGTACCGCCGTCGTCTCCAGCACCGCCAGACGATGGTCATCGGAGGCATCCTGTCCACGATGGTCGTCCTGACTCTCGTGTGTCTGCTGCTGTGGACCGGGATCGTGCCCGCCCCCTACGAGCCCGGCTTCTCCAGCGCCAAGGACGAGGCGACTCCTGTGGCCCAGCCCTGCCCGCCCGCTGACGCTGTGACGGTCGAGGTCACCTCCGTCCCCGTCAACGTCTACAACGGCACGGACACCACCGGCCTAGCCGGTGACGTCACTACAGCCCTGACCGAGTCGGGCCTGACCGTGACGACGACGGCGGACTGGCCCCGCGGCTCCTACGACGGCAACGTCCTCCTGACCACCTCGCAGGCAGGGATCACCAACGCCTACACCCTGGCCCGCGTCTTCACCGGGACCGTCAACGTCACCATTGACGAGACCGCCGACGCCGCCGACCCGGCCGTGAGCGTCGTGCTCGGCTCGGAGTACAAGCAGTCGATCCTCACTACCTCGGAGATCGGTCAGCTCAAGGCCGGCACGCCGATCTCGGCGCCCACCAGCTGCGTCGCCGTCACGAACGCTCCATCCGATCAGGACAGCCCGGCTCCGGCCAGCTGATCGGATCACTCACTGCGGCTCCTTCAACGTCATGGGGGCGTGCTTCCCGGAACCTGGGAAGCACGCCCCCATCACGTGGGTACGCCCAAGACGTCTACAGCACGCCTCTCACCGCGCTCAGTGCTCAGTCCTTCTTACGCGCGCGGGTCGCGTAGGCCGGCCCCTCCAGCTCGGTTCCTGCCGGCGCCGAGGCAGGCGAGGCCTGCTCCAGGTTGGTCCCACGAACCTTCGAGATCCAGCGCATGGCGTGGTAGATCGCGATAGCGGCCGCCGAGCCCATGGCGATGCCTGTGAAGGTCATGTCACCCCAGTGCCAGGTGTAGTCAGCGATGGCCACGACCATGGCGATCGCCGCAGTGTTGAGGTTGACCGGGTCGGAGAAGTCCACACGGTTCTGCACCCAGATCCGCACACCGAGCATGCCGATCATGCCGTACAGGATCGTGGCCGCGCCACCGAGGACGCCAGCGGGGATCGTGGCGATGATGACGCCGAACTTCGGCAGCATGGACAGGCCTAGCGCCGTGATCGCGGCGACGACGTAGGCCGCGGTGGAGTACACGCGCGTCGCTGCCATGACGCCGATGTTCTCGGCGTAGGTCGTGGTGCCCGAGCCGCCGCCGGTACCGGCCAGCATCGTGGACAGACCGTCAGCGAACAGGGCCCGCCCCGTCACGTCGTCGAGGTTCTCGCCCGTCATAGCGGACACGGACTTCACGTGCCCGATGTTCTCGGCCACGAGCACGAGCACCACCGGGACGAACAGGCCCAGCAGACTGAGGTCGAAGGCAGGGGCCCTGAAGGTCGGGGCGCCCACCCAGTCCGCCGAGGCGATGGCAGAGAAGTCGACCTCATCGCGCACGCAGGCGGTGGCGTAACCGATGAGCACACCGATGAGGATCGCCAGGCGTCCGATGATGCCCTTGAACAGCACGGTGATGACAAGGATCGCCACAATAGTGACCAACGCGGTGACCGGCGCGGTCTTGACGTTGTTCCAGGCTGAGGGCGCCAGGTTGAAGCCGATCAGGGAGACGATCGCGCCGGTCACGATGGGAGGCATGAGCCGGTCGATCCAGCCTGCGCCCGCGAAGTGGACGATCAGGCCCACCACGACCAGGGCGGCACCTGCGCTGATGACTCCACCCTGCGCCAGTGAGGCCAGGTGGGGGTCGATGGCCTCTCCGCCGCCGGCCACGTATCCGGTCACGGCGCCGATGGGGGCGATCAGGGCGAAGGAGGACCCCAGGTAGCTGGGCAGACGCCCCGCCGTGATCCCCAGGAAGAGGAGGGTCCCCACGCCGGTGAAGAACAGCGTGGTCGAGGGCTCAAAGCCGGTGAGCAGCGGGACGAGGAAGGTGGCGCCGAACATGGCGACGACGTGCTGGACACCGATGCCGATCGTACGAGGCCAGGTCAGGCGCTCAGCCGGGGAGACAACCTCACCGGGAGCAATGGAACGGCCGTCGCCGTGCAGGCGCCAACCGCGTGCACGAGCAGGGCGGTCTGGGGAGGAGGTGGGCACAAGAGCTCCTGTCGCGAGTGGGTCGGGGTGGGTGGCGGCATGGGAGCATGCCTCCCGTGCCGAGCGACAGGGCCCGGCAGAGCCCTGCCGGGTCTCCAGTCTAGACGGCTCAGCCCCCACCTACCTGCCCACCCCGTGGCGTCGTCGGACACAGGGACGCCGGCGCCACCCTTGCCCTTCGGCGCCCATGAGGCATGATGGACGGGTGACGACGCCGCAGCCCGCCTTCTCCTCCAGCGCCTCAGCCCCAGCGCCGGGCCTGTCCGCCGGCGCCCGTACCGGCGGCGCCACGCCGTCGTACCCCCATGCCGCACCGCGTCGCCCCTTTCCTGGCACGGAAGAGCTGCGGGCCGCTGAGATCTTCTCCGGCCCCGGCTACCAGGCCCCGCACCCACGCACCAACCCGCTAGCCGTGGCCGGGCTCGTGACCGCCCTGCTGTCCTTCATCCCTGCGCTCGGACTCATCGCGATCGCGCTGGGAGCCGCGTCCTTGCGCACTATCCGCCGCCACTACCAGACCGGCGAGGCCCTCGCCTGGTTCGCGATCGTCGTCGGATCCGCCTCCTGCGCCTTCTGGCTCGTAGTCACGCTGCTGGTAGCGGTGATCTAGCCCCCGGAGGCCGGCGTTCATCCGGCCCCGGCCCCGTCTGTCCCCTCACCTCAGGACTCAGCCCTCCCGCCTGGTGGGACACCTCTGTGCGGAGGCCTCAGAGCCTTACAGTGGACCCGTGAAGCCCTTCATCATGGTGTCGACGCGTCCGGAGATCGAGGCTGCCGAGCAGGAGTACGAGTCCTTCCTGCTGCAGGGCGGCCTGGAGAAGGACCAGCTCCAGCACGTGCGCCTGGAGGAGGTCGACTTCCTCAGCGCCTTCCAGGCCGGAGACGTCTCAGGCGTCCTGATCGGCGGCAGCCCCTACGACCTGTCCACCGCCGAGGCCTCCAAGACCCGCACGCAGGTGCGCATGGAGGAGCAGGTCCGCGAGCTGCTGTCGGTGGCTCTCAAGGAGGGCGTGCCAGTGCTCACCACCGGCTTCGGGCTGGAGGTGCTCGCCGGGTACCTGGGTACTGAGACCTCACACCGCTACGCCGAGGACCTGGGCGCCACGGACATCTTCCTCACCGCCGAAGGACGAGCGGACCCTCTGCTGGAGGGGATGCCACAGACCTTCACCGCCTTCGTCGGGCACCACGAGGGTGCTGTGGCCGTGCCGGAGCACGCTACGCTCCTGGCCAGCTCCGCGGACTGCCCGGTCCACATGATCCGGGTGGGCAGGAACGTCTACGGCACCCAGTTCAACCCGGAGCTGGACGTCGAGCGCTTCCTGCAGCGTGTGTCCATCTACGCCGACGCCGGCTACGGGGACCCGGGCCTGATCGACGACGTCCTGACCGAGGCCCGCACCAGCGTGGACGAGCACCAGGCCGGACGAGTTATCCGCCGCTTCGTCGAGTACTTCGCCCAGGACTGAGCAGGCAGACGCGGGACCCAGGAGCCTACGACCGTGTCGTGTGCCTGGAGCGCGGGCAGGTCCTGCCCCGCGTCGAGGGCGGGACGAGCCAGCTCCTCGCAGCCGTCGCCGACCGCCTGACGGGCTGAGGGAGGGCGGGCCGGGCCAGGGGTCCGGCCCGCCCTCTTCTCAGGACAGGTCCGCGTAGTCCTGCGGGACCTGGGCCAGGGCCTGGGCGATCGGGGTGCTGCCGTCGCGGAAGGGGATGACCTTGCGAATCGTGGCGTCGTCCTCCAGGGCGCCGAGGATGACGCGGGCGACGTTCTCGCGCGAGGTCAGCAGGGAGCCACCGTCCTCGGTGCGCTCCACCGTGATCTCACCGGAGGCCGGCTCGGTGGTCAGCGTGCCGGGCCCCAGGATCGTCCAGTCGAGGTCGCTGGCCACCAGGTGGCGGTCGGCGTCGAGCTTGGCCATGGCGTAGGTATGGAGCGGGTGGTCGGCCGGTACCGGCTCGTCGCCGTAGGAACCCGCCCACGAGACCATGAGGTAGCGGCGCACTCCGGCCTGCCGAGCGGCCTCCATCGAGCGGATGGCAGCCTGACGGTCGACGGCGTCCGTACGCTCCGGGCCTCCCTTGCCACCGGCTCCCGCGGACCAGACGACGGCGTCCGCGCCGTCGAGGGCCGAGGCCAGCGCCTCCTGGGTCGCGTCCTCGACGCTGAGCAGCAGCGGACGCGCGCCTGCGGCCTCAACCTCGTCAGCGTGCTCAGGGTTGCGGATCACGGACACGATCTCGTAGCCGGCGTCGCGCAGGAGCGTGGAGGCTGCGAGCGCGACCTTGCCGTGGCCACCGAAGATGACGACACGGGACATAGCAGAACCTTTCTCACGACGGAATCATCGTGGGGAGCAACAGCCTGGCGCCCAGCGTCATTCCCGGGCCACGCCTTCCTCGCCGGTACCGGGTAAGGGCTCAGCGGGCGTAGATCTCCACGAAGTTGCGCAGCACCACCCAGGACTGGCTCACGTCCTGGGCCCGGGTCCACGCCTGGACGCTGGCCAGCTCGTCGGGGGCGAAGTAGCCGTGGTCGGCGTAGAAGGCCTGGCGGTGCGCGAAGGCCTCTCCGTCGAGCTCAGGGTGGAACTGGGTGGCGTACAGGTTCTTCCTGATGCGCAGCATCTGGATCGGGCACGCCTGCGAGGTCGCCAGGACCACGGCACCCGGTGGCGGCACGCTGATCGCGTCGTTGTGCGCCACAAAGGCCCGGAAGGTGCTGGTCATCCCGGCGCACAGGGGGTCTGCCAGCCCCTCGGTCGTCAGGGTGATCTCGGGGGCGTCCACCTCCTCGGCGTAGCGGGAGTCGATGACGGCGCCCTGGTGGCGGGCCAAGGTCCCGATGCCGTAGCAGGCACCGAGGAACGGGAAGTCCTCGGCCACGAGCCGGTCCAGCAGAGCGTCGAACTCCGCCTCCACGCGCAGCTGGACGGCGGACTTCTCCTCCTGCGGGGTGGTGGTGTTGAAGGGGGAGCCTCCCACCATGATCCCGGACCACTGGCTGAGGTCGAGGTCCGGCATGGGCTCGGCCTCCAGGCGGTGGCGGACGAGCTCGCGCTCGCTCAGGCCGGTGCGCGCGAGGAAGGCCGCGTACTCGCCGTCGGCGGGTCCGTCGTCGTCTCGTGTGGCCAGCAGGAGGAAGGGCTTCATGGTCCTGGAGCCTATCGGTCGGTGTCGGGGGCAGACGGCACGTCCGGGTGCTGGGCAGAGCTCAGCGCAGCGTCGACAGCACCGTCTCGACCGCCGCGCGCACGACGTCGGGAGCCGGCCGGTGCGCCGACCTCGCGTCCTGGCTCGGAGCGGCTGCAGCACGCCGGCCGGTGCGCCGACCAGAGGCTCCCGGGTGCGTCGCGACCACGTGGTCGACGTAGGCCAGGCCGGACACGCGCACACCACGTCCCGCCAGGGTCATCGCCTCAGCCACGCTGTCCATGACGACGGCGTCGGCCCCCAGCCGGCCGACGATCGCAGCCTCCGACCTGCTGGGACGCACCGGACCTGGCACGAGCCCGACCACGCCCATACCTCGCACCCCGCCGATCCGGGCAAGGTCCTCCGCCAGGTCCTCGTCCCACACAGCCTCCAGGGGGGCAGTGGCAGGGAAAAGGGGTGCGCCGGTGAGGTTGAGGTGGTCAGCGACGGCCAGGAAGTCACCCAGGGACGTCGCACCCAGGCTCGAGGCCCGCGTCACCAGCACAGCCGCGCGCACACCCGCGCCCGCGGCCAGCCGTGCCAGCCCCGTCACACGGCGCGAGGGCTTGCCCTCGTACAGGCAGGTGCGTCCGCGAGCCACGAGGACTCCCAGGCCTCCGCGGTCGTAGGAGGTCAGCAGATCCTCCTGACCCGGCACCTGCGGGGCAGAGACGCCAGGGAGGAAGGACAGGCGCACGCGGGAGGCGGGGCGCCCCCAGGCGGCGTCGAGCTCGGTCAGCAGAGCAGGCTCAGCCACGACCAGCAGGTCGTGACGAGGCCGACCCGTGGCGAGGAGGATGGAAGCAGCCGTGGGGTCCTCGTCCCAGGTACCGGGGTGAGCGCCTGCGGTAACGCCGGTGGGCTTGGGCGACACGGCTCCTCCTCATCGCGTGGGTGAATGCCTCCGACCTCGAGGGTACCTGTCGCCCACGTCCCGGGAAC
Organism: Actinomyces faecalis; assembly: GCF_013184985.2. Taxonomy (NCBI): domain Bacteria; kingdom Bacillati; phylum Actinomycetota; class Actinomycetes; order Actinomycetales; family Actinomycetaceae; genus Actinomyces; species Actinomyces faecalis. The sequence continues at coordinate 2,604,917 of NZ_CP063418.1, forward strand.
CCGCTGCCAGGTGGAGCACAGCGCGGGACGGCTCACACCCGCGTCTACGAGGTGACGTAGCTTCCGGCGCGCTCGAAGAACTCCTCGATCCTGCCCGCTCGCTCGTCAGCGCCCTCCACACGTACGGAGATCGCGTCCAGGAGGGCTTCCAGCACGGCCATGAGCGGGACCCGGCTACGGAACATCGGGCTGGCCTGGCTCGTGATCGCCAGCAGGTGGTCAGCCTCTGCCGTGGTGCCGAGCTGGAGGGGCCCCTTCTTCTGACCGAGCACGTCCTCATGGAGCTCGCTCCTGCCATCGGCCACGAGAAGGCGCACGACGTCCTGCAGGAGTACGTCACGCAGTACCAGCGCACAGGCGTGAGCCTGCGTGAGTACCTGGATTCACGTCCGGACACCCGCGAGGCTGTGGCTGGTATCGACCTGGAGGCCGCCACGGACCTGCGCAGCTACCTGGGCCTGGCTCGCGAGGTCGCCAGGCTCTAGGAGCACCACCCCCTCAACCGGCTGGGCCGGACAGCAGTGCCTGACACTCGCTGTCCGGCCCGGTCACAATGGCCGCGTGAGCAGCACGCCGTCCGGACCTCCCCCCGACCCCATCGCCCGTCTGCTGGCCGACCCGCCGCAGCTGCCGGTCGTGGCCGGCCTGCCGCACCTGCGTGAGCTGCTCACCACGGCGACGACGTCGGGGCAGGCCAGGTCCGTCGTCGTCACCGCCCCGCCCGGCACAGGAAAGACGACCCTCGTGCCCCCGCTCGTGGCTGACGTCGCGCGCCAGTCCGCTGACGTCCCAGGATCTCCAGTCCCCGGCCGCGTCCTGGTCACCCAGCCGCGTCGCATGGCCGCTCGCGCCGCGGCACGGCGCCTGGCCAGCCTGCTGGGGGAGAAGGTCGGACAGAGCGTGGGCTACGCCGTGCGCGGCGACCGACGCGCAAGCGCCTCCACCCGGATCGAGGTGGTGACCGCAGGACTGGCGCTACGCAGGCTGCAGGCCGACCCGGACCTGCCGGGCGTGTCCGCCGTCGTCCTGGACGAGGTCCACGAGCGCTCCCTGGAGGGCGACCTCCTGCTGGCGCTGCTGCTGGACGCCCGGGCCCTGCGCGAGGACCTCATGGTCGTGGCGATGTCCGCGACCGTGGACCTCGCGCGCCTGCCGCGGATGCTGGGCGAGGACGGCGCTCAGGCCCCGGTCCTCGACGTCCCCTCCGCCCTGCACCCGCTCCAGGAGCGCTGGGCGCCACCGCCCACGAGCGCCCCACGGCTCGGGCCCCGCGGTGTTCCTCGCGAGTTCCTGGCCCACGTCGCCGCCACGACGCTCCAGGCGCTTGAGGATCCCGGGGACGTGCTGGTCTTCCTTCCCGGCGCTCGCGAGGTTGACGACGTCGTCACCCGGCTGCGCGCGCAGGCTCCCCGCGACGTGGACGTCCTGCCGTTGCACGGCCGCCTGGGGCCCAAGGCTCAGGACGAGGCGCTCGCTCCCTCACTGTCGGGACGACGCCGGGTGGTCGTCTCCACGAACGTTGCCGAGTCCTCCCTGACGGTTCCGGGAGTGCGGGTCGTCGTCGACTCCACGCTGGCGCGCGAGCCTCGCGTGGACGTGGCCTCCGGTATCTCCGGCCTGGTGACGGTGGGTGCCTCCCGGGCCGAGGGAACCCAGCGTGGTGGGCGCGCCGGGCGCGAGGGCCCGGGTGTGGTGGTGCGCTGCTGCTCCCCGGCGGACTGGGCCCGCTCCCCTCAGGCGCCTACGCCGGAGATCCTGTCCTCAGACCTGACACGTACCGCGCTGGAGCTGGCGGTCTGGGGCGCCCCCGGCGGGCACGGACTGGCGTGGATCGACGCCCCGCCGCCGCCGGCGATGGCGGTGGCGGCCCGCGCTCTGGACGATCTGGGCCTGGTCACGCAGGACGGCGGTGTGACGCCCCTGGGACGTGCTGTGGCCGCGGTACCGACGGAGGTCAGGCAGGCACGGGCGCTGCTCCTGGCCTCCAGGATCCTGGGGGCGCGTCGTGCCGCGGAGACGACGGCGTTGCTGACCTCCGGTCTCAGGGCGAGCGGAGGGGACCTCACCGCGCTGGCTCGCTCGGTGCGGCACGGTGGCGAGGGTGCGAGCCTGTGGCGCGAGGAGGCCAGGCGCCTGGAACGAGCCGCCGGTCATGGTGAGCTCCTGGGGGTGGACGAGCTGGACGCCGTCGTCACCGTGCAGGCTGGTGGGGAGACGGGCGAGCCCTCCTGGTCGGGCGCTGACGCCGTCGGGCTCGTGGCGGCCCTGGCCCACCCGCAGTGGATCGCGCGCCGCCGTGGTCCTGTGCCCGCCGCTGGCCAGGAGGCACGGTACGTCAGCGTCGGAGGCGTCGGGATGCGGGTCGCAGCCGGCTCTGCGCTGGCAGCCTCCCAGTGGCTGGCCGTGGCTGAGGTCGACCGGGCCCCTGGCCGCTCCGAGGCCCTGGTGCGAGGCGCAGCCCCTGTGGACCAGGACCTGGCCCTCGCCGTCGCCGGAAGGTGGCTGGAGGAGAGCGAGGAGGTAGCCTGGGAGGAGGACCGGCTACGAGCGCGACAGGTCCGCTCCCTCGGTGCCATCACGCTGTCCCAGACCCCGTTGTCCGCGCCATCAGCCGACGCCGCGGCCAACGCCGTCGTCGCGCGCTGCCTTGAGGAAGGGCTGGGCTTCCTGCCCTGGGGCGGCGGCAAGCACCCTGCCAGCGTCCTGCGGGCTCGGCTGACGCTGCTGCACAAGGCGCTTGGTGAGCCGTGGCCTGCTGTGGACGACGAGGCCCTGCTCGCACGCGTGGATGAATGGCTCGTTCCGGCAGTGCGAGCTGCTGCGAGCAGGGACAAGCGTCTGGACGTGGGGCGCATCGACCTGACCGAGGCCCTGCGCGGCCTCCTGCCCTGGCCAGAGGCTGCCAGGCTCGACGAGCTGGCTCCCGAGCGGCTCACGGTCCCCTCCGGGTCGCAGGTCCGCCTGAGCTACCTCGACGAGCAGGGTGAGGTCCTGGAGCGGCCGGTCCTGGCGGTACGGGTCCAGGAGTGCTTCGGCTGGAAGGACACTCCGCGAGTGGCTGACTCCCGCGTCGGCGTGCTGCTGCACCTGCTCTCGCCCGCGCGCCGGCCCGTGGCAGTCACTGACGACCTGCGCTCCTTCTGGGAGGGGCCCTATCAGCAGGTGCGCCGCGAGCTGCGCGGACGCTACCCCAAGCACGCCTGGCCCGAGGACCCGTGGACGGCTCCGGCCGTCCGGGGGACCAGGCGTCGGGGCTGAACCCCACTCCACCATCGCAATCGTGGTTTTCTGTTCTGGATCGGGGGTTACGACGCGCGTATCCCCCGGTCCAGAACACGAAACCCCGGTTCTGATGGTCCGGGAGCCGCGCACAATGTGCTCATGAGCCAGCTGCGCGACCTGTCCTGTCCCACGACCCCCTCCAGCGCCGTCCAGGAGCTCATGGCCTCCGAGACGGCAGTGCGGCAGGAAAGCGTGCCTGCCGCCGCCGCGCTGTCAGAGGCCTGCGGGGCCCAGGCGGAGGTACGCGCAGAGCTGGCCAGCATCGTCGAGGGGCTGGCCCCCGAGATCGTCGCCCTCTCGCGGGACGTCCATGCCCACCCAGAGGTCGGCTACACCGAGCACCACGCCGTCGCGGCCGTGGCAGCCCTGCTGCGCAGGCACGGCATCGAGCCGGACGAGGGCGTCTTCGGGATGGAGACCGCGCTGCGCGCGCAGGTGGGCCCGGCCAGGTCCGCAGAGACAGGGCGCACCCACGGCAGCACAGCTGATGGGGCCAAGGCGGGCGTCGGCACTGAGGCGAGCGACGGCGTCGGCACCATCGCGATCCTGGCGGAATTCGACGCCCTGCCCGGCATCGGGCACGGTTGCGGGCACAACGTCATGTGCGCCAGCTCGGTGGGTGCCTTCCTCGCGCTGGCCGAGCTGGAGCGCTGCCGTCCCGGGACCCTTCCCGGCCGCGTCGTGCTACAGACCACCCCGGCCGAGGAGAGCGACACCGCCAAGGAGCGCCTGGCCGTGGCCGGGATGCTCGACGGCGTGGACGCCGCCATCCAGACCCACTCCTACGCCCACGACGTGGTCGACCAGCCCTGGCTCGGCGTGCGCCGGATCCGGGCCGTGTTCACCGGCGTGCCCGCGCACGCCGCCTCCCAGCCCTTCATGGGGCGCAACGCCCTGGACGCCGCCACCCTGACCCTGACGGGGATCGGTCTGCTGCGCCAGCAGATCACGCCCTGGGACCGGGTCCACGCCGTCGTGGTCGACGGCGGACAGGTCGCCAACATCATCCCCGAGCGCACCGAGCTGTCGATGTTCGTGCGCTCGAAGTACGCCGCCACGCTCAAGGACCTCGTCACGAGGGTCGAGGACGTGCTGCGCGGTGCCGCGCTCATGACCGGGACCGGTCTGGAGATCATCACCGCCGACTACTCCAACGAGATGCCGGTGCGCTCCAACGGCCCGCTGCTGGAGTCCTGGACCCGTGCCCAGCGCGCCCGGGGCCGCGACCCGCTGGCTCCCGGCGTCCTGCCGGAGCAGGTCGCCGCGGGCACCGACTTCGGCAACGTCTCTCAGCGAGTGCCCGGCATCCACCCGCTCGTCAAGGTCACCGAGAGCGGGGACGTCGCCCTGCACACCCGTGAGATGGCGGCGGCTGCGGGCTCCACCACCGGTGACGCCGCCGCTGTCGACGGTGCCTACGGCCTGGCAGCAGTGGCGCTGGACTGGCTCTCAGACACCGACCTTCGCGAGGCCGTGCGAGCCGATTTCGAGGCCAGTGGGGGCGTGGTCGACGTCGAGCACTTCTGGGACGAGTGAGACTGCCACCTTCAGTAACGGGGTTTTGTGTACTGGATCGGTGCCTACGCAGGTCGTAGGCACCGATCCAGTACACAAAACCCCGGTTTTCATGGTTGGTCTCCAGCTCTCAGATTCAGCTCGCAAGCGCCTGCCGCAGGACGTCCAGGCCCACGCTGCCCAGGCGCAGGGCGCGCATGTGGAAGTCCTTGAGGCTCGTGCCCCGGGCGACCGCCTCGTCGCGTACCTGCTCCCACAGCCGCTGGCCGACGGCGTAGCTCGGTGCCTGCCCCGGCCAGCCGAGGTAGCGGTCAAGCTCGAAGCGCAGGAACCCTTCGCTCATCGCCACGTTCTCACGCAGGAACGCCCAGGCCGACCCATAGTCCCAGCGCCCCTCGCCGACCCCGGGCAGGGACGCCAGCTCAGCAGGACGCTCCTTGCCCAGGTGCACGCCGATGTCAAGCACGACGCGAGCCGCACGCAGGCGCTGGGAGTCGAGCATGCCCATCCGGTCACCCGGGTCGTCCTGGAAGCCGAGGTCCGCCATGAGCTTCTCGGCGTACAGCGCCCATCCCTCACCGTGCCCGGAGACCCAGCAGCCCAGCCGCCGCCAGGAGTTGAGCTCCTCGCGCACGTAGGTCTGCATACCCACCTGCAGGTGGTGGCCGGGCACTCCCTCGTGGAAGACCGTGGTGCGCTCCTGCCACGCGGCGAAGGTGTCGGTCCCCTCAGGCACTGACCACCACATCCGGCCAAGTCGGCTGAAGTCGTCCGAGGGGCCGGTGTAGTAGATGCCGCCAGTCGCCGAGGGCGCGATCATGCACTCCAGGGTCCGTAGCGGCTCGGGGACGTCGAAGTGGGTGCCGTCCAGCGCGGCGACCGCCGCGTCGGAGGTCTCCTGCATCCACTGCCTGAGGGCCTTCGTACCGTGGATGGTGCGAGCCGGGTCCTCGTTGAGGCGGTCCAGGGCCTCGCGCACGCTCGTGCCCGGCCCGTAGAGCCGGCTCGCGATCTCCCGCTGCTCCGCGTCGATCGCCGCCAGGCGCTCGCGGCCCCACTCGTAGGTCTCGTCCAGGTCGACGACGGCGCCCAGGAACTCTCGGCTGAAGCGAGCGTAACGCTCAGGCCCCACGCCGTCGGCCTCGCCCGCGACCGGCAGGATCTCGGCCTCCAGCACCCGGGCGACCTCCTCGTAGCCCTGGCGCGCGGCCGTGGAGGCCGCCTCGAGGTCAGCCTTGAGGGCCTCGGACAGCTCGCCGCCGTCGGCCAGACGGGCCTCGGCGACCAGGGTCGTGTACGAGCTCGTGGCCACCCCGGCCTGGTCCCGGGCCTGCTCGATGCAGGCACGTACCTGGCGCTGGGCGGCGACGTCTCCGCGGGAGGCTGCCAGGCGCAGAGAGGTGGCGTACTCGCCCAGGGCGCGCGGGACGTCGCGCAGGCAGGAGGCGAAGTCCGCCCAGTCCGCCTCGGTGGCGGTGGGCAGGTTGTCGAAGAGGTCGCGCAGCCCCTGGATCGGCGAGGCGATGTTGTCCAGCGAGCGCAGACGCTCACCAGCCTCAGCCAGCTCGATGGCGACGCCAAGGCGCTCGCGCATGGCCGCCACGGTGACGCGGTCGACGTCATCAGTCGGCTCGACGCCGTCAAGCTCCGCCAGCGTACTGCGGTCGAGCTCGGTAGCGGCCTGAAGGGCGTCAGGCGAGTACCCGTCCAGGACACCGCGCCTGCCGGGCAGCCCGACGGAGACGGCGAGCTCAGGGGAGATCTCGCACAGGCGGGCCATGTAGCGCTCGGCGACCTCGTCGACGGCAGTGGGGCGACGCGAAGGCAGGGGCTGGGTCTCAGTCATGTCCCGAGGGTACGGCCCCTGGGCACGACGCACCCGCCATCTGACCTCGCTCCTCATCTGACCTCGCTCCTGCGGCCTCGCCCGGGTCCAGGCCGGCGTCTCCAGGAGCCCACCTGGAGCCACGCTGCCGTCACCGCACGGTCAGCCCGGCTTGGAAGGCTCGCACCATGAGCGAGACCATGACCCTCATGTCACCTGTCATCACGCCCGCCGACCTGCCCGCCCCACGTACCGCTGACGCCCCTTACCGGGTGGTCATGGTGTGCACCGGCAACATCTGCCGCTCCGCCATGGCCGAGATGGTCCTCATTGACCGCCTGACGGCTGCAGGCGTCCCCACCGACGGCGCCGACGGCGTCCTGGTCACCTCCGCGGGGGTCTCAGACGAGGAGCTGGGAAACCCCGTGGACCGCAGGGCCCGCCGGGTGCTTGCTGACCACGGCTACGGCACCGGGTCCTCCCCCACCGACCTCGCTGTCTCAACCGCGATCGCCACGCACCACGCCCACCGCCTATCCGACTCTGAGCTGGCTGGAGCCGACCTGCTGATGGCCATGACCTGTGCCCACCGGCGCGAGATGCTGAGTCGGGCCGAGAGGCTGGGCGTGGAGACCTCACGTGTCCGGATGTTCCGTGAGATGGATCCACGCGTCCTGGCTGAGCGCCAGGCGATCGCCGACGGGGCCAGCCACCGCTCCCTGGGCACCCTGGACGTCCCGGACCCGTGGTACGGGACGGTGGACGACTTCATTCAGACCCTGGAGGTGGTGGAGCGGGTGAGTGACGCCCTGGCGCCGGCGCTGGTGGAGCTGGCTGCTGAGAGGAGCCGGGCCTCTCAGGTCAGGCCCTGAGCAGCCGGGCTGCGCCCGCACCGACGTCGTCCCCTCTCCCGCATCTTGTCGCTTCAGGCCCTGAACAGTCGAGCCCGGTGCCGCGAGCACGGAGATCGACTGTTCAGGGCCTGAAGCGACGGGAGTCCTCAGCCCAGACGGGCGGTGAGCCAGGTTGTCAGCGCCTGGACATACTGTGTGCGGGCGGGTTCTGGACTAAGCGCGAGGTCATGAACGCCTCCCTCGATCTGACGGACCGTGACGTCATTGCCCAGGTAGGGAGCGCGGGCAATCATCTGCTCCACGCTCAGGACGACGTCGCAGCGCAACGCCTCCTCGCGCGTGACCTTCGGGCCCGCGGACGCCGTCGAGCAGCACAGCAGGATCGGGACCTCGATACCCAGGCCGTGGTGGACCTCGCGCTGAAGCCGACGGATTCCCGCCAGGAAGCCGGCACGCACCGGGAAGGAGGGGCTGGGCTTGAGGGTGAGGTCCCAGTCCCACTCGCCGCCCCACTGGCGGTGGAGGCTGCGGACGTAGACATCTGTCTCCTCGGCCTCAGCTTCGGCGGGGTTGGCGACCTCCCGCTCCGGGTCCCGTCGTGAGAGGAGGTCAACGAAGGCAGAGCCGTAGGAGCGCATGAGGGCGGAGGAATTGAGGTCCAGCCACGGGGAATTCAGGGTGACCGCCTCAACACCGCCCGGGTGGTCCGCCGCCCAGATGACCGCCTGCAGGCCGCCGGTGGAGTGGGCATTGAGAACGACGACGTCGTGCCCGTGCTCCTGACGGATGATCCGCAGGGACTCGGCCACCTCCTCGTCGTGGACGCGCAGGTCCCGTACGTCATGCGGTGACCAGTAGCCCAGGCCAGCACGTCCGCAGGCGCGCAGATCCAGGGCGTAGAACTCATAGCCCGCCTCATCTAGAGCGTCGGCCAGCCAGGTCTGGAAGAAGTAGTCGCTCCGGCCGTGGATGTAGAGCACGGCACGTGAGTGCCGTGGCCTGGCACCCGCCGGCGTAGCGGCCTGGCGGCGATAGACCAGCATGGCGTGGTCGGCGCCGGGAGCAGCCGCGGACTCAGCCACGGTGATGCGGTGGGCGAGCCAGGGTTCGCCCAGGATGTCGGTCGTGACATTCGCGCTGGTGACACTCATACCCTGATCCTGACATCCCACAAGGGATGTCTGCAGCATGTGCATCGTCCACCGGGCCCGCCCCACCCCGGCAGTCCCGCGTGACGTTCGTCCCACTGGAGGGTGCGCACTTGAACAGCTCTGTCTGCGCTGCCTATCGTTGCCGTGGCCATCCAGAGCAACCGAGAGACCTGGCTCGACGACGTTGCAGCAACCCCCGCTCACGCGGTGAGGGTGCTTCCGCCAGGACCGATGGAGGAGAGTATGAGCGCAGTCTCGGCACATCCCACTGCCATCGGCGTCCCCGACGGCACTGACGCGGCGGACGCCCGCACGGCAGGGTCCAGCGAGCCCATGATCTCCTTGCGCGACGTCCACAAGGTCTACCGTCTGTCCGACGGCCGCGAGGTCCGCGCCCTGGACGGACTGAGCCTGGACATCCAGCCCGGCACGATCCACGGCATCGTCGGCACCTCGGGTGCCGGCAAGTCCACCCTGGTGCGGTGCCTGACCAGCCTGGAGCCTGTGACGAGTGGGACCGTGCGTGTGGCAGGCAAGGACATGTCCTCACTGTCACCACGCCAGCTGCGTGAGGCCCGCCGTTCCATCGGCATGGTCTTCCAGCACGCCAACCTCCTGGAGCAGCGCACCACCGCCCAGAACATCGCCTACCCGCTGGCCATGGCCGGGGTGCGCAAGGGCTCACGCCATGAGACCGTGGAGAGGATGCTGGACCTGGTGGGTCTGGCTGACCGCGGCGCCTCCTACCCCGCTCAGCTCTCCGGCGGTCAGAAGCAGCGCGTCGGCATCGCCCGCGCACTGGCCGATCAGCCCTCGGTGCTGCTGTGCGACGAGCCAACCAGTGCCCTGGACCCCGAGACCACGCGCGCGATCCTGGAGCTTATCCGTGACGTGCGCGACCGCCTTGGCGTCACCGTCGTCATCATCACCCACGAGATGAGCGTGGTCCGCGCGATCTGTGACTCCGTGAGCCTGCTGGAGGCGGGCCGCATCGTCGAGTCCGGCCCCATTGAGGAGGTCGTCTCGAATGTCACCTCACGCTTGTCCCACGAGCTTGTCCCGGTGCCGGTCATCCCCGACGGTGCGGTGCACGAGGGCGAGGCCGTCATCGACGTTGCCCTGACAGCCCACCCCGGCCAGCCCGCGGCCGCCCAGGTCCTGGCCCTGGTCGCCGAGCAGGGCGCGGACGTGGCCGGCGGTGTCTTCGAGACCCTTGGCCAGGCCCAGATCGGCCGCCTGGCACTGACTCTTCCCGCCGAGCGGGCTCAGGAGGCCCTTCGCGTCCTAGCAGACGCCGGCGTCGTCGCGGAGGTGCGCGCATGAGCATCCTGACCACTGCTGTGGCGAGCCCACTGGCCACCAGCCTGCTCGCCACGGCTGAGGACGGCACCTGGTTCGAGCGCAAGGTCATCCAGCGCAAGCTCGTCTCCGCCACCATGGAGACCCTGGGCATGACCTTTGTGTCTGGCGCGCTCACGATTGTCTTCGGCCTGCTGCTGGGCCTGGCGCTGGTGTCCACGGGCAAGCGCGGCCAGCACCGCAACCGGGCCGTCTACGAGGTCCTGTCCCAGATCGTCAACTTCGGCCGCTCCATGCCCTTCATCATCCTGCTGGTCGCCATCATGAGCTTCACCCGCTTCCTGCTGGGGACCTCGATCGGCTGGCAGGCGGCCTGCGTGCCACTGACGGTTGGCGCGATCCCCTTCTACGCCCGGTTGGTCGAGACCGCGATCTACGACGTCGACCACGGCAAGGTCGAGGCCGCCCTCATGATGGGGGCCTCGGGCCGCCAGATCACCTGGGGCGTGCTCGTGCGTGAGGCCTTGCCCACCCTCATCTCCTCGGCCACCGTCACCATCGTGACGCTGTTGGGCTACTCCGCTATGGCTGGCACGGTCGGCGGCGGCGGTCTGGGGGACCTGGCGATCCAGTACGGCCACAACCGCAACTGGACCGACGTCATCATCATCACCGTCGTCGTCATCGCCGTCATTGTGGCGGTCATCCAGATCGTCGGCGACATGCTGGCGCGCGTCGTCGACCACCGCTGACGGCCAGTGCCATCGCACCGTCATCATCCGCACCTCGGCACCAACCTCTGACCATCACAGACTTCCTGATCCCATCAAGAGAATAGGAACTGACACTATGTCCCTCACGATCTCCCGCCGCTCCGCCGTCGCCGGTGGCCTGGCCGCTGCCCTGGCCGCCACGCTCGCTGCCTGCGGCAAGGGCTCCGACTCTAGCTCTACCTCATCAGCTGCCTCTGGCAGCTCCGACAGCGCGGTCAAGGGCATCACTGTCGACGGTGACGTCACCACCATCACCGTCGGCGCCACCCCCAACCCGCACGTCGAGATGCTGCAGTGGATCCAGGACAACCTGGCTGCTGACGCCGGCCTCAAGCTGGACATCGTCGAGATCACTGACTACCAGACCCCCAACTCCTCCCTGGCGGACGGCTCCCTGGCGGCGAACTTCTACCAGACCCCCAACTTCCTCAAGCAGCAGGAGGAGGAGAAGGGCTACGACTTCGAGGCCATCGCAGACGTCCACATCGAGCCGATGGGCATCTACTCCGCGAAGTACGCCTCGCTCAGCGAGATCCCCGAGGGCGGCCAGATCGTCCTCAACAACGACCCAGCCAACACCGCCCGAGGCCTGAAGCTGCTGGAGCAGGCTGGCCTCATCAAGCTCGACGGGTCCGTTGAGCTGGCCTCGGACCTCGACGTCACCGACAACCCCAAGAACCTCACCTTCACCACGGTTGACGGTGCCCAGGTTGCTCGCGCCATGGAGGATGCCGACGCCGCGGTCATCAACGGCAACTACGCCCTGGAGGCCGGTCTCAAGCCCAACGAGGACGCCCTGGAGCTGGAGAAGGCCGAGGGCTCGCCCTACGTCAACCAGCTCGTCGTCCGCACCGAGGACAAGGACAACGAGGCTCTCAAGAAGCTTGCCAACCTCATGAGTGACGACGCCTTCCGCACCTGGATCAAGGAGAAGTGGACCGACGGCTCGGTCCTGCCCGCTTTCTGATCCTCTCCCACCCATCAGGCTCGACGGCGTCGCCCGCCTCGCGAACGCCCGTTCCGATGCCCTGGGTCGCGACGACGGCGGGGAGCAGCTCAATGCTGCTCCCCGCCGTCGTCGTTGAGGTCCTTGGCTCCCCTCAGGGTCAGTCGACGATGCCGTAGAGACGGTCGCCGGCGTCACCCAGGCCGGGGACGATGTAGGAGTGCTCGTTGAGGCGTTCGTCCACTGCCGCGGTCACCACCGTGACGTTCGCGCGGCTGCCGACGGCCTTCTCCAGCTGCTTGACCCCTTCGGGCGCGGAGATGAGACAGATCGCGGTCACGTCGCGGGCGCCGCGCTCCAGGAGGTAATCGATGGCAGCGACGAGGGTGTGGCCGGTGGCGAGCATAGGGTCGACGACGAAGCACTGACGTCCAGATAGGTCGTCCGGGAGCCGGTTGGCGTAGGTCTCGACCTCAAGGGTGTCCTCATCGCGCTTCATACCTAGGAACCCAACCTCAGCGGTGGGCAGCAGGCGCGTCATGCCCTCCAGCATGCCCAGGCCGGCGCGCAGGATAGGCACGACGATCGGGCGCGGGCCGGCCAGGTGGCGGCAGCTGGCGACGGCGACCGGGGTCTGGATATCAACCTCCTCCGTACGCACGTCCCGGGTGGCCTCGTAGGCCAGGAGGGTCACCAGCTCATCAACGAGCTGGCGGAAGACGGCAGAGGGAGTCTCCCTGTCCCGCAGGACGGAGAGCTTGTGGTCGATGAGCGGGTGGTCGGCAACGTGCAGGCGCATAGGGCCAGGTTACGGCGTCGGACGCCCTTGTGTGATCCAGGCAGTGGTCCGAGCTGCTCCCGCCTCCGAGCCGCCCCTGAGCCGGGGCACAGCGGCGCTCTGGACCGGGGAGCGTGATCTCCGGTCCAGAGCGCGACCGTGAGGCCCGGGTGGCAGGCTCCGGGCGAGGCTTCCAGGTCAGACTGTCTCGCTGGCCCCCAGGTACTCGACCCAGCGCTCGTAGTGGTCCAGGACGTCATGGGCTACCTGGTCGGCTGTCCACCCCATGACGTCGTAGCCCACGCCACCGCCCCGGGGCCGGACCTCGAGGCGGGCCGTAAAGTCAGCCGCCTCCTTGAGGCCCACGCCGCCGTAGGTCGGTGCCGGGACCTCAACGATCCTCACGACGTAACGGAAGACTCGCTGACCTTCCGCCTGCTCGACGGCGTCGGTCTCGATCTCACCTTCTCGCGCCTCATTGTTGGGGTCACGCACGAACAACGTGGCCCGCCCCAGGAAGGTGCGCTCGTCGTCGGGGTCGACGGCCTCCTCCCCCTCGGTGTAGACCTCGGCCTCCCACTCCTCCTTGCGCAGCTCGTCCGCGACCGCCTCCAGGGCCGGCACCACGCTGCGCTGCATGGCCTTGCGCGCCTGTGCCGGGGAGACGGCGTCGAAGGTGTGGGCCAGACGGTCACGCCAGTGCACCCGCCGCAGACCCGCTGCCGTACCGGTGAAGCCAATCGCGCGGTTGCGATAGGCACGAGAGCGGGCCTCATTCCAGCTCATCTCGGTACGCAGTGCCTTGAACAGGCAGAACCCGATCATGGCGATGACAAAGCTGAAGGGCAGGGCCATCACCAGCGTGGCCTGCTGGAGGATGGAGATCCCTCCCGCCGCCAGCATGGCGATCGTCAACGCTCCGGTCAGGGCCGCCCAGAAGATACGCAGCCAGGCAACAGCGTCCTCCCGCTCCCCCTTGATCCGGCTGGAGAGGTTGGCCATCACCAGCGCGCCGGAGTCGGCGGACGTCACGTAGAACAGGATGCCAATGAACAGCGCCAGCGCAATGAGGAAGGCGCCACCGGGCAGGGCATCAAGCATGAGGTACAGCCCCTGCTCAGGTGCCTCCACGACCGTCTCCGCGAAGCCCTGGGCACCAGAGCGCACGAGGTACATCGCATTATTTCCGAAGATCGACACCCACATGGCGACGTAGGTGAAGGGCAGCACCAGGGCTCCCAGGACGAACTGGCGGATGGTCCGTCCACGGGAGATACGCGCCAGGAACATGCCTACAAAGGCTCCCCAGGTGATCCACCAGGCCCAGAAGAACAGCGTCCACCCGTTGAGCCACTCCTCAGGCCGGTTGTATGCGTATGTCTCCATGGTGAGCCCTGGGAACTGGGTGATGAAGTCACCCACACTGCCAATCAGGGAGTCGATGAGGAAGGCAGTGTTCCCGGTGACCAAGACCCACAGGGCCAGGCCGATCGCCAGCAGCACATTGATATTGGACAGGACACGCACGCCCTTGTCCACGCCGGTGGTTGCCGAGACCGTCGCCATCAGCACACTCAGGACGATGAGGCCGATCTGCGTACCAGTGCCCTGGGGCAGGCTGAACAGGATCTCCAGCGCGACATTGAGCTGGACCACGCCCACGCCCAGCGAAGCAGCGATACCAAAGACGCCGCCCACCAAGGCGGCTGTGTCGATCACGTCACCGACCCAGCCGTCCACACGGTCACCGAACAAGGGGCGCAGGGTTGAGCGCACCGCGAGGGCGTCCCGACGCCGGTAGGCGAAGTAGGCCATGGCCATGCCCATGATGCAGTAGATCCCCCACCCGGAGATTCCATAGTGGAACAGTGTCAGGACCACGGCGTTGCGCGCCGCCTCGATGGTCTCGCCCTGGCCGGTGGGCGGGTTCATGTACTGGGCCACTGGCTCAGCCACGGCGAAGAACATGATCCCGGTGCCGATACCAGCCGCAAAGAGCATCGCGGCCCAGGAGAAGGTGGAGAAGTCCGGGGTGGAGTTGTCCGGCCCCAGCTTGATGCGACCGTAGCGAGTCAGCGCCAGCACGACGACGAAGACGAGGGCGGCCGTCAGCAGGAGGATGTAGAAGGATCCGAACCATCGTCCAGCCCATGCCACGGCTGCGTCGAACATGGTCTGGACAGTGGTGGGCGTGATGAGAGCAGCGACAGTGACGCCAGCAATGATGAGGGCTGACGCCGCTAGGACCACCCAGTTGACAGGCTGACCCGTTCGAGGCGAACGCGGGTCCGAAGGCTCTTCCTCACTCGGGGCCTGGCGGCGCGAGGCTCCTGGCGGTGGCTGGGTCACGCTATCAACGGCCACGCCCCGGGAAGGCTGAGGGCGATCGGTCATCATTATCTCCGTTCATTGACACATGTCGCCGTCAAAGACTGGCAGGCAAGGTGTCGGGACGCAAAGTCCCCAGCTGGTCACCCAGGCCCACAGGACCTCAGGCCGTGCCAGGCTGAGCACATGAAGGTTGTTGAGGAGCGCTACCGCACAGCGATGGACAGAGCCCTCACGCTGGCCCGGGCCGCCGGTGAGAGCGGAGAGGTGCCCGTCGGCGCCGTCGTCATCTCCCCTGGGGGACAGGTCATTGCCGAGGCAGGCAACGCTCGGGAGGTGGAGCACGATCCGACGGCGCACGCCGAGATCCGGGCACTGCGTGCGGCCGGTGCGCGGCTGGGTCACTCGCATCTGGATGGCTGCACGCTCGTGGTCACTCTGGAGCCATGCACCATGTGCGCCGGCGCTATTCAACTCGCCCGGATCCGTCGCGTCGTCCTGGGGGCCTGGGAGCCCAGGACCGGTGCATGCGGGTCAGTGCGTGATGTGCTGCGGGACTCGAGGAGCAACCACCAGGTCGAGGTACTTGCCGGCCTGGGGGCGCAGGAGTCAGAGGAGCTGCTGCAGGGCTTCTTCGCGCGGCGCCGGTAAATCAGTGGTGCACGAGGCTGCGTGAGGCAACCTCGTGCCTACCTGCCCAGCAACCTGCGTGAGCGACTTCGCAGTGCAATGGAATTGGGGATAGGCACGCTGACGTGTACCCTCTGTCTGCAAGGTAGCGTGTCCGAGCGGCCGAAGGTGCAGATCTCGAAAGTCTGTGTGGTTCATAGCCACCCTGGGTTCGAATCCCAGCGCTACCGCCACGGGAAGCCCCGCCATTCCAACGAAAAGTCGGAGTGGCGGGACTTCTGCATGTAGCGCGCCGAACATATGCAGAACTCTGACAGCGGCGCCTCCTGATGTTTCTTGCGCTCACACAGTCCCGGAGGGACTCTCCGGGATGACCACCGGCTCAACTCCGGCCACCCTCCGCTACGACGGCCGTGGGGCGCTCGCGGGACGGTCTCACGTCACGGCGCAGACCCCTACGTGTAGGGGCGTTCAAGGAACACTCAGCCTACAGGCGGCCAGGTGGGGGGGCGGGCAGTGGCCTCCCCTCCCCCGTGCCTGAGGGGGGTCGCGCGCGCGTGATACCACAGACAGCGGAAGGTGTGGCCATGACGCCCACACCTTGCCTTGTGGTAGCACAGGCGCTGTCACGAGACCCTGCACCCCGGCCTGCGACGGGGCCAGCACGCCCCCATGCTCCTCGGACCTGCCACAGGCCCCCAGGCCCTGAAAAACAGACGGTTGACGACGCACGCAGGTCCGGGGCTGCTATCCAGCGGTTATGGGGCCCCTGGGGAGGGGGAGTCACCCCCACCCCGTTTGTCGTGTCATTTCGCGCCGGGATGTTTTTCCTGCGGTCTGCGTCGGAGTGCGGCGCGGTGTCTGGCTAGCTGGGCTGACTCGTGGGCAGTCTTGGCCCGGTGGCAGGCGGTGGAGAGGGCTTGGAGGTTGTTGGGGTGGTGGTTGTCGCCGGGGTTGATGTGGTCGACGTCGGTTGCCTTGCCATCGCAGCGTGGGTCGTGTGTGGTGGCTTGGCATTGGCCGTGTGCTTTGGTGAGAGCTTGGGCGCGGATGGAGGGCCAGTTGCGCGGGAGTCATCATCGGGGTCTCAGGTAGACGCCGAGGCAGGCACCGCAAGGACGACTGAGAGGTGGGGTTGGTGATTCCAGTACTATCACCAACCCCACCCCCTCAGGGTAGGGCATCGGCCTCCACGGAAGGAATGATGATGGGGACAGCGCCGAAGATCATGACCGGCCTGCTAGCCGGTTGCGCGATCGCCTTGGTCTGGGCCACGCCGAACCTACCCAGTAGGGGCATGGCGGTATCCGTGTGGACCTCGTGGGTCCTCGCCGCCGGGGTCACGGCGTGGGCCGCCCGTCAGACCAGAGACCACCATGAGTGAGCCGGTCCGCTACCTCGGACGCATCGACCTGGCGGCACGAGTCGGCATCACGGCCAAGACGGCTGAGAACTACCAGCGCGACGGCTACCTGCCGTCCCCCGACGTAGTCATCACCAACGGCGCCAGGTCGGTGAAGGGCTGGCTGCCTGAGACGGTGGACACCTGGCTCGCGAATCGTCCTGGCCGTGGTGCTCGGACGGACCTGCGCCGCTAGGGCTGACGGCCCCCGCTCTACCTCTGCGCTGGCTCGGGCGGGGGCGTCGTTTCCCTGTTCCCTCTTCGGGTTGAGCCCGTGTCGGCCTCGCTCACCGGGGCGAACCACTCGTCGCGTGTGTGAGGTGGCAGCACCTCGCGCTTGTCCGGCTGAGCAGGCAGGTGGGCTCGGTGCCTGCGCCGGGATTCACCCCCACCCCCATCCGCGAGCGCCATTCACTGCGATGTTGACAGCGGCGACAGTGGCGCGAGCGCTGGGTTAGATTGGGTGCGCCTTCACCCGGCAACTCTCCCCCGGAACACCGCTGTCCGATGCTGGGGAGGAGAGGAGTCAGGGAGGAGGTGAGGGCCGTGACCAAGCCGAAAGGTCGTCACGTCAAACCCCGAGAGGACAAGGATACGGCCCGGAAAGTGAGCGAGTTGTTGAACGCGATCGCTCGACTTATCCGGGCCGTTGCTGTCCTTACGGATGCCCTCAGCAAGTGGCTCAGCTGAAGCCTCTTGCTAGGAGGGGCCTCGCCTGGTTACAGCCGGGTGAGGCCCCTTCATTATGGACCCGCCCCTGCTCCACGGCAAGGGGGTACGCAGATCGTGCGTGCCCCTCCCAGGCCGCCACCAAGGGGACATATTGTGTACCCCCTGTTGGGGGATCCCTCATGTGTCCTGAGGGTGCCCCGGAACCATCCCTAGGGTAGGTGGATGATGCCCACCCCAGGAGTCCTGGATCGGGCTGGTCGTGAGGCTGGGGGCAGGCACCGTCTCGCTATCCTGGTTGTGAGCACTCCAGTCCTTCACGGCCTCGATGGGCAGTCCCAGCAGAAGAGCAAGCTCCTCCTGTGAGCCGCGTAGCCGGCTCTCGGAGGTCCTCGGTGGTTGCGCGATATATAGCCGGGGAACGTATCGGAGTGACCCGTAACGGCAAGCTCGCCGCCGCCGTCGGCGTGGCTGACCCCAAGGCGCTTGAAGCGCTCGAGATGGCTCAGGACGTGACCACCTACCGTCACGTGGTCACCGTCGATGACGGCGTGCGTGTGAACCTTGTGAACCCCACACCACCCACCTCCCCAGGTTCAAGAGGAGCCAGGCAGGGGAGCCGTCTCTCCCAGCTCCCGCTCAAGCAGGTCCAGTCCCACAGACCCCAAGGCGATAGCACGGTCATGGAAGTCCCGTAACGCCTGCCCCTCGCTGACCCCTCGGCCCCTGAGGCGCCGCAGTGCCACCTCGCGCCCAGACAACCACACCCGCTCACCCAGGACATAGGAAAGTCCCTGAGCCGGCCAGCCCAGCTGCTTGTCGACCTCGAAGTGAAGGAAACCCTCACCCAGTACGGTGTGAGCGCGCAGCACCGCCTGCGCCGTCGCCCGATCCCACCTCGGCGCTCCCGAGGCGCCCGGTAGCGCTGCGACCTCCGGCGGCACCGGCAGCCAGCAATGGATTCCCAGGTCCACAAGGATCCGGGCCACCCGCCACCGTCGTGCCGCCAGCCAGCCAAAGACCTCCTCAGGCCGCCAGATCAGTCCGTGCTCCACCGCAAGCGCCTCGGCATACAGCCCCCATCCCTCGTTGCAGCCGGGCACACGTGCCAGATGACGCTGCCACACGGTGAGCCGGGGATCAACGGACTGCGCACCACTGTGGATGTGATGGCCCGGTGTGGTCTCGTGGAGAACCGTGGTCCGCTCCGCCCAGGGCCACAGCACCTCGTCACCTGCCGCCAGAGACCGCAGCATCCTCCCGGGCGAGCCTGCCCTGGGCTCAGGCTCGTCATAGTGGACCCCGCCACCGGGCGCGTCCAGCTCAACCTTCGCCCGTCCCAGTGACGATGGCGCACTGACCACGGGGCCAACCAGACGCTCCCACGCCTCGTCAGCAACCTCCTGCGCCCAGGGCACGAAGTCCTGCGGTCGCAGTCCTCGCTCAGGCTCAGCACGCAGGTAGGAGTCATAGGCCGAAGCGGCCTCTCCCAGCCGGTTACCCGCGCCTGGCCCCAGCACCTCGCGGGCCAGTGCATCCTGCCGGGCTGTGACGGCCCGCAGCTCCTGCCGGGCCCACTCGCAGATCTGCACAGGCTCTACCTCAGTCCCCAACAGCCTGCGGACCCACAGCCGGTGGCGTTCGGGCCCAACCCCCTCACGCGTGGAGGCGACGGGCGCGATCTGGTGACGCATAAGGCTAGCCAGAGCATCCGCAGCCTGCCGAGCACGTGACACAGCTCTGCCGAGCCGACGCCGTCGCTCCACCGGCGCTGTATCTGGCTCGATCACCGTGCGCAACGGTCCGCGCTCGTCCGCCAGCGCGTCAACCTGCCCGGCCACGAGCAGCACCTGGCTTCGCGGAGCAACCACTCCGGCACGTGCTGACGATCTCAGGCCGTCACCGAGCGCCTCCAGGGCCTGAGGCAAGGCCTCAAGCACACGATCGGCATGCTCCTGGTCCTCCTGGCCCGTTCCGGCCTGGTTGACGGCCCGGACGAGCTCACGTCGCAGGCGCTGGAACGACGAGGTGAGGTTGCCCAGGTGAGCACTATCCTCCCCCAGCTCAATCATCTGGCTGGAGGTCTCCAGCCGGTCGATGAGGTGGTTGCGAAGCACGCGTGCACGTGTCTGTTCGCCCAGCAGGTCCGCGCCTGTGTGGCGGTCCGACGCCGTAGTCTCCAGCGTCCTCCAGCTCACCTGCCGTGCGCGTCGAGCCAGCTCCCGCTGCGCCCTCGCCTTGTCCGCGAGCACACCTGGTGCCAGCAGCGGCAAGGGCGGCGCGTCCTGTCGCTGCGGCAGGCCTGCGGCACGTGCGGCGGCGGGGTCATAAGCGGCTTCCAGCCTTGCCGCCTGCTCGGCGATCGCGGTCAGCTCCGTGAGCGCGGCTGCTGTGGCGGCCGTCTGGCCGCGTTTCCGTGCCACTTGTCGCTCTCCTGACCCACACAGCCCACCACCCATCTCTCACACCTGCGGATGACGGTGACGCACCGCCGCCTGCTCTCGCCACAGGGCGAGGACGGCTGCGGGTCCACGCACCTGACCGTCGTCGATCTCGGGGGCAAGTCCTACCACGCGGTCCGGCACGAACTCGCGTCCCTGGGCGACGACAAGCCTGAGATCGTGTAGCACGCCCAGGTCCGTGCGAGGGTCTCCGGCCACGGCGATGAGGTCGGCCGCAAAGCCCTCGGCAAGGACCCCTGTCACACCAGCCAGTCCAATCCCGGCTGCTGCACGGGAGGTAGCGGCTAGCAGCACCTCGGAGCGAGGCAGGCCCACAGCCTCCAAGGCCTGGAGCCCGCCAACGTAGGCACGCTGGGGGGATCCTGGGATCCCGGCATCGTGGCCGGCAACGATCCTGACGCCGTGCTCCCACAGGAACCGTGCCGGCGGTGAGAAGGAGCTGTCTCGCTCGATCATGGCGGGCAGGCTCGCCGTCACGGTGCAGTCCACATAGACGCCCGCCTGCGCCATGAGGTCAGCGAGCGCAGGGTCGGGGACACTACGCCCTTCGGCGGTGATGAAGGAGGCGTGGGCGATGTAGTCGACTCCCGCGCGCACCGCCCGTTCGATGCCCTCACTGCCATGGGCGTGGGCAGCCGTCCATCGGCCCAGTCGGTGGGCCTCGGCGACGAGTACGGTGAGCTCGTCCTGGCTGAACTGAGCGAACCAGGGAGCAGAGCCCCCGGTCATGAAGCCACCGGTCGCCATGACCTTGACGGTGTCGACGCCCATCTTGTGGTGGTGGCGCACCTGGTGGCGAATATCGTCCAGACCATCCGTCTCGGCACCCGCGTGCCAGGAGTGCCCTGCTGTGGTCGTGATCTGCGGACCCGCGGCCCGCACCCGGGGTCCACGCACCTCGTCAGCCGCGATCGCCTCGCGCACAGCGACGTCGACGTAGTGGCGTGCACCCAGGCTCTGGACGCTGGTGACACCTTCGCTGAGCAGCTCACGGGCGGCACGCGTGGCATGGAGCGTCAGGCGCGCGACCTCGTGCGGACCGTAGTCGGGGTACTCCACCGCCGTGCCAGAGGTGGCGAGGTGAGCATGGGTCTCGATGAGTCCGGGCATGAGGGTGGTGCCCGGCAGACTGAGATGACTCACCTCCCTCGCTCCCGCCCCAGCGCGCCCCGCCAGCTCACCTAGCCTGGCAAGGAGCTCGGCCTTGGTCCCGACGGCGAGGATCTGGGTGTCGTCAACCAGCACCGCGCCGTCGGGACCTTCAATCGTCTCCAGGCTTCCCGGTGCGTCCCCACGCCGCCCGGTCAGCACCCGGTCCGCGACCAGGAGGGTCAGCCCCTGACCCGACAGGCGCTCTGCGCCGTCGGACGGCGGGGTGATCCACGCGCGTTCGTCATCACGAACCTGCTGTGCCACAACGGATCCTTTCTGTCTCTTGCCGAGAAGGAGGCTCGTCTCCCCCTTAAGCCACCTCGGCGCGGCCGTGCTGGGTCCAGCCCCGCAGCTGCTCCCAGCTTCCCGCGCCGCCAGGCCCGGAGAAGAGCGGCGAGCCAGCCAGGTGCTCACGGCCGGCCGGTGCGTGCCACCGCTCGGTGGGGTTGCCGTCAACCGGCTTGCCGTCACCCGGCCCACCAAAGGCTGAGCGCCAGGTTCCGTCCTCACGCGGCAGGATGCCGTTGGCTCGGTCCTCACGGTCGATAGCGAATCCAGGCGTGGCATGCAGGTCGCGCGCATAGGCCCACAGGTGCGGGAAGTCGGTGATCCGGGCACTCGGTCCGATCTCGGCCGGGAAGCTGGGCCGGTAGCCCTGGTCGAAGGAGGCCAGGGTGACGAACAGCCGGATGTCAGAGTCCGTCAGGCGGTCTCCGAAGAGGTAGCGACGGGTCGCTAGACGGAAGTCAAGCTCCGCCAGACGCGCCTCCCACACCCCCCGTGCCACACGGGCCGCCTCTAGCGACTGGGCGAACAAGACCTTGTAGGGGCCGTTGTTGACGTCGTCGAACAGCTGCTGGTTGAGGGCGTCGATGTCATCACGCAGGTCCTGCGGGTACAGGTCGGGAGCCCCGTCCCTGTGCAGCGGCTTCCACGCGGTCTCCCACTCATAGGTCAGCAGGTGGTAGTCGTTGGAGACCACTCGCTTGTCCTTGAGGTCGTAGACCGTGGGAACCGTGGCCCGCCCCTCATAGCTCGGCTCGGTGGCGCGATAGAGGTCATCAAGCAGGCGGGCACCGGTCACCGGGTCCACTCCACCGGGCTGGCTGTTGAAAGTCCTTCCCTCCCGCGTCCGTCCACCGGTCCAGCCGATGGAGATGTGCTTATCCAGCCCGAGCAGGCGCAAGGTGATGGTCTGGCGACGCGACCAGCCGCAGCCGGCGTCCACAAAGAGACGGTAGCGCCCGGACTCCACCGGTGCCTGGCCCGGACGGTCACCGAATCGAGTAGTGAAGTAGTTGGTCCGACGGCGGAAGGCGCCGTCGGGAGTCTGTTCCACAACCCGCTCCGGAGCAAGCGGATCGGGACTGGCGGCCAGGGAGCAGGCGGCTGAGGAGGAGGTCGCAGGTGCTGGAGTCGTCAGGGTCATGATGTCGTCCTTGGAGCTGAACAGTGTTGACTGTGTTGCCGGGGGTGGCAGGGGCAGGGTGGGCAGGGTCCTGGCTCAGCCGGCCAGAGAGATGTTGTAGGCGCTGAAGATGCTGCCCGACCCGGTGTCCACGAGCGTGCCCTGAACCTTGTCGGAGTAGGCCAGAGAGTTGCGCGGAACGTACAGCGGCAGAAGGTAGGCCTGCTCCGTGACGGTGTAGGTCTGGAACTGGTCATAGATCTGTGCGCGCTGCTCCTGGTTGGTCTGTGAGCGGGCGCTGTTGAGCCACTGGTCAATCGTGGTGTCGTTGTAGCGGCCCCGAGCGATGACACCCTTGGCAGGGTCGGAGTTGTAGAGCAGGTCTAGCGCCAGCGCCGGATCGGGCGAGTTGTAGGTGTTGTCAAAGACCTCGTAGTCGTTTGCGTCCGCTCGCTCAGTCTCGGTGCCGGAATCCACCGGTTCAAAGACATAGTTGATACCCACGTTCTTCTTCATCGCATCAGCGATCGCGAGGTTGAGGGTGTCACGCGAGTCGCGCACATAGATCGCGCCAGACACGAGCCGCACGGTCAGGCGCTCTCCGTCCTTGGTCCTAAAACCCTCCTCGTCCCGTCCAGTCCAGCCAGCCTCGTCAAGCAGGGCGTTGGCGGCGTCGACGTCATACGTGATTGAGCCTGCCTCCAGCTCCTGGTTGTAGAAGGACGAGGTGGGGGACAGTGATGACCAGGCACGCTTGGCAGTGCCGTAGTAGATGGAGGTGATGATGGTGTCCAGGTCCACCGCCTTCTGGAAGGCCTGGCGCACGCGCAGGTCCTCCAGAGGGGACTTGGAGACGTTGAGGTAGAGGCTGTAAGGGGTCCCGGAGTTGAGGACCTCCTCGTAGGCGAATCCACCAGTACTGAATCCCTTGACGTTTTGCGCGGGTACGCCGTAGATCATGTCCACCTGCCCGGACTGCAGCGCCCCGGTGCGGGTGGCGGCCTCGGTGAGGAAGGAGACCTCAATCCCGTCCAGGTAGGCGGCCCCGTTGCGGCCAGTGAGTGCCTCCGGAGCCCAGTTGTAGTCCTCACGCTTGGAGAAAGTCAGGCTCGATCCCTGCTGGTAGGCGGTGATGGTGAAGGGACCGGTCCCGGCGATCGTCGGACCACCACCCTTGAGGCCACCATCGTCCAGCGAGGCCGGGCTCAACGGGGTCGATCCCAAGGCCGAGAGGTAGGCGATGAAGAGATTGTCCGGCTGGGACAACGTGAAGATGACGGTGCGCTCGTCCTCCCCCTTGGCCCAGCCGGTGAGGTTGGAGCGGCCCACGGAGTTAGTAGCGGTGTAGTCAGACTGAGCGAGCTTGTCAAAGTTTGCCAGGACGGCGTCGGCATCCAGGGCGCTGCCGTCAGAGAAGGTGACGCCCTCCTTGAGCACAAGGGTGACGTTCAGGCCGTCCTCACTCACCTCGTAGGACTCAGCGAGCCACGGGTGGTAGACCCCCTCCTCATCGCGGTAGAGGTAGGAGTCAAAGGCGTTGCGCAGCAGTGGTGCCACGGTGTCCTGGCTGGAGAGCTGGGGGTTGAGAGTCGCCGGCTCGGTCTCGTAGCCCAGCCGCAGTGTCCCGCCTGTGACCGGAGTGGTTACAGCCACGCTGGTGCTGGAGGAGGGGGATCCGCATGCGCTCAGACCTGCGGCGGTGATGGTGGACAGGGCAGACAGCTGCAGGAAGCTGCGGCGGTTGAGGGACATGGTGGTTCTCCTTGGAGTATGAGGTGTCAGGGTCAGGGGTCGACGGCGAAGCCGCCGCCGGTATCACTCGGTAGCCAGGCCGGTGGACAGGTAGTCGCGGTGGGCAGGCTCGCTCCACAGGGCAAGTGGGTTGTGCTCTGGCTGCACACGTGCGGCGTAACGACCGTCCGCGCCGGTAAGCACGCCGCTGTCGACCAGCTGCTCAGCCGTGACCTGGCCAGGACACGCAAGCAGGTCTCGGGCGTAGGCCCACAGCTGGGGATAGTGGGTCAGCGGGCTCGGGTCCGGGCCATAGTCCTGAAGCAGGGCGGCCAGGAGCCGGCTATCTGCGGCAGTGGGCCGGGGTCCCTCCAGGTAGCGGGAGGAGCCCAGGTACTGATTGAGACGCTTGAGCCGGTGCTCGTCTTCAGCATCCTGCCGGTCAGACTCGCGGCGCCTGTCACCTGCCAGGCTTTCAGCGTCGGCGAGCGCCGTGGACGCGCGTGCTGCTCGCCAGGCCGCGGCCTCCTGCCCCAGCTGCCGGGTGTAGACCAGCAGCCGTTGACCAGAGTCGACAATTCGGTCCTCGCGCTCCGGACGGCGGATGTAGCCCAGGTGCTCGTACATGCGATGGGCGCCGTGCATCTGGGGGCCGGAGTGGATAGCGATCCGGGTGGCACCGCGCGCCTGAGCGAGCTGCTCCACGTGCTCCAGTAGTGCTCGGGCCACACCACGGCCACCAGCACTGGCTCTGACCGCAAGACGCCCGAAGGACTGTTCCAGCTCACCATCAGGGCCGGCCTGCACGGTGCGTGGGATGAAGACGGCACCCAGGATTTCTTCTCCCCGGCCCTGGCCCACATGGGTGGCACGCACCTCAATAGCGAGGTAAAGATCCTCCCCTTGCTCCAGGTGCCCCTCAATGTCACACAGGTTGGCCCGGTAGCCGGGGGTGATCCAGAAGCGGGAGGTGAAGGCCTCGAGCAGCAGGGCCCGTACCTCCTCGTACTCGCTGGGCTCAGCACGGCGCAGTGTGACAGGCAGGTGGGCGGCGGGTGCAGGTGCAGGTTCCAGGACTGTGCTGGTCATCGTTGCTCCTCAGGTAGCTGGGGAAGAGCGGCCAGCAGCCGCTTGGTGTAGGGGTGCTGCGGGTGGTGGAAGACTTCATCCACCTCTCCGCTCTCAACAACCTGGCCGTCCTTCATCACCAGGACGTCATCTGCCAGGTGGTGGATGACGCCGAGATCGTGGCTGATGAACACGATGGCGGCACCCGTACGGGCACGCAGATGCACCAGGAGGTCGAGGATCTGGGCCTGGATGGAGACATCAAGGGCCGAGACCGCCTCGTCGGCGATGATGACGTCCGGCTCGCTGACCAGGGCCCGGGCGATCGCCACGCGCTGGCGCTGTCCACCAGAGAGCTCCCGCGGACTGGCCTCCAGTCGGCTCGCTGGAAGCCCAACGAGTCGGGCCGCCTCCTGGACCTTGTGCGCAATCTCGTGACGTGTCAGTCGGGTGCCCGGGGACGGGACCCCATGCCGGCCCGCCGCGACGCGTAGGGGCTCGCTGATTACCTCGCGGACGCTGTAACGCGGGTCGAAGGAGCTCAGTGGGTCCTGGCTGATGATCTGGATGCGGGGACGGCGCGCACGCCGCTGCTGTTCAGCGAGCGGTACCCAGGGCTCGCCGTCGAGGGTGACGGTGCCGGAGTCGGCAGGTGCCAGGGCGATGAGCAGGCGTGCCAGGGTGGACTTCCCGGACCCGGACTCACCAACGATCCCGAGCGTCTGGCCGGGCAGGACCTCCACGTCCACATCCCGCACCGCCTGGCGCCGTGTCCCGGCAGGCCCAGCAAAAGACTTGGACAGACCCGCCGCAGCCAGGACCGGGCTGGCTGCGCGGTCGATGGGAGCGCGCTGCGGCTCACGCTCGCCTGAGGCAAGCAGGGTCCCACGGGAGGAGGCTGAGGGAACGGCAGCAAGCAGGCGGCGGGTGTAGGGGTGGGAGGGGCGGGTGAGGACCTCGTGGCTCGGGCCGGCCTCCACCACCTCGCCGTCCTTCATGACCAGGACCTGATCGCACACCTGCCCGACGACGGCCAGGTCGTGTGAGATGAGCAGGAGCGCCGCCCCTGCCTCACGCCGGTCCGCCAGTACCTCCAGGACCTGGGCCTGGACCGTGACGTCCAGGGCGGTGGTGGGCTCATCAGCGATGATGAGGTCTGGCTTACCGGCGATGGCCGAGGCGATGAGGGCACGCTGACGCAGGCCTCCCGACAACTCATGCGGGTACTGGTCAACCCTCAGCTCAGGATCGGGCACGCCGACCTCCTCCAGCAGGGCGATCGCCCGCTCACGCTCTGCCGCGCGCAGAGCAGCGCCACCAAGTGGGCGGCGTCCCGCAGCCTCGCGCTCCTCGTTAAGGACACCGGTCAGCCGCAGGGTCTCCGTGATTTCCTGGCCCACCGTCCGCAGAGGGTCGAGGCTCGTCAGGGCGTCTTGGAGAACCAGTCCGATACGGCGCCCGCGGATGGTACGCCACTGCCGGTCACTGAGGGCGGCAGCATCGTGGCCCATCACCTCCAGCTGGGCAGCTGTGATCCTGCTGCGTCCTGAGGTCAGGCCCACCAGCGTGCGTGCGGTGACGGACTTTCCTGATCCAGACTCACCGACGATGCCGATGGCCTGGCCAGGCAGGATCGTCAGGTTGAGACCGCGCACGGCGTCGACCACCTCATGGGCCCGCAGGCCCTGGTGCTGATGCTGACGACGCCGGCTCCAGCCTCGGCTCGGCGGATCGAAGGAGACGGACAGGTCGCGAACCACGACCAGGGGATGGGGGCTGAGCCTCGCGTCCGTACTCTGCTGTCCAGCCCACGGCAAGGCGTCTGCCCCGCTTCCTGGCTCACGGGCAGGCAGGGTGGGCACGTGTGCCGGGGTGGTGACGGCGCTCATGCGGTCCTCCTCTCATAGGCTGTCTTGAAGGCGCGACCCAGAACGTTGGCGGAGACGACGGTGGCGGTCAGGACGAGTCCTGCGACGATCCCGGTCCAGGGAGCGATCTGGAGGAAGTCGCGGGCGTCAGCGAGGATCGCGCCCCACTCCGGCGTAGGCGGTTGAGGTCCCAGACCGAGGAAGGACAGGGAAGCCGCGCCGATAATTGCCGAGCCCAGCTCGATCGTGGCGATCACTGGGAGGACCCCCAGGGAGTTCGGCAGTACGTGACGAAGGACGAGGGGCAGGGAGGGCAGGCCGAAGCTACGTGCCTGGGCGACGTACTCGGAGGCGACCACGCGCCGGGTCTGCGTACGTACAACCCTGGCGTAGGTGGGCACGGTGGCAATGCCGAGGGTGACAGCGAGGTTGCCAATACCTGCCCCCGTGATGCCAATGACCACCAGGGCTAGGAGGATAGAGGGGAAGGATGCCAGGACGTCAATGAGGCGGGAGAGCAGGGTATCGACCCGTCCGCCCGCGATACCGGCAACCAGTCCGACGACGAGGCCGATACTCACAGCAACCAGCGTCGCCGTGACACCGATGGTCAGCGAGTAACGCGCGCCGTAGACAATACGGCTGAGCAGATCGCGTCCCAGGTAGTCGGTCCCCAGGAGGTGCTCGGCCGAGGGAGGATGGTTGAGCCGCAGCGGGTCCGTGGTCAACGGGTCGGTCGAGGTGAACAGTGAGGGAACCACAGCGGCCAGGACGACGACGCCCAGGACCGCTGCCGCCAGAACGGTGGAGGGACGCGGCCGGTGACGTGCGAGCCGTCGGAGGTGATCGGCCAGCTCTGGTGAGTGGGCCAGGCTCACGGCGATCAGTGGTGAGGTGGGGCGGATCGTTGTTGTTGTCATGATCGTCTTTCAGTGGCACGTGTGCTCAGGGAGGGGGTCGTGACAGGGGTGGCAGCGGCAAGGACGCCGGTGGGTAGAGGTGCAGACAGGGCGGGACGCCAGCTTCAGGAGGCTGCGCCGTCGTGCTCAGCGGCGCCGACGCATTCGCGGGTCGATCCACAACGCGACCAGGTCCACCACGGTCGAGGCGATGACGAACACCGCCGAGGCGAAGAAGGACAGGCCGAGGATGACGGGGACATCCTGGGAGTGGACCGCCGCCACCGCGATATGACCCAGGCCGGAGCGGCCAAAGACCTGCTCGGTGATCGCCGCCCCGCCCAGCAGTCCGCCCACGATGAGACCACCGATCGTCAGGGCTGGCAGACAGGCGTGACGCAGCGCATGGACAATCTTGACGCGGGCCACCGAGGCGCCTCGGGAGCGGGAGGTCAGGACGTAGGGAGCCGCCAGCTCGGCGTCGAGGTCCTCGCGCAGGACCTGGGTGAGGTAGGCACCGGTCGGCACACCAATGGCCAGAGCCGGCAGGACCAGGGCACGCAGGCCGTCCGTGCCAACCACAGGGAACCAGCGCAGCTGGAAGGAGAAGAGCGTCAGCAGGAGCAGGCCCAGCCAGAAGCTCGGCACGGACAGGATCATCAGCTCCAGGGCGCCGGCCACCCGACGCAGGAGGCCACGGCGTCCCGACAGGCTCAGGGACAGCAACAAAGCAATCACGACGGCGATCAGCAGCGCGGCCCCAGCGAGCTGGAGGGTGGCACCGATCTGGGAGGAGAAGATCTCTACAACGGGACGGTTCTGGACGTAGGAGATACCGAAGTCCCCACGGAGAAGGCCACCGAGGTACGCCAGGTACTGGACGAGGACGGGGCGGTCCAGCCCCCACTCGGCGATGACGCGTGAGCGCAGCTCAGGATCGTTGCGCTCCAGCCCCAGGAGGGTGTCCACCGTGTCGCCGGGGGCGAGGTGGATGCCGATGAAGGTGAGGGTGACTGCGAGCCAGACCACGACCACCGCCTGGATGGTGCGCCCAGCCAGGAGACGTGCCAGGTGCTGGCGCCGCTGGCTGCGCTGCTCCCGCGCGTCTTGGTTCTCGCGGGTGGCAACACCCGGGGTAGGGGTCGACGTCGTCGCGACGTCATGGTCAATCGCTGTCAGGGTGGGGGTGGCGGCTGCGCTCACGGTTGGTCCTCATGTCCCGGGCTGGTGGCCGTGGCGCCAGGTACGACAGCACGCACGGCCCTGGTGGGAGGGGACGCCCGCGCGAATGGATGTGAGCCGTCAGTGAGAGTAACCCTCTCAGCGGTGGTGGCTGCCAGCTGCGCGGACGCCCTTGGGCATACAGCAGCGACAACAGGCCATCGGCAGGCCGAGGGCACGGACCTGGGCAGCACGAGCGTCACGCGGAAGCGCCTGGGAGAGGCGATCGGTGCACGTCATGTCAGGTCCTTTGGTGGGGCGCGGCCAGATACCGCGAGGTGGCCGCAGTGTAGGCAGAAACGACCTGAGGCTTGTCAAGTGCGGTCGTGGTTCTCTGTGCCGCTTCTACGGCGGGATAGGAGTAAGAACGATTCCCTGTGTCTCCAGCTTTTCGCTGGAGACACAGGGAATCCTTGGTTGGAGGCCAGGCGGTCGAGACACGCAATGTATGAGACGTCACATACACGTGGCGTCTTACGAGGTGGTCATCGCCTCAGGCCTGCTGTGCCCGCAGGCGCGGTCGGCTACGGGGCTCACGAGGTCGTGGCGGCCTCCTTCCGGCTCTGCTCCTGCTCCGCACGCGCCTGCGCACCGCCCTCCTCGATCTTGTGGGCAGCCAAGTAGGCCAGGGCTACGAAGACCGCCCCGCCCACGATGTTTCCGGCTCCCACGATGAGGATGTTGCGGGCTGCCGCAGCCAGGGTGCCGCCGTCGACGCCCTCGAAGATTCCTAGGGCGAAGGTGGTCATATTGGCCACGACGTGCTCGAAGCCAGAGGTCACGAAGGCAGCCAGGCACCATGCCATGGCGATCATCTTGGCCACCTCACTGGTGGATCGGGTGACGCACCAGATCGCCAGGCACACCAGCACATTACACATGATGCCGCGCGTGAAGAGCTGGATCGCGGTGTAGTGACTGCCCTTGTTGAGCACGGCAGCAGCCAGCATCGCACCGCCCGCCGTCTCGGGCCCGAGCACCCCGGCTAGATGAACCAGGTAGGCCAGGACAATCGATCCCAGGAGGTTGCCCACGAGCATGAACAGCAGGACGCCGGCACCCTTGGCCCAGGTGATGGTTTTGCGCGCCCCACCGATCGTGAAGGTCATCATGGCGCTGGTGGCCAGCTCGCCTCCGGCGAAGACGCACAGGATGAGGCCGATACCAAAGACGAGCCCGCCCACGAGGGGGGCCCAGGGATCACCGGCCTCCTTCATGGGGCCTGCGGCGGTGAACATGAAGACGTCGGCGATCCCGATGTAGGCGCCGGCGAGCATGGTGGAGATCAGGAAGGGGAAGGGTTTGCGTGCCCCGCCAGTACGGGTGACGGCATAGCCGCCCTGGTACTCGACGTTCTGAGTGACGGTCAGCATAAGAAGATGATCCCTCACCCTGGGGCTCGGCGCATGACTTTTGACCCAAGGGCTCTGACTTCCGGGCTCGCAACAGCCTCAGTCGGTGACGTGTCCGTCCGGGATGATGAAGGAGCAGCCCAGGGCAAAGGGGAAACCGGGCTGGAGGATCACGTCAACGACGGGCTGCGCCATAGCGATCAGCCTCTCGACGTCCAGACCCTGCTGGGACGGCTCTCCCTGGTCGCCGCCTTCCTCGGCCTCCGCCAGGAGGCTGGAGTAGGGCACATCCAGGTCGAGCAGCGCCATCCCCCCGGAGTGCTGCGCCCGCTCCCACGCACCGCCCTCCACCTCCAGCAGGGTGCCGAGGTGAAAGTGCAGCACACCGTCGTCATCGACCTCACTAGGTGCCGACAGCAGGTGGTGCGCCTCAGGATCGTCAGGCGCCCGGAGCGTGAGCAGGAGGATGGCGCGGTCACGCGCCGCACGCAGCATGAGCCGCGCGATATGGACCGAGAACCCGGTGATGTCAAAGTCGCCGGCCGTCTCCCCCATGGCCTCCTGGATGCTCAGCGCCTCCGACAGGGGCACAGAAGCCCCGGAGCCAGGGTCGTTAACAGCCCGTCGGCCCGACGGCGTAGCAGCACGCAGCGTCAGGACCGGACCGACGGCGGAGCCAGCCTCCGCTCCTGACGCTGCGGCTGCGTCGTCGTCCGGCACGGGAGACGAATCAGCATCAGGTACGGTGGGAGGAAGGAGCGTTCCGGTCTCGACCCGCTCGCTCCACCCCTGTGGCACGGGCGAGGGTCCGGCCTCGGTCTCGACGTGGCCCAGACCCAGGACCTGGGCGAGGTCAGTGCCGTCCAGAGAGCGGTGCCAGGTGATCTGGGTGCCGTCGTGCCAGATCGGGACGACACCGTTGAAGGGCACACCGAAGCGCACGTGCTCCGGGCCCTCGGGCAGCCCGTCCGCGCAGGAGCCTTGGCCGTCGGCGTCGTCCTGCGGCGGCAGGCCGGGGATCGCGGGCTCCACCGTGTCCTGAGCCCCGCCCTGATCCGCCTGACCCACGAAGTACTCACTCATAGCCGCAAGCCTACGGGCTGACGAGTGTCAGGCCTCCTTCAGCAGGACGTCCAGCACCTCAGGCGCCACGAAACGTCTGGGCTGCCTCCCGGCCCCCTCGATCGCCGTGAGCATGCCCAGATCAACCAGCTGAGCGACCAGGCCATTCGCTCGGCTGTAGGACAGATGCAGAGCCTCCTCCACCCTCTTGACCGTGAAGGTCGGGTTAGCAACCGCGATGTCCACCAGCGCAGGCGCCTGGGCTGAACGAAGCGGAGACCCCGCAATCTGCTCCTTCATACGCTCCTGGACCTTGGCCAGGGCGAGCATCTGCCGACGTGTGGTTGTCGCCGCCTCAGTAAGCCCTTGCGCGAAGAACGACAGGAAACGGTCCCAGTCTCCATCAGTCGAGACCGCCAGGAGTGAGTCGTAGTACTCCGTCCGGCAGGCCTCGAACCACGGGGAGACCGCCAAGGTGGGCTCACTCAGAACCCCCTCATGCAACAATGACAGGACAATAAGGTAGCGTCCCAGTCGGCCGTTGCCGTCCCGGAACGGGTGGAGAGTCTCAAATTGGTAGTGGGCCATCCCTGCGGCAACCACCGGGTCGATACTTGCCGTGTGCTCACGTGCCATCCAATCCAAGAGCTGCCTGACTCCGGCGCGCAACTGGTCTCCCGGCGGTGCGGGCACAAAACGCGCGCTCTCGATCAGGGGAGCACGGGGGTCTCTGATGTCACGTCGTCCAATGACTACCTGCCCCGTGCGAAGCCGCCCAGACTCCACTTCAACGTCGGTTCCTCGCATGAGACGTCCCTGGAGGTCCTCAAGAAAGCCAAGCGTGACCGGACGTCCTTCCTGGACCCAGGAGAATCCGCTGTCCGCCATCGCGACGTAGTTCAGAACCTCGACCATCTCATGACTCGCCGGAGTGCCGTCGTCGGCGATGAGGACATCTGCGAGCGACGCATAGGTCCCCTCTAACGCCGAGGTAGACTATGCTTCGCGTCGAAGCGACGGCGTGCGCAACAGATACGGGTTGGGCAGCTGGCGGGCCGTGGCATCCAGCGCGGCAAGCGCACGACCCGCAGCGGCCACGGCTCGATAGGTCGCACCGGACAACATAGGCTCGTCCATCCCCAGTGGTGCGGGGACAAAGGCCTTGTGCGTCCATGAACCCCGTAGGTCCGACCCACTGATATCGACGAGTTCCCCCATAGCAGGGTTGGAGAACATCGTCAGATCCATATATTCCCCTTCCAGCACTTCACGGTAACGACCCGACCATTGATGACTGACAAGTGGCATTTGTCAGTCATCAACACGCCCATGATTGAACACAAGTGGCACTTGTCAGTCATCAACGTGGTCGAGATGCCGCACAACAGCTCTTTCTCAGGCATCACAGGACGTGTGTGCTCCCCGAGCACTTACGCTCGGGGAGCACACACGCCTTGCAGGATCGGCTCAGTCGAGCGTCAGAAGTCCCAGTCCTCGTCCTCGGTGGCCTCGGCCGTGCCGATGACGTAGGAGGAGCCGGAGCCGGAGAAGAAGTCGTGGTTCTCGTCCGCGTTAGGGGACAACGAGGCGAGAATCGCGGGGTTGACGTCCACGGCGTCAGCCGGGAAGAGCGCCTCGTAGCCCAGGTTCATCAGAGCCTTGTTGGCGTTGTAGCGCAGGAACTTCTTGACGTCCTCAGTCAGGCCGAGCTCGTCGTAGAGGTCCTCGGTGTACTGCTCCTCGTTGTCGTACAGCTCCATGAGCAGGTCAAAGGTGTAGTCCTTGAGCTCTGCCTGGCGCTCCGGGGAGGACTCGCGCACGGCCAGCTGGTACTTGTAGCCGATGTAGTAGCCGTGCACGGCCTCGTCGCGGATGATGAGGCGGATGAGGTCAGCCGTGTTGGTGAGCTTGGCGTGGCTGGACCAGTACATGGGGGCGTAGAAGCCGGAGTAGAAGAGGAAGGACTCCAGCATGGTCGAGGCGACCTTGCGCTTCTCCGGGTCGTCACCGCGGTAGTAGTCCAGGACGATCTTGGCCTTGCGCTGGAGGTTCTCGTTCTCCTCGCTCCACCGGAAGGCCTCGTCGATCTCCGCGGTAGAGATCAGCGTGGAGAAGATCGAGGAGTAGGAGCGCGCGTGCACCGACTCCATGAAGGCGATGTTGGTGTACACGGCCTCCTCGTGGGGCGTGCGCGCGTCCGGGATGAGCGAGACGGCGCCCACCGTGCCCTGGATGGTGTCCAGAAGCGTCAGACCGGTAAAGACTCGCGTCGTCATCGTCTTCTCGGCCTCGTTGAGGGTGGCCCAGGACTGGACGTCGTTGGACAGCGGCACCTTCTCCGGCAACCAGAAGTTACCGGTCAGACGGTCCCAGACCTCCAGGTCCTTGTCGTCAACGAGACGGTTCCAGTTGATCGCCTGGACGCGGTCGATGAGCTTGATCGGCTCCGGCATGAGCTTCCTCCGTGGTGGTGCGGGCGTGGTCTCATGCTACCGACCGGTACCGACAGGAACGGGCCGCCCCGACCCGGCCCGGCAAATCTCACCTGTGCCGGTCACCTCACGGGGCCACCGTCACGCGCCCACCCGCTTGGGCCCCTCTCAGCCGCACGCCCCTCATACTGAGGCCCATGAGCAGCTCCTCCGCCTTCGCTCCCCGGCTTCCTGAGACTGTCACCCGGCTGGAAGCCATGCTCGACGACGGCGCCAGCCGTGTCGTCGTCGGCCTTACCGGGGGCCCAGGGTCAGGGAAGTCCACACTGGCCCGGCTCCTGGCCAGTGAGCTGGCGAACCGTGGCCTGTTGGCCGGTGAGGTCCCCATGGACGGCTTTCACATGTCCAACACGGTTCTGGACGAGCTGGGCCGTCACGGACGCAAGGGGGCGCCGGACACCTTTGACGTGGCCGGCTACCTGGCGCTCCTCGACAGGGTGCGCCTGACAGGGCCTCACGGTCCGACTGAGGTCCTCGCCCCCGTCTACCGACGCGACCTGCACGAGCCCGTGGCCGCAGGCACGCGGGTGTCCGGGCCCGGCGTCGTCGTCACCGAGGGCAGCTACCTGGCCCTGGACTCCCACGGATGGGAGGAGGCTCGCAAGCGCATCGACCTCCTCATCATGCTTGAGGTCCCCGAGCACGACCTCATCTCCCGCCTCATACGCCGACACAAGGACTTCGGCCGCTCGCACGTCGACGCCGCCCACTGGGTGCGCGCTGTCGACGTCCCCAACAGCCGGGTCGTGGCCTCGTGCGCTGATCGCTGCGACGTGGTGTGGCGCTCGGAGGAGACCGAGCAGAACTGAGCCAGTCAGGAGACAACCATCAGGTGGCCGACGACAGAACAGACTGAGGAACGGGCTCCTCTGCCGTCTTTGAGGGGGCCAGCGCCCGCACCGCCGAGCGTCAGGAGCGCCCCTGGGACGGCAGGCAGCCGGAGGCTCACTCAGGATCCCCGAGCCGCCTGCAGATGCTGATGACGACGGCGGGGCTCACCTTCCCGGAGAAGGTGAGCCCCGCCGTCGTCGGCTCCGGACTGCTCTCCGGATCAGAGCATGCAGGACACGCAGCCCTCGACCTCGGTACCCGTGAGCGCGGCCTGGCGCAGACGGATGTAGTAGAGGGTCTTGATGCCCTTGCGCCAGGCGTAGATCTGGGCCTTGTTGACGTCTCGCGTGGTCGCGGTGTCCGGGAAGAAGAGCGTCAGGCTCAGCCCCTGGTCCACGTGCTGGGTGGCCACGGCATAGGTGTCGATGATCTTCTCGGGGCCGATCTCGTAGGCGTCCTGGTAGTACTCCACGTTCTCGTTGGTCATGTAGGGCGCCGGGTAGTAGACACGCCCGATCTTGCCCTCCTTACGGATCTCGATCTTGGCCACGATCGGGTGGATCGAGGAGGTCGAGTTGTTGATGTAGGAGATCGAGCCGGTAGGCGGCACCGCCTGGAGGTTGCGGTTGTACATACCGGTCTCGTGGATCCGCTTGGCCAGGGCAGCCCAGTCCTCACGGGTGGGGACGGTGATCGAGGAGCGCTCGAAGAGCTCCTTGACCTTGTCCGTCACCGGCACGAAGTCCTGGGTGGTGTACTTCTCGAAGAACGTGCCGGAGTAGTAGTCCGAGTCCTCAAAGCCCACGAAGGACTCCCCGCGCTCCACCGCCAGCTCGTTGGTCGCGGTGAGGGCCGCGTAGAGCACGCAGGCGAAGTAGACGTTGGTGAAGTCCAGGCCCTCCTCGGACCCGTAGAAGATGTGCTCGCGAGCCAGGTAGCCGTGCAGGTTCATCTGGCCCAGGCCGATGGCGTGGGACTCGTGGTTACCACGGTTGATGGAGGGCACCGAGGGCAGGTCCACCTGGTCCGAGACCGCGGTCAGCCCTCGCACGGCGGTGCGGATGGTGCGCATGAAGTCCGGGGAGTCCATCGTCTTGGCGATGTTGAGGGAGCCCAGGTTGCAGGAGATGTCCTTGCCCACGTGCTCGAAGGACAGGTCCTCGTTGAGCGTGGAGGCCTCGGAGACCTGAAGGATCTCCGAGCACAGGTTGGACATGATGACCTTGCCCTTGATGGGGTTGGCCCTGTTGACCGTGTCCTCGAACATGACGTACGGGTAGCCGGACTCGAACTGGATCTCAGCCAGGGTCTGGAAGAACTGGCGCGCGTCGATACGCGTCTTGTGGATACGCGGGTCGTCCACCATCTCCCGGTACTTCTCCGTCACCGAGATGTCGGAGAAGGGCACCCCGTAGACGCGCTCGACGTCGTAGGGGCTGAACAGGTACATCGGCTCCCTGTTCTTGGCCAGCTCGAAGGTGATGTCCGGGATGACCACGCCCAGCGAGAGGGTCTTGATGCGGATCTTCTCGTCCGCGTTCTCACGCTTGGTGTCCAGGAACCGCATGATGTCCGGGTGGTGGGCGTGCAGGTACACCGCTCCCGCACCCTGACGGGCACCGAGCTGGTTGGCGTAGGAGAAGGAGTCCTCCAGCAGCTTCATGACCGGCACGACGCCGCTGGACTGGTTCTGGATCCGCTTGATAGGCGCGCCCATCTCACGCAGGTTGGTCAGCAGCAGGGCCACGCCGCCGCCACGCTTGGACAGCTGGAGCGCAGAGTTGATGCCGCGCGCGATGGACTCCATGTTGTCCTCGATACGGACGAGGAAGCAGGAGACAGGCTCACCGCGCTGGGCCTTGCCCTCGTTGAGGAAGGTCGGGGTCGCCGGCTGGAAGCGACCGGTCATCATCTCCTCGATGAGGTCGAGCGCGAGCTGCTCGTCGCCGTCGGCAAGAGCGAGGGCCACCATCGACACACGGTCCTCGAAGCGCTCCAGGTAGCGCTTGCCGTCGAAGGTCTTGAGCGTGTACGAGGTGTAGTACTTGAAGGCACCCAGAAAGGTCTGGAAACGGAACTTGTGCGCGTAGGCGGCCTTGAAGGCCTTCTTGACGAAGTCCGGGGAGTACCTGTCCAGGATGTGGCCCTCGTAGTAGCCCTCCTCGACCAGGTACTCCAGCTTCTCCTCCAGGTCGTGGAAGAAGACGGTGTTCTGGTTGACGTGCTGGAGGAAGTACTGACGCGCGGCCTCATGGTCGGCGTCGAACTGGATCTGGCCGTTCGCGTCGTAGAGGTTCAGCTTGGCGTTGAGGGCGTGGTAGTCGAGGCTCGGGTCAACCGTCTCAGAGCCAGTGTCCGTCAGCGTGTCTGCCAAAACGTGTCCAATCCTTCTGTGACGCGTGCGACGTCGGTGGGGGTGCCAAGAAGCTCGTAGCGGTACAGGAACGGCACCTTGAGCTTGGCGGAGATGATGTCTCCGGCGAGGCAGTAGGCCTCGCCGAAGTTGGTGTTGCCCGAGGAGATGACTCCCCGGCACAGCATGCGGTTGTCCTCGTTGTTGAGGAACTTGATGACCTGCTTGGGGACAGCACCACGGATGCTGCCACCCCCGTAGGTGGGGACGACAAGCACGTACTCGCGCTCCACCGTCAGCGGCTCGTCCTGTGGGCGCAGCGGGATCCGTGCGCTCGGATAGCCCAGCTTGGTGACGAAGCGGTGAGTGTTCTCCGAGGTGGAGGAGAAGTAGACGAGGAACGGGCCGTCGTCAGCCTCAGGCCCTGAGGTGGCTGAGGCTGACGACGCAGCCTCGTTCTGGGTGGTCGAGAGGCTCACGGCTGCGAGTCGCCCCGGCTCAGATCGCGACAGCCTCGACAGCGGTAGCCAGAGCCTTGATCTTGTCCGGGCGGAAGCCTGACCAGTGGTCCTCACCGGCCATGACGACCGGCGCCTGGGCGTAGCCGAGGGCCTTGACCTGCTCCAGAGCCTCGGCGTCCACGGAGATGTCCACCGTGGAGTACTCCAGGCCAGCCTTGTCCAGGGCGCGGTAGGTGGCGTTGCACTGGACGCAGTTGGGCTTGCTGTAGACGGTGATCGCCATGTCAGTCACTTCCTGGCTCTGGTGTGGACGGGTGGTCACGATGGTTCCGCAAGCCTGACTGAGGGGCACCCTGGTGGGATTCCAACGGTGTAAGCACACGGATGTAGTTCGCGGGAGGGCAAGGGCGCCTCGCGAGGCAAGACACTACCCCTTGGGGTAGGAACTCGCCATCACCCCAAGATGATGTGGCCGATGTGTCGTTGTGCATCACAACCTTCCTTCCTGTGGACAGCGTTCCAACCCCTGTGGGCAAGTGCTTCGAGCGCCTTCCAGCGCTCTCTCACCGATCCCCTCCCGGAGGTCCTCGAAACGGCAGAACCATCGTCACCCGAGGGTCCGACACAAATTCCTGCGCTCCACCCGCAGACGTCTCCGCCACCCCCACGACCGTTGTCCCCACCCTGGGGACAAGACGGGCGAACTCGCCTTGCTCACACCCCCACCCTCGGCGTGTCGCTCCTGCCCGGACCGCGTGCGACCACCGTGCTAGGTTCCAGGCGCCCCACCACAGTCGGGGCCGCAGAGCCTCACGAGGAGGAAGGACTATGGAGGCCACCCAGCGCCGCGCGGCGATCCTGACCCGGCTCTCTCAGACCAGCACCCCGGTACCTGCCGCCGTGCTCGGCGAGGAGATGGGAGTCTCCCGCCAGATCGTCGTCGGCGATATCGCTCTCCTGCGGGCAGCAGGCCACCCCGTGCGGGCAACCAATCGCGGCTATGTCCTGGCACGCCCGTCCCACGCACCTAGGCGCTCAGTCACCGTGCGCCACAGCAACGAAGCTGCCGCCCGTGAGCTGCGCACCATCCTGGCAGCCGGAGGGAGCGTCCTGGACACCTCAATCGAGCACGGCCTGTACGGACAGATCACCGTTGACCTCCTTATCCGCTCACAGGAGGACCTAGAGGACTTCCTCGCGCGCCTGAGCACCACACCACATGCCTCTCCCCTATGCACCCTCACCGACGGCTGGCACACCCACACCATCGAGGCCGCCAACGAGGAGGTTCTTGACGCCGTCGAACAGGCTCTGGATGAGCTCGGGATCCTGCAGAGGTAGCACCGCCTAGTCCGACCGCCAACGCCCCACCCGACCGCCAACGCCCCACCCGACCACCGAATTCGCGTGAATACGATGGTCGGACGGGGCATTCGTGGTCACTGAGGGCGTTAGGGGGCGGCACAGGCCTGACGGCATCGCAGCACCTCAGGATCGACACATCCAGACCGTCGTCGCCGCAGGCAGTACGCGGCCGTGCCCTGCACAGGCATCCCCAGGACGTGGGTTGCTGGACACAAGAACCTCACCCACCGGCAGCTCAGCGTCCTGGTCGAAGGCCGTCCAGCACTCGACCCCACCGCGCGCGAACGCCAGGACGTGCTCGTCGCGCCGCAACCAGGTTAGTGGCTCCCGGTTGGCCGCGCCCCACAGCTGGTGACGCAGCGCCAGCCCACGCCGGTACAGCACCAGGGTCGAGCCAGAGTCCCCCTCCTCGACGTCGACGGCGTGGCTCCCCCACCCTGCCGGCTGCGGCAGGTGCGCCTCAGCCCCGCCGTCGGGCCCGAAGCCGTAGCTCGCCCCCTCAGCCGTCCAGGGCAGCGGCACCCGGCAGCCGTCGCGTCCCTTCTCCACCTCGCGGTTGCGCGAGGCGATGGGGTCCTGCAGCCGCTCCTGCGGGATGTCAGGCACCTCGGGCAGACCGAGCTCATCCCCCTGGTAGATATACATGCACCCCGGTAGCGCCATCATCAGCAGGGCACCGGCCCGCGCCCGCCGCTCTCCCAGCCCGGCGTCCTGAGCCGGGGACTCGCCGTCGGCCAGCACCCACAGGCGCGACAGACGCATCTGCCGGCCAGCCGGCGCACCGTCCGCGCCCGCTCCCGCGTCATGGGCCTGGTCGCGGTCAGCACGCACCTGCTCGACCACCTTCTCCTCAGGGTCGAATCCATAGCGCGTGGCCACCCGGAAGGTGTCGTGGCACCCCAGGACCCAGGTGGTCGAGCCACAGGCAGCCTCGTCAGCCAGACCGGCGTCGATCGCCCAGGCGTAGGAGGAGGCCGTGAAGTCAGCGTCCTGGAGCTGGAAGTTGAAGGCCTGCCCGATGGAGGCGACGTAGCGCGCACGGCGGGCCGGGTGGACACCAGCCTCGGCGACGGCGAAGCGCGGCGGGTCGTAGGAGTCCAGCACGGTACGCCACTGGGCGTAGACCTCGTGGACCTCGTCGCGGTCAAAGAGCGCGTGGGAGCCGTCATCCGGCAGCGGCCAGTAGGGCATCTGCGCGAAGGGGCGCTCGAGCTGCTCCATGTCCTTGGTCATGCCGTGAGCCACGTCCACGCGGAAGCCGTCGACTCCGCGGTCGCACCAGAAGCGCAGCGTGTGCTCAAAGTCCTTGCGTACCGCAGGGTTGGCCCAGTTCAGGTCGGGCTGCTCGGGCGCGAAGATATGCAGGTACCACTGGTAGGGGCGCCCCGTCCCCGGTCCAGTCAGGGGCGTACCGTCCTCAGCCTGGTCCTCGACCCGCTCCCAGATGGGGCCGCCGAAGAGGGAGCGCCAGTCGTTGGGAGGCTCCACGCCACCCTCGCCTCGGCCCTCGTAGAAGTGGTAGAGCCCGCGCTCGGGGGCGTCTGGCCCACCCGCCAGCGCCGCGCGGAACCAGGCGTGACGGTTGGAGGTGTGGTTAGGCACGAGGTCCACGATCACCCGGAGCCCGACCTCGTGGAGCGCGGCGACCATGGTGTCGAAGTCCTCCAGCGTCCCGATCTCCGGGGCGACGTCGCGGTAGTCGTCGACGTCGTAGCCGCCGTCAGCCAGGGCGGAGGGGTAGAAGGGCGAGAGCCACACGGCGTCCACGCCGAGGCGGGCCAGGTAGGGCACGCGGCTGGTGATGCCGGCGAGGTCGCCGATGCCGTTGCCGTCCGCGTCCGCGAAGGAACGCGGGTAGATCTGGTAGACGACGGCGTCCTTCCACCACTGGCGGGAGGCGGCCTCAGAGGTCTGGGAGGTCTGGGAGTCAGGAGCGGCGCCAGCGGGTGCGGTCGCGTAGGTCGAGCTAGTCACGGGCGGCATCCTGCCAGGTTTTGGTGTAGCGCAAAACCTGGCAGGATGCCGCCGCTCTTGCCCCGTACTCAGCACTCGACGACGTTGACGGCCAGTCCCCCGCGCGAGGTCTCCTTGTACTTGGCGAGCATGTCCTCACCCGTCTGACGCATGGTCTCGATGACGGTGTCCAGGCTGACCTGGTGGCGTCCCTCGCCCCACAGCGCCATCCGCGCCGCGTTGATCGCCTTGACCGCGGCCACCGCGTTGCGCTCGATGCAGGGGATCTGCACCAGACCCCCCACCGGGTCGCAGGTCAGGCCGAGGTTGTGCTCCATAGCGATCTCTGCGGCGTTCTCCACCTGCGCCGGCGTGCCCCCCAGAGCCTCAGCGAGCCCTGCCGCAGCCA
Organism: Actinomyces faecalis; assembly: GCF_013184985.2. Classification (NCBI taxonomy): domain Bacteria; kingdom Bacillati; phylum Actinomycetota; class Actinomycetes; order Actinomycetales; family Actinomycetaceae; genus Actinomyces; species Actinomyces faecalis. Next base: position 2,646,456 of record NZ_CP063418.1, read on the forward strand.
TGGACGACGCCGAGCCGACCTCACCCTGGCAGCCCACCTCCGCCCCGGCGATAGAGGCGTTGGTCTTGATGAGTGCACCCACGGCGGTGGCGGCGAGCAGGAACCGGCGAGCGCCTTCGTCGTCCGCTCCGGGGATGAACTGCTCGTAGTAGCGCAGGACCGCCGGCACGATCCCGGCCGCACCGTTGGTCGGAGCGGTCACCACACGCCGGCCCGCGGCGTTCTCCTCGTTGACCGCGAGCGCGAACAGGTCCACCCAGTCCATGCCGCGCAGGGGGTCAGCCGTCGTGAAGGCAGCCGCCGGCCCGCTGGCCTGGGCCAGCAGGCGCTCGTGCAGACTCTTGGCCCGACGGCGCACCCCCAGCCCGCCCGGCAGGGTCCCGTCCGCTGTCATACCGGCCTCGATGCACGCCGTCATGGTCTGGCGCAGGCGGTCGAGGTAGCCCACGACCTCATCCTCCTCACGTACCGAGACCTCGTTGGCCATGACGACCTCGGACACGCGCAGTCCCTCGCGGGCGCAGATCTCCAGCAGCTCGGCCGAGGAGGAGAAGGGGTAGGGCGCGGGGGTGGCGTGAGCCTGTGCGACGACCGCGGTGGCCAGGGCACGGATCGAGGGCGAGCCGGGCCTGCCGACGTCCTCCATGACGAAGCCGCCGCCCACGGAGTAGTAGGTGCGCCGCAGGACCTCGCCGCCAACGGCGCAGTAGGCGGTCAGTGTCAGCCCGTTGACGTGATAGGGCAGGACGCGTCCGGGCAGGAAGTGGATGTCGCTGGAGGGGGTGAAGGGGACCGCGCCCACGCCACTAACCTCCAGGCGCCCGGCCTCCTCGACCTCCTCCATGAGGTTCTCGCACACCTGGCTGGGCACGGTCTCCGGCTCGTAGCCGGCCAGCCCCATGACGACGGCACGATCGGTGGCGTGCCCGCGGCCGGTGGCACCCAGCGACCCGTAGAGCTCGACGGTGAGGCGGCTGACCGGCTCGGTGCACTGGCCGTCGCCGTGGTCGGGAGCGGGTGAGGAACCGCGCCCGGCCTCACCACCAGGCTCCAGCAGGTCCCTCACGGCCGCGTCCGCGGCGACGACGGCAGCCAGCTCGGTGGCAAAGGCCCGCCCGGCGCGCATCGGTCCCACGGTGTGCGAGGAGGAGGGCCCGATGCCGATGCGCATGAGGTCGAAGACGCTCAGCGGGCGCGAGGCCTCCTCGGCGGTGATCTCTCCGGCCAGCAGGGCAGCCGGTGTCGCGGCGTCCAGGGCGGTGGGGTGCAGGGTCGTGTCGACGGCGTCGGCGGTCATGAGCCCATCATGCCCGCCTCGGCCTGCGCGCCGCACTCCCCGCGCTGGCAGCACTCAGTCCGTCGAGCGCACGAGCCACCAGGCGGCGAAGGGAGGTACCGGCACCATGCCGTCGCCGCTGCCCTCCAAGGTCGCAGAACCTGCCGGGACCGTGTCGGTCAGGGCGTCGACGGCGCCGAGGACGCCGTACTCGGCCAGGCGCCAGGCCGGGACCGCTCGCCAGTCGCCGGTGACGTTGTAGACGCCGACGAAGCTGCCGCGCGGGTGCTCACGCACCGTGACCAGCACGCCGTCGTCATCCACCGGGGCGACGACGGTACGTACCTGCGCCCCCAGCTGCGGCAGGCTGGCACGCACCTTGCCCAGGTGCGCCAGGTCGCTGAAGACCCGGCCGGGGACCGTCGTCGGGTCGTGGCGCTGGGCCACAGCCTCATCACTGAGGACCGGGCGCCCGGCCCAGCGCGAGTCCGCCTCGTGGCCTGACTCGGTGTCCCAGTTGGGGTCGTTGAGCTGGCCCAGCTCGTCGCCGCTCCACAGTACCGGGACGCCTCCCCATCCGTAGATGATGGCGTTGGCCAGGCGCAGGGCGTCCAGCCTCTGGGCGAGCCAGTCTCGCAGCTCCTCCTCGCGCCAGGCCGGCGTCTCCTCCCCGATCCCGGCGACCGCCTCGGCAGCCGCCTCGATGCCGATGAGGGAGGCGGCGGTCCCGGAGATCCGGCGGTCCTGGGTGACCGGGTTGTACTGGAAGACCAGGCCGCGTGCGTCAGACATGGGGTAGACGCCGCGGTACCAGTCGGCCAGGAACTGGCGGTGCCAGTAGCCGTTGAGCCCCACGGCCTCGGCGTCGGCGTCGTCGATCGCCCAGCCGATGTCATCGTGGCAGCGGATGTAGGTGATCCAGGTAGCGCTGGGCGGCTCGACCGGCAGGGCGGACAGAGCCCGGGCGGCCAGGCGGACGTTCTTCGAGGCCAGCATCGACCACACCTGCACCATGAGGGAGTTGTGGTAGGCCAGGTCGGAGACCTTGCCGGTGTACTTGCCCTGCCCCAGGTACTGGAGCAGCTCGGTCGGTGCCACGATGGCCTCTGCCTTGAGGTCCACTGCGGGGCACGCGATCCGGGTCAGGGCCTTGAGTACCTCAGTGATCGCGTGGACCTCAGGCTGGCCCTGGCAGTCCGTGCCCTTGCGCTTGATGGTGAAGGCGATGGCGTCCAGGCGCAGGACCTCCACCCCACGGTTGGCCAGGTCCAGGACGATCTGGGCGTACTCCTCCATGACGTCGGGGTTGCGCCAGTTGACGTCCCACTGGAAGGAGTTGAAGGTGGTCCACACCCAGCCCTTGGCCTCCTCGTCCCAGGTGAAGTTTCCGGGGGCGAAGTCCGGGAAGATCTCCGGGAGGGTCTGCTCGTAGGCGTCCGGCTCGGTGCGGTCGGGGAAGATGTAGAAGTAGTCGCGGTAGCGCTCCTCGCCGGCGCGGGCTCGCTGAGCCCACTCGTGCTCGCGGGCCACGTGGTTGAGGACGAGGTCGACGACGAGGCTGATCCCCTCATGGCGCAGCGCCCCGGTCAGGTGCTCCAGGTCCTCCATGTCACCTAGGTCCGGGCGCACGCTGCGGTAGTCGGCGACGGCGTAGCCGCCGTCAGAGTCGCCCGGGCGTGGGGTCAGCAGCGGCATGAGGTGGAGGTAGCTGACGCCCAGCTCGCGCAGGTAGGCGATACGGTCCTCGACCCCGCGTAGGTTCCCGGCGAATCGCTCGGTGTAGGCGGCGTAGCCGATCCGTGAGGGGTCCTGCGCCCACAGCGGGTCGAGCGTGCGCTCCAGGTCCAGGCGTCGCAGCTCCCCGGAGCGCTCAACGTAGGCCCGGGCCGCCTTCGCAGCCAGATGAGCGGCTGTCACCTCGGCCCTCTCCCCGTAGAGGGTCTCCAGGCCGTCCATGAGATCGGGGCACCAGTGCCCTAGTCGCGTCAGGAAGACCTCACGCCTGGTCGCTCCCATACCCTCCAGGACCGGAGCAACGGCGTCCCGCACGGCTGGCGGCAGACCGTCAGCAGTCTGGGTGCCCGTGGCTGGTGAAGACGTGTTCGCGCTCATACCCCTATAGTCGCTGATTTTGCTCGCAGATGGGCCCAGGCGGGGAAGGATGCTCACGCAGCGGACCGCCAGGCACCGGCGTCTCTCCTCCCCGGCGTCGCCCACCCCGACCTCCGCACCAGGTCTTGGCGGCGTGCTTTGCACCATGGGGGCGTACTTACACCCCACGAAGGCGTACTTCCATCTTGGCGGCGTGCCCACACACGTTCTGACGAACGCCCTCACATCCCAGGCACGCCACAGCATCAGGGAAGCACGCCGCCACTAGAAGAACACGCTGCCAGACTGCGGAAGCACGCCGCCAGGGGCAGTGGTGGCGGCTCAGCTCGGGCTGCGCCCTGCCGCGCGCCTCCATCTCGTCACACCACCGCGGCGTCGTGCCTCTCACGGCGCGCCAGCACCTGACCGGCATGATCCTGCACCCAGTCACGCAGGGTCGCCAGCGGCCCGGTCAGACTACGACCGAGCTCAGTCAGCTCATAGTCGACGCGAGGTGGGACCCCGGGAGTCTGGGTACGCGCCACGAGCCCGTCGCGCTCCATCGAGCGCAGAGTCTCGGTGAGGACCTTGGGGCTCACTCCCCCGACCTCACGCCGCAACTCGCTGAATCGCCTGGGCCCCTCAGACAGCACGACGACGACCAATGGCGTCCAGCGGTCGACGACGTGGCGCAGCACCGTGCGCGAGGGACACTGGGGCGAGAGGACGTCGAAGTCCACGAGAGGCGCCTGCTGTGTCACGATCCACACCCTTAGTTACGTTGAGGTACCTAGTACCTAAAACATGACCATGAGGTCATCGCAACCGCCTTGCCCACATCCGAGGCACCACCAACCACCGGGGCCGCACCCCAAGACAAGGAGCCATCATGAAGATCACCGTCATCGGAGGAACCGGTGCCACCGGATCGGCCGCCGTCGCCGAGGCCGCCAAGCGCGGGCACGAGGTCACCTCCGTCTCCCGCTCCGGCAGGAAGCCCGAGGGCGCCACCCGCGCCCTGGCCGTCGACTTCACTGACACCGCCTCGGTCGTCGACCTGGTGGACAAGGCTGACGCCACGATCATCGCCGTCTCACCCAACCGCACCGGCGGCTCGCCCCAGCCGGTGATCGACGCCTTCAAGGCCCTCATCGACGCCCGTCCCACCAGCCGTCTCGTGGTGGTCGGCGGCGCCGGATCGCTCCTGGACGCGTCCGGCAAACGCCTCGTGGACGACCCCTCCTTCCCTGAGGCCTACCGCAGCGAGGCTCTGGCCTTCTCCGAGGTCCTGGAGCTCTTCCGCGCGGCCGGCAGCTCGATTGCCTGGACCCTGCTCTCCCCAGCCCCGGCCTACCCGGTCCCCGCGTCCTCGGGCTCCTACGTCACGACCACTGACACCCCTGCCGGCGAGACCCTCTCTGCCGCGGACATGGCCATCGCGCTCGTCGACGAGGCCGAGCAGGACGCACACCGCGGCGCCCGCTTCGCCATCGCCAGCGCCTGACGGCTGCGGAAGGTACCCGTGACGTCGCTTCAGGCCCTGAACAGTCGATCCCCACGCTCACAGCACAGGGATCGACTGTTCAGGGCCTGAAGCGACGAGGTGGGGAGCGAGAGCGACGTCAGTGCGGACAGGATCCGACTGTCCAGAGCCTGATACGACGCCGAAGCAGGCGAGACACGCGGGCAAGCACCACGTGCGGAGACCAGCCAGGGGGCAGGCTTCACCCATGACTAGCACGCACGCGACCACCCGCCCCGACAACCCACCCATCGCCCTAGCCATCGCGGGCTCCGAGGCCTCCGGAGGCGCCGGCGCCCAGACTGACCTCAAGACCTTCGCCCAGCTCGGTGTCTTTGGCTGCGTGTCCCTGACCTGCATCGTCTCCTTCGACCCCAAGAACGACTTCGCTCACCGCCTCCACGCCATAGACCCGCAGGTCCTGGCCGACCAGATCGAGGCAGCCGTAGGTGTGCACGGCACCATCGACGCTGTCAAGATCGGCATGCTCGGCACGATTCCCACCATCGAGACCGTCGCCCAGGCCCTCGAGCAGTACAACCTACCCAACGTCGTCGTCGATCCCGTCCTCATCTGCAAGGGCCAGGAGGCGGGCGCCGCCCTCGACATTGACAACGCCCTGCGCGAGAAGGTCCTGCCCTACGCCACCATCACCACCCCCAACCTCTTCGAGACCCAGGTACTGGCTGGCGTCGAGGAGATCACCACGGTGGACGCCCTTAAGGACGCCGCCAAGCGGATCTACGACCACGGTGTGCCGAACGTGCTCGCCAAGGCCGGCACCCTGCTCGGCACCGGCACCGCCCTGGACGTCTTCTACGACGGCGAGACCCTGGAGGTCCTTGAGGTCCCGGCCATCGGCCAGGAGCGGGTCTCCGGCGCCGGCTGCACGCTGGCCGCCGCCATCACGGCAGAGCTGGCCAAAGGCGCTAGCCCGTTGGACGCCTGCCGTACGGCCAAGGACGTCGTCGTCTCCTCCATCGAGAACCGGATGCACGGCAACGCCCCCTTCGACTGCGTCTACCAGGGGCGTTACGGACGCCAGTGAGGCGTCAGCAGCCGGACGTACCCGCGGCCTGGGGTCGCACCTCCTTCAGGAGGCCAGGTCTCCGTCCTTGGACGGAGACCTGGTTGGCTTAGGGGCAGGACACATCAACATGTGGCGCGATTCTACGGAGAACCGGGCTCCGCTAAGAGTCCCAGCCGGCACGCCCCGGAAGCGAAGTCACCCAGGCCCCGGTGCAGCTGCCTCGCGGATCAGTACTCCGGCTCCGGGGCCATGTCCCGTGCCATGTTGGCAAAGCGGGACAGGTGCCCCTGGAAGGCGACGGGGATCGTGCGGGTCGAGCCGTTACGGTGCTTGGCCACGATGATGTCCGCCTCACCAGGGCGCTCCTCGGGCTGGTAGTACTCCGGACGGTGCAGCAGCATGATGATGTCCGCGTCCTGCTCCAGCGAGCCGGACTCACGTAGGTCAGACATCTGCGGCTTGTTGCCGGTGCGCTGCTCGGGGCCACGGTTGAGCTGGGCGACGGCGACCACTGGGATGTCCAGCTCCTTGGCCAGAAGCTTGAGCGAGCGGGAGAACTCACTGACCTCCTGCTGACGCGACTCCACCCGCTTGCCTGAGCTCATGAGCTGGAGGTAGTCGATCACCATGAGCCCCAGCCCCTGCTGCTGCTTGAGGCGCAAGGCCTTGGACCGGATCTCCGGCATCGTCAGGTTCGGGGAGTCGTCGATGAACAAGGGCGCCTCACTGACCTGGTGGTAGATCGAGGCGACGTCCTTCCAGTCGCGGTCGTCCATCGACTTGCCGCCACGCAGCTTGGTCATCTCCACCCCGGACTCGGCCGAGAGGATGCGCATCATCAGCTCCATGCGGCCCATCTCCAGGGAGAAGTAGCAGCTGGTGAACGGGTTGCCGTTGTGGTCCCGGGCGTGGATGGAGGCTGAGCGGCAGAAGTCGACGGCAAGGGTCGACTTACCCATCGCCGGACGCGCCGCGACGATGATCATCTGCCCGCCCTTGAGGCCGCCGGTGAGCTCGTCAAGCTCGGCGAAGCCTGTGGCCACGCCCGTCATCTGGCCGTGCTCGCGTGACTGGCCGGCCTCGATCTCCATGTTGGCGTCGTTGAGCAGCTCGCCGACGGCGGAGTAGTCCTCCCGCTCCCCCTCACGGTGAGCGACGGCGTAGACCTCAGCCTCTGCCATCGTCACCAGCTCGTCGATGTCACCGGCGTCAGTGGAGTAGCCCAGCTGGGTGATCCGCGTGCCGGCCTGGACCAGCCCGCGCATGAGCGACTTCTCCTTGACGATGCGGGCGTAGTAGCCGGCATTGGCCGCAGTGGGCACCTGACCCATGAGGTCAGCGAGGTAGGGAGCACCTCCGACTAGCTCCAGCTCGCCGCGCTTGGCCAGCTCGTCTCCCACGAGCAGCGCGTCCGCAGGCTGGGAGCGGTTGTAGACCTCGACGATGGCGTCAAAGATCATCTCGTGGGCCGGCTTGTAGAACTCCGGCCCGCGCAGTACCTCGATGACGTCAGTGACAGCCTCCTTGCTCATGAGCATGCCACCTAGGGTCGCCATCTCGGCTGCCAGGTCCTGAGGCGGCACACGGTCGAAGACGCCGTCGAAGCGGGCTCCGCCCGAGGGAGCCGCGTCGCCCGAGCGTCCCAGAGCGTGGTCGCCGCGCGGACGCGCTCCCTCACGACGCTCCCACCGTCCCGGGCGCTCACGTCCGGGACGCTCCTCACCCACCGGCTCGACTGCCGGCTCCATCTGCGTCATCCACTGCTCCTGACCGACCTTGCCACCGCACGATCGCTCCCGACGGTCCCGAACCATGCTTACCGGCGGTACCCCGCGCGCGTGACCATAACCAGCGACCCGACCTCGCGCAAACACTCACCCACGACCTCATGTGGACAAGCACGGTGCGGTTGTGGAGCATCAACGGCTTTCTGTGGTGAGGCGGGGGTCGGATATGTGGATAACTCTGGGGTCAAATCCGGCGCAGATGTGGACTCCCCTCCTCGAACCTTGTCATCACAACGAAAAATCCCGATTTTTCCTGTGTCCTCCTCACAGCCCGATCAGGCCGTCAAGATGTGGATAACGCATCCACTCTGTGGACAAACCTCAAGGTAAGGATGAGATTCAGGGCCCGTGAGAGACTGAGGCGTAGCAGATTCTCCTGACGAACCTAGAGCACCTCTCCGACAGGTCTTCCGTTACCCATGACCCAGCACCTCCCCTCGGCCCCTGCAGGTCTGAACCGTCAGATCCTCTCCCTGGCCCTGCCAGCCCTCGGCTCTCTCGTGGCCGAGCCCCTCTTCGTCCTCATCGACTCCGCGATGGTCGGCCACCTGGGGCCCACGAGCCTGGCGGGACTGTCCCTCGCCTCGACGGTCCTGACCACCGCCGTCGGCCTCTTCGTCTTCCTGGCCTACGCGACGACGGCGACCACAGCCCGCCGCTTCGGTGCCGGCGACCGTGCGGGCGGGCTACGTGCCGGGATCGACGGGCTGTGGCTTGCTGCGATCCTGGGACTCGCCGCATGCCTGCTGCTGTGGGTGCTGGCCCCCTGGGTGTCCCACGCCCTGGGCGCCCGCGGGGAGCTCGCAGCCGCCGCCGTGGCCTACCTGCGCGCCTCCGCTCCTGGCCTACCGGGCATGCTCATCGTCTTCGCCGCCACCGGCACCCTGCGAGGCCTGCTCGACACCCGCACGCCCTTTGTGATCGCCGTGGCTGGGGCGGTCACGAACGTGGCGCTCAACGCCACCTTCCTCTACGGGCTGCGTACAGGAATCGCCGGCTCGGGTGCAGGCACCGCCATCAGCCAGAGCCTCATGGCGGTGGCACTCACCCTGCCCGTCGCACGGGCGGCGCGGCAGGCCGCGGTCTCGCTACGTCCTCACCGTGCCGGACTCGGTACCTCGCTGAGCGCCGGGCTCCCCCTGCTGATCCGCACCCTGTCCCTTCGCGTAGCCATCCTCGCCACCGTGTGGGCGGCGACGGCACTCGGCCAGGTACCACTAGCAGCGCACCAGGTCGTCAGCGCCCTGTGGAGCTTCTCCGCCTTCGCGCTGGACGCGCTTGCCATCGCTGCTCAGGCGCTTATCGGCACCGCGCTCGGACAGGCAGAGGCAGACCTGGCCTCGACGGCACGTACCAAGGGCGCCCGGGTACCGGGGGTCGACGCCGTCCTACGCCGGTGCCTGGCCTGGGGCCTGGCTACCGGTGCCGTCATCGGCGCCATCCTGGCCGCTGCCTCCCCCTGGCTGCCGCACCTGTTCTCCTCCGACCCGGCTGTCATCGCTACGGCCCGGCCAGCGCTCCTGGTCACCGCCTCGGCCATGCCTCTGGCTGGCGCCGTCTTCCTCTTCGACGGCGTGCTCATGGGTGCCGGCGACGGTCGCTACCTGGCTGTGGCCGGTCTGTCCACGCTCGTGCCCTACCTGCCCGTCGCTATCGCGGTCGGACGAGGCCTCCTTGGCACCGGGGCAGCGGGCCTCATCGCCCTGTGGGTCGGTTTTGCCTGGGTCTTCATGGCAGCCCGCGGCCTGACCACTGGCCTGCGCGCCCGCACGGATGCGTGGCGCCACTAGGGAGCCGACACGGCCACACAGGCTGAGGGCCTGCCACCGTGACGGTGGCAGGCCCTCAGCCTGTGTCTCAGCGTGGCCGAGTCAGATGCGCTCAGCGAGCGGGAACGACGTTGACCTCAAGGGGAGCAACGACGTCGGTGTGCAGACGCACGGTGGCGCTGTGGCGTCCGGTCGACTTGATCGGGGGAACGACCTCGATCTTGCGACGGTCGATCACCGGGCCGCCAGCGGCCTTGACGGCGTCAGCCAGGTCCGCGGTGGTGACGGCGCCGAAGAGGCGGCCGTTGGCACCAGCGGTGGCGGAGACGGTCACGACGTTCTCGTGCAGCCAGGCGCGAGCGGTCTGGGCCTGCTCCATGGAGTCGATGGCGCGCTTGCGGCGAGCCTCGGCCATCTGGTCGATCTGACGCTGAGCGCCCTTGGTCCACGGGGTGGCCAGCTTGCGGGGCAGGAGGTAGTTACGAGCGTAGCCGTCCTTGACCTCCACGACCTCGCCTGCAGCACCGAGGTGGGAGACGTCGTGGGTGAGGATGAGCTTGGTGGTCATATCCGCATCCTCCGATCAGCGAGCAGAGCTCGAGTAGGGCAGGAGGGCCATCTCACGGGCGTTCTTGACGGCCTTGGCGATCTTGCGCTGCTCCTGGACGGAGACGCCGGTGACGCGGCGGGCACGGATCTTGCCACGGTCCGAGATGAACTTCCGCAGGGTAGCGGTGTCCTTGTAGTCGATGGTGCCGACCTTGATGGCCTTCACCGGGCCGATCTTCTTCTTCGGCTTACGAAGCTGAGGCTTCGCCATAGTGGTACTCCTTGCTATCGAGCGCCCGAGGCGCTCATACGAGATGGTGTGTGGTGCGCAGCACGTGCCGCGCGAGATGGGAACGGAAGCCAGGCCCTGGATCAGAACGGGGGCTCGTCACCGAAGGACGTGCCGCCGCCTGTGGCCCACGGGTCGTCCACGGCACCGCCGGCAGGAGCGTTGTAGCTCGGCTGCTGCTGACCGCCACCGTTGTAGCCGCCCTGGTTGGCGTTGTAGCCACCCTGGTTGCCCTGGCCGGTGTTGTTGTAGCCGCCCTGGCCCTGCGGGGCCCCACCGCCGAAGCCGCCCTGGCCGCCGCCGCGCGACTGCCGGGTGACCTGGGCCTTGGCGTAGCGCAGGGAGGGGCCGATCTCGTCGACCTGCATCTCCACCACGGTGCGCTGCTGGCCCTCGCGGTCGGTGTAGGAACGCTGCTGGAGACGGCCCTGCGCGATCACGCGCGTGCCCTTGGTGAGGGACTCCGCCACGTTCTCGGCCGCGTCACGCCAGATCGAGCAGCGCATGAACAGCGTCTCGCCGTCCTGCCACTCATTGGCCTGGCGGTTGAAGGTCCTCGGGGTCGAGGCGATCGTGAAGGACGCCACGGCCGCACCCGAGGGGGTGAAGCGCATCTCCGGGTCCGAGGTGAGGTTCCCGATGATGGTGATGACGGTGTCGCCAGCCATGCGTGTCTCCGTTCCCTGACCCGGGCTCAGGCCTCGGGGCGCAGCAGCTTGGTGCGCAGGACGGTCTCGTTGAGGCCGAGCTGGCGGTCAAGCTCCTGGGCGATCTCGGGCGTGGTGGTCATGTCGACGACGACGTAGAAGCCCTCGGACTTCTTCTTGATGTCGTACGCAAGACGGCGCTTGCCCCAGACGTCGACCTTGTCGACGGTGCCCCCGTTGCTGGGAACGACCTGCAGCAGCTTCTCGAGGGACGCAGCGACGGTGCGCTCGTCGGTCTCGGGCTCGAGGATGATCATGATCTCGTAGTGACGCATGCTTGGTACCCACCTCCTCTGGTCTGTGGCGGTCACGGTCTTTCCGTGACAGGAGGGTGATGCGTGTCGGTCGCCCCGCCCGACGGGTTGTCAGACGACGCAGCCAGTCCACGAGCCTACCGGAGCCGGCCCCGGCTCGGAAGGCGGGACGACGACGGCCCCACGTGCCGTCAGACACGTGGGGCCGTCGTGGCTCTCCCGGCCAGGCGGACGACGTCGTCGCCTAGCCGTTGCCTCTCTCGATGCCGCCGCTCTCAGTGGGCTCGGTCGAGGGCCGCTGAGTCACTGCTGGCGCCGGGTCCTGCTGGGCCGGCTCAGTGTCCTCCGTGGTCTCCGTCTCCTCCTCGGCCTGTTGCTCTTCCTCCTCAGGCTCGACGTACTCCTCCTCAGGCTCGACGTACTCCTCCACCGGGGCGGCGGTGCCGTAGAGGCTGCCGCGCCTGTAGGAGCCGGAGGTACGGTCCGGGAAGGCCTCGACCGGCAGGCCCGCCAGCGCAGTGCTCATGTACTGGGTGAAGATGTCAGCCGGGTAGGTGGAGCCGGTGATCTCGTTATACATGCCCCACGGGGTGATCGACTCCTCCGAGCCGTCCGCACCGCTTTGGTAGAGCGTGACGGCGGTGGCGATCTGCGGGGTGAAGCCCACGAACTGCGCGGACTTGTTCTCCGAGGAGGATCCGGTCTTCGCGGCCACCGGGCGCCCCAGCGCCCTGGCAGTGCGACCCGAGCCCTCGTTGACCACCTGCTGCATGGCGTAGGTGGCGTCTGCCATGACCTCGTCGGAGAAGACCTTCTCACCGGTGGTGTCGGCCGTGTAGATCACGTCACCACCGGAGTTGGTCACCTGCGCCACCACGTGCGTGTCATGGCGGGTTCCCTGAGCGGCGAAGGTCGCGTAGGCCGTGGCGATGTCGATCGTGTGCGGGGAGGCCGAGCCCAGAACATTTTGGAGCGTGTCGTCCAGGCCCACCGTGTCCGTGGGGTAACCCGCACGCACAGCGACGTCACGAGTCACCTGCGGCCCCAGGTCCCGGTTGAGCTGGACGTAGGGAGTGTTGATCGAGTAGGCGGTGGCCTTGACGAGGCTGGACCAGCCGTAGGAGATGTTCCCGTAGTTCTGGAAGGTCGCCCCGTCGATCGTCATCGGCGAGGAGCCGCTGTAGCCGTTGGACAAGGTCGCTCCCTTCTCCAGGGCCCCGACCAGGGCGAAGGGCTTGAAGGTCGACCCGGCCTGGGCGACGGCGTCGGTCGCCGAGTTGACCTGGCTGGTCAGGTAGTCCGCACCCCCGTACAGCGCCAGGATGCCGCCGTTCGTGGCGTCGATGGACACCAGCGCCGCGCGCAGGTTCTCCGAGTGCCCCTCTGGCAGGGCCTGGACCGCAGCAACGGCAGCGTCCTGCTTGGCCTTGTTGATCGTCGTCGTGATGCGGTAGCCGCCGGTGTCGATCTCCTCGCCGTCGAGCCCCGCCTTGGCCGCCAGCTCGGAGCGCACCAGCTGCAGGACGTAGCCGTGAGGACCGGCATAGACCTCGTTGGTCTGCTCAGCAGCGGTCTGTGGCATCTCTGCCGCATCGTACTCAGCCTGCGTGATGTAGCCGTCGGCGAGCATGAAACCGAGGACCCGCTGGAAGCGGACCTCGGCCTGCTCCGGGTCGACGGCGGGGTCCCAGGCGCTGGGGGCAGGCATGATTCCGGCCAGCAGCGCGGACTCCGAGACCGTCAGCTCACTGGCGCCGTGGCCGAAGAAGGCCTGCGAGGCTGCCTCAATGCCGTAGGCACCGCGTCCGAAGTACACGGTGTTGAGGTAGGAGTCGAGAATGTCCTGCTTGGACATCTCCCGGTCGATCTTGATGGCCATGATGGCCTGCTTGAACTTACCCACGTAGGAGCTCGTGGTGTCCACGTAGTAGTTCTTGATGTACTGCTGCGTCAGGGTCGAGGCCCCCTGGGTCGCCCCGCCGCGCAGGTTGTTCCAGAAGGCGCGCACGATGCCCTTGGGATCCACACCGTTGTTGGTGTAGAAGGTGCGGTCCTCCGAGGCGATGACGGCGTTGCCCACGTAGTCCGGCAGGGCTGAGGCGTCGATGATGGTGCGGTTGACCTCCGCGAAGGTCCCCATCTTCGTCTCGCCGTCGGCGTAGTAGACCGTGGTGGACTGGGCCTGCGCGAACTCGCTGGGGGCGGGGATCTTGATGACGTTGTAGGCGATGATGAAGGTCGTGGCCATCACCGCGACCATGAGCAGGAAGGCTCCCAGGAGGAACCTCCAGCCCGGGAGCCAGCGCAGGACCGGCCCCTTGCCGGCACGCGGGTAGTTCAGCCGCCGGCCTTTGCTGGACGACGCCCCCGCAGCCGCGCCACGAGTGCTCCGGGACCGCCCTCCTCCTGAACGGCTGGCCGACCTGGAGGAGGCCTTGGACGGGCCCGAGCGCCGGCCCCGTCCACCATCATCGCGCCTACCGTTCTTGGCCGCCTCGGCGAGCTTCCCGCCTCGGCGGCTGGAACTGCTGGGCTTCGCGCTGTCTACCACGCGCTCCTCGTTTCTGTCCGCGGACACTGGCTGAGAAGGCGTCACGCCGTCTCAGGACTGTCGTCCAGTATGACCACACCAGAGCGAGGAGAACAGCATGCAGCGCCTGTGACATGGTCGGGAGGCACGCCCAGGAAGCAGTCAGGACTCCACGCGAGGCAGCCACCCGCCTCATTGATCCACGCTGGGGCCCACGGCTAGTTCAGAAAATAAGTCCTGACAAATTAGGTCGACTGTCCCTGCCCAGATGACCGGGTGAGCCGCTAGGGTCGAGGCATGGACACGATCCGCACGACGCAGCGCGCCGACGCTGCCACTGCCTGCGCCAACCAGGACGCCGCCTTCAACTCCGCTATCGCGCTGCGACTGGACCTGCTGGGTCTTCCTGCTCCTGCTGGTGCTGGCGACCCGGTCACTGACCGCCTCATGTCCCCCATCCTCGCCCGCCAGCGAGAGATGAGCCGGCGCCTGTCCGGCCGCCTGTGCGCCGCCGACCGCCGCGTCCAGGCCTTCCTCGACCTCTACCTTGAGGACGCCCCGCTCCACCCGCACCTGCCGGCTGACACCTTCGTCCTTGACAAGCCCGGCCTGGCGCGTGCGCTCTCACTGCCCCTGGACTCCACCAGCTTCACCTCTCCCTACGTCGAGAGCTACCGCACCCTGCAGGGTGTGCTGCACAACCCCCGCAACGACCGCCGCACCACCGCCGGCGTCTTCCACGTGGCCGAGGGCGGTCTGCCCGTCCCGGACGACAAGAAGGCCGTCCCCCGTGACGTCTTCGCCCGGATCCTGGCGGCCGCCGTCGACGCTCCGCAGGACCTGCTCACTCTCCCCTGGTCCTCGACCCAGGAGGAGCCTGCCCGCTGCTTCGTCTCGCTGCTGCTGCGACCCGTCGTCGTCCCTGAGGTCACGGGCTTCTCAGCCGAGCGCCGCATGGAGATCCGCTTCATCGCTCCTGGCGGCCTGGTCTCGAACCTCGACTTCGTCGAGGGCATCTTCGGCAACGCCGGTGACCCCTTCCTCCCCGAGAACGACGCCTCGCTGGCACCGGAGGGATGGACCGGGCACACCGGCTGCGTCATCCTCGCCCCCCACCTGACGACGCTGACCAAGAAGGAGCTCGGCCTGCCGTCCTGGGACGAGGCCACCGAGCGCCAGCGTCGTGACGGCATGTGCTGGAAGGACGCTGACGAGCAGTACAACGACGGCAAGCCCTTCAAGCTGGTCGCCCGCGACGAGCGCGGCGTCATCGTCACGGTCATCGCGGACAACTACTTCGGCTACTGCAAGAAGGAGGTCAAGACCCAGATCGGGTACTCGGTCAACCTCTTCGGCTGCGTGGAGGAGGAGCACGCTGGTGGCGCGATCGCCTTCCCCCGCTACGACCTGGGCCGCGAGTTCCGCGACGTCCACACCCCCGCCTCCTGCACGCTCGCCCACGTGCTTGCAGTCAACCCTGGCCGCTTTGAGCTCCAGGCCGAGGGCCACGCACTGGACCTGACCGACGACTCGGTCATCCTCGTGCCAGGCGGCGCCTTCTACTCCATGCTCACCCAGACCATCACCTGGAACGCCGACGGCGAGGAGCGGTCGATCCCGATGCGTGCGGGCAAGACCTACATCACGCCGTCGGGCTACCAGGTCCACTGCAAGGCCGCCGTCGGCAGTCCCAAGCAGTGGCACATGATCGGTACCGCACCGTGGCACACCCAGCTGCACAAGCCCGCCACCGTCTCCGGAGGCGGCAAGTCCGAGATCTCCAAGTCCATCCTGGACGCCTTCGTCTTCGGCGAGGCCTACGTGGGCGACCTGGAGGCGGACCTGGACGCCGTGCAGCGGATCTTCGACGGCGACTACACCCACCGCTTCGTGGACAAGGCCAACGAGTCCGCTCACCACCGCCACATCCTGTCCGAGCGCCGCTCGCTGGGCAGCGTCATCAAGCTGCTGACCCCCTCGACGATGTACACCGAGGAGTACAACGCCTTCCTGGAGTCGATCCCGGCACACATCAAGGAGCTCATCTTCACCGTCAAGCGTTACTACCGCCCGGAGTGGGGCGAGGAGTGGCGCTCGCACTTCTCGGTGAGCATCATGAACGGCCGCCCGGGTAACGCGGTACGTATGGACGGCGACACCGTCAAGATCAACATGCTGCGCGTGGGCTTCGAGGAGGACGGCTCCTGGCGCCTGTTCTCCCTGCGCCCGGACTTCGCCGCTGCGGCCAAGGTCCAGACCGAGGACGACATCACGGCCTCTACGGTGGCACCGGCCGGCGCTGACGAGCCCGCCTTCACCCAGCACCTGTCACGCAAGTACGTCACCAACGCCGAGTCGCTGCTCTTCCAGCGGCCCGACGACGCCATTGTGCGCGGCTACGACAAGCAGACCGAGCTCGACATGTCCGGCACCGGCCTGTTCCTGTCCAACTACGCGCCGCTGACTCCTGCCGACGCCCGGGCGATGGTGGACGACGCCCCGGGGCTCTCACAGTTCACCGAGCCGATGCAGGACCTGGTGCGCCGCGCCGCGGCCGTCGAGGAGTCCGACGACCCCAGGAAGCAGACCTACTGGGTCTCCACCGCCAATCCCCGGATCGTCGACGGCACCCCGACGAAGAACCCGCGCTACCTCCAGGTCCGCCCTGACATCGCCCGCCCGCAGGAGGCCCACCTGGCCGAGCTGGCAACCCACCTGTACTCTGACATCCCGCTGGACGAGCCGATTCGCCACAGCGTGGACATCGTGGCGGCCGGACGCCGCAACAACCCTCCGGAGGAGGGCGTCCCCGCACTGTGCGCCTACAACCCGCTGCACTTCATGGAGCTGCCTGAGCTGTTCATGGAGTTCATCTCCTCGATGACGGGCAAGTCGCCCTCGACCACAGGAGCCGGCAGCGAGGGGGCCCTGACCAAGTCGCCGTTCAACGCCCTGCCCCCGGTCTACGACCTCAACGCGGCCCTGCTGTCCTACGCCCTGAGCGGCTACGACGGCTGGCTGTCCTCAGCGGGCTACATCGGACCGAGGGTGAAGGTCGCCCACGACATCTCCATGCTCGTCCCCGAGGTCTTCTCCCGTATGGAGCCTGAGGAGCGCGACGCCCACCACCTCCTGGAGGCCGGGTACCTGGAGAAGCTGGAGGACTACGAGCTCGACGGCCGCACGGTACAGGCCTCGCGGCTCGGGTATCGCATGAACAAGGCCTTCGCCTCAAACTTCTTCGGCCGGATCTTCCTCCACCCCGACGTCGTCTTCACCGAGGCGATGCTCAAGCCCGAGCTACAGGACCCAGAGGTCTTCGCTGACTCCGTGGACGTCATCGTCACCACCCACCAGGTGGTGGCCAGGCACTACGTCGACGACGGCTCGATCTCCCAGGCTGTTCCTCCCATCCGGGCGCTGCTGGAGATCATGTACTCCGGCACCTCCTCCGAGGGCTGGACGCTGGCGAGCCCGGAGCTGCGCGCGCTGTTCGAGCGGGAGAACATCCTGGCCTCGCAGTGGTACGCCGAGCGTCTGGACGCCAAGGTGGAGCGTGACCGCAAGCAGGCCGAGGCCTCGATCCGTGCGCTGACGCGCTTCATCGAGACCGAGGGCAACCAGGGCGTGTCCGACCGCCTGGACATCAACACCCGCCTGGAGGCCGCACGCGCGTGGCTGGAGGAGGTCACCTCACCGGCCTACCGTGCGGGCCTCGTGGGCACACTCGGCCTCCAGCCCGAGCTCGCCAAGGGCGAGCCGGTCGACGGCAAGTAGGGGCGTCCTCGCCCTGGAGTCTCAACAGCGTCACTGGGACGACCGCTGCGCCATGCGACCGGCCTTTGGTGATGGGGGTGTGCCTCCCAAGAACTGGGATGCACACCCCCATCACCAAGCCCTGGCCCCATCAGCGAGAGCACAGTCCATTCGGGCCGTTCCACGACTCGCACGGCACCGGTCCCATGAGTAGGGTCGCCCGGAAGATGCGGTAGCGCACCGTATGCTTCACATCGTGACCCCTGCAACAACGACCCCCCCCCCAGCGGCTGAGCACAGGCTTCGTCTTCACGACCAGCGCTTAGCTGCGAGGGCCTTCTCGCAGCGCTGGAGTGGTCACGGGTACGAGAAGGGCGAGACCCAGGCGTTCTGGATCGACCTGCTCGGCAGCGTCGTCGGGATCGAGGGAGCTGCCACCGCGGCGATCTTCGAGCAGAAGACCTCTGCCGGCGGGTTTATTGACGTCCTCATTCCTGAGGCCCGCACGCTCGTGGAGCAAAAGGCCTCCCACATCGACCTCGACAAGCCCGAGCTTCGGCAAGGCACCATGGTCACGCCCTATCAGCAGGCCAAGCGTTACGCAGACAGCCTGCCCAATCCGCAACGCCCTGACTTCATCGTCGTCTGCAACTTCGAGTGCTTCCGCATCCATGACCTGCGTCGCGAGGACCCAGAGCACAGCTACATCTCCTTCACCCTGGCGGAGCTGGACGAGCAGTACCACCTCCTCGACTTTCTCATTGATCCGTCGCGCTCCCGGTCAGAACGCGAGCGCCAGGTCTCGATCCAGGCCGGCGAGGTCATCGGGCGGCTGCGCGACGCGCTCCATGAGCAGTACCGCGCTGCCGGGGATGACCACTGGCGGGACCTCAACGTCCTGTGCGTGCGTCTGGTCTTCTGCCTGTACGCAGAGGACGCGGGCCTGTTTCCCAAGGACGCCTTCGGCACCTACCTGCGCAGCTTCGGCCCAGCCCAGATGAGGCAGGCGCTGCTGGACCTGTTCTCCGTCCTCGACACCCCGCACGAGGCACGCAGCGCCTACCTGTCCTCCGACCTGTCTCATTTCCCGTACGTCAACGGCGGGCTCTTTGCGGACCCCATCGAGATCCCTCAGCTCACGCAGGAGATCTGCAACCTGCTGGTCCATGAGGTCTCCACCGGCGTGGACTGGTCTGGGATCTCTCCGACCGTCTTCGGCGGCGTCTTCGAGTCCACGCTCAACCCGGAGACCCGACGTGCGGGCGGGATGCACTACACGAGCCCGCAGAACATCCACCGCGTCATCGATCCACTGTTTCTCGACGCACTGACCACGGAGCTTGAAGACATCCTGGCGGATACCACCGTCACCGAGCGCACGCGTAAGAACCGCCTACGCCGCTACCAGGACAAGCTGGCGTCACTGACCTTCCTGGACCCGGCTGCCGGCAGCGGAAACTTCCTCACCGAGACCTTCATCTGCCTACGGCGCCTGGAGAACAAGGTGCTCTCCGTCCTCCAGGGTCCGCAGACCGCGCTGGAGTTTGAGGGCGTGGGGGAGTCCGCGATCAAGGTCCAGCTCGCTCAGTTCCACGGGATCGAGATCAACGACTTCGCTGCCTCGGTCGCACGCACCGCGCTGTGGATCGCCGAGCTCCAGGCCAACGCTGAGACGGCAGAGATCATCCAGCGCGAAGTTGAGGACCTGCCCCTGCGCGACGCCGCCAGGATCGTTGAGGGCAACGCCCTCGACATGAACTGGAACGACGTCCTTCCGGCCGATCGCTGCTCCTACGTCATGGGCAATCCACCGTTTATCGGCTATTCAAATCTCACGCCAGAGCAGAACGCCGATCGCGCCCGGCTCTTTGGCAAGGTCAAGACGGTGGACTACGTGGCCTGCTGGTACGTCAAGGCGGCTCAGTACATGCGTGGGACGGCAATCCATACCGCCTTCGTCTCCACGAGCTCGATCTGTCAGGGTCAGCAGGTCACGCCGATCTGGAAGCCGCTGTTTGACGACGGCGTCGACATCACCTTCGCGCACCGCAGCTTTGTCTGGGGCAACGAGGCCTCCGACCAGGCACATGTGCACGTCGTCATCGTGGGCTTCAGCTACGACGCCTCCGGTATGCGGCGTCTCTTTGAGTACGACGGCGAGGCTGCCTTCGTGCGCGAGGTGTCGCATATTAACGCTTACCTTGTGGACGCCCCGGATGCCTTCATCGAGCGGCGGAGCCAGCCTCTAGGTGATGTGCCAGCGATGCAGGCAGGCGGAAAGCCTACTGAGGGCGGGAACCTTCTCATGTCGTCCGCAGAACGCAGTGAGTTGCTGGACCTTGAGCCTCATGCTGCGCAGTGGGTTCGGCGCTTCTCCATGGGCGCCGAGTTCATTAAAGGACAGGACCGTTACTGCCTCTGGTTGGTGGATTGTCCACCGCAGGAGATCGCGAAGATGCCGCTGGTCCGTGAGCGCGTCCTGGCCGTCAAGACGATGCGCGAGGCGTCAGCCAAGGCCGCCACCCGCAAGAAGGCGGAGACACCGTGGCTCTTTGACGAGATCCGCGATCCTGGCACGACCTATATCGCCATCCCGGCCGTCTCATCGGAGCGCCGTCGGTACATCCCGATGGGGTTCGTACACAACGGCATGATCCCTGGCAACAAGCTCTACTTCATCCCCACGGACCGTCTCGACGTCTTCGGGATCCTCATGTCCCAGGTCCACAACGCCTGGATGCGAGCCGTGGCCGGGCGTCTCAAGTCCGACTACAACTACGCCAACACCATCGTCTACAACACACTGGTCTGGCCAACGACCACCGATACTCAGCGCACCGAGATCGAACGTTGCGCCCAGGCCGTGCTCGATGCTCGGGCGCAGTATGAAGGAGCGAGCCTGGCAGACCTGTACGACCCGGACAACAGCTTCCTCTACCCGGCGCTCACCACCGCACACTGCGCGCTCGACTACGCCGTCGAGCAGGCCTACGGCCTGAGCTTCCCCGCGCAGACCAGCAGCGAAGAGAAAGAGCGTGCCATCGTCGCCCACCTCTTCACGCTCTATGCCGAGACCACCACCGCTCCTACGGCCTCAACGCTGCGACGAGAACAGCCTGTGGACCACTCGTCGTCTTCTCCGTCATCGTGTCCACTGCCCGCAGCGTGAGGGTCAAGCCTGCGTCGAGCCCTCCAGCCCCGGCAGCCCCGTCACGGGCCGCGGCCGGTCCCCTAGGCGTCGCACCCCACGGCTGTACCACGCGGCTACGCACCACACGAGGACGACGAGCGCGCCCTGGACCACCGGCGACCAGCCGGTGTCCGGCAGCACGAGGATCGCCACCCCGGCCGCCACGCACTCGGCGGTGTTGAACAGGACGTCGTAGATGGAGAAGGCCCGGCCGCGGTAGGCGTCGTCGGTATCGGCCTGGACGATGGTGTCGACGGCGATCTTCGCTCCCTGCACGCCCACGCCAAAGATGAAAATGCCAATAGCCATCGCCACCTGGTGGTGCGTGACCACCAGGACGAGCTGTCCCGCCGTCCCTCCCACCAGGCAGCACACGATCCACGTCGAGGGCGAGATCCGCTCGTGAGCGAGCGGCGTGAGGACGACGGACAGGCCGTGCCCAGCCACCATCGCCCCCATGAGGATGCCAAAGATCGCCAGGCCTGCGTCGGCGTCGCCCCCCGGAGCCAGGAGGTTGCGGGAGGTGAGGATGAGGGTGATGAGCTCCATGCCGTAGACGAAGCGGTGCAGGGCCATCGTGCCCAGCGCCAGGCCCGGGGTACCTCGCCGGACCAGGTAGCGCACGGCGTCGGCCAGGTCCCCGACCGTTCGGGCCAGCGCACGGCCCAGCCCTCCTCCCTGTCGCAGCCGCTGCGGCCCGAGCTCGTCGCGTCCGAGCCTGGTCACCACCGCGGCCGCGGCCACGTACAGGACGACCGCGCAGGCCAGGCTCGCGCTGTCCTGCACAGGTCCGGCCGGGAGTACCAGCCTCAGGACGACGCCGATCACGGCTCCCACCGCCGTCGCCGCCCCGCCCAGGGTCGGCACCAGGGAGTTGGCCACGAGCAGGCGCTGATGGTCGATGATCTGCGGTAGGCCCGCAGAGAGTACCGACAGCAGGAAGCGGTTGACGCCGAGCGCCACGAGGACCAGGACGTAGACGGCCGCCCCGATCCCCCATTGGCGCAGGACCAGGGCGGTGGCCGCGATGAGCAGCGCGCGCAGGAGGTTGCCGACCACCAGGGTGTTGCGCCGGCGCCAGCGGTCGATGAAGGGGCCGGTCAGAGGTCCGACGACGCTGAAAGGCAGCAGCATGACCGCCAGCGCCCAGGCGACGCCGCTCGTCGTCGTCATGTTCTGGGGCTGGAAGAAGAAGAGGGTGGCCAGCCCCGCCTGGACCATGCCGTCACCGCTCTGGGAGACGAGCCGGACGGCAAGAAGAAGCCGGAAGGCTCGGACGGAGGCAAGGTCCTTGAGGTCCTCGGTCAGGCGCATAGGAGCAGCCTCGCACGTCTGAGGTATCCGGCTCACCACCGAGCACAGAGCCGACGATCTCCTGAGCCCTCAGCTAGAGGCTGATAACGAGGCAGCCCTCAGCTGATGGTGAGCACAGGATTGGCGACGGCGAGGTCATTGAAGACGCTCTTCTCCGAATCTGGAGGCATCCGCAGCGAGATCGTGCCACTGCCAAGACCAAGTGCCCCCGTGTTGATAGTGACAGGCTGCCCAGTGGTCAAGGGCTCTGGAGCGTCACCCGCGACAACCTTGAACAGGATCATCACCGTCTGGGAGGACGTCGGTGTGTAGGTGATGGTCAGAGTGTTCTTTCCCGCCCCTCGCTTGGGGTCCTTCTCATTCTTCGTCCAACGAGTGTTCTGGTACGTGTCCGTAGTACCCAGCCAGACGCTCGGTGCTGTGGCGTTGCGGTACGTGGGGATGGAGGTCGGTACGCCACTGTCAGCGGCTCCGTCTGCCGAGACGAATCCCAGAGTCCCCCGCAGGTTGTGGGCGTAGTAGGTGTCGCTCCACACGTCGAGGGTGAAGGTGTACGTACGCCCAGCACACAGGGGCAAGGGCTTAGAGTGGATCGCCATGAAGGTCAGCGAGTTCTCACCCGTGTTCGATGTTGGGGCCGGGTGGGAAGGGTCTCCTTGGAAGACAAAGTAGTTACGCCCCAGGGCTGAGTCAGGGCTCGCCCCTGTCTTCTCGAACTTTCCTACCGTCGGCGCACTATCCTTCGTTGAATAGCCGCCGGAAGGGTAGTAATTCATCAACTTGATCTGATTGACATTGGCACCGGCATGTCCGATACCTGCCGCCTCGTAACGCCGAAGCATGCTGTAAGAGAGTCGGAATCCCGGCCAGGCGGAGGCGCGCCAGAACCAGTTGTTGTTGGCAGCCTGAGGCCGGAGGGTCCCGGCGGCGGAGGTTGGGTTCATGTCGCCAACGAAGGCGACGGTGTCAGTGCTGGTGTCCGTGCATGAGGCGGCAACAGCATTGGCGGACGCGCCCACAGCGATAGCGGGGACGCTCCAGGCGGCCCCCTTGACAAGGGTGCGGCGGCTCAGGTCACGTTGGGGAACCTGGGTGGCGGTCATCGTGACTCTCCTAGGATCTACACAGAATTTCTCACTGAGCCTCCCCCCCCCCCGGTGTTTGTCAACTCTTATGACGGCAGACACATGGCACTAAAGCGCACACCCCGGCGTAACCGTTCCGCCTGAGCCAGTCTGACAGGCAACGTGATGTGACACATATAGCCATCCATTGACACCCACAAGCCTCAGCATTACCGTTACCAACTATCTACTAGATAGTAGATATCTCTGTATCGCCCTGCGCCGCAACGAGCGCGGCCCTCCGAAAGAGCAGGTGTCATGGCATCGAAGCCGAGTGACTCCACCACCACTGCCCCGATCACGCCTTCCCTGGCCACGATCGACAACGTTCCCTCCTTCTCCCGCGGAACCTTCCTGCGCTTTGCCGCCGGGTTCCTGTCGATCTCGGTGCTGTGGGCCCTGGGGCTGAGCATGGTCGCCACCGTGCTGCTGCCCCAGCGCCTGAAGGACCTCGGCGTGGCAGACCCCAACGCCCTGCTGGCCTCGATCAGCGCCATCACGGCAGTCGTCTCGCTGGTGTCCAACCTCGTCTTCGGCAACTTCTCCGACCGTACGCGCTCCCGCCTGGGACGCCGTACCCCCTGGGTCGTGGCCGGTGGCCTGCTCGGAGGCGTCACCCTCCTGGGCGTAGGCCTCATCGACTCCACCC
This sequence comes from Actinomyces faecalis, assembly GCF_013184985.2. Lineage (NCBI taxonomy): Bacteria > Bacillati > Actinomycetota > Actinomycetes > Actinomycetales > Actinomycetaceae > Actinomyces > Actinomyces faecalis. The sequence continues at coordinate 2,670,293 of NZ_CP063418.1, forward strand.
TGTGGCTGACCATCGACTACTGCCTGTGCATGGTGGGCCTGAACATGATGCTGGCTCCCGCCGTCGCCGTCCTGTCCGACCGCGTTCCTGAGGCCGTCCGCGGCACCATGTCCACCTTCTGGGGCGTCGGCGCGGCCATCGGCTACCCGCTGGGTGCCATCATCGCCGCCGGCTTCATCAAGGGCGACGCCGCCTCGACCGCCGGCTTCGTGCTCGGCGGCTTCTTCATGGGTGTCTCCGGCATCGCCGCCGTCCTGCTGTGGCCTCGCGAGGGCTCGGCCAAGGACCTTGAGGCGCCGGCCTCCTCCTTCAAGGACATCCTCCTGTCCTTCGTCCCGCCGATCCACGGCGCGGCCGACTTCTGGAAGGCCTTCATCGGCCGCTTCACGATGCTGCTGTCCTACCAGATGATCAACGCCTACCAGCTCTACATCATCCAGGACCACCTCAAGGCCTCCGGCCAGGCCCTGTCCGCCGGCCAGGTGGCCGCGACCGTCGCGCTGACCAACTCCATCATCATGGTCGCCGGCCTCGTCGGCGGCTTCATCTCCGGCCCGATCTCTGACCTCCTGCGCCGCCGCAAGGTGCCGGTCGTCTTCGCCTCGGTCTGCTTCGCCGTCGGTGTGGCCATGCCCTGGCTCATGCCCACCACCACGGGTATGTACATGTTCGCCCTCATCGCGGGCTTCGGCTACGCCGTCTACGGCGCCGTCGACCAGGCCCTCAACGTCGACGTCCTGCCCAACCCTGAGGAGGCCGGCAAGGACCTGGGCATCCTCAACATGTCCACGACGCTCGGCCAGATGTGCGGCCCGCTCATCACCGCCTCGGTAGTATCGGCGCAGGGCGGAAGCTACGCACTGGTCTTCCCGATCTCGATCGCCTTCGCGCTGGCTGGTTGCGTCTCGATCCTCCTGATCAAGTCCGTGCGCTGACCTGCACCGGACCTCAGGCACGGCGGCTCCGCTCTGGCGGGGCCGCCGTCGTCGTCTCCCCGCCTTCCCCCGACCCAGAAAGCCACCATGACTACCAGCCGCACCAAGCGCGTCCGACTCACCGCTGAGCAGCGACGCGAGCAGATCGTCGACGTCGCCACGGACCTCGTGGCCCGCCACGGCTTCAGCGGGCTGTCCCTACAGGAGGTGGCCGACGCCGTCGGTATCACCCAGGCCGGCCTGCTGCACTACATCGGCACCAAGAACGGGCTGCTCGAGCTTCTCCTGGACCAGCGCTACGACCGCCAGGGCACGCCACAGGACTTCATCGACTCCGAGGACCCGGCGGCCACGCACCCTGAGGGCATCAGCCTGCCCGCCTACTTCCGCTACCTCGTCGCCTTCAACGAGGCCCGACCCCAGCTCATGGGCCTGTACATGACGCTCGGTGTGGAGGCGACCGACCCCGAGCACCCGGCCTACCACTACTTCATCAACCGCCCTGAGCAGGTCTGGGAGTTCTACTCCCAGTTCACCTGGCGCCTACCTCCCCACGTCCACGACAACGGCGGCTGGCCAAGCATGCGGCCTCTGGTAGAGATGGCGATCGAGGCGATGGACGGGGCCCAGATCCGCTCCTTCCGCAGGCCCGAGGTCAGGCTGAGCCAGGAGTGGGCCCGCTGGGAGCCGGTGCTCTTCCCCTCCCCCGAGTGGGACGGCTACCGCTGAGGACTGCTGAGGACGACGACGCAGGCGGGCCGGACAGTGAGGTCACCGTCCGGTCCGCCTGCGTCGCTACCTGGGCTGGCTGGTCCCGGGTCAGGCCAGCAGCTCGGCCGGCACGTGGATCGTGGAGACCGAGTCAGCCGGGAGCGTGGCCTTGATGAGCCTGCCCGCCGCGCCGAAGACGATCGGCATCTCCGTGGTCATGTCGTTCTGGGCCGCGATGACGATCGAGCCGTCCGGGTTGGCGAAGGAGAGCACGTTCTCGTAACCGGTGTAGGACAGGGTCGGCAGGAAGCGTGCACCGCGCTGGACGAAGTGAGCCAGATGCTTCCAGATGTAGTACTCGTAGTTGAAGGTGTAGGTGGCGTCAGCCGGGTCCACCGTGACGAAGGAGTTCTGGCTCCAGCCCCAGCGCGAGACACCGCCCTCGTCCAGAGACAGGTTCCAGTAGTCGTAGACGTTGGCGCCGTGGTTGAAGTAGTGGCGCATCATCGTCCAGGCGTAGCGGGCGTAGCGCCAGTCGTTCTTGCCGTCACCGCACTCCTGCTCGCTCTGGTAGATCTTGAGCTCGGGGTGGGCGTGGTGGACGTAGGGCACCGCGCCCTTGCCGGCCCACTGGAAGCCGACGCCGCGGATCTTGTCCCCGATCTCAGGATCGGCCAGGACCTCCTCGACCAGCTGCTCGTCGGGACGCTCCACGGTGCCGAGGAAGACCTCGACGTCACGCTTGCTCATCTCGGGAACGAGGTGACGCAGGAAGCGGGCCAGGCCCGCCGGAGTCCAGGTGCAGGAGGGGAAGACCTGGTCGGAGTTGAACTCGTTCTGCGGCATGACCATGGAGATGTCGATGCCGTGCTCGGCGTAGGCGTCGATGAACTTGCCGAAGTAGCACGCGTAGGCGTCCAGGTGCTCCTCGTCGAGGATGAAGCCGTCGGTGCCCTCGGGGATGGCGCGGTCCGGGGTCAGGCCGTTGTCGTAACGGGTCTGCTGGGCCATCGGGCTGGGCACGCCGCAGGCGTAGTGGCCGTTGGTCTTCATCCAGGTCGGCGGGCACCACGGCGAGGCCCACAGGCGCAGGTCCCCTCGCACCGCCTGGGCGGCCTTGATGAAGGGAACGAGCGTGGCCTCGTCGTGCTCGATCGAGAAGTCCCTGAGCTCAAAGTCTCCGGGGGTCTCGTCGTAGGAGTACCAGTCGATCGAGAAGTCGTTGGCGCCCACGGGCATACGGCACACCGAGGCGTTACCGCCCTCGGGGGAGAAGATCTCCTTGAGGATCTCGGCGCGCTCGTCCTCCGTGAGGCGGGCCAGCGAGGTCCAGCCCAGCTCGTTGAAGCACACGCCGAAGCCCTCGATCTCCTGAGCGGGCTTGTCGGTCTGGATGAGGGCACCGGGGAACTCGTCCATCGGGGTGATCGTGACACCCGTGGCGGGCGTGGCCCAGGACTCGTGCTCGGTGGTGACGACCCAGGTGGGCTGTGCGGTCATGGAAGTCTCCTTACGTGTCTTGTGCGTCCTTGCAGTGGTCCCGGGACGGACCGGCCCGGGCGCGTCTGAGGCGCCTGCCCAGCGGCGGGCGAGCGGTCGCCGTCGTCGTGGGTGACGACGGCGACCCGAGGCTCAGGCCTGCTCGCCCTCCAGGGCGAGCACTCCCCATCCGGGCAGCGTCACGGTGGTACCCGCCGCCAGGACGGCGCCGGGCTCACCGAGCGTGCCCAGCACGTCGGTACCGCCCACCGGGAGGGTGAGGGTGACGGGCTCGTGGCTGTAGCGCAGGAGGTAGGCCAGCGGTCGGTCGGCACCGTTGACACCCTTGCGCACGGTGACCTGGCCAGCGAGCTCGCCCGCCCAGTCGGTCACGCCAGCACGCTCGGCCACGAGCGTGACGACGGCGCGCACCACCTCGGGGCTGGCCCAGGCAGCCAGGTGGGTGATGGAACCCGAGCCGACGGCGCGGGCCGCGATGGCCGGGCCGGACCAGGCGTGGTGGTCGTAGGTAGCCAGGACCTCGACGTCGTCCACGCCCTCGACGGGGGTCATGAGCTCCATGAAGTGGGTCAGCCCCAGGTCGGCGCCCTCGGGCAGGGCGGCGGCGAGCGCCCCGGCGGGAGCCAGCCGTACGCCGTCGGGCCGGGTGAACTGGTCGGTGCCCAGGCCGAGCAGGCTGGACAGGCCGTGGGGCTGACGGTCGGTGAAGACCTGGACGTTCTCGTCGGCGACGGCGGTGCGGAAGGTCGTCACCAGGTGGCCACCGCCCTCGACGAAGGCGCGCAGGCTGGCAATGGTCTCCTCCGGCGTGACGTACAGGGCCGGAGCCAGCAGGACGTCGTAGCGAGCCAGACGCTCGACCGGGGCGTCGGCCGGCACGATGTCAGCCTCAAGGTTGGCCTCGAACAGGGCGTCGTAGACCAGGCGGAAGACGTCGTTGTAGCTGGCGCCGCCCCCGCCGAAGTGGCGCGGGAAGCCGGAGTCGATGGAGAACCACTCCAGGGCCGTGTAGGCCTCGTTGGAGACCATGACGGCGATCTTGTTGCGCTTGGTCAGGCCTGCCAGCGACGCGGCGTGCTCCTTGATCTCAGCGCCGAAGCGGGCCGCCTCCAGGTAGGTGGGGTTGGCGGAGTAGTCCTGGGAGACCAGGCCCTTCCAGTAGGTCTCGAAGGAGTTGTGGAGCGAGCCCCAGTGCCAGTACATGATGCCGTGCGCGCCGGAGGCGAGGTGGGAGTAGGCCTGCAGGCGCAGCTGGCCGGGGTAGGGCAGCCATCCCATCTGCCCCTGGGCCTCGGTCTCCAGGACCAGGTAGGGCGCGCCGTCCTTGAGGCTGCGGTTGACGTCCCCACCGAAGGCGATCTCCTTGCCCGTGAGCTGGTCCTCGGTGGGGTGGTAGATGTCGACCCCGGCCAGGGTGACGGCCTCGGCCGCCTTGAAGTGGTCGACCGCGGGCTGGATCCCGAAGGAGTAGCCACGCCACTCGTAGTCGAAGTTGTGGGTGACGAACTGGTCCTCGCGGCGGTACTCGTCCACGATGGCGCGCTGCCACAGGAGGAAGTCAGTGACGAGTGAGCGGCGGAAGGAGTCGAAGGCTGCGGCTAGGGAGCCGTTGATCGTCTGGTTGACGTCCGGGAACTCCTCCCAGGCGTTGATCCGGTTGGCCCAGTAGTTCAGGCCGTAGGCCGCGTTGAGGGCGTCGAGGTCGCCGCCAAAGCGCTTCCTGAGCGAGTCGACGAAGGCGCGCTGGATGTCAGCGTTGTAGGCGTCGTAGTACTTGGTCTCGTTGTCCAGCTGGAAGCCGATGACGTTCTCACGCGGGGCGGTGTGGGCCACGAGCGCACGGATGGCCTGCTCGCCGTAGTAGCGGTAGGCAGGAGCGGTGATGTCCATGTTCTGGCGTGGACCGTACTTGTTCGGGGTCCCCTGGGCGTTGACGCCCATGACCTCGGGGTGGCGGGCGACGAGCCAGGTGGGCACCGCGGCGGTGGGCGTCCCGATGATGACCTCGAGGCCGTGGGCGGCTGCCGCGTCGATCGCGCGGTCGACGTGGGTGAAGTCGAAGACGCCGGGGGCGGGGTTCCAGGTGCCCCAGGTGAACTCCGCGATGCGGATGGTGGTGAAGCCGGCCTCGACCATCATCTGCATGTCGCGCTCGAGGCGGTCCTCGCCTGCCGAGGCAGGGGTGTACTCGTCGTAGTAGGCCGCGCCGAACAGGAGACGGTTCGCGGAGCTCGTTGTCGGGCTTGTCATGGTGACCTCCTGCGGCGCCCTCGCCGCTTATCTAGTAGTTACTAGATAGTAGACGATAAGAGCGCCCTCTGTGAAGCCCTGGCGGCGTGCATCCGTCATACCGCGGCGTACTCAGACAATGAGGGCGTGTCCCTCAACGCATCAGGACACGCCCTCAGATGTCACCCACGCCACCACGACACGGATGCACGCCGGCTACCAGCGATAACACGCCGCCATGACCTATGCACGCCCCCGTGCACGGAAACATGGCTCATCCGCAGGGCGGCGTTGACGGCCAGGTAGCACGCACGCCCCCGTGCACGGAAACACGCCGCTCAGGACCGGGCTGGGATCAGACGCACGCTCTGCACGCCGTCGATCCCGCGGACCTCCTCAGCCAGCTGGGAGTCAGCATCGCCCTCGACGTCGACCAGCGTCACCGCCAGCTCACCGCGGGAGCGGTTGAGGAGGTTGGCGATGTTGTGGCCGCGCTGGGCGACGAGCGTGGAGACCTGGCCGACCATGTTCGGCACGTTCTTGTTGACGATGAGGAGGCGGAAGGTGCCAGGCTCACGCGCCATCACCGCCTCGGGGAAGTTGACCGAGTTGTGGATCTGGCCGTCCTCGAGGAAGCCGCGCAGCTCGTCCACCGCCATGACGGCGCAGTTGCGCTCGGCCTCCTTGGTGGAAGCACCCAGGTGGGGCAGCGAGATGCACTTAGGGTGCTTGTGGACCGCCGTCGACGGGAAGTCGCAGACGTAGCCAGCCAGGTAGTCCTGGTCAAGCGCGGAGACGATCGCCGCCTCGTCCACGATCTCGGGCCGGGCGAAGTTGAGGATGACGGCCGAGTGCTTCATCAGGGCCAGACGCTGGGTCGAGACCAGACCACGGGTGGCGTCGATGAGAGGGACGTGGACGGTGAGGACGTCGGCCCGCTTGAAGACCTCCTCCATCGACTCCGCACGCTCGACCTCAGCGGACAGGTTCCAGGCGTGGTCGACGGAGATGGCCGGGTCGTAGCCCACCACCTTCAGGCCCAGCCCGAGCGCCGCGTTGGCCACGCGCACGCCGATCGCTCCCAGACCGATGACACCGAGGGTCTTGCCTGGCAGCTCAAAGCCGACGAACTGCTTCTTGCCGGCCTCCACCGCCTTGGCGATCTCGGCGTCGGTGCCTGAGAGCTCGTGGGCGAAGCGGGCGGCGGGAATGAGGTTGCGCGAGGTGATGAACAGGCCGGCCAGGACCAGCTCCTTGACCGCGTTGGCGTTGGCACCGGGGGTGTTGAAGACCGGGACACCGCGCTTGGTCATCTCAGCCACGGGGATGTTGTTCGTCCCGGCGCCGGCGCGGGCGATGGCCTGGACGGACTCCGGGATCGGGGTGTCGTGCAGCTTGGCCGACCGCACGAGCAGGGCGTCGGGAGAGTCGACGCTCTCGCCAACCTCGTAGCGCTCAGCGGGGAAACGGGTCAGTCCGCTGGCGGAGATGGCGTTGAGGGTCTTGACGCGCAGCTTGGTCATCATGGTCCTTCCGGTGCTGGCGGCTTGCAGGCGTAGTGAATCAGGCTGGGACAGTCATCTAGGAAACACTCAGGAAACCGTCTTCCGGCTCCCGCGTGGGCGGCCACGGGCTCGGGTGGGCCGACGGCGGAGCCTGGCTGCGCCGTCGGCCCACCTCGCGCTCAGCCGTGGGTGCGCTCGAAATCAGCCATGTAGTCGATCAGGGCGCTCACGCCCTCATCGGTCATGGCGTTGTAGATCGAGGCTCGCATGCCGCCAACGCTGCGGTGGCCCTTGAGGTTGACGAGCCCGGCGGCACTGGCGCCGGCGAGGAAGTCGGCGTCGAGAGAGGGGTCGGCCAGCGTGAAGGGGACGTTCATCGCCGAGCGCGATCCGGGCTCCACCGGGTTGTGGTAGAAGCCGGAGGAGTCGATGGCCTCGTACAGGCGGGCGGCCTTGGCGTCGTTGCGCTGCGCCATGGCCTCCAGACCGCCCTCGTCCTCGATCCAGTGCAGGATGAGGCCGAGCAGGTAGATGGAGAAGGTGGGCGGGGTGTTGAGCATGGAGTCGTTGTCCGCCATGACCTGCCAGTCCCAGATCGCCGGGACGTCCGAGCGGGCGTGACCCATCAGGTCGCGGCGGATGATGGAGATGTCCATACCGGCCGGGCCGAGGTTCTTCTGTGCACCGCCGAAGACGACGCCGAACTGGGTGACGTCGATGGGACGCGAGAGGTACATGGAGGACACGTCTGCCACGATCGGCACGCCTGCGGCCTCCTCGGTGGGCACGTAGGGCATGGCGACGCCACCGATGGTCTCGTTGGCGCAGTAGCCGAGGTACGTGGCGTCGGCGGGGACGGTGAAGGAGCCGGGGGCAGGGGTGGTGGTGTAGGAGGAGCCGGCCTCGTCAGCGACGACCTTGACCTCCAGGCCCTGACGGGTGGCCTCCTTGATCGCCTTCTTTGACCACTGACCCGTACTGAGGTAGGCGATCGTGTCCCCGCGCTGGGTGAGGTTGCCGGGGATGGCGGAGAACTGGCCGGTGGCACCGCCGGCAAGGAAGAGCACGGCATAGTCGTCCGGGACGCCGGCCAGGCGGCGGATCGTGGCCTCGGCGTCAGCGGCGCACTCGGTGAAGTCCTTGCCGCGGTGAGAGACCTCGAGGACGCTCATTCCAGAACCTCGCCAGTCGGTGAGCTCGGCGGAGGCCTGCTCAAGAACGGGGAGAGGGAGCTGGGCGGGTCCTGCTGAGAAGTTATGCACGCGCATACTCCATCTTTGCCCACATCTCAGCGAATGGGCAAAGTGGTCTCACGGCGCGGGCCGCAACCACGAAAGTGGACCAGACAGGGCACGAAATCTAGACCAGACAGAGCACGAGCACCAGGAACGGCGCGCCGGCCTACTTCTCTCCTCGTGCGGCCCACCACGAGTGCAGGGCCTGGCGAGCCAGGTCCTCACCCATCGGCCCCTTCTCCATGCGCAGGTCCATGAGGAAGCGGTACGCCTGCCCCACGACCGGGCCCGGCTCGATCCCCAGCTCGGCCATGATCTGCTGGCCGTCCAGGTCGGGACGGATCGCCGCGAGCTCCTCCTCCTCGGCGAGCTGGGCGATGCGCTCCTCCAGGTCGTCGTAGGCCGCCGAGAGCATCTGCGCCTTGCGCTTGTTGCCCGTCGTCACGTCCGCACGCGTGAGGCGGTGCAGGCGCTCCAGCAGCGGCCCGGCGTCCGTGACGTAGCGGCGCACCGCCGAGTCGGACCAGCGCGCGTCGGCGTAGCCGTGGAAGCGCAGGTGCAGCTCGACCAGCCGCGCCACGTCCTTGATGGTCTGCTTGTCAAAGCGCAGAGCCGTCAGACGCTTCCTGGCCATCCGCGCCCCTACGAGGTCGTGGGCGTGGAAGGTGACCACGCCACCTCCCTCGAAGCGGCGGGTCGCCGGCTTGCCGATGTCGTGGAGCAGGGCGGCCAGGCGCAGCACGAGGTCGGGAGCCGGAACCGGTCCCTGCGGCCCGGTCTCCAGCGCGATCGCCTGGTCGAGCACCGTGAGGGTGTGCTCATAGACGTCCTTGTGGCGCCCCTTCTCGTCCACGGTCTCCTGCAGGGCGGACAGCTCCGGCAGGACGACGTCGGCCACCCCGGAGTGCACCATGAGCTCCAGCCCGCGCCGGGGCCAGCGGGAGGTCAGCAGCCGCTCCAGCTCAGCCCGCACGCGCTCCGCCGAGACGATCTCCAGCCGCCCGGCCATCTCGCTCATGGCCTCCAGGACGTCCACCTCGACGTCGAGGCCGAGCTGGGCCGCAAACCGCGCCGCGCGCATGATGCGTAACGGGTCGTCGTCAAAGGACTGCACGGCCGTGACGGGTGTGCGCAGCACGCCTGCCTCAAGATCAGCACGCCCCCCGCAGGGGTCCACCAGCTCCAGGTCCGGCAGTCGCAGCGCCATGGCATTGACGGTGAAGTCACGGCGGGTGAGGTCACCCTCCAGCGTGTCCCCGTAGGCGACGACGGGCTTGCGTGAGCCGACCTCGTACTCCTCGGTGCGGTACGTCGTCACCTCGACGACGACGTCGCCCTTACGCGCCCCGATGGTGCCGAACTCCTTGCCGATGTCCCAGCAGGCGTCACCCCACTGGGTGAGGATCGCCTCGGTCTCGTCGGGCCGGGCGGAGGTGGTGCAGTCCAGGTCGTGAGGCACCACGCCGAGGAAGGCGTCACGCACCGGTCCACCCACCAGGGCCAGCTCGTGGCCCGCACGCACGAAGAGGTGCCCTAGGGCTGCCAGCGAGGGCGGCAGCTGCGCCAGGGCGTCCAGGGCTGTCTCAGTCAGGCCGCGAGGTGTGGAGGAGGCGGAGGTCGCGTTCGTCGTCGTCATCGACCCTAGAGTGCCATCTTTTCCCCGCCGCACGCCTGCCTGCCAGGCACGCCACCTCGGACCTGGGCCAAGACTCACGTCAAGACCGCCTAGAGTGTCCCTATGCCTAGCCACCGCACTCGCCGACCCCGCGCGGGCTCCCAGCCGCGCAGGACGAGTGCGCGCAGCCTCCCCGTCGTTGACGAGACCAGTGCCGGCGGCCTGGTTATTGACGTCCAGGACGGGCGCGCAGTCACGGCCGTCATCGCCCGGCGCAACCGCGGCGGACGCCTGGAGTGGTGCCTGCCCAAGGGGCACCTCGAGGGCACTGAGACCCCTGAGCAGGCGGCCGTGCGTGAGATCGCCGAGGAGACCGGTATCCACGGACGCGTCCTGCGGCACCTGGCCACGATCGACTACTGGTTTGGCGGGGACGACCACCGCGTCCACAAGGTCGTCCACCACTTCCTCCTCGAGGCGACTGGCGGCACCCTGACCACGGAGAACGACCCTGACCACGAGGCCGAGGACGTCGCGTGGGTGGACCTGGAGGAGGTCTCCCGCCGCCTGGCCTACCCCAACGAGCGCCGTATCGTCGCCACGGCCCGCGAGATCCTCGTGGGAGACGGGTGAGGGCGCTGGTGAGGCTCGGCCGCGCACGCTCGGCCCGCCGTCGGCCCACCGCCATCGCCCACGCCCGCTCCGCGACCGCGGGCGTGTGTGCTGTTCTCGCCCTGGGCCTGGCTGGCGTCGCCACGGTCCCGGTTCCCGCCTCACAGGCCGCCGTGATGACGGCGCCGCTCGCCTCCCGCACAACCGTGCGCTCCGCGGCCGAGGTGGTCGAGGGCCAGGTGACGACCTCCGTGGACTCACTGTCTGCCGAGGTCCTGGCCAGCGACCAGGACCTGACGATCAACGGCACGATCGCCAACGGCACGGACTCGGCCCTGTCCTCCGTCCGGCTGGCCGTCCGGGTCCAGCGGTCCACGGAGGTCACGACGGCGGCCCTGGGTTCCTGGCTCGCCGCTGAGCGCACCGGGTACCTCTCCACCGTCGCCACCCTGGAGCTTGACGGCGAGGTCGCGCCCGGCACCGTCCGCGGCTTCTCCCTCACCGTCCCTGCCGCCGACCTCCCCTTCACCTCCGCCGAGCAGTGGGGGCCTCGTGGGGTCGAGGTCCAGGTGCTGCAGGACGGTGAGGAGGTCTCCAGCGACCGCACTGTCGTGGTGTGGGACGCAGACGTGGAGGTCGACGCCACGCGCGTCACTGCCATCGTCCCGGTGGTGGCCTCAGCCGATGAGATGAGCCTCCTGGCGACCGCGAGCGTCACCGACCCGGCGCCGGAGGACGGTACCTCGGCTGAGGCCGCCAGCTCGCCCTCTCCCTCGCAGGCCACCGCCTCACAGACCTCCCTGCCCGAGACCGAGGACGGCTCCGGGCAGACCGCCAGCCAGCACGACGCGGTGGACGACCTCGTCACACGGGTCACCGGCCTGCTCTCGCTGGCCGGGCCCGGGGTGGTCCTCGCCGTCGACCCCGCGCTCATGGAGGTCCTCGGCGCCACGGCTGAACCGGATGAGTCCCAGGCGGAGCCGGAAGGGTCCTCCACCGACTCCCCTGACGCGCCGCAGGCTCCTCAGCAGGCCACGACCGCGCAGGACAGCCCTTCGGATCCTGCCTCCGACGACGCCTCCCCGCTTCCGGCCGCGAGCGCCACCCCGGCCAACGAGGCAGGCGGCTCGCCCTCTGGCCCTGCCGCCGCTGCAGCGGGTGACCACCCTCGTGTCGCGGTGTCCTCCGCTCGTCTTGCTGAGCTGCGCCAGGCCGTACGCGACGCACTGACCAAGGGCACGGTCATCGCCCTGCCGTGGGCGGACGCTGACCTCACGGCCCTGGCCCACCTCGGGCAGGTGGAGGAGATCTCCTCCGCCCTGGCCCGCTCCCAGCAGGCCGTCGGCTCCTGGGACGACGTCGTGACGACGACGGTCCTGGCCACCGGCCCCCTGGACACCACGACCCTGGACCTGCTCCCGCAGTCGGTGACCTCCGTCGTCGCCCAGGCCGGGGACCTGGCGGTCTCCGAGGACCTGACCTACACCCCGTCAGGAGGGACGAGCACCCATGGCCGCACCGTCCTCGTCCCTGAGACCGACCTGACCGCGGCACTGGCCGGTCAGCTTCCTGCTGCCTCCGCCGACGGCGAGCAGGTGGCTCGGACCGGCTCCGAGCTCGACACCCGTCAGCTGATCCGTGCTGAGTCTGCGATCCTGACCCGCCAGGCACCTAACCGCCACCGCAACCTCGTCGTCACCGTCAGCCGCGAGGACGCGGCCCGGACCTCCCCGGAGGTCCTGGGAAAGCGGCTGGGGTCCTTGCTCAGCTCGTCGTGGACCTCGGCCCAGGACCTGACCGGGCTCCTTGACTCCGTGCAGCAGGAGCAGGAGGCCGGCACCCAGGCTGAGCGCTCGCAGCCGCCGCAGACGGACTCCGCCCCGGGCGAGCTGACGCAGGAGGAGCTGGTTGAGGCCCGGCAGCTCAGCTCTGACCTGGCCTCGATCGCCTCCGTCCTCAGCTCTCCGTCCCCGGCCCTGGGGACCGCCACTGACGTGACCTCCTGGGCTGCGGCCACCTCGTGGCGCTCGGACGCGGAGGCACGCACGGCCTACCTTGACCAGGCTCGTTCAGCCGGCACCGCGGTGACCAGCCGCGTCACCGTGGTGCCCTCCTCGACGATCAACGTCATCTCCTCCTCGGCTGACCTGCCGCTGCGGATCCAGTCAGGTCTGGACCAGGAGGTCACCGTGCAGGTGAGGCTTCGACCGAGCTCGACCCGGCTCCAGGCCGTCAAGGACGTCACGGCCACGGTCCCGGCCCACGGGCAGGTCTCTGTCACCATCCCGATCAAGGCGGTTGGCAGCGGAGACGTCGACGTCCACATCACCCTGCTGTCTGCCGACGGCACGCCGGTCGGTACCCCGCTGACGCTGCACACCCGGGTCCGCGCCGACTGGGAGTCCCTGGGCACCACCGTGATCGCGGCGGTGCTCGCCGTCATGCTGGTGGTCGGCATCGTGCGCACGGTCCGGCGCGGACGTCGCTCCGACGCCGACGGCCAGTCCCTCAAGGCCCCGGCCACCGCCGGCGCCCGCGCGTCCACCACTGAAGCCGGCTAGGAGGCCCCATGAGCCAGTCCTCGATCGCACGCTCCAGCGTCGTCATGGCGGCAGGCACCCTGACCTCACGCGTCCTCGGCCTCGTGCGCAACGCGCTGCTGATCGCGGCCCTGGGGGCGACGGCGTCGGGAGCGGCTGACGCCTTCAACGTCGCCAACATGCTGCCCACCCAGCTCTACAACCTCATCATCGGCGGTGTCCTCAACGCCATCCTCGTGCCGCAGATCGTACGTGCGATGCGCCAGAGGAACGGTGAGGAGCTGGTCAACCGGATCCTGACCGCTGCGGGCCTGCTCATCGCGGCGGTCTCCGCCGTCCTCACCGTGGCAGCCCCTGTGGTCATCATGCTCTACGCCTCGGGCCTGGGACGCTGGCAGCCGCTGGCCTTCGCCTTCGCCTTCTGGTGCATGCCGCAGGTCTTCTTCTACGGCCTGTACGCCCTGTGGGGCCAGGTCCTCAACGCCCGTCACAGCTTCGGCCCCTACATGTGGTCGCCGGTGCTCAACAACATCATCTCCATCGCCTCGATCCTGGCCTACCTCCACCTGTACGGCGGCTACTCCGCTGGGCAGGACCCTGGCATCTGGGACGCTAGCCGCGTCATCCTCATCGGCGGCTGCTCGACGCTGGGCATCGCGGTCCAGGCGCTGGTCCTCTACGTCCCCCTGCGCCGCTGCGGCTTCCGTCCACGTCTCGTTTTCGGTGTGCGCGGACTAGGCCTGGGCTCGATGTCCAAGGTCGCGTTGTGGGCGCTGCTGGGTACCGCCATCGTCTCGCTGGGGGACCTGGCGGTGACCAACCTGGGGTCACGCGCCGTCACGGCCGCGGAGTCAGCCCGGTACGCCGACGTCATCGTCCCCTCGACGACGATGTACGCCAACGCGCTGCTGGTCTACATGCTCCCGCAGTCCCTCATCACCACCTCGATCATCACCGCGCTGTTCACGCGTATGAGTGAGAAGGCTGCGGCCGGTGACGCCGAGGGCGTGCGTGACGACCTGTCGCTGGGGCTGCGCTCGATCGCCGTGTTCACGGTGCTCTTCGCCGCCGGGATCATGACCTTGGCAGGCCCTGCCCTCCAGCTCTTCGTCCCCTCGATCTCCCGCGAGGTGGCCGACGCCTCGGCACCGATCCTGTCGGTCCTGGCCGTCGGCATCATCTTCCAGGGCGCCTGGTTCACTACTCAGCGCGTCATGCTGGCCTACGCGGACACCAAGCGCCTGCTGGCCGCTGACTGCGTCGTGGGCAGCATCGCCGTCCTGTCCTGCCTGCTGGCGTTCCTGCTGGCCCCGGCCACGCACTGGATGGTGCTGGCTGCGGCCGGAAACACGATCTCCCTGGCTGCCGCGTGCGTCGCGATCATCCCGCTGCTGCGTCGCCACCTGCCGGACCTGGACGGCCGACGCATCCTGTCCACCTACGCCCGTCTCATCGCCTCAGCGGCCCTGGCGGTCGTCGTCGGCGTGCTCACGCGCGGTCTTATCGGCCCGGCCGACGGCTCGATGACCGGCACGCGCGCCCTGGACGCCCTGGTCATCATCCTCGTGACCGCCGTGGTCATGACGCTGGTCTACCTGGCCGTGGCTCGGGTGCTGCGCGTGAGCGAGCTCGGGGTCCTGTTCCGCCCCGCCTCCAAGGTCCTGCTGGCGCTGGGCGCCCGACTGCCTGGCGGGCTGGGCCGTGCGGTCCGACGGGGCGGACAAGCCCTGGCCCTGCCGGCCGCCGAGCCTGCTGACCACGCACCCGCACCCGTCCCGGCCGCCAGCGGGGTTCCGATGCCTGGCGCTGCTGCCGATAGAATCGGGATGTATGCGTCACTGCGCACGGGAGGGGACACCATGGGTGACGGCACGCCGATCGGCTCCGGTCGCTACCAACTGGTCTCTCCGTTGCCTGCCACGCTCCCGCGCGTCCTGCGACATCGTGGTCAGGACACGATCCTGGACCGGCCAGTCACCGTCCTGTCCCTGACGGACATCACCCCTTGCCGCCGCGAGGTCCTGGAGGCTGCCACACGCGCCGTCCTGGTGGAGGACCAGCGGATGCAGCGCGTCTACGACGTCGAGCAGGGCAACCCCGCCTTCATCGTCACCGAACCCACTGCCGGCCAGCCGCTGTCCGTCCTGGCCGCCACCGGCCTCACACCCGCCCAGGCCCGCGCGGTCGTCGGCGAGGTCGCCCAGGTCCTTGACGCCTGCTCGCGCAGGGACCTGCACCACCTCAACCTCTCCCCCGACTCCGTGCGCATCCGTCCCAACGGCTCGGTGCAGGTGTGTGGCGTGGGCATCGAGGCCGCGGTGCTGGGCCTGGAGGCTGACAGGAACGACCCCCTGGCAGCCGACCGCGCTGACGCCCACGCACTGGTCGAGCTCCTCTACTTCAGCCTCACGGGCCGATGGCCCGGCAAGCGGACCGGCATCCCCTCGGCCCCGCTCAGCGGTGGCACACCCGTGGCACCCTCCACGCTCGCCTCAGGGATGTCTGACTCCGACGCTGACCTCGACGCCCTCGTCGCCCAGACCTGGGGAGCAGCGCCCCCGACCTCGGCGGCCGAGGTGGCTGCGCTTCTCAGCCCCTGGGACACCTCTGTCCTTCCCGTCCAGGAGCCTGCGTCCGAGGCGACGCCCCCGTCCTCGGCCACCGGCGCCCTGGGCTCTGGTCTGGTCGACGCCGCTCAGGGGCTTCTCGGGCGTCTCGGGGCGCTGGCGAGCAGCCGACGCTCGAGCCGTGCTGCAGGTTCCGGCGACCAGGATCAGGCCCCTGCACAGCCAGTCGCAGCACAGGCACCCGCGCCCTCAGCCCTCACCCCCGACCCGGCGCAGGCCAGTGGGCCGAGCTCGTTGACGCCGTCGGCCCCCACTCTGGACCCCGCGCTCGACGCGGACGAGGTCCTGGAGCCCCCGGCGTCTGCCCTGCCCCGCCCGAGCACGCCGTCAGCTCCCGAGCCTGAGCCAGCTCCCGCTCCGGCACCCGAGCCTGAGAGCCCTGAGAGCCCGGCAGTGAGCGAGGAGGAGCAGGAGGCCTCGCGCGCCGTCAGCCGGACGACGGCGATAGTGCTTGTCGCCGCTCTCGTCACCGTGCTCGTCGGCGCCTTCTTCGCAGTGACCAACCTGCTGTCCCTGGCGAGCCTCAAGATCAGCGACGAGGACGTCCCGGCCGCCAAGACAGTTCCCACGGTAGCCGCCACGACCCCGGATGAGGCCCAGGAGGACGGTCAGGCACAGTCGCAGGCCGAGGAGGCAGCGGCACCGATCACGGTCTCTGGGGCGCAGTCCCTGGATCCCCACGGGGACGACAACGAGCACCCCGAGCTCGCCTCCGCTCTCGTTGACGGTGACCCGGCGACCTCGTGGTACTCGCGCTACTACGCGTCCTCCTCCCTGGCCTGGAAGCAGGGGCTGGGCGTCGGTGTGACACTGGCGCAGGAGGCTGAGGTCTCCGCCATCGACATGCAGGGCACCGGCAGCGGCGGGCACGTCGAGATCCGCTCGACCTCGCCTGAGGACCCTCAGGGCGGGACCCTGCTGGCTGAGGGTGCCTTCACCGAGGGCACGACGACCTTCGAGATACCCGCGACCACCACGAGCTCGATAGTGGTGTGGGTCACTGAGCTTCCCACCGCCTCCGACGGGCTCCTCAAGGTGACTATCGGCGAGATCACTCTTCGATAGGTAAATACTTCGGAACATTCGCGTCCTATCACCTGTTCCACAGACAATACTGGAGGCAGGGTCACGCCGACCCTCCTGAACGCTCGACATGAGGAGAGCCATGATCCACGACGTCATCATCGTCGGCTCCGGACCAGCCGGGTACACCGCTGCCATCTACGCAGCACGTGCGCAGCTGTCACCGATCGTGCTGGCAGGATCAGTCACGGCGGGTGGCGCGCTGATGAACACCACCGAGGTCGAGAACTACCCCGGCTTCACCGAGGGCATCATGGGCCCCGACCTCATGACCCACATGCAGGAGCAGGCCGAGCGCCTCGGTGCGGACATCCGCTACGAGGACGTCACCGCCCTGGACCTGGAGGGCGAGGTCAAGCGCGTCACCACTGATGACGAGGTCTACGAGACCCGCTCGGTCATCATCTCCACCGGCTCGGAGTACCGCAAGCTCGGCCTGGACGGTGAGGAGCGTCTGTCCGGGCACGGTGTGTCCTACTGCGCCACCTGCGACGGCTTCTTCTTCAAGGACCAGGACATCGTCGTCGTCGGCGGTGGTGACTCCGCCATGGAGGAGGCCACCTTCCTCTCCCGCTTCGGCAGCTCGGTGACGGTGGTCCACCGTCGCGACTCCCTCCGCGCCTCGGCCGCTATGGCCCGTAAGGCCATGGATGACCCGAAGATCTCCTTCGCCTGGAACTCCCAGGTCGTCGCCCTGCACGGCGAGCAGGCTCTGGAGTCCGTCACCCTGGAGGACACTGTCACCGGGGAGCGTCGGGACCTGCCGGCTGCCGGGCTGTTCGTGGCTATCGGCCAGACCCCGCGCTCCGAGCTCGTCGCCGACGCGCTTGACCTCGACCCTGCGGGCTACATCCGTGTCGAGGCCCCCAGCCAGCGCACCAAGATCCCCGGCGTCTTCGCCTGCGGCGACGTCGCCGACCCGGTCTACCAGCAGGCGATCACCGCTGCGGGCTCCGGTTGCCGCGCGGCACTGGACGCCGAGCACTACCTCGCTTCCCTTCCAGGCCTGAGCCACCAAGCTACCGGCCGCCATATCTCGTAGCCACATCCGCGACCACTTCATCCAAGGAGAAACCTCATGTCCAACGCACTCGACGTCACCGACGCCACCTTCTCTGACGAGGTCCTGTCCTCGGACACCCCCGTCGTCGTCGACTTCTGGGCCACCTGGTGCGGCCCGTGCCGCCAGATGGCTCCCATCGTCGACGAGGTTGCCGCCGAGCTCGGTGACCGCGTCAAGTTCGTCAAGGTCGACGTCGACGCCAACCCGGCGACGGCCCGCTCCTACGGCGTCCAGTCGATCCCGACCTTCGCCGTGATCCGCGACGGCGAGGTCTTCCACCAGTTCGCCGGCTCGCGCCCCAAGGCTGCCTTCAAGGCTGAGGTCGAGAAGGTTCTCGCCTGAGACGCATCGACGAGATCGTCTGTCCACGCCGTACCTGAGCGTGGTGAGCGCCGTCCACTCACGTGGGCGGCGCTCGTCGCAGGTGGGCCGCCCGCCATACGGAGGCTCCTGCTCCCGCACCCAGCCACCAGTACACTGAGGCCGCATCAGCGGCTTGTGAAGGCGGAGGACATGCAGTTCATCTCCACGCGCGGGGGCATGGAGCCCCTCGGTTTCACTGACGTGCTCCTGTCCGGGCTCGCACCTGACGGTGGACTGGCTGTCCCGGCCGAGATCCCACAGGTGGGAGCAGCTGACCTGGAGGAGCTGCGCCCGCTGAGCTACCCCGAGCTCGCCGCGCGTGTCATCGGTCTGTACGCCACCGACATCGATACCGAGGACCTGCGTACGCTGACCGCTCAGGCCTACGGCCCGCACCGCTTCCCCTCCCCCGCCGTCCCCCTGAGCAGCCTCAGCGAGGTCTCTGCCGGGCTCGGGCTCGTCGGCCTGTCCGAGGGGCCCACAATGGCCTTCAAGGACCTTGCCATGCAGTTCCTGGGCCAGGCCATCCCCTACGTGCTGCGAGGACAGGGCAAGGTCCTCAACATCCTCGGTGCCACGAGCGGTGACACCGGCTCGGCTGCTGAGCACGCCTTCCGCGGCCAGGAGGGCGTCTCCGTCTTTATGCTCTCCCCTCAGGGGCGGATGAGTGCTGTGCAGCGTGCGCAGATGTACAGCCTGAGTGACCCCAACATCCACAACATTGCGGTGGCCGGAGTCTTTGACGACTGTCAGAACCTCGTCAAGGCGGTCAACGCCGACGCCAGCTTCAAGAGCCGTTACTCTATCGGTGCGGTCAACTCCATCAACTTCGGTCGTATCGCGGCCCAGGTCGTGTACTACGTGTGGACATGGCTGCGTGCCACTGACACCCTGTCGACCGAGCAGCGTGCCACCTTCCGTATCGACGTCGCGGTTCCCAGCGGAAACTTCGGCAACATCTACGCCGGGCACCTCGCACGCAGCATGGGGCTGCCGATCCGCAGGCTGATCCTTGCCACGAACGAGAACGACGTCCTGGACGAGTTCTTCCGCACCGGCGTCTACGCCCCACGAGCAGGAGCAGACACGCTTGCGACCTCCAGCCCGTCCATGGACATCTCACGCGCCTCCAACCTCGAGCGCTTCATCCACCAGCTTCTCGGCGAAGAGGCCTTCATCCCCGCGTGGCGGGAGCTCGAGCAGCGCGGTCGCCTTGACCTGTCCGCACACCGCTCACGGATGCGTGACGAGTTCGGATTCGTCTCCGGCAGATCCACTCACGCGGACCGCCTCGCAACCATCCGTCAGGTCCACGACGCCACAGGCCGTCTCATCGATCCGCACACCGCCGACGGCGTGACCGTCGCCCTACGCGAGATGGAGCCCGGATTCCCCACATTCGTGCTGGAGACCGCGAAGGCAGCCAAGTTCGGTGGGACCGTGGCCGAGGCGATCGGCTCGGAGCCGCCCGTCGCTCCCGAGCTTCGGGATCTCCTGGACTCTGAGCAGTACGTGACGGAGAGTGACGACGACGTCGCGCAGCTGCGAGCCCTCATCGTCGCCTCAGCACTGGCCTGAGTGCGGCTCCCGCTGCTGGCACCGGTGTCCCGGCGATGTTTCACGTGAAACATCCATCCTCTGTTCCTACACAGTGATCGTGATCTCTGTGAGCCGCCACCACGTGGCAAACTTGTGCTCTAGGCGCGGAAGGTCCCGCCTGAGAGGAGCTGGACGTGACTGACGCGCACCAGGTACGTGGGAACCGACTCGATCCCTGGCTGGACTCCTATGCAGCACGAGCTCATGGGCTGCGCGCCTCCGAGACCAGGTCCCTGTTCGCCGTCGCCTCGCGCCCTGAAGTCGTGTCCCTCGCTGGTGGCATGCCCAACCTCAAGGACCTCCCCCTCGACCGCCTCGCTGATGCCACGGCCCAGATGATCCGCAAGGACGGCGGTCGGGCGCTCCAGTACGGCAACGGGCAGGGCCTTCCTGCGCTGCGTGAGAAGATCCCCGAGATCATGGCGCTGGAAGGCATCGACGCCGACCCTGAGGACATCATCGTCACCACTGGCTCGCAGCAGGCTGTCGACATCATCACCGAGCTCTTCATCGACCCAGGTGACGTCATCCTGGCTGAGGCACCCACCTACGTCGGTTCTCTCAGCATCTTCTCGACCTACCAGGCTGACGTCCAGCACGTGGAGATCGACGCTGACGGAGTCATTCCTGAGGCCCTAGAGGAGCGCATCACCCAGCTCGAGCGCGAGGGTCACTCCATCAAGTTCTTCTACTGCCTGCCCAACTTTCACAATCCGGCCGGGGTGACGCTGTCTGAGGAGCGACGTCCACAGGTCATCGAGATCTGCCGCCGCCACCACATCCTGATCGTCGAGGACAACCCGTACGGTCTTCTCGGCTTCGGGGGACAGACCTACACGGCTCTCAAGACACTGGCCCCTGACGACGTGGTCTACCTCGGCTCCTTCTCCAAGATCTTCGCACCCGGCTACAGGGTCGGCTGGGCCGTCGCTCCTCCGGCTGTGCGGGACAAGATGAAGCTCGCTTCGGAGGCGGCGATCCTGTGCCCGTCCTCCGTCGGCCAGTACTCCATCGCGATGTATCTCGACAGCTTTGACTGGAAAGCGCAGATCCGCGAGTTCCGTGGGATGTACCGCAGGCGTCGTGACACTATGGTGGAGGCTCTCAACGAGTTCATGCCGATGTGCACGTGGAACGTGCCCGATGGCGGCTTCTATGTCTGGGTCGGACTCCCTGACGGGCTGGACGCCAAGGAGATGCTTCCGCGTGCTGTCACGAACCTGGTCGCCTACGTCTCCGGCACGGCCTTCTACGCCGGCGGGCGAGCCGGCCGTGACCACATGCGTCTGTCCTTCTGCTACCCGGAACCCACTGAGATCCGCGAGGGCGTCCGTCGGCTCTCTGAGGTCGTGGTCAGAGACCTCGACCTTGTCACGCTATTCGGCCCAGCCCGCTCCCGCGATGACGACGGCGTCGTCGCCCCCGCACCCGACCAGATCTGAGGAACACGATGACCACCTACACCGCCCCATCCTCATCCGAGCCCCTGCGCATCGCGATTCTCGCCGGTGGACTGAGTCACGAGCGCGACATCTCCCTGCGCTCAGGCAACCGCGTCGCACAGGTGCTCAAGCACCTCGGCCACACCGTCCTCGTGCTCGACGTCGACGCCCGAACCATTGCCTCACTTCGCGCCTTCGGGCCTGACGTCGTGTGGCCGCTGGTCCACGGCGGTCCCGGCGAGGACGGGGGGTTGCAGAACATCCTCATTGCTCTCGACCTCCCCTACGTCGGGACGCACTCCGACGGGTGCCAGCGCGCCTCCTTCAAGCCCACGGCAAAAGCCGGCGTGCGTGCGGCAGGTGTGAAGACGCCAGACTCCCTGACCCTGCCCAAGGCCTACTTCTCCCAGCTCGGCGCCCAGGAGGTTCTCGGTACCGTCGTGAGCAGGCTCGGCCTTCCCGTTGTGGTGAAGCCGCAGCAGGGTGGCTCTGGCCTCGGAGTGTCGCTAGCTACTGACGCTGATCAGCTGCGTAACGCCATGGTGGCTTGCTTCGCCTACGACGAGCGTGCGCTCATCGAGGCATACGTCAACGGCCGCGAGATCGCCGTATCAGTCGTCGATGCGGGCGATGGTCCACGTGCGCTGCCGCCCGTTGAGGTGGTCGCTGAGGGCCAGTACGACTTCGATGCACGCTATAACCCTGGTCGCTCGGAGTACTTTGCTCCGGCACGGCTGACCGCTCAGGAGACGGAGCTGGTCCAGGAGATGGCCGTGTCCGTGCACCGGACCCTTGGCCTCGGAAACGTCTCTCGCACGGATCTCATTCTCGACGACGAGGGCACACCCTGGTTCATTGACGTCAACGTGGTCCCCGGGATGACAGAGACCTCCCTGCTCCCACTGGCCGCTGAGGCCGAGGGGGATCTCCCCGGTCTCTACGACGCGCTCGTTCGTCATCCTCTCGTGCACTCCTGACCCCAGACCTTCTCGCCCCCCGGGCTTCTGGCCCTTGACCGGTCGGCGTATGTCAGACTGCCCCGGTCGGGGCAGAACGGAGCGCGCACTGAGCCTTGGATCCACGCGCCGGAAACGTCGGTCTGCCTCAGTCTTGACGTCCCACACAAGAGGCCCCATGCAGGAGGCCGGTCAGTGTTTCACGTGAAACACTGACCGGCCTCCTGCTGTCATGGTCGCCGCTGCGTCAGCGTCGGCATGTAGCGGCCTCAGCTTTCACGCGGGTCAGTTCCCGGTGCCAGGGCCTCGACGATGCGGGCGAGGTCCTCTGTTCCCGCGAACTCGATCGTGATCTTGCCCTTCTTGGCACCCTGGGTCACCTTGACGCGTGTGTCAAACACGTCCGACAGGCGGCTCGACAGCTGCGGCATCGGGATGCTCCGTGACCGCAGTGCGGGCGCCTTGACCTCCCCCACCGGCTCATCGTGCAGTGCCACGAGCTCCTCCGTCGCGCGCACGGACAGTCCTTCGGCAACGATGCGCTGCGCCAGCCTCTCCATGGCCGCAGCGTCAGGGAGCCCGAGGAGGGCTCTCGCATGACCGGCTGACAGCACTCCAGCCGCCAACCGCCTCTGCACTAAGGGAGGGAGCTTCATGAGCCGCAACGTGTTGGAGATCTGCGAGCGAGAACGCGCGATACGGGTGGAGAGCTCCGCGTGAGTGCAGCTGAAGTCCTCAAGCAGCTGCTGGTAAGCGGCAGCCTCCTCCAGTGGATTGAGCTGGACGCGGTGGAGATTCTCTAGGAGTGCGTCCCGGAGCAGGTCCTCGTCCTCGGTATACCGAACGACAGCAGGGATCGTCTCCAGCCCAGCCTCTCGTGAGGCCCGAAGGCGGCGCTCCCCCATGATCAGCTCATAGCGCGTCGCCTCACCGTCAGTACCGTCGATGCGACGCACGACGATCGGCTGAAGCAGCCCCACCTCCTTGATCGAGGCCGCGAGCTCGGCGATGTCTTCCTCATCAAAGACCTGGCGTGGCTGACGCGGATTCGGGGCGATCAGCTCGACAGGCAGGTCGGCGAAGGTGGCGCCGGGTACCGGGACCAGGCCCGCCGCAGCGGGCGCGCTCTCGAACGCCGCACTGGGGTCGCTGGGGTCACTGACCCGTCCCTGTCCGGCCTCAGCACGCAGTGTTTCACGTGAAACACTCTCCGACTGCTCGACGACACCAATCGCCTCACCCGATGTTTCACGTGAAACATCCTGAGCCTCACGCTGCCCGCCGCGCTTGGAAGCCTGCATACGCTTCGACGGCGCCAACAGCGTCGACGCGATGGTTGCGGCATGCGTAGAGGCTGCGCCATCGCTCGTCTCAGCTCCGGCAGCGGAGGGAAAGAAGACGTCTGAAGGACGACGGGACGGGTTCTCTGCCTGCGCCTCAGGAATAAGTGCCTGCAGACCCCGACCCAGGCCACGCTTCTTCTGTGCCATCAGTTCTCCTCCAGTTCAGTACGTCCCTGCGCTCCACGTTGCGCAATCTCCTGAGCCAGGACCTTGTAGGCCACGGCGCCCGTTGACCGGGGGTCCCAGTAGACCACAGGGGCTCCATAAGACGGCGCCTCCGCGATCCTCACTGATCGTGGGATCCTCGTCTCAAGCGTGGCCTGCGGGAAGTAGGTCCGAACCTCTTCCTCGACATCACGTGCCAAGGTTGTGCGCTTGTCAAACATGGTGAGGACGATCATGGACACGCCTAGCGCCGGGTTGTGGATCTGCGCGATCCTCTCCACCGAACGCGTCAGCAGGGCCAGACCCTCAAGAGCGTAGTACTCGGCCTGCATCGGAATGAGGACCTCACCAGCGGCGACGAAGGCGTTGATCGTCATGATGCCGAGGCTCGGTGGACAGTCGATGAGGACGTAGTCGAGACGCTCCTGCCCCGCCTCGCGAAGAGTGATGAGGTACTCACGCAGGGCCAGCCTCAATCGGGACTCTCGCTGAGGAGAGCTGATGAGCTCGATCTCGACGGCAGCGACATCGATCGAGGACGGCACGCACCACAGAGTCGGCGCGAAGCGTGTCTGGACAGCGACGTCGGCAACTGGTACTCCCTCAACCATGACGTCATAGAGCGTCACGTCCTCCTCGCCGTGCGGAACACCCAGGGCGGTTGAGGCATTTCCCTGAGAGTCGGCGTCGATGACCAGGACATTGAGACCAGCCTCCGCCAGCGCAGCCGCGACGTTGACAGTCGTCGAGGTCTTACCGACACCACCCTTCTGGTTCGCCACGGCAATCACCCGAGTCTGCTCGGGACGAGGAAAACCTTCAGCGGTCACCTGGTTCAAGGCTGCGTGATCAGCCCGGAGCTGGTCGAAGATGGACGAATCTGACAAACCTGTCCTCCTCGGACGACCAGAGCTGTGGGGTCACTCCCCAGGCAGCCCAGTCTACGTGAGTCCACTGACATGAACTGTGGGGGCCACTGTCCACGACAGTGACCCCCACATCAGTCACAACTCGGCTGGTCGGCACACGCCGAGGCACCCGGGTTCTATCCGCGATGACGACGCACCTCAATGACGCGGGTCAGCTCCTCGCCCGGGGTGACAACCTCGTGAATCACCGCCGGCTCCAGCTTGGCCTTCTTGATGACGTACGTGGCGTCGTCGACCTCCTGCTGCGCCTTCGCACCCTTGAGAGCCAGCAGGCTGCCACCCGGCCGAAGGAGTCCTGAGGTCAGGCGCACCAGCTTCGAGAGGTTCGCAACCGCTCGCGCCGTCACGGCGTCGTAGCGGTCCTTGATCTCCTCAGCACGTGCCCTCCGGACCATGACGTTGTCCAGATCCAGCTCGGCCACGACGAGCTCGAGCCACTCGACCCGCCGCTCCATCGTTTCGATAAGCGTTACATCTAGATCTGGACGCATTAATGCGACAACAATGCCCGGGAAGCCCGCACCTGACCCTACATCCGCCACCGTTCCCCGCTTGGGCAGGAAGGGGACGACGGCGGCAGAGTTGACGATGTGCCGCGACCACAGCCGTGGTAGCTCACGCGGCCCCACCAGCCCACGCAGCTCGCCCTCGGCAACCAGCATGTCGGCAAAGTGCTCAGCCGCCGAGAAGGCGACACCGAACATCTCACGCATCTGCGCCGTCGGCTGCTCGAAGTCCTCCCCCGCCGCGGCCTGGTCACCCGCCGGGACCACCCCGTCACCCTGCACAGGCGTCGTCTCGCTCATGGCTTCGAGTCAGTCCTGCTCATCCGCCTCATCCTGCTGCTCAGCAGGAAGGACGACGACGTGCCGGTGCGGCTCAGCCCCCTCGGACTCCGAGACCAGGCCAGCAGCCGCGACGACGTCGTGGCAGACCTTGCGCTCAAAGGGGTTCATCGGCTCCAGGGCCACGGTCTCGCCAGTGGCCTGAACCTTGGCGACCGCCTCCTGGGCGACCTTCGTCAGCTCAGCACGACGAGCGGCACGGTAGCCGTTGATGTCGAGCATGAGACGTGAGCGGTTACCCGTACGTGCCTGGACCGCCAGCCGGGTCAGCTCCTGGACGGCCTCGAGGACCTCACCGTCACGACCCACGAGGTCAGCCAGCTCGCGCTCGTCGCCCTCCTCCGAGGCGACGATGGCGACCGAGGCGCGACCGTGGTCGATGTCGATGTCGATGTCTCCGCCGAGGTCGGCGATGTCGAGGAGCTCCTCGAGGTAGTCCGCGCCGACCTCGCCCTCCTCCTCGAGGCGCTTGACAGTGGTGGAGTCAGTAGTGTTCTCGCTCATGAGGGGTTCCGTTCTCTAGGGCCTGGGTGGGGCGGCTCAGCGCGACTTGCGCTTCTTGCCGTTGGACTTCTTGCGCTGCTGACGCTGGCGCGCGCGCTTCTCATAGCGACGGCGGGCGATCTCCTCGGGAGTCAGACCCACGATATTGGTCTCGATCTCCTCGATCGCCGACTCGGTCTCCGCTTGGTTCTCTTGATAACGCTGCTCCTCGGTCTGGGGAAGAGCTGAACCAGCACGTTTCTGGCGGTTCTTGCGTACAGGCTGGACCCGCTGACCACCGGTCTTCCCGGCAGCCTCGAGCTCCGCAGCGCGCTTGGCTGCCTCTTCCTCCTCCAGGCTCGGCAGACCCTTGCGTGCGCGCTTAGCGTTGACGCGTGCGCGGTACTTCTTCTCCGCCTCAGAGCCTGGCGCGGGCATGTTGCGGATCGTGAGGAACTGCTGACCCATGGTCCACAGGTTGGTGGTCACCCAGTAGACCAGGACACCAATCTGGAACTGGACACCGGTGAAGGCGAAGAAGATCGGCATGATCGTCATCATCATGCGCTGGGAGCGCATCATGGGGTTGTCCGAGTTCTTGGCTGACTCGGGCATGTTCTTCATCGTCAGCTGGGCCATGGTGTACCACTGGCTCACCGACATCGCGATAATCATGAGGACCGTGACGACCTTGGTCGTCACGTCCGAGGAGTTCATGAAGGACTCAGACAGGTGCGCCCCGAAGAGGGTGGAGGCCTGGACGTCCTCAGCCAGCTCGGCCGTGAGCGGCCCGATCGAGTCGTGGTTCGCGTAGGTTCCGGTCGCCACGGCCTGCAGCGAGGCCAGCACCCGAAAGAGGGCGAAGAAGACCGGCATCTGTACCAGGATCGGCATGCACGAGGAGAAGGGGTTGGTGCCGTGCTTGCGGTACAGCGCCATCATCTCCTCCTGCTGGCGCTGGCGGGAGGCCGGGTCGGTCTTGCCCTTGTACTTCGCCTGGAGCGCCTGGAGCTCGGGCTGCATCAGCTGCATGCCACGGCTGGCACGAATCTGCTTGACGAACAGCGGCATGATGAGCAGCCGCACGAAGACCGTCAGTCCCACGATCGACAGCACCCACGCCGCGCCAGGGCCGTCCGGCAGGCCGATGAAGACCAGGGCCTTGTGGATGTTGACCATGACCCAGGCGACAGCCACCTTCAGCGGCCAGAGGATCGCGTCCATTGCACTCCTTGTGATGGGGCGTGGCCACAGATCTCGTGCGGCCACCGGCCGACTGTGCCGGCCACGGCTTGAGTCAGAGCGACGACGTCGCCGCACCTGCCTCGGGTCGAGGGATGTCGCGGGGATAGTGGTAGCGCCACTGCCCCGGCTCAGGCACGTGGTCCACGCCGCCACGCGTCACAGGGTTGCAACGAGCCAGACGCCACAGCGCTAGCACGACGCCCTTGGCCGGACCGTGCACCTGGACCGCCTCGACGGCGTAGGCCGAGCAGGTCGGGTAGTAACGGCACCGACGAGGCAACGCCGGAGAGACCCAGCGCTGGTAGCCACGTACCGGCGCCAGCACCACCCTGGTGAGCAGAGGCTGCCGCGAGCTCATGAGGACGTACCCGCACGACGCGAACCAGCCTGCTGACCGCGCGCAAGCAGGCGGTCCAGGTCCTTGGCCAGCTCCTGGCTCGAAGCGCCGTCGGCACCAGCCAGCCCGCGCAGCACGATCCTGCTTCCTGGCTCAAGACTCGCCACTCGCTCACGCATGAGAGCACGAACGCGTCGCTTGATCCGGTTGCGGTGCGTGGCCCTGGGGACCTGCTTCTTAGGCACGACGACGCCGACGAGGGCCGGGGTCGTGTCCCCGGTCTCGCCGGCGCTGTAGTGGATGACGAGCCTGCGGCTGCCTGCGCGCGCACCCGACCTCACCGCGGTCGTGAAGTCCTCACTCCGCAGCATCCGGTGCGCGGCCGGGAGCACGTGTCAGGCAGCGAGACGCGCGCGGCCCTTGCGACGGCGGGACGCGAGAACGGCGCGGCCGGCGCGGGTGCTCATGCGCGTGCGGAAGCCGTGCACCTTGGCGCGACGACGGTTGTTCGGCTGGAAGGTCCGCTTGCTCACGGGTGTACTCCTGGTCGGATGATCGGAACAGTGCGTCACGGGATTCGCGGCACTGTCGCTCGTGCTGGCTGCCCCATGGACCGGGACGTGACTCCACACGAACGTCCTCACCACGATACGGTTCGTCTTCCCGCAGGGTCAAACGAATTTCAGGGCCTCTTACTGAGA